>NZ_CP183834.1:0-1200067 GCF_049675895.1 Ampullimonas aquatilis | reverse complement strand
CCTTGACCATAATTACGTGCTTTACCAAGTGGTGGTGGCAATTGATCGCGAATACCGGTCGCTTCAAAATTTTTGCGAAAGTCAGCCGTGCCAAACAGCATATCCCAAATTGGCAACAATACGCCAAAATTGCAGCCACGAACAGTACTACCCATTTTGTCATGATGAACCTCATGACCAAAACCGATTGCATGATGAGTACGATGAAAGCGTGGACTAACCAGCAAGCGTTCCCCCAGCCAGCCAAATGAACAGCGTAAATTGGCATGCTGCAGGCTTTGCAATACCCGAGTCAACACGACCAGCCAGATGAATTGTGAGGGCGGTACGCCGATCAGATTGGCAACCAGCGCAAAGGTCACATCACGCAACAGATCATCAAGCAGGTGGTTGCGATCATCGCTCCATAAGGTCATGCTGCGTTGACTGTGATGCAGACTATGCAAGCTCCACCACCAGTCAAACTGATGTTCGGCACGGTGATACCAGTAATCGACAAAATCAAGCACCACCAGATAAATGACAAAACTGATCCAGGCATGCCCAGTCACAGCAGGCCACAGATCTTCCAGGTTGAATGGTTTAAAACCCTCAAGATGCAAGAAAGCCGTGAGATGATCCAACAACGGATCAATGGAAAAGAAAAAAATCAGGGTGAAAGCGCCGAGCCGATGCAGGCAGGTATAAAGCATATCAATCCGAATCGATTGACGATCCTGGTTACGCTCCACTGGCCAAACTTTTTCGAGTGGCTGCAGTACCAACGCCAGAAAACTGATTTCCAGCAGACCAATCACAAACCACTCGGTGCCCTCAAAGGCCGCTTCCACGTACTCTGATAATCCCAGCTGGAACATGGCTGGCTGAACCAAAGTTTCAAACAACTGCCCCTGAATCAGCGCAACGAGATTGCCAACTTGCACAAGCAAAAAGGTGAAAAAGGTTTCAATGATGGTGAGGGACATGACGAAGGTGGTGAGTCGGACCATTCATAAAAATGGCTTAAACGCAAAATGGCATGAGGTTATTTTAAGAGGCTTTGGCAAAGGCTGCCTGATAATCAGGATGATGCTTTAAGGTATCAAAACACAAACCCCGCTGCTTGAGACCCACAATCAACTCGCCCAAATGAGGAGCAAACGGATCTTTACGCGACCAGATACCCAAATGCATCATCAGAATATCGCCGGCCTTGATATTGGTAATAGCCTTGTTGATCAGCACATCATTGGGGTAGCTTTCGCTAGGCAACTCATCCCCCAAAAAACCGGCAGGCGCCCAGCCCACATGGGCAAAGCCACAAGCCTGCCCGGCAGCTAGCAGATTGGGACTGAGCTTGCCGCCTGGTGCGCGCCAGATGGGGCCAATACTCTGCCCGGTCAGTTGTTTGAAGCGGTAATCCACGCGTTTGAGTTCACTGCAATATTGTGCGGCAGACCATTCAACCTCTTTGCCAGCCTGTTCGCCAAACTGCGGCTTGACGATCACATGACCATTGGCCGCATCACGACGAATATAGACATGATCAAAGGTGTGGGTACCAAAGGCGTGGCCTTCGGCAACACGCGCCTTCCAGTAGTCAGCCCAACCAGGGTCAAGCGAATAATCACCATTGACCGTTTTTTCATTGGCCATGAAAAAAGTGGCCTTGACCTGATAATGATTCAACGTATCGGCAATCGTTTTAACCTGGCTCATGGAGCCGGTATCAATGGTCAGATAGACCGTGCCATTGCAGCTATCCGCCGCACTGGCACTCACCCAGGTCATGATGCCGGCAACAACCATACTGGCCATCGCTAAATGAAGTTGTCTGACAAAAAATGGTAGTTGCATGCGTGTAAAAATAATTATTGACTAGCAGCACGGTTAAAGAAATAGACACCATGCGGCGAGCGTCCGACCGGTGCCTGATTGACCAGCTTGCCAGTGGTCAAGTCAACAATACTGACCTGCTTGATCCAGCGCGAAGTCGCCCAGAGTTGCTTGTGGTCAGCCGAGACTTCCATACAGTCAGGCCCACCGGGCACAGCATAGTCTTCAACCTTGGTCAAGGTTTGCATATCGACTTTTGAAATGGTGTTGGCCACCCGATTGGAGACAAACACAAATCGTTTATCGCCCATGGCACGGAAGTTATGCGCGCCATTGCCGGTTTCGATATGTTTGACTGATTTTTGGGTACGCCAGTCAATCACATCGACATAATTTTCGCCCATGATGCCTACCAGCAAATACTTGTTGTCAGGCGTCATGGTAATGCCAGCCGGCTGTTTGCCCACATTCATCTGCCAGACCACATCTTGAGTCTGTACATTGATACCGGCAATCTTGTCATTGCCTTGCAGAGTCACAAACAGCCACTTGCCCTCGGCATCAAAGACCAAATGGCTTGGTGTATCCGGTAAGGGAAAGCGTTTTTTGAGAACAAAGTTCTGACCATCGTAGCCATAGATATCGACCCGGTTCAGACGTAATGCCGTCGTGGCAAAGAGTGTTTGGTCAGGTGAAAAAGCGAGCTGGTAAGGGTCAACAATATTGTCGACAGTGCGTTGGGGCTGCCCGGTGACAGGATCAAGAAAATAAAGTTTATTGCCCACCGAGCTGGCCACAATCAGTGACTTGTTATCGGGTGTTGCCATCAGATGATGGGGTTCCTTGCCAACTGGCACAGTACCCACTTCCTTCAGCGTCGTTTGATCCAGCAAACTCACAGTGGCATCACGTGAGTTCAACACCACCACCACATTGGCTTGCACCGGACCAGCCAACAGCATGCTGACACCAATTAAAGTAGCAGTAATACTTTGCGCCAAGGCCTGGCGAGTCTTGCAAAATTTCAAATGCATCTGGATTCCTCACAAATATATACACCCCAAGTGTATATTTAAAGTACCTATATAATATTAGCCTAAGACCTATCAAATATGAATATACACCCACTTTAATCGTCAAAAAGCCACATCTCGAAGTGATCAAAAAATCATGACTGGTCGGCGCACTTTCAACCTCTAACGCTGCAAGGATTCCCATACCTTTTGCAAGCGTTTCACCGACACCGGCATGGGTGTACGCAACTCCTGCGCAAACAGATTGACCCGTAACTCCTCCAGCAACCAGCGCAGCTCAATCAAACGAGGATCAACCTGCCCGCCCCCCTTGCGTTGCGCACTGACCTGCCGTTGCCATTGTTGCAACAACGGCTGCATCTCGGCCTGTCGCTGCTGATCTCGCACTGGATCAGCCTTGAATTTATCAACTCGCATCACCGCCGCTTTCAAGTAACGCGGAAAATGCGACAGCTGCGCATACGGTGTCACCAGGACAAAATCTTTAGGCAGCAAAGCCTGCAACTGGTTCGTAATATCATCGAAAACCGGCCTATTGGCTTTGACTTGGGGCAACTTGCGTTGCAATGCCGCATATTCAGTCAGGATACTGGCCGTCAAACGGGACACTTCGGCAATCAGCAAGCCCAGGCGTGAACGTGCCTCGATAATCCGTTGAGCAAAATCCTCGGCATTCAAGGGCAATGGTTCCTTCAAACAGCTTTCATTCAGGGTGACGGCCACCAATTGATCACGCAACTCATCCTGCGAACCCAAATCGCGGTATTGCAGCGCCATATTGGTGAGGTTGGGAATATTCTTTTCCAGCACCTTAAGCTGCTCTTTCAGGTTCAAGGCAAACAGTCGACGTAACCCGGCCCGATGCACCAGGCGCGCTTCATCAGGATCATCGTAGACTTCCAGCGTGCAATGTGTGAGCGCATCCTTTAAGGCCGGATAGCCCATCAGAGTCAAACCACCGCGCCGAATTTCCAGTAACTCGGGTAACACACCAAAGGTCCAACTCGCAATGTGTTCTGATTCCAATGCCTGAGTTAATTCCGTACTTTGCAAAACAGACTGTGGCTGGGCAGACGACTTACCTGATGTTGGCGCAGCACCTGAGGCTGTCTCATTGGTTGATGACGTGCTGGTTCGCGTTTGTAATCCAGCCTTACCCTGCCCGGCCAATGCTGCCGAAAATTTCTGCGCAAACGCACCTTGCGCTTCGCGCCCATGCTCGGCCTTTAATGCTGCCAGACTACGCCCCATACCCAATTGACGGCCATGCTCATCAATCAGTAGAAAGTTCATCATATGATGCGCCGATAAGGTTTCCAGTTTGAAGTCGGCAGAATTCAACATGAGCGTGGTTTGCGCTCGCACATCTGCGATCAAAGCATCAATCAGACTCATGTCTTGTAGCGCCTTGCTTTGCATGCTGCGCTCACAAAAACCTTGCGCATAATCAGGCAGCGGCACCAGATGACGACGTAATTTTTGCGGCAAAGACTTGAGCAGCAACTGCACCTTTTCCTTGAGCATGCCAGGCACCAGCCACTCACAGCGCGTCACACTGACCTGATTGAGCGCATACAAGGGCACCGTCAAGGTCACACCATCACGCACATTGCCTGGTTCAAAGTGATACGCCAATGACATCAATACACCCGCATGCTCCATGCTCTTGGGAAACTGGTCCGACGTCACACCCGCCGCTTCGTGGCGCATGAGATCATCACGTGACAACTTGAGCAAATCAGGTTGATGTTTACTGGCCTGCGCATACCAGTGTTCAAGACCATGCGTATGAGCAATATCGGCTGGCAGATGCGCATCATAAAAAGCAAAGATCAAGGCCTCATCAACCAACACATCTGGCCGGCGGGTCTTATGTTCAAGCTGTTCAATCTCGGCCATTAATTTTTGATTATGCGCATAAAACGCCAAGCGACTTTCAAACTCACCCGTGACAAGACCTTCACGAATGAACAACTCTCGTGCATGTGCCAGATTACGGGTTGCGTAATGAATACGCCGGTTCAGGTAAATCGGTAAACTATATAAGGTAGCTCGCTCCAAGGCGATGACCTGTTGTGCCTTTTTCTCCCAATGCGGATCAGCCAATGAGGTCTTGAGCAGATGCCTGGCCACCTTTTCCACCCACTCGGGTTGAATCTGGGCAATACAACGAGCATAAAGTCGTGTGGTTTCTGTCAGCTCCGCCGCCATGATCCAGCGCCCGCCTTTTTTAGCCAGTGCAGAACCTGGAAATATTTGAAATTTAATGCCACGCGCTCCGAGATACTGACCACCTTCTTCGGTTTTAAACCCCAGATTACCCAACAGGCCCGTCAACAAGGCGCAATGCAATTGTTCATAACTGGCAGGACGATCATTGAGTGACCATTGCTGGTCTTGCGCCAATGACAGCAATTGCTTATAAACATCGCGCCACTCACGCATACGCGAGCTTGATATGAAATGCTTGCGCAACTCGGTCTGCAACTGACGATTGGTTAATTCCTTGTCACTTTTATCATTCAATAATCCTTCATGCCACGTCCAGATTTTTAGCCAGCTGACAAACTCCGATTTGTCGTCAGCAAACTTCTTGTGCGCCGTATCTGCCGCTTCCTGTTTATCAAGCGGACGTTCACGTGGGTCTTGCACCGACAGTGCTGAGGCAATCACCAGCATTTCATGGATGCAATGTTGCTCCTTGGCGGCCAGCAGCATACGCCCGACCCTTGGGTCCAAAGGCAATTTGGCCAACTGCCTACCCAGGTGGGTAAGCTGACGCGCCTCATCCATTGCACCCAGTTCTTGCAAAAGCTGATAACCATCCGTTATCGCACGTGGGCTGGGTGCTTCAATAAAAGGAAAAGTCTCTACATCGGTCAGATGCAAGGACTGCATCGACAAAATGACATGGGCCAGTGAAGAACGCAAAATTTCCGGATCGGTAAATGGCGCACGCCCTTTGAAATCAAGCTCGCTATAAAGCCGGATACAAATCCCGTCTGCCACCCGACCACAACGCCCAGCCCGCTGATTGGCTGCGGCCTGACTGACAGGCTCGACCTGCAACTGTTCAACCTTGTTACGATAGCTGTAGCGTTTGACACGCGCCAGACCGGTATCAATCACATAACGAATACCTGGCACGGTCAGCGACGTTTCTGCCACATTGGTAGCCAAGACTATCCGCTGTCCGACACCACTTGGATGAAAAACCCGCTCTTGCTCCTGCGCAGTCAAGCGTGCAAACAAGGGCAAAATTTCGGTGCCCGGGCGAACCGATCCCCGCAGTTTTTCGGCCGCATCGCGAATCTCGCGCTCGCCTGGCAAAAACACCAGAATATCCCCGCGACCTGCACCGCTTAACTCATCAACTGCATCGGCAATGGCGTCGTAGACGTCCAAGGCTTTGTCATCTTCATCCTTATCTTCATCAAAGGGGCGATAACGCATTTCAACCGGATAAAGCCGACCCGATACTTCAAAAACCGGTGCCGGCTTGCCATGTTGGGCAAAGTGCTGAGCAAAGCGTTGTGAATCAATGGTTGCCGAGGTAATAATGAGCTTGAGATCCGGCCTTCTGGGCAATAGCTCTTTCAGATAACCCAGTAAAAAATCAATATTCAAACTACGCTCATGTGCCTCATCGATAATGATGGTGTCATAGGCACGCAATAATGGGTCATGCTGGGTTTCAGCCAACAAGATGCCATCGGTCATCAACTTGATGGCAGCACCCTTGCTCAAGGTATCGGTAAAACGTACCTTGTAGCCAACATTCTCACCCAAGGGCGTACCCAGTTCCTCAGCAATTCGTTTAGCGGTGGCACTGGCTGCCAGCCGCCGTGGTTGAGTGTGACCAATCAGTCCGGTTACTCCGCGTCCAATAAAGAGACATATCTTGGGCAACTGCGTTGTCTTGCCAGAACCCGTCTCACCACAAACAATCACGACCTGATTCTGATTGATAGCACGAGCGATTTCATCGCGACGACCTGATACTGGCAACGCCTCGGGAAAACTCAATGGCGGCACAGGATTGAAAACCGGCACACGTTGAGATTGAGATGGCTTGTTGAGGGGGCGTGCCGGATTACCAGTCTGAGCCTGTCGTGCCTGCGGCTGTTTTGATTCATGCCGTCGAGTATGATGCACGACATTGCGATTGGTATCAGGCGGCTTGACGACAGGCTGATTGAGCAGCTGCTCGCCAGTGTCAATCGGCGTCTTGGGCGTAATTGAAGGTTTATTGGACAAAGAGTTCTTCTGGAATACTGGCAATAACGAATTCGAAATTATAATCGGCTCATGAATCAAGATACTGCTTCCTCATCTCTGCCTCAGACGGGCACCGATAACTCATCCCAGCAATTGCAGGGCGACATCACGCATAGTCAATTTGTTGACTGGCTAAGAACGGTTGCCCCCTACATCCACGCATTTCGGGGCAAAACTTTTGTGGTTGCCTTTTGTGGGGAATTGGTCAAGGCGGGTGGCCTCAATGGACTGGCTTTTGACTTGTCGCTACTACAAGCGCTGGGAATGCGTATTGTCATTGTCCACGGAATGCGCCCGCAAGTCGAAGAGCAGCTGGAATTGCGAAAAATAGAGTCATGTTATTCGCATGGCACACGCATTACCGACGACGCCGCCCTCGAATGCGTGAAAGAAGCTGCCGGTGAATTGCGTCTTGATATCGAAGCCGCATTTTCCCAGGGACTGCCCAATACCCCCATGGCAGGTGCTGTCATTCGTGTCGTTTCTGGCAACTTTATTACAGCCCGTCCAGTTGGTATTCTGGATGGTATTAATTTTGACCATACTGGTATCGTCCGTAAGGTCGCCAGTGATGCCATTCGACATGCACTCGACTCCAATGCCATTGTGCTGCTCTCGCCACTGGGATTTTCGCCAACCGGCGAGGCTTTCAACTTGAATATGGAAGATGTGGCGGCTCAGGCGGCGATAGCGCTCAACGCTGAAAAACTCATCTTTATCACTGAGTCAGAGGGTGTTACTGATGAGCACGGTGTTTTCAAGGCAGAAATGTCAGTCGATGCCGCGCAACGGGCACTCACTGCCGGTTTTCTATTGACTGATAACGCTTTTTATCTCAAATTTTCCATTGATGCGATTCGTGCCGGCGTGCGGCGCGCCCATATCATACCGTTCAATATCGATGGCAGCGTGCTGCTGGAGCTATTCTTGCATGATGGCGTAGGCACCATGATTTCGGAAGAAAAAATCGAGTCGTTACGAGAAGCCGATATCGATGATGTCGGTGCCATCGTCCAACTGATTGAGCCATTGGAAAATGATGGTACTTTGGTTCGGCGTGGTCGTGGCGCAGTTGAGCGCGATATCGACAAATTTTCAGTCATTGAGCATGACCGGGTGTTATTTGGTTGTGCGGCTTTATATAGTTTTCCTGGATCAGATACCGGAGAACTGGCCTGTATGACCGTAGCACCAGAAGCACAAGGTACAGGCGATGGAGAAAAGCTGTTAAAACATATCGAAATGCGGGCTCGTTCTGCTGGGCTGAAACGTCTTTTTGTACTCACTACACGAACCGCACATTGGTTTATCAAGCGGGGCTTTGTTCCTGCCAGCGTGACTGATCTGCCTGATGAGCGACAAAAATTCTATAGCCTGGAACGCAAGTCCCAAGTATTAATCAAAAAACTGTAACTGGAGAGTAGCATGGCAAGAACCGTACATTGCATCAAATTGAATAAAGACGCTGATGGGCTTGATTTCGCACCGTATCCTGGTGAATTGGGTAAAAAGATTTATGAAAATGTATCCAAAGAAGCCTGGGCTGAATGGATGAAACATCAAACCATGCTGGTCAATGAAAATCGTCTCAACCTGGCCGATGCCAAGGCACGACAGTATCTGGCACGGCAAATGGATAATTATTTTTTCGGCGATGGTGCCGATGCAGCCCAAGGCTATGTACCGCCAGCAGCTCAATAATCCCTACTTTTAATCACTGGCATGGCCTGCCCTGGCTATGCTGGACATCCGCATGCTCATATCGTTTAAAAGCCACCTCTTTCTTACTAGCCTCATCTACATCGGCTCAAACGGCTTGGTATATGCCCAACAAACGCTCAACAATACCGTTCCCTACTTCAAGCCGATCACTCCCGCCAGTGAAAAAGGTAAATGGACTGGTACGGCTGGTGGTGGCTTGAGTCTGAATCGCGGTAATTCCAACTCATCACAATTAACCTTGAAAGTTGATTTACTGCGAACCCGCGACCGTGACCAATTATTGCTCAGAGGTTTAGTTGTTAGAGCCAAAAACCAAGGTGTTGAATCAGCCAACAGTGGCTTGTTATCAGGCCGTTATGAACGTAACTTTGATGATAATTGGTTTACTTTGCTGGCTGTTGATCTTGAGCGAGACCTTTATAAGGATCTCACTTCACGTTATTCAATCGGCCCGGGCTTGGGATATCGACTCATCCGCAATGAGCGCAACCAGTTGGATATATATAGCGGCGTAGCCTATACCGTAACAAACAATATTGTGGCCTCCGACAACAAAGGCATGGAGAGTTTTATTGGCAATGAGTGGTCTTATACACTCAGCGACTCAGCAATCTTTCGGCAACGCTGGGCAATTTATCCTCAAGTTACCAGTAGTGAGGGCAATCGCTCCCTGTTTGAGATGACTGTCACCAGTAAACTGATCAGCGGTCTGGGATTACAGGTCAGTCTGTTGCATAAATACCGCGGTCAGGTTCCCGGCAATGAAAAGAAGTCGGATGTCCTGTTTTTTACCGGCGTTACTGCAAAATTTTAGCTATTGATTTCAACTATCTCCAATAAGACTTTCCATGTCATATTGACCAGCTTACAAAATTGCGGTTATATTTCACAATATAAAAAATAAAAGTTCTGAACCACGTAAAGCTAATTAGTCGTTTTCAGCTCTCCACTAATAGCATGCTATTTGGCATTGTCGGAACACTTAAGCAGGGCATGAAATGAGTAAAGAAATAGTAGATTCCAAAACCAGTATTCAGGTCATTGAACGATTGATGTTGCTGCTCGATATTCTGTCTCGGCATGCAGATCCGGTAAGCCTCAAAATACTTTCTGAAGAAAGCGGCTTGCATCCCTCCACAGCTCACCGAATTTTGAATGATTTAGTTTCCGGACGAATCGTTGATCGTGCCGAACCCGGTAGTTACCGACTTGGCATGCGCTTACTTGAGTTGGGCAATCTGGTCAAGGAACGGCTTTCTGTACGCGATGCGGCACTCGGCACAATGCGTGATCTGCACAAATTCACGGGTCAAACGGTCAATCTATCGGTACGTCAAGGCGATGAAATTGTCTATATTGAGCGCGCCTACAGCGAGCGCTCAGGTATGCAAGTTGTCAGAGCCATTGGGGGCCGGGCTCCCCTGCATTTAACTTCGACCGGCAAATTGTTCCTGGCCGATGATGAACCGAATCGAATTCGGGCATATGCCACCAGAACGGGACTGGCAGGTCATACCAAAAACAGTATTACCAATTTCACCAAGTTGGAAGAAGAACTGGAAGCTGTCAAAACGGAAGGTTATGGCCGAGACAATGAAGAACTTGAGATTGGCGTGAAGTGCATGGGTGCTGGCATCTTTGATGATACAACCAGACTGGTTGCTGGCTTGTCCATCTCTTCACCAGCAGACCGTTTTCAGCAGGACTGGCTGTCAGAACTACAGCGATCAGCCCTGAAAATTTCAACAGCACTTGGCTACAAACAAGCACCAAAATAAGCAATTAAAAAACCAAGGCACTCTAGCCTTGGCTTTCCAACCATTTTCTGATTCGTGCAGCATCGCCCAAACGAGTATATTTACCGAGCGAATCAAGCAATACCATCACGACTTGCTTGCCAGCAATTCTCACCTGCATCACCAAGCACTTACCCGCTTCGGAAATATAGCCGGTCTTCTGTAAACCAATATCCCAGTCCGGACTGGCTACCAGACCGTTAGTGCTGTGAAATGACAAGGGGCGGCCTGACACCGTCACCGAATAGGAGCTGCTCGTAGAAAACTCACGAATCGTTGACTGCTGATAAGCCGCTCTAACCAGTTTTGCCAGATCTTGTGCGGTGGAAACGTTCTGACTGGATAATCCGCTTGAATCCACGTAATGTGTACCTGTCATCCCAAGATACGCTGCCTTGGCATTCATCGCTCGAACAAACGCCGACAAGCCACCTGGATAACTTCTACCCAACGCAGAAGCTGCGCGATTTTCAGAAGCCATCAAGGCAAGATGCAACAAGTCGGAACGACTTAATTCGGCCCCCACTTTCAATCGTGAACCAGTACCCTTTTCCAGATCAATATCAGAATCCGTGATTTCAATCATTTCATCCATTGGCAGATTGGCTTCAAGCACCACCAGTGAAGTCATCAGTTTGGTAATTGATGCAATAGGCAAGACTGCTTCAGCATTTTTAGACAAAAGCACGTTGGAACTGGACTGATCGATCACAATCGCGGCACTTGATTTCAGATCAAGCGGATCTTCTGTTTGATCAAGACCAATCAAATGCCCCAGGCTAGGTGTAGCAGGCTCCCGATCAATCATCAGACCAGCAACAGGAATGGCACGCAATACCGTCACGGTTCGTGCATGGCCATGCACCATGACGACCTTTTTATACGATTCGCGAGTCACCTTGGTCGCAACAATATGTCCTATGCCGATTTTGGCAGTCACTGGTGTCGTTTTATAGGCTGACTTGATGATGTGATTACTGCCAGATGCGGGTTTAGCAATACGTACCGTCTTGGCTTGCACTCCGGTCGCCAGTAACACACCCGTTAAAAACAGAGTCGCAGATTGGCAAAATAGACGCGAAGAAATTAATTTAGACATGCTTAATGATCCTTGAAGCATAGCTGCACTCCACAATAACGGCAAAGAGCATATGATCTCGATCCGCCCCGTTGTGTGTAAAGCAAATAAAGCGGGAAGTTACATCTGTTGCAAACTCCTGGCAAAACAGTAACCTGTTATAGGAATAAATTAACAATTAAAACTGCCATTCCAGGAATTATTTACTCCATGGGAGTGTATCAAAACAAAAAAAATTAGCAATATGAATTACATAGATCACTTATTTAATTTTCTAGTTGAATATTTCACCTGCGCTGGTTTGACCCGGCTTCAGTAATTAAAAATTCACAAGCACATGAATTAAAGCAAATGAAGACAAAGCCAACTTTAAATGCGATTTTCTGATCTGATATGAATGCAGGAGTATTTAGGCAGACTCAAAAAACTGATGCGCCAGTTGAAGAGTCTGGAAATGAATGTCCACCGTGTCGTCAATCAATCTGGCATAACCGCCAGCCATGCAAATTGCCACCGGAATTTGTCTCGCTTTCATTTGCGTCAATACCGTCAAATCACGCTTTTTCAGACCCTCCTTAGTCAATTTGAGGCGCCCGAGACGATCATTTTCCGATGGATCAGCGCCCGCCAGATAAATGACCAAATGGGGATTGAATCGTTCAAAAAGCTGCGCCAATCTTTCTTCCAGGACAGCCAAATAAATGGCATCACCCGTTTCATCTGGCAAGCCAATATCAATATCACTGAATTCTTTTTCAAATGGATAATTTCGTTCGCCATGAATAGAGAACGTAAAAACGCTCTCATCATTTTTGAAAATTGCCGCTGTCCCATTACCCTGATGAACATCCAGATCAATAATGGCCACATTAAAGGTAGCGTTACAGCTTGATTGACGGTTTGATTGCCCGACTCGCTGGATCCATTCGGTCTGCATCAGCCGTGCAGCGATTGCAGCATCATTAAAAACACAAAAACCTTCGCCCCGATCCCTGAATGCGTGGTGGGTGCCACCAGCCAAATTAGCTGAGACACCGTCTTGTATTGCCTGACGGCATGCTTGCACCGTAGCGCCAGCCGACCTGCGTGAACGCTCAACCATAGCCAATGACCACGGGAAACCAATTAAACGAATTTCATCATCACTGAGCTTGCCCTGATTCACTCTATCGATATAACCTGGGTCATGAGCCAGCGCCAATACACCATCGCTAACGGCAATGGCTTCTTCAAACACCATTGCCGGTATTTCCTGCTTTAAACGATCACGCAACATCCGATACTTCAGCATCGGAAAACGATGTCCAACAGGTAATGGCAAGACAAAATGATCGCTGTAAAAGACTTTCAAGAAACGTCCAATTGTCAAAAACAGGCTGGATTTAGCCAAAAAGATGCGAATTTGTACACGAGAATTTGATCTGGATTAAGTTTTTTGTTGCACCGCACAAATACCTATTGACAAACTTTTAAATATGTCTAGAATTGAAATTGTTGCGATGCACAAAGTTAATTTTGTGAATAAGCATGGCAATAAATACGGCAGGCCGCTAAACGTGCAGTACCCTGATCACAGACTTGAATGGCCTCGTAAAGTGAAGTGTAGTGTTTTTTTGTTGACCCCTATTAATTTACCGGAGGAATCATGTCTTTCTTTACCCCTGAACAACTCGCAGCAGCTCATAAAGCCAACCTCGAAACTTTTTTCGGCCTGACACACAAAGCTTTTGAAGGTGTTGAAAAACTGGTTGAACTGAATCTGGCTGTTGTAAAAGAAACCATCGCTGAGTCAAAAGACAAAGCTGATGCATTGCTGTCTGTTAAAGATGTACAAGAGTTGCTGTCTTTGCAAGCCAACCTGGTTCAGCCTTTGACAGAAAAACTGGCCGCTTACAGCCGCCACGTGTATGACATTACTGCTAGCGCACAAAGCGAATTCACTAAAGTTGCCGAAGCCACTATCGCTGACAGCAGCAAAAAAGTTTCCGCTCTGGTTGACAGCGCATCTAAAAATGCACCAGCTGGTTCAGAAACAGCTGTAGCCGTTGTTAAGTCAGCAATTGCTGCTGCTAACAATGCCTATGACTCAATCAACAAGGCCGCTAAACAAGCTGTTGAAGCTGCTGAAGCCAACTTTGCCGCTGCTTCCAGCACTGCAGTAAAAGCAACTCAAGCTGCTGTTGCCAAAAAGAAATAATCATCCCTTACCGGTCTGCCGGTTTAGATGAAGTAAAACGCCCACAAAAGTGGGCGTTTTCTATTTAGCGCCAGCAAATCCGTCTCCACATCATACTGAACCAAACGCTACCTTTATCACCTAAACCATGGTTAACACTCCGCAAAGGTCTTGATGAAGAAATGGCTGATCAATAGTTTGATCTGGATTGCAGCGCTAACGCTTTTATTTGAAGAGTGGTTGTGGGATCGACTTTCCCTGGCACTAAGCTGGCTCGGTCAATTACCGGTACTCAGCCAGATCGAGCGCTGGCTTGGCCAGTTATCCCCCTATGCTGCCCTTGCCTGCTTCACACTCCCCTTTATCACACTGTTACCCGTCAATTTACTGGCGACTTATTGGATCGCTCACGGTTGGATCAACCTGGGTCTGGTCATTCTGATTGCGGCCAAACTACTCGGCACTGCCGTACTCGCACGGATCTTTACCCTCACCAAAAACCAATTACTCAGTATTGGCTGGTTTGCCACGCTCTACACCCGCTTTGATCTCTTTAAGCAGCGCCTTTACGCTCAGCTCAAAGCCACCCCAGCCTGGCAACGATTGCAGACCATCAAACAGCAGTTTCATGATTGGCGAGTCGCCCGTTCAAATTCGGCCGGCCTGCTCAAGCAACTCTGGCGGCGCGCCCGTTGTGTGGCAAAGCTTTGCCGCAAACGCAATAAAACACCCGTCACAAACTAAAAAGCCGGATCAAATGATTGTCATCTGATCCGGCCTTGATGGAACTCAGAACGTCACAACAGTTTATTTTTTCTTTTGCGGTGGCAAGTCGGTACAGGTACCGTGTGCCACTTCTGCCGCCATACCGATAGACTCACCCAAGGTCGGGTGTGGGTGAATGGTTTTGCCGATATCAACCATATCAGCGCCCATTTCAATCGCCAAAGCCACTTCACCGATCATGTCACCCGCATGCGTGCCAACAATGCCGCCACCAATAATGCGATGCGTAGCTTCGTCAAACAACAGCTTGGTAAAACCTTCATCACGACCATTGGCAATCGCCCGACCCGACGCCGCCCAAGGGAACATGCCTTTGGTAAAGGCAATCCCTTTGGCCTTGGCTTCATCCTCGGTCACGCCTACCCAAGCCACTTCAGGATCAGTATAGGCAACCGATGGAATCACGCTGGCATCAAAGAAGGCTTTTTCACCATGTGCTGCTTCCGCTGCCACATGCGCTTCGTGGACGGCCTTGTGGGCCAGCATCGGTTGACCAACCACATCGCCAATCGCAAAAATATGCGCCACATTAGTACGCATCTGTTTATCAACAGCAATAAAGCCACGCTCGGAAACCGCCACGCCAGCATTGTCAGCACCGATCTTGTTGCCGTTAGGTGAGCGGCCCACTGCGACCAATACCAGATCATAAAGCTGAGGTTCAGCAGGTGCTTGCTCACCTTCAAAGCGCACCGCAATGCCTTCTGGTTTGGCTTCCACACCCACCGTTTTGGTCTTGAGCATGACCTTGTCAAAACGGCCTGTATTGTATTTTTGCCAGACCTTGACCAGATCCCGATCTGCACCAGCCATCAGGCCATCCATCATTTCAACCACATCAATCCTGGCACCCAGCGTTGAATAAACGGTAGCCATTTCAAGCCCGATGATGCCGCCACCAATCACCAGCATTCGTGCGGGTACAGAGCGTAATTCGAGCGCCCCGGTGGAATCGACAATACGCGGATCTTCAGGCACGAATGGCAGTTTGACGGCTTGTGAGCCCGCTGCGATGATCGCCTTGGCAAACCGGACAATCTGTTTACTGCCATCGGTTGCCAGCACTTGCAAATGATGCGGGTCGATGAAAGTACCAACACCATGAACCACTTTGACTTTACGGGCTTTGGCCATGCCAGCCAATCCTCCCGTCAACTTGCCGACCACTTTGGATTTGTGGGCTCGCAACTTGTCAATATCAATTTCAGGTTTGGCAAAAGTCACACCCAAATCGGCAAAGTGAGTGGTTTCATCAATTACCGAAGCGACATGCAATAAGGCTTTGGAAGGAATACAACCCACATTGAGACACACGCCACCCAAGGTGGCATAACGCTCCACCAATACAGTTTCCATGCCGAGATCGGCGCTACGGAAAGCAGCAGAATAGCCACCAGGACCAGCGCCTAAAACCAGCACCTCACATTCAACATCTACCGCACCGGCATAGGTCGCGGCAGGTGCCAGAATGGTTTCACCCGTTTTTGCAGACGCAGAACTGCCGGTGGCAGTTGCAGTAGCCGGTACCGACGCTTCAGGCGCATTTGCCGCTACCACTTCGGCCACTTCCATCAAGACCGCCAGGCTGCCCTGCGACACCTTGTCACCCAGCTTGATTTTGACTTCTTTTACAACTCCGGCAGCCGCACTGGGAATTTCCATGCTGGCCTTGTCTGATTCGACCGTCATCAAGGACTGATCAACCTTGACCGTATCGCCCGGCTTGACGAGTACTTCAATAACTTCCACATCCTTGAAATCACCAATATCTGGCACCTTGACTTCGATAATTTGACTCATTTTCCAAACCTTTTTGTTTTTGTCGCAACGAGGGCCGACTGCCCTCACTATTCAACCGGATGGGACACGGCCAATTGGCAAACTTGGCAAACATGTCTCATCATCCAGGCCAAAGCGCTCTACTGCAAAAACCGTACTGACACATTTGTGCTGCTGACCAAACGGCCAGCAGCATCGTGAATCAGCGATTCAATCACTCAAATCAGAGCATCACCCGACGGAAGTCAGCCAGTACAGCGGCCAGATAGGTGTTGAAACGCGCCGCCAATGCACCATCAATCACACGATGGTCGTAAGACAAAGACAATGGCAAGATCAATCGTGGCACAAACTGTTTACCGTCCCAGACTGGTTTCATGGCTGACTTGCAAACGCCCAGAATGGCCACTTCGGGCGCATTGATGATCGGCGTGAAGTAAGTGCCGCCAATTCCGCCCAGGCTCGAAATTGAGAAACATCCGCCCTGCATATCGGCACCGGACAATTTACCTTCGCGCGCTTTGCCAGCCAGCTCAGACATTTCGCGGGCGATATCAATGATGCCTTTGCGATCTGCATCACGAATCACCGGCACCATCAGGCCATTGGGTGTATCGGCAGCAAAGCCAATATGGTAATAGCGTTTGAGCACCAGATTATCGCCTTCCAGGGAAGCGTTGAATTCAGGAAACTGCTTGAGCGCCGCCACACAGGCCTTGATCAGAAAAGCCAGCATGGTGAACTTGACACCTTTTTTCTCGTGCTCGCGATTAAGCTGCACACGCAAGGCTTCCAGGTCGGTAATGTCAGCATCTTCATGATTGGTCACATGGGGAATCATCACCCAGTTGCGATGCAGATTGGCACCCGACAATTTTTTAATGCGCGATAAGGGCTTGCTTTCAACCGCGCCAAACTTGGCAAAATCCACTTTGGGCCAGGGGATCAAGCCCAGCCCAGCACCCTCTGCGGCCACAGCGGGCACCGCCGGTTGCAGGGATTTGGCAACCGCACCTTTGACAAACTGCCGCACATCGTCTTCGAGAATCCGCCCTTTGGGGCCGCTACCGACAACCAATTCAATGGGCACACCAAGCTCGCGGGCAAATTTGCGCACTGATGGCGAGGCATGTGCGCCGCCCGGTGACGTGGTTTCAGGCACAGCTGGAACTGTTCTGGATTGCGTCGTCACAGCCACTTGCGCGACAGTTGTCCCAACAGCTGCCACCGATGAGACACTGGCAGGCGCCGTGGCCACCGCACCAGTCGTTTCCAAAACCAGTACCGGTGTACCTTCGGAAACCTTGTCACCCAGCGTCACTTTCAATTCCTTGACAAGGCCAGCCGTCGAGCTGGGAATCTCCATGCTGGCCTTGTCTGATTCGACCGTCATCAAGGACTGATCGACCTTGACCGTATCGCCCACCTTGACCAGTACTTCAATGACCACCACTTCTTTAAAGTCACCAATATCGGGAACTTTGACTTCCACCAAGGCTGGCGCAGTGTTTGATGCTGGTGCGGCTACGGGCGTTGGCGCGGGAGTTGGTACAGCCGCCGCACCAGCCGGTGCCGGCGCAGACTCAGCCACCACAGCAGCGCCATCATCGGCTTCCAGCAACAATACCAGCGTGCCTTCAGAGACTTTATCGCCCAGCTGGATTTTGACTTCCTTAACCACACCCGCAGTCGAGCTGGGAATTTCCATGCTGGCTTTGTCTGATTCAACCGTCAGCAGCGACTGGTCTACCTTGACCCGGTCACCCGGTTTGACCAGCACTTCAATCACGGCCACTTCCGTGAAGTCCCCAATATCGGGAACTTTGACTTCTATACTTTGACTCATATTGGCAACCTGTTTTTAGATATCGCAAAAAAGCGCTCGTTTTATCGACTCATGTTTGATGGCACTACTTCGTCAAGCTCGCTCGCAACACAATTGCACACCATCCACTTAAAAATATACACACCGAGTGTATTTTTAAAGCATTAATATTGACGCACTTAAGCACCATAAAAATGCCTATACTCCACAAAAAATACCTTTTAGGGCGTTTTTTATGACGTTTCAGATGGATCATCCAAAACGTCATTGATCAATCAGGCCAGGAGTGGATCGACCTTCTCAGGATTGATACCATATTTGCCAATCGCCTCAGCCACCAGACTTGGCGCTATTGCACCTTCATCGGCCAGCGCACGCAAAGCCGACAAAACCACAAAGTGACGATTCACCTCAAAATGCTCACGCAGCTTGGTGCGGGTATCAGAACGGCCAAAACCATCGGTACCCAACACCTTGTAGCTACGACCTTTGGGTATCAATGGCCGGATTTGTTCCGCCAGCAATTTCATGTAATCGGTTGAAGCGATGATCGGACCGCTGGTGGGCGCCAGCAATTGGCTGACATAACTGGTTTTGGCAGGCTCACCCGGATGCAGCAGATTCCAGCGCTCCACCGCTGCCCCTTCGCGGGCGGCTTCGGTAAAGCTTGGACAACTCCAGATGTCGGCCGCAATCCCCCAGTCATTGGCCAACAGTTCAGCCGCGGCAATCACTTCGCGCAAAATCACGCCCGAGCCTAATAGCTGCACACGCTTGGCCTGCTCGGCACCTTTTTGAAAGAGGTACATCCCTTTCAGAATACCCTCGGCCTGACCTGGCTTGAGGCCAGGATGCGTGTAATTTTCGTTCATCAGGGTGATGTAGAAATAGACATCTTCCTGCTCCTGCACCATCCGCTTCAAGCCATTTTGCATGATCACGGCCAGCTCGTAGGCAAAGGTCGGATCATAGGAAATACAGTTGGGGATGGTTGTGGCCAGAATATGGCTGTGACCATCCTCATGCTGCAGACCCTCGCCATTGAGCGTGGTACGACCCGAGGTGCCGCCCAACAAAAAGCCGCGAGCGCGCATGTCACCGGCCGCCCAGGCCAGGTCGCCAACCCGCTGCAGACCAAACATCGAGTAGAAAATATAGAAAGGAATCATCACCCGATTATTGGTCGAGTAGGAGGTTGCGGCAGCAATCCAGGAACTCATCGCACCGGCTTCATTGATACCTTCCTGCAAAATCTGGCCGGCCTTGTCCTCACGGTAATACATCACCTGATCACGATCGACCGGCTCGTACTTTTGCCCTTCCTGCGAGAAGATACCAATCTGGCGGAACAGACCTTCCATCCCAAAGGTACGGCCCTCATCCACCAGAATGGGCACCACCCGCTGACCGATATGCTGGTCACGCAGCAAGGTGGTGATGATGCGCACATAGGCTTGCGTGGTCGATATTTCTCGGCCTTCGGCAGTCGGTTCGAGCAAGGCCTGAAAATCAGTCAACGCTGGAATCGGCAGGTTTTCATCGGCTTTTTCGCGACGATGCGGCAGGTAACCGCCCAAGGCCTGACGGCGCTCATGCAAATACCTGATTTCAGGCGAGTCGGCGGATGGCTTGAAAAAAGGTACGCCTGGCAGATGCGCATCTTCAATCGGAATGGCAAAACGATCACGCATTTCACGAATCGCCGCGTCATCGAGCTTTTTAGTCTGGTGCGCGGTATTACGTGCTTCACCGGCCTTGCCCATGCCAAAGCCCTTGATAGTCTTGACCAGCAGCACGGTCGGCTGATCCTTGTGTTCGCTGGCCTGTTTGAAAGCCGCGTAAATTTTGTGGGGATCATGGCCACCACGATTCAGACGCCAGATGTCCTCGTCGGTCATGCGTGCCACCATTTCGAGCGCCTTGGGATGCTTGCCAAAAAAGTGTTTACGCACATAAGCGCCATCTTTGGCCTTGTAGTTTTGATACTCGCCATCAACGGTTTCCATCATGATCTTTTGCAGGATACCGTCCTTGTCCTGGGCCAGCAGCGGATCCCAGTACGAACCCCAGATCACCTTGATCACATTCCAGCCGGCACCACGAAAATCGGCTTCCAGTTCCTGGATGATTTTGCCGTTGCCACGCACCGGGCCATCGAGCCGCTGCAGATTGCAATTGACCACAAATACCAGATTATCGAGCTTTTCACGACCGGCCATGCCAATGGCACCCATGGATTCTGGCTCGTCCATCTCGCCATCGCCACAAAACGCCCAGACTTTGCGGTTGGCCGTTTGTGCAATGCCGCGCGCATGGATGTATTTGAGAAAGCGCGCCTGGTAAATCGCCATCAGTGGCCCAAGACCCATCGAAACCGTCGGGAACTGCCAGAAATCCGGCATCAGCTTGGGATGCGGATAACTCGACAAGCCCTTGCCATCCACTTCGCGCCGGAAATTGAGCAGGCGCTCTTCATCAAAACGCCCTTCCAAAAAGGCCCGTGCATAAATACCGGGGGAAGAATGGCCCTGGATGTAGAGCAAGTCGGCGCCATCGGGATGATCCGGCCCTTTCCAGAAATGGTTAAAACCAATCCCCAGCATATTAGCCAATGAAGCAAAGCTGGAAATGTGGCCACCCAGATCACCCTCACCGCGATTGGTTTTGACCACCATCGCCATGGCATTCCAGCGCATCCAGGAGCGCAGGCGCTCTTCATATTCGAGATTGCCGGGACAATGTTCTTCAAGGTGGGCGGGAATGGTATTGACGTAAGCAGTATTGGCCGAAAAAGGGATATGGGCACCGCGGCGACGCGCCAGATCAACCATTTTTTCGAGCAGAAAGTGCGCACGTTCGGCACCCTCCGCGGCAATGACGGACTCCAGCGCATCCAGCCATTCTTTGGTTTCTACAGAATCGTTATCGTTACTTTCAGGGCTTTGGGCAGGCACGGCGGACATGATTGTCTCCTAGTTCTATTCAGTCTGATTGACAGTCAGAAAGCATTAAAAAAACACTTCAGCTGTTGCAGCGAATTGTAGGGGAGCTTCAAAGTGATAATCAAGAATTATTTCAAATTACGGTATTGTTTTTTATAATACGAAATTTAATGATGCTAAGCAACATCCTAATATCTCAATTTATTAATACTCCCATATCAATATCAAAATAATGCCTTCTCAAGTGCATAAATAGATATCATAAAAAAATACAGGGTAGTAGTACATTTAGATATTGATCGGCATTTTGCAAAGCAGCAAAAATACGCATCAATTGAACAACAAACTACGGTCGATTTCGAGTCCGCGAATTGATTTCCTGGCGATCAAGGCTGTTCGCCAAAGTTTCTGCGCTGGGTTTGTGAATGGGTGCGGTGGTCGGCATCACCCGACCTTCATGGACCTGCCCGATCAGCAAACGATCCGCAGTAATCGCATCGTGCTCGGTGGCGCTAAACGGTTTGTCATAGCGCACCATCGCCCCTTCAATCGGGCCACGCAGATTTTCCAGTGCCATTCGTAATTCCCGACCGGTTTGCGCATTGCCATTGCGCAGTGCGGCCACCAACAGATTGAGCGCGTCATAGCCCTGGGTAGCCGCCATCGGCACGGGAATCCGTGAAGTCTTGAAGCTGTCTTCGTAGGCCAGAAAAAAACTATTGCGAAAGTAGGGAGAAGAACGGGTGAATTCGGCAATAAAGGTTTGCGGCATCATCAACCCTTCTGCCGCAGCCCCCAGCTGATCTAAAAAGGGTTGCGAAGACATCACCCAACTACCCAGCAATGGCACCGGCCAATTGAGCTGCAAACGGTTTTGCGCCAGGGCCGTCAATTCGTTAGCATTGCCCCAAGCCAGTACCGCATTGACACCCTGTTTGCGCGCCGCCCGCAAAACATCACGAAAATCCGTTTCACCGGCTTTACTGCGATATTGCATGACGATATCAATCGGCACACCCTTAAAGGCCTGCTCCAGCTGCTGCTGGTTATTATCCCAACTGGCATCGGCCGGACTCAGCAAAAGCACTTGCTGAAGATTGCGTCGGGTCAGCTCGCGCAGTAGTAACTGCACTTCTTGCAGCATGGTCGGCGCGACCCGAAAGATATAGTTGGACGTGGCCCGAGGCGGAATAAATTTACGGGTCAGCTCCACATCACTGGCACCGGCAATCACCAAAGGCACCTGGGCAGTCTGGTACAAGTCAATCGATGCCCAGCAAGTCACAGGATTCAAACCACCAATCACGGCGACCACTTTTTCATCGTTGATCAGCTCATCCGCAACCCGCATGGCGCGCGCATACTGGCCTTCATCATCGCGCTCTACCAGGGCGATCGAACGGCCGCTAATGCCACCCATAAGATTGATTTCAGTCACGGCCAGGCGCGCCCCATTGCGCATGCTTTCACCGAGCATGAATGGTTCGTTTGCGGAGGCGGAAAAGCTTCCTGTCACACCAATGCGAATTGGCTCAGACTTTGCCAGCCCCCAGGCCATTTGACTGGAGCAGGCTGTCGTGGCCAAAAGACCACCAAGGAAGTTGCGTCGGGAAAGCATGATGAGGTCGGCTGATTAAAGACACAATGTAGTCAGCCTGACCTTGTATTACATTGGCACTTTCCCGTATTAAAGGGAATACCCTGAAGGTAACCAGGGCCAGCAGGCGATGCTGGCGCCCCTCAAAGCAAAAAGAGCGCAAAAAGAAAGCAAAGGATTGGGTGATCACAACGTCACCACTCGACAATCCGGCTCGGATACGCTGCCTATTCAGGCACATAAACCATTGAGCCATCTTTCATGCGATAGGCACTACCTGCCTTGACACCACGCCCCTGCCCCTCGCCTTCGCTTTTCTTGAAACGTTCAATTTTTTGGCCATCCTTGATGATGATTTCCATCTCGGGTGTACCGGCATTCTTGATGATGGTCATCTTCTCTGCGCCCATTGGATTGGCCGGACTATTGGCCATGGCCAATAACAAGGCAGCAATGATGACCAGGAACACATCAATCAGATTGACCACCGACAAAATCGGATCGTCGGCTTCCATGTCATCAGAGAGTTTCATTCTCATACGGATTCTCCCGACGCTACGCGATGGCTGGGATGGCTGGCTTCGCGAGCATGATGTGCTTGATCGTGCAAAACGGCCACGCGACCCAGTGCCATTTCCTTTTCAATCAGCATCAAGTCACTGGCATACCAGCGTCGCCGCACATTGGCAATCCAAAAAGTAATGGCGGCGGCCAGCAAGGCCAAGATCACCGCTGAAAATGCCACCATCAGGTTACGCGATACATCGGCAATCTGACCATCCGACAACGCCTTCAGAGCCGGCCCCATTGGAATCATGGTTGCCACCAGACCCAACATGGGCATGACACGTGTGGTGATGCGCACAAACTCCAGACGTTTGACCGCCAGGGATTCGAGCTCATCAATACTTAAATCAGGCTTGGCACGATAGGCATCAAGCAGCTCGTAACCGCGTGAATATTGTTTACTGTAACGACGTTGCCACATCTGCCAGCCAAACATGCCAAGCGCATAAAAGGCATAGGTAAACAGAAAACCAATTGCAATCAACACCGGGATCAGAAACAGCTGACTGACGTCATACATCAGACCTTCGATCGGGTTATGCATCAGGCCACCTCTTTCATCAGACGTGCTTCTGAGATGGGTTTACGACGACTTTGGCGATAGGCACCAATCGCAATGATGGCCACAATCACCAGACCAAACCAGGTGGCTGGCTGTTTGACTGCAGCAGGAATCACTTGTGTGAGTTTTTGTCCGGCCACTGATTCAGTTGGCGTGCCAACCCCAATGCCATGCTGATCACGATCAGCGGTATGGTGTCCAGTCTCAAGAAACTCCTTGGCATCCCGATCACCTTCAGCCGCAGCAGTCTGAAACCACTTCATGGCTTCCTTTTCATTCTTCTCGACCCCCTTGCCTTCCAGCAAGGCCGATGCATAATGTACCTTGGCAATCGTGGCATAGCCGTCATTGCCTTTCAAGGAAGCCGCTTTCATGAGCTGAGTAGCCATGGCGGAGTCTTGCGGCACGCCGGTGCCGTCTTCATACATCAACGCCTTCCAGATCATCGCACCCACATAACCTGCGGCAATACATTTATCGAAGATCTTGTTGGCCGTATCAAAATCACCGCATTTGGCCGCCATGTATCCCTTTGAGCAGGTCACAATATTGGCAGGTTGATCTGCCGTGGCCTCAATGGTCATATCACCTTTGACGTTGGCCAGATCGCTTGGCACAGTCGGATGGGCAGCACCACCACAAAAGGTATTGTTTTGCGCACTGGCCGTACCTGGCAGACTCAATACAAAGACACTGGAAAAAGCCAAAGCCAGCAATGCTTGTCGAGGCAACCCATTTAGTGCGCTTGCTCGGTTAGAAAGTTGTGAGTTGCGCATGGCAGTCTCCTCAGAAAATGATTTTTTATTTGACTCATCATAATACGAGACTGACATTCTTTTCTGCAGAGGGTTTTACATGCAAGCAGGCAGGCAATTTGCCCGTTACCTAACAGTTAAACAATATAACGATCAAGCAATCAGACCCAGCTTGATGGCAAGTCGACTTAATTCAAAATCTGATTTAGTTCCCAGCTTGGATTTGATCTGGTAGTGACAGTTTTGTACTGTCTTGGGACTGATGCTCAAGCGCTGGCCAATCTCCTCTGGACTATAGCCATCCACCAACATGCGCAAAATCTCAAATTCTCGCGGCGACAACTCCTTGAGCGGATGACTATCCTGTTCCAGCAATGCCAGGGCCAGCTCCGGTGCAATATCTTTGCTGATGACCCGCTGCCGCGCCATGACCTGATATACCGCCTGCACCAGCTCTTCCGGCGCGCTGCTTTTAGTCACATAGCCTAAAGCCCCGGCACGTAGGGCCTGCGATGCAAACAGGGGATCACGATGCATGCTGAACACCAAAATACGGGCCGAACGATCACGTTGCATCAAGCGCAGGATCAACTCGACGCCACCCATATCAGGCAAAGATAAATCCAGCACGATGACATCGGGCGTCGTCAGACGATACTGCTCAAGTGCTTGGCGCGCACTATTGGCCTCCGACACAATTTCCAGATCCGGACGGCATTCCAATAAACGTCGATAGCCCTCTCGCACCACGGCATGATCATCCACCAGCATTAAACGAGTTTTAGGATTCATGGACAAACCTTTCATAGAACCGGCAAACTGGCTTCAATCAAGGTGCCCTGTGGCAAGCAGGACTGATGCTTGAATTGACCACCCAAGGCCAAGACCCGCTCACGCATCCCCAGCAAACCAAAACCACCCTTGCCTTCACGCTCTCTGGGATAACCCAGCCCATCATCACGGATCGACAAATTCACCATCGTTTCACTGCGCGCCAAAAACACCGATATCCGCGCAGGATTGGCATGCCGGACAGCGTTGGTGAGACTTTCCTGAACAATCCGGTAAATACCAATCGACACATCCTCAGGCAGGTTCTCAAGTACACCGACCATTTTCAATTCATAAATCGTGGCAGGATGAGTACGACGCCAACTGGTGACCAACTGTTCAAGACTGGCCTCAAGTCCAAACTTTTCCAGCGCCACCGGACGCAGCTGATGCAAGATGCCTTGCAAGGATTCCATCATGTGTACAGTAATATTGGAAATGGCACGGCTCGAAGGCAGAATGCTGGGCAGATCATGCTCGGCCAGACTATTGATACAAGCAGCTTCGGCACTGATGGAAGTGAGATATTGACCAAACTCGTCGTGCAATTCACGCGCCAGATGATGGCGTTCTTCCTCACGCACTGAAATCAGCTTCTTGGCCAACTGCTTCATATTTTCAGTGGTCGCTTCCAACTGTCCGGCAAAATCATTAAAACCCTCGGCAATGCGCTTGAGCTCAACCAAAGCAGGAATTGGCATACGTACCGACAAATCACCTTTCTGCATGCGGTCCAACACAGAAAGGATTTCTTCTGTCGGACGTAGTGCCCGTTTGACCGGCAAATAAATCAGCAGATTCAAAATCAGAATACCCAGCGTGATCATCAATACTGTTTTGATCTCATCCCAGATATCAGCGGTTTCCACGTCCAGATTGGGCCGAATTACAAACTCACCCACCTTGATATTGGGATAGGTGCCAATGCTGCCCACATGCTCCAGCTTTTCACCCAAAAACATATCCAGCACTTTGGCCAACCAATCCGGACCGCCACTCGCTTCCGAAAAGCAGTGATGCTGCAACGGGTGATAACTCATGTCAAATACATCCAGACAGATATTAAGCAGGCGCCCCAGATTATCCATATGTGACAACTCAACACCAAACAGCTCACGCGTAAAATCGGGGCGCGGCATCTTGGCCTCGTAATTCATGATTTGTTCAATGATTTCGCTGGTGACTTTAAATTGGCTTTTGATCCGGCTACTGGCCTTGTCAATGACCAGATAAGAAGAGATCAAACAAATGAGGAGGGCAAAACTGGTGACCAGAATCAGCAGGCGCCGTTTCAGGTCGACACTGGTATCGTGATTAAGCATAGAAGACAGAAAGAAGAAAGCTGACTACTGCGGCAAGACAAAATTGGCTACGCAGCAATCCAAGTCGCTAGTATAGGCTGTGCCGCAGCAGAAAAACGATTCTGACTTGATTCAGGCAAAGTGCCCATCAATTAAAATTGAGCCATACACCAAAAGGCATTCGTTTCAGGCAGCGCTGGCGTCGCGCAATGTTACCCAAGGTGGCGTCTGCAATATCGGGCGCAAACCAAACCAGGCTGCGAGCATGGCGACAAGTAAACCAGTTAGTGCGCCTGCAGGAAATATCCAGACATTGAATACCCAGTCAAATTCAAAAATACGCACCGCCAGCAAGACACCAATCACTGTGGCACCAGCTGCCGCCAACAAGCCAGCCAACAGACCCATCAAGGCAAACTCACCCAACTGGGTTTGCAAGAGATAACCTCGTGAGGCACCCAATGCCCGCAATAATCCCACTTCGGCAATACGTGCCTCACGGCTTGCCATCAAGGCCGTATAGAGCACCAATAAGCCACTCAGCAAAGCAAACAAAAACAGAAACTCGACCGCCTTGATGACCTGCTCAAGAATTTGCTGCACCTGATTAATCATGGCGCCCACATCCACAATGGTCAGATTAGGAAAACGTGACAGCCAGCCACGTGCCGCACTATTTTGCGATGTCGGCAAATGAAAAGCCGTGATCCAGGTTTGGGGATAATCCTGCAAGCTGGCGGTGGGCAATACCACAAAAAAATTGACGCGCATGCTACTCCAGTTGAGCTTGCGCAAACTGGTAATCGGCGCGGCGATGGTTTGACCGGCAATATCAAAACGCAAAACATCACCCAGCTTTAAACCCAAGGTTTTGGCCAGACCTTCTTCAACCGAAGCCTGTGGCGTAATGGATGTCGCAACTGGCATTGCCGTGTCGCCAAACCATTGCCCTGCAACAATTTTATTTTCTTTGGGCAAATCGTCCATATAGGACAGATTGAATTCTCGATTGATCAGGCTGCGCGCACGTTCGTCCTGATACTGATTAGGATCAATGAGCTTACCGTTGACTTCAATCAGACGGCCTCGAATCATCGGATAAAACTCGGCCTGCATAACTTTGGCGGCATTGAGTTCGGCCTGCATGGCATTTTTTTGATCAGGTTGAATATTGATCACAAAACGATTGGGCGCATCCGGCGGTGTGGCACTTTGCCAGCCTTGCACCAGGTCAGTCCGGGTAAATGTCAAAAGTAATAAAGCCATCAAACCCAATGCCAGTGCGGCGATCTGCAAGGTATTCATGCCCAGTCGGCGCTTCAATGCCAACGCAATAGCCCGTGCCATACCCCATTTCATTGGTAAGCGATAAGCCATCTGACCCAACAATTGCAGTGCAATGCGTCCAAGTATCAGAAATAGCAATAGCCCCATCGCAAAACCAGCAGCTGTTAACAAACCCAATTCAATATCGTGCGCCTGCCACACCAGTAGTGCAGTAAACGCCAGTAAACCCAAACCATAGGCCGACTTGATTGATAGAGGCAAGCCGCCCATATCGCGTCGCAACACACGCAATGGCGATACTTTGCTTAAACGCATGATCGGTGGCAAACCAAAACCGAGCATCATCAGCAAACCCATACCGCCTGCCTGCAGCAAGGGCATCATCGTTGGTGCGGGCAAAACGACATTCATCAAGCCAGCCAACCAATGCGCCAGCATGAAGTGCGCAGCAAAACCCAATAGCAAACCCAGGCTACTGGCCAATAAACCGAGTATTAAAAATTCCAGCAAAAATACTTTACTGATCGCCCTCTGCTGCAAACCCAGACAGCGCATGATAGCCACACTATCCAGACGCTTCTCGGCAAAACGGCGTGCCGCCAACGCCACCGCAAGGCCTGACAACATGGCTGCCAACATAGCCACCAGGGAAAGAAATCGTTCAGCACGATCCAGTGTCTGCCGCATTTCTGGTCGCCCCTGCTCCAGGGTATCGACCCGATAGCCATGTAAATTGGATTGTTTGATTTGCTGATCCAGCCAACCTTGATAGGCACTCACCGCCTCATCAGAACCAGCCACCAGCAGTCGATACGTCACCCGACTGCCAAATTGAACCAGCTTGGTGGCAGGCAAATCATCGAGTGCAATCATGGCACGTGGCGCAAAATTCATGAATGCAGCGCCACGATCAGGTTCCAGCACCACAATCCGCGTCAACTTGAAATGTGCTTCACCAAGTTGCAGGTTATTGCCCAACTGCAAACCCAATGTATCCGCTGCGGCCTGATCCAGCCAGACCTCGCCAGCAGGTGGTGCCTGATAACTCGTAGCAAGCGTCGGTGCCAGGGTGAGATGGCCTCGCAAGGGGTAGGTACTGGATACTGCTTTTAATGCTACCAGCTGACTTTGTGCCCCTGCCAGTGCCATAGTCGGAAAAGATACTGTCTGCGCCACCGTTAAACCACGCTTGGATGCTGCCATTTGCAGATTATCCGGAATGGCGACATCACCGCGCAACACCAAGTCAGCCCCCAAGAGCTGTCGCGCATCGCGTTCCAGACCGAGCCGTAAACGATCCGAAAAAAAACCGACGGCTGTGAGCGAGCCCACAGCGATCAGCAGTGACAATATCAACAAACGAAGATCGCCTGAACGTAAATCTCGCAAAAGATTGATCCAGGCTTGGCGAACGATGAACATGGGAATAAGCGGCAGTCAGCGATGCACTGCCTAGTCTATCAATAGATAAGCAACATAGACTGAATTAAAGCAGATTAATTCCCAATACAAAAATCTGCCCCGGTTTTATCGCACCATCAGACCAATCCTTAGAACATGAATGAGACTGATTTGACAACGGCTACCAATGCCCACGGTGATGGCCATAGCCACCGCCGTAACCCCAACCATGACCATGTCCGTAGCCATAACCACCTCTAAATCCAAAAAAGACGGGGGGCGGCGCTACATAAACTGGTGCTGGTGCATAAACTGCAGGGGGTGGCGCATAGTAGGGGCCTGACTCAACCGGCGGACCATAAGGTACTACCGCACAACCGCTCAAGACTATCGCAGGCAAAGCAGCAAGTAAGCGCTTTTTCATTTGATCCTCTAGGGTAAGGAATATAAGACTAGAACGATGCTGGGTTGCGTTGAGTTGACGGCAAGGCCAATTGATTTGTAAATGAGTTAGGCAGCCTTGAATTGAGGACTGACGTCAAACTCAATTGAGCGTCAACAAGTCACCCATAGAAGTGATAGGCGCTCGCCAGATGACAGTTCTGTGACAAAGCGGGATACAGCTTGGCTAAGCACAACTTTTTAACAAGATTTATCGGAACGAGGAATTAAGCTGATCACTCTTGTTAACTCATTTGATTGCCGCATCATGAATCCTACTTCCGCCACCATCCTGATTTCATTCTTTTTTTCTGCCGCACTGGTGTGGTTGGTGTCCTACGGTTTGTTTCAATAATCGGCCAACAATCGTCAATAAAAAACCCGCAGGAATCATTGTTCAGTGCGGGTTGATCGTCATGGTAACCAACAAGACATGATTGATGTCATAGCAGGATAGGTAGTGGCAATCATTTACCCATCAAGCAAAAATTCAAGGCGTGAGATATACCTTAAGGGTGGCGGAAAGAGTGGGATTTGAACCCACGATACGGGGTTACCGTATACCGAATTTCGAGTCCGGCGCATTCGACCACTCTGCCATCTTTCCGAAGGCTCGAATTATAGCAGGCTCGCTCTTGAAAATCAGCCTGGTGAATGCGCTGGCAAATAGTTTTGATTGAACTGGTTCACGCTCAATGGTCGTGAAAATAGATAACCTTGACCAAATGGACAGCCAGACAGTGCCAGCATGGTCAACTGCCTCGGTGTTTCAATGCCTTCGGCAACCAGATTCAAACCCAGGTTTTTTGCCAGACCGATGATTGCGCGTACCAAAGCGGCATCGCGAACATCATCACAAATATCGCGGGTAAATGAACGATCAATTTTGACTTCTTTAAATGGGTATCGCTGCAGGTAAGACAGGCTGGAAAAGCCTGTGCCAAAATCATCCAGACTCAGCGTCACACCCATATCATGCACACGTTGAATGATGGCTTCGCCGTTTTCATTTTGCGCCAGCAATGCCGTTTCGGTGAGTTCGAGTATCAACGACGTGACCGGGATACCGCTTTCTTCAAGTGTTTCTCTAAGAAAATCAATAAAACGCTTTTGGCGTAGCTGGACTGCCGACACATTGACTGCAATCGATAGTTTGAGTCCTTGCGCATGCCATTGGCGAGTTTGCATGACCGCTTGGCGCAATACCCAACGACCAATCGTGCCAATCATGCCGTTTTCTTCGGCAATCGGAATGAAGTCGGAAGGATCTACAAACGAGCCGTCATTGCGCTGCCAACGCAACAGGGCTTCGGTACCAATCAAGGCACGGGTCGCCAGATCAAACTTGGGCTGGTAGTACACGCTGAATTCACCACGCTCAAAAGCAGCGCGCATTTCCGATTCAATGGCCAAACGCTTTTGTCTTTGCAGATTGAGTTTGCTGGTAAAAAAGTGGTAATTGTTGCGCCCGGCCTGCTTGGCCGCATACATCGCCGCATCGGCATTATCGAGCAGCTTTTCCACCGTTTCACCATCATTGGGATAGACCGCAATGCCAATACTGCCAGAAACAAAAATCTGCTTGCCGTCAAAAAGAATCGGTTCACGCAAGGCATCAAGCAGTTTTTCTGCTACCAGTGCAGCATCGTCGGCAATGTGCAACAAGGGCAGCAAAATGACAAACTCATCACCGGCAAAGCGTGCCAGTGTATCGGCCTCCCGCAAACGGGATAACAAACGCTGACTGCTGACGCGCAACACTTCGTCGCCACAATCATGACCTTGCGTGTCGTTGATGGCCTTGAAGTTATCCAGATCCATAAACAGCAAGGCAAACTGTTGATGGGTGCGACGGCTTTCGGAAAGAATCCGCTCCACCCGATCTTGCATCAGCATACGGTTGGGCAACTCGGTCAGTGCATCATGATAAGCCAGATGTCGTACTCGCTGCTCATTGCGCATCCGCTCCGTCACATCATGACTGACGCCGCGATAACCGTTGAAATGGCCTTGCTCATCCCACCAGGGCGTGCCGCGAATATCGTAGTAAAAATCACCACCATTGCTCGACTGATGACGCACCGTCATAGCAAAAGGCACATGCGTTTCCAGGAGAGCTTGATGACTGACCCAATCCATTGATGGACTGATGATTTCATGGCCGGGCAAATCCCAGCGGCACTTGCCAATCATGAATTCGCTGACAGTTTGCTGTAGTTCGATTTCGCAGAGTGAATCTTTCAGGCGATCCACATGATTGCCATCAAAAGTCACAAATCGAAACTGCTCATCCAGTTCCCAGTAATAGTCAGCCGACAATTCAAGCAGTGATTTGAAACGCGCCTCAGAACTCTTCAGTGCCAGCTCGGCTTCTTTACGATCATTGATCTCATGAAAGATACCTGCCATGCGTTTGGCAGTGCCCTTTTGCAAATCACGCTCCACAATCGCGCCACGCACATGCGCCCAACGCCATTGCGGATGGTGCCGATCACTGCCAGGATCAAGAATGCGAAACTCGGCAGACAACTCGGCTGTTTCACCACGCATTGCACTGATCAGCTGCTTGCGCAAATGCAGTCGATCGTCCGGATGGACAGCATTGATAAACACCGGTACCGGGATGACCTCCTGATCCACACCAGGTCGCCCAGTAATGACTGAATGCGTACCCTGAATCCGAATCCGATTTTGTTGAACCAGCCACTCCCAAGTGCTGACCTTGGCACCACGCATGGCAAAGTCGAGTCGTTGCCGAGTCTGATTAAACAGATCCGCCTGGCGTTTCTGTTCAGTCATATCCCGACCTAATGCGGTGAAGGTAATGACCTGACTATCGGGCCCTGCTTCGGGGGTAAACCACACATCAATTTCCTGAGTGCGCCCATTGTCATGATTTAAGGTCATACTCAAGGAGATGGGTTGACCGGCCTGCATGCTGCGTTGGAGATATTGTTGCCGATTGGCATTTAAACCATTGAGCAGACAGGTTGTACCGACCAGTTTGGCGACTGTGGCATCGACCAGTCTAGCCCAGGCCTGATTGCAGAAAATCATGCGCATCGACTGATCAAAGCGTGCCAACGGCAAAGGTGACGCCTCAAAGAAATGGCTTTGCACCAGATACATCAACTCCGACTGACTGAGTTTTGCAAAACGATCTGGCCGCCCGAACAGCCGCGTCCAGACTGTACTGACTGAACCAGTCTGCTGACTCGGCAGCGCATCGTCGGGCAATTTTATTTTCATATTAGACCGCGTCTCCAACACTCGTCACTAAGTAGATCAACCCACAGAGGTACTGGCAGATATCAAGAAGTCATCATCCTTGCCCTCGCACTGACTACCTTAACTCACGAACTTAGCTGATGAGCTCGTCTGACTAACTTGGTTGACTAACTCAGCTGATTCAGTTGCCCCATATAAGGCTTGAGCACTTCCGGCACCGTCATGCTGCCATCGGCATTCTGATAATTTTCCAATACCGCGACCAAAGTGCGACCGACTGCCAGGCCCGAGCCATTGAGGGTATGAACCAGTTCCGGTTTGGCCTTGCCACCATCCTGCGGCCGGTAACGCGTTTGCATGCGGCGCGCCTGAAAGGCTTCACAGTTGGATACCGAGGAAATTTCACGATAGGTATTCTGTGCCGGCAACCAGACTTCAATGTCATACGTCTTGGTGGCACCAAAGCCCATATCACCGGTACACAAGGTAATCACCCGATAGGGCAAGCCGAGTTTTTTCAGGATGTTTTCAGCATGGCCAAGCATCTCTTCGAGTGCCTCGTAGGACTTGGATGGCTCAACGATCTGCACCATTTCCACCTTGTCAAACTGATGCTGACGAATCATGCCGCGGGTATCACGACCATAGCTGCCGGCTTCGGAACGAAAACAGGGAGTGTGGGCAGTGAGCTTGAGCGGCAGGGATTCCGCCGACAAAATATCACCACGTACCGTGTTGGTCAGCGTGACTTCCGAAGTCGGGATCAAGTAAAAGGAACGGGCCGACTCATCACCAGCCACACCTGGAATTTTAAATAAATCTTCTTCAAACTTGGGCAATTGGCCTGTGCCACGCAAGGATTCAGCATTCACCAAGTAGGGGGTGTAATGCTCGGTATAACCATGTTCGGCGGTATGGGTGTCGAGCATGAATTGCGCGAGCGCCCGATGCAAACGCGCAATCTGCCCCTTCATCACCGTAAAGCGTGCCCCCGACAACTTGGCACCGGTATCAAAATCCAGACCCAGGGGCGTACCCAAATCAACATGGTCTTTCACCGCAAACTCAAAGTGGCGCGGCGTGCCCACTTTACGCACTTCTACATTGTCGGCTTCGCTCTTGCCCACCGGCACACTCTCATGCGGCAGGTTGGGAATCGTCAGCAACATGGCATCCAATTGTGTTTGAATCAGCTCCAGCTTGTCGGCAGACGTTTTCAGCTCATCATTGATACCACCGACTTGCGCCATCACTGCCGACGCATCTTCGCCCTTGCCCTTGAGCATGCCAACCTGCTTGGACAAGCTATTGCGCTGTGCCTGCAGTTCTTCGGTGCGCGTTTGAATTTGCTTGCGCTCAGCCTCAAGCTGGCTAAAGCTGTCCTTGGGAAAGGCAAATCCACGATCAGCCAGTCGGGTGACGACAGCGTCGAGGTCTTTACGGAGCAGTTGGATATCGAGCATAAATCAGAGATCAATCAGTAGTAAGGTAGAAAAGCTACCCAAATAGAGTATTTTAAAGGAGTATATTGTATTTTATAGCATCTTAAGTGCGTATTTATTAGATCAAAATTTATACACCCCTATAGTATAAAAAATCAACCAAATCCAGACGCAAATTTTCAAAGACTAGCCCGTAATTATGCCGTTGAATCACAATCAAAGACACAAAGTTCTCATAACCCATCCTATAGTTTGAATCATGCACACGACAAATCTGAATGACCATCTGCTTGATGGTGCAGCCTCAGGTAAACAAACCGTTGTGCTTTAAGCCGCTATCTCTTGCACCAGCTCCTTCAAAAAATCGCGCATGGCAATCACACGCTGGCTGGCTTTGAGGTCACGGTGATAGACCAGCCACAAGTCGCGCTTGGGTATGAGATGCTCAGGAAGCGGCACTTTATAAAGCAGCGGATCATGCAAGCCAATGTAATCGGGCAAGAGCGCCAATCCGGCGCCACCGCGTACGGCCTGATAATGCACAATCATGCTGTTGCTGGTGAGAATGGGCTTTTTGTCGTGAAACTGTTTGGCAATCCAATTGGCCATGGGCAGGCTGGTCCAATCGTCATCCCATGAAATATAGTCCAGTTGCTCAACCAGCTGCGCAAACTCAGGTGGATTGTCGCCTACCAGCGAACGCGCGCAATACGGGTTGAAATGGATCGCGCCCAAATGCATGGCGATGTAATCCTGGCTGGCTGAATGCTCGGAAGGGTTGACAAAGCGCAATGCCAGATCTGCCTCGCGACGGCTTAAGTCAACCAGGGCCGCACCACTGATCAATTCCACCTGCACCAGCGGATAACGCTGCCAAAACCGCATCAAATGCGGTGTTACCAAAAACGTGGCCAACCCTTCGGACGTGGCCAAACGCACCCGGCCGCTAATGCGCTCGTCCTGCTGCACACTGTCGCCACGCCGCTCCACGGTGAGCATGGATTGCTCAACCGTACCAATCGGCTCCAGCATTTCCTTGCCTTGGTCGGTCAGCAGATAACCGGTCTGCTGGCGTAAAAACAGCGTCACGCCCAAACGCTGTTCCAGCGCCTCGATATGACGCGACACAGTTGATGGGCTGGTGCCAAGTTCTTGTGCTGCGGGAGTCAAGCCCCCTGCCCGCGCGACTGCCAGAAAAAACTTGAGGTCATTCCAGTCCAGACCAAGTACATCATTTTTTGGAAAACTCTTTGCCATTTTTAGCCATTCTTTTTTCATCCATGAAAAGTGATAATAGCCACCTGAATGATGCACCGTCAATCCCATTCCGCTTTCATTCAGCCTCAGCAGAAAAGGCCAACCATGACTTATCTCTATCTGATCCTGACCACCTTTTTCTGGGCAGCCACCTTTCATCTGGGCAAGTTTGCCATTCAGTTCATGTCACCACTTTCAACAGCGGCCTGGCGCTTCATCATTGCTGGCGCCATTTTGGCAGTGATGGCAGCTCGTCAAAAAAGTTGGGATGGGCTGGCCGTTCGACAAAACCTCCTGCCCCTGATTGGCATGGGCGTGATTGGTGTCTTTGGTTTCAATGCGGCCCTGTTCTTTGGCCTCAAGCTCACCTCACCCGTTAATGGTGCATTGATCATGGCACTCAACCCATCCATCACCGCCCTGCTGTCAGCCGCTATCAATCGTGATTCGATTTCGGCACGCCAATGGCTGGGCTTTGCCTTGGGCTTGGCGGGTGTTGCTACTGTAGTAAGCCAGGGTTCGTTGCACACTTTGTTGAGCCTGTCGTTTTCAATGGGCGATGTGCTGATTCTGCTCGGCTGCATCTGCTGGGCGCTGTATGCCGTCATCCCCAAACGCTTTGTCAAAAACCTGCCCACCATGTCCATGACCACCAGCACCATCATCATCGGTGCCATCACCTTGACGGGCATGTCCTTGCTGGCATCGGACGACTTGTTGAGTGTACCAGCCACACCCACCGCGTTAGCCATTGGGGCCATGGCCGTATTTGGCTCGGTACTGGCTTATATCTGGTGGAATCAGGGCATCGCCAAAATTGGCGCAACACGGGCAGCAGTGTTCATCAACCTGGTGCCCATGTTTACCGCATTGATTGGCGTGGCGCTGGGACAAAGTATTTCAAGCGGGCAAATCGTCGGGGCCGCATTGGTGATTTCAGGCGTGTTGATTGGTTCATCCCAAGCCAACAAGGGCAACACACATGCCGTCGCCAAAACCACTGGCGCTGCGCCAGTGGTGCCTATTCAAAGCGCCATTAAACCCGCGCTAAATTCACGCTGCAAAGCTTGAAATTTTAAATATTAAAAATTAACAAAAGCCGATGATGACGCCCTACTCCTTGGCCTCATCATCCAACGACTTCAACCATTGCAGCTTGTCGGCAATCTTGGCTTCCATACCGCGCGGTGTGGGCATATAAAAATGCGGCGCACCCTGCGGGGCTTGCTCCAGCTCATCCGGAAAATAAGTCTCACCCGCCGCATAGGCGTTGGGCTCATCATGGGCATAACGGTAATCATGGCCGTAGCCCAGCTCTTTCATCAACCTGGTGGGTGCATTTCGTAAATGCACGGGTACCGGATGGGATTTTTCTTTGGCCACAAAAGCCCGTGCTGCGTTATAGGCTTTGTACACCGCATTGGACTTGGCCGCGCAAGCCAGGTACACCACGGCTTCGGCCAAGGCCAGCTCACCTTCGGGCGTGCCCAGCCGCTCGTAAACATCGGCCGCGCTGAGTGTGACTTGCAAGGCGCGAGGATCAGCCAGACCAATATCTTCACTGGCCATACGAATCATTCTGCGGGCTAAATAGCGCGGGTCTGCACCACCATCAAGCATGCGACAAAACCAATATAAAGAGGCATCCGGATTGGAACCACGCACCGATTTATGCAAGGCCGAAATCTGGTCGTAAAAGGCATCACCGCCCTTATCAAAACGGCGCAGGTTTTCTGACAAGGCATTGGCCAGCAAAGCTTCGTCAACATGCTGATTCACCGCTGCGCGCGCCACAATCTCTAAATTATTAAGCAGCTTGCGGCCATCACCATCAGCGCTGGCAATCAGCGTATTGCGCGCGGCATCAGTCATGGTCAAACCCTGCAACTCGGCACAGGCACGCGTTAACAGCAAACCCAAATCAGCCTCACTCAAAGGCTTGAGCACATACACCGCCGCCCGCGACAACAAGGCGTTATTGACTTCAAACGAAGGATTTTCAGTGGTGGCACCCACAAACACAAAGAGGCCACTTTCGACATGCGGCAAAAACGCATCCTGCTGGCTTTTGTTGAAGCGGTGCACCTCATCCACAAACAGCAAAGTCTGCCGCCCGCTTTGCGCCCGCGTTTGCTCGGCCTGCGCTACCGCTTCACGAATTTCCTTCACACCCGACAACACCGCCGACAAGGCAATAAAGTCGGCCTTAAAGCCCGACGCCATCAAGCGCGCCAGCGTGGTCTTGCCCACCCCAGGCGGCCCCCACAAAATCATCGAATGCGGCTGCCCCTGCTCAAACGCCACCCGCAAAGGCTTGCCCGCCCCCAGCAAATGCGCCTGCCCAATCACCTCGTCCAGCGTGTGCGGCCGCAAACGCTCTGCCAGCGGCGCGTGCGTGGGTTGGGCGTTGGAGAAGAGATCAGTCATGGCGTCATTAACAGGCAGGGAATGCTTAAGAATTTAATGGGTGAAGGTATAGACCACATATTAAACCCAATGATGGGATGGGGAATTGTGCTGTTTAAAGTGGCTAAGTCGCAGCCTAAATAATTGGCCTTAGATTGCCAAAATTCGACACCAGAAAAATAAATTAAACAGAGTTACAATCTACACATCGTCTTAATCATGTCATTCACCTTGTCTGCCAAAAATTTTGAATGACATGCTTAAGCGCTCATTCAGGCAGGCTGCCTAAGGGCATCCATTTTTAATCGCTGAATATCCTCGTCCACATTGCCCAATCGGAGACGCACATGATCATCGTCTTTACCAGCTTCACACTCCCCAAACCCATCACTCAAGAAGAAGCCCGCAGCATCTTCATGAGCACCGCACCCAAATATCAAGGCGTACCAGGTTTATTTCGCAAACACTATGTGCTCTCCCAAGATGGCGGCACCGCAGGCGGGGTCTATCTTTGGAATTCAAGAGCCGAGGCAGAAGCAATGTACACAGCAGCATGGCGTACGTTTGTGCGAGAGAAGTACGGCACTGAACCCACTGTTACTTACTTTGAAAGCCCAGTGACGGTTGATAACGTGGTTCAGAAAATCATTAGCAATGCGTAGTGATGGACCATTTGAGGCTCAATGCAATTCATCCATTGAGCTTCACTACCTGATGGCAACACTCCTTGCACGAGACTGTATTAGCTTGTGAGTGAGCTACCAGACTAGATGTTGATATGAAGATTTAGATTGATAACTTGGGCTGCTTTTGTCACGAAATAGGATAAAGTGCTGTACCCAATCGACATAAGCGTCTTCGGTGCGAATGGAATAATGCCGGGTACGAATACCGCTACGCAGCTGATCAAGAAGCTTGAGTGGTTGAGGATTTCGCTGAGCGTCCATCCGTAAAATTTTAGGGTTAATAAAATTGAGCGTCAAATATCAAATGCATATCAGGCAATAGAAATTAACAACAGCACTTGATTTAGACAAACCAGCTTGATATATTCCGATACATCTATTTAATGTTAGGCACTCATCCCACACGAGGATCGGTTATGACAAAACCAGCGAGGATCAAAGTGCTCTGTCGCTCCTGCAAGCACCCCACCAATCACGATATCTTGTTCAACAAGGATGATTCTGGCGAGACTGGTGATGGTGACATCCGGTGGTGGGCCGACCATCAAGTACTTCAGTGCTGTGGCTGTGACGACATTAGCTTTCGCACAAGTCATTCGGATACCGAGAGCGTCGATCCGTACACCGGAATGCCCGAGGAGTTCGAAGTGCTCTATCCCAATCGAACAGATGGTCGACCACCAATCGACGGGCACGAAAACTTCCCACAGAAGACTCGTCGCATCTATTCAGAAACACTGAAAGCGCTTAATCACAATGCCCTCATCCTCGGAGCAATTGGACTTCGCGCTTTGATCGAGTCTGTTTGCCTCGAGCAGAAGACCAAAGCAAAGGTTCTTGCCAAAGGAATAGATGAGCTTGCTGAGTCGGGGCTGCTGTCCAAGAAGCAGGCGAAGTTCCTTCATGCTCACCGTTTTATGGGGAATGTCGCTGCCCATGAGATGATCGCCCCGAAAGCAACTGAGCTGGTTGCTGCACTCGATATCGCAGAAACCTTGCTAAAGACGATCTACATCCTCCCGGAAGTCGCGGAAGTCATGAAGCAGAAGGTCAAACAACCCGATGCCTAACATAGCGTTCGAGCGGACCGTCTCTGGTAGTTTCGTTCCTGATGCTGTATCGCGATAGGCACGTACTGCGGGCCAGTGCCGTACCGATTCAAGAAGTGAACGGATTGGTACGCGCGCAAGTCACTGTCTCCAACAGCGGAAAGCGCCCTGTCTCAGTAACGCATGTTTTGCTAAAGCCGCACGGCCATCCGGGACTCTGCATCGACTTTGACACTAGAGGGCACAACAAGATCGACGTTGGGGAGAGTCGAAGTTGCAGCATCAGCCCTACTGGACTGCCCATTAAGTGGTCCTCTGTCAAGGAGCTGCGAGGAATCGAGCTGTTCGTCCTGGACGCGCTAGGTAAGCAGCATCCGGCGCTGGCACGGGAAAGATCCCAAATGAGGCCTAACGTAGAGCTCAGCCGCCCGAAGAGAAGATGAAACTGGCCAAGTTCTAGCTAACTTTGACGTTAGCGGTATGGATAGTCGCATCGTGAGCGAGGCTTCAAAACACAGCATCTGTCTCCGATTCATCGATCTATACGGAAACTTTCTCGCCAATCAACTTCAACTACCTGTTCTTGTCTCTGAGCTAAAAGAAATGGCGTTTACAATGTCTGACCAAGCACTTAAAGATAATATCAATCGACTGGTGGTATTCTTAAACGATTCAGTGGGGGTTCATACTTATGTCCGCTTTATTGGCGACTAAAGTATCACCTAACCCATCATTCAAGTGGGACTGGCTAAAGCCAGCACCTTAATTCAAACGTTGGGCGTCATACACATGGGCGTAGAGCTTCACATCACAAGAACCGAACTGTGGGCAGAGAACGTACAGATGCCGATCACAGCCGAGGAGTGGCTTGCCTACGTGGCAACCGATCCTGAATTCGAGTTGTGGCCAGAAAATGGTCCTTACTTTGTTCGGTGGATCGGACCTTCAAAGCACGAGGAGCCTTGGCTAGATTGGTTCCAAGGAAACATAAGTACCAAGTGGCCCGATACGGCGCTCTACAGGAAAATGTTGCGGGTCGCGAAGGCCTTGAACGCACGAGTACAAGACGACGACGGTACGTCCTACCTAACGGAAGCCGATTGGGAATTCGATCCAACACAAACACGGAAACCTGCCGAGCCTCTGCGAAAAGTGTCTTGGTGGCGACGGTTCCTACGCGAATGACGCCCAACCCTTCAATCGAGAGGACTTGCCCCGGCAAGCCGGGTCAAGCCTCTCATCTCAAACGTTAGGCAAAAATGTATTGCATCACTCTTGCATGTGATGGCATTTCACCAGAGCATGGCTCACAAGTTGCCGCAGACGTTTTAGATGAATTTAGACACCGTCCGTGGCAGCAAATTTTTTCCTGTCAATGGGAGGGGGAAACTGTTGTTTTAGTGGGGAAAAATGACTTCGATACCACGGGAGATGCGCTTGCCGACGAGTTTTCAGATGCCATTGCAGCTAACTGGGACGGTGGCTACTTTGTGCGAATAGTTAACGTCATTAAGGAGCCAGAGAGTGCTGCCTAACCCATCATTCAAGCGGGACTGGCTAAAGCCAGCTCCTTAATTCAAACGTTATGCATTAAAGTGGAGAAGCTGTTGAAATTCAATCATTGTGGCTCCGATAACGGACGAATAGCGATCTACTTTCATGGTGTACCTGGAGCGCCAGAAGAATGTGCTATTTTTGATACTTACGGAAAAGAGCATGGCTTAACTTTTATTTGTTTTGACCGGTTTTCTGTCGATTCATCCATAAACGGTGAGTCGTATTACAAGCTTTTGGCCGAGGAAATTTCAAAAAAAGCAGCTGGAAAACAAGTGGATATCATTGGTTTTTCAATCGGTGCATTCGTCGCACTGCAGACGTGCCGCTACATGGCTAATGAGGTCAAGAGCCTGCATTTAGTTTCTGCCGCTGCTCCGCTTGAGGCAGGCGACTTCCTTGACGCAATGGCAGGGAAGCAGGTTTTTCAGTTAGCAAAGGCTTTTCCCGCCTTATTCGTTCTATTGTCCTATTGGCAAAGCTTGCTCGCTTTGTTTTTTCCCAACGCACTATTTCGCCTGCTGTTCGCCTCTGCTGCTGGTGGTGATAAAGCATTGGCTAAAGATAGGGAGTTTCAATCCAGCATCATCAAAATATTAAGATCGTGCTTCATTGGCCGCGTCCTAGGCTACTCGAGAGACATTAAAGCTTATGTGCAGCCGTGGAACAACACGCTCCCCTATGCCTCCGTCAATACGCACATTTGGCACGGAGCAGATGACAATTGGTCGCCAACCCTTATGGCTGATTACCTGGAATCAGCGATTCCAGGCTGCACCTCGGCCAAAATATTTAACGGTCTGTCTCACTACTCGTGCCTATATCGAGCAGTACCTGAAATATGCAATCTATTAGGCAAGGCATAACATTGCAGTCGAGTGGGACGCTCCTACCGTCGTGCCCCTCACCTCTACGTTGGGCTGCATGAAACCCACTCGCCTCACCTCGGTCGCTGTTCTATCCCTCAGCGCATTGCTGAGTGCCTACGATCAAGGCTGTATAAACAGGGTCAGAGTCAAATTCAATACAAAAGGAGAAACATCATGAAAAGCAATCCGGTTGGTTGGTTTGAAATTTATGTTCAGGACATGCCTCGTGCAAAAGCTTTTTACGAGGCTGTCTTTCAAGGAACACTCAATGAATTAGCAAATCCTGCTACTGACGAATTGCCCGGCATGGAGATGTGGGCGTTTCCTTCTTCGATGGAAAGTTACGGTGCACCGGGTGCGTTAGTACGCATGACTGGCTGCCCTTCTGGCGGCAGCACACTGGTGTACTTCTCCTGCCAGGACTGCGCCATTGAAGCTGCACGAGCCGCATCGCACGGTGGAAAGGTCTTTAAGCAAAAGATGGCCATTGGCGAATACGGTTTTATTGCCCTGGTTGAAGATACTGAAGGCAATATGATTGGTCTGCATTCAATGAAATGAAGTTAAGACATAAGATTGCGCTCCGGGGGGCGAGTATCAATAGAGGCTGAGTTAAATTAACCTACTAATCAAACATTTCTGCAGTGATACCGGGTCTCACAAGTCGGCAAGAATAAATGCCTTAATGACATACAATCACTGCAATGACGGCTTTAACTATACTGAATTCTGAAGACTGTCTTTACTGCCCTCCCCCTTGCCTCGCACTTTGGTGGCACCGCAACGTCAAACTTAAAGCGCCACCACATACTTCATGTCTAGCCATTACAACGTCACATTCAATACTCAACTCCGTACCGACTTATCGCCCATTGAAGTAGCTGCTCTTGACTATCTGTTTGGGGAGTGTGACAGCCCGCCGAGCCAGTTTCCTGATCATTGGTTTTTTCAACAGGAAGAGATCACTGCCACGGCGTTTTGGGATCTCAATCATCCTGTTCAGTACTCTGTACCGGGTTATATTTATCGACTCTGGCGATCATTTGACGAAACTAACACTCAATTAACTACATGCGGCGTCAATATCTACTTGCATGGCATCAAGGACAGTGCGTTGTGGAGTTACTGTGAGCTATTGGGTTTGTTTGGCTGGTTGGCCAGCCTGTCTGTCGACCATGGCTTGGTAGGTTCACACTCTGTCATGGATAGTGTTGAACTTATTGAAGCACAGACGACCACGCTCTACCTGATTCAAGATAATGAACTTTTTATTTCCACCGGCCAGATTGGTGAATGTCATTCGGTGATGAATAGCGCCAAAAAATAAACAATAAAATTAGGATAAATTGAATTATCCATCGCGGTATGGTGGATAAACATAGCGCATTAAGATTAATTTTTTAGACGCTATAAGATGCGTGCATTCATCAAAACCATCTTCATTGATTTCATTTCATGCAACAACATAACAATAAATGTTTGAAAGAAGGAACGCATCGTGATTGAGGCTCTCATTGGTGTTGCGGTCGGTGTTCTCACAATAGTCTCGGCACGAATGATTCGCGGGCAGCATTGGATGTATTCAATCGGCCTGCTCACTCTGCCAGGCTTGTACGCCTTCTTTGCGCTACAAGCCGGTGAACCGGCGGTCGGCGTCAAGGAGATGATTTACGGTATTCCTTATGTGATAGCTGGGCTGATCTTTGCATTGGTGAGGATGCGTCAGTCGGCGATAGTAGTCGCGGTATTCTGGATATTGCATGGGCTGTACGACTTGATTCATAGCCAATTGATTACCAATGTGGGTGTGCCGGACTGGTATCCCGTATTCTGTTTCTCGGTGGATATGGTGATTGGTAGTTATCTACTTTGGCTGTCACGTCGTATTCCCAATGCCAATCTTCACCAAACGTAAGTCATGGCTACCTTTCTATATAAATAGTGCAAATAGGGTCAAAGTCCAATTGTTTACTTTGGAGCACCCCCAATACACCTGCCAGGGCTTTTTCGTTTTGATTCGAGCTGGCTCAGAGTTTGATACGAAGCACTGTTCTGCGGTTATCACCGACAGAGGTATGAATATTGGGCTTATTTCTGTTCATCGCTCACGTCCCGGCTAGACAACCCTGCAAGGCAAAACGTTGATGAGAAAGGCTTTCGGGTTACGACATGGTCTGCTTCGACGTAGTTTTTGGGAAGCGCCATCATGCCCCAACTCGTCATGATCAAATTTGACAAGCATGACAAGATGGTTGCCGTCTTACGCCAGATCAAGTAATGCGCTGGGCTATTCAATATCAATAATAAGTAACAGCGTCCCTCCGATCTAAAAACTTTGTGATCGTTATGAATTAGAAGGTTGCTGTGGCATTTTTTCTCAATAATATTGAATTGCCACCGTCGGCTTTTTTAAGCCTCGCTTACTTTTTGACTCGTCGAAAAAGTGCAAGCACACCATACGAAATCAGGTTATACCCAACTCTATTTCATAGACCCTCTCTTTTTTGCCTTTGCTGCCTTCAAGTTGATTAGTAATTTGGAATCTTCAGATGACTGGGGTGACAATTTATTGCTATTACCGGGCTTGGGCGCAGGCACACTCTCCCTCTACTGTCTGGGCGGCTTGGTCATCAGGCTCATGACGTCAAAGCAGTAACAAAGGCGTACACCCCTATTCCTTGCTAGTCAATAGACGGGGCCTTCTCACTCGTCGGCCAGCCCAATCCTGCCAAAACGCTGCCTGAGACGATACAAACAATGCTTCACACTGCAAAGTTGCAAGTGAACTCTTTAGTTGAAAAAGTTACGCTACAATAAGTTTCAAACCAAAAAATTACACAATAAGCGCCATGTAAAAAGCATCACCCAGGCAAGACAGTGATTTGGTGCCAATGCGTAAGAGGATACGCTAACAGGCGATGATAATAATACTCATGACAAGGGACTGTGTGCATTTCATTCTTTCGTTTTTTCATTCAAAACAATCCAAATTCAGCACTTTTCTATCCAAATTCACTTGTTTTTGCATCTGCATTTTTGTACTGAATGGCTGCGGTGGCGGTGGCGGTGGCGGCACATCATCTCCAACAACCATCAGCGGCTATATTGTTAAAGGCCCTGTCACTGGTGCCCAAGTCAACCTGTATAACATTGCTGTAGATGGCACACGCAGTCTGGTGGCATCGACGCAGACAGACAATACCGGCTTTTATCAGTTCAACCAAACACCCACTTCTGGCGGCGTGTTCATGGTCGAAGCCAAAGACGGACGGTATATCAATGAAGTTGGCAATGAGTCAGCATCATTAACAACGCCAATGCGTGGTGTAGCTGTCTGGAACAACAGCCCGATGACAGTGTGCGTTTCTGCCTATTCGGAAATGGTGGTCAGATCCTTTGAACAAAATGCCATTGACACGCCGCCAGTCAATAATGCATTTAGTACCGCCGTCAAAGTTACCGCCAACAGTGGTCAATCCATTTGGACAGCCAGCAATGTCAATGCGTCAAATTCAGGCTTATCCAAAACGCTGGGACTGGATAATCTGCTGAGTTTCAAGCCGCTTGATTTACACACAATTCCCACTTCAGCCAACATCAATTCATCTGATTTCAACATGGCCATATTGAATGGCAGTGTGGCCGGACTGATCAAACAGACTGATTCATCAGGTAATGCCCTGAGCTTGTCAGGTGCACTGGATTCGCTCTACAAAATTGTCCTGTCCGACCCCTATGATGACCAAGCCAATGTAGCCCTCATCAAGGGTACAGGGCAATTCATTGATACGATGGGCTTTACCGTCGATCAGAAAAAAACCATTAAACAGAGTCTCTATTCTCCAGACGGCATTACTGTACTTTACAGCCTTCCCGATCCTGATCTTTCACCACAGGGTGTTTCGACAGGTAGTGCCATTAGCCCCATGCCAAATGATGGTTTTCAATTGGTCAATCAGGGAAACATCACTTTGACCCCGACGGGTAAAACCATTTTCAATAAACGGGGAGCCTTGACAGCCTTCTCTACGTCCAGCCTGCCAAACTACTATAAAACCATTCATAGTGCGAGCGTCGGCGAGGTTTATGGTGATGGTGATATTGGCATTGGGCGTTGGCATGGTGGTGTCGTCGGATTTGCAGCAATGGAAGCCAACGGCAACTTTAAGTTTAATTCTGCCGAGTTATTACCCAAAAATGGCGGCCGTTCTTATGCCCTCGGTCGCCCAGCGACACAACTACCCAGTTGTGGCAAACGCATCCTCCACTTAGCCAAATCTACCCTTGGGTTTTCGGCGATTACCGGATTAAGTGCTGACTCAACGATGTCTGTGCAATTTAGTGGCAGCCAATATTATGTTGGCTATGACATTGGCTTTGTTCTGAAGGACGGCACCGTCACCAGAATCACCTCACCAGGCGGTATAGCTAATCCATGGGTCAATATGGCCAACATTCTTCCCGACTTTAAAATACCAGTCATTACCGTCACTGGCGCACTAAGCAATCAGGGTTTAGTCGATATCAGCATGGATGGCCTATTATCTGGCATAGGCGGCAAAAAAATGGCACTGCAAATGGAATACCGTTTTCAGGCTAGCTCGGACAATATAGCGGTTGCATTTACCGACGAAGGCACCACACTTGATACCAGCAACTGCGGTGCAATCAGTCAGCCCGACAACAGCGCAATCAGCCCAGCCCCCATCACAGGTGCCTATACATTTGTGGCACAACCCATCGACTCAAGTTTGTCAGTGAAAGGTAACTATGTCTATTTCAATCAACGGGGTGCAGTCACCAAAGTGCAAGACTATGTAGCGAGTAACCCACCAGAAACGGCGATTGATCGTCTACTAAGCCCTGGTGACATCAGCTATTCCAATTTATTGGGTAATCAGGATATATCCATTGGACTGATGCGTGGGACGTTCAATCTCTTTGGCATACCTGTATTACAAACCATCCCTTATGCGGTTTCCAAGGTAGGAGCGAATCTGCCGTCGACTGGTTCACGTCACTATGTGCTGCGATCTGCCACACCCGTTTTTGGAATCGCGAATAGCGGATCTTCCACACCCGTACAGATAACAAGTGGACAAGTTGATACTGCGACCCTGGATGTCGTTTTTGGTGAAAATCCAATTGGCACACCTAATAACTTTTATGGCAGTGTCAGAGTCAATATCCACGTCAATATTGCTGGACAGTCATTCAATATTGTCAATCCATTAGACAGCAATCAACACATCGTTGATGGTCTTTTTTATGGCGCTGGTTTTGATGTATCGCCAATTGGCAGCGGATATATTACGGATAACTCGGGCCACTACGCAACTTTCTGTTTTAATAATTTTTCGCAAGTCTATTTCTCTAACCGGCCACCAATCGCGGTTCACGGCTGTCTGTTGTTTGAGCAGCAATAAATTATCAATTGGAATTGAGATACCTTCTGGCATCTCATCAACCAGCCCAGCCTTTTACCAGGTAAATTGGTACTGGTAGATACCTAGGACTCCGGTAATTCCCTGCGCCATTCTGACAATCAGCGTTATTCTGAGCAAGCATACCCTCTCTTTAAAAAGCTGGCACAATACCAAGTATTCAAGTAAATTTTTGTCTTGGCAATACTGGTTAATCAAACCCGTATGCAAACAAAAATTGGTGGTTGGCTTACCTGGCCACTCACCCAGCACTGACCAATATCAATAATAAGTAACCGCGCCCGCTGTGATGCATCGTTCCCGATGGCTGATGGGATGGTGCATCGTCCTGCAGTATTTTTGCCATGCGGAGACACTGATGTTGACCCCGGAAGAACATGCGCTGTTTTTGAGTACGATTGCCAAAATTCAGGTGCAGGCACAAGAGCAGTTATTGGCCGATACCACGCCGGCACATACGGTGCACTTTATTACCAGGTTGCATGGCTCGGTGGATCAGCTCAGTCACAAATCGCAGCAGGAACAAACCTTTGCCTGCCAGGCTGGTTGCAGCTATTGTTGCCATGTGCGAGTGGAGGCTTTGGAGCCAGAAATCTTTTTGATAGCACGCACGCTGCGGCAGGAAAGTCTGATTGATCAGTTTCATACGATGCAGCGCTTGCAGGCGCATGTGAATCAGCAGCAAGCGGCCAAGGGCAAGGTGGTGCATCAGCCCTGCCCGTTTTTGGTTAACCAGATGTGCTCCATTTATCTCGTGCGGCCCGCGGTATGTCGCAAGGCACATTCGCTCGATGTGCAAGCCTGCGCCACCCAGCAACCGCAACTGCCGCAAAACCTGGCGATGGCATTGGGTGCCGAGGCCTTGATGAAGGGGACGGCTTACGCGTATCAATCGCTTGAATTATCTGCTTCAGGTCATGAGCTGGCGCAGTCAGTATTGCTGGCCATGCAGGATGACATGGCCGAGCAGCGCTGGCTGGCGGGTGAGCCTGTCTTTAAAGAATAATCCCATCACTTGGTCCAGTTTGATTGTGGCCTATCATGGCACTTTGGGTGATTTTCATTCATGATTTTTGTTCTTGAACTTTGTATGAATAAAAATCGCTAACCAATCTTTCATCACTTGCCATGCATATGAAGTTCATACTCTTGCTCATCTGCACGCTATTTTTGATCAATACTGCACAAGCCAACACCTTTACGGTGATGTGATTCGCATCGCCAGCATTGGCAATAAAACCGATGTGCTGATGATCAATGGAAAATTTCAAGGTGCGCCAAGCGAATGCAGTCATGCCGATGATGCCATGATCTTCAGTATCGACAGGCAAAGCGCAACCGGTCAGGCACTCATCGACAAGGTGACCGGTTTCAAGATCAATCATCAGCGCGCCACAGCCTGGGGCAACCATGTTTGCTCGGACAACACACCGTATCGCAACGCGCAAAGTGAAGCGCTCGCCAGCATCTCGGTCAGCCAGTGATGATAAACCTGGGCCATTCACGCCGGATGGCTTAAGTCGTGACAATCAATATATACTCCATTACTGTATATTTAAACAACAAATAAATAAGCACTTAAGCAGTCATAATTTGACTATACCCCTTGATTTTCATGATTATCCAGCAATTTTGATGCAGCCAGACTGCATCAAAAACCACGACCAAGATTACCCGCCAGATGGCCCATTACCAACCAAACAGACGGGCTGATCAGCGTAGTGAATGGTAATCCGCCTGCGCTATACTCAACTGCGCTGCCCACCCTTGCTGTCATGCGTTTACCAATGCCACTGCAAGCCAGCCAACCCATTTGTGAGTCCAAGCCATGCCCGATAAAGCCAAGCCAGTTAATCTGGAAGACAACTTCAAGACCGAATTCCTGCAGCATTATTTAGCGGTGGGCATGGGTGCGCTCAACAAAAAAGATATTGATGCGTTGGTCATGCATTTGCTCGACAAGTATGGCGATGGCCAGACGGGGCCGCTCTATAAATACCCCAACCAGGAGGTCAGCGCCCTGCTCAAAGCGCCCGTTGCCAAGGTGAAACAATTGCGCTATGAGGCCGGTCTCAAATATGGTGGCCGGGTGGAAGATCAGGCCAAGGCGCGCCTGCTGGTGGCGTTGTCACGCGCAGTCTTTGAGGTGGAGTCAAAACGGATTTGTTTGTTGATTGAAGATGCACTCGCCAAAAACTGGTTGCAAGGTCAGCTTAAAAATAATGGGCTGATCTTTGATCATTCTTTTAATACCGAAATTGTGAAAGTCGACCCGAAAGGTTTGTTTGCCGTGCTCGGCCAGTTTTTTGATGACAAGGACACAGATAAATTCAGGCTGGCCTTTGACCGAATTGAAAAAGAAAAGAAAGATGGCGAACTGCGTGCCGAGTTTTCCAAGCTCGCCAAAGACTTTGCGATGGATGCAGCAAAAAAGGCCGGTGGCGCGGTGCTGGCGGCGTTTGGTGTGTTGATGGGTTAAATATCGCACAAATATCACACAATCATTGCATGCAAAAAATTGACGCCTTCAGCCTCGAACAACACCATGGCCCTTATCAAGCATGGCCACTCAAGACACGGCTGTATTTTCGAGGCCAGGATACCGGCAGTGCCATCAACGGTTATGAAATTGAAGCGCAGTACCAATGCAGGCAGGGCTATCTGTTGATCACCGCCTATGATTGCCCATTTGAAGAATCCAATGAATTTATCTTGCTGGATAAGGCATTCAAGGTTATTGCACAAAAATCATTGATGGCGTTGTATGACAGTTATTTATTACATGCACATTGGCCTGTCTCCAATAATGCTTTGCGTCTGCATTATCAAACAAAACTTTGCTACACCTTGAGCATTGAAAATGGTTTTGGCCTGTTTGGTAAAAAACTGCGTTTAAGCCTGCAACACTTTAAAGATATTGACCATGATCCACAGGTTGTCGCGTCCATTTCGGCGTTGCAGGCAAGCTTAAAAGCCATTGGTGCTGAACTGGATAAAATGGATAAATCATCATCTTTTGCGTGACATCATTTAAAAACCATTGCCAATGCATGCCATTCAAGTATCCATCGCTCGTCGTCACCACATCCCCGCCATCATCAGCCTGGTCAATCAGGCCTATCGACCCGCCTCTGATGCTGCAGGCTGGACGCATGAGACTGGTCTGGTGACGGGTGAACGAATCAATGAGCAACAGGTAACGGCATTGCTGGACCGAAGCCAGTCAATCATCTTGATTGCCACCCGCAAAAACGACTTGTTAGGTTGCGTGCATATTGAGCAACAAGATGAGCATGCCATGATTGGCATGCTGGCCGTGCTGCCACGTTGTCAGGTTGGCGGTATTGGCAAACAATTACTGGCCCATGCCGAAAACCATGCGGCACAACAATTTCATGTGAAGACATTGCGCATGGTGGTGGTATCAGCACGACACGCGTTGATTGAATTTTATCTGCGCCGTGGCTACCAAAGAACCGGGCAAACCATGCCTTATCCGCTTGATGCAGGCGCTGGGCAGCCGATGACTGCCAATATGACGATTGAAGTCCTGGAGAAATCAGCTTTTGTCTGACTTGCTTTTTAAGATAGCGCAGGCATGATACAAAATAGCCATCATTGAATTGCAAAGGTTTGCAACGAGCCATGACACCGGCTTGCATTGACTGCACTATCATGGCAGTTGTCGTCGCTTTAGTCATTCATCGTTTTAGTCATTCATCGAGTTGCTCATGAGTATGGATACGCATCACAGTACCGCCCCGGAACACCTTGAAGTCTTGCTGGAATTGATGCAGCTTGAGCCGATCTTTCATCGGGCGCATGTGGATACCAAGCGCCATGAGTTTGAAGACATGACCGATGTCGATTTTTGGGAGATTGGTGCATCGGGCCAGCGCTATGAACGCGATTTTGTGCTCGATACATTGGAACAACGGCACGCCCAACCATTGACGGAGCACTGGGAAACGCATGACTTTCACTGTCAGCAGATTGCGCCCGATCACTATCTGATCAGCTATTTACTGATTCAGGAGCAGGTTCGCAAAAGTCGCCGCACCACCATCTGGCGCCGCACCGAAGCTGGCTGGAAAATTCTGTTTCATCAGGGCACCTTGATACAGGATGAATGATCGTTCCTGATAAGCTGATAGCTCATGAGTGCGGTTAACAAGTGTAGTGAATAAGTGCAATGAGTACGATTAACGAGTCCATTTCAAACTTGAGTCATCCGATGAATCGATTGCTTGCCACTGCGGTACAAACCCGGCTTCAACAGCAGCTTGATCGCTGGCAATTGTTTGCACCTTGTGCCGGGGTCAATGTCACCTTGCTGGATAGCGAGCAAGGCTGCTGGACTGGCGCGGCAGGCTATGCCGAGGTGGATGAACGAATCCCCATGCCAGCCGCCGCATCTTGCTATATCTACAGCATAGGCAAAACCTTTACCGCCATTCGCATCTTGCAGTTGGTAGCGCTTGGCCTGGTTGAACTGGATCGCTCGATCAGTCACTATCTGTCCAAAGTAGCTTTACCGGATAAGGTCACCATTCGTCGACTGCTCAATCACAGCAGCGGTGTACCCAATTATACCGATCTGCCCGATTACCTGCCTGCAAACCTGGCACAACCCGGTGTGCCGTGGACGGATGACATGGTCCTCGCCAAAACCTGTACAGGCAAATTGGATTTTGAACCGGGCCATGGCTGGCACTATTCGAATACGGGTTATATGCTGCTGAAACACCTGATTGAAACAGTCAGTGGTAAGCCGTATGCGAGCAATATTGAAGCGCATATTATCCAGCCACTCCAGCTTGGGCAAACCAGGGTGACGACCCGTATTGATGATGGACAGCTCACGCCGGGTTATTGTGCCTATTTGAATGATCAGCAGATCATGGAAGACATCCGCTTCCGCTACCATCCCGACTGGTGTCTGACTGGCCTGCTGGCGTCCACGACGGATGATATTGCCCGTCTTTATCAGGCACTGTTTCATTCGGACTTCCTCAGTGCAGCATCCCGGCAAGCCATGACGGATGCGGTCAATTGCAACCTTGCGGCCCATCCTTATTTTGTGCAACCGGCGTATGGTCTGGGATTGATGGCAGATCGGCAGCACCCCGATGGCCCCATTTATGGACATGGTGGCGATGGCCCGGGTTTTAATACCTGGGCCATGCATCTGCCTGCATGGCATGGCCGCGCCGTGACCGTCGTTATTTTTTGCAATACCAGCATGGGCAGTCATCCCTTTATGCTCTGCAAAAAACTGCTCAACATTTTGCAGACAGCCGATTGAAGGCATGATGCTGAACCTGACTGACTACTTATCAACTGCTGCCTAACTGCTGACAGTGACTGTCACCAGCCTTGTTATCATTGCTTCATCCCGACTCAAATACACTACTCACCATGTCCTTTTCTCCTGAAGAACGTCAAGCACTGCTGTTGGTCAAAGGTATTGGCCCAACTGTCATAGCGCGGCTTGAACAGATGGGCTATGCGTCGCTGGCGCAACTGAGCACGGCCAATATGCTTGATATTGTGAGCAATGGCGCGGCCATGACAGGATCAACCTGCTGGAAAAACAGCCCGCAAGCCAGGGCGGCCATTCAGGCTGCCATTGGGCTGGCACAACAATATCGTTCCTGACCGAACCGGATTGCCCGTAATCCAATGACTTCTTGTATGATTTTGCTTTTGGTCCGGTGCCATTGCGCTGGCCGCCAATCAATCAGGAGAACCAAGTGGGCAATAATCGTCTGGAAGCATTCAGTGATGGCGTGATCGCCATTCTTATTACCATCATGGTGCTGGAACTCAAAGTACCGCATAGCGAAAGCCTGGATGCCTTATTGCCACTGCTGCCAGTTTTTTTGAGTTATGTGCTCAGTTTTATTTATGTGGGCATCTACTGGAACAATCACCATCATCTGCTGCATACCTGCCACAAGGTTGACGGACGAATCCTGTGGGCCAATCTGCACCTGCTGTTCTGGCTGTCGTTGATTCCCTTCGCCACCGGCTGGATGGGTGAAAACCATTTTTCTGCCGTGCCCAGTGCACTCTATGGTGTGGTGCTGTTCATGTCGGCCATGGCTTACTGGATACTGCAGCAGCAGATCATTGCCGCACAGGGTGAACACTCCCTGCTACGCCAGGCCGTTAAACATGACTGGAAAGGCAAGCTGTCGCCGGTTCTTTACCTGCTGGCCATTGCATCTGCCTGCTGGCTGCCCTGGCTGGCCATGAGCATTTATGTTTTGGTGGCCCTGTTATGGCTGGTGCCGGATCGTCGTATTGAAAAGGCATTGACGAACGAAAAATGAGGTGCACTGGCCGCAAGCTGCTCAGGCAGCCCGACCTTGATGCAAAATCATCATTGTTCAAACAAACAGCGTGCTGGCTGATTGTATTGACCGGTTGCGTTTGAATTCTGAGCCACATCAATACCGCTGATGATGCAACTGTTAGGCTACGAATATTCAAGCAATCAACAGGAAGATGATGAGCAGCTATAGCGTGGTGGTGGTATTGCATTTGCTCGGTGCGAGCATTTGGGTAGGTGGACATCTGGTATTGGCACTCGGCATTTTGCCAGCCGCCTTGCGCGCCAGCGATGCGAACGTCCGTACGAGCGTCGGAGTGGACATGATCCGCAACTTTGAAAATGTGTTTGAAAAAATGGGTGTGCCTGCCCTGCTCCTGCAGGTAGCCAGTGGTTTGTGGCTGGCACATTTCTGGGTGCCGGACTGGCACAACTGGTTGTCACCCAACACAGCACAGGCCCATTGGGTGGCCATTAAACTATTCTTGCTATTGGTGACTTTGCTGTTGGCCATGCATGCCCGCCTCAAGCTGATACCCAATTTAACCGCCGCAAGCTTGCCCGCTTTGGCTTGGCATATCCGCCTGATTACCTTGGTGGCGGTGCTGTTTTTGCTGGCCGGTGCCTCTTTGCGAACTGGCGTGCTGCTGTGAACTCGACGCCATCAATCCATATGCACTCAAATCGGATACTGATTGGGTGTATTTAAAATAGACCAATAAATACGCACTATATGAGCCATTATTAAATGGTACTCAGTAGTAGTATCATTAAAAATGGCGATTTCAGCGCATTTCCGGTCATCGTCAGGCACACTTGATAACGCCGAAAATATCCAGATTCTGACTACTGCATGGCCAACATCTGCCGTTTGGCACACACATTACAGACCAGCAACATGGGCAACAGACAGGCCAACACCACGCCAAATACCAGCACTTCGTCATGGCTCTTGCTATCGGCCAACATCATGAGCAAAGTCGCGGCCAGCATCACAAACACCAACACACGCAATACCAGCATCACCTTGTAGCGCAAACCACTGACTTGCAAGTTGCCGGGTTTGCCCAGTTTGAGCAACACCGCCATGAAGGTCATATAGACCACGCAGATGATCATCGCACCAGCATTGGCAAAAGGCAGCACCAGATTAAAACGATCAACCAGCATAGCCGCCAAAATACAGATGCCGGTGACCACCGCAATCGCGGTAATCGGTGCGCCACTCGATTCATGCAACCTGAGCAGCCCCTTGGGCAAATAACCTTCACGCGCAATCACATACAGCAGGCGCGAGGAGCCGATCATCCCAGCGTTAAAGGAGGTCATGATGGCCAGGCCACTCACCAGCAAGACCATCACACTGCCCAGACGCCCCATTACGAGATTGGCCAGCAGCAATTGCGGCTTGTTGTTGACAGCAATCGCTGGCAGGTCAAAGTGACCAATCATCGCCAGACTAAATAACGCATACATGAGCGCCAGCAAAATGACCGATACATAGAGCACCCTGGGGATCATGCTGACGGCTTTGCGACCACCACTTTGTGAGGTGGTGATCCACTCGATCCCCACAAACAGAAAAAAGGATGACAGCACCGATTCGGGCAAAGCCGTCGTGTCTTGCTGTTGAACATCGGTCAACCAGTTGCCATAGCTACCCTGGCTGATACCCAGCACACTCATGCCAACCACCGACAAGAACAGCAAGACCACCATGATCATCTGTGTATCGCGTGAAAAATCCAGACCGCGCACATTAACCCAGGCCACCCCGGCAAACAGGATCAACGCAACGAGGATGGTCGGTACTTCAAAAAATAATTGTTTGATGAGACTGCCAAACAAAACGCTTTCAATGGCCGCGACCATGAAGGTCAACACCAGATACAAAAAAGTAATGTAGAGTGAAAAACGATTGCCAAAGGCCGACTTGACATAGGTACGCACGCCAATCGCCGATGGGAAGCGCAATGCCAACTCACCAATCGATGAGGCCACCACGGCCATCAACACAACGGCCAGGCAGATGGAAATTGGCGTGAGGCTACCAATCAACCCCAGCAAGCTGGCAATCACCGAAAAGCAACTCATGGTAAAGGCCATGCCGACGCTGACCGACACATCACGCAGGAAATTTTTGGTGAACATCATGCTAGAGCCCCCACAGAATCATGCTGACCGCATCAAGCTTGCCCTGATCTTTTTGTGGTCCATAGACTTCCAGTGTGCCATTGGACCATTCGCGCAGCGGGTTGGCCTGCCCTTTAAAAATACGCACCAGCAGCTCATGGTCGGCACGCAGCAAGAGATCATCCTCATCAATATCGTCGTTGCTCGGCGTGATATTTTTTAATTGTCCTTCCTCAATCTGCAAGGCAAAACAATGCGCATCGTCATTGCTTTGCACATAGATCAATGGCGACCAGCCCTTGCTCATTTTTTGCACTGGTGCACTGGCATTCATCCGGCTTTGAAAATGTTGCAAAGCATCGAGCAATTGTGTATCAGCGGTTTGTGTTTCGTTTGTCATAATTAATTTTTAAATAATTTAATTGGATAATTTCTATTCGATTACATTTACGTCATCGCCTGAAGAATGACACATCAAATGGTGTAGCCCAGTTCCACAAAAAAAACGCTGTTGTTGCGAATACTGCCAAAGACTGAATCAGCCTTGCCACGAAACAAATCGGCGCCAATACTCAGCTTGGTGTTATCGGTCCAGTCAAACACCAGGCGCGGCCGAACCGCGTAGTCATGGCGACGCAGGTTATGCAGTAGAACCAGTTCGGTTTGCATGCGGTCGTTCAAAAAGTTTTTTGCCAGCCGCAAGCTGAGCGCGTGATTGACATGATCCGGCGCAAAATCCACCAGGCCCTGTACGAAGGCCAATTCACCCAGCACCGGCAAGGGCGCATTGGCCGGTGACTGCCGGGGACGTTCCAGACGGTAGATATATTGCAGATTGAGATTGCACCAGTCGGGTATTTCACGCTCCACACCCAACACCGAGTACAAGGTGCTGCCACGCGTAAAATAGGCATCAGCCAGGGCTGGCGCACGATGACGAATCATGGCCACTTCACCACGCAAACCCACTTTATTGAGGGAAGTAGCAAAGTCCGCAGCCAGTGCATGAATTCGTGAATAGGTACGCACCACCGTGCCACGAGCAGGATCAAGCGCCAGATAGGGATTTTTTTCCAGACCATCAAAATACGTCAAAGAGGCATCCAGACCTTCATGATTCCAGTCCACACGAAGTGCTTCTTGAGAGTTTCTTTCAGTCTGGACATCAACGGCTTGCTGATTAATGTCTGGTGGCAAGAGACTGCGCGTCGGGGTAAAGCGAAAGGCATGAACCAGACTCACACTCAGATTTTCAAATGATTGCGTAAGCTTGATGGCGTCCACACCCAGGCGCTGTTGTTCATCATCAGTCACCAGTTGGGTGAGATTTTTAGCCCCTAAAAAATCACTCGGGTTGATACGATCGGCCCGGCCCCATGAAAATATCTGCCGCCCAAAACGGACTTGCGTGTCCTCATGTTTAAACGTCAAATAGGCTTCATTGATACGGCTCTGCATGGCATAAGCCGGTGCATGTCCTTCATATGCCTTAAAGGCCGAAATCAGACCACTGAAATTTTGATTGATCTTGCCCTTGGCCTTGAGCCAGATGGAGGGCTGATGAATCAGCGTTTGGTCATCCAATTGCCGATTGGATGACCAGAGTGCGTCACGCACCGAGGCCGTCAGCCAGTCTGGCTTCTGCCATTGGTTGCCTGACTCCGCTGTGGCATTGTCTACCGCTTGTGCCACTACCGAACCAACCCATAGCAAGGTCAGACTCAGCGCAAATTGCGCCAGTCGTTGAGAATCACCACGCATAAACCGACTTATTCTGTTTCAAGCGAACGGGCAGAAAAGAGTTCGTCCTTGACGTTCTGGTTGGCAACAAACTCGGAAAAATCGATAAAGGATTTATGCTGGGTTTCGAGATTGCTGGCCTCGACATGCATGGCACGCCATTTTTGACGCTCGGCATCAAGCAGTTTGATATTGGACTGATGTACTTGTTTAAAGAGCTTACCGGTGTCGTTATAAAAGTCACCCTTGATGAGCGTGTAATTGGCTTTGGCAATCCATGACACGCGTTTGCTATAGCCGCTGTCTGTGGCAACCTGCGGATTGGCAGGGAGGGACTCCACAACAAAACAGTTCACACCATCAATGGCTTCTTCCGGCAAAAATTTGTGTTTCCAGTCGGCCACTTTATGGCCGATGACATCGCCGTAACTCAAATCAGTGCCAAGAAAACTTTCACGCTTATTGGAAGAAACCAGACGGCGCACTTTTTTAAGGGCGGGCAGATAGACCCACATATCATCATCACCGGCTGAATTTTCAAGCAGCAGAATGGCAGTACCCTTCACATCGGCCGGTGCATCAAAACGAGTGATCTGCATATTGTCATTACCATTGGGCTTGAGCTTGGTACTACCGGACACTTTACGAATCCGCTCCTGACCCTGGCCATTCACCAGACGAAAGGTGGCGCGGTTATTGGAATCAATCACCTTGATCACAACCAGATTCTTAGCCATCACGCTCTCTGGTGTCTCGGCATCCGCAGCCCGCGCCTGATCGGCTGAGCCCAGGAACAGGCCGAATCCCAGACCGGCAGTCAGTACCATTTTGGCGGCTTGAACCAAACCACTGTTAGCACGACTTGATGCAAAAAGATGATGCCAGGACATCAGCAGGGAAGGAATCAGGAACAGTGAGGAGAACACGCTCACCAGCATGGCAGTCACAATCAGAATCGAGAACCAGTTATGAATGTTGTAGCCAAAATTGAAGAACAACACGGCATAACCACCGGCAATCGCTGATGCCACAAACAGACAGGCCTTGCCCGCTGTACGCATAGTACGCATGATGGCTTCTTCGGCACGACCATCAATGGCGTATTCTTCGCGGAAGCGATAGATCAGATACACCGCATAGTCAGCACCCACCCCCACTGCCATGGCCACCTGCAAGGAGTTGGGAATATTGAGCGGGATGCCACCAAAGCCCATCACGGCGAAGTCCATGATTACGGTCAACACCAGCGGCACCATGACAAACAGTGCACAGGTGAGCGAGCGGAACAGGAGCAGCGACATCACAAAAATCGCAGCCGCCAACTGACCAATATTGAGCAGTTTGTGCTTGACCATCACTTCCGTCAATGCCATCGCAGACGGCAGGCTGCCCGCAAAGTTCATGGTGACTTTGGACTTGAAGTTGTCTTTGGCAAATTTTTGAATATCACTAATAAAGGTGTTGCCATAAGCCGCATTGTCATCACGTTGCAGGATCAGCAGTTTGCCATAGCGATAAGTGTAATCCACATACGGGTCAAAGTCGGTTGGATCACCGGACAAGGAGTACAGCAACAGGTATTGGGATACCAAGTCCTGACTGGCTGGAACCACATCAAACTGGGCATCGTTGTTGTGCATCGACTTGTTCATCTTGCGCAGATAATCGGTAATGCCCACACTCTTGCCGACACTGGGATAAGTGTCCAGATACTTTTGCAGATTGGCAATATCGTTCAGTACCACTGGATCCTTGATGGCATCGGCGGCACCACCATCAAACAGGATCATGGTGGTATCAGTGCCACCAAATGCATGGTTGATGAAATCATCATCGGCCAGGAATGGTACTGACTTCCAGAAGTAACCCTTGTCGGAGTTGTCCACCTTGACCATGGTGGCGCCCAGCACGCCCAGGCCCAATACGGCAACCGCGATGATATAGACCATCTTGCGATTGGGACCAATCGCAATGCGACCAATTTTTTCAGGAATGGTTGTCCAGAATTTAAATCCCTTGGCTGGACCTTGTGCACGTTTAGGCGCAGGTAAACAGGCACGCATGGCGGGAATCAAGGTCAGTTCCAACAAACAGGCACTCAAGACCCCCACGCCGGTAAAGATGGCAAAGGTGCGCACGGTGGACAGATCAAACACCACCAAAGAGAAGAAGCCGATTGCCGCCATCGCAGCAGCGGCCACCATCACCGGACCAACACCAATAACAGAAGCAATCACTGCTTTTTGGTTGGCTTCTTTCGGCGTCAAGGTGCCATCGGCAGACAGTCGATCATATTCTTCGTAATAACGTTTCAATAACTGCACCGCATGTCCCGCTGCAATGGCCAGAATCAAGATCGGTGTGCCGGAGTTAAAAATATCCAATGGAATACCTGCCCAGCCCATCACACCGACACCCCAGATCACTGCCAGCAAGGCGGTGACCAACGGCAGAATCAAACCTTGCTTGGAGCGGAAGGCTTCAAAGTGCAGCAGACCGACGACCAGCAAGGCAATCGGAAACAGAATTTCCATCTTGTCGGTATAGACTTCGGTATAAGCCAAAATCACGGGGTTACCGGCAATCCGATAATCCATGGTCGGATCTTTTTCTTCTTCCAAAATTTTCAAGATAGGATCCAGCATCGGACGAAAACCTTCCGGATGCTGCTTCATCTCCACCACGATCGAAGTACTGCGGGTATCACCAGACACCAGTGTGTTATGAAAGATGGGGGATTCGGCCACGGCTTTTTTCAAACGATCCAGGGCTTCCGGTGTATCCATCGCCCCTTCCACCATCGGGTGTACTTCAAAGCCATCGGCCGTGCCACGAATGTCCTTGGACTTGCGCGCGGTCAGGCTCAGCAGATTTTGCTTGTTCACAAACTCAAGCTGGGCAATTTTGTCGGTAATGGATTTGACGCGTGCCAGAACCGGTGCCTGAAAGGCATCCCCTTCTTTTGGCGTCACAGAAATGATGGTGACAAACTTAGTGCCAAAGATCTTTTCAATGTCATTACCACCTTTGATATAAGGATGGTTTTGCGGCATGATCTTGTCAATATCAATCACCACCGTCAGATTTTTTGCGCCATAAGCCAGCGCAAAAGTAATCAGGAACATGCTGATCATGACCAGCCAGCGGTTTTTCACCACCAGTTTTGCCCAAAATGAAAATACCGTTTGCATAAAATTGCCTCACTCCATTGTTGTTATTCGAACTGCCATTACCGACTGCTCACTGCCAAATACCAATGACCCACTACTTTCAATATTCACTATACGGCTTCGCGTACCTGAGGGGTCATGATCTCCATGCCATCTTTCAAGATGGCAAAATTAAATCCATGCTGTCTGGCCATCTCGTAGACTGACAAGGCTTCGTCATAGGGAATGGTCGTACCCAGGCTATAGCTACGCTGTGCGCCCGACATGCACAAAACAATCGTCTCAGACAAACAGGCCAGGTTGTAACCACGCGGATAGCCGAGTACGTTATAAAAGCCAAACTCGACATCCTCTGGCAACTTGACGATGCCACCTTCGTAAACCAATAAGTCCTGACGTGCCGCACCGACCTGACGCATGACATCCAAAGGTCGTGCCACATCACACACCAGACTGTCGTGCGCCAAAATTGCCGGGTTGATAAATGACTTACCGGCACCCGTTGCCGACAATACCACGTTAGTCTTGGGCAAATCACCCTCGATATCCACGGTCAAACACACGAATGGTTGTGCCCCAGCAGCGGCCAGCGCTTCATGAAACAGATTGAGCCAGGCTTCAGGTGACTGTTTGGCCTGCGCAAGAAACGACCATTGCAATAACTGATGACGCGGCAAGATGGCCAGCAAGCCCGCCGCAATACCACCCCGATGCTTGGCACCATCGGGATCATTGCGAACTTCATCCAGCGCCAATGAATAGATTTCCACTGCCACCATGGATAGATGCTGAATTGCAGTTTTGTTGGATGGATTGCCAAACAGATAGATTTTTGGCGCAAAGCGACTCAAATGCAGTGCGGCAACCCGACCTACCGAACCCGCTGCGCCCACCACACCGACTACCCGTTTGGAAGCTGGTTTGGCCGACTGCTGGCAGGCATAAATCAAACTTTCAGCACTGGCTAACGCCGTCAGACTATTGCCCGTGGTGATATTGAGCCGGGTGTCGCAGAAGTCCACGCCACCGCGCGTAATCACCGAGGTGAAAGCGCCCAGACCAACCATGTCGACATCCAGTTTTTCGGCAATCCGGAAGTAATCACCCATCAAATTGACGCGATCTTTTTTGCTCAGTTTCAGCATGGTCTGTGGTGTCAACATGCCTGCAATCAACCAGCCTTCCACATAGCCACCCTTGGCAGAGCGCAAGGCCGGCAAGTGATACACAGCATCGGGATCAAACTTTCTGGAACACCAGGAGTTGAGCCAATTGGTCCAGGAACGACGATCACGATCAGTCATATCCTTGAACTCATCAGGCAAAGCATCAAACAGGACATGCGGCTCGGTCGGATGCATCAGGAAGGCAAATTTGCCCAGGCACTGCTCGGCCGCCTTGGGCGGCGTATACGATGGCCGTTTTTGTATTGACTGATTGGCTGCCACGATCTCCTTCTTGGGCTCGGCATCCACCAGAAAGCGGCACATTTCTTCAAAGCGGCGCGCCTGAATCATGGCACCGGCCTGATCCAGTGCATTCACAACACGATCAATCTCTTCGCGAGTGACATTCAATGAAGGTTGCAAACGCAGCGTGGCCGTCTGATTGAGCAATGGTGCCGTCACAATCCCATGCACATTGAACAGATAACCGGCCAGTACTGGCACCGAATAACCTTGCGTGGAGGCATGCGACAGCACATAACCATTGTCATAGTCCCAGCTGGCCATGACCAAGCCTTGCATCAGCCCTTTGCCGCGCGCCTCGATATAGGCATCAGGATATTTTTTAACCAGTGCCTGCAAACACTGATGCAGATAATCGCCCTGCTCCTTGGCGTTTTTAACCACTGCCTGATCATCACGCAACAACTCTTCAATCACCGCCAGACCAACGCTGCAGGTCAAATGGTTATTGGCAAAGGTGCTGCTGTGCAACAGTCCAAACTCTTCAGTCCAGACATCCTGACGACACAGTACTGCGCCCAGCGGCACCATGCCACCACCCAAGGCTTTTGAAAGCAGCAAAATATCGATATGAAGATCGGTGCAATGGCTGGTTGCAAACAACTGTCCCGTTCGACCCAGGCCAGTCTGAATTTCATCCACCACAAACAACACGCCTGCAGCCTTGCAGATTTGCGAAGCCTGGGCAATATAATCATCATGCGGCGTGCGCATGCCCCCCTCACCTTGCACCGGTTCGACAAAGAATGCAGCAACATCGCCTGCCTGCAAACGGGTTTGCAATGCATCCAGGTCGTTATAGCGGACAAACTCAAAGGCCGTGGTATCCAGCAGGAAAGGCGTGTGATACTTCATATTGCCAGTCACCGACAAGGCACCAAGTGTCTTGCCGTGATAACCATGCATGGCCCCCACAATTCTTTGCTTGCCGGTTTTGGCGCGCGCCAGTTTGATGGCGGCTTCCGCAGCTTCCGCGCCACTATTGACGTAGGTGACATAGCGCATTTTTCCCGGTGCAACGTCAATCAACTGCCTGGCAAGTTGTTCGGCTGCACTGGAAAAAAATGGCTGCATCAAAGAAGGTTCTTTGTTGACCAGCACCCGTTCAATCGCATGGGTGATACACGATGGATTATGACCAAAAGGGACTGAGCCAAATTGCGATAAGAAATCAAGGTAACGATTACCCTTGTCATCTTGAAAATATCGTCCTTCTGCTTTGACCATCTGCTTGTTAAAACCAATATGGTTCAACAAAAAGTGCCGATCCGGATTGAGAGCCGACTGCTCATAGCCGGGTAAAGTCCAATCAGCCTTAACGAATGACGTCGTGTCCGTCCCATCCAAAACACTTTGATTCTGTTGCACGAATTTCTCCTTTAGGCATCTTCACTGGGAAGACATATATTTATTCTTTATATGAAAACAATGACCATCCTGATCAGTCATCTTGCCGTGTGCCTTGGTGACACTTATCGGCGATACAACAGTCTTGCCAGAAAACACTAAGCTTCCTGGCTTCAGCAATTAGCATTCCATTAAGACAAAAATCTCACAAAATAGACTGCTCGAATTCAGCACATGAGTAATCAAAATCACGCTATACCTTCACCTAATTTGATTAAAGTCAAAAACTCAGATAATCCCTCTCTTCAATTTTTTTAAAAATTGCCTCACTGCCAAAATCAAGGAGTGTGAAATAAAGTGACAATCCAAATTGTTTTATTCTGAACGCATGTATTTTTCTGTTGCAGTACAACTTAAGTTGAAACGAGTGTGTTTAATGACATTGACTGCCACCAGTCCAATACACATTTCGATTTTATTTTTTCATCATCGCGTAAGACCATGTATTTTCAAGCATCTCATGCAATAAGCCTTTGCTGGCAGTTCGTTATCTGATCATAGATGGCGCACTTATTGCCTTATGGTGAGTCTTGTCAAAAACTCAAAGCACCCATGGATCAGCCAAGCTAGACAGGTACTGATTTAAAAATACAACAAGCTATTTGGTGACACGTTAAAACCGCTATCAGGTTTGATTCACCATGTACAAATAAACATAAGAACTGACTAAAGGAGATTGATATGAATGAAGCAGTTCAGCTGGAAGCCGCGCAGATAGTAATGCCTGGATTGAATTATGATGCGCCAATTCACACCCCGGTTGAATGGGACAATGGCACATGGTCGATCCAGCATTGGCTGGAACGTACCGCATGGAAAACACTTAAGGACACCAAGTATGGTCGTAATCAACAGGAATCTTTTATTCCCGACCTACTAGAAGATCCATTGCTCAGGCAAGTCTACATGCTGGATGTTGCACTCTTCATTGCTGCCGAAAAAACCTCTGCCGATGCGGTGGCCGGCATGATGAAAATTGCGCCCGATGAACAGAGCTTTCTATATCTCGCCACGCAAGTACTGGATGAAAGCCGCCATCACGAATCTTTCTGTCGTCGCATGGCTGACTTTGGTGTTACCCCCGAAGAACGCAAGCAACTGGTCACCCAATACACGACTCCAGGCATGAGAAAAATGTTTGATCTGATTCTTGAGCAGGTCGATAAAGGTGACTTTTACGCGGCCTCACTGGCACAAAATCTGGTTCTGGAAGGTATGGCCTATCCCCTGTATCGCTATGAGATTCGTTATTGGTCAAAAATTGATCCTAACCTGAGCAAGATCATCAAGGTAGCCTTTGCCGATGAGGCACATCATGTTGGTTTTGGCGAAGCGATCGCATCACATCGCCTCAAAAGCACTGATGTGGACAAGCGTAATCAGTTTCAAAAACTCATGCATGATTTTTCTTCATTGATGCAAGACACCTTTGATCAGGTAATTCATCACTATGTCGGTCTGTATCAGGTCTGCGCCGATAATCATATGGATGTCATGGGTGATATCGATATTTTCCCTGGTATCAAGATGCGCGATGTCAGCGAAGAAGATCAGATCAGGCTGCTGCTCAAAGACATTGAAGATGAGCATTCGCAGCGCCTGGCTCGTATCGGCCTATAAAAGATAACCCCATACTCATCAGCCCCTGCAAGGGCTGGCTACGCTCGCCCGATTCTGATAAAGCACCAATGCTGATCGGAATCAGGCCTCGATAGCAAGGCACGTGTGCCTATCCATTCTCAAGATTATTGGAGTCATGACCATGTTTAGCGTTTCTGCCAAGGATAGCTATCTCGTTCTTGTTGCGCTTGTCCAGTCATTCATTCTTTGTTTTACTGGCTATTATTTTAATGAACTGAGTACCCTGCAATGCTGGTTGCTTGGCATCATCAGTGTATTTTTGATTGGCACCAACTTTCAATGTGTTGCCCACAACTTCATCCATACACCATTCTTCAAATGGGATGTACTCAACAAAATCTACTCGATTGGCAATACCCTCTTAATTGGTGTGCCACAGTCCATCTATCGGGAACATCATCTCAATCATCATCAATACAATAATGATTATCGCGATGCTGAAACCGGTTTGACACGGGATTACTCATCCATCTATCGGTATAGCAAGGCGGGTAACAGCAAGCCTGAATCATTACTCGCTTATTCACTACTCGGAACATTCAGGACTGATCTGGTGCAGCTTTCCAAACGCGCCATTCAACATCAAAGAGGCAAACTCCTATTACTGGAATCTTTAGTCATGTTGGGTGCATTGGCTGTGATTGCTTATTTGAATCTGCCCTTTTTTCTGAAATTTGTGATTCCAGTCTGGTATGCCGGTCAGGTATTTGCCTATGCAGAAAACTATCTTGAGCACTATGGCGCCACCCCCGGTGATCGTAAGCGCAATTCCGTCAGTTGCTATACGGCTTGGTACAACTGGGTCTGGTTTAATAATGGTTACCATCAGGAACACCATTACCGCCCACAGGAACATTGGACCACCATCGGCACAATCAAGGCGCAGCTACCACCTGAGTCGGAGCGCTGCGTGGTTAAAGGTGCGCACTGGTTTAACTTATAGTCAACTGAACCCAGTTATTAACAACATCAATCTACCCCCTAAAGGTATCGACCTGGTAGACAAAAACAGCCAGCCATTGCTGGCTGTTTTTTAATGACGTGCTCTAATACCTCAATAAAACCATCAAACCATTTTTGGTGATCTCCAATTCAACATCCTGTGATGTCAGTTAAGCAAAGCAAGACAATGTCGCAAAAATCATGATTTCACCTGAAAAAACTCGGGAGTAATTCCCGACATGCAGTCTCAACCCAGCCAAAACCCTGATTTTTCAAGACAAGATTCTGCTGTTTTGCTAACGTTCAGTCCTCGCGCGGCCATGAATAATTCCCGCCAGTAGAAAAATAGCAAAATAACAGGAGGTTTCTCATGTTGTACCCACGTATTGGCTCGACACAGTCCAGTCAAAACAATTTCCCATTCAAAGGCAAGACGATTGCACTGGCCATTCTTGCCATCACCCAATCGTATGCCATCAGTGCCAAGGCTGCCGATCAGGTATTGCCAGAAATCACTGTCATCAGCACCACACCACTACCAGGTTTGGGAGTCAGTCGCGAACAGATTCCAGCACCTATCCAAACTCGAACAGGCCAACAGCTTGATAACAGTCACGCCACCGATTTGAGCCAGTTTATCAATCGTGAATTGGGTAGTGTTTTTGTTAACGAGATCCAGGGCAATGGTTTTCAGATGGATGTCAATTACCGTGGCTTCACGGCTTCACCATTACTGGGTACACCCCAAGGTTTGTCCGTGTATATGGATGGCGTTCGTTTAAATCAGCCATTTGGCGATGTAGTTAGTTGGGATTTGATTCCTAAATCTGCGATTGAGAGCATTACCTTGATGCCTGGCTCCAATCCGCTGTTTGGATTGAATACCCTGGGTGGTGCCCTATCCCTGCAAACCAAGAGTGGTCTGACTGCACCCGGCACGGTATTGCAAGCCACATTGGGTTCACATAATCGCCGCAATATGGAACTGTCACACGGTGGCTTTAACGACAAGGGTCTAAACTGGTTTGTGACGGGTAACTGGCATGCCGATGATGGCTGGCGCAATGACTCACCTTCCAAGGTCAGGCAGCTCTTTGGTAAATTGGGCTGGGCTGATGCACGTACCAGCGTCGCCCTGACGATGGCCTATGCCAAAAACAACCTGCAAGGCAATGGCTTGCAAGACCAGCAATTTCTTGCGCGTGACTATTCAAGCGTCTATACCAAACCTGACATCACCGAAAACCGCAACTTTGCCTTGACCCTGAATGGTCAACATGAGATTCGTGATGGCCTGGTATTTTCTGGTAATACCTATTACCGTAACCTGCACACATCAACGTTCAACGGTGACATCAACGAAGGTTCATTGGATCAGTCGGTGTATCAACCCAGTGCCGCTGATCGTACCGCACTCACCAATGCCGGTTATACCGGCTTTCCTACCAGTGGTGCCAATGCCGCCAATACGCCTTTTCCATTTTGGCGCTGTATTGCCCAGGCTTTGCAAAATGACGAGCCTGGTGAAAAATGCAATGGTTTGATTACCCGCGCCAGCAGCTCACAAAAAAATTACGGCGCATCAGGTCAACTGGCCTGGCAAGGCGAACTGGCGGGCAAGCGTAATCTGTTTACCGCCGGTGCAGCTTATGATGAAAGCCGCATCCGCTATAGCAAACTGACTGAGCTGGGCTACCTTAACCCGGATCGCAGTGTCACCGGCGTGGGTGCCTTTGCCGATGGCGTCACAGGTGGTGATATTGATGGTGAAGCACTCGATACGCAAGTCAATCTGAAAGGCAAATCAAGCACCTGGAGTCTGTTTGCCAGCGACACGCTAGCGTTGACAGAACAATGGAACTTGAATGCGGCAGCCCGCTATAACGAAACCTCGGTCCATAATACCGACCAGATTCATGCCGATGGCGATCCAGCTTCATTAAGTGGCAATCATCGTTTCAACCGCCTCAATCCGGCCATTGGCGTGACCTTTGTGCCAAGCAAATCATTAACAGCCTATGCTGGCTATAACGAAGGCAGCCGCGCACCAAGCGCCATTGAACTGGGTTGTGCCAACCCGGATCAGCCTTGCAAACTGCCCAACTCCATGGCGGGTGATCCACCACTCAAACAAGTGGTCACCAAAACCTTTGAACTGGGCATGCGTGGCAATGTCAATAACCAGGTGCGCTGGAATGCTGGCGTATTTCGTGCCGATAACTACGATGACATTCAATTTGTCGCTGACAATCAAGCCGGGTTTGGCTACTTTAAAAACTTTGGCAAAACCCGTCGCCAAGGTCTTGAGTTGGGTGCCAATACCAATATGGGTAATTGGCTACTGGGTGCCAACTACACCTACCTGGATGCGACGTATCAAAGTGGTGAAACCGTCAACGGCTCGGGCAACAGCAGCAATAGCTCCGCGCAAGACGGCAATCTGGGTACCGAAGGCACGATCCAGATTCGCCCTGGTGATCGCATTCCTCTGATTCCACGACAAATTCTCAAACTGTCTGCGGCTTATCAGTTCACCCCTGAGTTCACCTTGGGCACCAGCATGCAGGCACAGTCCGGCGTCATGGCACGGGGTAATGAAAACGGTCAACATCAGCCTGATGGCACCTATTACCTGGGGCAGGGTAAAACTGCTGGCTTTGCCATTTTTAATCTGGATGCCACCTGGAAAGCCACGCCACAACTGACCCTGTTTGCCCAAGTCAATAACATTTTGGATAAACGCTATGCCACCGCTGCGCAGTTAGGCTCAACCGGGTTTGATGCCAACGGCAATTTTGTTGCCCGCGCCTTCCCACGTCTGGCCAGTGGCGATTACCCGGTTGCTCAAAGCACGTTTTATGCGCCGGGTGCGCCAAGACAATTTATGATTGGTTTGCGTTACGCCTTTGATAAACCTGTCGTGCGTTAATTGACTTTACCGAGTTTTACCCCATGGGTTTGGTCACCCATCAATCTCATGGGTTGTCTGTCGTTCTTCATCTAGGTACTCCTTGAACAGATATAAAAGTTTATGCTTTTATATCTGTTTTTTTATGATCATCTGCAACACAAGCCACGCTGAATTGATTTATCACAGCCCGATGACTTTCATCTCGTTTAATCTATGAGCATGAGCACACGATTTTTAAAAAAAATCGCGATCGTCATCGGGCTTTTGCTAAGCCTGACGAACATCGCCTATTTCAGCCTGCAACAGCACGGCAACCAACGCTGGCAAGCCATCAGCGAGCAATTGCATGCCCAGCTTGAAGCCACCTGCTCGCCTGATCATCCCCACTTTGAATTTGACCCCGCTCAACTCACTGGCTTACCCGCGCCGGTACAACGCTATTTACGTAAAGTCTTACCCAAAGGTGCCCGCTTGGTGACTGCCGCCAACTTGCAGCACGATGGCCAGTTTAATTTGGCAGCCACGTCCGGCAAAGCCAATTGGGTTAACTTTACCTCGACCGAGCGCGTCATCACACATCATCCTGGTTTTGACTGGCATGGAAAAATTGATTATTTGCCGGGTATCGATATGCGGGTACATGACGCCTACATCTATGGCGAAGGTATCCTCAAGGCCAGCCTGATGGGCCGATTCACAGTAGCGGACAGGCATGATCGTGAGCAGCTGGCAGTGGCAGAGCTGCAGCGCTTTCTGGCTGAAGCGCCGTGGTATCCGACCCGCCTGCTACCCAATAGTGACTTGCAATGGCAAGCTGTGGATGATCACAACGCGATTGTCACCATCAATGATGGTATGCAACAGGCCAGCCTCAAGATCACTTTTGACAACAATGATCTGATCAGCCAGGTGCATGCTCAAACGCGTTACCGCTTGGTCGAAAACACCATGATTGCCTCACCCTGGCGTGGCCGCTTTTGGCAATATGCCAGGCATGATGGCATGCTGATCCCCGAAGCGGGTGAAGTTGGCTGGTTATTACCAGAAGGTTATCTACCCTACTGGCGTGGCACCTTGCATCAGGCCGATTATGAATTTGCACCTTGATATATTTAATAATTAAATATTTTATAGCATGCAATAACAATAGAGTCAGGCATTTGTATTATGATTGGGATCATATAATGATCATTTCGCCATTCACCAGGCCTTCATCACAACCTCGATATGAATCTCCGGTTTTTGCGCAATCATCCAATCAGCCCAAGCCAGGTTGCTCAGCTACTCGATGCTTCCGGTATCAAGCGGCCTACCGATGATTTGGCACGAATTGAAAAAATGTACGCCGAGGCCAATCTGATCATTTCTGCATGGGATGGTGAACGACTGGTCGGTATCGCACGTGCGTTAAGCGACTTTAGTTATTGTTGTTATTTGTCGGATTTAGCGGTCGATACTGCTTATCAAAAACATGGCATCGGCAAGGCCCTGGTTGAACAGATACAAGTGGCCAATGGACCACAGGTCTCACTGATCTTGCTCTCGGCGTCTGAAGCGATGGACTATTACGGCAAGCTGGGCTTTGACACGATCAACAATGGTTTTATCATGCGGCGGCAAAGCTGATAGATGCGTTGAGAGCGTGCGTGGCGGGGATTTTTTGCGCATCAGATACGTCCACATACATGCACCCAAATACATGCGCAAAAAACGCCTTAAAACCACCAAGAATGATGATATTCAAGGAGTATATTAGATATTTGACTTATTTAGTGCGTATTTATTAATCAAAAATAAATACACCATACCAGTATATATTTAAATCAAGCGCAGCAAGCCTGCCCTGGATTTACTGGAGAACACTCAATGGACAAACACTCATGAGCAACAGCCAAGCAACTCGGTCGCTCATTAATTGACCTGCTGATCGGCTTATCATTAAGTCGACTCAACTAGCCAATTCAACCAGCAAATTTAACCAACCAATTCGATCAACCGACTCACCCCCCTGTTACTTACCAGTCACTACTTTGCAAACCCCAAGGTTGCGAACCCGGCACCAGGGTAGCCTTGATACCAGCCTTGGCTACATCCTCAATGGTTTTATAGTAAGTGGCTTCGTGTGCCAAAGAACCACCCTTGCCCATCACCGCGACATAACGCGCCACGGCATCGACATCACAGGTATAACCACCACCAGGATCATCGGTACTGCGGATATTGCCATCCCAATCTACAAAATAACCTGCCGCCATCATCTGCTCCAAAAGATTGATTCGCCCCGACTTGTCTGCTTTCAGACAAAGTAACGTTGCTCATTGCAAATTTTTCCCAAAGTGCAGAATTCATGCCGACGGCAACAACGACTCATCCTCACCGTCAGAGGCATGACACTCAAGCATGGCTGGCAGCAGGTCTGGTCCATGCTAGTAGCAAGCCATTGTTATCCAAGGAGAAGATCATGGCGTTTGTTGATGTCTGCAAAAAGAGTTACCTCTATGAGGGTGAGATGGTGCCTTGCAAGGTGGGCGACCAGGAAATTGTCATCATGTGGCCCGAGCGCGGTTTGCCACGGGCCTTTGATGCAGTCTGTCCCCATGAACAGGTATCGCTGGCCAAAGGTGTTTTCAGTGGCCGTACACTGACCTGTATTGCCCACGGTTGGGTGTTTGACGGCCACACTGGCGAAGGCCTGTCACCACGCGGCTGCGAGCTGACCGAGTATCCTTTGCAGGTAACTGATCTGATGGTGCAAATTGATCTGGATGATCCGCTATAAATTCGACCATCCCCGAACAAGCAGGCGACATAACGTCAATCCAACCTGAATGACCAAATAATTAACACCGCATTATTTGTCGTACATCAAGTCTGGCCAATCTCATTGATGGCATGGATTTCGCCTTTTTCTACAGGCAAGCATCATTGTCTGTCAGCTTCACGACAAAGCATTCAATCAAAAAGGATCCCCATCATGCAATACGAACAACTTAAATCCACACTCAACTTATGTACGGGTACACGTCAGCTTGGTTACAGCGCGCCTTGCCACGGTACGCTCTACAAATGCACCAGCTGCGGCCACACCGGTTGCAAACAAACCAAAGACAACGCCTGCAGCGGCCAAGGCTTTTCCATGCTCGGTAAATGCTACGCCTGCGGCGGCTTCAAAAACGAATCCCTTCCTGAATAATTGATTGGAGTGCACCATGGAACCAGTTTTTATCAAAGAGACCAAGGATGGTCGTAAAGTCGAAGTGATTGATGGTCACGTTTGCCTGGACGGCAAACCGGAAGCCGAATATCTGGTTGAAGTTCATGAGCATCCCAACCGCCAGGCCATCAAAAAAGCTGCCCCGCGTGCCACACATATGGCGGGACGCCTTGCGCTCGACTCCGGTGAGGCCGATATTGCCAAGGCGGCATTGGCTGAAGCACAAAATGCCTTTGATCTGACTCCTGGTGCCATTGCCGAGCGGATGCGGCTGGTTTATATCAATCGTACTCGCATGATTGGTGTCGAATAAAGCACATTGAATTGGTCTGAGCCCCATATTGCTATATAGGCAATATGGGGCTTTTTTTATAGTCTTTTGACAATGCCAAGCCGCTGAGTTGAAAAACCAACAACAGTGATCTAGTTGTCATGAGTTGTAAATTTATACTGATGGATAGATAAAACATCCCTATTCATCGCTTAAGCACTCCCAGGCTGGGCCGATAATGGCTTCTGAAACCAGTTCATTTTCAAAGAATTTCAGAACCAGGGAGCAGTGCATGCAGTTTCAATCGATCACAGCCAGACTGACGTTGATGATAGCGATTGGCATCTTCTTTTTCTCTGCATTAAGTCTTTACCATCGCTGGCAAGTTACAAATACGCTATCGCAGGAAAAGCGCCTTGCTATCCATCATGCCATCCACAATACCGATTCGGTTTTGTACGCCATGCGAACACAAGTGGCAACGGATAAGCCGGCTGATCATCCGGTGCGCGATGCAACCTGGCGCATCATCAACACCATTAGCCGTGCTACCCATATGTGTGAGGCGGTACTCAAATCACAAGAAATTTCCATGCAGACGCAATGCAAGCAAGCGGTCAGGAGCCAGACCGAGCAAAGCGCTCGCAAGGAACTCGAATCAGCCACCCGAATTGGCCAGCAGCTTATCCAATTACATTACACCCAGCGCGCCACCGAGCAAGCAGTAGAACAAATCACCGCCACCGCGCGACAGGCTGCGGATAGTTCGCGAGCCATCAACCAGGGCATGATGAAAGTTTGGCAAGTCTTTGAGGAGCTCAATCTGCTCGCGACCCATTTCAAAACAGCTTACAGGCGCTGCCTATAGTCGTGGCGGATGGTCAACAGCGGGGTCTTCAACCGTGAATCCAACATACTTTTGACCAGGTAAACCATTAACGACGATGAAAATCCCCTGGCATGAGGCGGACGGCCCATCTCAACTCAATGAAAAACCAGGAGTATCTATAAATTATGGCTGATCAAGTGCGTTAATAAATAGGCTTAAAAAATACTAATGCCAGTATATGTTAATAGGTACCGGCATGAATCCGAACTCAGCAGCTTAGCAACCGACCTGAAGTTGCGCCTAAAAACATGAAATGTCTGACAAACTCTTTTGGTTGATTGTTAACTCTTACCAGTCGATCCGATTAATTTACGGTAACCTGAAACCTTGGAAACCGTGTTTGAAGCTTGAATCTTGCCCTTGCCAGACCCATTTTGACGAAACGGAATCAACCCGACATGCTCAATCAACTGAAGCCAGGCGAACCTGCAGATTCGTTTGACAACGCACCATCGTTGCAACGTTTTCTGCTTAAACTGGGCAGGCTGCAAACTGTCATGTTGATTACCCTGGTCACCTCGGTTTTAGTGACTCTGCTCACCATGATGACCAGCACCTATGTCTATGATCACATCCGTTTGATCGACATCCAGATTAATGTCTTTATTACCCTGGTCGCAGCGCCATTAATTTGTACCTACTTTATCAATTTAATGTTTGAACTTGACAAAGCACGCAAAGCCCTCGCCTATCTGGCTAACCGTGATCCATTGACCCAAACTCACAACCGTCGTTACTTCATGGACATTGCCAAGATAGAGTTTGATAAATCAGTACGACATCAACTGCCATTGTCCCTGATCATGCTTGATGTCGACAACTTCAAACAAGTCAACGATCAGTACGGCCACATTCATGGCGATCTGGTATTGCGCAATCTGAGTGATGCCATTCAACCACGCTTACGCAATCATGATCTCATGGCCCGTTATGGCGGCGAAGAGTTTGCCATTGTGCTACCTCATACAGAAGCCTCCGCCGCGCATTTTGTTGCTGCACGTCTATGTGAGATGGTCCCCAGCCTGCAGATTCAGAACAGTAGCGGTGAAACCATCAAGATCAGCATCAGTGTTGGTGTTGCCACCTTGCAACCATACATGAACGACCTCAATCATCTCATTGATGCGGCCGACCAGGCACTCTATCGAGCCAAACGTGCCGGTAAAAATCGTGTGGCAGTTGCCAGTGATGAATTGCCTAATCTGGACAGTGCACTTGCTCAATAATCGCATCTGATAAAAATATTCAAATTCTCAAGTATCAAATAAAAAGCGGTTAACCTTTGACAGTCAACCGCTTCTTATTTAAGGATCAGGCCAGCAACACACCAACCTGATTGATTTATCCAGGCTGATTAATTGGCTTCCAGATGATATTGCGTGACCCGTTCCACTTCATTTTTTGAACCAATCACTACCGCAACACGTTGATGCAGCTTGCCTGGTGCAATATCCATGATGCGTTGACGACCATCGGTTGAAGCACCACCCGCCTGCTCCACCAGAAAGCTCATTGGATTGGCTTCGTACATCAAACGCAACTTCCCGGGTTTTTCTGGCTCACGCGCATCCCATGGATACATGAACACACCACCACGGGTGATGATGCGATGCACATCCGCCACCATCGAGGCAATCCAGCGCATATTGAAGTCTTTACCACGTGGACCGGTCTTGCCGGCCAGGCATTCGTCGATATAACGTTTTACCGGTTTGTCCCAATGACGCATATTGGACATGTTGATGGAAAACTCTTTGGTGTCTTCCGGGATCTTCACATCTTTCTGGGTGAGAACAAAACTACCGGTCTCACGATCCAGCGTAAACATCGCCACACCATGACCAAAAGTCAGCACCAGAGTAGTTTGCGGGCCATATACGGTATAACCGGCAGCAACCTGCTGGCTACCCTTTTGCAAAAAGGCAGACTCACCAATATCCGTTGCCCCTTCCGGTTTTTTCAAAACAGAAAAGATGGTGCCGATTGACACGTTGACGTCGATGTTGGAAGAGCCATCCAGTGGATCAAACAACAGCAGGTAATCACCTTTGGGGTAATGCGTAGGAATGATATACGGATCATCCATTTCTTCAGAAGCCATACCGGCCAGACTGCCGCCCCACTCATTGGCTTCGAGCAGCACGTCGTTGGCAATCACGTCGAGTTTTTTCTGTGCTTCACCCTGCACGTTATCGGTGCCGGCAGCACCCAAAATATCGGCCAGCGCACCTTTGCTGACAGAATGGCTGATGGCCTTGCAGGCACGGGCCACAGTTTCAATCAGCAGACGCAATTCTGGCGCAATGGCATTGTGCTCACGCTGCTGTTCAATCAGATAACGGGTCAGAGTAATTTTTGACATGACGAAAATAGGTAAAAAACCCATGAGGTGGAAAACCCGCAGAGTTTAACCGACTTGTGCCGCACGACATGTGACGCTTGGCGCAAAATCGGCAGAAACACCCAAACAGCTTGCCGGACAAGCTCAAAATAACGGTTTAATTATCGAGTGCCTTGGAAATCACCTCGCGGGTATCCTTGGACAATACCGAGGCTTCATTCACCTTGAGCAAGGCCACCTGCATGGCCGAACGCAAGGATGGAATATATTTTTTCCAGCGATCCAGTGATCTGGCCAGGCGTGCCGCCACTTGTGGATTGATCGTATCCAGAATCAAGACCTGCTCCACCCAGAACGCGTAGCCACTACCATCGGCCTGATGAAACGCGGCCGGATTGGCATGGCAGAAGGTGGAAATCACCGAACGGGCACGATTGGGATTTTTGATGGAAAAATCGGGATGCTGCATCAAAGCCCGCACCTTGGCCAACAGCGGCTCATCCAAGGCCGACACGCGCCGCCCAGCCTGCAAGGCAAACCACTTGTCGACCACCAGCGCCTCCGTATGAAACATCGCATAAAACACGTCCAGCGCCACCTCGGCCTGGGGGGCAGCCACATTGACCAAGGCGGACAAAGCCGCAAAACGGTCAGTCATATTATCGGCCTGCTCAAACTGTTTATTGGCCGAAGCCAACCAACTGGCATCACTTGTTTCACACAAATAACCCAAGGCCAGATTTTTCAATGAGCGCTTGGCGGCAGATGTGGCATCGGGCGAATACGGCCCCTTGACCTGATGATTACGATAAGCCTGGGTCCATTCAGCCTTGAGCTCATGCGCCAGAGCACGACGCACAAACTGACGCGCTGCGTGAACGGCTTGTGGATCAATCTCCTTAAGCTGCTCGGCAATATAAGCCTCGGCAGGCAAGGTCAGTGCGACCTCACGAAACGCTGGATCCAGGGAGTCGTCCGTCAGTGTGGTGCGGTAGGCTTCGATAAACAGGTTGGGTAACTTTAAAGCCTTGCCCTGCTGATAATCGGCAATCATCTCCAACAACAATTGCAAAGCCAAACGTTGCCCGGCTTCCCAGCGATTAAATGGATCATTGTCACTGGCAAACAGATAGGCCAGTTCAAAGGCTTCGTAATCATGCTCAATCGCCACCGGTGCCGAAAAATTGCGCAGTAGTGATGGCAGCGGTTTGTAGGGCAAACCCACAAACTCAAAGGTTTGGCTGGTTTCGGTCAACTCCAGCACGCGCGTAGTACGGCTGCCAGCTTGCGCTTCACCAGCCAATTGCAGAGGAAAATCCTTGCCATCACGACCCAGCAAACCCATTGCTACAGGAATATGAAATGGCAGCTTGAACGATTGGCCTGGCGTGGTTGGACAGCTCTGCGTGAGCGTCAAAAAGTAGGATTGGTTCGCTGCATCATAAAAATCGGTCACCGCCACACAGGGTGTCCCGGACTGGCTGTACCAACGGCCAAACTGGGTCAGATCCCGATCATTGGCATCGGCCATGGCACGCAAGAAATCATCACAGGTCACGGCCTGACCATCGTGACGGGCAAAATACCAATCCATACCTTTGCGAAAGCCTTCGCGCCCCAGCAACGTCTGGTACATGCGCACCACTTCGGCTCCCTTTTCATAGACGGTGACTGTATAAAAATTACTGATCTCCTGATAACTGTCAGGACGAATCGGATGCGCCATCGGGCCTGCATCTTCTGGAAACTGGGCCGAACGCAGCACTCGAACATCTTCAATCCGCTTCACCACACGGCCCGATTCAGAGCCAATCATGTCGGCAGAAAACTCCTGATCACGAAATACAGTGAGTCCTTCTTTGAGCGAAAGCTGAAACCAGTCACGACAGGTGACGCGATTGCCAGTCCAGTTGTGAAAATATTCATGACCAACGACGGATTCAATATTGGCGTAATCGGTATCCGTGGCTGTGGCGGGATTGGCCAACACATACTTGGTGTTGAAAATATTGAGGCCTTTGTTTTCCATGGCGCCCATATTGAAATCACCCACCGCCACAATCATGAAACGATCCAGATCCAGCTCCAGCCCAAAACGCTGCTGATCCCAGCGAATTGACGCGACCAATGAGTCCATTGCATGCTGGGTTTTATCCAGATTGCCATGTTCCACATACACCTGCAACAAAGCCTGATGACCTGAAGCCTGCTGAATGGTTTTCTCCAGACATACCAGCTTGCCCGCCACCAATGCAAACAGATAAGCCGGCTTTTTGAATGGGTCCACCCATTTGGCCCAATGTCGATCAGGCGCAATATCACCTTGCCCAACCAGATTGCCATTGGATAACAGCACCGGATAGTCAATTCGATTGGCGTGCAATGTCACGGTAAAGATCGACATGACATCAGGCCGATCAGGATAATAGGTGATCTTGCGAAACCCTTCGGCTTCGCACTGGGTAAAGAAATTACCGGATGAGACATAAAGCCCCATGAGCGAAGTATTGCTGTTGGGCTGACAACTGGTGACAATTTCCAGTGCAAACTGTCCCTCGGGCAACGCATGAATTTCCAGCAGGTCATCCTGATCAAGGTGCGTCACGTTAAACGCACGATGTTCCAACCCATTGAGTCTGATCGATTGCAAGGTCAGGCCATGACCATCCAGCTTGAGTGACACAGCGGGCAGCAAACGGGTCAGCTGCATGCGATTGGTAACAATCGTTTTGGCTGGGTCAAGCTCAAAAGTCAGGTCAACAGCAGTGATCTCGAAGGGAAATGGTTGATAATCTTTACGATAAATCGTGACGGCTTGTTCAGTACGCATGGGCAAATGCTTTCGGCTAGCTGGTTCGCTGGTTGATACCGGCGATAATAGGGGTTATCTGTCTTGGTTATTTATCTTCTTGATAGCTTATTTTATTCTTCACTAAGGACTATGATGGTCATCAATCCAATTCGTTGCAAAACTCTTGCCATTTTATTGACTATCAGCACGCTTGGCCTGCTAAGCGCCTGTACACAGGAAACCCAGAACAAGATTGGCCGTGAAATCCTTAACTGGACTGGCACCAATGGGGTTCTGGAAGTCTATGCGGGTGACAAACTGGTGCGTCGCTTCATCAAGATCGATAAAATCAGCACAGCAACCGGCACCCAGGACAATCTGCCACGCCCCTACCGTTTTGGTTACGGCGTACTTGATGAAAACCTCAATATGCAAGCCGATCCTGGTGAGAAAAAGGTCTATTTTGAAATCAGCGATTACGCCAGCAACTACGTTTTCTTTGAAAACCCGCATTAATCACGGCCATGAATCAAGGCGTTATGGGATGAGCGGGCAAATTTATTTGGCATAAATCCAAGTACAAGGGAATTTGCACCCATCCATCCGCTCTAATCTGCACCTGCATAAAAGTAATCAAAATACCCTATGACAATGAGATATCAACATTTCCAATGGCTGGCCTTGTTGGCAATGACACTGCTGCTGTCTGGCTGTGCCACTACCTTTAACAGTAAGGTCACCACCTTTCATGACTGGACTACCGGGGCCGCACCGGGTGAACGTACTTATCAGTTTGCCCCCACACCCGCCCAGGCCAATGACCTGGAATACAAGAATTATGAGGATCTGTTACGCCTGGAGCTGGGTGGCTGGGGCTTTACCGAGGCACTCAATAGTCATCCCAAGTTTTTGATCAATGCCAATTACAAGGTGGACAGCCGTATCGAAAAGATTCGGGAAACTCGCCCTGATCCATTCATGTACTCGCCTTTTTATGGCTATGGTGGGTTTTATGGTGGTGGTTATTATGGTCGCCGTCGTCCTTTTTTCTATTACCCACCTCCCGTGGCCTATCAGGCAATCGAACGTGATGTACAGGTTTTTAGCAAACGTCTGACCTTGTCTATTTATGACGCCACAGCTCAAAAAACATTGGGTAAGAAACGTTATGAAGTAACCGCAGTCAATGAAAGTGGCAATGAGGACCTCGCACCGGTGATGCCATATTTGATCCGCAGTGCCTTATCCGACTTCCCAGGTAATAATGGTCAGGTTCGTGAAGTACGGATTGAGCTGCCCAAACAATAGCGCTCTTGCTGCCGGTCTTGTTGCAACACTTGTTGAAATCGATGCTGCAACAATTAGCCACTCCATCTATTGGCGCTTAGGTGGTGTGACAGCCAAGTTCACATCACTTAAAGAAATTCGTGCGCTCAGGCCAATCCAGTTTTCCTGATCGACACCAAACCAGGCAAAGTGGCAAAACAACTCGCCACGGCAGTCTTTAAAAAGTCCTGCATATAAGGTCGCGCCGCGGTTGCTTCGGTGGTAATGGCATAGAGTTCACTCCACAAACCCTTGCTACCAATGCGCTTGGCACACACATGGTCGTAATCCAGATAGTTTTTCAAGCCCCAACTGGGCAAGGCCGCCACACCCCGGCGGCTGGCCACCAACTGCAAAATCGCAATCGTCAATTCGGCAGTACGACGCGTGACAGCAATGCCAGCAGGTTGCAACACCTTGCGAATCAGATCAATACGTTCTTCTGGCACAGGATAGGTGATCAAGGTTTCGGCAGCAAAATCAGCTGCGGTCAGATGATGTTGCTGACTTAAAGCATGATCAGTAGGCAGGACCGCCATGATTTCAAAACCAAACAAGGGATGCGCAATCAAGCGCGCATTGGCATGTTGCGGCACTGTGTCCGAACCAATCACCACATCGGCACGATCTTCACTCAACAAGGCCAACGGATCACTATGAAAACCGGAGACCAGATCCAGCTCCACATCGGGCCAATACTGGCGAAAATCGTTCATCACCGGCATGAGCCAATCAAAGCAGGTATGACATTCCAGCGCAATGCGCAATGTCCCACTCGATTTGCTCGCAAGCTGGGCAAGATCACGCTCTGCAGCCCGAATTTGTGCCAGTACCGTATCAGCCAGTTGTGCCAGTCGCTCACCAGCAGCAGTCAAGGTCACACGCTGACCTTTGCGGTTTAACAAAGGCTGGGCATAGGCTGCCTCCAGAGCCTTGAGCTGATGTGACAAGGCTGATTGCGTCAAAAACACCCGCTCTGCCGCACGCGACACGCTACCCGTTTCACGAATCGCCAAGAGGGTTTTCAAGTGACGAATTTCTAGTTGGATATCAGCCATGACTCAACCTCATCCCCCAACAACCAGGCTGAATGAGTCTAAACCAGACAGAGCAAACGGCCATATAGGAGGCACTTGACCTGGTAGCAAAACACTCGGCAACATAGCTTATATTATGAATTTTATTCATGATTTTTTTATAAACTTTCATTGGATTCATAAGCTAGTTTGCCCCACACTGCGCTTCTTGGCAATCCCGTCGCTTCATTCGGGAATATTTTTGTCCACCCAATCTCTCGCAGGTAACACATGGCACTCGCACACAATCTTGGTTTTCCCCGCATTGGCAAACAACGTGAACTGAAATTTGCACTCGAAGCCTACTGGCAAGGCAAATCCAGTCAGGCCGAGCTCGAACAAACGGCCAGTAACTTGCGCGCTGCGCACTGGCAGGTGCAGCAATCACTCGATCTGCTCCCCGTTGGTGACTTTGCGTTTTACGATCCGATGCTCAGCACCACCCTGCTACTGGGGGCCCTGCCCAAGCGCTTTGCCGCATTGGCACAAAGTGGCAGTCCCCTGGATCTGCAATTTGCCATGGCGCGTGGTACAGCCGCACATCACGCCATGGAAATGACCAAATGGTTTGATACCAACTACCATTATCTGGTACCCGAACTCAGCCCAGATACCACTTTTACGCTAGATGCGAGTGCCTGGCTGGCGCAATGGCAAGAGACCAAAGCGCAGGGTATTGTGGCCAAAGGCGTATTGATTGGGCCGCTGACCTGGCTTTATTTGGGCAAGGAAAAAACAGCCGGGTTTGATCGTCTGAGCTTGCTGCCTGCTTTACTGACCACTTACCAACAGTTATTGCAAACATTGAGTGATCATGGTGTTAACTGGCTGCAAATCGACGAGCCCATTCTGACCCTGGAATTGCCCGAGGCGTGGCTGTCCGCCTTTCAAAACGCCTATGCCACACTCAATGCCACAGCCCGCATCAATTCACCCAAGCTGTTGCTGGCCACCTATTTTGACGATGTCAGTGCGCATGCCGACTGGCTCAAACCATTGCCGGTAGCGGGCTTGCATATTGATCTGTGCCGCGCACCAGAGCAACTGTCTGCCTTCCTCGATCAATACCCCGCCGACAAGGTGCTCTCGCTGGGCGTGGTGGATGGCCGCAATATCTGGCGCAATAACCTGAGTGCCACGCTTGATTTGCTGACAGCCGCCCATGCGCAACTGGGCGAACGTTTATGGATTGCACCAAGTTGTTCGTTGGCACATTGCCCGGTCGATCTGGCGCAGGAACACAAGCTTGATGCCGAACTGAAAAGCTGGCTGGCGTTTGCCACCCAAAAAGTGACCGAAGTGGCGTTACTGGTGAAGGGCTTGAATTTGGGTCGAGCCGCGATTGCTGACGAGCTTTCAGAATCAGATCGGGCAGTACAGGCTCGTCAGACTTCGGAGCGGATTCATCAGCCTCTGGTGCAAAACAAACTCAGTCAGCTCACAGGGCAATCCACCCGACGCAATTTGCCTTTCCAGCAACGCCAACCCTTGCAACGGCAACGCTTTGCACTACCGGCCTTTCCTACCACCACGATTGGCTCCTTCCCGCAAACCAGCACCATTCGCCAAACCCGTGCAGCCTATAAACGCGGTGAACTGAAGCATCTTGAATACCTCAACGCCATGCGTGCCGAGATAGCATTGGCGGTACGCAAGCAGGAAGAGATCGGCCTGGATGTGCTGGTGCATGGCGAGGCCGAGCGCAATGACATGGTCGAATACTTTGGTGAGCAGTTGCGGGGTTATGCCTTTACCGAGCTGGGCTGGGTGCAGAGTTATGGCTCGCGTTGTGTCAAACCGCCCATCATTTATGGCGATGTGTTTCGCCCCGAAGCCATGACGGTGGAGTGGACCCGTTATGCGCAAAGCCTCACTCAATTACCCATGAAAGGGATGCTGACTGGCCCCGTCACCATATTGCAATGGTCTTTTGTGCGTGATGATCAACCACGTGCTACCACAGCACTGCAAATTGCCTTGGCCATCCGCGATGAAGTGCAGGACCTGGAAGCCTCAGGCATTGGCATGATCCAGATTGATGAGCCGGCATTTCGCGAAGGCTTGCCACTCAAACAATCGCAATGGCAAAGCTATCTGGATTGGGCAGTCGCCGCATTTCAGGTTTGTTGCAGCAAGGTGGCTGACAACACGCAGATTCATACCCATATGTGTTATTCAGAATTTAATGATATTTTGCCGGCGATTGCCGCCATGGATGCCGATGTGATCACCATAGAAACTTCACGCTCCGATATGGAACTATTGCGTGGCTTTGGTGACTTTGCCTACCCCAACGAGATTGGCCCGGGCGTGTATGATATCCATTCTCCGCGCGTGCCTGCCAGCGCCGAAATGCTGCGGCTGATGCACAAGGCTTGCGAGGTAATTGCGCCAGAGAATCTCTGGATCAATCCCGACTGTGGCCTGAAAACCCGTAACTGGCCCGAGACCGAAGCGGCCTTGCACAATATGGTGGCGGTGGCCCACACCTTGCGCCAAGAACTGAGCAAGCAGCAAGCGAAGCATCCGGCTAATCAGGCGGCTTGAATGACAAGTTGAATGGTTGTGATGGACTAGCTGGTGCGCTGCGTCGAGGTAGCAGACTGGTCAGGTGGAGTCCGGTTGGCCCAGTGTTGCGCCAGCAAACCACCCAGGGCCAGTTGCAAGGGGTGATAGAGCATGATGGGCATCAGGATCAAACCCAGTGCCGGGTTGGCACCAAAGATCAGATGCGCCATCGGCACGCCCGAAGCCAGCGTTTTTTTGGAACCACAAAACACGGTGGCAATGCGATCTTCCATGGAAAAATCAAACACCGATGAGAGTATTTGCATCAGACCAAACATAATGCCAAAAATCAGCAAACAACCCACCATCACCAACGCCACCATCCCCAGCCCATAGTTGGACCAGATACCTTGCTGAACCGAATCGCTGAACGAGGTATAGACCAATAGCAAGATGGTGCCACGGTCGACCAGTTGAATACCTTGCTTATGCCGCGCCGCCCAGGCACCGAGCCAGGGCCGTGCCAGTTGCCCCAGCATCAAGGGCAAAAATACCCAGATCAACATATCGACTATCACCGGCCAGGCTGCAAACTGAATCCCGCTTTGGCCCAAAATCCAGGCCATCCAGAGCGGTGTCAGCACCACGCCAATCAGGCTGGAGAGAGTGGCATTAAACAAGGCCACCGGCACATTGCCACGTGCAGCCGCAGTGAGCGCCACCGATGACGACACGGTCGAAGGCAAGGCACATAGATAAAAAAAGCCCGTTTTCAATTCGGGTGTGAGCCAGTTGCCCCCCAGGCGAAACAGCCCCCAACCCAGTAAAGGAAAAAACAGAAAGGTGGCCAGCTGAATCAGCACATGTACTGGCCAGCGCAATACCCCATGCTTGAGTGATTGCAAACTCAAACCAAGGCCATTGAGTAAAAAAATCAGCGCAATACCCAGCTTGTTGAGTAGCTCTGGATGCAAAAAACCATTATGCGCACCGGGCTCCGGCCAGATAAACGCCAGCACCACGACCGCCACCATGCCTTGCATAAACCAGTCAAACTTGAATTTCATGACCCACTTTCGACAGACTTGCGCAACCTGCAGCACCTTCAGAAGAGAAATATACTACCATAGTGTATATTTTAAATATCAATATAAATGCACTTAACAAGCCAATAATTAACCATACTCCATCATAAATCGCGTTTATGGGAACAGAAGCAGACTTAAGAAAAACCGCCAGGACAGTTGGACAATGGGTTTTACAAGCCGTTCATCCCCAATCATGCTATCAGCATCCGCCGACATGCCACAAGCCATGCCTGGGTAATATTGCTTGCTGCAAACATGGTACTCGCTTGCGCTTAAGTCTGGACACCAACCCGGCACTGACGCATTATTTGCGATATCTTTAGCAATCCACCCTCTTCAAGAATTAGATCACTATGATGACCTCAGCCAGCGTCGCCCCCCACGTCACCCTGATTGGCGTTCCCACCGATATCGGCGCCAGTACCCGTGGTTGTTCAATGGGGCCAGAAGCATTACTGGTTGCTGGCATTGTGGCCGCGCTGCGGGCTCGTGGCCTGACCGTCAAGGATATGGGTGAACTGAGTGGCCCCGGCAATCCTTGCGCGCCAGCGCACAATGGCTACCGACATCTGGACGAAGTGATCAGCTGGAATCAGCAGGTTTATGCGAACGTGCTGGCCGAACTCACTGCCGGTAACTTACCCATCATGCTCGGTGGTGATCATTGTCTGGGCATTGGCTCCATCAGCGCGGTCGCGCATTACTGCCGCAGCATCAACAAGAAATTGCGAGTGCTCTGGCTGGATGCGCATGCCGACTTCAACACCAGCCAGCTCACACCGAGCGGCAATCTGCATGGTATGCCGGTGGCCTGTTTATGTGGTCATGGTCCGACCGGACTCATCACGCTCAGTGGCACTACACCGGCCCTCACAGCCGATGAACTGCGTTTGATTGGTATGCGTAGCGTTGACCCCGGTGAAAAGGAGTTTGTGGATAGCATGGCACTGGAAGTCTTTGATATGCGCCATATTGATGAAGTGGGCATGCGTGCCACCATGGCTGCCGCGCTGGATGGACTGGATGCCGACACGCATTTGCATGTGAGTTTTGATGTGGATTTCCTTGATCCGGATATTGCCCCAGGTGTGGGCACACCCGTGCGTGGCGGCCCCACCTATCGCGAGGCACAATTGTGCATGGAGATGATTGCCGATACCGGCCTTCTGGCTTCGCTCGATGTGGTGGAAATCAACCCGGCACTGGATCGACGCAATGAAACCGCCTTACTCGCCGTCGACCTGCTCGAAAGCCTGTTTGGTAAATCGACCTTGCTACGTGTACGGCCTTGAGGATTTGAGGATTTGAGGATTTGAGGATTTGAGGATCGTTAATATTACCGCCTCATGAAGCCATGTTGACGATCGCTCCCAAGCCGCAATTTTTTCGCCAATCGGTCAATCAATCCAGCTCAGCCACACTGCTCCGGGCTTTTTTACACAAGGCTTCGGCGCTGAGCACTTCATCCTTATCGCCCAGCTGCACAATCGCTGCAAAACTAGTGGCAAACACCCCGGCCAAAATGAACATGCAGGCATCTTCACGTGGATCCCCGCCGGAACCCAGCTTGATGGCGATATCCCGATCATCCAACGCAGCTTCAATCTGTGGCAGTTCAGTCAATGGCCGCAGAATGGGCTGCAGACGTGCCGTCACACCCCCATCTTCACCCACAATCACACAGGGCAGATACGCATTATTGGGAATGGTCGCTACCAGCGTGGCATATTCCACTTCGACGACCAGCTTAAATTTCAGGGCATTGATCGCCGCCTGCAAGGTGGCCTGATCGGGCAACTGCGCCTTGCGCAAATAAAGCGTATGAGGTTTAGCCATGGCTCAACTCCTGACCAGCCTGAGCTGAAAAGCGCCACAGTCTGACGAGCCCACACCACCAGCTTGTCGCTGACGCAACATTTCAGATAACAAAACCAGGGTTCTCAATCCGACAAGTAAGACAAGCATGACAAGTTTTCTCCTAAAGCGAGTCCATGCCGACATTCTGCAAACCCTATGCCTGTTGCCTTGCCATGTTGGCTCAATAGCAGCCACAACGAGACACCACCGGTTCCGCAAAGCCCTGTCACCAACCAAGTAACAAGCCACTCAACGGGAAAATACAGCCGCATACAACGGTCTTATTTCTCACCGCATTGGCAAGATGGCCTGATAAGATTGAAAATTAATCCATTGCCTTACTGTCATCATCAACGCAGTCATCTTTCCATTACCTGAAACCCATGCCAGCCACCCACGACTTACCTGCTGAACATCCCCTGCGTTCCCGCCTCAATGATGAACTGCATGCCCGCCCACCAGTCGCACTCTGGCCGCATGAGCGCATCCTGTATCTGGCCCTGTACAACACCCAGGATATGCATGACGCCGAAGAGCAGGCCTTGCATGGCCTGCTCTCCTCGCTGGAAGTCAGCCTGGCCATGCCCAAGGCGGCACATTTTGAATTTGAACTGCCCAGGTCGACCAAGTCGACTCATCTGCATCGCAATGCCTTGCGCATGAAAATTGAACGGCACACCGAATTCACCAGTTGGTGGTTTTTTGAACAAGTGACCCCTGAGACCGACTTCTTTCACTCCCCTGAAGATCTGTTGCCAGTTGGCTGGTTGCAATCATTACCAGGGCAACTCCTGGTCGCCGCCAATGTCACCCTGGTGACTAACGAAGCGCCCATCAACGTGACTGATCTGGCGGATAAATTTGATAACCACACGCTGATTGGCAATATGCTTGGCAACAATAATGCGCAAGCCTTTACCGATTTTCGTCTGAGCAAGGAAGGTCGCACCCGCATTTATGTTGCCAACCTGAGTATGGGTTCACGACAGATTGGCCGGATTGTGCAACGGCTGGTCGAGATTGAAACCTATCGCATGATGGCGCTACTGGCCTTCCCTGTAGCGCAAACCGTCTTGCCGGCCTTGGCAGCCAGTGAAAGTGAAATGGTCACGCTGAGCACCACGCTGACAGAACCGCTCCCCGAAGGTCAGGCCGAACCGGAGCGCGATAAACAAATGCAAGGACAAATCTCGGCACTGGCCTCGCGCATTGAAGCTGCTACCTCACAAAGTCGCAGTCGCTTCACCGCTTCTGAAGCCTATTATGACCTGGTCAAACGTCGGGTGATTGAGCTACAAGAAACCAATATCCGTGGCATTCAGGGCTTTGGTGAATTTATGGAGCGGCGTTTGTCACCCGCCATGCGCACCTGCCAGGCCACCGCACGACGTCTGGATGACCTATCGAAACGGATCAGCCGCCTAAGCCAGTTGCTGCAAACGCGGGTTGAAATTGAACGTGAAGAACAGAACTCGCGCCTGCTCAGCTCAATGGATCGGCGCGCCAAAATGCAGCTGCGCCTGCAGCAGACTGTGGAAGGTCTCTCGGTGGTGGCGATCAGTTATTACGCGATCGGTATTTTCAGCTACTTCATCAAGGCCATCAAAGCCACTGAATGGCATTTCAACAGTGACCTGTTGCTGGGCCTGTCAGCCCCAGTGATCGTGATCATCGTGGCGCGACTGCTGCACAAGACCAAAGAAAAATTGAACGATTAATTTTTTGAAAATTGCCAGCGCGCCAATCCCATGGCATGCTGGCAAGCACTTCAAGCAATCACATCGGTTAGCACCATGTGTACTCCTTGAGTCATTGGATTTTCAAAGTACTTCTAAATGAAAATCACAATACCCCAAGACTATCCCCTCAAAAACTTGGCTGTCAATAAACCTTCTTAGTCCCTGACAAACAAAAAACCCGCATCAACACCAAGTTTGATACGGGTTACTGGATTATCTTGGGCAGCTATAAATAGTGATTAAAAACGCAGGGATTAAAAGCACAGGAATTGGAGGCGGGAGCGGGAATCGAACCCACGTACACGGCTTTGCAGGCCGCTGCATAACCACTTTGCTACCCCGCCATGATGCTGCATAACATCAGGCTTGAATTTTAACCGGGCTTTGTGATTCTTGCATGTTTGCAAACATGTCTTCACGAAGCGGACTTCAAGCAAATAAAAAGGGAAGCGATTGCTTCCCTTTTTGAAACCTGGAGCGGGAGACGAGTCTCGAACTCGCGACCTCAACCTTGGCAAGGTTGCGCTCTACCAACTGAGCTACTCCCGCATCGAAAGAAGCGAAATTATGAAGGGTATTTACTCATCTGTCAAGCATCTTGATCTTCATCGACATGATATTTTCAAAGCCATGCCATCACATTGATGAACGTTCGCGAATCTTGGGCATAGCCAGCTTAAGGTAATAGAGCATCGACACCACCGTCAACAACGCCGCCACATAGATCAGCCAGGTACCAATCTGCAGGGTATCCAACCAACTGCTCAAGGTTTTATCCAGCAACAAAAATGGAATGGCCAACATCTGCGCAGTCGTCTTGATCTTGCCCAGTGAGTTGACAGCCACACTCTTGGTCGCACCCAGTTGTGCCATCCATTCACGCAATGCCGAAATGGTAATCTCGCGACCAATGATGATAATCGCAATGAGTGGCGATACTCGACCCAACATCAACAAGACAATCAGCGCCGACATCACCATCAGCTTATCGGCCACTGGATCAAGAAAAGCACCAAAGGCCGATGTCTGCTTCAACCTGCGTGCCAGAAAACCATCAAACCAGTCAGTCAGCGCAGCAACAATGAAAATCAAAGTGGCCAACAGATTCTTTTCATTGATACTTAAAAAATCATTGGGCAGGTAATACACACCCGCCAATAAAGGAATTAGCAGGATGCGCAACCAAGTCAGAAAAATGGGCAGATTAAAGGGCACGGTCGGTCAGCGAAAAGAAAGTTGCGTCGATTGTATCGGACTATGATGAACAAACTGTCAGCTCAACCATGTAATTGGCGATATATCTGCTCCGCCAGTTGCCGCGAAATGCCCTCGACAGTGGCCAGTTCATCCACACTGGCTGACTGTACACCTCGAAAACCACCAAAACGCGTCAGTAATCGCTGACGACGTTTGACACCGATACCTTCTATTTCTTCCAGCTCGGAGGTCTGGCGCGTCTTGGCACGTTTGGCACGCATGCCAGTAATTGCAAAACGATGTGCTTCATCACGAATCTGCGCAATCAACATCAATGCAGCACTGTCCTTGCCGAGCAATAAGGATTGTCGATCATCCGCAAAAATCAATTCCTCCAGGCCGACCTTGCGCCCTTCTCCTTTGGCGACGCCTACCAGCACGCCAATATCCAGCCCCAGTTCGGCAAACACCTGCCGTGCCACTTCCACCTGCCCTTTACCACCATCAATCAAGACTAGGCCAGGCATCACGGCATCACCCTGCCCGGCCAATTCGGCCACTTTTTCATAACGTCGTGTCAAAACCTGTCGCATGGCTGCGTAGTCATCACCACCGGTGATATCAGTGATATTGTAGCGGCGGTATTCACCATTTTGCATGGCATGATGGTGATACACCACGCACGAAGCCTGGGTTGCTTCACCAGCAGTATGGCTGATATCAAAACACTCAATCCGCAAGGCATCCATGTCTTCCGCATCCAGGCTCAGCACCTCAATCAGATCGCGCGTACGCGCCTTGGCGGAACCCTGTTCAGACAATAATTGAATCAGTGCGAATTCGGCATTCTTGCAGGCCATATCCAGCCATTGTCGACGTACGCCCTGGGGCTGGCGCAATAGCTGAATCCGATGACCGACCATCTCTGTGAGCAACAACAATAGTTCGGGTGCATCCAGATCGACATTGATCACCAGAATGGCGGGCATGAACTTCTCAACATAATGCTGGGCCAAAAAAGCTTCCAGCACTTCCTGCTCAATCGGCGTATCGTCCAGCGAACTGGCGGTATGGCTCGGAAAATAAGCCTTGTCGCCCAGGTGACGCCCACCCCGGATCATTGCCAGATTGACACAGGCACGGCCACCGCGTACCACCACGGCAATCACATCGACATCGGTATCGCTACCCGTGTCCACATTTTGCTGCTGCAAGATAGCCGACAGTGACGTCATCTGATCGCGCACGATGGCGGCCTCTTCATAACGCAACGCTTCTGCATGTGCCATCATGCGCACCTCAAGCTCCTTGAGCAGTTCACCAGGCTGTCCGCGCAAAAAACGCGCTGCATTCTGTACATCCTGCGCGTAACCTTCCTTGCTGATGGCTGCCACACATGGGCCGCTGCAGCGCTCAATCTGATACAGCAGACATGGCCGCGTGCGATTATTGAATACCGTGTCTTCACAGGTACGCAGACGAAATACCTTTTGCAGCAGAACCATGCTCTCCTTCACCGCCCAGGCATTGGGAAATGGCCCAAAGTACTGATTGCGCTTGTCGACGGCACCACGGTAATAGGCAATCCGTGGATAGGCATGGCCGCTGATCTTGAGATAAGGGTAAGACTTGTCATCACGAAACAGGATGTTGTAGCGTGGGCTCAAGCTCTTGATCAGATTATTTTCGAGCAGCAGTGCCTCGGCTTCGGAGCGCGTTACTGTGGTTTCCAGCCGTGCAATCTGCGCCACCATGCGGGCAATTCGCGGGCTGCTGAGATTTTTCTGAAAATAGCTCGATACCCGTTTTTTCAGATCACGCGCCTTGCCCACATACAAGGGCTTATCGGCCGCATCAAAATAGCGATACACACCAGGCAAGGCGGGCAATTTGGCCAATTCGGCGCGAGCATCAAAAGGAATTGGACTTGGGGTGGCAGCAACAGTGTCATTCATTCCGATAGTGTAAACATTTCTGGGCAAGTGTCGTGATTCGTCAACCAGTGTGACATCTACCCTTTACCAATCCCTTTTTTTCACATTGAATAGCAGCTTGACGCTTCACTACCCTGCTCGACCTCATATTATTGGACAAAACATCAATGGCGCCCCCGATCACCACTCCAGCCAGCCAGGACATCGCCCAACTGCTGGGACGCGTTGCGGCTCAACTCAATCATCTGATCATTGGTAAATCCCTGCAAATCAAACAAAGTCTGGCCTGTCTGCTCGCCAATGGCCATTTACTGATTGAAGACGTACCGGGTGTCGGTAAAACCACTTTGGCGCATGGCTTGGCGATTTCGTTGGGGCTCGAATTTGCCCGCGTGCAATTTACATCCGATCTACTCCCTGCCGATCTGCTGGGCGTGTCGATTTTTGATCGTAATAACAGCCAGTTCAACTTTCATCCGGGCCCCGTTTTTACCCAGGTATTGCTGGCCGACGAGATCAACCGGGCCACGCCCAAAACTCAAAGTGCCTTGCTGGAAGCGATGGAAGAACGCCAGATTTCTTCCGAAGGTGTAACCCGTCCCTTGCCAGAACCTTTTTTTGTGATTGCCACGCAAAACCCCAGCTACCAGATTGGAACCTTTGTTTTGCCCGAATCACAACTGGATCGTTTTCTCTTGTGCATTGAGCTGGGCTACCCCGATCGCGCTGCCGAACGCGCCATGCTCGAAGGGGAAGACCGTCGCAAAATGCTGGCAGGATTACAGCCAGTCATGCAAGCCCATGAATTACAGGCAGCCCAGACTTGGGTTGATAAGGTGCATTGCTCCGCAGCGCTGATCGACTACATCCAGGCACTGATTGCCGCCTCCCGCACCGGCACCCAGTTTGTCGAAGGGCTCAGTCCCCGAGCGGCCTTGGCTTTATTGCGGGTAGCCCGTGCCTGGGCTCTGCTGGAAGGCCGGGATCATGTACTTCCTGAAGACGTGCAGGCGATTCTGGTGCCAGCCTGTGCGCATCGTTTGCGCCCGATTTCCACACCCGGTAAGAAACAGACTGCATCCAGCCGCGAATTGGTGGAACAGCTGAAGCTCTCGGTAGCGCTGCCCTGAAACCCCGCCCTAGCAACCCAGCTCAAGGCAACACCGCCATGTCGTCAGGCCACTCTGCGCTTCATGCCCGCCCAGCAGCCACAGGCCGCAACCGGCGTCGCTCGGCACGACTGATCCGCAAGATCAAGCAGTTGGTTTTTAAATATCGCGAACATGAGGCTGGTGAAATCACCTTGGGTCAGCGCCGGGTTTATATCATCCCTACCAAGCCAGGGCTGGTATTTGCGGTATTGATGGCCATCATGATGCTTGGCTCCATCAATTACGCCCTCAATCTGGGCTTTGCACTCACCTTCATGCTGGCCGGAGCTGCCATTGTCGGCATGTATATATCGCACGCCAATCTCGCTGGGCTACGCTTGCGTACCGCCAAGGCTGACTCAGTCTTTGCCGGGGAGATCGCGCACTTTCAAGTGGTGCTGGACAACCCCAGCAAACGGGATCGGATGGCTCTGGTAGTACGTCTGACGGGCCTGGATGAAGGTCGCTTCAATGATGTGATTGTGGATATCAATGGTCAGTCGAGCAAAGTTGTGGCCTTGGCTTGTCAGAGCAAGCAGCGCGGCTGGCTGGCTTGCCCAAGAATCCGCCTGGGCACTGTTTTTCCCTTGGGCTTATGGCGCGTCTGGAGTTACTGGCATCCAGCCCTGAATTGCCTGATTTACCCGGCACCAGAAACTGATCCACCACCATTGCCCTGGGCTGGCCATGGTGAGGGTGACGCCAATGGTGAATCCGGTGAGGAAAATCTGGCAGGTATCCGCCCCTATCAAAGTGGTGACAGTGCGCGCCAGATTGCCTGGAAATCGCTGGCACGCAACGATCAGCTTGCTTCACGACATTTCCAGGGCGGAGAAGCCACCGAACTCTGGCTGGATTGGCATGAGATGGCTGGTTTAAGCCACGAAGACCGCGTTGCCCGTCTGACCGCCTGGGTGTTGGTGGCAGACAGTCAACGGCTGGCTTATGGGCTACGCCTGTCGCAACAAGAAGTGCTCCCCAACAGCGGAGCAGAACACTTTGTCACCTGCCTGGAGCGCCTCGCATTATGCTGAGCAAGCCCAGCACCACCTATCAGGCTGACAAGCCGGGCCAGCGCAAAGCCAGCTGGTTCGACTGGTCGGGCTTGTCACAGGAAAAACGCGACACGCTGTTCATGTTGATCACCTTGAGTCTGGTGGTCTTTCCTCATTTTGCCCACTTGCCTTTATGGTGCACCAGTCTGGTGGTGGTGCTGTTTGGCACACGACTGTTTTTAACCCTGTCGGGCAAAGCACTGCCAAGTCGCTGGGTACTGTTGGTATTGCTGATTGGTGCCAGTGGCACCACCTTATTGACCTATCAAACCATTCTGGGACGTGATCCTGGCGTCACTTTGCTGATTTTGATGCTGAGCCTGAAGCAACTGGAAATGCATGGCAAGCGCGATGCCTTTGTGGTTTTCTTTCTGTCATTTTTTGTCTTGCTGACCCAGTTTTTTTATTCGCAAAGCATCGGCACCGCCTTCATCATGTTATTGGCCGTGCTAAGTCTGTTGACCACCTTGATCAGCCTGAATCACGCCGCCGCCGATGTCTCACTTGGAAAGAAATTGCGGTTGGCCAGTCGTCTGCTGATTTTGGGTACACCGTTGATGATTGTGCTGTTCCTGTTTTTTCCACGCATTCAAGGACCATTATGGAGCCTGCCTTCAGACGCCCGCAATGGGCAACTGGGTTTGTCCGACACCATGAGTCCCGGCAGTTTTACTGATCTGCTGCAATCGGATGCGGTGGCCTTTCGAGTGCAGTTTCTAGGCGATCGGCCGCCTTCAGCCTTGCTCTATTGGCGCGGCCCGGTGCTGGCCCAATATGATGGCCAGACCTGGCATGGACTGCGCAACCAGGTCGGCCCATTCAACAAAGCCCAGCCCATCCGCAAACAGGGCAAAGGCTATAGTTATGCCGTGACCCTTGAGCCCAACAACAAACGCTGGTTGCTGGCTTTGGATGTGCCCGTGCTGCTGCCCGAATTAAAAAGCGGCAATGTGGGCATGTATGAAGATCTGCAGATCATGGCCGATCAGCCCATTGATGAACGCACTCGCTATGAATTGCGCTCCTACCCCAGCTACAGCTACGGGCCACTGGAATTTGAGGACTATTCGTTACAAGATTACCTGACCCTGCCGCCAGGCTATAACCCGCAAACCCTGGCCATGGCCATGCAATGGCAAAACGAATACGCCAATACCAGCAATCCGGATAAGAAGCTGGTGCAAAGAGCATTGGACTGGTTTCATAATGACAACTTTCGCTACACCATGACACCCTCGCCAATGGGCAAGCAAGCCATTGATGACTTCCTTTTCAGCAAGAAGGCCGGCTTGTGTGAACATTATGCTGGTGCCTTTGTGGTGTTGATGCGTGCCCTCGATATTCCAGCACGTGTGGTCACCGGTTATCAGGGCGGTGAGTACAACACTTACGATAATTACATGATCGTGCGTCAGTCTGACGCCCATGCCTGGGCCGAGGTCTGGCTGACCGGACAAGGCTGGGTAAGGATTGATCCAACCAGCGCCGTGGCACCCGAACGGATTGACCAAGGCGCCACCTTTACCAGCCGCAGCCGGGTCAATCAGAGCGGCAAACTGGGCACCTCGGAAAACGCAATGCTGCGCAGTCTGAAGCTGAACTGGGATTCCATCACTCACTCCTGGAATCAATGGGTACTGTCCTATTCCGCTGACAAACAACGTAATCTGCTCGATAAGATCGGTTTTGAAAATGGTGGCTGGAAAGAACTGCTGGTGCTGCTGGCCGCGCTCATTGCGATTGTCATGTTGATCATTTTGCTGGTTTTGCAACGCATGCAGGCTCGCATTGACCCGGTAGTGCGACTCTGGCAAAAATTCTGTCAACAACTTGAACGACGCAATATGGCACCCTTACCTCATGAAGGCGCGAGTGCCTTTGCCGCACGCATTGGCCCACAACTCGATGCGCAGCAACGTCGCAAGCTGGAAAAAATCGTGCGCCTTTACCAGACCTTGCGTTACGGCCCCTTGTCGCGCTATGACCCCGGCCTGCTTGTCGAGTCGAGTCGAAATGTGAAAAACAATCACAGTAATACAAATAAATCAGCAGCAACGGCTGCGCAGGCCACGAGTCGCGCTACACTGCTGAAAGCATTCAAGCAGGCTGTTGCCCGCTATTAAAGATCAATAAATTGAAACTGCCTAAATTGAAACTGCCTAATCCATGATGCCCATGATGCCTGACCGCACCCTGATCAATGCCAGCACTTTTTTACATCGTTCATTACGCCGCTTGCCCTTTGTGACGACACTAATGCCTACACTAGTGGCTGCATTCTTTGTCGCATCGCAGGCATTGGCGCAATCCCCATTTGATCCGGGCCAGATTACCACGCCAGCTGCGCCTGCCAGCACAACGGCCAATACCACCAGCAGTCGTTATAGCGAGCGCGCTGACGTCAAACCGTTTATTGATGACATGATCAAACAAGGTTTCACCAAAGGTGAAATCACCAGCTTGCTGGATCGCGCCCGTTATTCTGAGGCCGTGGTCAAAGCCATCATGCCGGCTCCGGTTGGCCGCCCCAAAAACTGGAAAGAATATCGCAGCCGCTTTGTGGAACCAGGCCGGATTCGAGATGGCCTGATCTTTTGGAAAAATAATCAGACAGTGCTCAAAAAAGCAGCCGAGCAATACGGCGTGCCGGAAGAATATATTGTGGCCATCATCGGCATTGAAACGATTTACGGCCGCAATATGGGCTCGTTTCGAGTAATGGATGCGCTGACGACACTCGCCTTTGATTACCCCGATGTGCCCAACAAGCGCAACGCGCTATTTCAGGAAGAATTGCAGGCGTTTTTGAAATGGACCAAATCACGCGGCGTCGAGCCATTTTCAGTATTGGGTTCGTATGCCGGTGCAATTGGGATTGGCCAGTTCATGCCATCCAGCATCCTGAAATACGCGGTCGACTATGACGAAAATACCTTCATTGATTTGCGCGCCAGCACCGCCGACGCGATTGGCAGTGTCGCCAACTTTCTGAATGCGCATGGCTGGCAACGTGGTCGCCCGGTCATCTGGCGTATTGCCGATGATGATGCTAGTCGCGGGATTGCCGAAGCCGGTGCGGACGGCAAACCAGAACCCAGCAAAACCCTGGGCAGTTATTTATCGGCCGGCTTGCTGTTGTCGCCTAATGAACCCCAATCGGTCAAGGAAAATGAAGTCGACACACCAGTGGTGGCGGTCGATTTACCCACGCCCTCGACCAATACCGAGTACGTGTTGGGTCTGCAAAACTTTTATGTGCTGACCCGCTATAACCGCAGTTTCTTCTACGCGATGGCGGTCAATGATCTGGCCGAAAGTCTGCGCAGCGACATGCTGGCCGGACGTGCTGAAAGTCTGGTCAAACCAGTGGTCAAGGAAACCCGCAAAGAGGTTCGGGTTGAAAAAACCATCAGCAGCAAGACCATCAACCCAAAAAAGCATTGAACCCGCCAACGCTGCAAGGCGTCTGAAAAACTTTGAAAAAGGCCATACTACATAATAGTATGGCCTTTTTCTTGCCTCTTAAGTGGATCAATAAAGGGTTTGTGGAAATACAGGTGGATTGTATATTTTCTATCGAATCAATGATGATTTCATATCATCAACTACAATAATTGCCAAAACCACGTTCAAAAAATTCCAGTCATCTTAATTTTTTATGATGAGCGGCTATTTTTCACGGACGACTGTCAAATGAATCCGCTATAAATGGGCTCAAGTTTGAAATTTCAATTGCTTCATTCGACCTTTTTAGCCCGCCCTGAAGGGCATTGATTACAACACCATGTCAAATATTTTGTCAGTCTGGACTTATCAACTGGGTAAGCGCATCTTTAACCAGATCCTTCCCAGACTGCCGACCATATGGCGGATCAGACTGATTTACCTGCGGCGTCAGCAGCAATGGCCCAATCTGAGCAAGCCAGCCACTTTCAGTGAAAAAATTCAATGGCGCAAATTGTACGATCGTCGCAAACGTCTGATTTTATTCAGCGACAAGCTGCGCGTGCGTCGATACGTTGAACATCAATTGGGGCCGGACGTGCTGCTCAAGCTCCATTGGGTGTCGGGCGATGCCAATCGCTTTGACAAAAATCAGTTGCCCGATCAGTTTGTGCTCAAGGTCAATCACGCCAGCAACTGGGGGGTGCAGGTGGTGCGCGATAAATCCCGGTTTGAAAATTCGGCCTTGCGCGGTTTACTCAAAGACTGGTTCAGTCAACGTTTTGGCTGGCTGATTGGTGAATGGGCTTATCTCTACGTCAAACCCAAGGCCTACGCCGAGCAGCTCCTGCAGGATGCGTCTGGTCAATTACCCAATGACTACAAGTTTTATATTTTTCATGGCAAAACCCAGGTGGTGCAGGTTGACCAGGAGCGTGGCACCGATGCCTACAGCATTTCTTTTTACGATGCCGATTGGCAATATATGGATGCCCGCTGGGATGTGCCCAATGCCAAGCCCATTGCCGCTCCCAAAAACTTTGAGCTGATGCGCAGCTACGCAGAACGTCTGGCCGCCGAGATGGACTTTATTCGGGTGGATTTTTATAACCTCGATGGCCAGATTTTTTTTGGCGAGATGGCGGTTTATCCGGGCAGCGGCTTTGATCGTTTTGAATCCAAAGAGATGGATCAGTACCTGGGTAGCTTGTGGCAACTCAACCCTGACGAACCGCTACGCTCGACCCGCTCCTTTGGCAAACGTGCGGCAAAAATTCGCGCGGCGGCCGCTTCCGGTGACACGCAAGCCCGTATGGATAGCTTGCCACCGGCCGCCATATAGCTCCTTCCCGGGTTAACCTCACCTATTTATGAGGGGTATATTAATAAATAGCCTTGTTCAGTACGTATTTATTAATTAGAAATAAATACCCTATAAGAGTATAAGATCAGATGCTGATTACACTGATGCCGTTGGCAATATTTTGCAGCTCGGCATAAGAACGGTTACGTACCACAAATTGAAACCGCCCTGCCGTCACTCGCCCCTGCACCAGCACTTCATCGGTCAAACCATCATCCAGAAAAATGCCAATGGTTTTGTCGTAGAGCAGTTCCGTGGCATCTGCAAAGGCACGCGCTCCCTCGGGCGTCAAACTGACCTGAATCAGATACTTTTCCCTGGTCAGCTGATCCGTATCTACCGCGACCACTTGAGCGTGGGAGACATGGCTGTTATCGACAATCACATCCGCAAACACGACCCGTTCATAACCATCCGGATGCACTACCAGATAAGCACCTTTGATCAAACCCTGCTTGAATGCCAGAATTGCGCTGCGGCGTTTTTCAACTCGGTGCAAATCAAAACGGATGGCGCGCTCAATCGGGCGGCTTAGCGCCTCCCTGTCGGTCTCGGCAACAGGCATGGCCAGCAGCGCTCGCCCCTGCCAGCCAGCGATCAGCGGTAGCACCAGTAAAGTACGCAATGTATGACGACGTGAATGCATTCTGGCCTCCTTTCAGATACATCAGATAGCGCAGTGCTGACCCCACCTTTCCACTGAATCGACTGGTGTTTTGCCAGGCATGTCATTCATGATGCATCATCACGACGCTGACGATACAGCCACCAGACATTGGCCAACAGCCCCAGCAAAGCACCCAGTGGTCCGGTCAGATAAACGCCGAGCAGGGGTCCTTGCGACCCTTCGTGCTCAATGACTGGCACAATAAACCCGATCAAAAACCCCAGTAGCGCCATTGTCATGATCAAAAAGGCCGCTCGCCCAAGATAGTGCAGCAAGGATGGTGAATGCGGCCCATGATGGTTGGCGCGGCCAGGCAGCCACAAAATGGCTGCCAGAAAAAGTGCAATCACAATGGCGAGCAAGGTTGGCACAAACATATGAATGGTCGACAGGCTAAAGAGTGACGGATGAAATCATTCTACACAGTCACAACCACTACTTTGAAAAACGGTGCCACGATGTTTTGCCGCAAGCACCTGCCATTTCCTCAAGTGATCGCCTAGCGCGGCGTGGCTTCCACCGCAATCTGAATCGCCACCCGGTCGCCGACCTCGGGCAAAAATTGCGTCATGCCAAAGTCGCTGCGCAAAATGCCCAGACTGAAATCGCCCCCGCAAACATACCGCGCAGCGCCAAACAATCTGACAACCCCACAACTAAACCGCTCAGCTTGCAAACTCACCGACTTTGTGACCCCATGCAGCGTCAATTGCCCAGTCACTGCCTTGAGTTGATCACCCACAAAAACAAACTGGCTGGATTGAAAATAAATATCGGGAAACTTTTCCGCCTCAAAAAACTGGCCCGATTTGAGCACACTATCGAGCAGACTTTGTCCGGTACTCAAGGATGTCACATCCACGGCCAGATTGACGTTGCCCGTCTTTAAATTTTCATCAAAATCAATCGTGCCGATCACCTTGCCAAAGCGGCCACGCACCAGCGAACGATCAAAATGACTGCCCGCAAAATAAACGGTGGTGTGATTTTTATCCATATCAAACGGTGCTGCCTGAACGGGCGTGAACCAGCCACTGGCCAGCAAGAGCAGTTGGGCATAACAGAGCATTTTCAATATCAACTCCTTTTGCAGACCAATCATTTCACGGTGCCCCAATGAAAAACACGACATCCCGATCTTCCATCGAAATGTCGTGCCGGTCAAATGGCCTTGGACAGCGCTACAGCATGCCTAAAGCCCGGGGCAACCAGAGTGAAATGATCGGGATGTAGGTAATCATGCCCAAAAACACCAGCATCGTTAACAGCCATGGCCAGACCGCCACAGTCAGTTCGGTAATCCCCATCTTGGTAATACCACTGGCCACATAAAGGTTTAAACCGACCGGTGGATGACACATGCCCACTTCCATATTCACCACAATCAAAATGCCCAGATGGACCGGATTGATACCCAGCTTGACTGCCACCGGAAACAGGATCGGTGCCAGAATCAGGACGATGGACGAAGGCTCCATCACATTGCCAGCCAACAGCAGCAGCACATTCACAACCAGCAAGAATGCAATGGGTCCAAGGCCCTGCCCCAGCAACCATGTGGCCATTAATTGTGGAATATTTTCTGATGTCATCAAAAATGAAAACAGCACAGCATTGGTGATGATATAGAGCAGCATCGCGCTCATGCTGGCTGAATCCAGCAAGACCTTGGGCACCCGTGACAAAGGCATGTCCTTGTAGATGAAGACTGCCACAAAAAAGGCATAGACCGCACTCATCGCTGCCGCTTCAGTCGGTGTGAAGATACCGGTATAGATGCCACCAATCACAATCACAATCAGCAAGAGACCCCAGATGCTCTCACGCAGCGCTTGCAGTCGCTGCCCCCAACTGGCCTTGACGAGACGTGGATAGTTGAATTTTTTAGCGCGATACCAGGTCGTCAGCCCCAGCAAAAACGCCAGCATGATACCTGGAATCACCCCTGCCATAAACAATGAGCCCACCGAGGTATTGGTCGACACCGAATACATCACCATCACAATCGAAGGTGGAATCAAAATGCCCAAAGCACCCGAGGTGGTAATGACGCCCGCACCAAAACTTTTTGGGAAACCCTGTTTGACCATGGCTGGCAGAATCACCGAACCAATCGCCACCACGGTCGCCGGACTGGAGCCGGACACTGCGGCAAACAAGGCGCAGGCCATCACTCCTGCCAAAGCCAGCCCACCATGCCAATGACCGACCATGGCAGTGGCAAAGCGGATCATGCGGCGCGCGACACCACCATGAGTGAGGAAGTTACCGGCCAGAATAAAAAATGGAATCGCCATGATCTCGAATTTTTCAATACCGGTGAATAACTTGAGGGCGACGGATTCAATCGGCACCTGAGTCATGGTAAAGAGGAAGGTCAGTACAGTGAGGCCCAATGAAATGGAGATTGGCATGCCGGTCAGCATGAGCACAATCAACAGTGTGAAAATGATCAGCACATTCATGATTGCACTCCTTTGACTGGTACCCCATTAACTGCCGGCGCTACTTGCAACAGGGGATCATCACCTTCATCCAAACCTTCCACATGCGCGACATCATGATGGGGCAACTCGCCGGTACGGACAAAATTCCAGGTCACCTGCAAGAAGCGGAAGCACATCAGATAGGAACCCAGAGGAATGGCCATATAAACAATCCACATCGGTACTTCCAGGTCGGATGAGACCGAATCAGTGTGATACATCTGCCAGACAAAATTAGCGCCCAAGGTGCCCACTACACCGGTAAACAAGGCACCTGCCAAGAGGCCAATGATGACAAAGACTGCCCGATTCTTGTCGCTCAGCCGATTGATCAGCACATCCACGCCCACGTGAATGCCAGTACGCACACCGTAGGCTGCGCCAAATTTGGCCATCCAGACAAACATGAAGATACAGAGCTCCTGCGCCCAGCTCATATTGATCTGCAATAGCCAATCCTGCAAAGCAGGGATGGGCAGGCCCGCAGCATAACGATGTGCCACGGCAACAAAAATAACGAGCGTCGCCGCCCCCATAAGGAAGGCAATCAGCCATTCCTCGAGATGATCTAGAAATTTCATGGAATCTCCGTAGAGAAAGTTCAAGCCTGAGCCTGGGATGCTGCCAGCCACATTGGCAAGTCGGTTATCGACCTGATGATTGACTCATTGACTGGCAGCTTGATGGTGATTTCAATGAATTATTGAAAACTGGCCGGATTGAAATCGGTTTCTTTATAGACTTCTAAAATCGTTTCTTTGGGGATACGATCTTCGGCCTGGGTATGCACCTTGAGCAACGCTTTTTTCCATTCGTTTTTTTCTTGCGGTGTCAGTGTAATGATCTGGGTCTTGCCAGATTTACGCACGGCTTCCAAAGCATCTTCGTTTTCCTTCTTGGCAATCTCGTTGGCATAGACCGTCGAGTCTTTCATTGCCACTTCGAGCGTGCTGCGAATATCAGTCGGCAAGCTATCCCAAAACTTTTTATTGACGATCACCGCGTATCCCAGATAACCATGGTCTGACAGGGTCAGATACTTTTGTACTTCATGCATCTTTTGCGTATACAGATTGGACACCGGATTTTCAGTGCCATCCACCACGCCGGTTTGCAGCGCCTGATACACCTCGGAGAAGGCCATCACCTGCGGATTGGCGCCGAGTGCGCGCATCTCCATATCCAACACCTTGGAAGATTGAATCCGCATTTTTTGACCACGAAAATCCGCAGGCATTTTGAGCGGTTTGTTGGCACTCATTTGCTTGAAGCCGTTATCCCAAAAAGCCAGACCCACAATCCCCTTGCTCTCCAGTTTTTTAAGCAGACCGGCACCGACCGGGCCTTGTGTGACTTTATGCAGCTCCTGGTAGTTATCAAAAATATAAGGCAAGTCAAACAGCTCAAACTCCTTCACGCCCAATGGCCCAAACTTGGCCAGCGACGGTGCCAGCATTTGCACCGAACCCAGCTGCAGGGCTTCGAGTTCTTCCTTGTCTTTATAAAGTTGACTATTGGGATAGATCTCGACCTTGACCTTGCCCTTGGTACGCTCTTCAGCCAGTTTTTTAAAATATTCTGCCGCCTTGCCCTTGGGTGTATCAAGTGCCACCACATGACTGAATTTGATGACGATAGGGTTGCTCTGAGCCATGGCTAATGCCGAACAAGCCATGATGGCGATACCCGCCACGATTTTGCATAGTTGCATTGTGTGTCTCCTGATATGTTTTGGATAAAGGCCCGGCCAGTTGCAGCAAGCGTCATTGAGCCATGCCGACATTGTCAGACAAGCGCTTGAAAATAAATATTGTGGAAATCCGAGGGGTGACTGCTAGGGGCAATACCGAAGGCGATAGTCGTGCATTGGTGTATTCTGCCAATCAATTAATCAATTGTCGTGTTCGGCATAGCAATCAATGCCAGCCTGGCCAACATAGCGATACCTCGTGAGGCCTGAAATCAACCAACTCAATCTATTATGGTGATGCAAGACAATCACTTAGAACCGCCTCCCGTCTCACCCGGTTGGGTATGGCTGGTACCCAATATCGCCATGGTGTTGGTACTGGTACTTTTGGCCACCCTGCTTTGGTTATCACATCGGCGTGATATTGAAGAACAGCATGACAACCTGATTGCCGACTTGCTCTGGGTCGAGCAGAACTTTCGTTTCAACCTTGAGCAAACCCAGCAATTACTCAGCGAAATTGGCCAGGAAACCCACGATAAACATCTCGATGCCAAGGACTTTGACAATCGTGTCCGCGCCCTGATCAAAAATCATGTCGAACTGGCACAAGTGACACTGCTTAATAAAGATAGCGTACTGGAGCAACAATACGCTCACGCCAATAACCCCACACCACTTCCCACCGAAAGCGTTGCGGCCGATGCTCAGCGTATCAGCCGTTTGATGGCCAAACCTGCCTACACCGGGGTTTATCAAACCAGTAATGGCCAGTACCGCTTTGCCTTGTATGCGCCCTTGTTTGATAACGGCCAGTTTGCGGGCCAGATTGTCGGCGAATATGCACTGCAAGGCATGATGAGCCAACTGGTGCCGTGGTGGTATGCACAAAAGTATCAACTCGCCATGCTGGATCTGGCGGGTAAAACCTTGCTCAGCAAATCCGCGGTGCCGGTCAATAATCCTGATCTGAGCTATAACCTGCCCCTAAGCTCACTCAACAATACCGTGATCCTGCGTGCGACTGCGTATAAAGAGCAAAGCAATCAGATTCGCAATCTGCTGATTTTGGCTATCCTTTTATTGGCGGTGATCAGTCTGTCGAGCTTGCTGGCTTTGCGGCGCCATATGCATCGACGGCTGGCCGCCGAAAAACAATTGCTGGCCGAGCATGCGTTTCGCCAAGCCATGGAAGATTCCATCATCACCGGCATGCGCGCCCGAGATCTGCAAGGCCGCACCACCTATGTGAACGCCGCCTTTTGTCAGATGACCGGCTATGCGGCCGACGAACTGCTGGGTCAGGTGCCACCCCACCCTTATTGGGCTTCCGAACATATGGAAGAGACTCAAGCCGCCCTTGAAAAAGTACTGGCCGGTGATGCCCCCAGCGAGGGTTTTGAATTGCGTTTCAGACACAAGAATGGCGACTATTTTGACGCACTGATCCATGAAGCCCCCCTGATTGATGCTGCGGGCAATCATACCGGCTGGATGGGTTCGGTACTCGACATCACCGAGCGCAAGCGCACTGAAGAGTTGAATCGGCAGCAACATGAACATCTGCAACTCACTGCCCGACTGGTCACCATGGGTGAGATGGCCTCCACCCTGGCGCATGAACTCAATCAACCACTCTCAGCCATCACCAGTTATTTAACCGGCGCACAAAATCATCTAGAGCGCGGCACACTGAAAGATACCGAACTGCGTCATGTGCTCGATACTGCTGCCACCCAGGCGCGTCGGGCCGGCAAGATCATCAGCCGCATTCATGAATTTGTGCGACGCCGCGAACCACGCCGCAAACGCTGCGCAATCAATCAGGTGGTGGAAGAAGCAGTCGGTTTTCTGGAAGCCGAAGCACGCAAAACCCATATCAATCTGCAGATGCAACTGGGCACTGATTTACCCCCCGTGCATGCCGATATGATCCTGCTGGTGCAAGTACTGGTCAATCTGATCAAAAATGGCATGGAAGCCATGCAGACCAGCAATATGAACAACAAAACCCTGCAAATCAGTACCGAGTTGTTGGGTAATCTGGTGCAGGTCAGCGTGATCGATCAAGGCCTGGGTATCCATGCCGAAGTGGCCGAAAAATTGTTCTCGGCTTTTTTCACCACCAAGGAAGTGGGCATGGGGATGGGCCTCAATATTTGCCGCTCGATTATTGAACTGCATCATGGTCAGCTATGGTTTGTACCCAATCCGGCTGGTGGCAGCATCTTCAGATTTACGCTGCCCATTGATGCTGCAGATAGTGACACTGTGCTGACCGAATCCACCCTCATCGCTACTGCGGTGCAGGATTGAGCCGAACCATTTAATTTTCATCAACCCCACTTCAACACGCACTGATAACGATGATGCCAACAGTCCCTGCCCAAGTCGTTCATATTGTTGATGACGATGCCGTGATCCGTGATGCCTTGCGCTGGCTCTTTGAATCACGCGGCATTGAAGCGCAGATCTATCCATCGGCAGAAGATTTCATCGCCCGTTACCAGGCCAGCACCACGATCGACTGCCTGGTACTGGACATGCGCATGGAGGCGATGAGCGGCCTTGAGTTACAGGATTATCTGCTGGCGCATGGCGTGCATGCGCCGATCCTGTTTTTATCCGGTCATGGCAATATTCCGCTGGTGGTCAATGCCTTGCAACGTGGTGCGATTGATTTCCTGGAAAAACCTTTCAACGACAATCAATTGGTCGACAAGGTGATTGCCGCACTCAACCGTGAAGCCCAACGCCGGGCACACCCCGGTCAGGCCGAAATCGTTGCACAGTTGTTTGAACGACTCACACCGCGGGAACGCGAAGTCATGCACGCGGTGCTCGAAGGCAAAATGAATAAGGTGATTGCCGATGAACTGGGCATCAGCATGCGTACGGTCGAAGTCCATCGCGCCCGGATTCTGGAAAAAATGGAGGTACGCAGCGCGGTGGAATTGGCGTCCTTGATTGCCCAGTCCAACAGCAAACCTTGAGCAATTTGTTTGAACAGCTGGCTAAATACAAATACAACGCTGGCTGCAAGGTTGAGTTCAGGCTAAAACCAGCGCATTCAATCCTCCCATTCACCCCTTTAGCGGCTGAATCAGTCATTGCCGCCCAAATAAAAATGGCCCGCTATAGGCCATTTTTACCTATACTCCCCATTAATAATTGAATGAATAGTCCGTATAGTGCATCAAATAACAGTTATTTAAAATACAGCTAGTCAGTATATAAAAATGCTGTTGCAAGCAGTGAGACGTTCAAGCGGGAAAAACATGCGTCGACAAATAACGGTCGCCACGGTCACAGACGATGAACACAATCGTCGCATTTTCCACTTCCTGGGCAACACGCAAGGCAATCTGGCAGGCACCGGCAGCCGATGGCCCACAAAAAATACCCTCTTCAGCCGCCAGGCGGCGCGCCATGAATTCGGCTTCAGTCTGGCTCACATATTCCAGACGATCAACCCGATCGGCTTCATAAATTTTGGGCAGATAGGCTTCCGGCCATTTGCGAATACCAGGAATTTGCGAACCGTCTTCCGGCTGGGCACCGACGATCTGAATCGCCTGATTTTTTTCCTTGAGATAACGTGACACACCGGTAATCGTGCCAGTGGTGCCCATGGCCGACACAAAGTGGGTAATGCGCCCTTCGGTTTCTGTCCAGATTTCCGGGCCGGTGCCTTCATAGTGCGCCAGCGGATTATCCGGATTCGCAAACTGGTCGAGGATGCGGCCCTTGCCATCTGCCTGCATCTGATCAGCCAGATCACGCGCGTATTCCATGCCGCCTTTTTGCGGTGTCAGAATGATCTCGGCACCAAACGCCTTCATGGTCTTGGTGCGCTCGATGGAGAGATTTTCGGGCATGATCAAAATCATTTTATAGCCACGAATCGCTGCGGCCATGGCCAGCGCAATGCCGGTATTGCCACTGGTCGCCTCGATGAGAGTGTCACCAGGTTTGATATCACCCCGCGTTTCAGCACGCTTGATCATGGAAATGGCTGGCCGATCCTTCACTGAACCAGCCGGATTGTCGCCTTCCAGCTTGCCCAAAATGATGTTATTGCGGCGCTGGTTGTCCGCGCCAGGAATGCGCATCAACTGCACAAGCGGGGTATTGCCAATGGTGTCTTCTATCGTTTTATAAGCCATGATCAGAATGCCGTGAGAGTCATCAATGACTTGATTGTAAGTCGATGCATCGCCAAAACAGCGTCTGACCATCGCTCACTTTAGACAGAATGGGATGATCCTTATTACTTTTGCGAAGGTTGAGTTGGCGCAACTATCAATCCTGCGGATAAGAGCTTCTCAACGCTCTTCATGCTCAATCCTTTGACGCGATTGGAAAGGTCTGCCGGCGTTGCAAACAGCGCCTTGTTACGTTCAGTCAGGATCAGTTCGACCTTGGCAGGCCCAAGACCAGGCAGGCTTTCCAATTGCGCGCGATCAGCGGTGTTGACATTCACCACTCGCTCCTGTGCCGAGCCGATTGGCAAATGCACAAGCAACATCAACAATATCAGAAGGTTGATTCGCCATCTGCCGATATCAAGCAGCTTGATTATTGTCTGACACAGAGGATTAGTTTTGATGAGCATATTGATTGTGGTCTTCAACTTGAACCATTCAATAAAAATCAGACTAGCAACGATTGAACTGACTCATACTGCAATCAGCCTGAAAGTATTTAGTCGTTGGTACGACGCAATGGCGAATAGGTATCCCAGTCATTGCAACCGGGGCATTGCCAGTAAAAACGCTTTGCTTTAAAACCGCAATGGCTGCACAGATAGCGCGCACCACGCCCACGTTGTTTGCTCAAGGTGGTTTGGATGAGTTGCAGTAATTCGCCATCCAGTGCCACAGCTGAGGAAGCGGCAATGTTATCCGATAGTTGGGCGGACGTTACCGCAGCATCTAACGCCGGCAACTTGGCGATTTCGGCTTCCAGCAAACGATCCAGTGCTGACAGCGATGCCGTTTTGGTGAGTTGGGTTTGCGCCAGTACTTCGGCGGACTCGGCACCATCAAAGGCCAGGGTGGCAGTAAACACCAGATCAAACAGCTCTTCCGACTTGGATTGCGCCAGATAGCCACGCAAGAGATTGAGGCCTGCTGACTGCTGACCAAGTGCTTTATGGGCAATGAGCAGCCGCTCCGCGACCAGTGGCAGATATTCCGGTGTCGCTTCAATTTCGCGCCATACAGCAATCGCTTTGTCATGTTGATGTTGCTGGGTCAGCACATCGCCCATCAGAATCATCGCGCGTACGCTATGGGTATTTTCAAGCCGCGCCAGATTCAGAAATTTTTCAGCACCTTTATAGTTTTGCTCCTGCAAGGCCTCCTCGGCCAGCTCGCAATAAAAATGCGCAATCTGGCTGTCAAACAGACGGGAATCATCACCGCGCAAACGCTGGGCGACATCAACTGCCTGATGCCACTCCTTACTACGCTGATAAATATCCAGCAAACCGGCTAAAGACTCAGCCTGATAACGGCCTTCCTGCAATTTGGTGAAGGCCTCTTCAGCACGATCATACAAACCCGCCTTGAGAAAATCCTGTCCCAATTCAAACAAGGCCTGCTCTTGCTGGCGCAATGGTAAATCCTGGCGATTCAATAAATTTTGATGAACACGGATGGCGCGCTCAGTCTCACCGCGACGGCGAAATAAATTGCCCAAAGCAAAATGCAGTTCGACCGTTTCCGGACTCAAACGCACCACATCAATAAAGGCATCAACAGCACGATCAGGTTGATCGTTGAGCAGAAAATTAAGACCGCGAAAATAGGAACGTGGCAAGGCGCGCGATTCACTGAGCAGATTTTTCAAATCAAGGCGCGCCGATAACCAACCCAATGCAAACAGCAAAGGAATGGCAAGTAACCACCAGAGTTCAAATTCGAGCCGCATCAGCGATTCCAGATACGCAAGCGGGAATCAGGCGCCAGCGGTTTATTGCTGGTGCTGGGTGGTGGCTGGGTACTCAAGGTGGCAATTTCTTTGCGGGCCCGTGCATAGCGTGGCAGCAAGGCCAAAATACCAAGAAGAATACCAGCCAGAAAAAAGACCAGCACGATCAGAATAAGGGGTGCCTGCCAGACATAACCCATGAAAAAACGCAGCGTCACTGCGCTGGTATTATTCAAGGCCAGCAGAAAAAGAAAGACAAAAACAATGATGCGGACAATCCAGACGAGTGCGTTCATTCGTCGTCATCAACAGGTGTGTTGAGAATTTGGGTACCGGTTTGTGCATCCACTTTTTGGCGCAACTCTTTACCGGGTTTGAAATGCGGGACACTTTTTTCAGGCACCATGACTTGCTCGCCTGATTTGGGATTACGCCCAACGCGAGGGGGACGACGGTTCAGGCTAAAACTGCCAAAACCACGAATCTCGATACGATGCCCATATGCCAAGGCATTGGACATCGCATCAAGAATCATTTTGACTGACATGTCGGCGTCTTTGGCCGCCAGTTGCGGAAAACGAGCTGCAAGGCGTTCAATCAACTCCGACTTTGTCATATCTATCCTATCGGCTTACTGATTACTGACCCAACTTAGCCTTGAGCAAAGCGCCCAGGTTAGTTGTACCGGAAGCAGCATTGCTGTCAGTGGACAGTTTTTGCATGGCTTCCTGTTGATCAGCGCTATCTTTCGCCTTGACGGACAGGTTGATGCTACGTGCTTTGCGATCAACGTTGACAATCATCGCAGAAACAGTTTCACCTTCTTTCAGCACATTACGGGCATCTTCAACGCGGTCGCGAGAAATCTCGGAAGCACGCAGATAACCTTCAACGTCATCAGCCAGACCAATCACAGCACCTTTGGCATCGATGGATTTCACAGTACCGTTAACGATGGCACCTTTGTCATTCATGGATACATAGCTGTTGAAAGGATCACCTTCGAGCTGTTTAACGCCCAAGCTGATACGCTCACGTTCAACATCGATGGCCAGCACAACGGCTTCGAGCTCGTCACCTTTCTTGAACTTGCGAACCGCTTCTTCACCAGTTTCATTCCAGGACAGATCAGACAAGTGCACCAGACCGTCAATATTGCCAGTCAGACCGATGAACACGCCAAAGTCAGTGATGGACTTGATTGCGCCCTTGACCTTGTCACCTTTTTTGAAGTTCAGCGCAAAGTCATCCCAAGGATTGGCTTTGCACTGTTTCATGCCCAGGCTGATACGACGACGTTCTTCGTCGATTTCCAGAACCATGACTTCCACTTCGTCGCCCAATTGAACCACTTTGGAAGGTGCCACGTTTTTGTTAGTCCAGTCCATTTCGGAAACGTGAACCAGACCTTCAATGCCTTGTTCAACTTCAACGAATGCACCGTAGTCAGTCAGGTTAGTGACTTTACCGAACAGACGTGTACTTTGTGGGTAACGACGTGCCAAACCGCTCCATGGATCATCGCCCAATTGTTTGATACCCAGTGAAACACGGTTTTTATCTTGATCGTACTTGAGAATCTTGGCGGTGACTTCCTGGCCCACTGTGAGCACTTCGGAAGGATGACGCACACGACGCCATGCCAGATCAGTGATGTGTAACAGACCATCGATACCACCGAGGTCAACGAATGCGCCGTAGTCAGTGATGTTTTTCACTACACCAGTTACTACGGTACCTTCTTTCAGGTTTTCCAGCAGTTTGGCGCGCTCTTCACCTTGTGAAGCCTCAACTACTGCGCGACGTGACAACACAACGTTGTTACGTTTGCGATCCAGTTTGATGACCTTGAATTCCATGGTCTTGCCTTCAAACGGTGTGGTGTCCTTGATAGGACGTGTATCCACCAATGAACCAGGCAAGAAGGCACGGATGCCGTTGGCCATGACAGTCAGACCGCCTTTAACTTTACCAGTAATGGTACCGGTCACCAGTTCGCCAGACTCCAGCGCTTTTTCCAGTGACAGCCAGGAAGCCAGACGCTTGGCCTTGTCACGGGACAACATGGTGTCGCCAAAACCGTTTTCGAGTGAATCGATGGCAACGGATACGAAGTCACCGACCTGAACTTCCAGTTCGCCCTGGTCGTTCTTGAATTCTTCCAGAGGGATAAAAGCCTCGGACTTGAGACCTGCGTTCACCACAACAAAGTTGTAGTCAACACGCACGACTTCACCGGTAATCACTTCACCAGTGCGCATTTCGGCACGGGCTAAGGATTCCTCAAACAAGGCGGCAAATGATTCTGGATTTTCTGTAGTATTGGAAAGATTGGACATACATTCTCACTTTACTGGATCGACGTGTGACGCTGACCGTTTCGACCAGTGCCCGACAAAATCGGGGGTTAGGTTAATCAACGTGGCACATCAGGCGATGCCACCACACCAACAATTTGCCAACTTCAGTCAGTACCTTTTTGGTACCAACCCACCACCGTGGCGATGGCAGTTTCGACGCTCATATGACTGGTATCCAGCATATGTGCATCAGCGGCAGGCTTGAGCGGAGCAATCGCGCGGGATGAATCTCGTGCATCTCGCTCTTTCAAATCAGCCAAAAGACTATCAAATATAACCGAAATTCCCTTTTCTTTCAATTGCTTAAATCGCCTTTGCGCGCGCGCATCCACACTGGCGGTTAAAAACACCTTGAGCGGCGCTTCCGGGAAAATCACCGTACCCATATCGCGACCATCGGCAACCAGACCCGGTGCGACCAAAAAATCGCGTTGACGACTCAATAAAGCCGTCCGAATTGCCGGAAAAACCGACAGTCGGGAAGCCAGATTGCCCACTGCTTCGGTACGAATCATGTCGTCCACATCGGCACCATAGAGCCAGATATGGGTACCAGTAAAACGAATATCGAGTTGGCTGGCCATGCCAGCCAATGCGGCCAGATTGGTTTCGGCAATATCCTGATCCAGCACTGCCAATCCAGCCTGCGTGGCAGCCAACGCCGCCAGACGATATAACGCACCTGAATCAAGATAATGGAAACCGAGCCGTTCGGCCACGCCTGCAGCGACCGTGCCCTTGCCCGAGGCCGTTGGTCCGTCGATGGTAATTACTGGAATTGTCATGGTGTCGGTTCAGCTGGCGATCTGCGCCAGCGCAGCAAAATAATCGGGAAAGGTTTTGGCAACACATTTTGGGTCGTTGATGCGTACCTTGGCCGGGCCAAAAGCAGCCAGTGAAAAACACATGGCCATGCGATGATCGTCATAGGTATCAATCGCGGCCGCAGACCATTGCAATGGCGGTGTGACCTTAATATAGTCAGCTCCCTCTTCCACAATGGCACCCAACTTGCGCAGCTCAATGGCCATGGCGGCCAGTCGATCAGTTTCCTTGACACGCCAGCTGGCAATATTGCGCAAAGTGCTGGTGCCATTGGCAAACAGCGCCAATACCGCAATCGTCATGGCCGCATCGGGAATATGATTGAAGTCGGCATCAATCGCCTGCAATTGCCCGCGGCCAGGACTGGAAGCTTCGATCCAGTTATCGCCCATCTCGATTTTGGCACCCATCAGGGTCAGCATCTCGGCAAAGCGCACATCACCCTGAATGCTCTGGCATCCGACACCTTCAACACGAACCGGCTGGTCGGCCTGCGCAGCCAACGCCCCTGCTGCCAAAAAATAGGAAGCAGACGACGCATCGCCTTCCACATAAATTTCTTGCGGACTGACATAAGCCGCATTGGGCACCTTGAAACTTGACCAACCGTCACGCTCAACTGTAATACCAAAACGCTGCAGGAGATTTAAGGTGATATCGATATAAGGTTTGGAGATCAACTCCCCAACCACCTTGATTTCCGCCATACCCAACGGTGTTGTGACCATTGGCAGCGCCAGTAGCAGGGCCGTCAAGAACTGGCTGGACACGTCACCGCGCACCTTGATGGGCCGACTGGCGTCAATCGTACTGGGCAGGATGCGCAACGGTGGATAGCCAACTGTTTGCAGATAATCCACCCGTGCGCCAAGTTGTCGCAAGGCATCGACCAGATCACCAATAGGACGCTCGTGCATCCGCGCCACACCCGTCAGGCTATAGTGCCCTCCCATAATGGCCAATGCCGCCGTCAGCGGACGAATTGCAGTGCCGGCATTGCCCATAAACAGATCTGCCTGCCTGTTGGGAAAACGGCTAGCACAACCAGCAACGTCATAGCTATTGCCCTGCTCAAGCTGTGTTACCACTACCCCCAGACTCTTGAGTGCGGCCAGCATGACCTGAGTATCTTCCGAGTCAAGCAGATCATGAATGCGAGTATTGCCCTGCGCCAACGCAGCCAATAGCAAGATGCGGTTGGAGATGCTTTTGGAGCCTGGCAATTTGATATTGCCTTGCGCTGTTTGGTAGTGGGGTAAATCCAGATAAGCCACTGTGATGTCCAGAAAATAGGTTGGTATTTGATTCAATCAATGCAGTTTGCGTGGACTTGCTATTCAGCAATCAAGAACACGCCATTGCTTATTTTTCAAGCGAGCTCTGCCAGGTTTGGCGAGCTTGACTGGCATTGGCAAAAATTGCTTCCAATGCCGCACCATCGCCATTTTTGATCAGCAGCCGCAAACGCGCCAGCGCGTCCATATAACTTTCCAGCTCGACCAGCAAGGCCGCACGATTGCCCAAGGCAATATCACGCCACATTTCGGGGCTACTACCGGCAATCCGGGTAAAGTCACGAAAACCACTGGCGGCAAACTGAAACAGCAATTCGGCATGAGGCTTTCTGGTGATGTCATCGACCAAGGCAAACGCCAGCAAATGCGGCAGATGCGACACACTCGCAAAAATCGCATCATGTTCTTCCGGCGTCAACTGCCACAGCAGTGCACCCGTCTGCTGCCAAACCCGCGCCACCAGCTCGACAGCGCTATCCGCATTTTCGGCCAGGCGTGTAATCACCACTTTTTTGCCAACGTATAAATCAGCCAGGGCACCGGCAACTCCGGATACTTCTCTGCCAGCAATCGGATGGGCAGGTACAAACTGGGCAATCTGTTCACCCAGCGCGCGACGCGCTGCCGCAATCACATCGGCTTTGGTGCTACCGGTATCGCTAATGATGGTGCTCGCCTGCAAATAGGGCTTGATGCTGGATAAGGTCGCTTCCGTCTGTGCCACTGGCACTGCCAACAAGATGAGATCAGCATTTTGCACGGCATCGGCCACATTGCTGGCGATGCGATCGATCACACCCATTTGCAAAGCTTTTTCCAGCGAACTCGCGGAGCGGCCAACGCCAACAATTTCATCAACGACACCCGCTTTTTTGAGCGCAAGCGCCAATGATCCGCCGATCAGCCCAACCCCAAAAATGGCTATTTTTTTGAACATAAACCTTAACCCGCCGACTTGGGATAGGAGCCCAGCACCTTCATGAAGGCGGCCTGCTGCTGCAACTGATCAAGCGCCTGCATCACGTTGGCATCTTGCTGATGGCCTTCAATATCCACGTAAAAATAATATTCCCAGGCACCCTGACGAGCCGGCCGAGACTCCAATCGCGTCATGGAAACACCATGATCGGCAAGTGGTTGCAACAAGGCAACCACAGCTCCTGGCTGATTGGGAACCGACAGAATCATGGAGGTCTGATCATGGCCATTTTGGCCACTTGCACCTGTTTCATCATGACCTACCACCAGAAAGCGCGTCTTGTTATGCGCATCATCCTGAATATGACTGGCCACGGCCCTGACGTTATATACGGTGACAGCCGCGTCACCGGCTATGCCCGCAATAGCGGGATCATCTTGCGCCATGCGCACGGCCTCGGCATTGCTGGCGACCGACTGGCGCGCCAGTTGCGGATAATGCTGATTGAGCCAGCGCTGGCACTGTGCCAGTGCTTGCGAGTGCGCACAAATGGTCGTGACCTGAGTCATCTCACCCGACTGGGTATAGAGCGTATGATGAATCGGCAAAGCGACCTCACCACTAATTTTGAGCGGAGTTTGCAACAGCAGATCCAGCGTGCGCGATACCGCGCCTTCGCTGGAATTTTCTACCGGTATCACGCCAAAATCGGCCGCACCAGACTCCGTAGCCCGAAATACTTCATCAATGGTTGGGCAAGCCAGTACCTCGACACTGCGGCCAAAATAACTGAATACGGCCTGCTCGGAATACGTACCCGCCGGACCCAGACAAGCCACCACACAGCGCTTTTCCAGTGCCCGACAAGCCGACATGATTTCACGCCAGATGGCGGCGATGCCATCTGCCAGCAAAGGCCCCTGATTGGCAGCAGCAACCCGAGCAATCACTTGCAGTTCGCGCTCAGGCCGAAACACCGGCGCATTGAATTCTTTTTTGACTTCGCCAACCTGGTGGGCGACTTGGGCGCGCTGATTGAGCAGTGCCAGAATCTGGGCATCCAGCGTATCAATCTGTTCACGCAGAGGTCGTAGTTGCTCGTCCTGTCGTTGCTCGTCCATATCTGGCCTATGATGGGTATCGCTCATGAAGTCCATTATTTGATCATGCGCTGTGAATGACTGAATGACATTTCTTTAATATTTCAATATTCGGTGTAGCCACTTAAGCGCGCCGCTCAAATTCACGCATGAATTCAATCAGTGTCTCTACGCCCTCCCGTGGCATCGCATTGTAGAGCGAGGCACGCATGCCGCCGACACTTTTGTGTCCCTTGATTTGAATCAGTCCGGCTTCGCGAGCCTGTACCAGAAAGGCTTCATTATGCGATTCATCCTTGAGAAAGAACGGGATATTCATCCGCGAACGACAGGCCGGATCAACCCGATTTTCAAAGAAGCTGCTTTGTGCCAGAAAATCATAAAACAGTTTGGCTTTGGCGATATTGCGTTGTTCCATGGTCAGCACACCACCCTCGGCCTTGAGCCACTTGAATACCAGACCAGCAATATAAATCGCATAAGTCGGTGGCGTGTTGTACATGGAGTCATTGTCAGCCACCAGCTGGTAATCAAAGGCCGACGGACAATGTGGCTCGGCTTTGCCGATCAGATCGTCACGCACAATCACTATCGTCAGGCCAGCGGGGCCGATATTTTTTTGCGCACCGGCAAACACCACACCAAAGCGGCTGACATCCAAGGGACGCGAGAGAATATGCGATGACGCATCGACCACCAGCGGTGCCTGATAACCCCGTGCCGCCAGATCTGGCACCTCATGAAACTCAACGCCACCAATGGTTTCATTGCCACAGTAATGCAAGTAAGCGGCATCGTTGGACAACTGCCAATCCACCACTGGCGGGATGGACGTAAAGCCATCGGCTGCACTACTCGCCACCACATTGGCAGTAGCATAACGCTGCGCTTCTTTAATCGACTTGCCTGACCAGGCACCGGTATGGACAAAATCAATCTTGCGTTTACCGCGTAGCAGATTCAAGGGAATGATGGCATTGGCGGCTAACCCACCACCCTGCATGAACAAAATTTTGTAGTTGGCCGGTACGGCAAGCAGTTCACGCAAATCAGCCTCAGCCTCAGCGGCAATACTGATAAACTCCTTGCCGCGATGGCTCATTTCCATCACGCTCATACCTGATCCATGCCAGTCGAGCATTTCGCTGGCAGCCTGCTGTAAAACGGCTTGTGGCAAAACCGCCGGACCGGCGGAAAAATTAAAAATGCGTGTCATAACCGGGTTGTAAAGTATTTACTTAAATCTCAAGCTTATTGAAGACATTCAGCTGGTTTTTTAGCAGCCATGTCAGGTTCCTCACAAGGACTGCCAAGACCTTGAATAAATCCTCAAAGAAGTCTCGATTAGCCCATACTGTTAGGGAGTAAGTTAATAAACAAGCCTCTATAGTCCGTATTCAAAGGGGCTATTTTTTTACTACCCATCAGTATCAAAACAAGCTGACCAGCAAAGTTGGCGGCCACACCCATCTAGTGCAGCCATCCAACTCAACGATTATTCGTCAGCCGCTGCTGGCGGCTCGCTGGCATCACCCGCTGCACCATCACCTTCCAGTGCTTCAACCACCTCATCGGTTTCAACAATGCGTTGCAAGCCAGACAGTTTGGTGCCGTCATCCACAGAAATCAAGGTGACACCTTGTGTGGCCCGGCCCATTTCACGAATCTCGGCAACACGGGTTCGCACCAGCACACCACCGGTTGTGATCAGCATGATTTCATCACTGGTTTCCACCAGCGTGGCTGCGACCACTTTACCGTTACGCTCTGATGTCTGAATCGCAATCATGCCCTTGGTACCGCGGCCATGACGGGTATACTCGGTGATTGGCGTGCGTTTGCCAAAACCATTTTCAGTGGCAGTCAACACGCTTTGCTGTTCGTTCTCGGCCACCAGCAAGGCAATCACCTGCTGACCTTCTTCAAGCTGCATACCACGTACACCACGCGCTTCACGGCCCATGGCACGGACATCGTTTTCATCAAAACGGACCGCTTTACCCGAATCGGAGAACAGCATCACATCATGCTGACCATCGGTGATGGCGGCACCAATCAGGTAATCACCCTCATCCAGACCAACGGCGATAATGCCGCGCTTCATTGGACGGCTGAAATCTTGCAAGGCGGTTTTCTTGACGGTGCCCTGGCTGGTGGCCATGAAGACAAAGTGCTCGGAATCAAATACCTTGATCGGTAATACCACCGTAATTTTTTCACCATCCACTAACGGGAACATATTGATGATGGGGCGACCACGGGAATTGCGTGAGCCCTGCGGTACTTCATACACCTTGAGCCAATAGACCCGGCCACGATTACTAAAGCACAGAATCGTGTCATGCGTGTTGGCTATGAAGAGCTGATCAATCCAGTCGTCTTCTTTGGTTGCCGTCGCCTGCTTGCCGCGGCCACCACGTTTTTGGGCGCGGTATTCGGACAAGGGCTGGCTCTTGATATAGCCACCATGCGACAAGGTCACCACCATGTCTTGCGGGGTGATGAGGTCTTCATCACTCATATCGGTGGCGTTGAGAACAATCTCGGAACGACGGGCATCGCCAAACTCATTGCGAATTGCCTCAATCTCTTCGCGGATGATGGTATTGATACGCTCTGGCTTGGCCAGAATATCCAGCAAGTCGGCAATCTCGGCCATGATCTCGCCGTATTCAGAAACAATCTTGTCCTGCTCCAGACCGGTCAAACGTTGCAGACGCATCTGCAAAATTTCCTGTGCCTGCACCTCTGACAAACGATAGCCATCGGACTGCAAACCATAAATGTCATCCAGACCAGCGGGACGATACGCGCTGACATCCTTGCCATCACCCACCCGTGCCAACATCTCACGCACCACGGTCGATTCCCAGGTACGCGCCATCAATTGCTGTTTGGCGATGGGTGGCGTCGGCGCGGCCTTGATCAGCGCAATCATCTCATCCACATTGGCCAGCGCCACCGCCAGGCCTTCCAAGACATGACCGCGTTCACGTGCTTTGCGCAACTCGAAAATGGTACGACGAGTTACCACTTCACGGCGATGATTGATAAAGGCATCAAGCATCTGCTTCAGGTTGAGCAGACGTGGTTGACCATCCAGCAAGGCCACCATGTTCATGCCAAAGGTGTCTTGCAGTTGCGTATTCTTATACAGATTGTTGAGTACCACTTCTGGCACTTCACCGCGCTTCAGCTCAATCACAACGCGCATGCCTGATTTATCTGATTCATCCTGGATATGACTGATGCCTTCCAGTTTCTTTTCTTGCACAAGTTCGGCAATGCGTTCCAGCAAACTCTTTTTGTTGACCTGATACGGCAGCTCATCAACGATGATGGCCATGCGCTGACCACGATCAATTTCTTCAAAGTGCGTCTTGGCACGCATCACCACACGGCCACGGCCCGTGCGATAACCTTCCCGCACACCTGACACACCATAGATAATACCGGCCGTTGGAAAGTCCGGAGCCGGCACAATCTCGATCAACTCATCAATCGTTGCATCAGGATTTTTAAGCAGATGCAAACAGGCATCCACAATCTCATTCAGGTTATGTGGTGGAATGTTGGTCGCCATCCCCACGGCAATACCGGACGAGCCATTGATCAGCAGATTGGGAATCTTGGCCGGTAAAACCACTGGCTCACGTTCCTGGCCATCATAGTTAGGCACAAAATCGACCGTTTCCTTGTCGAGATCGGCAATCATGGCCTCGGCAATCTTAGCCAGTCTGACCTCGGTATAACGTGAAGCCGCAGCGTTATCACCATCAACCGAACCAAAGTTACCCTGACCATCAATCAGTGGGTAACGCAATGAAAAACTCTGCGCCATCCGCACCATGGTGTCATAAATGGCAGCATCGCCATGCGGGTGATACTTACCCATGACATCACCGGACACCCTGGCCGATTTTTTATAGGGCCGATTGGAATGGTTGCCCAGTTCATTCATACCATACAGTACGCGCCGATGAACCGGCTTCAAACCGTCGCGCACATCGGGCAAGGCACGCCCGACAATCACGCTCATGGCATAGTCAAGATAGGAACGGCGCATTTCTTCTTCCAGGCTGACTGGAAGCGTTTCTTTGGCGAATGAATCCATGCGTTAAGTGACTTTGATGATCTCAAGTAATGAGCCCGAAGGCATATTCAGCACCCTTGACAGGGCTGATAGTTAAGCTGGCTATTCTAGCATTCCCCGCTGCAGCGACAGCGTTTTGTCAGAACTGTCCGAGTGGACTGTCAGACGGGATGAAGCAGTCGCCGTAACGTCAGGAAAATACGTCAGCTTTGTTGCGATAGCACAACAAAAAGACAGAATATGGCTGATTCCCCTTCGACAGCGCACAGACAGCCCAAGTCCCTATGGCAAAATCGCTGTGTCGGCTTTAACTATACGAATCAGCTGATTCCAAGTCGTTCGAAAATCTGTCTTGTTCACGTGAGACAAGTCTGCCCCAAAATACTACATGGGGTATGGCCTGAATGACGTGGAAAAATCAGGGTTTCGTGTATACTCGCTTAAAGTTTTTAATAGTTGTGTCCTGTAACGAACTCGTCATGAGAGGGAAAACATGAAAAAATCAATGAAGTTGGCTTATTTGGTAGCCTCCATCGCGGTTGCCGCATCTGCTGGCTCTGCTTACGCCCAACAAGATATCAAGGGTAATCCTCCAGACAGCGGTTATGTACTTGATAACCGCGGCAATGTTGTTGTGGATCCATTTGGTCTTTGCTGGCGCGATGGTTACTGGACTCCAGCTCACGTCAATGTTGAAGGTTGCGACGGTTACAAAAAACCAGTTCCAGTCGTTGCTCCAGCACCTGCGCCAGCTGCTCCAACCCCTGCTCCAGCCGCTGCCCCTGTAGTTGTTGTACCTACCAGCGAAAAAGTCACTTTTGCTGCTGACGCTTTCTTTGATTTCAACAAAGCAACGTTGAAACCAGAAGCCAAGGTCAAAATGGACGACATGGTTTCCAAACTGGGTGATGTCAATCTGGAAGTGATCATTGCTGTTGGTCATACCGACTCAATCGGTAGCGATGCTTATAACCAAAAACTGTCCATCAAACGTGCAGAAGCCGTTAAAGCTTATCTGGTCAGCAAAGGTATCGAAGCTAACCGCGTATACACCGAAGGTAAAGGCAAGAAACAGCCTGTCGCGCCAAACACTATCAATGGCAAAGACAATCCTGAAGGTCGTGCGAAAAACCGTCGTGTAGAGATCGAAGTGGTCGGTACACGTCCGGTCAAGAAGTAATCAATAAGTAGTTGAAAAGCCCTGCTCACGCAGGGCTTTTTTTTTGCCTAATATGCTCTGTCCTGCCGTTTTGCGTTAATCTGACTTCACTCTCTTTGCCTCTTGTCATGAACATGAATGCTGACCAAGCTGAACTGAATAAATTTAGTGAAATTGCCCATCACTGGTGGGATCCGACGACCGAATTCAAACCCTTGCATGACATCAATCCTTTACGGCTGAACTGGATCAATGAGCATGCTTCACTGGCTGGCAAGCAAGTGGTCGATGTGGGTTGTGGCGGCGGTATTTTGTCGGAAAGCATGGCGCGGCTTGGAGCCACTGTCACTGGTATTGATCTTTCTGGCAAAGCCCTCAAGGTGGCCATGCTGCATGCGCTGGAAGCACAGGTGCCGGTCACTTATCGCGAGATCAGCGCCGAAGGTTTGGCTGAAGAACAAGCTACCGCATTTGATGTCGTCACCTGCATGGAAATGCTGGAACATGTGCCCGACCCAGCCAGCATCGTGACTGCGTGTGCACAAATGGTCAAACCCGGTGGCATGGTATTTTTCTCCACGCTCAATCGTCGCCCCAAAGCCTATTTACACGCCGTGCTGGGTGCCGAATATGTGCTGGGCTTATTGCCGAAAGGCACCCACGATTACCTCAAGTTCATCCGTCCGGCGGAGCTGGCCAACTTTGCACGCCAGGCTGGGCTGGAACTCGTGCAGTTTCGCGGCATGGGCTATCGGCTCTTCACTGATACCTACGAACTCAACAATGACACCAGCGTGAATTACCTGCTCTGCTGTCGCAAGCCGATCTAAACATCATGGCTAAAACCCAGTTGGTCTTGTTTGATCTGGATGGCACGCTTGCCGATACCGCACCCGACCTGGCTAACGCTGCCAATCTGCAACGCGAACGACACGGCCTGCCCCCCATGCCCTTGGCGGAATTGCGTCCGTATACCTCTGCTGGCGCACGCGGCATGCTGGGTAAGGCATTTGGCCTGACGCCCGATGATGCCCGTTTTAGCGCCCTACGCGAAGAATGGTTTAGCTTGTACGAAGCCAATCTTTGTGTTGAAACCCGTCTGTTTGCTGGCATGAATGAGTTGCTCATTGAACTGGAACAACGCAAGCTGCCCTGGGGCATTGTGACCAACAAGTCCAAGCGCTTTACCAACAAGCTGATTGACCGACTCGGCTTGCTGGATCGCTGTGCAGCGATTGTCAGTGGTGACACGACGCCACATAGCAAACCCCATCCTGCGCCACTTTTTTTTGCCTGTGAAACCGTCGGCATTCCCGCCATCAACAGCGTTTATGTGGGCGATGACTTGCGTGATGTCGAGGCTGGCAAAGCTGCCGGAATGATGACCGTGGCCGCCGCTTATGGTTATTGCGGCGACAGCACACCACAAAGCTGGCAGGCTGATCACCTGATTGAACATCCTTTGGAACTACTTGATCTGATTTAATAGTACCCAGGGGTATTTAAAATCAATCAATTAGTAAGCACTTAACAAGCTTATTTTTAGATATACCCCCTTAAAACAAGCGCTGTAACACGAGTTTTCACCGACGTTTGAAACAATCGCGGTAATATCCTGAGTTCGAGATTAGCTTCCTATCGAGTGATCATGAACCTGGATAATAACAACAGCAGCCACACAGAAGTTCAAGCCAAGCCGGTGCGTCACTTGCCGGACAACGCGTTGAACGCGCTTAAAAAATCTCGCTGGCGACATCCTCTTAAAATCCTGCTTTGGCTGATTGGTGTGTTTTTCGCCATGGTATTACTGGGGCTGCTGCTAGGGCCGAATCTGATCCGCTCTCAGGCCGAAAAGCAGATCGGTGAACAGCTTGGTCGACACGCCACGATTGGCGATCTCAAACTCAATTTGCTGAGTGGTGAAGTCACCGTCCTCGACACCACCATCTTTGAAACCGACAACACCACGCCCTTTGTTTCGTTCAAGCGCTTTTATGTGAATGCGGCGTCGTGGGCTTCCCTGTTTCGGCTATCGCCCGTCCTGGATGAAATCACACTCGAAGCACCCAAGGTCAAGCTGGTTCGAACTGATGCGACGCGCTTTAACTTTAGTGACATCGTCGACAAAATCCTGGCCAAACCAGCATCCGAAGGCAAAGCGCATTTTTCTCTGAACAATATTCGGCTGATTGATGGGGAAGTCCATTATCAGGACAGCTACTCCACCGCCAAACCTGAACATGCGCTGACCAAAATCAATGTTGCCGTCCCCTTTGTCTCCAATCTGGATTACGCGGCCGACCTCTTTATCAAGCCCGAACTCAATGCGCTACTCAATGGCAGCCCCATTGGTGCCAAGGCCGAAACCAAACCATTTGAAACAGACAAGGAAACCCATCTGCAACTGTCCATCGACAAGCTCAATCTGCCTGACTATCTCAACCTGCTACCCTTTAATGTGGCCAGCAAGCTGGCCTCGGCGCAACTGAGCAGCGATCTGGATATCAGCTTCAAACAAGAAGCCGACAAGCAGCAAATCCATGCCAAAGGCAATGTCATGCTGGATGATCTGGACTGGCAGCAGACCAATGGGCAAGGCTTGTTGAAATTGCAGCAGATCAAAGTGGATATCAACGATATCGATGTCGCCAACCAGCAAGTGGCGCTGGAACGGATCAGTATGAAGCAACCAGCGATTCAACTGGTCCGCAATAACCAGGGTCAGCTCAACTGGTTAAACACGATTGAACAGATTCAAAAGAATACGCAGAAGCAAGCGGATGCGACCCCCGCAACCGCTCCCACCTTGCAAAAGAACAAGGACAACAAGCCCTGGGCCATCACACTCAAAGAACTGGCCATTGATGGTGGCAGCACCAGCTGGACCGATGAAACCACCAGTCCGACCTTTCATAAGACACTCCAGCAAATCAATCTCAGTGTAAAGGAGCTTGATACCGGCAAACCCAAGGCCATGCCTATCAGCCTGTCAGCCAATACCGAAGCCGATGAAAAGATCACGCATGAAGGCTCAGTCAATCCGTTTGAGTTAAGCGGTGCAGGCACGATTGGTCTGAAACAGATTCGCATTGCGGATGCCATGCCCTATCTGAATCCCATCCTCAATAACCCGCTGGAAGAAGGACACCTGGATGCCGAGCTGCATTACGATCTGAGCAAGGTCAACGATAAACTCAATGTGGTACTCAAAGACAGTAGTGCCAGTCTGAGTCAATTAAAAATCAAATCAAGTTCACAATCCGCCACCATAGCTGCTGCAAAAACCGTTGCCACCAAAAACAAAACAACTGGCAAAGCCGTCAGTAATGCCAGCAAGCCAGATAGCCACAATCAACTTGATCTGGGTCAGCTACAAGTCAAAGGCATGGCACTGGACCTGGCCAAACAAAATTTTGTGGCGGATAGCGTTGCGCTGACTGACACACAACTCACCGTTTTACGCGATGAACAAGGCCAGATCAATTGGACCCGGCTTGTCAAAACCTCCGACAAACCGGCAGCGAGTACCACCACCAATGCCAACACGGCACCTTCAACACCTTGGCAATGGTTGGTCAGGTCAGTCGACATTAATCAGACTGCCATCCATTTTGATGACTTGAGCGTCGGTAAAAACAAGACCGACGGCAAAAATGTCAACGGTGTGCATCTACGCCTGGAGCCAGTCAACCTCTCGGTTAAAAACCTGAGCAGTCAATCCGAGCCGATTGATTTGACACTCGATACCGGCCTCAATCAAAAAGGTAAGTTACGTATCAAGGGCAATGCCCAGTTAAGCCCATTCAGCACCAGGCTGGACATTGAAGCACAGACACTTGATCTGCAGCCCTTTACACCCTATGTGGATCCCTTCCTCAACATTGACATTGCCAGTGGCGAGCTCAACGCCAAGGGTAATGTACGTTTTGATGCCGCCAGCGAGTCCATCAAAAATGGCAAAAAGCTGGTACGCCCGATGGCTGTTGCCTACAAAGGCCAAGCCTCGCTGGTCAAGCTGCGTGCACTGGACAAAGTGAATTCGGCTGATTTTTTAAAATTTAAATCTTTGGCATTCAGCAATATCGACTTTGCCATGCCCGGCAGCAACCCGGCACAATCCATGGCAATCAATGTCGGTGACATCAGCCTCAACGATTACTATGCGCGCATCATTTTGAATGCCAATGGCCGCATCAACCTGCGAGATATTGCTGCCAAGCCAGAATCCAATGTGTCCATCACCACGCCCGATACGCGCTCGGCTGAAGAAGTCAAACAGGAAAAAGAAGCCGCCGCTGAAAAACCAGCCGCCACCAGCAAGCCCTTGATCCGGATTGGTCAGATTGGGCTAAAAAAAGGCTTTATCAACTTTACCGACAACTTCATCAAACCCAATTACACTGTCGATCTGACGGGTATTGAAGGCAAGATCAGCAAACTCGCCTCCGATAGTGACACTCCCGCGGACATGCTCTTGCAAGGCCGCGTCAGCAATGATGCGCCAGTCGTCATTGAAGGCCGCTTCAATCCCTTGGCTGCCAACCTGTTTGTCGATATTGGTGCCAGTGCCAAAGGCATTGAACTCACCCAACTAACCCCCTATGCGGCCAAATATGCGGGCTATGCCATTGATAAAGGCAAGCTTAGCGTCGATCTCAAATACAAGGTAGAGAATGGTCAGCTTAATGCCGACAACAAGGTCTATCTTGATCAACTCACCTTTGGCAAAAAGATTGACGGCCCCGATGCCACCAAATTGCCCGTGCTACTGGCGGTATCCTTGCTCAAGGATCGCAATGGCGTGATCGACATCAACCTGCCCGTCTCCGGCTCCTTGTCTGACCCACAATTTTCTATTGGCGGCATCATCTTCAAGGTCATCATCAACCTGCTCACCAAAGCCATCATGTCGCCTTTCTCGCTACTGGCATCGGCCTTTGGCGGTGGTGGTGAAGAGCTGTCTTACCTCACCTTTGCACCTGGCCTGGCAATTCTGGAAGACAGTGCCACCAAAAAACTGGAGCCCATCGCCAAGGCCTTGCTGGATCGCCCGGCACTGAAAATGGAATTGACTGGCCGTGCCGATCCAGCCTCAGATTTACCTGCATTGCGCAAGGAATATCTGAACAGTGAAATTCGCAAACTCAAGCTCAAAGACCAGAGCAAACAAGGCAAACTGGCCGAAGAAGATGTCGACAAACCACTGGAAATCAGCGATGAAGAGCGCGCCAGCTATATTGAAAAAATCTACAAGGCCAGCAAGTTTGACAAACCCAAAAATGCGATTGGCTTTGCCAAAGGTTTGCCCACCGATGCAATGACCAAACTGATTGAAGATAATCATATTGTCGGTGAAAACGACTTGCAGCAACTTGCCAACCAGCGTGCCAGCAACATCAAGCAATGGTTGGAAGACAAAGGCAAGGTACCAACCGAGCGGCTCTTCCTGATAGCAGGCAAAACCAAAACCGAAGCTGACGAAGGAAAAGAGGCCAATAAAACTGCTCCGGCCAATCGGGTTGACTTTACCCTCAAATAAAAACTTTTCACCCCTGTTGGGGCTTGAAAACTCAAGCCCTGCCCCAACCTGTTAGAATGCAATTGTTTTGGGGCCGACCTGGTTTCGACGTGGGTTGCAAAGCAGCGCAGGGCATACCGAGGGCTGGTCACCTCGTAAATCCAACCGGAAAAAACTAACTGCTAACGATAACTCGTACGCATTAGCCGCTTAATACCGGCTAACTCTGCATCAGCTTGTCTCAGGGCTGAGCTAGCAATAGCACGCAGAGTCATACACTGAGGATCGCATCAGATCGGGTTGCTTGGTCTGGTGTTAAATCCAAGGCAACTCGCTTCACTGTAGCGTGCGCGTCCGCGCCAGTGCGGTTAAATCAAATGGCAGCGCTAAGTATGTAGAACTGTCTGTGGAGGATTTACGGACGCGGGTTCGATTCCCGCCGGCTCCACCAATAACACTTCCAAGCAAGTCCAGAAAAGGCCAGAAACCTCAACAAATACAAGGGTTCTGGCCTTTTTTACGTCCAAAGCAGTCCGACAACATCCATTTACATCCGGCATTGAATAGGGGTATATTTAAGGGCACAAGCTCTCTACCCCCAACGTGATACCCACACGCGCCACGTACAGACACTACAGTCAAGAATGCCAGGCCTGCTGATAAAGCGTTGAAACTTTCGTCTGTCAAAAAACATATTAGTGACGTATCGCCTTTTACAGATTTGAGGTGCTGTGATGCAAAAACCAGGCTATTTGATGATATTCATCCTGCTGGGTGGTTGTACGACAGCACACTGGAACAAGCCCGGCATGACATCTGCGCAATACGACATGGATCGTGAACAATGCGAAGCCACTGCCAAGCAGGATTTTCCCGCCAAGTTGACTGCCATGAGTGATGGCCCCTGCGTTTCAGCACCATCGTACCGATGCCCCTATCGCGGTGATCCGGCCGCCTATACAATGTATCAAGGTATCCGAGACGAAAATAGCGATAAACGATTATTGGCACTCAATGCCTGCCTCAAAGAAAAAGGCTACAGCCTGACAATAGATCATTAAAAAATGAAATGAACGAGGTAATTTAAATATTACGAATCTATCTTCATTTATTTAATTTTCAACTTGTTGATCTAACAACTAGCACCATTCAAGTTTCGCACGATATTGGTTTTACTCTCCCTCATTGCTGAAACCGTCTTGGCCTTACTGGCCATATCCGGCATTCCCGACTTGCAAAAGGCGTTCACTTTTTACCCATCACTTTGCATCAGAGCCTTTTGCCAATGATGGCCAGCATGATTGCGTTAATATGGTTCGAATCGACGAAAATCTGTTTTCGTCGATAATGCCATGCAGTCAACATAAGCAATTTATTAGTAACTTGTCATTTATAAAAAATAAGTTACATTATTATCTTAACCAAGTTTTGATTATCATGCCCGCCATTATTCTTGGCAGCCATCCTGCCGCTGACTTTCTTAATACCATTGCCTCTCCATCTGGAACGCCAGTCGAATTTATTGGCAATGGTGAGCAACTGCTGGTTTGGCTCGTCGAAGCTGGACTGATTGATCAAGCACAGCACGACTGGCTTAAACAACATCACTCCAGCAAAGTGTTGGATGGCATCGCGCAAAAAGCGCGCGAAGAGCGCGAATGGGCCAGACAATGGCTACAGCGTTGGCGCAACAAACCACAAGCCAATCACAGCAAGGAAATAGCCCATCTCAACCAATTGCTGGCCTTGGGGCCAGTAGTGAAAGAACTGAAATCGGACCACGCAGGCGGTACTTCAGTTTTTACTGAAAACTGGCAGTTGCAAATGGAAAAAGCCGACTCTTTACTGGCCCTGATTGCCGGCACCATTGCGTCATTACTCGCCCACGAAGACCCTGCACTCTTTCGAGATTGCGCAGGTACTGGCTGCACATTGAGTTTTCTCGATCGCACCAAATCACATCGACGCCTGTTTTGCAGTGCCGCAGTCTGCGGTAATCGCGCCAAAGTGGCCGCATTTCGGGAACGGCAGAAACAAAAGTAATTCATCGGCAAATGTGGGGGTAGCGTTTTGACCGTCTGGATGATCATCTGCAGGAATTACAAACCAAGGAGTGCCATCAATGACCAACATAACCGCAGAAACCTTTGTAGTGACGCAGTGCTTTAACACGTCACGCGAAAAATTATTCAAACTCTGGACCGATCCCGAGCTACTTAAACAATGGTTCAGTCCAACTGGTGTCGTCATGACACAGTGCAGAATGGATCTGCGATCTGAGGGCGAATGCCATTACTGCATGCAACTGCCAAACGGCTATGAAATGTGGGGAAAATGGCTATTTAAAGAAATTGTTAACCCCGAAAAACTGGTCACGATCACCGCTTTTTCAGATGCTCAAGGTAATCTGACTCGTCATCCAATGAGCGCGACATGGCCATTAAAAACAATCGCCACTACGACTTTTACCGAGCAAGGTGACAAAACCTTACTCACGATAAGTTGTCTACCCTATGAAGCCAAAGATGAGGAAACTCTCACCTTTAACTCATCGCTGAGCGCAATGCAGCTGGGGTGGGCAGGAACACTTGCGCAACTCAGCACATTTATTGACTCACAAAGTAAATAAGACAATCTCCACCATTATTTGAAGGAGCTCATCATGCAACTCATTCCCTACTTGTTTTTTGAAGGTCGCTGTGAGGAAGCTGTCGAGTTTTACGGCAAGGTACTTGGTGCAGAAATTGTGACTTTGATGCGTTACAAGGACAATCCGGAACCCAATGAATGCGTGATGCAGCCAGAAATTGAAAACAAGATCATGCACATGAGCTTGCGCATTGGCAATATGACCTTGATGGCGTCTGATGGCATGGTCAATGCGCCACCCAAATTTCAGGGATTCTCCTTATCCCTCACTGTCGAAGACGCTCAGCAGGCTGAACAGTTTTTTAATGCTCTGGCTGTCACAGGACAGGTTCAAATGCCATTAGGTCCCACCTTCTTTTCACCGGCTTTTGGCATGGTGGCAGATCGGTTTGGCGTTTCCTGGATGATCCATGTCGAACCAGAAAATAATTAATCGTTCAATAATACTTAAATCATGAATCAAATCAACACTGACAGCCATGCCACACAGGACAATGTTCTCACCATCACCCGATTATTCAATGCACCACGTGATCTGGTCTTTTCTGTCTGGACTGATCTGAATCATCTGCTGAGCTGGTGGGGCCCGATTCAATTTCCCGTCAATGAAATGACGATGGACATTCGTCCTGGCGGGCAATGGCGTGCTTGCCTGAAGGCAGTCGATGATGGTCGTGAACTTTGGCAACAAGGTGTATTTCGTGAAGTCGTCAAACCTGAAAAACTGGTGTTCACTTTTGCCTGGCAAGCCGGGGGCGAACGTGACATGGAAACGCTGATCACGATTCATTTTGAAGACCTGGATACGCAAACGCTGATGATCTTTCATCAAACGCCATTCCAATCGGTGGCAAAACGGGATGGTCATCAGCATGGCTGGTCCGGCACCTTTGATCGTCTTGATGCATTCCTGGCCAATCACACCAACTCATAAGGAGACACTGCCATGTTTAAAACTATCACGCTCATTCTGATCGTTATTGTGGGTGCCGTTATCGGCATGGCCCTGAGCAAGCCAGACACATTTCGTGTTGAGCGCGCTATCACCATCAAGGCATCACCTGAAAAGATATTTGCGTTGATCAACGACTTTCATCAATGGGTTACTTGGTCACCCTGGGAAAAACTTGATCCGACCATGCAACGAACTCATTCTGGCGCGGAAAATGGCCAAGGTGCCATCTATGCCTGGAAAGGCAATAATCAGGTCGGGCAAGGCAGCATGGAAATACTGGCGTCGACGCCACCTTCAAAGGTTCTGATCAAACTCGATTTCATCCAACCCTTTGAAAGTCACAATCAGGCTGAGTTTACTTTGATCCCCAAAGATGACATGACCGAAGTCACCTGGACCATGTCAGGCCCCAATACCTTCATCGGTAGAGTCATGAGTGTTTTTGTCAGCATGGACACCATGATTGGCAAGGACTTTGAATCCGGCCTCAACAATATGAAAATGGCTGCAGAAAAATAATCAAATTCAATTGTCATCCAATATATATGGCGCGAAAATCATTGACATTGGTCTGGGTTGGACCAGTCACGATCTGGTCACCCAGTGCTTCAAAAAAACTATGGGCATCGTTGTTATCCAGATAATGACGAGCCTGCATCTTTTTTTGTAGTGCCCGCTGCAGGGTTGTCGGTGTCATCATGGCTCCTGCAATTTCTTCTTGCCCATCTACCCCATCGGTATCACCCGCCAGCGCATAAATATCCGTCCGGCCCTGTAAGGCCAGCGTCAAGGACAACAACCACTCCACGTTACGTCCACCACGACCATTGCCCTTGACTGTCACCGTGGTCTCCCCACCGGACAACAAAATGCAAGGGCACCGAAATGGTTGCGCATATTGCTTGACCTGCAAAGCTATCCCCGCCATCACCTTGCCGACATCGCGCGCTTCGCCTTCAATGGCATCACCCAATATATGCACGGCAATACCTTGTTCACGCGCTACACTTGCGGCGGCTTCCAAGGCCATTTGCGGTGTGGCAATCATATGTGTTGTCACGTTTTTCATGCGCGAATCACCAGGTTTGATACTTTCGACCGCGCCTTGTCGTAACTGAACCATGACGGCTTCAGGCACATCAATCTGATAGCGCTGCAAAATTTGTAGTGCATCGGCACAAGTAGTTGGATCAGCTACTGTCGGACCAGAGGCAATCTGGATCGGGTCATCACCCGGCACATCCGAAATCAATAAGTTAATAACCCGAGCCGGATAACAGGCTGCCGCCAAACGCCCACCCTTGATGGCCGACAAATGACGTCGTACACAATTCATCTCATGGATACTGGCGCCACTTTTAAGCAATTGACGATTGATCCGCTGCTTGTCATCAAGACTTAATCCCAGGCCAGGCAAGCACAGCAGAGACGAACCACCGCCTGAAATCAAACAAAGCACGACATCATGGGCAGTCAATCCACTCACTGCCTGCCAGATAGCATGTGCCGCGCTGATGCTAGCTGCATCGGGTACTGGATGTGCTGCCTCTAAAATTTGAATATGCTGACATGCGGCACCATAACCATAGCGGGTCACCACCACACCTTGCAGCGTACCCGTCCAGCTGGCCTCGACTGCCTGCGCCATAGCGGCCGATGCTTTACCAGCACCAATCACTATCAAACGCCCGTTGGGTAGCACCGGCAGACAGTCTGCCAGTACGGCTGGTATTCGCAAGGCTGGTTGTGCCGAAGCAATTGCTGCAGCAAACATCTTGCGCAATAAGCTTGTTATGTCATCGTGCTGGGCCAAGTGCATTGCATTCTCCCAAAATAGCTCAAACACTTTGAGCTATCTATGTTATTTTCAAGCACTCATCGTAAGCACAGGCGATGCCGTTGTCATCATGGCCTGACCAATTGACTGCGATGGAACTTAGCTGTCCCAGAGCACTCTCACTTGCCATCCCCTGTTTTTATTACCATGACAAACCGCTATAGTGTGTTGTCGTGCATTATGTGCGTCGCTTTTGTCATATATTTCCATCATACATTTCTTTGGAGTACCCATGCCACATGATGTCAGCCTGATTTCCACCATTGCTGCAGGCCTGGGCTTGGCGCTGATTTTAGGGTTTATCTGCGCGCGACTCAAAATGCCACCACTGGTAGGCTATTTACTCGCCGGTGTGATGATCGGTCCCTACACCCCTGGCTTTGTCGCCGACATTCAGCTGGCCAGTCAATTGGCTGAAATTGGCGTCATGCTCTTGATGTTTGGCGTCGGCCTGCATTTTTCATTGGATGATCTACTGGCCGTACGCAAGATCGCCATACCTGGCGCGCTGGTGCAAATTGCCACCGCCACACTACTTGGTATTGGCACCGCCATATTGTGGGGCTGGCGTTTTGATGCGGCACTGGTATTCGGTCTTGCCCTATCAGTTGCCAGTACCGTGGTCTTGTTACGAGCGCTCGAAGCACGCGGCGCGCTGGATTCTGCCAATGGCCGGATTGCTGTCGGCTGGCTGGTAGTGGAAGACCTGGTCATGGTGCTCGTACTGGTATTGCTACCTGCCTTTGGCATGTTATACTAGGAAGGCGCCAATCTGGCTGACAGCAACATTGGCTGGGAACTGACTAAAACACTGGCAAAAGTCACCGCCTTCATGCTGCTCATGCTGGTACTAGGGCGACGCTTTTTTCCACGACTGTTATGGCTGGTGGCCAGCAGTGGCTCGCGGGAACTGTTCACCTTGTGCGTGATTGCTGCCGCAGTAGGCGTCGCTTTTTTATCAGCCAAATTGTTTGATGTGTCATTTGCTCTTGGCGCTTTTTTTGCGGGCATGATGATGCGCGAGTCCCCCTACAGTCATCGCGCTGCAGCAGAATCATTGCCATTGCGTGATGCGTTTGCCGTGCTGTTTTTTGTCTCAGTCGGGATGCTGTTTGACTATCACATTCTGCTGCAAGAACCACTCAAAGTGCTCATCGTGGTCGCCATTATCATGCTTGGCAAAACCCTGGCTGCGTTATTGTTGGCGCTGGCTTTTGGCTACCCATTACGCACCGCACTGATAGTCGGTGTCAGTCTGGCGCAGATTGGTGAGTTCTCGTTCATTCTGGCTGGACTGGGGGTCAGTCTGGGCATGCTGCCCAAGGCCGGGCAAAGCCTGATTCTGGCTGGTGCCATTTTATCCATTGCCTTCAACAGTCTCATGTTCAATCTGATTGCCCCATTGCAAGACTGGTTAAGCCGACACTTTGCCTGGGCACGCAAACTGTCGCTACGCACCGATGCCATGGCAGCCTTGCCGATACAGACTGACCCAGCGCACCTGCAAGGACATGTGGTACTGGTCGGTTATGGCCGGGTTGGTCGACAAATCGCCCAGCAATTACAGCTGCACCATATTCCCTTGGTGGTTGCCGAACAAAATCGCGAGCTGGTTGAAAAGTTACGCAACCAAAAGATTGCAGCAGTGAGTGGTGATGCCGCAGATCCCACCGTGCTGGTGCAAGCGCATATTGCCAAGGCCAGCATGTTGGTGATTGCCACACCGGAGACTTTGCAGGTTCGCCAAATGGCCAGCATTGCACGCACACTCAATCCAACGATTGAAGTGATCATGCGCAGCCATAATGAAGCTGAAACCAAACTCTTGGAGAAGGAAGCCATTGGTAAAGTATTCATGGGCGAACAGGAACTCGCCCTGGGAATGACCCGGCATGTGATGAACCGACTTGGCTTGGCCGCGATACTTTGAACACTTAACCAAACATCCAACAATAAAACACCATATTGCGGATCAGTCGTCCCACAACAACTGATCCGCATTCATGGCCTTGCTGGATTCCGGACAGTTTGCTGGACCGTCTTGAATGCAGGAGTGCCAATTCAAATCAACGATCTGGAAATTTGAATCAGTTCGCCTGAGCCTCCATAACGTCACCCCGTCATTAACGGTTTACCGCCTGCTCAGGCGGCTTCACAATCATTTACACTGTAGGCAATCAGCAATGCCAAGGTAAACAGGAATGACACAGCGCGATAATTTGCATGATCTGGATGACGACATCGATCCCACCCTGCGCGACCAGGTAGCCAAAAAAAGCACCTGGGTCAGCGTGGCGGTCAATCTGCTACTCACCATTGCCCAGGTATTGTGCGGTGTGCTCGCTCACTCACAAGGACTGATAGCCGACGGGATTCATTCCCTGTCCGATCTACTGTCCGACTTTGTGGTGCTGTTTGCCAATAAGCATAGTCAGAAAGCGGCCGATCATGATCACCCCTATGGACACCAACGCTATGAAAATGCAGCCGCCTTTTTTCTAGGATTGATGCTCCTCGCCGTCGGGGTCGGTATGCTTTATAGCGCGCTCATCAAATTGCAAGACCCGGAAACGATTCCCAAGGTTGGACAGATTGCCCTGTGGGTGGCGATAGCGGCACTCTTTGCCAAGGAAGGTCTGTTTCGCTATATGCTGGCGCAGGCAGTACGTGTCAAATCGACCCTGCTGACCGCCAATGCCTGGCATGCCCGTTCGGATGCCGCATCCTCCTTGCTGGTGGCTCTGGGAATCATTGGCAACCTGTTTGGCTACCCACTGCTTGATCCAGTGGCGGCATTGGTTGTTGGTTTGATGATCGGCAAGATGGGTTTTGAGTTTGCCTGGGAGTCGCTCCATGTGCTGATGGATCGCTCAGCCGACGAAGAAGAGCTGGCACGCATTGCCACGACCATTCGTGCCGTACCTGGCGTGATTGGTGCCCATGACTTGCGGACGCGCAAAATGGGTGACCAATTACTGGTGGACGTGCATATTGAAGTGGCCGCCGATCAGTCGGTTCGGCAAGGCCATGATATTGCGCTGGCGGTACGTGACATGGTTCTCAAGCAGCATCAGGTGATGAATGTGATGACCCATGTCGATCCGGTTTAATGCCTGGTAAGTAAGCCGTAGTAATCTAGCCGCAAGTAGTCTGCTGCCCCTACACCGACGACGTCATTTCATCACGCTTTTCAAGCGCTGAATCACTCACCACAATTGGGCAGTCGGCCAACCGGTCCAACTCGTCCAGCTCACTGGCATGATGTCTACCCCACTCACAAAGCGTGAGCAGAATGGGCTCCAGACTCATGCCCAGCGGCGTCGCCGAATAGTCCACCCTCGGCGGCACTTGAGGATAAATCTCGCGATGTACCAAGCCATGTTCTTCCATCTCGCGCAATTGCTGGATCAACACCTTTTGGCTGATATGCGGCACCAGCCGGTTTAACTCTGAAAGCCGTTTTGCACCTTCAAAAAGCTGATAGAGAATGATCGCTTTCCAGCGTCCCGAGATCACCTTGAGCGCACGCTCGGCAGGCAGCATCGGTAAATGTTTAACAGGTTTTTTCATACTCGGACCTTTGAATAATGGCATGCATCATGCCGAGTTTTCTGCTCCTTACCTACAGACTTTTTAGTATGTATGACGGTCATTGGTCGGTAGTTACCGGATAGTCTACTACCCTAGACTGAAGCCTGTTTACATACTTCTGAAAGGTCAAGCATGCGTGCGATACAGATTCATCAATTTGGTGGTCCTGAAGTTCTGCAACTCACTGAAACACCTATTCCTGTGCCTGATCCCGGGCAGGTTTTGGTCAAAGTCAGCAGCGCCGGCATCAACTTTGCCGAAACCCTGATGCGGGAAAACCGTTATGCCATGACCCCGCCTTTGCCTTCCATTCTGGGTTGTGAAGTGGCAGGCACAGTGGCAGTAGCAGCCCATGGCTGGGAATTGGATCAGCGGGTGGCGGCACCGCTCTTTGCCGTGGGTCAGTTCTTTGGTGGCTACGCCGATTATGTGACACTGGATACCAAGTATCTTGTCCCTATTCCGGCTGGTCTGGCAGACGATGCCGCCCTGGCTTTGCAAGTACAAGGCCTGTCTGCCCTGGCATTGACACGCACAACGCCGGTTTCAGGCAAGACCGTACTGGTCAACGCAGCCGCAGGTGGGGTGGGTTCATTGTTGATTCAACTGCTCAGACACGCCGGTGCAAGCAAGGTCATCGCGGCCGCCAGCGCTCCTGAAAAATGCGCGCTGGCTATTTCATTGGGAGCCGATCATGCACTCGACTACAGTGCCAACAACTGGTTGGAACAACTCAACGTCATCACCAATGGCAAAGGCCCGGATATCATTTATGAATCCGTCGGCGGCCAGATCACCCGGGACAGTCTGCAGACGCTGGGGACTGGTGGGACGCTGGTGATCTTTGGCGCGCTCAATATCCACTCATTTGCCCTGGGTGTACCGGAACTCCTGTCGATGATCTTCAAAAATCAATCACTGCGCGGCTTTGCACTGGTGCCTTTATTAACACCTGATATCGTGCAAAATGATCTGACGGTACTGTTTGATCTGGCTGTCAATGGCAAGCTCAAGGTACATATTGGCGGCCGGTATCCGTTAGCCGAAGCGCGGCAGGCTCATGCTGCCATGTCGTCACGTCAAACCCTTGGCAAGCTGGTGTTGCTGACCTGAAGCTGGTTCATCCGACCTGATTCATTCATCATATTGAATTTTTGAATAAGCATGCCGGTTCGATACTACCCTGATTGGGCAGCACATTGCACAGCTCAATCAGCGATTCAGATAATCCGCATCATCGAAAGTCGGCACCCATTGCGGCCGATGTGCCACAAACACCGCCAGCAGCAAGCCGGTGATAAAACCCTCGGCAAACCCCATTGCCACGGAAGAGGCCAGCGTATCCAGCGGCGGAAAACCCACTCTCCCCTGCTCATACAAGAGCCAGCCATAGGCCAGCAAACGACCAATCGCCACACTGAGCAAGCCACCAAAATAACCATGTCCCAAAATAAAAATGAAGGGATTGTGCGGCAGAAACTTCACGAGTATACGATTCAACCCCGCTGCCAAAAATGCTGGTACTGCCGCCAGCCAGACAAACCAATAAGCAGACTGTTGCACATCACCATCCAGAACCACGCTGGAAATCGCACAGGCGCAAGCCAGCACAATCAGGGCCGGACGCAGCCCCAACATGGCGGTGAGTAATGCGGCACCCGACATCTGAATCGGCAGATCCATCGCGTTAAGCTGCCCCCAGGGGCCAGGAAAATGTACCCGCACCACCCACATCAAGGCCGTCAGCACCATCGCGCCAAAGGTCAGATGCTGGCGTTCAGGTTGCAGCAACACTTCCCAGGGACGGGCGTACAAAGCCCAGCCCAAGATGCCCGTAGCCAGCACTATCCATAAATAATCACTTTCCATTGTCGATCCCTTGCTGCTTCTCTGGTATTTTTTCAGTCGGTGCCGATCAGCACACGCATTTCATGAGCCTGACATATCAACGGCAATCAACAGCAATATTAACTGCACCACCGATCGACCGGCATGATTGGATCAAACAGATTCAAAAAATCTTAAAATATACTACCCCACCGTATAAAAAAAGAGCCTTTATTTATTTACCTGACAACACCATTTTAAATACATACTCCTTATTTTTTATTAAAACCACAAGAAAGCCAGCTATTCAACAGCATCCTTGATGATGTCATGGATACAACCACCATCCTGAATCCCACCCAATGGAACACCACGATTTTCTTCATGGGTTGCATCATGTCTTCCCTTCATGCCGATTTTATGCAAACTGCCGATCACGGTGGCATAACGTTCACGCCACAAAAATAAAGTAGATTAATCAACAAAAAAATGTAGAATCAGCGACATGAATAATTGGCTACTCCTCATCACCACCCTACCCACCGAAAATGCTACTGCACGCATGCGGATCTGGCGCGCGCTCAAGGCTTGCGGTGTTGGCGTATTGCGTGATGGTGTCTATCTATTGCCGCAACAGGCATCCTGCCAGACAACATTGCAAACAATCGCCGCTGACGTTCAGGCAAGTGGCGGTACCGCGTATCTTTTACGGATTGAAGAACCGATCGAACATGACTTGATTGCCCTGTTTGACCGCTCAGAAGATTATGCAATGCTGCTGGCCGAACTGGCAAAACTGCATGATCTCCTGACCATTGACAGCGCCCCCGCCCTGCTCAAACCAATCCGCAAACTGCGCAAGACCTTTAGCAGTCTTGTAGCGATTGATTATTTTCCAACTACCAGCCAGTCGCAGGCCGAGACAGCCCTGCAAACACTGGAGCAGACGCTGGCCCGCACTCTGACACAGGATGAACCGCAAGCCGTTGCCATCACAATCACGCCACGGTTGATCAGTCAATATCAGGGTCGTACCTGGGCAACCCGGCAACGACCATGGGTTGATCGGCTGGCCAGTGCCTGGCTGATCCGACGCTTCATCGACCCGCATGCTATTGTGCTCTGGCTGAACACACCCAGTGACTGCCCAGCCGATGCACTGGGTTTTGACTTTGATGGTGCCACCTTCAGCCACACAGCTCACCACGTCACCTTTGAAGTGCTACTGGCCAGCTTTGCGCTGCAACAACCTGCGCTCAAGCGACTTGGCACACTGGTGCACTACCTCGACATTGGCGGCAGCCCCCCATTACCCGAAGCAGCAGGCGTTGAAAGCGTCCTGGCCGGTTTGCGAACCACACAGACCGATGACGACCAACTTCTGGCCAGTGCCTGTGGCCTGTTTGACGGCCTGCTTGCCACCTTTCAAAAAGAACCTTCCCCATCATGAACACCCGCTCAGTTCCTTCCCCTGACCACCCGCCCGCCCCGATCAGCTTATGGCAGGCCCTGCAATTCTGGCTCAAACTTGGCTTCATCAGCTTTGGCGGACCCGCCGGACAAATTGCCATCATGCATCAGGAACTGGTGGAACGGCGTCGCTGGATTTCAGAACGACGCTTCTTGCACGCACTCAATTACTGCATGGTGCTGCCCGGGCCCGAAGCCCAGCAGCTTGCCACCTATATTGGCTGGCTGATGCACAAAACCTGGGGTGGTATCGTTGCAGGCGGCTTGTTTGTGCTGCCCTCGCTGTTCATTTTGATCGGACTGTCATGGATTGACCTGGCTTTTGGCCAAGTACCCATGGTGGCTGGTTTGTTTTATGGCATCAAACCCGCTGTCACGGCCATTGTGATCCAGGCGGCCGTACGCATTGGCGGCCGCACCCTTAAAAACGGTTGGTTATGGAGCCTGGCCATTGCTGCTTTTATCGCCATTTTTGCACTTAAGCTGCCCTTCCCCTTGATTGTGCTGGCAGCAGCATTGATTGGTTATCTGGGTGGTCGCATTACCCCCGAAAACTTTACAACCGGCAGTGGCCATGGCAAGGCCAACGCATCATATGGCCCCGCCTGGATCGATGACGACACACCCACCCCGGCCCATGCACAATGGCGCTGGCAAAATCTGGTCAAGGTATTGGCCAGCGGCTTGCTGCTATGGGCCATACCGCTTGGTTTGTTGACTGCCACCCTGGGTTGGTCACACACCCTCACTCAGATGGGTTGGTTTTTTACCAAGGCAGCACTGCTCACCTTTGGCGGTGCCTATGCCGTATTGCCCTATGTGTACCAAGGCGCGGTGACTCATTATGGTTGGCTGTCGCCCACCCAGATGATGGATGGTCTGGCACTGGGTGAAACCACGCCCGGCCCGCTGATTATGGTCGTGGCGTTTGTGGGTTTTGCTGGCGGCTTTCAAAGTACGCAAATGCAAGCACTATTGGGTGGCGAACACCTTTTCATGGCCGGTGCAATGGCCGCCATTCTGGTCACCTGGTTCACCTTTTTGCCCTCCTTCATCTTCATTTTGGCCGGTGGCCCCTTGATTGAAACCACCCACAATGATCTGCACTTCACCGCACCACTCACTGCCATCACCGCCGCCGTGGTCGGGGTAATCGTCAACCTCGCCCTGTTTTTTGCCTACCATCTGTTCTGGCCGCAAGGCTTCAGTGGTCAAATTGACATTGTCGCCATCGTGATTGCACTGGCTGCCGCCATTGCACTATTTCGCTTTAAACGCTCGGTAATCCAGGTAATTATTGGCTGCGCCCTGGTGGGGCTGGTGGTGAAGTTGCTATTGGGTTGAGGGTATTGAAAAACTGTACCTATTTTTTCAGACATCTTGATTCAGACGTTTTGAACCAGCGCTTACTCAACCAAAAAACCAAGATGACTGACTCAGTCTCAATGCCCCTTACCTTCCAGCTTTTCCAGCTTAACCAGCTCTGGAAAAAACTTCATCCAAAGCGCAACCACCAATATGGTGCCTACCCCACCGAGCACGACGGAGGGCACCAGGCCAAACAGGGCAGCAGTGAGGCCAGATTCAAATTCACCAAGCTGATTGGATGTACCAATAAAGAGCGCATTGACGGCACTGACACGACCGCGCATATCGTCGGGCGTTTCAAGCTGTACCAGTGAAGAGCGAATCACCACGCTGATATTGTCGGACGCCCCCAGAACAAACAGCGCCAGAAATGACAGCCACCAGACACGCGACAGCGCAAACACCACGGTCGCCATGCCAAACACTGCGACCGATCTGAACATGATTTTGCCCACGCCAACACCAAATGGATGACGCGCCAGATACAGCGCCATCGACAAGGCCCCGACTGATTGCGCCGAGCGCAATAAGCCCAGCCCCCAGGGTCCCACATGCAAAATATCTTTGGCAAAGACGGGCAGCATGGCGACCGCACCACCAAGCAATACGGCAAACAAGTCAAGTGAAATGGCTCCCAGCACAATCGGTTTGCTGCGAATGAAGTGGATACCCGCAAACAGGGTCTGCAGGCTGACCGGCTGGGTGGCTGCCTTGCGTTTGACAGGACGCATCAACGCAAACAAGATGGCGGAAATCGCACACAGCAAAGCAGCGATGAAATACGTGACATCGGCACCGGCCATGTATAAGAACCCACCCAATGCCGGGCCAACAATAAAGCCTGATTCACTGGCCGACGAAGACAAGGCAATCGCCTTGGGCAACAGGGCAGGCCCAACCAGCCCCGGCAATAAAGCCGAAAGCGCCGGAAATTTGAAGGCGCGGGTACAGCCCGACACAAACGCCAGGACAAAAATCCATTCACGCGACAACCAGCCCTGCCAGCTGCCAATGGCAAACACCAGCAGGCCCAGCACATCGATAAAGGTCGTGATGAAAGCAATCATGCGGCGATCAAAATGATCAGCCACCTGCCCCACCACCATCACCAGCAGCACCCCGGGCAAAAACTGCGCAAAGCCCACCCAGCCCAGGTCCATCACACTATGGGTCAACTCATACATCTGCCAACCAGTAGCGACTACCTGAATCTGCCCGGCAATCAGTCCCAACACACGGGCAAACCAGTAGCGGGTAAAGTCAGCAATGGCAAAGGGAGTTGTGGGTGATAGCGTCGGTGTTGACGGATCAGATTCAGGCGGTAAATCGATGGGGGCGGACATGGCAAACCTGCAGAAAACACGATGCCTCTGGCATGGGCAGCGGTGAATAGTGAATGGCAAACATCTTAACACCGGCCCAATTTGAATTTTTGCTGACACGGCACATTCACCACACACAGCAGGGTGATTTTTGTACACTATGAATAGGGTATCTATAACTTAACGGCCAGGACGCCTGGCAGTTAATGATCATTCGCATCATCACATTTCCGATTCACCCATTTTTAACGCAGATAGCCATGACCACATCATCACACTCGGACTTTATTGCCGGTTTGCCCAAGGCGGAGTTGCATTTGCATATTGAAGGCTCGCTGGAGCCGGCAATGACGTTTGCCAAAGCCGCCAAATATGGCGTGACGCTGGCCTACCCCGATGTGACAGCCTTGCGTGCCGCCTACGATTTTTCGGATCTGCAATCGTTTTTGGATTTGTACTATGCCGGTGCCGCTGTACTGCGTGATGAAGACGATTTTTACGATCTCGCCTGGGCTTATCTGCTGCGTGCCAAGGCCGATGGCGTGGTGCACACTGAAATCTTTTTTGATCCGCAAACCCACACCGATCGCGGCATCCCCTTTGCGGTAGTGATCAATGGCATCTGGCGTGCCCTGCAACAAGGTGAACAGGAGCTGGGCATCAGCTTTCGGCTGATCATGTGTTTTTTGCGTCATCTCAGCGAAGAAGCCGCCTTTGCCACCCTCGAACAGGCTCGGCCACATCTGGACAAAATTACTGCGGTCGGACTAGATTCCTCCGAACGCGGTCATCCGCCCGAAAAATTTGCGCAAGTGTTTGCCCGCGCCCGCGAGCTGGGCTTGCTGACGGTGGCCCACGCTGGCGAAGAAGGCCCGCCCGCCTACATTACCGGCGCGCTCGATGTCTTGCAGGTATCGCGCATCGACCATGGCGTGCGCTGCATTGAAGACCCGGCGCTGGTCCAACGACTGGCCGCGAGCCGCATGCCGCTGACGGTTTGCCCGCTATCCAACGTCAAACTCTGTGTTTACGGCAACATGGCCGAGCACAAAATCAAGTACCTGCTCGACCAGGGTTTGTGCGTGACCGTCAACTCCGACGATCCCTCCTACTTTGGTGGTTATGTGGCCGACAATTACCGCGCCATCACCGAGGCCTTGCACTTGAATCGTGCCGACCTGGTACAGCTGGCCAAAAATTCCATCGAAGCCTCGTTCCTGCCCGCCTCGGTCAAGGCGCAACACCTGGCAGCCATTGATGTGTATGCCGACAGATTCATCGGCAGCTAGGATAAGTCTTTCGATCTATTTATATACTGGTATAGTGTATAAAAAATGATCCTTTACTTAAGCACTTAAGAAGCATAGTTTTTATACATACTCCTTAAAATACACCATTATTTAACCGCCAGGACACCTAGAAAAGCTAAAACCTTTAACCACAAAGACACAAAGAGTACGAAGAAAAACCTTAGGGGGATTTTGCTTGTTAAACAATAAATAACCTGGATCTTCCATTTATCAAACTAAGAAGATGATATCGACATCAGTCAAAGTCGAGCATCTTGATTTTTTCTTTGTGCTCTTTGCGTCTTTGTGGTAAATGCCTTTGACCTTAGAGATTTTCCTTGACGTCTTGGCGGTTCCAATTGGCTTTGAGCTTTTGCAACGAGCCTCAAAATTAAACCATTTCACCCGCATCAAACCCCGTCACTCAAATGCCTATAAAATGCAGGGGTTGGCGATCGTGCTGCCCTGCCCGCGCCACTTCCTGAGAATAATATTGAATGAATGACAAACTGGTTTCAATGGTCAAGGTAGCGCAATCGCTATTGCCCACGCTGCACGGCGATCTGACCGCTCACGCTTTTCGCTCACAAGACAACGGCCAGGAACATCTGGCCATCACCGTTGGCGACTTTTCCAGCGCCCCCACTGAACCAGTGCTGGTGCGCATGCATTCCGAATGCCTGACCGGCGATGTGTTCGGCTCACGCCGTTGTGATTGTGGTGAACAACTCAACGAAGCGCTCGCCCGCATTGTGACCGCCGGTAAGGGTGTACTGCTTTATTTACGCGGCCATGAAGGTCGTGGCATTGGCATCGCCGAAAAAATCCGCGCCTATGCGCTGCAAGACCAGGGCGTGGATACCGTCGATGCCAATCTGCAACTCGGCCATCCGGCCGACGCCCGCAACTATGACGATGCTGCTGCCATGCTCGCACAACTCGGCATCTGTTCCATTCGCCTGCTGACCAACAATCCCCAAAAAATCACTGCGCTGGAAGATGCCGGTATCACCATCGTGGAACGGATTCCTTTAGTGATCCAACCCAATCCAGCCAACGCCGGTTATCTGCAAACCAAACAGTTACGCATGCGCCATAACTATGGGGTGGATACGCCGGAAGGTTGATTGAAACTTTAGCCATTATTATTCAATGTTTTGCACAAGTCTTTTTAGATTTGGAACCTGCTTATCTAATTGCGAGATGTTCACTGAAATCATTCTTCCAGCTACACTTTTTTGTCCAGCTTGTAGTCTAGAAATTGGGATACCTAACGCGCTTGAAACGACTGATGCAGTATTGGCATCATTAACTTCATATTGAAACATTTGACGAAACGAGCGTTTATTATTTGGTGTTGATGCGCCATTAGGATGAACGCAAAAATGCTGAGGCGCTGTTTGCCAAACCCCCCAGATTTCTTCACCAATTTCTTCAACAACGGTTCTAAAAGCTGATGCAGAAGATTTATTCATTTGAGTCAAACGATTTCCGATATACATATAAATCTGAGGCAACGCCATTCTATATCTTTGTGAGTTTGTGAAAAATTCGGACTGAGGTTCACCTTGATGCCGTGTGACTCCATAAATCAAAGACAAAACAGCTTTCACAGCTCTTTTAGATGAGCCATCTGCAGAAAACGGGATCAAAAGACGCTCTGCTGCCGTGAGAGCTAATTCCGTATAAATTGAAAAACTCGGATTGCAATCAATGAACACAACACTCGCTTCATTGTTCCAATATTTTTGAATGTCTTCTATAAGATCTTTAACCCACAAATGCACAATTCTCCAGGCATCTTGAGGACCCGGATTCGTAGCGCTCGATACCCTTGATGATTGAAGCTCTAACTGCTCATCGCCCACCACAAGGTAAAGGTTCTCCGGCATCTGCCTATTTAAATTAGATACATGTGTTATGTATCTTGCACCTGAGTTAGGAGATACATAGGGACTTCTAATTCGCTCTTCAAAATATCCAGATATCGTAAGTCTGGGCATATTCGTATGAATTTCAGTTAACTTTTCCTCACCGTTTAGCATTCCCCCTAACAACATTGAAGATGAATTGGCTTGGGGGCACAGATCAACAACTAGGACTTTAGTATTCGGATTTTGGCAAGCAAATTCTGCAGCGACTTGGAAAGTAAGATAACTCTTACCAACTCCTCCCTTATTATTCCAAATAGCATAAGTTGCCATCTACATACCTCCCAGTAAACTTGAACAAAAAATTTGATATCTTGGCATTGTAATTGTTAGGTATCTATTACTGGTAAAAACCTCTAATTCTATTTTTAGACTCATAAACCATAACAATTGTGGGAGCCATCAAAAATAATTCATGTCCATAAATACTCATTTAGACCTAAGTTGGGCTAAAAGGCTAATATTAAAGCTAAGAACAGGCCTTAATCTTGCTGACATTCAGCGACCCGGCAGGTGCTGTCAGCATTGCTTCAATTCTTGGCTTTTTCAACCAGCGTTTTGCAACAGGACAGTGCTTCAACCCGGCTAACACACGGCCATGCCAACAAAAGCAACACCCCGCCAAACCGGCGACGCAAGGAGGACGCGGCATGAACAAGCTCAATCAGATCATGGCTTCGAGCAGTAATCCGGGTCTGCCGGAGATGGTGAATCTGGCCGATAGCCTGCTCAACGCGCATGCCATTCGACGCCGTTGCATGCAGGTCATGCGGCATGTGGAAGATGGCCTGAGCCCTTATTTCATCTGGCAACCGAATGCCCTGCCCGCCACGACGGCGTATGTGATTGATACCATCCGTGCCGATTACGCCGATCTGGACATTCCCATGTATAGCCGCTGGCGTCATTTTGAGGTGGGTGATGTGGATCGTTGGGGACGTTTACAGCGCTCGCTGGATGTTCCCGAAGATGAGCTGGCGCGAATTCGGATCGACCTGATCATCCCCAGTGTGCTGCTTGATGCAGGCGCTGGCTCACCGTGGCAATACGTGGACTATGTCAACAAACAAAAGCTCGGGCGTTCCGAAGGCATGGCAGTGGCTAGCCTGAACCTGTTTACCAAAGGTACTTTTTCGGCAGATGAACAACATCCCTTGCGGGCCGATGCCGATGCGCTCGCCAATATCACGCCCTTCAATATTGCCAAGGCATTTCAGGTCACCACAGCCAATGCCTTGATTGGCATAGAAGGTCGCGCCAGCCTGCTGCAAAAGCTGGGTCTGGCCATGCAGAATCTGCCCGAATATTTTGGCGCACCAGCCCGTCTGGGTAATCTGTATGACTACTTCAGGCGTCTGGCCAAAAGCCAGCAGGCGGCCACCATACAAGCTGCACCGTCTGGCAAGACATCATCCACACCAGCAGCCAAGGCACTCAGCAAATTCCTGAACGCCTCGGCGCAACCGCTCAGTTTGTCAGCCGCCACCATTTTGCAAACGCTGCTGCATGCACTCAGCGATGTCTGGCCAAATCGATTGCAAGTGCAAGGTATTAACATGGGCGATTGCTGGTATCACCCGGCTGCGCAGAGCAGTGACATCACCAACGGACTGGTGCCATTTCATCTGCTGAGCCAATGGCTGACTTATTCTTTGGTAGAACCGCTGCAGCAGGCGGGCATTCATGTCACCGGGCTGGACGCATTGACCGGCCTGCCGGAATATCGTCATGGTGGCCTGCTGCTTGATATGGGTTTACTCAGCCTGCGCGACGCCAGCCTGCCACGGCAAACCTTATCGGTGGAGCACCCGGCTGTCGTGGAATGGCGTGCCGTGACAGTCATTGGACTGGATCGCCTGGCCGGTGCTGTGAGGCAAGAACTTAAATTGAGTCATAGCGAATTTACCCTCGCGCATATGCTGCAAGGTGGCAGCTGGAGCGCTGGTCGCAAGATTGCCGCAGCGCTGCGGCCGGGTGGTCATCCGCCGCTCAGTATTTGGTCAGATGGCACGGTGTTTTAGGGCTAATACCGTCGGATTAATCCAGCTCGCCATATTTAAAATTTACATAAATCCCGCACGCATTGCATCAGCAAGCTGAGGACCTATAAACCCAAGACCTACTTGCCAAGTCAGCCGATTCACAGTACAAAACAGTCAGCCCACCTTTGAAGCGCAATCATCTCGCATTGCACTTATTGCCCAGCCAACAGGAGCCCGCATGACTCAACCGCTGATGGTACTCAACCACCCGCTGATAGCCCACAAGCTCACGCTGATGCGCAACAAGGACACCACCACCGACAACTTCCGGCGCCTGCTCAAGGAAATCAGCTATGCGCTGGCTTATGAAGTCACCCGTGACCTGCCACTGCAATACACGGCCATTGAAACGCCGCTCACCACCATGCAAGCGCCAGTCATCAGCGGCAAAAAGCTTTGTCTGGTGTCCATCCTGCGCGCAGGCAATGGTTTTCTGGATGGCATGCTGGAGCTGATTCCCGCCGCGCGGGTTGGCCACATTGGCCTGTATCGTGACCACGACACCTTGCAGCCCGTGGAGTATTACTACAAAGTGCCCGAAGACATTGCCGAACGCCTGGTGATTGTGGTCGACCCCATGCTCGCCACCGGCAACTCGGCAATTGCAGCCATCTCCCGCATTAAACAAAGCGGCGCGACCACCATCAAATTCGCCTGCCTGCTCGCCGCGCCAGAAGGCATCACCGCCCTCGCCACCGTCCACCCAGACATCGCCATCTATACCACCGCCGTCGATGACCAACTCAATGAACATGGCTATATCGTGCCCGGCTTGGGTGATGCGGGAGATCGCTTGTATGGGACACGGTAAATCGTACCAATCGATAAAAACGATCAATATCTTGAACCGCCAAGACACCCAGCTCACCAAGGAAAATCCCAAGCCAAAAGCATTTCACCACCATGACACAAAAGAGCACCAAGAAAAAGCATGGGATCAAGGTAATACCAAGTACATAGCCTTGGACAGGCTAGTACACGGTCCCAAATAAAAAAACAGTGCAACTTACTTGAATTTATCTTTGCGTCTTTGATGATTTTGCGCGAAATCTTATTTTGAGTTCCTAATCCAATTAATGGTTAAATATTAACTAACAAAAAAGCCAGACTCAGTCTGGCTTTTTGTTCAATTGAAAGAGTAGTCAACAGTACCACTCACTCAAAAATTCAACCACTGATTTCTTCTTCTGGCCAATCGCGGATATAGGCCTTGAGCATTTTGTTTTCAAAGTTTTGTTCGTCGATCACGGCTTTGGCAACGTCGTAGAAAGACACCACACCCATCAAGGTGCGTTTGTCGAGTACGGGCATGTAGCGGGCGTGCTTTTCGAGCATGATACGACGCAACTCGTTGACTTCGGTTTCCATGGTGACGGTCATGGGGTGATCGTCCATGACGGAACGAATCAGCACATCGCCGACTGCACCACGATTTTTCTTGAGTTGGGAAATCACTTCGCGAAAAGTCAGCATACCAACCAGATCGCCATGTTCCATGACCACCAGGGAGCCAATATCATGTTCGGCCATGGCTTCCACAGCGGAACGCAATGGGGTTTCAGGCGTGACGGTAAAGAGTGTCGTTCCCTTGACCTTGAGAATGTCAGCAACTTTCATGGGTATTCCTCAGGTAGAAATGTGGAAAGATTATTTTTTTCTGATGGCTTCCATGCTAGCCCAAAGCCCAAGATAAATAAACCCTGCCAGGGCAAATCAGGGCAAATTATGTGTAAGGGTTTTCATCCATGCCAGGCCATCATGGGTGCCATTGACCACTGCACCGCGGCTGGGCTTGTATTCTGCCCCAATCATGCCGGTGTCATGTCGGGCCAATAACGCCAAAATGGTGCGATAGTCGACTTCACCGACGTCAGGCTCGCCACGCGCTGGCACACCCGCGATCTGGACATGGGCAATACGTGCCTGATTGGCCAGAAACCGTGTGATCAGATCACCTTCCATGATTTGCGCATGATAAAAATCCATCATCAGCTTGAGATTGTCTGCACCCACTTCGTCCATCACACTCAAAGCCTGTGACTGATAATTGAGCCAGTAGCCAGGCACATCGCGGGTATTGATGGGTTCAATGACCACCGTCAGCCCGGCTTTGGCAGCCTCGACACAAGCCAGTTTGAGGTTGGCGACAAAGGTGGCACGAGCAGCGTCAGCAGCCCCGGTTTGCTGATCCACCTTGCCCGCCATGACATGCAATAGCCGATTACCCAGCACCCGACTGTAGGCGATGGCTTGTTGCAGGCCATCGGCAAAATCGGCTTCGCGGCCCGGCACAGCAGCCAGACCAAAATCATCAGCCCACGGGCCTTTGGGGGTATTGTGCAAAACCAGCGGTAAACCCGCATGGGATAAGGCTTGATGCAAATCGGCAGCAGCAACTTCATAGGGAAACTGGATTTCAGCAGCGGCAAAGCCATCGGCAGCAGCCAGGGCAGGACGCGCCAATACGGGCACTTCGGTATAAAGCAAGGACAGGTTGGCCGCAAATTGCATGACAAAACTCAGCTGATACGGGACTTCATGGCTTCGGTAGCTGTGACCAGGGCGCGGCAATTACCGGGTTCAAAAGCGGAATGGCCAGCGTCGGGCACCATCACCAATTGCGAGCCGGGCCAACGCATATGCAGTTCCCAAGCAGTGGATGGTGGACACACCATGTCATAACGACCTTGCACGATGATGGCAGGCAAATGCGCGATTTCAGACAGATTTTCCAGCAGTTGGCCTTCGGCAATAAAACCCGTGTGCTGCATGTAATGGCATTCGAGCCTGGCCAAAGCGAGCGCGACTTCATCACTGGCCATGCGGGCTGCGGTGGCCGCACTGGCGGCTGGCAATAAATTGGCGCAACTGCCTTCGTAGCGACTCCAGATTTGCGCCCAGCGTTGCGCGCCGACGGGATCTTTGTCATCAAACAGGCGATCTGCATAGGCCGCCAGAATATCACCACGCTCTTCATCAGGAATACCGTCGGTAAAGGCTTGCCAGGCTTCGGGGAAAAATTGCCCCATGCCATAGAGGAACCAGTCGATTTCGCTCTGACGAATCAAAAAGATGCCACGCAGGATAAAGCCCAAACAGCGCGCCGGATGCGTCTGCCCATATGCCAACGCCAGAGTGGATCCCCAGGAACCACCGAAGACCAGCCATTGATGAATGCCCAGATGATCGCGCAGGCGCTCGATATCATTGACCAGATGCGCGGTGGTGTTTTGACAGATTTCACCAAACGGCAAGGACTTGCCAGCACCACGTTGGTCAAACAGCACAATGCGGTAATAGGCCGGATCAAAAAACTGGCGTGAAGCCGCCGAACAGCCACCACCAGGGCCACCATGCAAAAAGACAACGGGCACGCCTTGCGGATTGCCACACACTTCCCAGTACATTTCGTGCAGATTGTCCAGCGCCAGATAACCGGAATCATAAGGTTCCAAGGCAGGAAACAAGGGCGACAAAGGTGAGTCTGACGGCGCTGACGATGCTGCACTAGCAGTGGCCGACGTGCTGGCTGAATTGGCTATCAAGATTGGTACTCCCTATAGGTATATATTAAAACCACCACTCTCAAGTGCGTAAATATTGAGGTATTTTGAATACCCCCAACATCATCATTAGCGCTATCATCACCGCAGCCGGGTTCGTTTGCGATGGCGTTTACCACGCAGACTGAAATTGAAAAAATGGGCAGGTTCCTTGCGAACTCGTCGCCGTGGCGTGCCACCCGCGGCCTGTGGTAAAGCGGCAGTGATGGCCGCACCCAGCAGCGTCACCATCCAGCTCATATAAACCCACAACAAAAAGATGGGCACGGCTGCGAAGGCACCATAGACGGCGGTGTACGTCGGAAACTTCTTGATGTAAAGCGCAAAACCCCGCTTCATGATTTCAAACAGCAAGGCCGCAATCGCGCCACCAAAAATGGCATGCTTGCGCTCCACCTTGCAATTGGGCACGTAGGTATAGAGCATGGCATAAGCCACTGTGGTGAGCGCCAGCGGGATCAGCGACAGCAACTCGTTGAACACTTCAGGCATGAGCGCCACCAGACTACCCGACTTGGAGGCAATATAAGAAGTCAGGCTCAGACTGCCACCAATCAAAATCGGCCCCAACGACAATGCCGCCCAGTAAACCAGCACCCGCTGGCGCAAGGGCCGCGGCTTTTTGACATGCCATAAATCGTTGAGCGCCCGATCCACCGTGAGCATGGTGATGATGGCCGTGACCATCACCCCCACCAGACCCCAGGTCGTCAGCCCCTTGGCCTTGGCCGCAAACTGGTTGAGATACTTCATGACTTGCGTGCTGACTGCTTCGGGCATCAGGTTTTGGGTGAGCAGATCCTGAATGTGGCTGCGAAAGCTGTTAAAGACCGGAAAAGCAGTAAACAAGGCGAGGATTACCGCCAGCATCGGCACCATCGACAGAACCGTGGTAAAAGTCAGGCTACCGGCCACCTGCGCAATCCGGTCAGAGCGAAAGCGCTCGCGGACCAGCTGCAGCAGCGTCCATAATTGCAAAGGTTTCTTGAGAAGATAATCAGTCATAGGGGCTGTAGTGTAATGGACAGACTCATCAGCTGACCACCCATAATAAGCATGTTTTTGGATTGAAAATGAATTCAGCTTTTTTTGACTTGCCAATGAAAGACGCCAAACCATGAAAGAAGTTCTGGTGCTGTATTACTCGCGTCATGGTGCCACCCGTGAATTGGCTTATGCCATTGCCGCAGGGATTGATAGCATTGCCGGTGTGAGCACCCGCCTGCGCACTGTACCTGCCGTTTCTGCCAATTGCGAAGCCACCGAAACGGACATACCCAGTGACGGCCCACCTTATGTGGAAACCCGCGACCTGGAGGAATGCATCGGCCTGGCGCTGGGCTCACCGACCCGCTTTGGCAATATGGCCGCGCCACTCAAATATTTTATCGACAGTACCTCCAGCGCGTGGCTGGCAGGCACACTCAGTGGCAAACCAGCCTGCGTCTTTACCTCGACCGGCAGCCTGCATGGTGGGCAGGAGTCCACACTGCTCTCAATGATGCTGCCACTCTTGCATCATGGCATGTTCATGATTGGCCTGCCCTATTCCGAACCCGAACTGATGACAACCCGCTCTGGCGGTACACCTTATGGCGCCTCGCACCTCGCCACCAGTAAAGGCGATGTGCCGCTGCAAGCCGATGAACACAAATTGGCCATGGCTTTAGGTCAACGACTGGCCAGAACCGCATTAAAATTGAGCGCATGACTTCATCCAAAATGCTTTCTTTAGGCGCATCCATCAGTCTGCTGGCACTGATTGCACTGTGCGTGGCCTGGGAACTCTGGCTCGCACCAGTGCGTCCCGGCGGTTCCTGGCTGGTGCTCAAGGCCCTGCCCTTGCTCATTCCGCTACCCGGGATTCTCAAACAACGCAATTACACGATGCAATGGTCAGCCATGTTCATATTGCTGTACCTGACCGAAGGCCTGGTGCGTGCCACCAGTGATAAAGGTTTTTCAGTCGTGCTGGCCTGGCTGGAAGTGACCTTATGCGTGGCCTTCTTTTTTTGCACGCTCTTTTATTTACGGCCTTATAAAAAACTGGCCAAACTGAAAAAAGCCGCAGCACAAAATCAGACAGCCTCTTCATCGTGAATGACATGCTCAATCAACTACTGCCACAACTGAACAATCTGTTGGGTAGCCAGCATGTTTTAACGGATGCCGACGCAACACAGCCATATTGCATTGACTGGCGCAAACGTTATCAGGGCCATGCTTTGGCAGTGGTATTGCCAGCCAGCGTGGTAGAAGTGATGGCGATTGTGCAACTGTGCCGGACAGCGCAGGTCAGCATCGTGCCGCAAGGTGGCAATACCAGTCTGTGCGGTGGCGCAACCCCGCTTGCGCAAGGTCGACAGATCGTGCTGTCATTAAAACGCATGAATCAGGTTCGCGAAATTGATCCTATCAACAACACCATCACGGCAGAAGCTGGCTGCATCTTGCAACATGTTCAAGAAGCCGCCGCTGGTGTTGATCGGCTGTTTCCCTTGAGTCTGGCAGCAGAAGGCAGTTGCACCATTGGGGGCAACCTTTCCACCAACGCCGGTGGCACCGCCGTTTTGCGTTATGGCAATGCGCGCGAGTTATGTCTTGGCCTGGAAGTCGTGACCGCGCAAGGTGAGCTATGGAATGGATTACAAGGATTGCGCAAGGACAATACCGGCTATGATTTGCGTGATTTACTCATCGGTGCTGAAGGTACATTGGGCATCATCACAGCTGCAACACTGAAGCTCTACCCTCAACCCCATGCGCAAATGACGGCACTCGCTGCATTGGGCAGTCTCAATCAGGCCATGGCCTTACTGAATCTGGCACAACAAATTTGTGGTGCCACTCTGACTGGCTTTGAGGTCATGTCGGATGTTTGCCTGCAATTGGTCGAGCAATATCTGCTGCCACAAAAACAGCCCTTCTCACACCATCATGCCCAGTATGTGCTGCTAGAAATTTCAGATAATGAAAGTGCCGAGCATGCGCGCAGTCGCTTTGAAACACTGCTGCACACAGCGCTGCAACAGGGGCTGATTGAAGATGCGATTGTGGCCGAATCAATCGCACAATCCAAAGCACTCTGGCACTTGCGCGAATCCATTCCGCTGGCTCAGGCACAAGATGGTTTAAATATCAAACATGATATTGCCGTGCCCATTTCACAGATTGCCAGCTTTGTCGAAAAGATGGATAGCATATTGCTCCATGCCTATCCCGGTATCCGACTGGTGACCTTTGGCCATCTGGGTGATGGCAATCTGCATTACAACGTCGCCGCACCTGCAGGACAATCTGCCAAAGAATTTTTGACGCTAGAACCCACAATCAATCAGCTGGTTTATGAACAGGTGTACGCCCATGGTGGTAGCCTGTCGGCTGAACATGGGCTGGGTCAGCTCAAGCGCGAAACCATCACTCACTATAAAGACAAGGTAGCCTTGACACTGATGCACTCAATCAAGCAGGCGCTGGACCCAATGAACATAATGAATCCAGGCAAGCTACTTTAATTATTCACTCGATCGGACAGGCTCATTCAGGCAGGCTTATTAGGTTTGATGAACTGCTTAAGATCGGCCAGCCCTTGATAACAACGTCGCAGCATGACCAGTCCAGGTTTGTTATAAAGCTTGGCATAACCATAAATCCAGCTGATCTGAGTCAGAAACTGTTTGAATTGATGACGATAACTACCGTTTACAAAGATCTTGATAAACCAGAGTGGATGTAGCGACAGATCTTTGCTGACAAACTCACCCATGCCAAAGGTTTCATTGTGGTTCAATTTGAAGAAAGCATCTGCCATGATCTTGGGTGGATTGGTCACAATGTTGTACCAGATTGACCAGGCCACAGGCTGAATCTCGGATAACTGAATCACATTGCGTTTGATGACTTCAGCCATGGCAGGGGTCGCCGCCAACAGCATTTCCTGATAATGACGGGTAAAGGCTTCGTAGCTCTGATTTTCATCATCATCCACCAAACGAATCGCCATCATCTTGCCGTTGATTTCATGGTATCCCGTGGTACTGCCATTCGGTGAATTGGTCAGCATTTCCAACGGTGCGGCAAAGTGCATCACTTCACTATATTGAGTTGCTTGATTCTTATTAAGGTCGGGACCAAATGCCTGTTTTTTGACATTGCCAGGCTGCACATTGATCATTTCATGCAAGCCAAGGTAATAGCCAGTCAATTCAGTCTGCGGATAAAGATAGGAAATATTGTCCTGGATCGTGCCGCGCCAGCCGATATCCACAATCGCCACTTTTTTGAGATCATCAGTCAGGCCACGCTCAATTAAATAATTACGCAACATGGTCTGATCGGACTGCAATTGGGCACCAAGCACAGCGGTGAAATGCATATCAGCAAAGAGTGCCTGAACACGCTGATCCTTCCAGGGGTGATGCATCACTTCATCCAGCGGCACCTGATGTTTATCCAAATAGATCTGATAATCAGCCGCCATCACATTGAGCGATTTGAATAAGCTAGCCATATTCTGTGATGAATATTGGCTCCATAAGCGCATCAATTCATGCGTTGAAATTTCACGTAATGAAGGACCAAATGTCGCCACCCGGCTGACCTCCAATAAACCAGCAGGCGGGACTGGCGCACCAAGCACATCGTGTTGACGCAAGACTTCGTAGATTTGTCTGAAAAACTCACCTTCACGGGTAAAGAAAAAGACCGCCTCTTGTCCCTGCTCCACGATCTGCTGCTGAATATAAAGTGCAAAGCCAATAAAGAGCAAACCCGTTTCCGCAACCAGTCGCTTGATCTCATCCGGCCCAGAATGTGACTCAAGCGCTTGCAAACCAACCGACCGCAATTGTTGAATGGCCAGATTTCGAGACGTGAATATTTGCTCTCTGGTCAGTCGTGCCTGATGCTCTGACTCCGGCAAAAAACGCTCATTGGCAATACCCACTTTGGTTGGCATCTTGACATCGGCGTGTGGATTATCACCATAATGCTTTAGTGATTGTTTATCTAGCTGGGTGTTAGCCACAACATGATCAAATAATCGTCCCGATGCTTTACTCAAACGATGATCGCTGGAAGAATAGCCATGATCAAAATAATGCCGCAAACCGACTTGCTCAAGCAACCCATGCAAATGATCTGCGGAAAGATAAAAATCAGAAATGAAAATCTTCTTCGCAGCGCTATGCTGCTCCAGAATTTTTTCAATATGCGGATCAGCATAAATCATTGCCCGTTCTTGTTCAATTTCTACACGAATGAATGCCTCAACCAATTCCGGCAAATTTGCAGGCTCTTCAATACAAACCTTCTGTATCCAGCCCTGCAAAACCTCAGCAATAGCATATTCAAAATCGTGCCCCGCATTTTTAGACTGGACCCCAATGTCATGCTCAACTTGCTGGCGCGCCTTCAATAACTGAAAGACATCCTGAAACTGCGGCAGAATAAACTGACGATAGGATAAGAGGAAAATCTGTGCAACACGTGCCTTGATCGCATCTGGATGGCAATGACGGCGCAGCAAGGTATCCCAAACATCAAAACTGACTACTGAATATTCACTCATTCGAAATTTTCTTGATAAAAATCAACTGATGGCATAGTAAACAAACTTCCACCTATCACATCCGCATAAATGCACAGCACCTGCGCTTAATCAAATTTATAGTCTTTCAATACGTTATCTTGGCAAGAATTGGACGAAATTATTAACAATTCACATGACAGTTTGTTGCGAAATATTCCAGGCAGGGAACTATCTTGGATAATAGACGACTATTTGGTGTTTTTACGAATTACATCCAAAGTAGAAAGAATTTCAGTAAATCTGGGTCTTCATCTTGCTTGGGTAACGTATTATGTTGTCTAGGCTGCACTTTTGTAAAAGAATTCGACATCCCCTGACTTTCGAGACAGGGAATTACATTGTTTTTATTTTGAATTGAACTGCTATGTCACGCATTGCTCAACTCGGTTTTTTCCAGTTTGTAGTCAGTTGTCTATTTATCATGATTTGCCTGCCAACTCACGCTGCCTACAATGGACCCGGTTACTATCAGATCAAATCCGTTCAGACTGGTAATTGTGCAGGTAGAGACACCACCTATCCTGACAACCGCGGCCATCTTCAGTCCATGAATATTTGTGATGATGCAAATGCTACGAATTATCATGGCGGCCAGTTTTTTTACGTTAAACCTATTTCAATCACCAATGGCACAACGATCAACGCCAATTTGATCCTGCGCGCCAGTGGAAGGTGTGCTGATACGGAATTGGACCCGGTTTTCTTTACCCCATTGCCAAGAGATTCGCGGGTCATTCAGTATCAATGTGAAGTCGGTCGTACCAGTCAGATCTGGGCCTTGATTCCTAATGGTAATGGCGCTTACACCATTAAAAACACAAGCACCACAGACCAGTGTCTGGTGACCAGTGCACCGTATCAGGATATGACATTAGCCGCCTGCACAGGCGGCCCAGATCAATTATTCAGCGTCAATGATGCCCGATTACTCAGTACCTTTGAAACCATCGGCATCCCCTCCAATGCGGTCAATACCAATAGTCCTGCTGGCATTGAAACAGCAACGCTATCCAACAAGACCTTTAGGTTGATTTCGGGTAAGAACAATAAATGTCTGGATGAAGGCAGTACTGATGTTGTCAATGATGCCATCTTTGAGGCAACTTGCAATAATGGCATCGCTCAGGAGTGGAAATTAACACCTCGGCCAGCAGATAAAGGCGCCGAGAATTATGGTTACTGGATTAAATCTGCCTACTATGAGCCTTTCTGTTTAGATGCGTTGGCAACCGGTAATGGCAGTCGCGTTTCTGCAATTGAATGTCTGGCAAACACATTCAATAACTCAACACAAGAGTTCAATCAGATATGGTATCTGCAACCTGTTGGGATTGAATACTACAATCAACCCTATAAAAATGACGGCACACGCAATAATGGCTTGCACTTCAATCTATTTGAAAGAACTGGTGAAAAATATCTGATCGTTAATAAATTAAGTCAGTTTTGTCTACAGACCGATACAAATGGCAAGGCAATTCAGGCAATCTGTGATGGTTCGGATGGCCAATTCTGGCATCTGCGAGAAGTAAAAAACAGCGGTGAAGCAAGTCGAATTGGTCAGTGGAGTGGAAAAATCGCCTTTCCTTCCATTCCTGTCGCCGCCGCCGTTTTGCCTGACGGCAAAGTGTTGACGTGGTCCTCATGGGACAGACTGGCCTGGACACAGGACGGCTGCACTGGCTGCAAACCTGCCGCGACTTACACCGCAGTGTATGACCCCATCGCCAATACGATCGTAGACTGGAATGAAACTGTTTCTCAACACGATATGTTCTGTCCAGGCACGGCCTATTTACCTGATGGACGACTGCATGTGACTGGTGGTGGTTATAACGTGAAGACAACCAGCATCTTTGATTTCTCCAAACCGCTCGGCACTGCATGGAAAAAAGATGATGATATGTTCCAGGGACGCTGGTATAACACCGCCGTCACACTGCCCAATGGCAATGTCTTTACCTTGGGTGGCAGTCATTATCGTAGAGCGACAGGCCTGCCTGGAGGAAATGGTCATGGCGAAGTTTGGCAAGCCAACAAGTCTGATGGGCAACGCTGGACAGATTTACCCACCATGAAAATGGATGAACTACTTAAGGGTACGACAGCAGAAAAATATATTACTGACCCAAATAATACTGATAATCCACAAACCGACAGCAACCGTGCAGAAGAACATCCCAAACTGGTCGTAGCACCCAATGGCAAACTGTTTGTCGCTGGTCCTACACCCAATATGCAATGGTTTGATACAGATTGGAAAAATAATTATGCTGCGCCAACAGTCACTACTGCTGGCAAACGCGGTGGTGATGAAGTCAGCCAGAATGGCGTTGTTGTCAATTATGGCAATGGCAAAATTCTGAAAGCAGGCGGCAATATCTGGTACGACAGTCCTGGTACCTGCATTGAGATCGTACCCGGATGTACACAACAGACTCTGGCTGATGCGATTAAATCCATCTCCAATGCGAATGCCTATCTGATTGATATCAATAACGGCACTAAAGTCACTCCCATTCCCAAAATGCGCTTTAATCGCGCCTTCGCCAATGGTGTTGTTTTACCTGACGGAACCGTACTCATCATCGGTGGCAGTGGCAATGGCAAACCCTACGACGACACAGAACCACGGCGCACACCCGAGTTATTCAACCCTGCCACCAAATCCTGGAAAAACATGGCACCCATGGCCACAACCCGCGGCTATCATTCCGTCGCAATGTTATTACCTGATGGTCGGGTCTTTGCTGGTGGTGGCGGTTTATGCGGTACTTGTAATACAAACCATCCTGATGCTGAAATATTTTCACCACCTTACCTTTTCAAAGGAACACGCCCTGTCATCACGAGTGCCCCAGCCACTATCGCATATGCCAGTAAATTCAATGTCACGACGAGTGGCTTTGGTATTGCCAAATTTACGCTGATTCGGCTTTCATCGGTCACTCACTCTGTGAATACCGATCAACGATTGGTAGAGCTTACGGCCGGTCTAAACGGTAACAATTATGTTGTGTCAAGCCCATTGAATGGCAATATTGCGCCACCCGGCTATTACATGTTGTTTGCACTAGATGTTAACAATATTCCATCAGTAGCAAAGATCATCAAATTGAATTAGAGATAGCGATGAAGTTAAAACTGCTTTGTGTGTTCGTCAGCGCATTAGGTCTTATCAGTCAGTCAGTTGTTTATGCTCATGCTGGCCATGATCACGAGACCGAAGAAAATCATAGCGCTCGTCAGCAGGCTGCCATTACTGTTAAGGGCAAAGATATTGTCATCAATGGTGAAACCCTGGCCTATTCGGTATTAGTTGGTCTTGTTCTAGAAAACTTTCCAATCTGGGACAAGGCTACCATACCGGATCAAGTTCGATACATACAAGCTAACCAAATTGATCTGACCATTCTTGCCCAAACAGCAAGCAAGGAAGGTTTGGATTCACAGGTTTTATCAGATACAAAATTAAGCGAACTTAAATCCGAAGTCAACAAGCAAGACCAACGGCTTATTACAGCCGAGCAGCGCTTGCAAATTCTCAAACGCAATTGCTTAGCCAAGGCTTATCTGGACAAGTATTCTCAGTCTATACAAATTGATGAGCCGCTCATTCAAAAGCAATATGAAGCGTCCGTTCAGCAAGTTGGCACAAAGGTTTTCCATTTACGTAAATTGCGTGTTGATGATTTAGCTGAAGCCGAAAAAATTAAGATTGAATTTGAAAAAGGCCGGGCGATTGATGATCTGATAAAACAGTCTTCAACCGATATCCCTAGTCGAATCAATGGTGGCGATTTAGGCTGGAATCTTGCTGGTGCATTTCCTACCGAACAGACAAAAGTCATTCAGTCACTGCATGACAAACAATTGAGCCAACCGATTGCTGAAGCAAATGGCTATGTACTGTTTTATGTAGAAGCCACCAAACCCAATCTATTACCAACGTATGCAGAGTCTCGCGAAAGCCTGATCGACTCCTACAAGCGCAAGCAGGTTAATGACTTGATTGCAAAGCTTCGTTCACAATCACATATTGAATAAAATTCATAGTAGCCTCAAATGAAAACAGCGTACTCAGTACGCCATTTCTTTTTTTAGACCGATAACTTATTTATCAGTCATCTGCCACCTAACACCCACAAACACACCTCGACTTGGCTGGTTATAACCATAAGCCATTTCATAATGCTCCTGCAATGCATTTTCTATCCGACCATAAACGGACCAATCTTTGCTTAAAGCATAAGAAGTCGTCAATGTTGCCAATACATAAGACTTGAGTGTCACATTCTCAATCGGAAATGCATCATAGTTCAAATCAGGTTTATCACCGGTGTATTGAAGTGTGCCACCAAATGACCAAGGCCCGGTTTGATGTAATGCAGAAAAAGAACCAAAGGTTCTGGCGCGTCGTTGCAACGTAATGCGCTTGATATCATCCTTGGGATCCTGAATCGTCAAACTGGCTCTGATACGGGTTGCCGCTACCATCGCAGAATAGCTCAGCTCCAGTCCCTGATTGGATGCCTTGGCAGTATTCACATACAAACCATAAGGCGAACCCCAAGGGGCCATGGTGCCCAATGATGCATCATAATCAATTTGATCATGTACCCTGGTTTTAAAGATTGTGGCACGTAATATCTGCCCAGCCTGATCATACTGAAACCCCAGTTCAACGGTTTTACCCTTCTCGGCTCTCAAATCACGATTACCATAATTGGGCGCATAAAGTTGCCCCAATAACGGTGCGGTAAATGCAGAAGACACGTTGGCAATAAGTTTAATATTTGAATTGAAATGATAACCATAGCCCAATAAATAAGTGGCCGCTGTTCCAAAGTCTTTGGTGTGATCAATCCGGCCATTTAACTGAACTTGATGTTGCCCCAACGTCTGGGCATAACCAGCATATAAGCTGGACAGATTGCGACTACGATCAATATTGGGATCAAACAGTGTTTCTGTATGAATCGTCTGACGATCAAGCTCGGCACCCATCGTCAGTTTGGCATCCTGGCCAAAATTCAAAGTGTTATTCCATTGCACAGCCTGATGGCGTGTCTTGTAACGAGAATCAAAAGCCCTGTCACGTTCACTCAAATAGTCGTCACTTGATTGCGATACCGTCAGCAAACTGGACCAGTCTTGGGTAATCTGATTTTTACTGAACAGACTGATTTGCTGCAAAACCGAATAAGCAATCTGGGAAACGGTATTGGGTACAAATGCTGTAAAGCCATTATCGTAACCAGTTCTGCCTTCGGTGCGAAACAACCTCAATCCCAGTTCCTGTCCATGAGCCCATTGCTGAGACAGCATGCCTTGAAAACTGCGATTATGAAAGCCATCTCTATCCGGATTATCATTTTTAATGATGTCTGGATTACTCACGGAAATACCACTGGTATTTAAAGCAGACAGGTTAAAGGCATAGCGTGTGTCACCCTTTTGTCCAGCCACACCACCAGCCAGTTTTTGAGTATGCATTGAACCAAGCTCTGCATTTAAATTGACTTGTTGACCTGGCTGGCCTTGCTTAGTGAAAATTTGAATAACACCACCCATGGCGCTCGAACCATAAAGACTGGACACATTGCCACGTACCACCTCAATACGATCAATCTGATCGAGCATGATCTGGCTAACAGCGGTACCACCTGTTGATTGGGTATCGATCCTTACGCCATCGATCAATACCAGAGTCTGACGTGTTTCAGCACCACGCATAAACAGACCACCAACTTGCCCCATGCCACCCGGCTGAGAAATTTGTATGCCGGCCTCTTGAGACAACAATGTTGCAAGATCTTTGGCTTGTGATGCCACAATATCCTGCTGCTGCAAGACAGTGGTATGCGGCAAAGCATCCGTTAACGATTGTGGGGTGCGATTTGCCGTCACAACAACGGGTTGCATGACAGCCTCTTCCGCTTGAGCCAACACGGCCATGCCAAGACAAGAAAACGCCACTAAACGACTTAATAAAATGGTTTGAAACGGTACAACGGATTGCATAATCACTCCCTGATTTCCTGCTACCCCGCAGGAAATATTGACAAAAAGAGGGAGCGCACATAGTCCGGCTTGCGCATTCAAACTGACGAATGCAAACCGTTACTTTTTTGAAGTGGTATGGAAACCGGATCCCCGCGGCACCCTCAGGCTTTGTCTGGCCGGTATCCGGGCTGACAGGTTGACCAATTCATCCTTCCCATTCATCCAGCGATAAACCAGTATGAACAGTGGATATGAGAACTGGCTTGCATTCATATCATCAGAAAGCGCATCTGCGATCTCTTGAACGACGAGATGAACGTGCCTGCTTACCGTTGCGGGGGCAGCTCAGTTGACGGATCGATAAAATCCGGCTGATTCCCGTTTAACTGTACTTTAATAAAAGCACGAGCACCAAACGGGCTGAATTGTACAGGTTTAAGGAATCAGTATGGTCGATCCAATGGTTTTACGATTTTCCAGGGCGATATGGGCTTGTGCCACATCCTTGAGTGCGAATCGCTGTTTGATTTCTATGGCAACCTTGCCCGACTCCACCATGCCAAACAATTCGCCCGCCATGTTTTCCAGATCACTGCGTTTGGTCGTGTAATTAAACAGCGAAGGACGGGTTACAAAAAGTGATCCACGTTGCGCCAGATCACCCATGGTGAAAGCCGGCGCAGGCCCCGAAGCATTCCCAAAACTGACCAACATACCCAGTGGTGCCAGACAATCCAGCGAGCCCCAGAAAGTGTCCTTACCGATCGAATCATAAACAACACTGACACCTTGTCCACCGGTAATTTCTCTGACGCGCTCGACAAAACTCTCGGTGTTGTAATTGATGACATGGGTACAGCCCATCTGTTTGGCCAGCTCGCCTTTTTCTTCTGAACCGACAGTGCCAATCATGGTGACACCCAAAGCACGTGCCCATTGACAAGCAATCAGGCCCACACCACCAGCCGCAGCATGAAACAGAATCGTTTCACCACCCTGCAAACGAAAGGTGCGACGAAACAAATACTGCACAGTAAGCCCTTGCAACATCATCGCTGCACCCTGCTCAAAGGAAATGTCATCCGGCAAGCGGATCAACGATTCAGCCGGCATGACACGCTGTTCTGCATAAGCACCGGGAGGCTTGGTAGCATAAACGATCCGATCACCGGGTTTGACATGATCAACGCCCTCGCCAACCGCCTCAACCACCCCGGCAGCCTCCATACCAAGACCCGCAGGTAAATCCAGTGGGTAAAGGCCGGTTCGAAAATACACGTCGATGTAATTCAAACCACACGCATGATGTCGAACCAGCGCCTCGCCCGGAGCCGGAGCGCGCACCTCAACATCGACATATTGCATGACCTCTGGTCCACCATGCACAAATAAACGGATCGCCTTGGACATCTATTGCTCCTAACCAAACTTATATTGATTGAGTATAAAGGAGATTGATTGACTGAATCCTGCCTCAAAAAACCATATTGAGGTATCTCAGTAGCTCGCCCAGAAACCAAAGAACAATAAAATAGGCCACGATCCTGCCATTATTTACACAATCAGAATTAGGGCTTTATGGTCTAATTTGAGTGCCCGATTGAACCAGCAAATATGTCCAACCAACCAATACGTCCATCTATACCCTCCTCTGCTCAACCTTTAGGTGCGCAGGATTTGGATCGTATTTTGCGCGCCACCAGCGATTTTGTCTGGCTCATGGATGCGAATTATCGTTTAACGCATTGCTCTGGTTCGCACGTACCACCCGACTTTCGGCCCGGACTTTGCTGGTGGAATGTAGCAGCGCTCGAAACCCGCAACCAAAACTGGCAACCTTTCAAAAAACGATTGATGGAGCGTAAACCCCTCAATGAAGTCGTCCTTTTTTATACCTATCCAGACGGCCAATCAGCCTGGCTGGAAGTATCTGGCGCGCCGCAGTTTAGTCCAACCGGTGAATTTAGCGGTTATGCAGGCATGGTACGATTTGTTACCGAGCGCATTGAAGACGAAGAACGTCTGCAGGAAATGGTTCGCAAAGATGGCTTGACTGATTTACCGAATCGTCAAGCCTTGATGGAATCTCTTTGCGTGCGCATGCAAACCCATATTGCCATTGATGAACTGAAAAATCAGCCTGCGCTACCATTTGCGGCGATGTTTGTTGATCTGGACAGTTTTCATCGCGTCAACAATTCATTGGGTCATCAATTCGGTGACAAAATCCTGATTTCCCTGGCAGAACGGCTTTGTGTGGCTACGGGTACCCTGGGAGAAGTGTTTCGCTATGGCGGCGATGAATTCGTGGTGCTGACTCATCCTGGCCTGAGCTTGATTCAGCAAGACATTCTGGCGCATGACATCATCAATTCCCTTGCAGAACCACTGATCATCGATCGAACCAAGTTGACAGTTACCGTCAGTATTGGCATTGCCACTTATCCCGAGCATGGGCAACAGCCAGAACTGCTGATCAAGGCGGCCGATACCGCCATGTACCACGCCAAACGCAATGGCAAGAATGGCTATTTGCGTTTTGAAGAATCCATGAATGCAGCGGCAGGACGTCGTTTATTAATTGAGTCGCAACTTCGCGAGGCACTCATCAGCAATGGTTTTTACCTGCTCTATCAACCTCAGTACGACGTCTTATCCAAACAATTGTGCGGTTTTGAAGCGCTCTTGCGCATGGGCAAAGCAGGTGAAAAAGGCGGTATGTCACCTGTCGAATTTATCCCGGTTGCGGAAGACACTCGTCTGATTGTGCCAATTGGCTATTGGATTGTGGATGCAGTTTGTCTAACGATCAAAGACTGGTTGGCCGCTGGCCACCGTCCAATCAAATTTGCCATTAACCTATCGGCCATACAGCTTGAGGCCGATGATATTGTTGAAAATATTGTGCAACGAATCAAACGGGCCGGTATTCCCATGAGCTTGATTGAAATTGAGATTACCGAAAGCTGTATGATTGAAGACATCGAACGCGCCCTTGTTTTATGTAATCAATTTGCCAGTGCAGGCCTGAGTCTGGCCATTGATGATTTTGGTACCGGATTTTCAAGCTTGTCGGTCCTGTCACGCATGCCGGCCAAAAAAATCAAGATTGATCGTTCATTTGTAGTTAACAGCACCAAAACCGAGGATGACGCTCAAATTGCTCGCGCCATCATCATGCTTGGTAAAAACTTGAACCGAACGGTCCTGGCTGAAGGTGTGGAAACGTTGGAACAATTTGAGTTTTTAAAGGCGGCTCGCTGCGATAGCATTCAGGGATTTGGCATGGGTGGCCTATTTTCAAAAGAAACCATCACTCAGGCGATTCATCCCAAACAATTACAATAAACTCCATTCTCAATGGGTGTATGTGCAATAAACTGCCTCTTGAGTGCTATTTAATTGCCGCTATAAATATACACGTATCCAGTATATTAATTCACCGAACTGATAACCGCCTCAACGGCCTGCTCAATAATATTTTCAGAAAACTTCGCCGTATTGCTCTGACGGGCTCGACTCATGCGCAATTCACTGGCTAGTTCTTGTGGAGACATGGAAAAGCTATTGTGTCCCTGACGGTTGGAAAAGAGATATTTGGTGCCCATCGGCGAAATCCAGGACAACAATAACTCGTTCTCCACCCCCTCCTTGTCGGTAAAAATAAACCAGATACCCACTGACAATGACTTGATCTGTTCGGTAAATTCATCCTCAATCATTTTGTTTCGTCTGACTCTCAAGACCGGTGCACTACGCCCTGTTTCAATTTGCTGTAAAGCAATCCGTGATTTGAGCAAGGCCATCAGGAAATCGTTGAAACCTCGGATAAAGCTGACCCGAATTTCGTTGCTGACAGAAAACGATTTCATTGTTGCTGAAAGCTGCTTCACAATTTGTGGCGAGCGCTCTAACAGAGCCTTACGTCCTTCGGCATCCTGTTTGGGCGTAATGCTCCAGACGAGATCTTCGGTTTGTTTGTGCAAACCCTGTAAACGCTCGCTTTGTGCGCCATCATCATGCTCGACCTTAGCCAGAAAACCAGCCCAGACATCATAGAGGAAAGTCCGCAAAAAATCGGGCACAGGAATGGATTGCAATTGCCCATCCAGGTAAGAGCGTGCATTATCCAGTGAAAACTCTGTCTGTTCTTCGTGCAGTTCTGACTGAACAATCTGATCCAGCTGTGACACTCGTTGATCAGCTTCCTGCTCTTGATACTGGTTCAAATCGGAGAGCAGTTGATGAAAGATATTCGGATCCTGCTCAAAATTCTGATTGACCCGGCTAACCAGATCACTTGCCTTGACCAATAAGGGATCGTCCTGAGCAATTTTGCTTGGTAGATTTTCAGCCAGCTTGACGATAGCACTCAAAAACTGGCGGGTTGAATTATCTTCCTGAACAAAAAAACTTTTATCCAGCAACGCCGAACGCAGTACTGGCAAACGCAAGTGTTCAACCAGCTCTTTCACGTTTTCAGGTAAATCCGGGTTATTCGTGACCGAGCCAAAAATATTCTGTACCAGCTCAGTTACTCGCCGCTCGGCTGGTGGCAAAACTGGCAAGTGCGCCAATAAAGCCGTCAGCGTATCCGCTGATGGCGCAATCCCTTGTGGTGTTTGTATCGCGCCAGGCAAATGCAAGGGTGGCGACTTTTGCAACTCAGTCAGTAACTGCCAATAAACCGGATCTACCGGAATGGCATTAGCACTAACGAGGGGTTGTCTGACCTGTGCAGATTGCGCACTTTGCAACTGCGCCATCCATTGTAAAAATTCGGGGCTGATCGGCATGGGCTGCATCATTGCCGATTGCATTGGGTATGCCTGATTGACCGAGGCTGGCTGACTGTTTAGAAAGCGTTCGAGCTTATCAAATAATGTCGCCTCAGCGGTATTAGTGAAATTTGTTTGGGCCTGTCCATTGGCTTGATTGATAAAATTTGAATGCGCCCTACCCTACTCAGTAGCCTGCTCACCAAACACCGAATTACCGGCAGCTTTTTCGGCGCGTTGTGGTCGTGGCAGGACTGAAGAAGGCGCTAGAGTGACACCAGCAGCATCAAGCGCCTGATTAAGCTGGCCGTACAGATCTGAAAAATCACCTAACACTTCAAGATTGAGTAATTTCAATGCCTGTGCTGCCATATCGGGATCAAGCTCAGAAAATGGCTTCATCAAAATAGTAATCAGACGATCGGGACGATATGGCAAAGGGTTATTGGGATCGTCATGATCCCCCCATAAAACAGCTAATCTTCCAATTAATTCGTTGAGTGACTTATTGGCTTTTTCTGTTGGGGCTTTAGCAGCTTTGGAAATCGCCAGCTGCAGTTCCATTTCTTCAACCGATACCAATTGCAAGGTATTCAGGAATGAATCGTTTTTTTTCGCATCCTGTTTCGCAGACACAAAACCATCCACTGCTTCGTTAAGCGCATCCAGCCATTGTTGTGGCCACATTAACTCACCAGTCTGCGCAACCTTGACCACGCCCTCAAGCAATGAACGCGAACGGACATCATCAACCCATTTATCCCGATTGGCATTGATATGCTTGACCAAACGTAGTGCCACACCCTCAAAAAAAGAACGCAATGCTACCTGCAGATCATTCTGGATCTGGATAAACACAGTCTCTTTAGAAATTTGTAGCGTCATTATTTTATGCTTGGACTAAGGTATAACCGAATTGTGGCTTCAGCCCTGTTATAACAAGATAATTGTATTCTTGACCTCATGAAGAAGATGTTTGCTATATCACGTTTTTCAAGGAGTTAATACTAGTTTACATATATCAACATATTGCAATATCAAACCACCATGACTGATTGATTAAGCAACAAAAACGAGTTGTTTCAGATTAACGGATCAGTCGGTGCCAATTTTAAACAAACCTAAGAAAAAATTTTTACTAATAGTTCATGTTTTACTCCAAAACGTTAGCAACACTTTTATCTGCATTGACAGGCAGTTTCGGCCTGCATCGTTTTTACCTCTATAAATCAAAAGATTGGCTTGCCTGGCTCTTATTGCTGTTGGCATTCATGGGGTGCTTTGGCGCATTTTTATTGGTTGAAAGCCATCGACAATCCCTGCTGGGCTGGATTTTGGTGATACCGGGTGCTTGTGCTCCCTTGATAGGATGCATTACTGCATTAATCTATGGATTGACCCCGGATGAGAAATGGGATGCGCAGTTCAATCAACATAGTCAGAAGAAAAGTCAATCTGGCTGGCCAGTCGTGCTGATCTTGGTGAGCACGCTAATGATTGGTATGGGTTTATTACTGGCTGGACTGGCAATCACCATCCAAACCTATTATGAAAGCCAGGTCATTCCCGAAGCCTTCAATATAAAAAATGGCGCTCAAAAGCGCCATTTTCTGGTCATGGAACAGCTTAATCAGTCCAATGCCTGAACTAGTTCTGGCACTGCCTGAAACAAATCGGCAACCAGACCATAATCGGCCACAGAAAAGATCGGGGCTTCAGCGTCTTTGTTGATAGCCACAATAACCTTGGAATCCTTCATCCCGGCCAAGTGTTGAATTGCGCCAGAAATACCCACCGCGATGTACAACTGCGGTGCGACAATTTTACCCGTCTGACCAACCTGCCAATCATTGGGGACAAAACCGGCATCCACCGCAGCCCGTGATGCGCCCATTGCTGCACCCAGTTTATCGGCCAATGGTTCAAGAATCTTGAAGTTTTCTGCCGACCCCATACCCCGTCCACCCGAAACAATCACTTTGGCCGCGGTCAACTCAGGTCGAGCTGATTGGGTTACTTCTTGCCCAATAAACGCACTTTTGCCACTATCACCCACAGCCGACAAGGCTTCTATACTTACCGCGGGCTGGTTGCCTGCTGCATCAAAAGCGGTAGTCCGAACGGTTACCACTTTAATGGCATCCGTTGATTGTACTGTCGCCACCGCGTTGCCCGCATAGATTGGTCGCTCAAAAGTATCAGTAGCAACCACTTTGGATATTTCAGAAATCTGGGCAACATCCAGTTTGGCCGCCACTCGGGGCAAAATGTTTTTTCCGTATGCAGTGGCTGGCGCAAAAATATGCGAATAATCGCCTGCAACGGCCAACACCTGCAAAGTTAAATTTTCAGCCAATCCATTGGCAAATTGGGGAGCATCGGCATGCAATACTTTACTCACGCCAGCAATTTGCGCCGCCTGATTTGCTGCGGTAACGCTGTTAGTACCCATTACCAAGACATGAACTTCCTGACCGGCTTGTAGGGCAGCGGTAACAGTATTGAGCGTGCTCGGCTTGATGTGTTGATGATCGTGTTCTGCAATGACAAGAGCAGTCATGTTAATTCCTTCAATATGCTTGAATTGGCCTAGATAACCTTGGCTTCGTTTTTCAGTTTGGCAACCAGTGTCGCTACATCGGGCACGATGATTCCGGCAGAACGTTTAGCAGGCTCAGCCACTTTAAGTGTTTTAAGACGCGGGCTGACATCCACACCAAGATCGGCTGGCTTGATGGTTTCCAGTGGTTTTTTCTTGGCCTTCATGATATTGGGCAAAGTCACGTAGCGTGGCTCGTTAAGACGCAAATCGGTCGTGACAATGGCTGGCAAATTCAGCGATATGGTCTCCAGACCGCCATCGATTTCACGGGTTACCTGGGCTTTACCATCCGCAATCACCACCTTGGATGCAAAGGTGGCCTGTGGCCAATCCAGCAGGGCCGCCAGCATCTGGCCAGTCTGATTGCAATCATCATCAATGGCCTGCTTACCCAGGATAACCAATTGTGGTTGTTCTTTATCCACCACCGCTTTAAGCAGTTTTGCCACCGCCAAAGGCTGTAACTCAACATCGGTTTCCACCAGTGTGGCCCGGTCTGCGCCAATCGCCATCGCAGTTCTTAGTGTTTCCTGACACTGCGGCACACCGCAGGAAACTGCGACGATTTCTGTGACTACATTGGCTTCTTTGAGTCGCACGGCTTCTTCGACGGCAATTTCATCAAAGGGATTCATACTCATTTTGACGTTGGCGATATCCATGCCGGAACCATCACTTTTAACCCGCACCTTGACGTTGTAATCAACCACACGCTTTACTGCTACCAAGACCTTCATAATGTCTCCTGATGAGATTCTGCAACCTTGCAATTTTACGTAACTATCAACATAAACACTAATACAACCATCATTAATGTCAACCATGATTGACACGAAGCTTAAAACTTGGCATTCTAGTTGTCAACCTTAATTGACAAAAAAATCCATGTCCAACCTAAAACTACTGCTATTGAACCGAACCGAGTGGTTTGCCAAAGAAATCATGAGTGGTATGCAAAACAGCCCTTATCGCTATCTGACTCCAGCACAAAGCAAGTTGTTGGCAACCATGGCGGGCAAACCTTTTTCAATCTCAGAACTGGCCCGACGTATGGCTATTTCTCGTCAGGCCGTTCATAAAACCGTCACTGATCTGGTTAAATTAGGCATCCTGGCTTTGTCTGAAGACCCGACCAATCGCACCTCCAAACTGGTCAGCTATACCGAAGAAGGTAAAAAAGTAAACAAGTCCGGTGCGGATCAAATTCAAAAAATTGAGGAAGCCATTGCCCAAAAAATCGGTGCCGATAATTTAGCCAAATTGAAAGAAGTCTTGGCAATGAACTGGGACTCGCCAGCAGATTGATCCGTTTTCAATCACGCTCAATTAGCTATGACTGACACAGGTTATTCTCTATCCTGAGCCCAAAAAACCATGCACCTTTTTGGGTAATTTCAATGTTTTGCCAATAAGGTAAAATATGTCACAGACTCGTCACATTTTTTGGGCGGGTAATCTCAAACGAATTACTGCTCACCGGTAACAAATTCTGACGATTACTTACCCGATGTAAACGGGCATGGCTTTACCATAAATCAAATAACGAACACCCGGGAACAAGCAATGCCAAACTGGAAATGGATTGTGCTGACATCGCGTCGGCTCATGATTGTCGTACCTTGTGCGCTCAGCGCTTGCGGTGGCGGTGGTGATAGCACCGGCCCAGTCAATGCGACGAGCACCGCAGTCGGCGCAGCGGTTAGCCAGAATATTGCAACAAGCAGTACAGCAAGCACCACAACGCCCACAACCCGCTCTGCTGTCACGGATACTGTAACAAGCCCTGCTACCGCATCTCAAAGTACCACTACCAGCACGACAGCCGCTGCCACGAATAATATGGTGACGGCCAGTAACATCAGTACGCTCCCGACAACGAGCAATGTTGCCAACAACAATACGAATGCTCAAAACACCAATAACAACGCCAATGCTGTTCAGCCAACTACCAGCAAGCCCATCGCAAGTTCTACAGTAATACCAGTGACTGTCGTGAATGCCAGTGGCCCTGATTTACCAAGTAATCCGGCACAACGACAAACCGCCAAAACTTATCGTTTTGGCTCCACCAGTCGTCAGTACCTCGAATATCTACCGGCCGATTACAACCGCAGTAACAAAACTTATCCCTTACTGATTTTCTTTCACGGCTCCGGTGAAGCGGCCAGTCAAAGTGGCGGCAATGTTGATGCAGTCAAAAACTTTGGTCCACCCATGTGGATTGATCAAGGTCATGACATGTGTTTTGCTGTCAACGGAGCGCAACAATGCTTTATCGTCGTATCTCCACAAAGTCTGGATTGGTCCACCAATGCCGAAGGTGTTGGCATCCTGGAATGGGCGATGTCCCGTTACCGAGTCGATACCAGCCGCATTTATGTCACTGGCCTGAGCATGGGCGGCGGTCTGGCGTGGACCATGGCTTCGGCCAAGACCAGCACAGGTCAGGTCGTGGCCCGCCAACTTGCGGCGCTGGCACCCATTGCAGGATTGACCAGCCCGGAAACACTGGGCTGCAATATCGCCTATGAGCAACTACCCGTCTGGGCCTTTCATGGTCTGAATGATAATGTCGTCTCGCCTGATTATTCCAGGCGTATTGTTGGGCTGCTAAATGGTAATCCGATCAATGGTGCCGATCGTCCTTGCAGCCCCAATGCAAGTCCGGATGCTCGGCTTACCTTGTTGGGCGGTAACGGGCAGTTTGTTGATCATTACCTTTCCTGGACGATTGCCTACGATCCCCACACACAAGTCGAGGGGAATAAAAATCTTTATCAGTGGCTGTTAAGTCAACACCGATAAGCCCAGGAATTTTGATAGAAATAGGGAGTATATTTAAAAATAGTCTTATTAAGTGCGTATTTAATAGTAGTATTTTTATACTATATCAGAGTATATTTTAGTCGACAGCAAATATCATCTCGCCAGAGTACGTTTGTCATGCATTTGTCATGCTGCGCCCCTTAGAATAGATTTTCGACTTAATCATTGAGTAGTATGAATTTGATTCTCTGGCGCCACGCCGACGCAGAAGAAATCCAGCCAAGCGCTGGTGAATATGGTTTACATCTCGCTACCGATCTACACCGCCAGCTCACTGAGCGCGGTCACAAACAGGCTGAAAGAATGGCCAACTGGTTAGCCAGCCGCTTGCCCGAAACGACAATTGTTTTAGTTTCCCCGGCCAATCGTACCCGCCAAACCGCGACGGCTTTATTCAAACTACGCAAAGATCTGGAAAAAACCCACCAAATTTGCCCTGCCCTGCAACCCGGCACCGACATGACCGAACTGCTCGAACAATGCGGCTGGCCAGGTGGTAAAGAAACGGTGGTGCTGGTTGGTCATAACCCCGCGTTATCGCAATTGATCAGCGTGTTATTGAGTGGTCAGGAATGCCCCTGGAGTGTCAAAAAGGGTTCCGTATGGTGGTTGGCCAATCGGATGCGCGAAGAAGCCAGTCAGGTCGTTGTGCGTGCCGTGATCAACCCGGATCTTATCTAAACAGACTGACTTTATGGCTGCTGCATGACATTGTGCCGTTACAGCCGTCAAGTCACCAAATTTTCACAATACCTTAACCGAATTGTCATTTTCAACGCTTAAAGTGCCTTCAATCCACTCGTGAAGGAGCTTTTATGCGCGATCTGCCAAATCCAACTTTTCCTGTTTCCCAGGGCCTGCCTGATCACCGTCGGAGGTTGCTTCGGCGGGATATGGAACAAACTCAAACGGACAGAAAAGCGCCGGACCTTCGTGTTTCCTGGGCTCGGACAGAAGAAGAAATAATCGAAGCGCAAAAACTGCGCTACAGCGTCTTTGCCGAAGAGATGGGCGCCCATCTGCATACTCGCCATCCTGGCATTGACGAAGATATTTTCGATCCATACTGCGATCATTTACTAGTTCGCGATGCCGCATCATTGCAAGTTGTTGGTACTTATCGTGTGATGCAGCCATCCGAAGCCAAACGCATGGGCTGCCTGTATTCGGACTCTGAATTTGATCTGGTACGTCTGCACCACTTGCGCCCCAAAATGCTGGAACTGGGTCGCTCCTGTGTTCATCCCGATTATCGTAACGGTGCCGTGATCATGGCACTGTGGCAAGGCTTGGCGCACTATATGCAGAAGCATGGTTTAGAGTGCATGCTGGGCTGCGCCAGCGTCTCTATGGCTGATGGTGGTCACTTTGCTGCGAGTCTTTATCAACAGCTTGCTCAGACAGCACTGGCACCGATCGAATATCATGCCGCACCAAGACTTTCATTACCCGTTGATGAACTCGATTGCACCCGGCAAGTTGAAGCGCCTGCATTGGTCAAGGGTTATATTCGCCTTGGTGCCAAGATTTGCGGTGCACCCGCTTGGGATCCCGACTTCAACACGGCCGACTTTTTAATGCTGATGCGTCTGTCAGATATGAATCCACGTTACAAACGCCATTTCTTTGGTCAAAAATAAGACAGGTTCAAAACCTTCTCCACTTTTCCCCACTCAACACACTCCTGACGCAGGCTGAACTCGGTTAACGGGTTCTCCTTCGTCCACTTCCTGGAAATACCGATATCCCAGCCATTACTGGTCTCGGCAATGGTCAAACCAACAAAAGTGTTATCACTGCGACGACGACACAGCAAACAGGCCAATCGCAAGCACAGCACCAGATGCCAATCCACCTGTCTGGCTAAACTGGTGAGCTTACCAAGCTTGCCAGTATGACCCAGCACCAACGCGGCAAGACGTAATTGCTCTTTTTTGGAAAATCCTGGCATGTCTGCATTGGAAACAATATATGCAGAATGTTTATGATAGGAGTTATGCGAAATTGACAGTCCCACCTCGTGCAACTGGGCTGCCCATCGCAATGCCTGCGACTCATCTTCGGCAACATCGTCATCAGCGACCGGAAATTGCGAATGCAAGGCCAAAGCCACCTTGGCAATCCGCTCTGCCTGAGCTCGCTCGATACTATAGCGCTGCGTAAATTGTTCGACAGTGACGTCACGCATATCATGATGCTCTACCCGACCCAGTAAATCGTAAAGAACACCCAGTCTTAAAGCACCATCCGTCACTTCCATGTGTTGGACATCCAGCTCTTTGAAAACCGAAAGCATGATGGATAAACCGCCCGCCAGAACCGGGACGCGATCTGGTTTAAGCGCTTCCAGCTTAAGCCGATTGACGTTCTCCGCTTTGATCAGCAAGCGCTTAAGCTTATCAAGCCCTTCCCGGGTAATACCATGTTCAACAGTCTTGTCATTAAGTCCATTGAGTTCAAGAATTTCAGCTAAAGCCCGGGCTGTACCAGAAGACCCAATGGATTGATCCCAACCAACCCCTTTGTATTCGGCGGCAATACTCTGAATTTCACGACGCGCCGCCAATTCAGCCTGCTTCATCGTGTAATCATCGACATTATTATTGGGAAAATACTGGCGACTATGACCAACACACCCAATATAAAGACTCTCCATTAATATCGGATCATAGTCTTTGCCAATTACAAACTCGGTTGAGCCGCCACCAATATCGACCACCAAACGCTTGCCTGAAATAGAAGGTACTGAACGAGAGGCACCCGCATAAATCAGGCGAGCCTCTTCACGACCCGCAATGACTTCAATCGGAAAGCCCAAAGCGGCATCAGCCAAAGCCAAGAATTCTTGGGAATTCTTGGCGACACGTAAAGTATTGGTAGCAACCGCACGCACATTTTCAGGTGGATAGTCTCTAATCAGCTCTCCAAAACGTCGCAAAGTGTCTAAAGCACGCTGTTGCGAGGCATTATCCAAAAACTTGTCATGGGTCAAACCCGCAGCCAGCCTGACTGGCTCTCTCAACGCATCGGTAGGATATATTTGTGGGGAACCCGTTGGCGTTTCCTCGACCCGACCAACAATAAGCCTAAAACTATTTGAACCAAGGTCGACTGCGGCCAAATTTTTGAATTTTCGTGTCATGAAATAGAATCAGTGAATACTGGCTAGCTGCTATCAACAGATTATTGCAGAACCAAGACAGCTACATGACAAAGCGAGGAAAGAAATATTTCTTCGACAATTTTTTAAAATGTCATCCGCATGACATAAATCTTTCACATAGTCATACATTTGATTATCAAATACGCTATCCGGGATATGACCGACATTCTTGCAAAGCCTGCCTCTCTTTTTCTCAATCGCGAACTTGGTATCCTAGAGTTCAATGCACGAGTCCTTGCTCAAGCAGCCGACAATCGCATTCCCTTGCTGGAGCGACTTAAATATCTCTGTATTGTCTCAAGCAATATGGATGAGTTTTTTGAAATCCGCATGGCGGTCTTGAAAGAACAATTGCGTGAACAACCCAACATCCCCAATTCTGATGGATTGACACCACTACAGGCATATCGTGAAGCCAGCGCCAGAGCACAAATTATTGTCAAAGAACAATATGACATGTGGCTCAACGTCTTGATGCCATTAATGGCCAAAGAAGGGATCTATTTTCATGTTGTTTCTACCTGGAATGAGGCACAACGTACCTGGGCAAGAGATTTTTTCTTTAACGAACTATTACCCGTACTAACGCCCATCGGCCTTGATCCTGCGCACCCATTTCCAAGGGTTTTGAACAAGAGTCTGAATTTTGCCGTTTCTTTAGTGGGTGAAGATGCTTTTGGCCGTAATTCCGGTTTTGCCATCGTTCAAGCACCACGAGCCTTACCGCGCTTGATCGCAATGCCCGACGAATTGTCCAATCATACTCACGGATTTGTCTTTCTTTCCTCATTTATGCAAGCATTTGTGGGGGAACTGTTCCCGCAGATGGAAGTAACCGGATGCTATCAATTCAGGGTCACACGCAATTCGGATTTATTTGTCGATGAAGATGAAATCACTGACCTTCGTACGGCGCTACAAGGTGAACTACCTCATCGTCATTTTGGTGATGCGGTACGCCTGGAGCTCTCAGCTGATTGTCCGCCAGAAATTGCTCAAAGATTAATCACCGAAGTCGGCGTTCAACCGCAGGACTGCTATCGTGTACCAGGCCCAGTCAACTTGGTCAGGCTCATGCAACTACCTGATATGGTAGACCGCCCCGACCTCAAATTTCCGCCCTACACACCAGTCATCCCGACGCTCTTACGCAACAATGATCACGACTTGTTCAGCCTGATTAGCCAAAGAGATATTTTATTGCATCATCCGTACGAGTCTTTTAACCCAGTACTCGAACTGGTCAAGGATGCGGCAACCGATCCCAATGTTGTAGCAATCAAACAAACCATCTACCGTACTGGTAACGAGTCCGTCTTGATGGAAACGTTGATTCAGGCCGCCAGAAACGGTAAAGAGGTGACCGTTGTAGTGGAACTACTGGCACGTTTTGACGAAGAAACGAATATCAATTGGGCAGCCCGACTGGAAGCGGTTGGTGCCCACGTAGTTTATGGTGTAGTTGGGCATAAATGTCATGCCAAAATGCTGTTGATAGTCAGAAGAGAGCCCGTCGATAATCCATCCGAAAACTCAAAAGGCACTATCAAGCCTAAAATGCGCTTGAAACGCTACGCACACTTAGGGACCGGAAATTACCACTCACGAACAGCCAAACTCTATACCGACTTTGGTTTATTAACCAGTAATGAGCAAGTCTGTGAAGACGTCCACTTCGTATTTCAGCAATTAACTGGACTCGGCAAGGAGCACCGACTAAACCTACTTTGGCAATCGCCATTCACCTTGCTGGAAAAAACCATTACAGCAATTCGTAACGAAGCAAAACTGGCCGCAAGCGGTAAAAAAGCACGCATCATTGCCAAAATGAATGCTCTGCAAGAACCGTCTGTCATTGAAGAGCTTTATAAGGCTTCGCAAGCAGGTGTCAAAATTGAACTCATTGTGCGAGGATTTTGCACTCTGGCTCCCAGTGTGCCGGGACTATCAGAAAACATCCAGGTCCGGTCGATTATTGGTCGCTACCTGGAACATAGCCGTGTTTATTATTTTTATAACGATGGCAAGGAAGATTTGTATCTGTCCAGTGCCGACTGGATGGACCGCAACTTGTTAAAACGTGTTGAAGTTGCCTTTCCAATTCTCGACAAAAAATTGAAAGCACGCGTAATTAAAGAAGGTCTGCTGATTCACCTGAAGGATAACTATTCATCTTGGATCATGAATAGTCAAGGAGGTTACGCCCGCAAAAGACCAAGTGGCAAAGTTTTGTTACATAGTCAAGGTGAATTAATGACTATCAATCAACCCAACTAGTGTCAAAGCCAGCCTGACAAGATAGTAACAATTCACAAATCGAAACTTTTTATATCAAAATGTAAATGTAAATGCGCATTAACATAAAAATGTGAATTTTAAGTCATGTGATTTTGGCAACCTGTCTCATAATGTGTTCCATATGATTATCAAATTGTAAGGAAGCTCATTTATGCAGGTGCCATTTTACCGTCACGACATGACCCAAAAAGATATCGCAGGTATCGCTCGGGTTGTCGATTCTCCCATACTCACCAGTGGTACAGTTGCCAAAGAAGTTGAACAGCAACTTGCCGCTTTTTTTGGCACAAAAGAAGGTTTGCTGGTCAATAGCTGGACAAATGGTGCCATCGCCTGTTTGATGGCTATGGGTGTTGAAAGGAATGATGAAGTGATTGTTCCTGCCATGACCTTTATTGCCAGTGCCAACGTTGCACAAATTCTCGGTGCAAAAGTGGTTTTTGTGGACGTTGAAGCTGACTCATTGTTATTGACACCTGAAGCGGCTAAAGCATTCATTACACCGAAAACCAAAGTCATTATTCCGGTTCATTTGTATGGCCGGATGTGCGATATGGTTGGCTTCAAGAAAATGCTGCAGGATATTGGCCGTACCGATATCAAGATCATCGAAGACTGCGCACACTGCTTTGAAGGTACGCGTGATGGCTATTTGCCTGGAACGCATTCTGATGCAGCCATTTTTTCCTTCTACGCCACAAAAAATGTCACCTGCGGCGAAGGTGGGGCGATTGTGACCAATGATGCAGAATTAGCGGAAGGCATTCGAATTCGCCGTCTACATGGCATGAGTGCTGGTGCTGTGGACCGTTTTAAAGCCGGCCATTACCGTCCATGGGATATGCTGGAACTGGGTGTCAAAGCCAATTTGCCCGACTTACTCGCAGCACTGTTACCCGAGCAGATCAAAACCATTCGTCAACGTCTCGAAAAAAGAACAGCATCTGCCACTTATTATCGTGAAAAATTAGCTTCGACCCCAATCAGATTTCCTAAAGAAATCAATGGTGTATTGAATGCTGAACACATTTTCCCGATTCATGTGCCACCTGCAGTTCGCGATGAAACAATTCGTATACTGAATGACAATCAGATTCAGGTTGCAATCAATTACAATTCAGTACCTTTAACCCAATATTATCAACGCACCTATGGTCATCAAGCCTCGGACCATCCGGTGAGCAGTGAATGGGGTGCTGGTACATTGACCCTGCCTTTCTTCCCAAGCATCAGTCGTGAAGAAATCGATTACGTGATGGATGTGATTAATCGCGTCGTAGTGCCGGTTGTTGAAAAGGCGCAGTCATAAATAATTCAGTGTCTATAAAGACTATTTTTTATAATTGGGGAATACTATGAAAACTGTTGTTGTAACTGGTTGCGGTGGCTATATTGGCTCTGTACTGGCCGAACGCCTGCTGGATGCTGGCTTTAAGGTCATTGGCATTGATCGTTGGTTTTTTGGTCGCGATGTCGTCAAGCATCTGGAAGAGCGTGAGCACTTCACTGCAATTAAAACGGATATTCGTGAAATAACACCAAAAGATCTGGAAGGCGCTTATGCTGTCTGTGATCTCGCTGCTTTGTCTAATGATCCTGCTGGCGATCTAGATCCTGATCTGACTGCAAAAATCAATCAACTCGGTCGCGTCAATGTAGCCAAGGCTGCAAAAGCTGCGGGTGTTGAGCGTTATGTTTTGGCTAGTAGCTGTTCCGTTTACGGCTTTAGCGATGGCGATATCCTTTCCGAAACCAGCCCGACCAATCCATTGACAGCTTATGCCAAAGCCAATTTAAATGCCGAATTGGATATTTTGCCTTTACGTGATGACAACTTTTCGGTCAGTGTTTTACGTCAATCCACAGTTTTTGGCTTTTCACACAGAATGCGCTTTGACCTCGTCGTCAATATCATGACTTTACATGCTGTTGAGAAAGGTCGTATTTTTGTAACAGGTGGTGGTCAACAATGGCGTCCATTAGTCCACGTTCGTGACACTGCGGCGGCGTTTATTGAAATGCTGACCGCTCAACGAGAGATTGTGGACGGTGAGGTATTTAACGTGGGTTGGGGCAACATCAAGATTCTTTCAATTGCCGAGACAGTTCGTGACTCACTGCCATTTCCTGTAGAAGTACAGGTGCTTCCTGAAGATGCCGACAAACGAGACTATCGCGCCACCTTTGATAAGATCTTAGCTAAAACTTCATGGAAACCAGAGTTCTCACCAGCAATGGGCGTCAATGAAATTTATGAAGCAATCAAGTCCGAGAGAACTAAAGCCGAACCACGTACCTTTACGGTAGGTTGGTACAAACAGTTATTGGATGCCAAAAAGCTCGTTGAGGAAACTATTCTCAACGGCAGAATGCTCTAATTTGATTTATTGGTTCCCTGCTTAGCGTTGATACAACGAGTAGGGAACCAATAAAACTACACGACCACTTCCTTTATCGGAAATATCCTGCTTGTCGGCAAGGTAAAGGAAAATACACTCCCCTCACCCTCCACACTGCTAATTTCAAGATGTGCCTGATGTCGCATCAGCACATGCTTGACAATTGCCAAACCCAGTCCAGTCCCACCCGTTTCAGAGGATCGACTTTTATCAACACGATAAAAACGCTCGGTCAAACGAGGAATGTGCTCTCTTGGAATCCCCATCCCAGTGTCTGTTACTGAAAAAATTCCATTACCCTTTTTATCCAGATGCCAATCAATTTTAATTTGACCTCCCGCTGGGGTATACCTGACAGCATTAGAAATTAAATTACTCATCGCACTAGATATCTCTGACTCAGAGGCAAGTAGATTAATCGCCTCCGTTTGATTTAATACAATCTCATGACGACCTTTAGAAAGTGCAATCGCATCTCTAGTGAGCATCCGAAGCAGCGGGCTCAAAGAAAAAGTTGTTTCTCTGATCAAGTTATAGTTATTTTCCAACCTTGAAAGAGTCAGTAAATCATCCACAATATGCTGCATTCTGCCAGCTTGCTCGTGCATGAGCTCAATATAACGCGATTCGTCTTCTTCACTTAAATCAAGATCACGCATAATCTCTAAAAAACCCGACAATACTGTCAGCGGTGTTCTTAATTCATGCGATACATTGGCAACAAAATCGCGACGAATCGCATCATTTTGTTCGTACTGAGTAATGTCACGAGAGACCAAAAGCTTTTCGTCCTTGCCATAATGAAAAATCTGCAAAGATAAAACTTGATTCTGCAGAGTGCCCGTATTTCGTATCGTCAATGGTTGACTAAACTCTTCACCATCTAAATAACTAATGAAATTTGGCTGCCGAATCAAGTTTTTGATTTTCTGCATGTAATCAGATTTTGGATTTATCCCAAAATGCATCGCAGACATGGCATTGCACCATTCAATCTGGTCCTTGTTATCCAGCATTAATACACCGTTTGGAGAGGCTTGAATCGCCTGGATAAATCGCTCATGCTTAGATCGCTCTAATGCAGCCTCATCACCAAAACGTCTTAATGCACGACTAATCAAATAAAAAACTTCTGACCAGCTACCACGACCAACCGGTATTTTTTGCTTATCAGCTGCTTTAGCCCAAGAAAAAAGTTGATTTAAATGAAAGACATGAAAAAACACCAGCACACATAACATCAGCCCACAAAAAATGAGTGCCAAAAGTTGATCATGACTGAGCCATAACCCTGCTGTAATCAAGAAGATTAAACAAAGTATGATTGTTGTACGCAACCAGATAAAAGACAATTCAGTACCCTTGCAGAGATGACTTTTTATTCAAGAATCACGCCGTTGCAAATCGGTAACCGGCCCCTCTCACAGTCTGTACGAGACGTTCATGACCAGATGGTGCCAATGAAGCTCGCAGTCGTTTGATGTGCACATCGACAGTACGCTCTTCAACAAATACATGATCACCCCAAACCTGATCAAGTAATTGTGATCGTGTATGCACACGTTCTGGATGTGTCATTAGAAAATGTAGCAGTCGAAACTCCGTAGGACCCAAATCCAAAGGAACGTTCTGTTCTTTGTTTTCGATATTTTCAATGTATTTAGCAGAAACTCTGTGCGTAAGCGGATCAAGACAAAGACCACTAATTTCGACCTTATCCTCAGTAAGCTGCGGCGCTCGTCTGCGCAAGACTGCTTTAATCCTAGCCAAAAGCTCTTTAGGTGAAAACGGTTTGGTCACATAGTCATCAGCACCAGCTTCCAAACCCAATACCTTATCACTCTCTTCGCCACGAGCCGTCAACATAATAATCGGAATACCTTTGGTCCGATCATTGGAACGAAGACTGCGCGCAAACGTCACGCCCGACATGCCTGGCAACATCCAATCTAATAATACAAGATCAGGTAACACATCGGTCATGATATGCTGCGCTTGTTCAGCATTAAAAGCCTTGATGGGATGATGCCCGGCATGCTGGAGATTAACAGCAATCAATTCGGAAATTGCTGGCTCGTCTTCGACAACTAAGATACTACTTGGCATGATAAGGTCAGTAAGAAAATGATTATTTAAGTGCTTCTTTTTCCATTTCAGCCAACGGCGTATGACGCACGTCAGTTCCCTTGACAATATAAATGATGAATTCTGCAATATTTTTTGCATGATCACCAATCCGCTCTATTGCTTTAGCGACGAACAACAAATCCAGTCCAACAGAGATGATACGTGGATCTTCCATCAGGAAAGTAATCAGTTTACGCACAAAGCTGCGAAACTCATCATCAATGGCATCATCATCACGAACGATTGCAGCAGCCTCTACAGTATCAAGACGAGCAAATGCATCCAATGAGCGACGTAGCAACTGCAATGCCAGATCGCCGGCAATTTTCAACTCAGAAAAATTAATTGAAATTGGTTTATTTTGTTCAAAAGTGTTTTTTGCCATCTTGGCAATTCGGTTGGCCTCGTCACCAACGCGTTCAAGATTGGTAATGGTCTTGGTAATAGCCAATAACAGACGCAAATCACGTGCCGTAGGCTGACGTCTAGCCATGATATTGGCGCAATCAGCATCTATCTCCACTTCCTTGCTATTAATACGTGGCTCCGTACTAATCACCAATTCGGCCTGTTCAATATCCCGATTGATCAGTGCAGCCAAAGCATGACTAACCTGGGCCTCAACCAATCCACCCATTTCCAGCAACTTTGAACTCACTTTGGCCAGCTCTGCATCAAACTGTGTTGATAAATGTTTATCACTCATTGCGCTCTCCGGTTCAGCCGAAACGGCCAGTAATGTAATCTTCAGTTTCACTACGTGCTGGCTTCATGAAAATCTGATCAGTTTTACCAAACTCAATCAGTTCACCCAGGTACATATAAGCAGTGTAGTCGGAACAGCGTGCGGCCTGTTGCATATTGTGAGTTACGATGACAACGGTATAATCATCCTTAAGCTCAGCAATTAACTCTTCAATACGACCAGTTGAAATTGGATCAAGTGCCGAACAGGGCTCATCGAGCAATAATATTTCGGGTTTAATGGCGATACCTCTGCCAATACATAACCTCTGTTGTTGACCACCGGAAAGGCCGTTACCACTTTGATGCAACTTATCTTTTACTTCATTCCACAAGGCAGCTTTGGTCAGTGCCCACTCCACTCGGTCATCCATCTCAGAGCGAGACAATTTTTCAAACATTCTGACACCGAATGCAATGTTATCGTAAATAGACATGGGAAATGGTGTTGGTTTTTGAAAAACCATACCAACCTTAGCACGCAACAAGGAAATGCTCTGGGTGGACGTCAGTAAATTACCACCATCCATATTGATTTCACCTTCAGCACGCTGCTCTGGATAAAGCGCATACATCTTGTTAAAGGTGCGTAGCAGGGTTGACTTGCCACAACCAGAAGGCCCAATGAAAGCGGTCACTTTCTTATTGGGTATGTTCATGTTGACATTCTTCAAAGCATGAAACTTACCGTAATAAAAATTTAGATTTTTAACTTCAATCTTGGCTTTGATATTTGCATCGACATTAATAGTGGCAACAGTCATGATTAACCTCAGGATTTTTTCGTGAATAGGGTACGGGCCAGAATATTCAATCCAAGCACACCCAATGTGATCAGAAATACGCCAGCCCAGGCCAGCTCTTGCCATTCTTTGAAAGGACTCATGGCAAATTTAAATATGGTGACAGGCAAATTAGCCATTGGCTGGCTCATATCCATGCTCCAAAATTGATTGGAGAGTGCAGTGAACAACAAAGGTGCTGTCTCGCCAGCGATACGCGCCACTGACAAGAGTACACCCGTCAAAATACCGGCAACAGATGCCTTTAATGTAATGGCTGAAATCATCTTCCATTTTGGTGTACCTAACGCAAATGCGGCCTCACGCAAGGCATTGGGCACCAGATTCAACATATTCTCCGTCGTACGAATCACCACAGGAATTTGCAAAAGTGCGAGGGAGATTGCGCCGGCATAACCGGAGAAGTTACCCATTCTGCTGACCACCACCGCATAGACAAACAAACCAATCACAATTGATGGCGCTGACAGCAAAATGTCGTTCACAAAACGGGTTATGCTAGCCACGATTGATCCATGACCATACTCTGATAAAAACACACCTGCCATAATACCCAATGGTGTTCCTACCAGCGTAGCCAAACCTACCATCGCAAAACTACCGGCGATTGCATTGGCCAAACCACCGCCAGCAGTATTCGGTGGTGGCGTCATTTCAGTAAAGAGGGAGAGAGACAGACCACCAATACCCAATCGCAAGGTCGTAAATAGAATCCAGGTCAACCAGATAAGACCAAAGACCATGGCAAGCAGGGACAATGTCAGGGCGAGTTGGTTAGTGCGTCGACGACGCGCCTGCAAAGACTCTTTCACCTTTTCTGCATCCGCACTCATTGGCATGGATGCGGTCAATGTATGTTCAGCCATATCGCTTCCTTGTTCAGATAATTGTCTGGGGTTAGTCGCCGACATTATTTCGTTCCTTCTGATCTTTGTAATCTCAACAAGAGAATCTTGGATGCAGACAATACGAGGAAAGTAATCAGGAACAAAATCAGGCCCAACTCCATTAAGGCCGACGTATGAAGGCCTGGGCTAGCTTCAGCAAATTCATTAGCCAAAGCAGAAGTAATACTATTACCGGGTGAAAACAACGATGCCCCACCAAATACGTTGGTATTGCCAATCACAAAAGTCACAGCCATGGTTTCGCCCAGAGCACGGCCCAGGCCCAACATGACGCCACCGATCACACCGGCCTTGGTGTACGGTAGCACCACGTTCCACATCACTTCCCAAGTTGTACAACCGATACCGTAGGCAGACTCCTTGAGCAGCGTTGGCGTTACTTCAAATACATCGCGCATCACAGAGGCAATATAAGGAATGATCATGATGGCCAGAATAATGCCGGCACACAAAATACCAATACCCAATGGTGGGCCAGAAAATAATTGACCAATCACAGGTAACTTACCCAGTGTCATCTGCAAGGGTTTTTGAAAATAATCAGCAAAAATCGGAGAAAAAACCAATAACCCCCACATACCGTAAACAATACTTGGAATCGCAGCCAGCAATTCAATCGCGGTACCCAGTGGGCGACGCAACCAGGCGGGAGAAAGTTCGGTCAAAAACAGTGCAATACCAAAACTGACGGGTACAGCAATAATCAAAGCAATGAGGGAAGTCACGATCGTGCCATAAATGGGCACCAATGCACCGTAGAGATCCGCAGGTGGATCCCAGTCTGGACTAACAATAAAACTCCAGCCCAAGGCCTTGATGGTAGGCCAAGAACTGATGAACAGCGAAATAATGATGCCACCCATCATGAGCAAAGTCACAATGGCAGCCAAGCGTGCCACGGCAGCAAAAATTCGGTCACCCCAAGGGCTTGGTGTAATCAGCTGGCGGTCGAGATCGGTGGTATCAGTCATGAAGAAACCTGTACAAAAAGAAAAGCTTGCCAGACATCATTGCCTGACAAGCTTGGGGGATTACTGAAGTACTGCTTTGCCGTTCGCGTCCTTAATGGAACTCCAGCTGGAACGTACTACATTCATAACAGCCTCTGGCAGAGGCACATAGTCCAGCTCATCAGCCATTACAGAACCATTTTTAAAGGCCCAGTCAAAAAACTTCAGGGCTTCAGCACCTTGAGCCGGCTTATCCTGCGACTTGTGCATCAGAATGAAAGTTGCGCCTGAAATTGGCCATGCCTCTTTGTTGGCTTGATTGGTGAGAATTTGGTAGAAAGATTTGTTCCAGTCGGCTGCAGCAGCGGCCGCTTTAAAAGCGTTATCAGAAGGCTGGACATAACTACCTGAAGCATTCTGCAATGACAGATGGGTCATCTTGTTTTGCTTGGCATAAGCATACTCGACATAGCCAATTGCACCACTCAGACGTTGCACAAAAGCCGAAACGCCATCATTACCTTTACCACCAGTACCCACTGGCCAGTTCAGCGTCGTGCCCTCACCCACTTTGGACTTCCACTCTTCGCTCACTTTGGACAAGTAGTTGGAGAAAATAAATGTGGTGCCAGAACCATCAGCACGGCGTACTACCAGAATATCCTGATCGGGCAATTTAGCTTTTGGATTCAACTCAACAATATGCTTGTCATTCCACTTGGTGATTTTTCCCAAGAAAATATCAGCCAGCAAAGAACCCGTCAGACGCAACTCACCAGGTTGGACGCCTGGCAAGTTAATCACAGGAACCACACCGCCGATCACGGTAGGGAATTGAGCCATACCCTTCTGATCCAGCTCTTCCTGTTTCAATGGCATGTCAGAAGCACCAAAATCAACCGTCTTGGCGGTGATTTGCTTGATGCCGCCAGAAGAGCCGATGGATTGGTAGTTAACTTTGTTGGAGGTGGCTTTTTGATAGGCATCGGCCCATTTAGCATAGATTGGGGCGGGGAATGAAGCACCAGCACCGGTAATTTCGGCGGCATTGGCGGCGCCAAACAAGGAGACTGTTGCACTGACAGTCAGGGTGAATATTGCAAATTTGCCTGCACGCATTAAATGCTCCTTTAAAGCATGATTAAGGGATATGGCAGGTTAAATTGCAATTATGACACCTTTGTGACATTCACCAAAACGTCATTGAAATCACACAAGATTGTCAAAATGGCGACGTTTTGACCTGTAGCATGATTTTGCCAATATGCGCGCCAGACTCCATATAAACATGGGCTTGTGCTGCTTCGGCCAAAGGATAAACGCGATCAATGACCGGTTTGCAGCGCCCAGCTTCCAGCACCGGCCAGACATTTTGCAGTAATTGCCGAGCGATCCGTGCCTTCTGCTCAATACTTTGTGGACGCAGGGTGGAGCCGGTAAAAACCAGGCGTTTGGTCATGATGGCGGCCACATTAATGTCAGCCCGACTCCCTTGCATGAGTGCAATTTGCACCAGTCGACCATCCATACCGAGTACGCGCAGATTACGATCCACATAGTCTCCTGCAACCATGTCCAATACCACCTGGACACCCTGCCCTTCAGTGAGCGCTTTGATCACTGTCACAAAATCTTCACTACGGTAATTAATGGCCAGATCAGCACCAGCCTGCTGGGCCGCCAACTGTTTCTTCTCGCTGCCGACCGTGGTGTACACCGTGGCACCAAATTCCTTGGCCAACTGGATTGCTGTCAGGCCAATACCGCTGGTACCACCATGAATCAGCACACGTTCCCCGGCTTTTAAACCACCTCGTTCAAACAGATTGAACCAGACTGTAAAATAATTCTCTGGCAAGGCTGCTGCTTGCAGCAAATCAAAACCTTTGGGAATTGGCAGGCAATGTTGCGCTGGCGTACTCACCAATTCGGCATAGGCACCCCCCGGTGTCAGGGCGCAGACCCAGTCACCCACTTGCGGCCAGGCACCCGTAGCGGCAATATCGTCCGCCACAGCAATCACCTGACCAGCGACTTCCAGTCCAAGAATCGTTGAAGCACCCACTGGCGGCGGGTAAGTCCCGGTGCGTTGTGCCACATCGGGCCGATTCACACCGGCTATGTAAACCTCTATGAGCACTTCACCAGTCAGAATCACCGGTGCAGCAGTTTCTTGCAGCTTGAGCACTGCAGCCTCACCGCCTTGCCCGTGATCGATATATCGCATCAATATACTCTATACCAGTAAAATAAATAACCCAATAAATACGTACATTACAAGATTATTATTGAACATACCCCCAATAAAATGTCTTACTGAATAGCTTTTGCAAGTCTTTCAGCCGTCTTTTGCGCCAGATTGGCATCGGCTGCTTCAACCATAACACGCAAGACTGGCTCGGTCCCGGAAGCTCGGATCAACACACGCCCGGTATCGCCCAACTCCTGTTCAACCGCTCTGATTTCATTTTGCAAATAGTCGTTGGCCTGCCAGTTATAGCCTGGCTGTATCCGCACATTGATGAGTTTTTGCGGGAACAGATTGACTTCTTGGGTCAGCTCAGCCAAAGATTGTTGACTGCGCGAAATCGCTGACAATACTTGCAAGGCAGAAATGGTGCCATCGCCCGTGGTATGTTTGTCCAAAACCAGCAAGTGTCCCGAGCCCTCGCCGCCTAATATCCAGCCCGCTTCGGTTTTCTGCTTTTCCCGTAACAATTCCAGAATATAACGATCCCCGACCTTGGCGCGCAAAAACTGTACACCCAGCTTTTTGATGGCCAGCTCAACCGCCATATTGGTCATCAAGGTACCAACCGCACCGGCCATCTTTTGGCCAGCCAGGAGCCGGTCTTTTATCAGCACATACAGCAGTTCATCGCCGGTATACAGACGACCCGCCGCATCAACAATCAGCAAACGATCCGCATCGCCGTCCAGCGCCAAACCAATCTGGGCATTATTGGCACGCACCGCCAAAATCAGGTTATCCGGCGCGGTCGCTCCATAGCCATCATTGATATTAAAACCATTGGGTTGGTTACCGATGGCAATCACTTCTGCACCCAACTCATGAAACACTTCCGGCGCGACTTGATAGGCGGCGCCATGCGCGCAATCCACCACAATCTTCATGCCGCGCAAGTCCAGCTCGGCCGGAAAAGTGCTTTTGCAAAATTCAATATAGCGACCGCGTGCATCATCCAGGCGCTTGGCCTTGCCCAAATGATCAGAGGATTCACAACCCATTGGGTTTTCCAACTCACGTTCAATTTCGGCTTCTACTTCGTCAGGCAGCTTGTCACCCTGACTGGAAAAAAACTTGATGCCGTTATCCTGATAAGGATTATGCGACGCGGAAATGACCACGCCAACGGAAAGCCGTAAAGCACGGGTCAAATAAGCCACTGCGGGTGTCGGCATCGGGCCGGCCAGCATCACATCAACCCCTGCCGCAGAAAATCCGCATTCGAGCGCAGCTTCGAGCATATAACCAGATACCCTGGTGTCTTTGCCAATCAATACCACTGGTCGTGAGACAGATTTTTCGGATGAAGCCTGATGTGCCAACACCTTGCCCGCGGCATAACCCAGACGCAAAGCAAACTCCGGGGTAATCGGTGACTCGCCGACTGTGCCGCGAATACCATCAGTACCAAAATAACGTCGTGACATTGCTTCTCCTTCTTCTGAGGTTTTTATTCAATTAATTCATATTGGCAGTATTTATCGGTAGACCCGTCAACGCCTGCCAGACCTTGAAGGCTTCAATCGTTTCAGCGACATCGTGCACTCGTACAATACTGGCGCCTTGCTGAGCCAAAGCCAACGCAGCGACTATGCTGGGCAAAACCCGTTGGCTGACATCATGTCCAGTCAATTGACCCAGCATGGCCTTACGCGACACGCCAACCAGCCAAGGCAGATCTGCTACTGATGTTTTCAATAAGGTATTGGCCAAAGCCAGATTGTGCGCCAGTTTCTTGCCAAAACCAAAACCCGGGTCCAACACAATGCGATCCATGCTGATGCCCGCAGTTTGCAAACAATGAAGCCGATCAATCAGAAACAGGCGAACCTCATCAACCACATCATCATAATTAGGTGCCACTTGCATGGTCTGCGGTGAGCCCTGCTTATGCATCAAACAAATGGCGCAATGACTTTGCTTGACAGCCTCCAGTGCACCAGGCGCCTGCAAGGCATTCACATCATTGATCATGTCAGCACCTTCGGCAAGACAGGCGTGCATGACCTCGGGCTTATACGTATCAATCGACAAGGGCTTGCCACAATCACGCAAGGCTTTGACGATAGGCAACACTCGCGCAAGCTCCTCTTCTAACGATACCAAAGCTGCGCCAGGCCGGGTAGATTCACCACCAACATCAATGATGTCAACACCAGCATGAATCATCTCCTGAGCATGGGCCAACGCCTTGTCCAGCATAGCGAACTGGCCCCCATCAGAAAAGGAATCCGGAGTCACATTAAGTATCCCCATCACCAAGGGGCGCACTGCCGACAAAGTCAGGATATAGCGACCACAAGTCAGATTTGCCATAAAGATAGAGAATGCGCTGTTCAGGAAACCAGATGAAAATTTGCCTTATCTGGGCCAACCAGACTGACAAACAATCTGCACCAAATAAAAAAGCGCCAAACTATTTGGCGCTTTTATAGCAGCTTGAATGCTCAGGCGGTTGCAGGTGCGCTGGCAGCGACGCCACCTGTTGAGCTGCTACCACCACCGGAAGAATTACCACCCGAAGTTGCATAACTTTTTGGTGCTCTTGGTGGACGGCCTTCCATGATATCGGCAATCTGGTCAGCATCAATGGTTTCCCATTCCAGCAAAGCATTCGCCATGGCGTGCATCTTGTCCTTGTTATCCTCAATCAGCTTGCGAGCCAGCGCATACTGTTCGTCAATGATCCGACGGATTTCGCTGTCCACTTTACGCATGGTTTCTTCGGACATATTCATGGTCTTGGTAATGCTGCGCCCAAGGAATACTTCACCTTCGTTTTCTGCATAAACCATGGGACCCAGTGCATCGGTCATACCATAACGCGTCACCATATCACGGGCAATCTGAGTGGCGCGCTCAAAGTCATTGGAAGCACCCGTGGTCATTTGATCCATGAACACCTCTTCAGCAATCCGTCCGCCAAACAATACCGAAATGATATTGAGCATACGTGAGCGATCCATGCTGTAACGATCTTCCGTTGGCAGCTGCATGGTCACACCCAAAGCACGACCACGTGGAATGATGGTGACTTTATGAACCGGATCAGTCTTGGGCAGCAAACGCGCTACCAGAGCATGACCTGACTCATGGTACGCAGTATTGCGACGCTCTTCCTCTGGCATGACCATCGATTTACGCTCGGCGCCCATCATGATCTTGTCTTTGGCCTTTTCAAAATCTTCCATCTCAACCAGACGGCCATTGCGACGTGCCGCAAACAAGGCCGACTCGTTGACCAGATTGGCAAGGTCAGCACCTGAAAAACCAGGCGTGCCACGCGCCAGAATGTCTGCTTTGACATCGGGTGCAATGGGCACTTTGCGCATATGAACATGCAGGATCTGCTCACGACCACGAATATCTGGTAATGGCACAACCACTTGACGGTCAAAACGACCCGGACGCAGTAAAGCCGGGTCAAGTACGTCTGGACGGTTAGTCGCAGCAATCACGATCACACCGACACCTGTTTCAAAACCATCCATCTCAACCAGCATCTGGTTCAGTGTTTGTTCACGTTCGTCATTACCGCCGCCCAAACCAGCGCCGCGTTGGCGACCAACTGCATCAATCTCATCAATAAAGATAATGCAAGGCGCATGCTTTTTAGCAGTCTCGAACATATCGCGTACCCGAGCCGCACCAACGCCAACAAACATTTCCACGAAGTCGGAACCAGAAATCGAAAAAAACGGTACTTTGGCTTCACCGGCAATCGCACGTGCCAGCAATGTTTTACCGGTGCCTGGTGAACCTACCATCAAGACACCGCGAGGAATGCGACCACCCAACTTTTGGAACTTGGATGGGTCACGCAAAAAGTCAACCAGCTCGGTCACGTCTTCTTTGGCCTCATCGCAGCCAGCCACATCGGCAAAAGTAATTTGATTGGTACTTTCATCCAGCATTTTGGCTCTGGATTTACCAAAGGAAAATGCACCACCACGTCCACCGCCCTGCATCTGTCGCATGAAAAATACCCAAACACCAATCAGTAGCAGCATCGGAAACCAGGAAATGAAAATGCTGGTCAGCAATGACGGCTCTTCTTCTGGCTTACCGGTGACTTGCACACCATATTTCATCAGATCACCAACCATCCAGATATCACCCGGGGAAGTAATGACAAACCGCTGACCGTCCTGAGGGGTAATTTGCAGATTCCGTCCCTGCACTTCAACGCGCTTGATCTTGCCATTTTTTGCGTCATCCATGAATTGGGAATAAGTGACGCCCTCTTGGACACGCGGCTTGTCAAACTGTTTAAAAACAGTAAACAACACCAAAGCGATCACCAACCAGATTGCCGCTTTAGAAAACATATTGTTCAAGGTGTACTCCTTTACGCAGGTTCATTCCTGCTATTTACAACCAACTTGCTCACAAGTGGCATCAGTCAATATACCCATTCTACCGCTTTGCCTGCCAGCACACATAAGTCCGGCCCAGATAATCCGGATTAATGACAGAAATTACATTCTCGCGTGGTCAGGCAGTCACGCTTACCGATAGTCAACTACTTTTACCAGCAGACAACCATTAAAACAAACTATTTTTCAAGCGATGAGCGAACTAATTTCATCTTTTAAGGCCCTTGCCAAGCAGAAAAGTTTCAGATGATTTATCTCGTGAAGCTTTAGGCTTTTTCGGTGCTACCGAAATAAACTGCTTTTTGAATTTCTCTACAAGCTGGCTATAACCACTCCCATGAAAACACTTTACCAATAAAGCCCCTTCAGGTTTCAAGTGATTAGCGGCAAATTCCAGCGCCAAATCGACTACATGCTCAATCCGCGCCGCATCCGCGATCCCCACTCCTGACAAGTTGGGGGCCATATCCGAAATCACAAGATCCACTTTATCAGTTTGAGCAACTTCCAACAGAAGCCTTTCCAATTGGTGCATGATTGACTCTTCACGAAAATCGCCCTGTATAAAGTGCACATCGGCGATAGGCTCCATCGGTAACATATCAAGTGCAATGATGGTGCCATTGAGTTTCCCCTCATTTTTAGGGCCACCCGCAGCAAATTTATTACGGACATACTGCGACCAGCTACCCGGTGCACTGCCCAGATCGACAATCACCTGGCCTGCTTTGATCAGTTTGGCATCTTCATCAATTTCCTTGAGCTTATAGGCGGCGCGGGCCCGATAACCCTCGCGCTGAGCCATTTTTACATAGGGATCATTGATATGGTCATGCAACCAGGATTGATTAGATTTGTTCTTTGCCACAGCAAGATTTCCTATATTGGCATCGCATCGGCGATAATAGCCTTTTGATAGTACAGAAAAGAATGAGTACACCTACCCTCACCCCAGCTCAGCGCTCTGAATTGCGCTCCCAGGCCCACTCCCTTAAACCCGTTGTCATGATTGGCGGCGACGGCTTGACGGAAGCAGTCCTGAAAGAAATTGACCTTGCCTTGTCTTCGCACCAGCTTATCAAAGTACGAGTGTTTTCCGATGATCGGGATGAGCGTAACACCATCCAGGAGCAAGTCTGCCTGAAGCTCAACGCAGCCCCGGTACAGCATATTGGCAAGCTACTGGTTCTGTTTCGCCCTGAGCATGCGCCAGCCGTCTTCAAGCGGGAAATTCTTGGTGAACCCAAACGTCGTAAAGCCGCAGGACTTCGTACTGTCACGGTCGTCAAACCCAGCCGCACTGGCACTCGCCGCCCTTCAGTGAAAAAAGTATCACTCAAGGCAACTGAGCGGGTCACAGCGGGTGGATTTATCAAACGCGCCAAAAACCGGCAAGTGAGTGTCAAGAAAAAACAGTCTGATTAAACCAGACTCAGCCTGTCTAAATGCCAACTTTTGATTCAACTCGTTAGCTGAGATGTTTAAGCTAACGAGGTCTGGCAAGCTTGATCAACAGCCATCCGCCCAGTACGCTTTGCAGCAGATAAATCAGACTGGCAATCCCATGCAGCATACCAAAGCGACTGGCTGCAGCACCTTCCATCAAACCGGCAGGTGCTGCAGCCTTCAACTCGGCCATCATGGGTTGAATCCCAAAATAACCAATCATGGTGCAGGCTGCCATTGCAGCGACCAGCCACTTGATATGAGGATGACGCGACTCTGGACGCGCATCCAAAATCCAGACCACCAAGAGGCACATTGCGCAGGCCAATGACACCCAGGCTTCGGTACGAAAGATAAAACCAGCAATGGTTCCTGCCAAGACCCGATCAGTCAGATTAGTAAACAAGGTTGGCGCAACCAGGTAACCTACCGTCCAAAGACTGCCTACCCAAATCACAGTAATCAACAATTCCAGATGGGGGGCGAGTCGTTTAAACATGATATTTATCAGTGATTACCCAGGCAGATTCAGTCCACAATCAAATATAACGCACATCCAGAACTTCATATTCCTTGATACCGCCAGGCGCCATCACTTCGACCACATCGCCAATATTTTTACTGATCAAGGCACGCGCAATCGGAGAAGAAATGGAAATCTTACCCAGCTTGAGATCAGCCTCGTCATCGCCCACAATTTGATAAACCACTTTCTCGCTATTCCCTAGATTTTCCAAATCCACAGTGGCACCAAACACCACGCGACCATCGGCATCAAGTTCAGCTGGATCAATAATCTGCGCGGCAGAAAGTTTACCCTCCAGCTCGGCAATCCGGCCTTCGATAAAGCTTTGTTTTTCCTTGGCCGCGTCATACTCGGCATTTTCAGACAAATCGCCTTGGGCACGCGCTTCGGCAATCGCAGTAATGACTTGATGACGTTCAACAGTTTTCAGGCGATGCAGTTCTTCTTTCAGAAGTTCTGCACCAAATTTAGTCAGAGGTATTGTGCTCATAATATTTTCATAAAAAAAGCAAGCCGCCTAAACCGAATAGTCGAGGCGGCCTGAATTGAATAAGTTACCGCTAGTGTAAGCTGCTATGCAGTCCTTGTAAATCGTAGACCTCAAGGTGCTGAAGATGATGCATGCCTTCAACGGCAGCCTCGGCACCGGCGATCGTCGTGTAAGTTGTCACTCGCGCTGCCAGTGCAGAAGTACGGATGGCACGCGAATCTGCAATGGCACTACGCTTTTCTTCGACCGTGTTGACCACCAGCACAATCTCGTTGTTTTTGATCATATCCACAATATGAGGACGACCTTCAACCACCTTGTTGACTGTAGTGACTTCAATACCGGCAGCCGAAATTGCTGCTGCCGTGCCTTTGGTTGCCACCACTGAAAATCCCAGCGCCACTAATTCTTTGGCGACTTGCACTGTGCGTGGTTTATCACTGTTTTTAACTGACAAGAAAACCTTACCTGAGGTCGGTAGACGGGTACCAGCCCCCAATTGGGATTTGACAAATGCTTCGCCAAAAGTTTTACCCACACCCATGACTTCACCGGTGGATTTCATCTCCGGCCCGAGAATCGTATCCACCCCGGGGAATTTCACAAACGGGAAGACGGCTTCCTTGACGGAGAAATAAGGTGGCACAACTTCATCGCCGATTCCTTGTGAATCCAAGGATTGTCCGGCCATGCAGCGTGCTGCAATTTTGGCCAGTTGCAAGCCGGTTGCCTTGGAGACAAAAGGCACTGTGCGCGAAGCACGCGGGTTGACTTCCAGTACAAACACAATGTCCTGCCCGTCGACCTGCTGAATGGCAAACTGCACATTCATCAGGCCAATCACATTGAGGCCCTTGGCCATCATCGTTGTCTGGCGTTTCAGTTCATCGACCGTTTCTTTGGAGAGCGAATAAGGTGGCAATGAACAAGCCGAGTCACCGGAGTGCACCCCCGCCTGCTCAATATGCTCCATCACACCACCAATGAATACACGCTGACCATCGGAGATGCAATCCACGTCACACTCAATGGCATCGTTCAAGAAACGATCCAACAATACGGGTGAATCATGCGACACCTTGACCGCTTCGCGCATGTAACGCTCCAGATCCCGCTGCTCGTGCACAATTTCCATTGCCCGGCCACCCAGCACGTAAGAAGGTCTCACCACCAAGGGGTAGCCAATCTCCTGTGCCAGCAACAAGGCATCGGCCTCGGTACGGGCGGTACGATTAGGCGGCTGACGCAAGCCCAGCTCGTGCAGCAATTTTTGGAAGCGCTCACGGTCTTCTGCGGCATCAATCATGTCGGGTGAAGTTCCAATAATCGGCACGCCATTGGCTTCCAGATCCAGCGCCAATTTCAATGGCGTCTGACCACCATATTGCACAATCACCCCGACCGGTTTTTCTTTATCGACAATTTCCAGCACATCTTCCAGCGTCAAAGGTTCAAAGTACAGACGATCGGAAGTGTCATAGTCAGTTGAAACCGTTTCGGGATTACAGTTGACCATGATGGTTTCATAACCATCTTCACGCATCGCCAAGGCCGCATGTACGCAGCAATAATCAAACTCGATACCCTGACCAATTCGATTGGGCCCACCGCCCAACACCATGATCTTTTTCTTGTCAGTGGGCTCAGCTTCGCACTCTTCTTCATAGGTGGAATACATATAAGCTGTTTTTGTAGCAAACTCGCCAGCACAAGTATCCACGCGCTTGTACACAGGACGGACATTGAGTGCATGACGTTTTTCACGTACCGCTTTGTCAGTAGTCTTGAGCAATTTAGCCAGACGACGATCCGAAAAACCCTTTTGTTTGAGTGCAAAAACAGTTTCGCGATCCAGCGCGTCCAAATCCGATTTTTCGAGCGTCAATTCAATATCGACAATCTCTTTGATCTGCGCGAGGAACCAGGGATCTATCTTGGTCAGATTAAATACTTCATCAATCGTATAACCCTGGGCAAAGGCATCGCCTACATACCAGATACGCTCTGGACCTGGCTCGCCGAGTTCCACTTCGAGACTTTCACGATCCTGGGTTTTCTCATTCAGGCCATCCACGCCAACTTCCAAACCACGCAGGGCTTTCTGGAACGACTCCTGGAAGGTGCGACCAATGGCCATGACCTCACCCACTGATTTCATCTGCGTGGTCAGGCGACTATCTGCAGTTGGAAATTTTTCAAAGGCAAAACGTGGAATCTTGGTCACCACATAGTCGATGGAAGGCTCAAACGAAGCCGGTGTCGCGCCGCCAGTAATATCGTTGCGCAATTCATCCAGGGTGTAACCCACTGCCAGCTTGGCGGCAATCTTGGCAATTGGGAAACCGGTTGCCTTGGAAGCCAGTGCTGAAGAACGTGATACCCGTGGGTTCATTTCAATCACAATCATCCGACCATCTTTGGGATTAATTGAAAATTGAACATTCGAGCCACCCGTATCGACACCAATTTCACGCAATACCGCCAAAGAGGCATTCCGTAAAATTTGATATTCCTTGTCAGTCAGGGTTTGTGCCGGTGCCACGGTAATCGAGTCACCGGTATGCACACCCATGGGGTCCAGGTTTTCAATCGAGCAAACAATGATGCAGTTGTCTTTTTTGTCACGCACCACTTCCATCTCGTACTCTTTCCAGCCAACCAGTGATTCTTCAATCAACAGCTCGCTGGTAGGTGATGCTTCCAAACCGCGTTTGCAGATGGTTTCAAATTCTTCCGAGTTATAGGCAATCCCGCCACCGGTGCCACCCAATGTAAATGAGGGACGAATCACCACTGGAAAGCCCACCGTCTTTTGCACCGTCCAGGCTTCGTCGAGTGAATGCGCAATGCCAGAACGCGCCGAGCCCAGACCAATCTTGGTCATGGCATCCTTAAACTTGAGTCGATCTTCGGCCTTGTCAATGGCTTCTGGCGAAGCGCCAATCAATTCCACCCGATATTTATCGAGCACGCCATGCTTGTGCAAATCGAGCGCGCAATTCAGCGCCGTCTGACCACCCATGGTTGGCAAAATGGCATCGGGACGTTCTTTGGCAATGATGCTCTCGACTACTTGCCAGGTGATTGGCTCGATGTAAGTGACATCAGCCGTTTCCGGATCGGTCATGATAGTGGCCGGGTTGCTGTTGACGAGAATGACCTTGTAGCCCTCTTCGCGCAACGCTTTACAGGCTTGCGCGCCGGAATAGTCAAACTCGCAAGCCTGACCAATAATGATCGGGCCCGCGCCGATGATGAGGATACTTTTTATGTCTGATCTTTTTGGCATAGTGTTATAGCGGAGTGGACTTAACCACAAAGGCACAGAGAAACACAACGAAATACGTGCTCTTCAATGACCCAGATTATTCAAAGACAGCCATTCTGGATAAAACACGGCATATGAGCTGTCCTACTTAGTGTGCTTGTTGTTCCTTTGTGTCTTTGTGGCAAAGATAAGGCTTTAAACAATCAATTAATTATTTACGGGCTTCCATCAGGTTCACAAAGCGGTCAAACAGGTAGGCAATATCATGCGGACCTGGGCTCGCTTCGGGGTGTCCCTGAAAACAGAATGCCGGTTTGTCAGTACGCATCAGACCTTGCAATGAGCCATCAAACAAAGACACATGCGTGGCTTTCATATTGGCTGGCAAGGTATCCGCATCTACCGCAAAACCGTGGTTTTGGCTGGTGATCACTACCTGCCCGGTTTCCAGATCTTTCACCGGATGATTGGCACCATGATGACCAAATTTCATCTTCAAGGTTTTGGCACCGGATGCCAGGCCCATGATCTGATGGCCCAGGCAAATACCAAAAGTGGGAACGCCAGTTTCGATCAATTCTTTGGCTGCAGCAATAGCATAGTCACAAGGCTCGGGATCGCCAGGGCCATTGGACAGGAAAATACCATCCGGACTCAATGCCAGCGCGTCTTTGGCGGATGTTTGTGCTGGCAATACCGTGACCTTGCAACCGCGTGAAGCCAGCATCCGCAGGATATTGAATTTGACACCGAAATCATACGCCACCACATGAAAACGTGGCTGGCTTTGTTTACCGTAACCGCTACCCAGCTGCCATTCGGTTTCGGTCCACTCGTAAGACTCATTCACACTGACCACCTTGGCCAGGTCCATGCCAGCCAGACCAGGAAAGGAGCGCGCCAGTGCAATCGCCTTGTCGACATTGGGCGGATTACCAGCAGCACCGGCCACGATCGCGCCATTCTGCGCCCCTTTTTCACGCAGAATCCGGGTCAGCTTGCGGGTATCGATATCGGCAATGGCAACCACGTTTTCGGCCTTGAGATAGTCGGTCAGCGATTGGGTTTTACGAAAATTCGAATCCACAATGGGCAGGTCTTTGATGATCAACCCGGCCGCATGAACCTTGGTGGACTCCACATCTTCGGGGTTGACGCCCACATTACCAATATGCGGATAAGTCAGCGTGACCATCTGGCGGGAATAGCTGGGGTCGGTCAAAATTTCCTGATAACCGGTCATGGCGGTATTAAATACCACTTCACCAATCGTCTGGCCGGTGGCACCAATGGAAATACCATGAAAGACCGTGCCATCTGCCAACGCAAGTACCGCAGGATGTTTGGAAGCTTGCGTAATGAACGACAGGGATGACAACACGGGATAGGCTCCTAAATCGAGGGTCCCGCTTCCAGGCTCGGCCATGATTTACGCTGCTTATGCAGAACAACCCGTGGCGATGACCACGGGATAAATCAGACTGAGCAGGTTTGCTTTGGCTATGCGCTAGGCGGGACGATATGAAAGTTAAACCTTGCTATTCTAGCCGATTTGGCACTTATTAGCCAGCCGTCAGCGGTCTTACCCCTATTGACGCACGGTATTTACAACATGCTCACTTGCGTTTTTTTGATGATTTTCAAGGAGTATATTGATAAATAGGCTTACCAAGTGCTTATTTATTGACTATATTTTTATACACTATAGTAGTATACAAAATGAAGCAAACTTGCCAGTGATTTATCACCGTGCAACATCGTGCTGCAACAAGGATATCAGCCGCTACAATTGCACCATGCGATTTTTCTTTGATACCGAGTTTCTTGAAGACGGCCAGACGATTACCCTGCTTTCCATTGGCATCGTCAATGACAAGGGCGACGCCTTTTATGCGATCAATGGCGAATGCGATCAAACGCTGGCCAATCCCTGGGTCGTCAAACATGTGCTGCCGTATTTGCACACTCCGGAAGGCCCCACTCTGAGCCTGCCTGAAATACGTGCCGCAGTACTGCGCTTCATGGGTGCCAAACCCAAGGAAATCTGGGCCTACAATGGTGCCTACGACTGGGTGGTACTCTGCCAACTGTTTGGCCCGATGGTTGCCTTGCCCGAAGGCTGGCCTACTTATCATCTGGACATCAAGCAATGGCGCGATCACATTAATCGTCCCAAACTGCCCAAGCAAACCACCCGCAAACATCACGCTTTAAACGATGCCTTATGGGTCAAGGACAGCTGGCATTTTCTGAAAGACCTGCAAGCGCAGGCCGCTTTATTGACGATCGACCATACCACTAAAACCAGCACCTGATACCAGCACCTGATTACGCCAGGGCTTCCACGACCAGCCCAGTCGTTTTGAACTGTGCTTCGGCCTTAGCAAGATGCTTGAATAATTTTTGCCGCGACTTTTTAAAAGTTTCACGCACCAGTGTGCTCGCATCACGTCGTGCAGACCTGGCATCAAGCAATTGCTGGAAAAGTTTTTTGGCGACGGCCATATCCTGCAAATGACCTAGCAAAGATTGCAGCATTGCCAAAGTGGCCGAATAGTGCTCATTGAGATGATTTTGCGGCAACAACCCTTGCACCACAACCGCAAGATAACGCTGTTGTTTGATATCAATTCGACGCTGATGCAATTGCCGCATGGTCAATGAATCCAGCTGATGCAATTTGCTGCGTAACTTCTTATCGCCTCGCTCAAGCAGTTGCATCATGCGTTTGATCTCGCTTGCCTCATCAGTGATGCTGACACCAAGCTGTTTGCCAAGCTGCGCAATGGCCTGCTGCAACAGCACAAAACGCGGGCTGTTTAACGCCAGCCTTAATTGCACCTGATGACTTGCCGCTTTCATCTGTGCCTGAGTCAAACAATACTGGGCATCCACTTTTGGATGAGCAAGCAGCAGCTTGGGTAAAAGGCTATCGCAAAATACGGCCCAGTCACGCGACTGACCCAGCTCGGCCATCAACCAGTCCAGCTCCTTGGCAAGGGCCTGACGCTGATCTTTATCAATCCATGATTTGAATATCTGCAGCATCGCATCCAGATGTCGCAACAGCACCCGCAATTGATGCACCGGCTCGGGATCATCGCCCTGAACCGTCAATTGAGCCTGTTTTGCAAACACTGTTTGCCATTGCCTCATCTGTAATTTGATTGCCAACTGCAGCGTTTTACCCGTGTCCATAATCTGGCTCCACGACAACCACTTTGCGAATTCGATAGGCCAGCCTCAGTGCAACAAGCCCAGCACAACTGGTCGAACCACATTACATCTGAATTGAGGACATTCTTTGATGCACCGCAATCCAAACCAACCTGGCGGAGTCTACCGAAACAATGAATTCAGTAGTATCTTACAGCCTGACAACCTTGATGGACAGGAGCAGACATGAGTACCAAAAATAAAACCAATACAAAAACCGATGCACCCCAGGATGGTGACAAAGCAATTCGCAAGGCACGCAAGGAAGATTACAAAAAGACGCTGCTGGCCCTGCAGATAGAGCTGGTCAAACTGCAAAAACATCTCATCAGCGGCAACATGAAAGTGCTGGCCATTTTTGAAGGGCGCGATGCTGCGGGTAAAGATGGTGCCATCAAACGCATCACCGAACACCTCAGTCCCCGCGAAACGCGAGTTGTTGCCCTGGGCAAACCTTCCGATCGGGATTGCCAGTCCTGGTACTTTCAACGCTACACACCCTACCTGCCTGCTGCGCAAGAAATGGTGCTCTTCAACCGTAGCTGGTACAACCGTGCCGGTGTCGAAAAAGTCATGGGCTTTTGTACTGAAGCCGAATATGCGTCCTTCATTGATTCAGTGCTTGACTATGAGCGACTGCTGGTGCGCTCAGGCATCACACTCTTCAAGTTCTACCTGGATATCAGCGAGGCCGAACAGAAAAAGCGCCTGAAAGAACGCGCCGAAAGTCCGCTGACACAATGGAAAATCAGCCCAATTGATGCCCAGGCACAAAAGTACTGGAAGCAATACAGCAAAGCCCGTGACACCATGTTGACGCAAACCCATGACCCCGCCACGCCCTGGACCATTGTGCATGCCAACGACAAAAAGCTGGCACGCATCAATATCATTCGCCACATGCTCAGTCACCTTGATTACAAGGACAAAGATGCCACCCTGGTACAGCCCGACAGCAATATTGTGCAAATGTGCGACCCGACCATGATCGGCAAGGATTGGCTGGCACCTTGAAAATTTCAATATATGACAAACCGGTTCATTCAATGAATAGTTGATTTTTTTAGTCACTACCAGCAGTTGCAGACATCAAGCCAAAATAACGCGCTACTTAACACATGGATTTGATCTGCGTTGTAGACATTTCTCATCACGAGGTATATCGTTCAAATACGCCTTGGGTAAGGCGATGTCGTCCAGACTGCAGGGCAATATGCAAGCAAGCTTGCTACTTTCATGATTGGTGAGGTGACAAAATGCGCCGCCTGTCTAAACCACGTCCGCTGGTAGGCAGCCTGACCGCTGCTGTTCTGGCACTCCTGCCGCTGATTCTGCTGGCACTCTGGAAACATGGCTCCATTTCGGAAGGCATGGCACATCTCAATAAAATCGATGCCTCGCTGCTGCGCCATGCGGGCACCGTGCTGGCCATTTCACCCTACCTCTATATTGCCGCCGTACCGCTCTGCTTCTTTGCAGCGCAAATGCTGATCGGGCTGGGCCTGTCCAAATTACTGCACTTTCTGGCTGGCACTTTGGGCATCTGCATACTGGCCAGCATCTTCCTCACCCTGCTATTTGGCGGCAAGGGATTTTCCATGCACACCGCCTTTGGCGTGTTTGGCACCATCCTGGCAATAACCGGTTTATCAGCCTTTCCTGCGGCCATCAGCTACTGGTATCTGGTCATTCACCCCGAAATGGAAGAGCTGGAAGAAATGGTTCATCCCCATCATCAGCCGCAACAATCTTAATCACGGTAACTGCGCCAAAGTAGGACTTGTCTGATTGGTAGCTTGGCAAAGCCTCGATAAGATAAACCGAACCACCAAGCTTTGTTTTGGTGGAAAGCTGCATGACTCGGCTCACTGAATTCGGGAAACATCCATGACAATCTGCAACAAAACATCCAGTCAGGCTGCTAGGCTTTGGTGGCTAGCCCTAGCGTTGGCTGTGCCAATTTTCATCTTCAATGTCCTATCGGTCATCGTCAAATGGCTAATTAGGGCACCGGCAAAAAGAATACTGGCAATGAATCTCGGGGTAAACACGCAAGAAACCGTGGCTATCGTTACGCAACAAGGCGATTAAGACAAGACTAAAGTGACAGGAAACTGAAATCGATGGATGAGTGGGGTGAGTCTGCTGAAAAACAGAGCCACACCAACCTTGCTGGCATATCAAAGAGGCAGAAAAATCAGGTGCGACTGGCTGGAATCTGTTTATCCCCGTATGGAATATGGCTTTGTGACTTGTTAATAGCGTTTTTACCTCGGCAGTGTGCACCAAACTACCCTCATTTTTCCCCGACAATACCATGAGTAAAAGGTAGGGCCTGCTTTACTATGACCATCCGTTCTAAATTATCGATAGGGTGCAAGGCAATAATAAGATCAAGTAGCTGCCGCGCTTTTGTACTTGCAGTCTGTTCTTTGGGGTCTGCGGCTTCTTGTGTAGTCAAATAGACTAAATGCTCTACTAAGTTTCCTAATGCAATCATATTTCCGGCTAACTTTTCCCTAATAAGCTGCATGAAATCGTTAATCGACATATTTAGTATGTAATTTATATATAAGACTATATGCGTTTTGTCTTCAGTTAAGACCCGAGTTAGCTGGTTAAGGGAATATGGGTGATTTTCTGCAATCCGCTGCCTATCTGCTTGAGGGTTGTAACAACAGTATGAATCAAAAAAATCAACATATATTGACGGAAGCCGCCCCTTTCTATCACTGTCATATCTATCTACCACCTTTGCAATAAATCTATCAACAGTCATAAAAGAATCGCCACCGTCCCTTGGGTTTTGCTCAGCTACTTTTTGCAGAATTCCCCTTATTTTTCCCTCTCCCGCTTCGGTAATTTGACCTTGTATATTTAACAAGCGTCTATCTCTTGTAAAACAGTCAATGGCGCCGGCTAAACATTCCTTACCTATAAACTGCACTATTGCTTTGTGAATCAGAAGTGCCTCTAGATTATCAAGAGCCTTTTCCTTTGAAATCAAGAAATTCTCCTCAATTTCCCTTTGACTCAAATAGACAGTACCTTCTGCTAAACGTTGCCTAGCTGCAAACTCCAGTTTTGCTAACCGCAAGAGGAATTCTTCTTTATCTAACTGACCGTTTTTGAAATGTTTAAAAAGAAACTCACTAATTTCGTCAAATACAATATGCGGCTCTTGCTTGAAAAGAAGAAATAACGCTTTATCTTCGTGCATTGTTTCAGCATATTCTTTATCTATTCTAGAGGTTGCATAATCTAAGTGTATGCCTTCAAGCTCTCGATATGAATACGCCCTCTTACCTATCAATACAAATTGAATATATGCAAATGCTGCCAAGCTTGCTGCAATTTGCTTTTTAAGTTCATCAGAAATTCGAGAGGTATCACTGGAAAGTTCATCAAATGCCTTTTGGATCTTCTTAAGAACTCTAATATTTTCAATCTTTAATGATCTACATTTTTCAGCCAAAATATCAGAATAAGGTGCATCCCTCTTTAGCCCATGTCTAATTGCAGTCTCTAACCCAACAGAGAAAGTAATCTCCCAATCAATCACCTTTTCGCGGTAAGTGGCATACTCCGTCGCACTATCGCCAGTGAGTTGTTCTTCATTCAAAATGAGAACCACTTTACAGTTCTTTTCAAGGGTCAACTTGGTTATATAGCCCAATAGAGAATTTACAGTTAACCCTTTTCCCCGCCGTTCAAAATCATCTATGCAAACCAAAAGCTGTTTATCAAAAAATAGTGAACCAACTGTGTTAGATAACTTATCAACGGTACTGGGGTACTTTGCTATAGCCGAAAGGGCTGCAATTAACCCACCAATTATTAGAGTGCGATACGACCATAAATCCCATAAACTAAAACCTGACGCATATAGCCAACATATAAGATAGCCAAGGGGAAGTGATGCACTTATTAGAAGTACACCAAACTCTATTGTGCTGAGATTTACAAAGAAAGCACGTACTTTATTAATACAGGCTCTAAGAAAGACTCCTAGCGTTCGAGTAAGGTAGGATTGATTGAGCCTGTCTAAGCCAGTTTTATCTAATAATATATTCTCAGGTGGTAAATCCTTAATCGGGAAAGAATTTTCAATTCTTTTGCTTTCTAATTCTTGAATTGAATTACCCCCAAATAACGATACATAGCTATATCGCTTGTATACACCCTCTTTAAGTATGCTTCCTTTAGCTTCAGCTAATGTATCGTGCCACAGGAAGGTCTTACCCCCTCCCCACGATCCCTTTATTGAAAACACGTGGCTGTCATCGTCTATAAGGAAGTTCTTAATTCGTTTCTTCGCCCGCTCTAAATTATGTGCTTCAGTTTTGAGAGCTTCAGCGATTTTAGATAAGTCTTCGCTCATGATGAGATTTTCAATAGTCTAAAGTTTTGGATTGTAGCCTGCTTGCTGAATGCCCCTACAAATGCTTTACGAAGATTGATATGCTGTATATATACAGTTAAATATCCTTATTCAATCATGAAAAGGCTCTCAATTTGGGAAGAGAACATTGCCCTCCTTGAGTCACTCCTTTGTGGTGCCAGGGTATATCAGTGGTCAGTATGCCGCCATCAGACTTATGCCTTTTTAGTAGGCGCACATCATCTGAACCCATAGCGAGGCTGTAAGTTGCCCTAAGCAAGCTCTGGTGGAATAATTAAGCTGAAGGGGAGTTCTATCGTGCTTCTGGTAAAGCTCCTAGGGCTATCGCTAAGCTCTTGGAGCAAGCTTCTGGGACTACTTGTGGTGAGGTGGGTAACTGTTTGGTCAACGCATCCAGCCTGATTCGCTCCCAGCGCTCCCCACGACGCTGCGGCGATACCTCATCCGCATAACGCCGCAAAGCATCACCCAAGGTTTTTTTGCACCCTGCAAGCCAGTGGCCGCATTGGTACGCAGCACCATGGCCCGCTCGGCGGCCCAGCGCTCGGCCTCGCGCTTGGTGGGTGTGGTTATACTATCACGCACACCGCACACCTCAATCGGGATTCGCCAGGTGCCCTACTCGGTTTTTTTGGGAGTCGCCATGTTCGGGGGAAATTCTGGGGATAAACATGACGGATTTTATTGTTTTAACCACAAAACGCAAACACTATTATTTTTTAAGTGCCTGATTTTGTTGATTTTGTGGCTGTAAAAACAAAATCAAAATATAGGGGTGGTGCGACTGGCCGGAATCGAACCGGCACGCTCCTTCACAGGTTAGCGGCAGATTTTAAGTCTGCTGTGTCTACCAATTTCACCACAGTCGCCTGTGTGTTCTTGCGATCACACGAAGCTCGACATTATGCCTCAAAATCAACGGTTTTCGCCATACTTTCAACGACTCACACAGAATTGTCTGGCTTGGCGGTTTTGGCCAGCGGCAAATCCAGAATAAATTCAGCACCTTGCTTGTCATGATTACGTGCACTCAACTGGCCACCATGCTGTTCCACAATGCCATAACTGATCGACAAACCCAAACCGGTACCCTTGCCGACCGGCTTGGTAGTAAAAAAAGGATCGAAGATATTTTTAAGTGCTTCGACTGCAATCCCGGGACCATTGTCAAGAAACACCACCCGCACCCGGCCTTCATGCTGCTCGGCATTGATCCACAGGGTCGGCGTACCCAGCTCTTCATTGGAAGCCGCATCGTAGGCATTCTGAATCACATTCATCAACACCTGCAACAATTGCCCTGAATGCCCAATCACCGGCAAGGGCTCACCACGCTGCCAGTGCACCACAAACGAAGGTGCGGCACCCTTAATGATCCAGTGAATCGCCCGCTCGATCACCTCGTTCAAATCAATCGTCTCGCGCTCTTCGCGATCAATGGCCGAGAAGGTACGCAAGCCCTTGACGATGTCGGTTGTGCGATGCGCACCTTCGAGCGTGCCTTCAATCAGAGAAGGTAAGTCATTGAGCACATGATCAATGCGCAGATGCTGACGCAGCGCCAGATTGGCATCGCCCGGGATTTGCGTATGCAACAGCTTGATATATTGCGCCAGGGTTTCGCTATAACGCTTGAGCGCATACACATTACCCAGCACAAAGCTGATGGGATTGTTGAGCTCATGCGCGACACCTGCCACCAGACGCCCCAATGACGCCATTTTTTCGGAGTGCAGCAATTGTTGTTGGGTACTTTGCAAGCGCATATGCGCCTGCTTGAGCGCCTGGTAAGCCAGTTTCAGTTCACCCATCGGCCGTCCCACAAACACATGGCCAGCACGGCGGCCCGCCTGATCAAAGCGCGGTGTGCAATTGACGTCCACCGGCACAATATTTTTGCCCTGCTGCAGATTGATTTCAATGGTGGCACCGGCGCGTGGCTGGGTGGATTGTTCCAGCAACTCACGCATGCGATTGACGCTGCCTTCATCAGCCAGCAGGCTATAGATCGAACGCCCCCGCAAGGCATCTTCGTGAGTGCCGACCAGCTCGCACAGGGCTGCGTTGGTTTCTTCAATCGCCCCACTCTGATTGCAGGCAATCAACACATCGGACATGGAAGACAGCACACTGAAGATGAATTGCTGGGTCTGCTCCAGTTCGGTATTTTTTTCTTCCAGCGCAATTTCATCACGAACCAGTTGTGAATACACCTCGTCCATTTTCTGAATCACATCCAGCCAGGTACCTTCATCAATCCCTTCCATGGCGGTGGGATGCTCCAGCGCCGTGATGTTGGCAGGCATCGCAGGCGCAGAACGTGGAGATTTTTTACCGTTGGGTTTGACCATGCCTCAATGTACCGTACAAACCATGCACGGATCAAATGAACGAACGATATGCTGTACTGCCACTGGCGTATCTTCGCCAGGCAAAATGGTCGCCCCCACCAGCGCCGCTTCCAGCGCACCCGGCTGACCTTGGGTATCACGTGGCGAAAAATTCCAGCTGGTTGGCGCGACTATCTGATAATTGGCGATCTTGCCATTACGCACCACCAACCAATGCCCCAGACTACCGCGAGCGGCCTCGGTCATGCCCACACCGGTTGCCGAGTCGGGCAACTCGGCCTGCGCAAAATAAGGTTCATTGGGCAGCAAGCCACGCAACCAGTTTTCCATATGCGGCAAGACCAAAGCCAGCTCCAATAAGCGCGCCAAGACTCGCGCAAACACCGAGCTCCCCTGCTGGGCAATCACATCGCGAATCAGGGGATGCCCGGCCACCAGCTGACGCGCCAGCGCCCCCGTTTCCAGCACTCGGCCAGCCAATCGAGGCGCCTTGTTCCAGGTGTAGGCATCGGGCTTGTCCATCATGGGCAGCGTTTTGCCCTTGAAGGGATGCGCGGCCCTGGCTTCATCGGCATACCAGGCATGGCAGGAATCCTCCGTAATACTGGCCGTATCCAGGGCTGACCAACTGGCTGCGCCTGCGGCATCGGTGGCGTCCCAAATACCGGGGGCAAAAGTATATTGTTCCGCATCCAGCCGATACGCGCCATAAGACATATACAGCTCAGGGCCACGCCCGAGTTGCGCCAAGCCAGTCTGGCGGGCAATGGTTAAAAACAGGCGTAAATCGCCCTGCTCCGGCGCAGCCTTGGCATACCATTGATCCAGTGCGGCCAAACTACCGAGCGCGGCAATTTCTTCCAGCGGTGCAGCAAACAGGGTTTGCTCCAGAAAACCGCGAAACTCACGCAACTTGGCCAAGAGGCGAATCCGCTCCTGTGGCTCGATCGAGCGCGACGAACCACCCGGCTCAATCGCCTGGGTATGCGGCCATTTGCCCCCCAGGGTGCCCATCAAGGTAAACCAGCGTTGCCGCGCCATCAGCGCTAAACGGGCATGCTCACCCGCCTGCGCGGCAAAGCGCTGTTGCACGGTGGCAAACCAGGGCTGGCTGGCATACACCGGCCGAGCAAAGTCGGGCATGAAAAATAAATAAAAATGAGTCAGATGGTCGGCCAGATTTTCGGTGGCCAACATCAAATTGATAACCCGCTGACCATTGGCGGGTGGCACAACCTGCATGGCATCCGCCAGCGCCCGAGCTGCGGCCACGGATTGCGACACCGAGCAAATGCCACAGATGCGAGGCACATAAACCAGCGTGTCGTGCGGGTCCTTGTTTTGCAGAATCTGCTCAAAGCCACGATACATGGTGGAGTTGACGCGGGCTGATTGCACTTGACCATCGACCACGTCGAGCTGCACTTCCAGATCACCTTCGACCCGATTAAACGGACCAACAATCAGGCGCTCGGTGGTTTTTTGAGTTGCCATAAAGAGATTAAAAATTGAATTTTCAAACGATATTTCAAACGTCAGCGCAAGCGCGTTTTGCGAATTGCCGGTTTGACCACGCGATGATCCGCCACAGCATTTTGTTTGACGCGTTTGGGGGTGGCCGATTTGGACAAGGAGGCCAAGGCCACAAACCAGGCTTTGGGCATGTCGGTGGGCAAGCCAATCGGAATACCGGCCACTTTGGGGGTGGCATGAAAAGCATGGCCGGGCTCTTCAAACCCAGGTTCGGTGCAACTGATACAGGCATAGCCACCACGGGTACAGGAACCTTCACCATTCCATAGCCGGGTATTGCAATCGGCATGCACCTGGGTTCCTTTACAACCACGATGTTCCATCATGCAACCCAGGTCGGAAGGTTTTTCGGCGCTGGCCTTGAATTCATAAAATTCATTACGGGTACAGCCATGGTGAACCAGATGATCCGCATAAAAACTGGGACGCCGCAGGCTATCCAGATCAGCCTCGACAAAAACATCATCCGACAAAGCCATCAAGGTTTCCAGCACCCAGTTGGGGTGCGTTGGACAGCCGGCAATATTGATGACGGGCAGACCCTTGCGGGATCGATAGTCGCTGCCCAACAGACCACCGGGCCGATCACCTTCATATTGCAGACCACAGGCATCGGTGGGGTTGATACCGGCTGCGGTAATACCGCCATAGGCTGCGCAAGTGCCAACGGCAATGGTGTAATCGGCCACCGCAGCCAGTTCACGCACCCAGTCGATCATCGGCTTGCCAGTGCCTGCCATCAGATGAAACTTGCCCGTACCATACGGCCCGCGCAAGAGCGAGCCTTCCACACACAGGCCATGCAAGGGGACTGCGCCACTGGCGCAACGCCGCAAAATATCAATCGCATCGGCACCACTTTGCAATGACAAGGAAGGATGCCAGAGCAGATTGATGCCAGCATCGGTCAGGCTACCAAAAAAGTCGCTGGTATCGGCACACAATAATGACATCGTGCAACCACCACAGCCACCTGATTGCAACCAGAGCAAATTGAATCTTGTTTGGGCTGACGCAGCCGTGAATTGACTCAGCTCAGCGGATGAATTGGCACCCATTATTTATTCTCCAAACCCAGGCGTACCAGCTTGTTACGCAAGCCCACCCGCGACAATCCAAGCTCCCGCGCGGCCTGCGATTTATTCCAGCGCAGGCGCAAGAGCGTTTCCTTCAGGATCACGGCTTCCATGGCATCAAGCCGTTCCTGCAGCGTACCGGTCTGTGGCATGCTGGCCATGGCAAAGCGTTCATTGCCCTGTGTGGCAGGCCCGGCCAGGCCTTGCAGGACGCGTGCTGAAAAAATCCGTGCGGTGATGGTGTCGGTATCTTCCTTGGCCATCAGCACCGCAGCGCGAATGATTTCATTGCGCAACTCACGAATGTTGCCGGGCCAGGGATAAGTGAGCAAGGCCGAAATCGCATCGGGCGATAACTGTTTAAGTGGAATATTGAGATCTTCGGAGGCCTGTCTGAGCAAGGACTGCGCAATCAGGCTGATGTCACCCGGCCGCTCACGCAACGGTGGCATCATCAGTGGCATGCCCGCCAGGCGGTAATACAGGTCTTCACGAAACTGGCCGGCACGAATTGCTTCATCGAGATTGCGGTGCGTGGCCGCCACCACGCGTACGTTGACCGGAATGGATTGTGTGGCGCCGACTGGCCGCACTTCGCCCTCCTGCAACACCCGCAGCAGCTTGACCTGAAAGGCCGGTGAGGTATCGCCCACTTCATCCAGAAATACCGTGCCGCCATTGGCGCGCTGAAAAATGCCAATATGGTCTTCATACGCGCCGGTAAACGAGCCGCGCTTATGACCAAACAGTTCGGATTCGAGCAGGGTGTCGGTCATTGCCGCACAGTTTTCCATCACAAAGGCCTGGCTGGCGCGTGGGCTGGTGTAATGAATGGCGCGGGCGATCAGTTCTTTACCGCTGCCTGATTCGCCCAGTACCAGCACCGGAATATCGTATTGGGCAATCCGGGCAGCAAGCTCGCAAACACTGTCCATCGGACTGCCTTGGGCACGCACGATACGATCGAAATCGAAACTGGCCTGTACCTTGGCCTGTTTTTCGGCGGTGCGATTGCGCAGTACCGGCATGCTCGGGCGCAGCTCCAGATCAAGCCGATGCAGTTCACGTTGCAACTTGCGCGCTTCGTCCGCACCGCGCACTGCGTTGATGAGATTGTCGGGCAGCCAGGGCTTGAGCAGATATTGATAGATACCCGCGTCATTGATACCGGCAATGATGTCTTCGGAATCGGTATAACCGGAAATGATGATGCGCACCACATCGGGCCAGCTATTGCGCACTTCCTTTAAAAATTGAACACCGGTCAGGCCGGGCATGCGCTGGTCGCACAGAATCACCGAGACGGGCTGATTTTGCAAAACCATCCGTGCCTCATCGGCCGAGCTGGCGGTGAGAATATGAAACTCGTCTTCCAGCGTACGACGAATCACATCCTGAGAACGTACCTCATCATCAACAACCAGAACTGTAGAAAGCATCAGTGCATCTGAATGACTCATGACTGCCAAAACCGCTTCTTTGTGGATGAAAATTTGAATTCAACAATGAACCAAGCCGACCAGCTGACTCACTTAGCGATCCGGCAATCAACTCGCTATCGCATTTTTTGACTGGCTTGCATGATGGTTACGCTGTGATTATGGCAGGCTGGTTAGCAACTTACCAGTCAGGTGTTTTACCCCTCTTGACAAGTCATCTATGGCTGGTCAAAAAGTGATAGAAAACACCTGAAAACAGCATACTGATAGAGAGTACAGTTAATAATCAACCCATTAAGTGCGTATATATTAATTAAAAATAAATACACTATCTCAGTATTATTAACGCCTAGCAAATGCGTGGCAACTGCTCGCCTGATAACCAGTCAACCACCCGCTGTCCACCAAAACGGGTGCGCATCTGCACAAAATGATGGTCATCAACCGTCACTACGCCGATTCGCGCCGCATGTTGACCGAGCGGATGCTGGCGCATGACAGTAAGCAAAGTGTCTGCATGTTCGGCAGGACACATGGCAACCAGCTTGCCCTCATTGGCCACATAAAGTGGATCAAGGCCCAGAAATTCGCAGGCGGCTTCCACCTGAGGCAAGACGGGAATCGCCGCTTCATTGAGCATCATGCCCACCTTGGACTGGGTAGCAATTTCATTGAGTGTCGTGGCCAGGCCACCGCGCGTGGGATCACGCAACACATGCAGGTCGGGCACCGCCGCCAGCATGGCTGCTACCAATCCGTGCAAGGCCGCGGTATCGGAACGGATTTCGGTATCAAAGGCGAGTGACTCGCGTTGTGACAAGATGGCAACACCGTGCTCACCCATCGAGCCGGAGACGATGATCACATCACCGGGTTTGGCACTCGCGCCATCCACCTGCACGCCCACCGGCACCACGCCCACGCCGGTAGTGGAGATGAACACGCCATCGCCCTTGCCGCGTTCCACCACCTTGGTATCGCCGGTGATGATCGGCACACCGGCTTCATTGGCGGCATTGGCCATAGAATCAACGATGCGCTTGAGTTCGGACAGGGCAAAGCCTTCTTCCAGAATAAAGCTGGCCGACAGATACAAGGGCCTGGCACCCGCCATGGCCACATCGTTGATGGTGCCATGTACCGACAGGCAACCAATGTCACCACCGGGAAAAAACAGCGGCGACACCACATGGGCATCAGTCGCCATCACCATGCGCCCGGCGGGGACAGCAAAACAGGCACCATCATGGCCTTGTCGCAGCCACTCGTTATCAAATGCCTTGACGAACAGCTCGTCAATCAACTGTGCCGAAGCACGGCCACCCGCGCCATGTCCCATGTCGACCCGACCATGCTTGAGGTCGAGCGGACGCAAATAATTAGCCTTGACTGTGCCACTCATGATCTGTGCTCCTGGTTCTTATATCGTTAATCTCTGCTCGTGCTGCTTGCCACGACTTGGACTGCCTCTGCACCCTGCTCGGCCAACCAGCGCCGAGCCTGGACAAACAGCATCAGGCAGCAACAATGGCGATGTCTTTAAAACGCCCATATGAATAATGTGCCGCGCAAGCGCCTTCACTGGACACCATGCATGAACCCATTGGATTTTCAGGGGTGCAGACGGTGCCAAACAATTTGCAATCGACCGGCTTTTTAACGCCACGCAAAATGGCACCACATTCGCACGCCTTGTTATCGGCCACGGCCTTGTAATGGAGGTCATAACGGGCTTCGGCATCAAACTCGGCGTACTCGGCACGAATCTTCAAGGCACTCAACGGCACCTCACCCAGGCCCCGCCATTCAAAACTCTCACGCACTTCCAGCACTTGCGCCATCAAGTCTTGCGCCGCCCTGTTACCGGTTGGTGTCACAGCGCGAACAAATTCATTTTCAACCGTATGCCGACCATCATTGATCTGGCGCACCAGCATCAAAATTGCCTGCATCACATCGAGTGGCTCAAAACCGGCAATCACCACGGGCTTGCGATAGCCTTCGGCAAACGGCACATAAGGGTCGGAGCCAATCACAATACTCACATGAGCCGGCCCCACAAAACCATCAATGGGCACGGTGCCATATTCACGCACTTCGGGGGATTCAAGAATGTGGGTGATAGCAGCGGGCGTCAGCACATGACAGCACAGGACGCTGAAGTTCTTCAGACCCAACTGGCTGGCCTGCCGAATGATGAGTGCGGTGGGTGGTGTGGTGGTTTCAAAACCAATCGCAAAAAACACCACTTCCCGATCCGGATTCTGTTGGGCAATCTTGATCGCATCGGCACCTGAATAAATCATGCGAATATCGGCACCACGAGCCTTGGCCTTGATCATGGAAAGGCTCTCGGAAGCTGGCACACGCATGGTATCGCCATAGGTACAGACAATCACATTGCGACGCAAGGCCAGATCAATGGCCAGATCAATCCGACCAATTGGCAATACGCATACCGGACAGCCCGGGCCATGAATCATGCGCACATTGTCGGGCAACAGATCGGTCACGCCATAGCGTGAAATCGCGTGCGTATGACCACCGCAAAATTCCATGAAGTTGTACTGGTGTGCCGGGTCGGCTTCGGCAGCAATCCGCTCGGCAATCTTTTTGGCCAGATCAGCATCTCTGAATTCATCAATATATTTCATCTTCGTCTCCGATTTGTGATTATGCGTGTGGGGTCAGTGTGTGGTCGCGATCAGTTCAATCCGCGTTGACGATCTCGCCAAACATGGCGAGCGTTCGCTCGGCTTCGGCAGCATCAATCCTGCCGATGGCAAATCCCACATGCAGGATCACGTATTCACCTTGACTGACTTGATCAAGCAGCGCCGTGCAAATGGTTTTGCGCACGCCCCCCAAATCAACCAGCGCCTGCTGCTCGGGCAGCACTTCAATCACTTTTACAGGTATCGCCAGACACATCTTCGTCTCCTAGTTTATTTTTCAAATTATCTTGCCAACATCTTGCCAAAAATCAACCAAGCGCTTGCATGAATGCTTGCCCGGGTGCTTGCCTCAGACCAACGCCACACAGCTGGGCAGCCACCCATGCCTGCCCCAGCGCCAAACCCGCATCACCACACGAAACCTGCTTGGGCAGTACCACATGCAAGCCAGCTTCCTGCAATCTTGCGACCAGACGCTCAGTGACCAATTTGTTGAAAAAACACCCACCACCCAAGGCCACGGTTTGAATGTCATATTGCCGGGTTGCACGCAAAGTCCATTGCAGCAAGGCTTCGACCAATGTCAGATGAAACAGTGCTGCACCACGTGCTACGGCGTCATCGTCACCCTTGTCGGCCAAGGCAAACAACTGCCCCAGCAAGGGTAAAAGATCGAGCTGACCATCGGTATGCAAAAGGGTAGGACAGCTTTGCTCAGGTTCGCTGTGGGTAGCCAGATATTGGGTGGCGAGCTGTTCCAGTCCAATCGCTGCTTCCGCCTCAAACGCTTGCCGTACACTGATGCCAAGGGCACCCGCTGCGGCATCAAACCAGCGCCCTGCACTGGTAGTAATGGGTGAATTGAGCTGCCGATCAAGCATGGTCTGCACCATGCTCGCTGCCGACTTGCCCACGATCGGACCATAACGATCCACAATTTCCAGACGCCGTCCCAGGGCATGCAAGACCGCCGCTGCCATGCGCCACGGCTCACGGGCAGCCACATCCCCACCGGGCAGGCAGAGTGGACTGAAATGACCCAAGCGCTGCCAGTGCGGGCCATCCACCCATAACAGTTCACCACCCCAGGCAACTCCATCGGTACCCAGCCCCACGCCATCCAGTGTCACGGCAATCACCGCTTCATCCAGACCATATTCCGCCATTAACACTCCGGCATGGGCATGATGATGTTGTACGGCAATGGCTGGCACCTGTAATTGTGTGGCCGTTTGAACTGCCAGTCGCGAGCTGAAAAAATCGGGATGCAGATCATGCGCCACCGCCTTGATCTTGCCCTTGGCCAGCACCGTCAAAGCAGCGACTGAAGCCTCCAGTGCCAGGCAATTGGCCGCCTCGCCAAGATCACCATGCACCGCTGACAGCGTGACTTGATTACCTTCAATCAGACAAGCGCTATTTTTTAACCAGGCACCACAAGCCAGCACGGCTGAACCGATTGATGTGACCGGCGCAGGCAAGGTCAGGGTTTGCAGGTTTGGGTTCATTGTTTTACTCCTGTTTTACCCTGCTTCGCTCAAACGTAGTTTGAGCGATTGCAATTCTTTTTCCAACTGGGCAATCCTGACGCTGACATCATCGACTGCAGTCTCATGCGCATGCTGGTGATGGCTGAGCACATGATGTTCTTCCAGAATCCAGTCAAGCCAGGCCTGCATGCCCTGACCGGTACGGGCCGACAATTCGATCACTTCGATCCCAGGGTTGACACGACGGGCATAGTCGATACAACGTGCCACATCAAAATCCAGATGCGGCAGCAGATCAGTCTTATTGAGAATCATCAAGCGCGCAGCGGCAAACATGTCCGGATATTTGAGCGGCTTGTCTTCACCCTCGGTAACCGACAGGATGGCCACCTTGGCTGCCTCACCCAGATCCCACATTGCCGGACAAACCAGATTGCCCACGTTTTCAATGAACAAAACACCACCGCCATGAGCATGGTCGGCATGATGATGGTGATGCGCATGGGCATGGTCATCATGTTGGTGAGTATGCTCATGGTCATGTTCGTGACCGTGATCATGCAAGTCAGTATGCGCCTGTGCGGCATGATCATGATGCGTATGATCATGCAAAGGCAGGCGCGCAAAGGCTTCGCCCACCATCTGGGCATCCAGATGACAGCCCTTGCCGGTATTGATCTGAATCGCGGGCGCGCCAGTCTCGCGAATCCGATCCGCATCATGACTGGTCTGCTGATCGCCTTCAATCACCGCCAAGGCCAAATTTGCAGTACGTTGCTGCAAGGCACGGATCGTGGCACACAATAAAGTTGTCTTACCTGAGCCTGGGCTGGAAACCAGATTGAGGGCAAGAATGCCATGACCGGAAAAATGCTCGCGGTTATGTTTGGCATGACGATTGTTTTCACCAAGCACATCCTGCTCCAACTTGATGGCTCGATCCTGCGACATCCCTGGCACCGAGACCTTGGCTGCCCCTGCGCCAAAGTGCAGATCACCATTCACGGGGTTAACTGCCATCACGCCTGGCTCAGTATGCGTATGGCCATGCTCGTGGTCATGATGTTCATGTATCTCGCTCTTGCCACTACATCCGCAAACTACACACATAACAGCTCCTTCCTATTTTTATCAATCGGGCACTGAGCATGGCTGAGTGCCGTGTTTAAAATTTCAAGCTGGCTGGTCTTGGACCAGCATTTCCAGCACTCTCAATTCGGTACCACCAGTCGGTTGCAAACGATGACTGCCGCACACGCTGCAGCTATCCAGCCGTGACTGAATGACAACCGTCTGGCAGCATTGCATGCACCAGGCTTCCCCGGGTGGCATTTCAATATCAATCACGGCATCCTGCAAAACGGTATCAGGCACGATGGATTCGAGCGCAAAGCGCAGTGCCCGCAACTCCACACCCGACAAGGCACCCGCTTCCAGCTTTAGCCTCGTCACACGCGCAAAACCCTCGCGTTGTGCAGCGTCTTCGACAATTTTTAAAATGCCACCGGCCAGACTGACTTCATGCATCACACCACTCCACGTCGTATTGCACACAGGGATCAAACGCCGCCACCAGCACCGCAATTTCACGTTCATAGTGCTGACGCGCTGTACTGCCGGTTTCATGTATGGTCGCACGCATGTTCGCAATATGGCACGCCAATCCGCCCTGGGGATGAAAATTCCATTCGGTTGGCGCAATCACCCGATAGTCGGCAATGACCACTTCCTCATTGAGCATTTCCAACCTGATCCAGTGCACCAACAGACCACGCGCCATCTCACACCAGCTCATCCCCTGCCCCTCATCCAGTGATAAGGCACCGTGATCCAGATCCAACTGAATGGCGACATTGGCACTCTGACCCTGCATCTTCAACACCAAACCAGCCAGCTCAGCCAAACGCTGCCCAAGCCGCAACCAGACATTCCACTGTTGCTGCGCTACCCAAGACAGCATACTCAAACGTGTCATGACACCCGTCTCACAAGGTCGGCCTTGCCACAGTGGCTGCCTATCAAATTGCGGATCGGACAAGCCCTGCCTGATCCAGGCCAGCAGATCCTGCTGACCAGCGTGCGGCAGCAATGCCGACATGGCAAGCTGCAAAGGTTCTGCTACTACCTGACACGCCGACAGACACTGGGCAGGCAAGGTGTTGACATTCGCCAGCCACGCCTGCATGGCATTGCCAGGATGTTGCTGCCACGCTGCCAGCCATTGCTGAAGTGGCTGTCCATACACTTGCTTGACCATCCATTGATCCAACGCCACGCCAAGGTGTCGCCCATCCGCCAAAAATAGCGGGCAATACCGTAACTCGGTTAATTGATTCAAGTAAGCTGCTTGTCCATCTTGTGGCAATAATAAACGTGGCCAATCCAAAAATAATCTGCGCACATGCTCACGTGCGGTTTCCAATTCCAAATCAATGCCTGGTACATCGACCACCTGAGTATCATTGACTACTGGCTTCTGCCAACCTTGCAGTGCCCTATCCACTGCTGCTTGCGCGCTCCAGGCATGGGCACTACCGCACAGAGAATAGATCTTGGGCAACCACTGCACTGCTGCCTGCGGTGGCTTGCCACGCAAAATCTGCGCAGCCAAAGCATAACGGCTCGACACAATCGGTGCAGCCCGATTGCCAGGCACAAAATGCAATGCCCCTGCCAATGCAGCAGCGTTAGCCGACGTGTTCACAACTTGCTACCACCTTGTACACTCCCGCGACCTGTAAAAAATGCGCGACGTGATGGTCGCTCAACTGCAGCCTGCGATGCCACAACAGCAGAATCAGCCGCAACCGAATTGACGGGAGTGCGGATCATCTGCAAAAAAGTCATAGCCGTTTCAATCGCTGCCTGCTGATTTTCAAAATCAAACATAGGGGAAAACAGCGAGCAAAATTCAAACTGTCCTATCGCCGTTTCATAGGCTGTTAAAAATTCAATATTTTCATGACCAAGCTGATGGGATGAGGCTTTGCCAACTGACTGACAGGACTGGTTTTCGAGTGGCAATGCCACCAGATTCATGAACCAGGGCGTGATCAATACGCCATAGGCCAGCTCAGGGTTCTCCACACTCTGCTCAAAACCCACTGCTTGCACCTTGATACCGGTATGCAGAAAAGGCAGTCCCTGCATACGCGTTTGCGCAATATCGTCAAACAAGGCCTGCAGTAAACGCACCCGCTCCGACCAGGCCGGATTGATGGTAACGGCCTCACGACTTGCTTGAGTAATTGGTTGATTGGCTAGTATCATTTTGGAACCGGATTACACGGTACTCAGTTTTCTTCGTGAATCACCATAAACTGCTCGGCGGACCCATCACAATTGGGGCAACGCCAGTAATCAGGCAAGTCAGAAAACGCCGTTCCGGGCGCAATCTGCCAAACCTCATCACCCTCTGCAGGATCATATACCCACCAGCAAATCTTGCACTCCAGGCGCGTAGTCGCCGTGATCTTGGACAGATCACCCAGATAACTGCCTTCAAAGCAGTTCCTCTGATCAAGTGGCTCGGTCATTGCGTGACAACCCATTGCAAGACTTCTTCCAGTCGCTCAAGAGAATCTTCCAGATCTTCCTTTGCCGCACAGGCGACATCCGGAATATCCACAATCTCAATCGTGTTAAGAATGATTGCATCTTGCGAGTTGTAATACGTCACGCGCCAGCAATTGGGTATCTGGGTACTGGAAACACGGCAATTGCCATAGCCACGCGACAGAATAACGACATTGCCCAGACCAATACTCTGATCGAGGAAAACCACATCTTCCTGTGACAATGGCAGCAAGGTCAGATTGATCACATGCGGCAACATGCCATGCTTCCAGGAGCCGATCTGATCATTGAGTTCGGTCAACAGGGCACTGGCATTCATGACACCCGGCGGAAATTGCTCGGGAATGGCAATACGACGAATCGGCGCAGCAATGGCACGGGCACGATCCAGCAAGCGCATGGGAATGGCACCAATTTCAATATGGTCTGAAACAATCTGCTCACCGAGTGTTTCAATCACACGCCAGACACCAGCAAATACCGATTCCTGGACTTTCAGTTCAGTTTCGCCCAATACCCGTGCGCTCACTTCCCCCTCACCCAATACCTGATTGACCAGGTGCAGGTTATCGCGATCCAGATTCAGCATACTGACCGGTGCTGGCCTGCCACCTGCATTGGCCACTTGCAATGCTGTCACAATGCTGCGCAGCGCATCGTGCGCGGCAGTCAGATTGGCAACATCTTCCGGTTCTGGCAGGATAGGCGGTGCATAGGTATACATCTCCTTGGGCATATTGATGTATTCAAGTACTTCTTCTTCAACCTGGCTACCTGGGCCCAAAGGCATGATCGGGATGGTAATGGATTTCATTGGATAACCCTTATTGAATATGCTTGACGTTGATAGATGAATTAATGACAACTGGAATCACTGCCTTGCGACATGATGGGAATGCGCAGGCGTGGTGCAGGACCAGCCGGCATGGCCAGTGCCTTGCCCACTTCATCCAGATAAATATCCCAATCGAGCATGCCAGAGACCACCGTCACAAACAAAGCATCCCGCAGAAAAATCAGTGCCGGGCGGCGCTGGGCGTCATACTTGCGAGCAATCGCATCTTCACTGGCCGATTGCGCAACAGCAATACGAAAACGCTGCCCAAAGGTTTTTTGCAGCTCGGGCAGCACGACCGCCACATCCAGACATTCCGGAAAGCGGATGGGATCACCCGCAACAAAAATCACTTTGTCACCCGGTTCGGCGGCAAATTCCTCCAAGTTGGCTTCATTGACCCATACAGCCGAAAACTCATCGACCAGTCGTTGAATCAAAAATGGGGTGCTGGGTAAGGTATGCGGCGCAGGTGACTGCAGCATGGCCATTTCTTCACTCATCAATATCTCCTTGAAATTTATTGTTTGACCGGGTTCAGCAAGACGGCCAGTTGTTCGGCACTCATGGCAGAAGGCAAGGTGAAGGGCGAGCTATTGGTATCCATCATGGCCGTGCCACCCAAGGCAGCCATCACCAGATCAAGTGCTTCATTGACTTCACGCGCCCGTACAATATCAATCAATTCACGCGCATCTTCCATAAAAACCAGTAACCAATCGCCTACCTTGCATTCCTCAATCAGTACCGTCGAGACGCGACGAAATTCGCCCCGCCCTTCACATTGCGCAAAACCAGGTTCCAGCGCCAGGACTTGCATGGGAATACCAATACACATATCAAGCTTTCTCGTTGTTAGCAGGCATGAAGCGATCATCGCCAATCCGGCAAGCCAACTCTTCCGGTGGCCGTTCACCTTCATAGCGTGCCAACTGCAAATGCGGCAATGTGACCGACTCATATTCTGTTAATGGCCTGATCCGTGGCTTGGGTTCACCACCCCAGGCAGTCAGGTAACTCAAGGCGATATCCAAAGCACGTGGAATAACCGCCTTGACTGAGTCGCGCAAACTGCCACCATAGTCTTCCAGCTCTTCAGGCTGACAGCCAATCAGCACGACATGCTCCGGATACTTACCGGTCAATTGCGCCAGCGCCAGGACTTCCTGAAAACCGGTCTGATGCAGACTCATTTTCTTGGCACCCATATATTTGGGCACCTCTTCGTTTTCAATGATCTGCATCGTGCCAGGCTCAAGACCATAATCAATGGCATCAAAGATCATCAATCGATCCGCACCCTGTACATGCTGTATCAGATAGAGTCCCTGCGTGCCGCCATCAATCCATTGCACATTAGGGCCACACTCATATTTCTGCTGCATGATTTCCACGCAGCGCACACCAAAACCTTCATCAGCCCAGAGCACATTGCCAATGCCCAGGACCACGATTTGCGGTTGAGTGTCACCACTCCCGTTACAGTCGTTTTTAATCGGATCATGGCTCATGGTTAAATAAACTTAAAAAATCAGGTTAAAGGGAAACAGTGGTATCGGCCGATACAGCCGATGACTGAGACTGGCTGGCCAGAAGTTTCCAGGCCTGAAAGCTGTCCCAACTGCTTTGCAATGTGAGCCAGAAAGAGGTTTCCATTCCAAACATCAAGGCACAGCGAATCGCTGTGTCAGGCGTCATGGCACGATGACCTTGGATGATCTCATTGAGACGTCGCCGCGAAATGCCTAGCATTTTTGCGGTCTGGGTCTGGTTCAAGTGCAGCGGTATCAGATAATGTTTTTGCAAAAACTGACCAGGATGAACGGGGGTTCGGGTTGGCACACCAGGAGGCCGACGCAGCAGACGCTTTGCCTGCTGGCTTGCAGCTTTCCATTGTGGTGTACCAAACCCGCCCATGATCCCGCTCCTCGCCTGCCTGTTAGTCTTTGAAGGTTCGATGACCTGAAACCATCGTACTGATAATGCTTTGACGACCCATGATGTCTTCACGTACCGCAGCATAAATATGCACGATGATGAAAGTGATGATGGCCCACATGCCCAGGTGATGCCAGGTATGCACGTCCTGTGACTGCCCCATCAATGGAATCACCCAGCCAAACAGTCGTTCAGCCCATGAGCCCATTTGTGCACCTTCACCATACAGGGCAAAGCCCGTAAAGATCATGAAAATACTGCCAAAGAAAAATACAAAGAACATGGCAAAGCGGGCAATCGGGTTATGTCCGACGTAGCGTCCTGGCCGATTGCTTAAAAACGCATACCATTTCAGCATGCCCAAAAACTCAAGCCAATAGCCTCGATTGAAAATGGGTACGCTAAACAGTTCACGAGAATGATGGTTACCCACAAAAGCCCAGTAAATACGACCCAGCATGCCAATGGCAAAAATATAGGCCGCCGTAAAATGGGCAAAGCGGATATAGCCCATCAAAAAATGTGCGCTGGCTTCACCTGGCATGGTTGGCAGTGGACTGCCAATGAAGTAGCCGGTCACTGCCAGAACCATGATTGCCAGTGCATTGATCCAGTGCCAGATCCGCACCGGTGCCTGATAAACATAGACTGATTTGATGGACGCACCATGTGCGACTTCGGTTTCATCCAGGTCTGCCGAATTGAGGTCAGCATTGACATGTATATGAGAGGACATAGCAACTCCTATTATGTGAATTGGGCGTGCAGCACTTGCATGCCGCACGCACTGACTCGATTAGCGAACCTTGACCGAAGTCAATTCCTGACCATCAGGGCTCATCACGTGGGTTGAACATGCCAGGCATGGATCAAATGAATGCAGCGTACGTAAAATTTCAACAGGCTGCTCAGGGTTGACCATCGGCGTGTTCATCAGACTGGCTTCAAAAGCACCAATCTGACCTTTTGGATCACGCGGGCTACCATTCCAGGTAGTCGGTACGACGCACTGGTAGTTCTCGATCTTGCCATCCTTGATCTTGATCCAGTGACCCAACATACCGCGTGGTGCTGCCACCGTACCGACACCCTTGGCTTCTTTAGGCCAGGTGGAAGGATCCCATTTTTCAACATTGGCCGTCGACAGATCACCTGCCTTGATATTGGCCATCAACTCATGCCAGTCGTCCAGCATCATTTCGCCAGCATATTGACTTTCCAGCGCACGCGCCAACGTCCGGCCAATGGTGGTTGGCAGCAACTGTTTGGCGCTATAGCTGGTTTCAGGCAAACCCAAGGCTTTTGGAATACCCTGGTTGATCATCATGGCTGAATAATCAACCTGCTCCTTGACACGCTGACAATACTTGTTGCCCTTGGTCGCGTGAACGTATGACAGGATATAGCGTGACAGTGGGCCAACCTCAAGCGCATTGCCGCGCCAGCGTGGTGACTTGATCCAGGAATACTTGGCGCTTTCATCCAATTGCTGAATATTGGTTTTAGTGCCCTTGGTCTTGCTGCCCAGCTCATAATTGGGCTCTGTCACACCATCCCAGGGATGCAGGCCTTTGCTTTCATCTGCGTACTTGTACCAGCTGTGATTCACAAACTCCTGGACTTGCTCAGGATCACGTGGATCAATCGGGAAAATCTCATCCCAGTTACCATTCAGAATCACACCGCCTGGCAATTGCTGGGTACTGTGATCATCCTGAACTTTTTCGTAAGTTCCGTAGTCAGCCACATTCAAGGCAGACAGACCACCACCGTAGAGCCAACCGGCTTGTTTATAGATTGTGCCAATCGCAAGAATATCGGGCACATAAACATTCTTGTTGAACTCAATGATTTCATCAATGCGTGCCTTGACGAAATTGAGACGCTCCATATTCAATGGCGCACCGGCCGCACCATTGCCATCAATATTGATCGCACAGGGCACACCACCAACCAGGTAATTTGGATGTGGGTTTTTACCACCAAAGATGGTGTGAATCTTGACCCATTCTTTTTGCAGATCAAGCGCTTCAAGATAATGAGTCACCGCCATCAAATTAGCCTCTGGAGGCAATACATAAGCCTTGCTACCCCAATAACCATTCATGAACGGGCCCAACTGACCGCTTTCCACAAATTTTTTCAGACGGTTCTGAATATCACGGAAATAGCCCGGTGATGACAAAGGATGGGACGGCGAAACCAGCTGTTGCAGTTCGGAAGTCTTTTTCGGATCAGCCTTCAATGCGGACACCACATCTACCCAGTCCAGTGCATGCAGGTGGTAGAAATGTACTGCGTGGTCATGAACCTGCAGCGTCTTGGCCATCATTTCACGAATCAGATAGGCATTTTTAGGAATCTTGATACCAAGCGCATCTTCCACAGCACGTACCGAAGTCAGTGCATGACAACCCGTACAGACGCCGCAGATCCGCTCTACGAATGCCCAGGCATCACGTGGATCACGACCCTTTAGAATCACTTCCAGACCGCGCCACATCGTGCCAGTAGAAACAGCATTGCGGATGATATTGTTTTCGTCCACATTCACTTCGCAGCGCATGTGACCTTCAATTCGAGTTACCGGGTCGACGACGATACGGCGACCAGTATCATTGAGCTTAAAGCCCTGTGTGTCATAACTTGCCATTATTCTATCTCCTTGATTCTTATCGGCTGGTCACAGTGTCAGTCTTGGTCGCATCTTTTTGTGTGACGCGCTTAAGCACAGAAGCCGCAGCATGAGCAGCGACAGCCGCACCAACTACACCAGCAGTGGCACCACCAATCTGATCGGCATTGGCCTCAATACCAAACTGATGAATATCGGTCAGACGGTTGTAGAAGGAACCCTTGTCCCAAAAGCCCTCTTCCGAGCAACCGATACAACCATGGCCGGATTGGATCGGGAAGCTGGTGCCCTCGTTCCAGCGAGTGGTTGAGCACGCGTTGTAAGTCGTTGGGCCTTTACAGCCAACCTTGTAGAGGCAATAACCTTTACGGGCCGACTCATCATCAAATGCCTCGACAAACTGGCCGGCATCGAAGTGCGGACGGCGATAGCATTTGTCATGAATGCGCTGGCTATAGAACATCTTGGGTCGACCCTGGCGATCCAGTTCAGGAATCCGATCAAAGGTCAGCATATAAGTGATGACACCCGTCATGACTTCGGCGATTGGTGGGCAGCCTGGCACCTTGATGATGGGCTTGTCAGTAATTACCTTATGCACCGGGGTCGCCTGAGTAGGGTTTGGCTTGGCCGCCTGCACACACCCCCATGAAGCACAGGAACCCCAGGAAATGATGGCCTTGGCATCTTTTGCTACGCGCTTGAGTTGCTCCACAAAGGGCTTGCCACCAATAATGCAGCTCATGCCATCCTGATTAAGTGGCGGATTACCTTCCACAGCCAAAATGTAATTGCCCTTGTACTTGGTCATGATCTCGTCAAGAATCGCTTCAGCCTGATGACCAGCCGATGCCATCAAGGTATCGTCATAATCCAGAGAGATCATGGACAACACCACATCTTTGGCAAGTGGATGCGCAGAACGAATGAAAGACTCTGAACAGCAGGTACACTCCAGACCATGCAGCCAGAGCACTGGGGTACGTGGCTTGGTTTCCATCGCATGAGCAATCTGCGGCACGAAGGATGGTCCAAGACCAAGTGATGTAGCCGTCAATGAACAGTATTTAAGAAAACTACGACGCGAAATACCTTGACGACGCATTACCTCGTAAAAGGTCTCTATCATGTTGGATGCTCCTCCGACAACTTGTTATGGACAGAAAAATGGGGCTGCACAATGACTTGTTTTTGTGTGCATGTGATGGTCATAGCAGTTTTCGAACCAGGCAGGAATTAATTCACACCACAATCCTCTGCTATCCACTGTTTCCTTGATTCACAGCAACTTAGCCGCAGACGCAGCGATTGAGCAGCCACGAGGATGGCAAAGCGACTATCCACCTACCAACCACCCTGCAAAGCAACTGACCATGCAAGCATAGAAAAAAGCGCACTGCAGCAAACTTTGATAAGCAGGGGCTATTGCTTTGTGACACGCCAAGCGAGTTCAAGAGCATGGATTCATGCGTATTTGAATTTTGTACCGGATACAGTTACAAATAATTTGAATAGCCATGCATGATGGTGGCCTTATCTTTGCGTATACCATTGCCAAAACACATAACTAATCGCATAACTACCCGCATAACTACTCGATGGAGACACAGATGCCAGAACCGACCATGGCACTGACCAGCCTATTGTTTTTCACTTTTTTCTTTGGCGTCAAACATGGCTTTGATGCGGATCACATCGCCAGTATCGATAGCATTGCACGACTGCAATATCATGCTGGCAACCCCACATTGTCGCGCTTGAGCGGTTTGCTGTTTTCCGTTGGACATGGCTTGGTGGTACTGCTTGCCGCACTCGCTTTGCAGATATTTCATATTGACCACATCCCTACCTGGTTAGACCCATTAGGCACCGCCACTTCCATTGCCTTTTTACTTTGGGTGAGTGTCATCAATATCAAAAACTGTCTGCGCAAAGAAGCCAGTGGACTGGCCATGAGCCACAGCTTTCAATTCATGATGCGCTTACCCATGCTCAAAAGCTTTGCCGGTGGTCTGCTGGTGGGCGCTTTGTTTGCCGTGTCATTTGATGCATTCTCAATTGCGGCCTGGTTTGCCCTGATCGGCAGCCTGCATCAAGGTGCCTGGACTGTCTTGATGGTCTCGCTGATTTTTGTGGCGGGCATGGTCGCCACCGACATGATCAATGGTCTGGTGATGGCACGGCTGATTGCCAACGCCGATGCGTTCCGGATTGCCAGAGCACGCCGCTTTTTTGCCCTGCTGGTTGCCAGCTCGGCTTTGATCGTGGCAGGTTTGCAAATCATGAAAATCTGCTCAAGCCGGATTGATCACTATTTTGACGGCAAGGAACTCTATGTCGGCCTCGCGGTGATTGGCAGCGTGCTGGTATGCTACTGGATTGCCCAGCGCATGAACCAGCTCCGCTATGATTCCCTGCAACATCCTCTGCAATCGCCAGACTTCTGACTGCAGAGAGTCTCAGCCAACACGCATTATGGCGTGTTGACTGAGCAGATCCATTTATTTCAGGCGTGTGGCCACGTCGGCAATCCGTTTGCCAAACAACTTGGCTGTTTCCAGATCACCTGGCAGTGGCCCTTCTTCGGGTGATGAGTCAGACGGTGACTGTGCCATCAGGCCACTGAATGAGCCCACAAAATTGATGTCATTGCGTTGTGCGGCTTTGCTATTGGCAGGCATCAAACCGGTACCCACCCAGATCATGCTGTGTTGCTGTGACAGCGTAAACAGATAATGCAGAGTCGACAGCTTGTCGCCATTCATGGTGGCCGAGTTGGTAAAGCCCGCGGCAATCTTGTCTTTCCATTTTTGGGTGTACCAGGGTTTGGATGTGGCATCCAGAAACTTCTTATATTGCCAAGGCACGGTACCCATATAGGTCGGCGCACCAAAAATGATGGCATTGGCTTCTTCCAAGGTAGTCCAGGCGGCTTCAGGCACGTTACCTTCCTGGTCAACGGCAATGACTTCCACCGTCGCACCCTGGGCAGCACCGGCCTGTACGGCTTCGGCCAGTTTTTTGGTATGGCCGTAGCCACTGAAATACACGATTGCTACTTTAGTCATGGTTTACTCCTTTAAAAGGTCAAGACAGGATTGAGTTGGATCGGGTTTATGAAAAAATTCGAGCTGATTCAACAAGTACAAATATTTATTTTTCAAATAACTGCCACTGATGTGGTGGTAATTTCAATTTTGGCGTGCATCAATTTATGGATCGGACATTTATCGGCAATCTCGATGAGCTTGCCACGCTCTTCATCGGATAAAGTGCCAAACAGGGCGATCCGGCGCTGCAGTCGATACACCCCCTCTTGCTCATCACGGTTGTCACGTTCAATCTCAACCTCAATATCCGTCAAGGCCCAGCCCTTGCGCTGCGCGTACATCATGACTGTCAGCGCCGTACAACTGGCCAGTGAGGCATCAAACAAATCATGCGGATCAGGGCCAAGATCATCGCCACCGCTGCTGGCGGGCACATCACTCAGAAAGCCATGTTCACCGAGTGACACCGCCATCGCCAGCTTGCCGTAACTGTATTTATTGACCTTGATCGACATGACAACCCTTTTTTAAAAATCAATGTTCAGGCAAGTCAAACAACAAAACTTCGGCTGCCTGACCGTTGTCGAGCACGACCGTGGTCTCATCACGCAGCTTGATCGCATCACCTGCTTTTAAAGCCACACCATTCACACTGACCGTACCGCGTGCCACGTGTACGTAGGCCAGACGACCGATTGGCAAGGCATGCACCGCACTTTCAGTACCGTCAAACAAGCCTGCGTACACTTGCGCATCCTGATGAATCAGGACCGAACCATCCCGACCATCCTCGGACGCCACCAGACGCAAACGGCCGCGCTTGTCTGCGACTGAGAAATGCTTTTCCTCGTAGCCAGGCTCAATCCCGCGCTGATTGGGCATAATCCAGATTTGCAGCAAATGCACCTGTTGCGCCGGATCATGGTTGAACTCGGAATGCTGCACACCACGCCCGGCACTCATGCGCTGCACATTGCCCGGCAGAATGGTCGAGCCATTGCCCATGCTGTCTTTATGGGTCAGCGAGCCTTCCAGCACATAGGTGATGATTTCCATGTCACGGTGACCATGCGTGCCAAAACCGCTCTTGGGCGCAACCCAGTCCTCGTTGATCACCCGCAATGGACCAAAATGGACATGCTCGGCACTCACATAATCAGCAAACGAAAAACTATGATACGAATCCAGCCAGCCGTGGTTGGCATGGCCCCGATCTTCAGCAGCACGCAGTTCAAGCATGATGTACTCCTTTCATGACGTGTCAATGGGCAGACAGGACGACCTGGAAAGAATTCAAATTATCTGAGATATATTTCCAAATCAATCTGCCATGGAAAGCATGATAGGCCTTTACGACAATGAATAAAGCCTCTATATTTGAACCTCTTATTCAAATATTTTGAATGAAATAACCATGAGCCTGACATTGGAAGCCTTGGAAGTGCTGGATGCCATCGACCGGAAAGGCAGTTTTGCGGCGGCCGCCATTGAGTTGAATCGCGTGCCATCAGCGCTGACTTATGTCGTGCGCAAGCTGGAAGAAGACATTGACGTACTGCTGTTTGACCGCAAAGGCCATCGTGCCAAACTCACGCCAGCCGGTCGCGAACTGCTCAACGAAGGCCGTCACATTCTGCGTGCTACTGAAGAACTGACCTGTCGCGTCAAACGGCTGGCCAAAGGCTGGGAAGTAGAACTGCGCATCGCCATGGACGGGCTGATGCGCTTTGACGCCCTGCTACCGGTACTGGCCGATTTTTACGAGCAGCAACCCGGCACTAAACTGCGTTTTCAAACTGAAGTACTGGGTGGTTCATGGGATGCACTGGTAACGGGTCGTGCTGATCTGGTGATTGGCATGAGCTGGGATACCCCCAACCAGAGCGGTTTTCAGATTCGTGATCTGGGCAGGATTGAATTTGTCTTTGCGGTTGCGCCCACGCATCCGTTGGCCGCTCTGCCCGACCCCTTGCTGCCGCAGCAAATCGTGCAACACAGGGCGGTTGCCATTGGGGACACCTCGCGCTCATTACCCGTACGCAGCGCCGGCCTCTTGAGCGGGCAGGATGCGTTGACCGTACCCGACCTGCCAGCCAAACTGGCAGCACAAGTCAAAGGCTTAGGTGTTGGCTATCTGGCGCGCTCGGTCGCTGAGCCGTTTTTAGCCACCGGCCAACTGATTGCCAAAGCCACCACCGAAAACAAGCTCGACTCCCAACACTATTACGCCTGGCGCAGTGATGCGCGTGGCAAAGCCCTGCAATGGTTCATCAAGCGGCTGGAAGAACCACGTCTGCAAAAGGCCTTGTTGCGGTAAAGTTGCATCATGTCACGCCACGCCACGAGTTATATCGGTCGCTTTGCCCCCTCGCCCAGCGGCCCTTTACATATTGGTTCGCTCGTCACCGCACTGGCGAGCTGGCTGGATGCCCGCGCACACTGCGGGCAATGGTTGGTACGCATGGAAGATGTCGACACACCACGTACCGTGCCCGGCGCTGCCGAAACCATTTTGCAGGCCTTGCAAGTCTGCGGTTTGCATTGGGATGGTGAAGTGACGGTACAAAGCCAGCGCGGCATGGCGTATCAGGCCGCGTTTGATTATTTAAATTCTCAACATTTAACCTACGCCTGTGCTTGCACCCGCAAAGAGATTGCCGACTCACTCACCCAATTGCATGGCCCGGCGGGCGCGCATGAACGGCATGCCACGCTGACTTATCCAGGCACCTGTCGCAATGGCCTGCAAGGCAAGACTGCACGCGCCTGGCGCATCCGCGTGCCAGATATCAGCGTACAATCCACAGATCGCTGGCAAGGCTTGCAAACCCAGGCTTTGGCCGATGTGGTCGGTGACTTCATACTGAAACGCGCCGACGGCTTGTGGGCTTATCAATTGGCCGTGGTAGTCGATGACACCGAACAGGGCATCACCCATATTGTGCGCGGCGCCGATCTGCTCGACTCCACGCCGCGCCAAATTTGGCTGCAACAGCAGCTTGGCTACCCCGCCCCAAGTTATATGCATGTGCCACTGGTTTGCAATGCCATCGGAGAAAAACTCTCCAAACAGACGGGGGCCAACCCGCTTGATTTGCAAAATCCGCTCAGCGAATTGCAACGTGCGCTGCAGTTTTTGGGCTTGCCCGGTGAAGGCAATGACATCTCACAAGTGTTGGCAACGGCCATTATTCACTGGCGTCAAAGATGGATAATTGTGCCGGGGAAATTGCCGATATAGGCATACTCCCATCCAGTAAACAATAAAATCATTATACTTAGGTGCATAAAATGGATATGGTTTTTATATACAGCCACTGAGTATCCATGTTTATCGCATAAGATCAGCATCTTGAAATGGCTGATCTTGTTTTTCCCGATGGCGATAACCTGATGACAATCACAGTTATCGGCAATCTGATTTTATTGAATCACTCCGCGCTGCTCTGTTATTGGCATTACTCTGCCTATATACCAATGCTGAATGGCCTTAAATCTTTTGGTCAGGCCAGGATTCATGTTGGAGCCGACTGGCCGACAGCTGTTTTTCAAAACCAAACAGATGTCAACGCCTTTCAGAAAATAACTAATTTTCAAATATTCCGATCTGACCAAAGCAATCCAATGTACCACGGCCAAACCTCATCTGAATACAAGCCACAACGATTGTGCAGACTAGCAAAGAACGTTACTCTTCCAGCAGGCTACGCAGCATCCAGGCAGTTTTTTCATGAATATCGAGACGCTGGGTCAGTAGATCGGCAGTCGGTTCATCACTGGCTTTCTCGGCCAGTGAAAAGATGCTGCGCGCGGTACGTGCCACGGCTTCATGACCTTCTACCAGAATACGAACCATGTCGAGTGCCTTGGGTGGCGTGGCTGGTGCATCATTGATGGAAGCCAGTGCGCTGAACTGCGCATAACTGCCCGGCGCGGGATGACCAAGCGAACGAATCCGCTCGGCGATCGGATCGACCGCATTCCACAATTCGGTGTATTGCAGCATGAACATTGCATGCAGGGTATTGAACATGGGCCCAGTCACATTCCAGTGAAAATTGTGCGTGGTCAGATAGAGCGTATAGGTATCTGCCAGCAGTTTGGACAGTCCTTGCGCAATGTCGGCACGGTGCTTGTCGCTGATACCGATATTGATGGTGGCTGCGGTACTGGCTGATTTTGGCTTGGCCATACTATTTCTCCTTGATGAAAAATAACGAGAGTATGCAATGCGCTACTGTGAGCAAATGATCCACCAGCCGACATGCTGATTAGATGATGGCAGACCAATTGTAGCCATATTGACGATTTTCTGGCTAGCGCAAACAATGCTACTTGATACAGCGCAAGCAGCACCCATTCTTTATTTTGTGAACCGTGCCCGGCCTTATTGGAGAGCCGATCATGCCCCCACATCAGCCAGGCCAGCCAGCGGCAACTGCATGACTTCCCGCGTCACCACACACCCGACCCACGGTTTGCCACCGGCATCGCACAACTCATGGCCAGTCATACCTGCCGCACTGGCAACGATCTGGCGACATCGGCATCCAGTACACTGTGGCAGCTTTGACTGTTTCATTCATTACCGATGGTGCGCACAAACCACCATCTCATAACAAGAAAGTGCTCATGATCACACTCTACGCTTATGGCGCTGCCTTTGGCTTACCGGATGCCAGCCCCTTTGTTATCAAAACACAAGTCTTGCTCAAGATGGCCGGACTGCCGTTTGAGATCAACACCAAGGGCATGCGCCATGCGCCCAAAGGCAAGCTGCCTTATATTGATGATGAAGGCGTAAAAGTGGCCGACTCCAACTTCATTCGCTGGCATATTGAAAAGAAATATGGCTTTGATTTTGATCAGGGCCTAAGCGCTCAGGCCAAGGGCATTGCCTGGTCGGTAGAACGTTTGCTGGAAGATCATCTCTACTGGATTGGCCTGCAAACCCGCTGGCTCAACCCCATTAACTTTGCACGTGGCCCCGCCAACTTTTTCAAGCCAATTCCCTGGCCGCTACGGCCATTCATTATCAAAGGCATTCTTAAACGCATTGCTCGGGATCTGCATGGTCATGGCATAGGCCGCTACTCATTGGCCGAGCAACAGCAAATCATCAAGAAAAATCTCGACTCGCTCGCAGCCATCCTCGCTGATCAACCCTACCTGACTGGCCAGCAAATCTGCGGTGCCGACGCGACATTGTTTGCTTTTTTATGTTCCGCGACCTGCCCGATATTTGAATCACCGATACGCGATACCTTAATGGCCTATCCCAACCTTGGCCATTATGTGGAGCGGCTACGTTTGCAGTTTTATCCCTAAGCGCATAGCCTCGTCATCGGCCATGCAGCCTGTGATCAATTTGCAGCAGCCTGACGAATCAAAAGCAGGCAGACAAGATGGCCGACCATTCACGCTTCAAAACTGATTATTAAAGGGGGTATATGGATAAACAGCCTTGCCAAGTGCATATTTATTTATCCATTTTTAACACTACCCAGCAGTATCTGCTGAGATACTTGATTTGGCGCAAGGTTTGATTACCCAGACGTGCTAATCTCAGCATTGAATGCAGACTGGGCATATAGTCTGCATTCAATGCATGGTTGACACCAATAGATCATCTGTTGTCAGTCTTGCTACGACACTTAATTATTCACCCATCCTCATTGCATATCATGGATAACGTCGATTTCAACCTGGCCCATGCCATTGGCAAAACCACCATGGCCGCCACTGTGCACTCGTTTTACGAGCAGGTGCGCGCCCATCCGGTGCTATCAGTGCCCTTTTTGCGCATCCATGACTGGCCCACCCATCTGGATAAGATTGTGCATTTCTGGTGGGTAGGTCTGGGTGGTGAACGTTATCTGGATTATGGCTATCAAATGCCCACCAAACATGCCGAAGCTGGCTTCACGCCCGAGTTTTATGCCATCTGGATTGGCCTGTTTGAAGCAACCCTCAATACCAACCTGCCGCCCGAACTGGCTCAACCCTGGCTGGAGCGTGCCCAGAACATTGGTCGCGCCATGACCATGATGCACGACAGCGGCCAGTTCGAAACGATGCGCCAGGCTCTGGCGGACAAGTCGCAACACGCCGCGCTCATCAAAGCCAGCGGTGGCCTGGTCAAGATCAGCGAAGCGGATTGATCTTGATTCTTGTTTGCACCGCCAAGACGCCAAGTGCGCCAAGGAAAGTCAAATTCTTTTTGCCACAAAGGCACAAAGAGCACTAAGTTAACGCCTGTCAACCTCGCCGTTTCATCACGGGGACAGAGGATGACTCTGTCCCCAGACTTCGTATATAAAACCTCATTGCTCAAATCAAGCTTTTCTTTGTGGTGGTACTAAAACTGCGAAGTTTTAATAGGGTTTAACTGAGTGCCCTTTGTGTCTTTGTGGTAATTGCTTTTGATCTTGACGGTTTTCCTTGGCGCACTTGGCATCTTGGCGGCTCAACCTTCTTGCTTGACTATCCCAAGCGATAGCCTTCTTCGGCCAACACCCGACGCACCACTGGACGTTGCAGCATGCGTTCGTAATGTGCCTTGAGGTTGGCCGGTAAAGTCAGGCCAATCTTTTCAGCCCAGAATTCCACATAAAAGAGTGCGGCATCGGCAATCGTGAAATGACTCACCACATACTCACGACCAGCCAGTTGCGCATCTAAAATCTCAAAGCAATGGGCGACCATTTCCTTGCCCTTGGCTTGGATGGCGGCGTGATCGTCAGGATTGCTGCTATAGCTGTCCGTGGTGAAAATGCGTGTGTAGGCCTGGCCGTGCACGGTGCCGGTCACATAGGTCAGCACTTCAATCACGCGCGCTTCGTCGTTGAGATTGTCGGGTAAAAATCTGGCCTTGGGATACTTGCGCGCCAGCCAGTAGGCGATGGCAGCAAACTCGGTGATGGCCGTGTCATCATCCAGCACCAGCGTAGGAATGGTCGCCTTGGGATTGAGTGCCAGGTAGTCTGGCTTGCGATGATCACCTGCGGGCAGGTTGAGGATATACGCTGCAAAAGGCAACTCCAGTTCTTCCAGCAAAATATGAATGCCGGTCGAACACGAACCGGGCGTCATGTAAAACTTCATGCCGCCTCCCGCAGTGATTCCACGCGTTCCAGATCCATACCTCTGAACATCGAACAACGCTTGAAGACTTCAACACTGGGGGGTACTTTTTTATGACTGCAAAATTTGGCCACCAGTTTGGCCAGGCCCTTGATGTCACGCCCCGTTGCCTCGGGAAACAGATGCACCAGCTCGTCAACCAGAGCAGGTGCCACATCCAGCCCAAACTGGGCAGTCATCACAGTCCAGATTTTTTGGCGGGCGGCCGCATCCGGCGGATAAAACTTGATCATCGCAATACAGCGCGAGACGATGGCTTCATCAATATCATCCACCCGGTTGGTGGTTAAAAACAGCAGGCCATTGAAATATTCAAGCACGCGCAAAAACACCCCCACCACCGCATTCATCGTAATGTTGTCATCACGCCGCTTGATATACACATCGGCTTCGTCAATCAGCATCACCGCACCCCAACGCTGCGCGCGAGTGAGCACATCCTTGAGCGCGGTTTCCATCGCCGCCACATTCAGACCCAACTGCCCAGAATGTACGCGATACAAAGGTCGCTGGATGATTTCAGAATAGACCTCAGCAGTCAGGGTTTTGCCCACACCTGCCGGGCCTGCACACAAGACGGTGGTACCGCCAGATTTGCCCGCCACAATATCATCCATCAGCACGTCCATTTCGGCGGTGAGGATGTCAATCAAATCAGTCTGTTCTTCAGGCAACACCAGCTTTTCTTTCAGCAAGGGCTGGTATTGGTAAGGCTTGATGTCGTCCACATGCACCCATAAATAATGATGCAGCTCCAGATGAAACATCAAAATATAAGCGTGAATCGGCATCTGACAAAACAGCCCTTTGGGAATGTTAGCCTGGGTTTCCTTGACCGCATCTTCGGCATCGTAGCGATTGCTTTTGGCGGCCTTGTGCAAGTACGGCCCGAGGATGTCACCCGGCGCGTCGAGGGTCAGTGAGCGTGTTGTCAGAATCCCTTCATCATTGACCAGCTTAGCACTGCCGCCACCACTGGACAGGATCACCACATCCTTGCGTGACCAGTCGGTATCACGATGTGATGAACCGGGATCTTCGGCATAAAAGCCCGTACCCGTGCCTGAGAACTGCGCACCATAACTGGAACGCCATTCATAGTAGCGATTCACCGTTTCATCATAGGCGGCAATCAGCTCTTCGGTTTCCTTCAAAAAACCTTTATCAGCAAAGATCTCACTGATTGTCTTGCCGGCAATATCACTGGCAGAAATACGCAGGGTCTGTCCAGCCAGCGCCCCCTTGGCATTAGCTTTCAGCTCAAGGAAAACCTTGCCACTTTCATCATTGGAGGTGGGCGTGTAATCAATCCGCGTGACCACATAAGGCAAAGGACGACTGGCCGCATTGAGGCCAAACAGCCAGCCACGAATGGCATGATTCATCAAAAAGCGAGCAATCGCGGGCACAACCTGCTCCAGCTCCTCGGCGGTAAAACGCACGCCATCATCATTGAGTGCTTTTTGCAGTGTAAGAATTTGCGCGGCACGCGCCTGCATATCCGGCCCGGACTGTTGATATAGATTGCCCAGATAAGCCAGCTCCTGATTGCTCAACTGACTGAACGGCACTTCCACCTTGTTGCCAAAACGCAGCTGCTCCTGCAAGGGTGCCAGACCAGGAAAAGCCGCCACCATCTGTTCGATATAAACACGTTCAATCTGCAATTTCATACTGCACCTTTCAATACTGCGCCATCACGCTTCATGCTGCCGTTCACTGCCAACATTACCAACTGTCGCTGCCCGTCATCAATCCATCAACTGTGGCCGCACTTCATCCACCATATCGGCCAGACAATGTTTGACATTGTCAAACTGCGATGTGGTTGGAATCAATGCCAGGCTATAGGGCCCCAACTCTTCCTGCAATTTGATGATCTGCTCGGTCACTTCGTTATGACTGCCAATCAGTGACTGCCTGAGCAAGGCCTCGGGATTGAGTGCAACCGACATGCCCGGCTCGTCTTCCACACCCAAGGCGCGCATGCGCTCGCTAAAGTCCACAAAATAAGGCTCGGCAATCGCCATTGCTTCATCATGCGTTTTGGCAGTAAAACAAAAACGGGCGAGTACCAGTTTGGGATCAGCCCCCGGTGCGGCAGCCTGGTAACTGGCCACTAATTTTCTGATCCGTTGGTGGGTATAAGTGGCCGCTGCCATCAAGCCGTAACCTTGTTTGGCGGCAGTTTGAATCGTGCTCTCGGTGGTGGTCGCCATCCAGGTTGGAATGGTGGGCTGAGTCGCACGGGGTACCAAAGACAAGGCATGGGTCTGGGCGTATTGACCCGCAAAGCTGACTGACTCATCCCTGAGTAATTGATGAATCAAATCAAGTGCTTCCAGCATACGCGGCGTGACTTCTTCGCGCGGCACGCCAAAATGCTGGTTAGTCGCTGCAAATGGACCACCCGCACCCACGCCCATCTGGAAACGGCCTTTACTCAACAAATCGAGCGAAGCAATTTCTTCAGCAATCTGCACCGGATTATGGAAAGCCGGCAACAAAGCCGCTGGGCCAATCTTGGCATGCGAAGTCACACCCGCCAAATAGCCGAGCAAGGCATGAATGCCACCCGTCGGCCAAGTGGTATCAAAGTGCTGCTCAGCAATCCAGATATCGTCATACCCCATACGGTCTGCCTCGCGCACCAGCACAAACTGGCGAATCAGCGCCCGACCCTGCTCATTGGTCGGATTTTCAAACAGGCATAAATAGCCAAAACGCGGTGGATTCATGGGAACACTTTCCGGCACAAGCCAAAGTCACGCAAAGGATCACAACAAACCAAAAGTTTGCCAAACGGCCAGAACAAGCCATTCGCCCGCATCACCACCCGCACACACAATGTTGTGTTTGGCAGATACATGACAATCAGCTTGCCGCCAGCTTCTTTAATGCAATCAGCGCGCCTGAAAGTGAATTGATCTGATTTGAATCAGACATGCTGTTATTCAGAAGTGCTAAGTAAAAAGTAGACAGCCAGAAACTGACTTTAAAAAATCGACTCATACCGACGATGGCTCACTCGAGCCAGATCAGAATCTGCTACGGACTAGTCCAACCGGCTTGCAATTGAAAATTGATGTGACTGTCATCGATACAAGGTTGAATGTTTCATCACTCCATGATTATAGTGACGATACATCATGGCACTTTTAATGAATTTCACCCCCAACTCATATCGCCAAATCAATTCAGGAGCCTGCTACATGACAACCAAATTTTCACCCAACTTGAAAATCATGCGCCTCATGCTGGGTATCGCCGTCGTTGTAATTGGAGGAGCTGCACAAGCTGCGACACCGCTGTATCACATCACTGATTTAGGCACTGCGATCGGTGGATTTAGCAATATTGACGCAACCTCCATCAATAATCTGGGGCAAGTAACCGGCTCCGGCGTGAATAGCTCAGGCCAAACCCATGCGTATATTTATAACAATGGCAGCATGCAAGACATTGGCACTTTGGGTGGCGATAACACCAGTAGTTTTTTTGGTAAGAGTATCAACGATCATGGTGCAGTGACAGGATATAGCCTCGGGAAATTCAGCGGACCAAATGCATTTGTCTATGATGGCAATCAAATGAATGCGATTGGAAAACTTGTACCTCAGCAAAATGGCACTGATGGCCGTGGCATCAATAACGCAGGGCAAATAACTGGCATGAGTTACGGTATTTTAGGCACGAGTGGGATCGGCATTGAATATCAAAAAGCATTCACTGCTAACCCAAACTACAACCAATTAAATGATCTGGGGACACTGGGTGGCGGTTTTGTGATTAGTCATGGCAATGCCATTAATGATGGCGGTCAAGTTACTGGCGTAAGTCTAACAACTAGTGGCGCCATGCATGCATTTATTGATGAGGACAATCAAATGAAAGACATTGGCACCTTGGGTGGCGATGCAAGCGAAGGTCTGGCGATTAACAATCAAGGTGTCATCACCGGCAACAGCCTATTAAGCAACAATATCCTAAAACACGCATTTATCTACCGCAATGGCAGCATGCAAGATATTGGTACATTAGGTGGCAGCGATAGCTCAGGCAATGGCATTAATGATTCTGGCGCGATTGTGGGCACCAGTAAAAAAATCAATGGCGCACAAGCTGCATTCTTATACAGCAGCAATATCATGACCGATCTTAATACGGTACTCGACTCTAGCGGTAACGGCTGGTTATTGAGCAGCGCGACCGATATTAATAATACCGGTCAGATTATTGGCACAGGTTATTACAACGGCCATCAGACTTCCTTTCTGCTCACCGAAGTCGCCCCTGTCCCCTTACCTGGCTCAGTGCTACTGCTGGGTTCCGGACTTGGCTTATTTGGATGGTTAAAGCGTCGTCATCAGCCATTGAAAGTACAGTCCTTTAACGCTTAAACATACTTCATCACTGTTTGGTGAACATCAGCCGGATAGCCAGGCCAACAAACAATATGGCTGCTATCCGGTTTAGCCAGCGTTGCGCTCGCGATGAGCGCAGCAGCTTTTCCCCAAACCAACCAGCACCATAGGCGATGCAGCCAAAGACAATAAAAGTAGCCAACATAAACAGTGCGCCAAGGTAGACCACCTGCCCTGCCACTGGGCCGAGTTGAGGTTGTGTAAATTGCGGCAAGAAGGCGAGAAAAAAGAGCGTGACCTTGGGGTTACTCAGGTTCATGAAGATACCGCGCCAATACAATTGATGCTGACTGAGTACCGCGCCTGCGGGCGCAGTCAAGGTTTGAGCGGGTGCGCGCCATGCTTGCCAAGCCAGATAAGTCAGGTAAGCCACCCCAAGCAGCTTGATCAGCGTCAATGCCCAGCTTGAGGTTGCCAGCACCGCGGCTAAACCTAACGCCACCGCAGCGGTATGCCCCAACAGGCCGGTACACAAGCCCAACACGACCGAGAAGCCGGCACGCCGACCATGCAAGGCAGATTGCATGCAGACAAACAGATTGTCTGGCCCTGGCGCCAAGGCCAGGATCAGGGCAAAGGTAAAAAACGACAGGCTGGTTGTTAGTGGCAAAATCGTCATGATAATGAATGATACGGTAATTATTCGGTGCTCATGGCAGCGCCAAGTCATTCACAACCTAAGTGCACAATCTAAGCGATCCAGTACTCAGCCCCATCCATATTGAACCCTTCAATATTCTGTCTGGTCTGTGTTTTCAGCAAATTGGTCGGCATTGGTCGGTTTGACACTCATTAAAGACTTCCTTTGCAGCAAACATGCCATTCAAGGCCGCTGGGAAACCAGCGTAGATGGCCATTTGCAAGATCACTTCAATGATTTCTGCCTGGCTGCACCCCACATTGAGTGCCCCATGAATATGCACCTTGAGTTGTGCCGTGCAATTCCCCAGCGCGGTTAATGCAGCAACAGTGGCAATTTCGCGGCTTTTGAGATCAAGGCCAGGGCGTGAATACACATCACCAAACGGAAACTCAATCACCAGCCGCGCAAGATCAGGCGCAATATCCTGCAAGGCGGCAATCACACGCTCCCCGGCCTGGCCATCAATTTCACGCAGTTTGTCCCAACCGCGCTGATAACGGGTCGACGCGCTGTCGGCGGTTGCAGTGTCAGGATGATGCGATGTTGGCGTAGTGTTGACTGTGGTCATGATGAACTTTCAGATAGTAAATAAGTTCAGCATAAAACTTAGAGTGCACTCCAAGTCAAGCAGCAAAATGAAAATATCAGCCTAACGAGCTTGTCGGCACATTGTTTAAATTTTCAATTTGGTTTGATGTGATGCGGGACGTGCCGCAGGCTTTCAATGCCTTGTTTCAGCCAATCAGGCTGGCTGTTTGGAGGAGGCGACTGGATTCTCTGGTGCGGCCAGCTGTTGCAGCAGCGCGTCGTACCAGGCAATTTTGTCCTGCAGCTTGGCCAAGTCTTGTTGTTTGCTGGCGATTTCGGCTTGCAATTGTTGCGCATGCAAGCTTAATAAGGCTTGTCGTTGCGCCAGGGTTGCATCGCCGGCGGCACGCAGTTGCGCATAGTGCACCATATCTGCTAGTGCCATGCCGGTTTCTTTTAAGCGCAGAATAAAGCTGATCCAGCGCACGTCGGCTTCATCAAAATAACGATGCCCATTGGCGCGGCGTTTGACCTGCGTGAGTAAACCGATTTTTTCGTAGTAACGCAGTGTGTGGGCGCTGAGTCCCACCTGACTGGCGAAGGTTTGCACATTCATAATGACCTTCCTGCGATGCGATGATGCCAGATTCAAGCCTCAGAATTTTGCGCTAAAAACCGCAAAATAAGTGGTACTCCCTTACAGTATGAATAAATATCAGCCCCTTAAGTGCATTATTAAATGGCGATATTTTTTACACCTTACCAGTATTCTTTAAGCCACCCAATAGTGCGGCCACTGGACGCTTGACGCCAGACTTGCTGGACACCGGTGCTGCATGAACCACATTGGATGCGGTATCCGAAGGTTCGTAAGGCTTGAAAAAGAATTCGTCAACGGGTTGTTTTTGCGTAAAGCGACGCCCACGGCTGCCTGCGCTGCCACCACCCGAACCAGAACTGGCACCGTCATAGCGATTATCCGAACGCGAATCAGAGCGGCCATAACCACGACCTTCGGAACGTGACTCGCTGCGTTCAGCAGCATCGCCTGCATCACGCTGGCCACGACTGGGTTTATCAACGGTCATCGGCTCGCGCAGCAGCTTGGTCTTGATGAGTTTTTCAATATCGGTCAGCAACCGTTCGTCACCAGGCGCGCACAATGAAAATGCGGAACCCTGCGCACCTGCCCGGCCGGTTCGACCGATCCGATGCACATAGTCTTCGGCGCTAAAGGGCAGATCGTAATTGATCACATACGGCAGATCGGTAATATCCAAGCCACGCGCAGCCACATCGGTAGCAACCAGCACTTCAACCGTACCGTTTTTAAAGGCTTCGAGCGCGGCCATCCGTTCGTTCTGGGTTTTATCACCATGAATTGGTGCGGCTTTCACACCGGCCTTTTCCAGCTCACGCGCCAGGCGTGAAGCACCCAGTTTGCTATTGGAAAACACAATCACCTGGGACATACTATGTTCACGAATCAACTGCGCCACAGCCGCACGCTTGTCTTCACTACTGCTCACCTCAAAGACTTTTTGCGTGATGTTTTCGGATGTCGCGTTGCGCCGTGCCACTTCAATCACAGTCGGATCAACTAAATAACTGTTGGCGAGCTTTTTGATCTCATTCGAAAAAGTCGCCGAAAACAACAGTGTCTGCCGCGCTTTGGGCAACAGATTCAAGATACGTTGCAAGTCTGGCAAAAAGCCCATGTCCAGCATGCGATCAGCTTCATCCAGCACCAGCATGCTCGCCTGCGACAAATTGAGCGTCTTTTGTTGAACGTGGTCCAGCAAGCGCCCTGGTGTGGCAATCAAAATTTCAACACCGGCACGCAACTGCACGGTCTGCGGATTCATATCCACACCACCAAAAATCACGGCACTGCGCAAACTAGTATGTTTGGCATAGGTACGCACGTTTTCGGCAACCTGATCGGCCAGTTCACGGGTCGGCGTGAGAATCAAGCCACGCACCGGATGACGCGCCGGCGATGTGCTGGTATTGGCAAACGGCAAGAGCTTTTGAATCATCGGCAACGAAAAACCGGCCGTTTTACCGGTACCGGTCTGCGCCGCACCCATGACGTCTTTACCTTGCAGTACGACGGGAATGGCCTGGGCCTGAATCGGTGTGGGTGTTTCGTAACCCTGTTCAATCAGGGCGCGCAATATGGAATCATCCAGACCAAAGTCGGCAAAGCGCACGGTTGTCACGTCAGGAATGGCGGTAGAGGTGGGGATAGTGGATGGCATGGGCATTTCGCGGGGAAAAATCAATTATAGTCCCTCGGCCAGGTTCGGCCAGACTTTGTCGGTCAACCAGCTATTGTAGACCGAGTTTTGTGGCTATTTATCTGATCTGTGTCGCCTTGGCTGACACTATTTGGCAACCGCAGGCATCAAACCATCCATAAAAAGCCTTCTTATACATGTCGCCACTTGGTCACTCAGCCCGGATCGTTTATGATCAAGGTCAGTTTTTGAGGATTGTGATGCGCTACCCATTTAGCTTCCCCGCCCCCGTGACTGTCCTAATTGCCGGGTCAGCCGATCAGTTTCCAGTCCGCCGTATATATTGCATTGGCCGCAACTATGCCGACCACGCCCGTGAAATGGGCGGCGATCCGACCCGTGAAGCACCCTTTTATTTTGCCAAACCGGCTGATGCCATTGTGGCGAGTGGCAGCACCATTGCCTATGCCTGCGGCACCAAAAATCTGGCCTATGAAATTGAACTGGTGGTCGCGATTGGCAAAGCGGGCAAGGACATTGCTGTAGCACAGGCACTTGAGCATGTTTATGGCTATGCAGTGGGATTGGATTTGACCCGCCGCGATTTGCAAGGTTTAGCCAAGGACAAGGGCCGTCCCTGGGAAGCCGGCAAAGGTTTTGATCAATCAGCCCCCATCAGCGCGATTCATCCTGTCGCTGCAATTGGTCATCCGCTCAATTCATCCATCTGGTTCAAACTCAATGGCGAATTGAAGCAAGATGCCCACACCAGCCAGATGACCTGGTCAGTGGCAGAAGTGATTGCGCATCTCTCGCAACTCAACCAGCTCATGCCGGGAGATTTGATTTTCACTGGCACACCCGCAGGCGTTGGTGCCATTCAACCTGGCGACCACCTACATGGTGGTGTCGATGGCGTCGATGAAATTACCCTGCGGATTGCAGCACATTAAATACTGCTGAATCCCACAAACGATAGGTATTGCAGGTCAAACACCGGCAGGCATCAAAGGCTTGTGATTGGTCACTGCGCTTGCCTGCAGGATAGCCATCTGGTCAAGCCGCCAGAAAGCACCCACCTGCAAATCCAGATCAGCCGGGACACTGCCAAAGCCGCTGGCCGGATAGACTGAATACTCACCAAAGTAGAGCCGACCTTCGATATTGTAAAAATCAACCCGAACAAAATCGATGCCTGCCGCCAGGGTTTCGGCATACGCCATCATCTGCGCAAAATTGATCGGCTTTGGCAAACCAGGATGTTTGCCGCCCTCATCACAGAACATCTTCAGCAGATTCCAGTGACGGTCATAAAACGGTACCACCATCTCACCAAAACGGTCATGCTCCACCACAATAAACTGTACCTTGCCATCAAACACCAGCATCTTGTAGTCGGATGGGACTTTGCCATCAGCCGTCTGCAATAACTCTTCGGCGTAAACCAGCGGCTCAATAGCCGCATAACCCCACTCTGCGCGCGAACCACCAAACTGTTCGGACAACCAGGCGCGCATTTGCGCCTTGGTAGCGGCAATATCCAGCTCGCGCTTGTCTTTGACAACCATCACCCAATTACTGCCATGGTTGGGCTTGAGCACAAAACTGTCTGGCAGACTGGCCAGATCAAACGTGTCCACATCGGACGAAGCCCAATACACCTTGGGTAATACGCTATCGCCGATCCGGCTCTTGACGTATTCCTTTACACGATATTTGTCGCAAAGCCGTGTCAGCACCTCACGGCGGTCGTACAGCTTGCGCCACTGAATTTTTTCAGTATATTTTTGTGGATGACGCAGGTTGGGCAAGCATCTTTTATAACGCAGATAAAGCAGCCGAACCCGCATGAAATCAGGCATTGCCTCAATCAATTGCCAAAACCAGTGACGTCCGGTATTCCAGATCCACGCCCTCATGATGCCCCTCCCATTTGATTTATGTGCGTTTAACAAAGATTTACATCTATGCTAGGCAGAGGTCATCAATACCCGATACGGGTATTCCCTTGAAAGTCGGTGATTAACGTGAACAATTTCACAAAATACGAATTAACAGTTTTGATTAAAATATAACCAATAGTTAAAGCACACATAAAAATACATTTCTGATAGTGTCGAAATTACTTACTGTTTTTCATATACTACCCATACCTCTCAAAATAACCATAGGTTTAATTGTTAAATACAAGCCTTAAGATGCACTGATTCACTCAAATCTTCATCAACTGGCACAAGCATTGCCCTATGCCATTTACAGCACTGGCTGTCAAGTCTGGCAAGCAAACTATCCTGTCATCTGTGTCTTGCCATTCAAACTTTTAAAAAGGGGAACGCTATGCAACAAGGTAAAGCTGTTATGGGTAAAACTTGGGGTCAGAATTCGGGTGCCATTGGTGGCAAAGCCGCAGGAAAAGCCTGGGGCAAGGTTTGGGGCAAACAGGGCCAGGTGACCATCAGCCTGCATGAAGGCGAACACGGCTGGGCCGGCGCTGATGGCTACGCCACAATTGGCTATAACGGTCGCGCAATGTAATTCTATTCAGACAATGGATTTTAAAAGCGGCTCGAATGCCGCTTTTTTTATTGCATTCACTTGATTGCGCTCACTGCTTGTCACCACAGGAACAGGCCACCTTCAAGTCATCACCATCCAGACTGTCAGTAAAGTCGCAAGCTCAGCCATAATATCGGTATGGCTGAAAAAAATACGACTCATACCCCCATGATGGCGCAGTGTGTGGGTGTCGCTCCGAATCCCTCGCAAACACTAGCCGCTTGGTGAAAACAAGGTCAACGGACACTATATGGACACTTTTCCATGGGACTCTAGTTGTACATATCAATGCATTCCAAATGCCGCTAGGTTGGTTCGGATACCTACCCAACTAGGGCACTCCGTAGCCAATGATGCTCTTTGAAAGGCGACAAACTATGCAACTGACCACACTGGAAAAACAACTGGCGTTTCTAAAAGCAATCGATCAACTAAAAACCGTCATACGACAATCCCCGCTGCTCGACCGCAGCCGTAAGGAAAACTCCGCCGAGCATTCTTGGCACCTGGCCATGTATGCCTTAGTACTGAATGAGTATGCTTGCAGCACAGTGAATACCAGTCGGGTAGTACAGATGCTATTACTGCATGACATCGTAGAGATAGACGTTGGTGATTTCCCGATTCACGGCAACTCTTCCGGCGCATTGCAGGCCGAACAAGAACTCCGGGCAGCTGCAAGATTGTTTGGTTTGTTGCCACCGTCGCAATGCAACGAGTTTCTGGGCTTGTGGCAAGAGTTTGAGGATGCGAAAACAGAAGACGCAAAATTCGCGAAGGCACTTGACCGCTTTCAGCCGCTACTCGTCAACATATTCACCCATGGGGGAACCTGGACAGAAAGTGGCGTGTCTCTCGAACAGGTTTTGTCCCGCTATGGCCCAACCATCAAAAGCGGCGCCCCCCAGCTATGGGAAGTATGCGAGCAATGGGTAACCCAACATTTTTCAGGGCAAATGTCAGAGCCCACCATACAAAGTGATTGAATATAAGGAAGACGATTCCTCATTGTTGAAGCCGTCAAACCCTGACGCTTATAGACGCTCAGCACGATCCTTCTTTCGTAAGTGCAGGATCTGAGCGCTCAACCCCACAATCAGCATGACGAGAAGGCTCCCCTGGGCTCCAAGCAGGAGCGGCGATTTCAAATCAGTAACCAAGGGATGTCCATCCGGCACGCGACGTAGCGTTTCGGTTACCGTCGGCACCATCAACAGAAACGTGGTCATGGTCAGAAAGGCTGTCTCCATATACGTGGCTGCACGCCCCATTTTCGGAAGCCTCCCGATGCCATAACCGGCAAGAAGAAGAATCAATGTAGCAGCAGCGATTCCGTAGCTCACAGGCTGGTGCACCACAAGAAAAGCGGAAATAGCACCGATCAACATCGAATAGAAATAGACCATGCCGGCTTTTGATCGAGGCACGATGCGCCCGTCACGCACAAACATATAAGCAGCCAAAGGGATAGCTGGCAAGCTACCGAGCGTATGTATCCAGCCGAGCGGGGAAATTCCAAACATAAAAGTTATCCTTTAAAAAAGTACTCGAAAACCATTTAACTACCTATTGATTGGTAGTTATTGCAACCCAAATAGACACCACGTTTCAACATCAGGACCGAACCAGGCGCGCCAAGACTGGCTGAACAATAGCGCCGAACATCTTGGCGTCACCATAAGCACGCGCAGAAAGCATCGCACCATGAACCGCAGCCATGAATATCTCGGCCTCCGTCTTGGCCGGAGCAGTCAGCGTCAAACTACCTTGCTGTGCGCCCCGCTCAAGAATCGACGCGAGCCATGCCGACAGTGTCCGAAAATGTGCCCGTACTTCCAGTGTGACCCCTTCAGGAAGAATCGGTATTTCACTCGCAAGCAAGGCGCAAACACAAAATGAAGCAGTCTCATCAGTGATGCAGCTTTCCCAATAATTCGTGTAAGCACGTAGCTGTTCAAGCGGACCGGAGACGCTTCGCTCCAATCCAGCGATCCCGGCTTCAACATCTGCCCTATATCCTGCCACCAGCGCCTGTACCAAGAGGGCCTTACTGGGAAAGTGATGATGAATACTAGCGTTACGGATCCCAACGACCTTCGCAATATCCGCATAGCTAAACCCGTTGTAACCACCCGCGACAATCAACGACCGCGCACAGTGCAAAATCCTGTCAGATGTATTGGATGTATTAATCATGCTCAAATCCTACCTTTTAGTAGGTAGTAAATCAAGTAATTTGATTTACAGATTGAACAGCAGACATTCAACCTCGCGATCGGATAGCTTGCTACCCCTCAATGTGGGTGGATGATCCAATGCTTTCGATAGTGGCCACGTGCCTGAGCGCGGATAGCCGGTCTGACGCCAGGGTGCCACACCTTTGAACTCATCGACACTGGCAGTTAAGGATCTCGGGAGATCTCTGAGCGAAGTTCGGCTGAATCATGGGCACCAAACTTACGCCCATTAACACCCATTCCAAAATGAATATTTTGTAGAGTGAATAGCGCGGCACTTCTGGCGTGCACTGGCGTCGCGTTCCGTTGGGTAATGATCCCAGATCACGGATAATGATCTCCCTTCTGTCTCCAGCAAGCCAGATTTTAAAAGCCTTCTAAAACACCGACCAAACACGACTAAAACGAAGCAATTAATTGAAACGGTAAAATTTGTCTAACGAAACACCAAAAAAAATCACACACAAATAACGCAAACCATTACACGACGAGATAGTTTTTACAATTAAACAATATGTTAAAAGAACAACAACATACCCCCATGATGACGCAATACCTGCAAATCAAGGCAGGTTATCCAGACATCCTGGTGTTCTATCGCATGGGTGACTTTTACGAACTTTTTTATCATGATGCCGAAAAGGCTTCTCGCTTACTCGGCATCACTTTAACGGCGCGCGGCCAATCGGCAGGCCAGCCCATTGCGATGGCCGGTATTCCGTTCCATTCTGCCGATCAATACCTGGCCAAACTGGTCAAGGCGGGGGAGTCTGTTGCCATCTGTGAGCAGGTTGGTGATCCGGCCACCAGCAAAGGGCCGGTTGAGCGCAAAGTCATGCGTGTCATCACGCCCGGCACGCTGACCGACGCCAACCTGCTGCCCGACAAGGCTGATCAGATTTTGCTGGCGCTGTTACCGGCCACCAAACAGCAAATGGCAGGCTTGGCCTGGTTAAATGTTGCCAGTGGTGAACTGGTCTTGAGCGAGCGCCCTGCTGCGCAACTCATGGATACGCTTGAACGCTTGGCACCAGCAGAAATTTTGTTGCCCGATGGCAGCGAGCTCAATCCCACACTACAAGCCTTGCTTGAACAATTGCCGCTCACTCGTTTACCGGGCTGGCAGTTTGCTACGGATGAAGGCGAGCGTTTGCTCAAAGCGCAATTGGAAGTCGGTTCACTGGCAGCTTATGACTGTGATGACAAGGCACCAGCCATTGCAGCGGCCGGAGCGCTCCTGCACTATGCGCGACACGCTTTGGGCAGCGAGCTATTACATGTCAAGACACTGAGCGTGCAGTCTGATGAGCAATTCATTGGTTTGGATGCCGCCACCCGACGCAATCTGGAAATCACCGAAACTCTGCGAGCTGACAGCAGTAATGGCGCAGTGGACAAAGGCGCGCTGACACTGTTCAATTTGCTCGACCATTGTGCCACCGCCATGGGTAGCCGCCTGTTGCGTCGCTGGCTGCATGAACCGCTGCGTAGCCAGGCCGCTGCACAAGCCCGTCACATGGCTATTACCGCATTGCAGGCACTGGATATTGCAGCCCTATTAAAAACCTTGCGCGGGATAGCCGATATTGAACGGATTGCCACGCGGGTAGCCTTGAAGAGCGTACGTCCGCGTGAACTGGCGGCACTGCGCGACAGTCTGTTGTGCCTGCCCCATGTCGCCAGCCATTTGAGGGAAGTGGCATTGCCACAATCATTACTTGCTGATTTGACCACTGCCCTGCAAACCGTACCGGACTGTTTGCCACAACTGCAAGCTGCCATCGCGCCCGAACCCGCCACCCAGGTGCGTGATGGTGGTGTGATCGCCCGTGGCTTCGATGCCGAGCTGGATGAACTCCGCGCCCTGGATGAAAACTGCGGCGCTTTCTTGGTTGAGCTGGAAGTACGCGAAAAAGCCCGTACCGGCATCAGTAATTTGCGGGTTGAATTTAACAAGGTGCATGGCTTTTATATTGAAGTCACTCACGGGCAGCGCGATAAAGTGCCCGATGATTATCGTCGGCGCCAAACGCTTAAAAATGCCGAGCGCTTTATCACGCCCGAGCTCAAAGCCTTTGAAGATAAAGCTTTGGCCGCCCAAGAACGCGCCTTGGCTCGCGAAAAGCTGCTTTATGAACAACTATTGGTGCAACTTGAATCTGCCATTGCGCCGTTAAAAAACATTGCCCAGGCGCTGGCCACAATCGACACGCTGGCTGCCCTGACTTATCACGCCACACTCTATAACTGGTCACGCCCAAGCCTGTCACCTTTAGATGGCCTGCACATTACTGATGGACGCCATCCGGTGATCGAAGCACGCTTGGCTCACAGCGCCACGCCCTTTGTACCCAACAGTTGTGTGCTATCTGAAAGCCAGCGTTTTATGCTTATCACTGGCCCTAATATGGGTGGTAAATCTACTTTTATGCGACAGGTAGCCTTGATCACGCTGCTGGCTTACGCAGGTAGTTTTGTACCAGCCGGCGCCGCACAACTTGGTCCGATTGACCGGATCTTTACGCGCGTAGGTGCCTCTGATGATCTGGCGCGTGGGCTCTCTACCTTTATGGTGGAAATGACTGAGTCGGCGGGAATTTTGCATCGTGCTACCCGACAATCGTTGGTCTTGATGGATGAGATTGGTCGTGGCACGTCCACCTTTGATGGCTTGGCACTGGCTCAGGCTATTGCCGAACACTTAATGAAGGCGGCACAAAGCTATACGCTTTTTGCCACGCACTACTTTGAGCTGACGACCTTGCCGGAGACCTATCCGCAAGCCATCAATATGCACGTAGCGGCGATTGAGCATCAACATCACATTGTGTTTTTACATAGCCTGCGCGAAGGCCCAGCATCAAAAAGCTATGGAATAGCGGTCGCTCAACTAGCAGGCTTGCCTCGTGAAGTGATACGACAAGCTAAAAAACATCTGATTCGCCTGGAAGATCAGGCTGCCAGAGTAGTAAGGCCGCAGCTTGACCTATTTGCCAATCCGCAGGTCTTGCCAGCAGTACCGACACAGACAAATCTTGACACAAAAAATGACATTAGCCAGTCATTAATTGATGCTATAAACGATCTAGATCCCGATGCCCTCACCCCGCGTGAGGCACTCGATGCCCTTTATCGTTTACGTCAGTTACTCCATTCTTCGTCATGAAATCTTTGTTGTTATGCAGTCTGCCCTTATTGGGCGGATTGCTGTTTGGATCGTTGTCTTCAACAGCACAGCCTTTGACTGATAAAGAACCCCATATCAATCCATCGGCTGACAGCACCAACAAACCCCTTGCTTTTAGCTTTGCCGCAATTGGTGACGCACCTTATGACAAAGGTGATGAGCGTTTGCTGCGCGATGTGATTGACGACATGGACAATCAGACCCTGGCTTTTGTGGTGCATGTCGGCGATATCAAGTCCGGTAGTGAGCCATGCTCGGATACCTTGCTGGAAACACGGAAAGAGCTGCTCAATAGTTCTAATCATGCGTTGATTCTCGTTCCTGGTGACAATGAATGGACCGATTGTCATCGTAAGGCCGCTGGCAGCTATGATCCGATTGAGCGCCTGAATCGGCTGCGCGAGCTGTTTTATGATGACGAATGGTCACTGGGCAAAAATCGAATTACCCTAGTTCGTCAAAGCGACGTTGCCCGCTTTCATAGCTATCGAGAAAACGTCCGCTGGGAACAAGGCAATATTCTCTTTGTGGGCATTAATCTGCCCGGTAGCAACAATAACTATCTACTTGAAGCCGGACGCAATGGTGAGTTTGAAGAACGCCTGATCGCCAATCATTGGTGGCTCAGCCGTGCCTTTTCGATTGCCAAACAAAAACATCTGGCGGGCGTGGTGGTAATTGCTCAAGGCAATCCTTTATTTGAAAATTCATTATTTTCCATTCATAAAGACGCCAGCGTCAGTCGCTCCAAATTGCGTGCCAGCGCCGCCCGAGATGGTTATGCAGAATTCAAGGAATTGCTGGCTGACTTAAGCGTTGATTATGCTCAGCACAGCAATGGCAAAGTCTTGTTCATTCATGGTGACACGCATCATTTTCAAACCGATCATCCACTCAAAGATAGTGCAGGCAAAGCACTGCCCTATTTCACTCGCCTGGAAACTTTTGGTGCACCATTTGTCAATAACTGGATCAGGGTGACGGTGGATCCAACAACTGAAACACTGTTTCTGATTGAGTCACATCATGTCGGCGAAAGCAGGCAGTTGCCATAAAAATTTATTTTTTGCGACGCACAACAAATCAAGACAACATTCCTAGAACAAACCCTAGGAAAGAAAAATTCACAATCCGTGGTGATCTAAGTTATGATTGTCGTTCACGAACAGAAAATTCCATCTACATGAACATCCCACGAGGAGATCATCATGAGCATGAGTTTTACCCTGAATGTTCCTACCGCCACCCAAGCACGCATTGAATCTCTCGCAGCAGAATTAAATCGTCCAGCAGAAGACGTCGCTACTGAAGCACTTGAAAATTATGTGATGGCCATGCATCACTTTGACAACATCATGTTCGTCAGAATGATGCGCGCTGACACGGGTCACTTCGCACCTGATCAAAGTATTGTCGAGTTTTTTTCAGCACACAGCCTGAATGCCTAATAAAAGCAGGAATTTGTATTGATGGGATTGACGTTGCATTATCTTTCCAACGCCTTAGAGGACTTGCGCAGTCTGCATAATTACCTAAGCCAAAATGATTCGGGCCAAGCGAGTCTGGTGATGGATTGTCTGCGCCAACAGCACTTGCAGTTGGCTGAGGGCGGTGTTGTCGGTAAACCCAGTCATTTGCCCAACCTGTTAGAGTTGCCCTGCCAGTCACATCCCTATATGACCATCTATCGTTCTCGTGATGAGACTGTAGAGATATTGGCCGTCGTTCATGTGACTCGGCAGTGGCCCAATTAGATCACCTTAAATATAGTCCCCAGGTGTATTAAATCAGTCTCAGTATTCAAGCACTTAATCAGCCAGTTTAGCCATATACTCCCAAATATTTAATGAAGTGTGCGCTGTGTCGGTTGTTGCAGCGGGATTTCATCATCCTCTTCATTATCGTCACTGTCCACACCCAGGACGGTGAAAGGATGATTCTCTCCGTCCAGTGCCTGTTCCTGATCAATTTCTTCCTGAGTAGCTTCTCGTACTTCGATCACATTGATCGCAAAACGCAGGGCCATGCCTGCCAGCGGGTGGTTACCATCAAGCACCACTTTATCTTCGACAATATCAGTCACCGTGTAGATGGGTTGATCTTCTTCAGCAAACTCGCTCCCTTCATCTTCAGGCAAGCCTTCGAACTGCATACCAACGGCCATTTCGGGGGGAAACTTATCGCGCGGTTCAATACGCAAAAGATCGGCATCATAATCGCCAAATGCGTCTTCTGGTTCAAGATGCAAATGGACTTTGTAACCTGGCTCCTGACCTTCCAGCGCTGCTTCAATTTTTGGCAAAAAACCTGCATAACCACCATGCAAATAGCTCAGCGGTTCATCTAATTCTTCGATAATCTCACCATCGGTATTTTTCAACGTATAGGTGAGCGAGACCACTGTATTTTTGGCAATTTTCATCTTCTTAACTCCGTATGACCGACAATTATAGACTTTTTGTCCGACTACAATAGCCTTCATCCAACCTAACCGCTGACACCACATCGCTTCCATGACCCACATCCTGACCCAGCTCGGCCACATTTCCGTAGAACAATTCATGAGCCAGTACTGGCAAAAAAAACCCTTGCTGATTCGCCAAGCCTTTCCGGCCTTGCAAGACGATAGTCATCCTTTACGCCTGTCGCCCCAACAACTTTTTGACTTGGCCGCCCAGGATGATGTGGAATCTCGCCTCATTACCCACTTTCGCAAGCGCTGGGAAGTAGCACATGGCCCATTTGAAATCGATGAACTGCCAGAAACACGGCAAAAAAACTGGACTCTATTGGTACAAGGTGTCAATTTGCATAACCCCCAAATTGCCGCATTGATGCGCGCTTTTCGTTTTGTGTCCGACACCCGCCTTGACGATGTCATGATCAGCTATGCCACTGACGGCGGCGGTGTCGGCCCGCACTTTGACTCCTATGACGTCTTTCTATTGCAAGCCCGCGGCCAACGTCACTGGCAAATCAGCGCACAAAAGAATCAGACCCTGCGCGATGATGTGCCACTCAAAATTCTGGCTGATTTTGTCTGCGAAGAAGAATGGACGCTCGAGCCTGGCGACATGCTCTACCTGCCACCTCACTATGCCCACAATGGCATTGCCAAAGGCGAGTGCATGACTTACTCGGTGGGCTTTCGCGCACCAGGCCTATCCATGCTGAGTCAGCGCTTCCTGGAGTTTTTTGCTGAACATTTAGAGGCAATCACGGATCAGGATCGCACCTACAAAAATAAAGATGAAAGCCTCACCAAAACACCCGCCAAATTACCGCAAACCATGATTGACACAGTCAGCAAACAACTGCGCAGGACACGTTGGAATAAGGATTTAATCGAGCAATTTCTGGGGCAATTCAATAGTGAACCCAAAAGCAATGTGTTTTTTGATCCACCCGCAAAAACCATGAGCTTAGTGCAATTTGTTAAAACTCTGTCCAGACAAGGCTGTCATTTGCACGATAAATCTTTGCTGCTGTATCGTGGACAACGTTTTTATATCAATGGCGAACCGATCATCTCAAGCGCACCTTACTTTACTCGAGCCCTCAAGCAACTAGCCAATGAACGTCATCTGCCCGCCCTTCAATTCGCTCAGGCCGTTGATATCGAACCAACTGCTGACCAAGCCCTGCTTGAGCTGCTTTACGACTGGTACTGTGCTGGTTGGCTGTCCTGTGGATCTTTGCTGCAGCTTGATCTCCCCCTAATTTCGTGAGAGCAGACAATGACAACACCACTGCAACGCTTTGAAGGCCGCAAGGAATTTCATGCAGCATTATTTGCCATGCTGACCACGCTGCAAAATAATCCAGCTGATGAAAATGGCCTACCACGTTGTGAAACTCTGATGTTGATCGATAAGGATTTCATTAACTGGCCACTCGGCGACAAGACTTTTTGTGAGTTGCTGGAACAGTTTTTACGACAGTTTAGCTATCGTCGCCTGGAACTGCTGGCTCATGACTTTGGTCATCTGGAAAAACAGTTACCGCGATTTCACGCACTACTCCGGTTATTTGCACATGCCACCCAATGTCGTCACACCAGCGAAGAATATCGACAACTGCCAGACCGCTACCTGATTACCAATGCTGGGCACTTGGTACGCATTACGCACCCCCAATATTTACGCGGCGAAACCTTGTATCCAAGTAATATCGATGATCTGAAAGCCAATCAGGTTTGGCTTTCACGATTTAGGCAGCTTTATGATGCTGCCGAGCCAATACGTCTTGGTCTGCCGGTATTTGATTGAAATATTGTTAATCGACCACCCAAAGTCGTCTTTTATGTTTAATCGAGCAGCAATCGCTTGCCCTGTGTCAACCAATGGGTACACAGGGGAGTTATTTACAGCTATAATCTTGAGCTGGGTTACATTAGCTCTCGTGTTGTCAGATTGACCCATACATTGGCTGCCCAAGACAGTCATTGCAAGAAGGCACGACAGTTACCAAGTTTTTATTATTCGTTTCATTTATCAAAAAATTAACCTTTTTAAGGAAGAAGCCATGAAAAAGTCTCTCCTCGTCGCAACCTTGCTGGCAATTGCCTTGGCTGCTTGTACTAAAAAAGAAGAAGCTGCTCCAACAACTGAAGCGCCTTCCGCAGTTGACGCAGCCAAAAACGCTGCTGGCGCTGCTGCTGATGCAGCCAAAGAAGCCGCTGACAAAGCTGGCGAAGCTGCTGGCGCCGCTAAAGACGCAGCTGGTGCTGCCGTTGAAGCCACTAAAGATGCTGGCGCTGCTGCTGCTGAAAAAGCTGGCGAAGCTGCTGGTGCTGCTACTGAAGCCGCTAAAGATGCTGCTGCCAAAGCTGGCGAAGCTATGGACGCTGCCAAAGACGCCGTTAAGAAGTAATCACCACGTCTTAATAAAAAAAGCCGACTTTATGTCGGCTTTTTTTATGTCTCATGCTTCTGCAATCCATTAAACCGTTATATTGGCTCCATCAAGCCAGCGCCAACCAGTCAAATCCCTCATCCTGACAGGCTACAGCTACCTGAGTCATGGTCACCTGCTTAAGTGCACGGTCCAAAGTTGCCCGTACCAGCTCAACCGAATTATTTTGCCTGGAAAGATGCGCCGCCACCACGTGTTGCAGGCAGGATTGATCAATCGCGTTCAATACCTCTTCAGCCGCCTGATTGGAAAGATGTCCATACAAACCACCAATGCGGTGTTTGAGCGAAGCCGGGTAATTGGAATTGACCAGCATGTCCACATCGTGATTGCATTCCAAAACCAGCGCATGCACACCATGGAGTTGTTCGGCCAGATGCCGCGTGTAGTGGCCCGCATCGGTCAAGACGCCTAAACGATGCTGACCATTCGCAAACACAAACTGCAATGGCTCACGCGCATCATGAGGCACCGTATAAGGCTGCAACTGCAACTCGCCAATCTCAAGCAACTGACCAGCATGACAATATTTTGGTGCTTGATGAAATTGACTGTGTCGAGTGGGGTCGCTCCCCAACCATGCCGCAAAGGTGCCATAACTGCCCCATAAGGGCTTTTGGTAACGCGCACAGAACTTCACCGCGCTGCCAATGTGATCAGCATGTTCATGCGTCACGACGACAGCGGTCAAATCCTCAGGCGTCAGATTTAAACGAGCCAGGCGCCGAGCGGTTTCCTTCACGGAAAAACCGCAATCGAGCATGACCCGAGTTGTACCGGACTCGACAATGAGTGCATTACCCTCACTGCCCGAGCCCAGGCTGGCAAAACGCAGTATCGACAACGCCTTGCCTTGCCTTTATTTCAGTTGCTGTTGAAGGATCGACAAAATCTGTCCCTCATTGCTGGCAGCCTTGGCTTTTTCAGCGCCTGCCAATGGTATGACTGCGACTCGGGTTTTCTCGCCACCACTCTTCACTTCAACACGATACTTGCCACCATCCTTGATGTCTTTATCCGAGCCACTCCGTGAAAACAGCCGCCCAAAGAAACCTTTTTCATCTTTTTTATCACCCTGCAAATCTGGATTAGGCGCAATGTAGCGAACATAGTAAACACCTTGTGAGCGATCCCGATCCTCTACAGTAAAGCCGGTACGATCCAGTGCCAGACCAATACGACGCCAGGCGCGGTCGAAGTTTTCATCGACTTCAACGAAGTTACCTTCAGCACCATTCAGCAAGCGTGCGCGATCAGGTGTTGCAGTGGCTGCTTTGGCCTTGGCTTGTACTTGCTCACCACCCAGAACAACCATCAAACGCGATAAAAACTCGGCTTCGAGCTCTGGATCGGATGGCCGTGGTTGCCAAACAGTCCGCTCTTTTTGAGCACCTTCAACCACTTCAATCATGCCACGATGACTGACAAAAATTTCCGTCTGACCATTCTCTGCACGTTCCAGTCGAGTACGGTAACGATCACGCTCTCCGGTTGAATACAAGCTGTCAAACAAACGACCAATGGTGCGGCGAACGACGTCTTGCGGCAATTTCGCGCGATTCTCGGCCCAATCCGTTTCCATGATGCCCAATTTAGGCTCCTCAGTCACGATAATCAAACCACTATCTTCCCAAAACTTTTTGATCTTGGGATAAAGCGTTTCTGGATCAGCTTTAACCACCAGCCAACGCTGATTACCGGCACGTTCAAGGCGAACATCTTCACTGGTAATCGGTGCCACTGTTGCGGCACTTGAAGTGGTGCTGGTGCCACCAGGATTGGCATTAAAAGCAGATAGACTGGCTGTGCCACTATCTGGCACCGCATAACGAGTATCGGCCTGTACCTGTGTCAAATCTGGTGGTACATCCAGGGTACGCTGTTTATTGGTACGAATGCTTTTATAGGCGACTTTGTCGTTATCCAGTGTTTCGTTGATGGTGGAACAGCCATTGAGCAGACCCGCTGATGCCAGCAAGAGGATGATCAGGGAGGACGTGCGCGATAGTCTCATTGTCGATATCTTTTTTAATTGAAATGGGTCGGACAGGGCAAGCCTGCGATTAGTTCAGCAAACCGGCACTTTGCAGGGTCGAGCGCAACAAATCATGATAGGACGGTGCCAGATTGACTAATGGCAAACGAATCCCGGAGGACATTTTGTCCATTTGCTGCAAAGCCCATTTGACGGGTACCGGATTGGGTTCAACAAACAGGTTCTTGTGCAAACCGAGCAATTCAAAATGAATCGCACGAGCAGTGACCACATCACCCGCCATGGCAGCCTGGCAGAGCAGATGCATTTTGCGCGGTGCCACATTGGCGGTCACAGAAATATTGCCTTTGCCCCCCATCAGCATCAAGGCAATCGCGGTCGCATCATCACCGCTATACACAGCAAAATCAGCAGGCACATCGCGAATCAAAAAACAACCGCGTTCCAGATTACCTGTTGCATCCTTGATACCAACAATCCCTGGCACAGCTGACAAACGCACCACGGTGTCATGTGCCATATCAGCGACAGTTCGGCCGGGTACATTATATAAAATCACGGGTAGATCCACACTCTCGGCAATCTTTTTAAAATGCTGATACATGCCTTCCTGGGTGGGACGATTGTAATAAGGCACGACCTGCAAGCTGGCATCGGCGCCCACTTGTTTGGCATAGCTGGTCAGCTCAATCGCCTCAATCGTAGAATTACCACCGGTGCCCGCGATGATCGGAATCCGTTTGGCAGCGTGTTCAACGGCCACCTTGATCAGTTCGCAATGTTCGACCACCGTGACAGTGGGCGACTCACCCGTAGTGCCAACCACCACCAGGGCATCGGTGCCTTCGGCGATATGCCAATCAATCAGCGCACGAAATGCGGGCCAGTCGAGACTGCCGTCTTCAAGCATCGGGGTAACAATTGCAACTATGCTGCCAGTAATCATAAATAGTGTCTTGAGTAGTGACTTGATTTAAGCAAAACAGCAATTCTACTGAATTCGCTCACGGGTTGAAGAAAACGCGGTGATTCATGCCTTTATTTATATCTATATCGACTACGCGATCAAGAAAAATCCAGGCCCATCGCCTCACGCACATCACGCATGGTTTCCTGTGCGACCTTGCGTGCCTTATCACAACCATCGGCAATCATGGCACGCAACAATGATGGATCATCCAGATAAGGCTGTGCCCTTTCATGCATGGGTTCCTGTTCCTTGATGATGGCATCGATGATGGGCTGCTTGCATTCCAGGCAACCAATGCCAGCGCTCTTGCAGCCGGTTTGCACCCATTGCCTGGTGTCTTCATTGGAGTAAACCAGATGAAATTGCCAGACCGGACAACGTGCCGGATCACCCGCATCGGTACGGCGCACGCGTGCTGGGTCGGTTGGCATGGTACGCACTTTTTTATTGATGCTTTCAGGTGCTTCACGCAGAGCAATCGTGTTGCCGTATGACTTGGACATTTTCTGGCCGTCCAGACCTGGCAATTTGGAGGCTTCGGTCAAAAGAACCTGTGGTTCCAGCAAGATGATCTTGCGGCCACCCTCCAGATAACCAAACAGTCGCTCACGATCACCCATGGACAGACTTTGCGAGTCATGCAGGATGGCGCGCGCCTGCTCCAGCGCATCATCATCGCCCTGCTCCTGATATTTGGTGCGCAATTCCAGATACAGCTTGCCGCGCTTGCCGCCGAGTTTTTTAACAGCGTCCAATGCCTTTTCTTCAAAACCTGACTCACGGCCATAGAGGTGATTGAAGCGACGCGCCACTTCACGGGTCATCTCAATATGGGGAATCTGATCTTCGCCAACCGGCACGTAGGTGGCCCGATAAATCAGGATGTCGGCGGCTTGCATGAGCGGATAGCCCAAAAAACCATAGGTGCCGAGATCCTTTTCCTTGAGTTTTTCGATCTGATCTTTATAGGTTGGCACGCGTTCCAGCCAACCCAGAGGCGTACCCATGGCCAAGAGCAAAAACAGCTCGGCATGTTCAGGCAAACGACTTTGAATGAACAAGGTGGCCTGAGCGGGATCGATCCCGACGGCCAGCCAGTCAACCAGCATGGACCAGACCGACTCCTCGATCATTTCGGGAGATTCATAATGAGTCGTCAGGGCATGCCAATCGGCCACAAAGAAAAAGCAGGGATATTCAGCCTGCAGCTTGACCCAGTTTTTAAGGGCGCCGTGGTAGTGACCGATATGCAGCGACCCGGTTGGGCGCATGCCTGATAAAACGCGTTCCTGAAACATGATCTAAAAAGAGTTCGGGTTATGGATAATCAACAAGCCTTGAGTCAAAGCTTGAAAATCAGATCAAGAAATGAAAAGCCTAAAAACATCAATGGATTGATGAAGAACGATAAGGTATGGGTGGCCATCAGAAACAACAGGATGAAAAACCCATAAGGCTCTACTCGCGACAATTGCCAAGACAATTTATGCGGCAATACACTGATCAACATCCGTCCACCATCCAATGGTGGAATGGGCAATAGGTTAAGCGCCATGATGACAATATTGACCATCACACCGGCTTGCGCCATCTGGATGAAAAAACTTTCCTGCAAACCCACCAAGGCCTGAAACTTGAAAAAAACAACCCAGAGCATGGCCATCAGCAAATTGGAAGCAGGTCCGGCAGCGGCCACCCAGAGCATATTTTTCTTGGGGTCGCGCAAATTGCCAAAGTTAACCGGAACGGGTTTGGCCCAGCCAAATAACACCGGCGGCCCGCCCGTCACTTTGGCGAGAATAAACAAGGCCAGCGGAATCAGGATCGTGCCGACTGGATCAATATGCTTTAAAGGATTCAGGCTGACACGCCCAAGCACATAGGCGGTGGAGTCGCCAAAATAGCGTGCTGCAAAACCATGCGCGGCCTCATGCAGGGTAATGGCAAAAATCACCGGCAGTGCATAGACTGCAATCGTTTGAATAAGGGAAGAATCCATAGCCGCTCATTCTATCAGGCTGCAGGCCGATTCTGCAGTTTGTTCACAGCGGTATCTAAGCAATTGGCAAGATGGCAACCGCAGTGACATGACTTTTGCGGACAACCTATTTGAGCAGTTTTACTGTGCCCCACTTTTTTTGGCCCAATAGCTGACCCAATCTCCTGAGGAGATAAGCACGCCATTGCCAAGCCGATTGGGGTTGATCTGATACAGCAAGCACGAGCGTGTGTGACCATCTAATTCGAGTGAAATCCAGCGCTTGAAGTATTCGCTATCAGCTGAGTCATTGATTTCTTCAATCTCATCGAGTTTGACAATCAATGCAGCTGGCACACGATAGACTTCAACCGTCACCGCTTGGGCAGCTTCATCCATATAGGCGGGGTCATCGCTATAACCAGGATACCAACCCAGATCAAACAAGGCACCAGGTAGCTGTATCTGGGTCACGAACTCGGCGGGTGGCAAATTAGCCATACGCAGCTGGGTGATGTCGTTGGCCTGGCCACGCCGTAGCGTGCCGTAGACCAGCACCCACACCGTCGATGCCGGGCTTGATGGCATGTCGGATTGATCGTTTTGTTTTAAATCACTCATCTCACCATGATACGCTCGATTGGCGTCCGCAGTTTTTACCAAGACATCAGGACGGAAATATACTACCCAGCAGTAATTTATTTGAATCAATAAATACGCACTTAACAAACCATTATTAGCACATACACCGTCAAAAAACCGACTATTTGGTCATTTTTTGACTTAAAAGCCTAACTCACTCCTCAATCGACAAACCCAGTTTTTGCCAATCCCCAAGCCCGGCACGGGTGATGACCGGACTGGTCCCGGTCATATCAATCACGGTGACCGGTTCGTGCGGGCAAGCACCACCATCTATCACCAGATCGATCAATTTTTCATAACGATCACGGATGACTTCGGCTTCATTCAAAGGATGGGTTTCGTTTGCCGGAATCAGCGTGGTTGCCAGTAGCGGCTCACCCAATTCGGCCAGCAAAGCCTGTGTGATGGCATGCTCAGGCACGCGCAATCCGATGGTTTTGCGGGAAGGATGCGATAAACGCCGTGGCACTTCCTTGGTCGCCTCCAGAATAAAAGCATACGGTCCTGGTGTAGCGAGTTTTAACAGGCGATATTGAGCGTTATCCACCTTGGCAAAGGTGGCCAGCTCGGATAAATCACGACACAGCAAAGTCAGATGGCGTTTTTCATCCATCCCACGAATCTGTCGCAAACGATCGGCTGCCGCCTTGTCATCGAGATGACAGACCAATGCATAACTCGAATCGGTAGGAATGGCCAGCACCCCACCCTTGCTGATAATGTCGCAAGCCTGTTTGATCAGGCGCGGCTGAGGGTTCTCGGGATGAATCGTAAAAAACTGGGACACAACAAAACCTACTTAAAAATTCAACATGATCAATTCACAACGATATCCTGAAAGACACCGACTCGCATGAATACAAACATACCTACAGGTCAATTGACTGCATTGACCCAGCATTACCAGTTATGCCAGATCGGCACCACTGAATCGGGCAAAGGTGGCAAGGTGCCGAGCTCGACATGCGACTCGCCAGGCGCATGAAAATCAGAACCTCGCGAAGCCAAAAAACCAAACTCATTAGCCACCTTGGCATAGCGTACATATTCTTCTTTGGTATGGCTACCCGTCACCACTTCAAGCCCCACGCCACCCAGTTCTTTAAAGGTACTGTACAAAACGTAAGTTTCCAGATCACTCAGCTTGCGATAACGCGCTGGATGCGCCAGTACCGCCACACCACCCGCCTCACGAATCCAGGTCACAGCCTGCGTCAGGGTGGCCCAGCGATGGGGCACAAAACCCGGTTTGCCCTCAATCAGATAGCGTGAAAACACTTCGCGGGTATCACTGCAAACGCCCGCTTCCACCAAATAACGGGCGAAATGAGTGCGCGAAATCAACTCGGGATTGCCCACATAAGTCAGCGCACCTTCAAAAGCATCGGCAATGCCTACTGCCGCCAATTGTGCCGCCATTTCATGCGCGCGCTGACTGCGTCCTGATCGGGTATGTCGCAAACCTTCCTTGAGGGCTTGATTGTCAGGATCAATCTGCAGCCCGACCACATGAATCGTTTCATTGGCCCAGGTGACCGAAATTTCCACACCACTGACATAGCGCAAGCCAATTGACTCAGCCACTCTTTTGGCCTCTTGCTGACCCGAGACTTCATCATGATCCGTCAACGCCCAGATTTCGACACCATGTGCCTTGGCCCGATAAGCCAATTCATCTGGCGCCAGTACCCCATCCGATTCGGACGAATGACAGTGCAGATCGACGTTCATTCGATGGGGATCCGGATAAGTCAGCAATGGCGCGTTGAATTGAGTCATCCAGACATTTTACGCGCTCGGGCAAATCACGTCTGCCAACAATCATGCTCCGACACCCTAAACACGACCGGCGTCAGTGCTCACTGACAAAGCATTGCGCCATTGGCACATTCGCAAAACCATGCTGCAAAAGCACAATGCACTTATGGCAAGTTATTTGCCGCATTCAAGGAGTCCATCATGAGTATGAGAAAAGCCGCCAAAACTTACATACTGGTCACCATGTTCACCATCGCTTTTACGGGTGCAGGCATTGCAGGTTCCTATGCACAAAACACTGATACCAGACAGATCAGCAATGGCCCGGTCAGCGAAGTGAAAGGTGTGCTGTTGGGATGGAGTGCCAAGAAGAAAATCTTGGGATCAGAAATTTACAATGAGGCTGACGAAAAAGTCGGTGAAGTCAAAGACATCATTATCAGCCCGGATAAATCAGTCTCTTATGTGATTGTCAGCTCGGGTGGCTTTGTTGGATTGGGCCGCCATGATGTCGCGATTGCGATGTCCGACCTGCGTTTGACAAAAGATAAACTGATTTTGCCTGGTGCAACAAAAGCAAGCATTCAGGCATTACCAAATTTTGAATATGTTGATTCTTAAAATTCAAATACGGGATTTCAGCAGCATGCGACTGCAAGGTTTGGTTAATTCTGGCAAACTAGCCTTAATAGTACCCACTCAAGGTTGCATGTCATATGGAATATCGCACTCTGGGCAAGACCCCCCTGAAAGTCAGTGCCATTTGCCTGGGCACGATGACGTGGGGACAGCAAAACACGGAATCAGAAGCGCACGAACAAATTGATCTGGCCCTGAGCAAAGGCATTAACTTCATTGATACCGCCGAAATGTACCCGGTGCCTCCCAAGGCCGAGACGCAAGGCTTAACCGAAGCTTATATAGGTTCATGGATTGCAAAGTCGGGCAAACGTGATCAGATTATCTTGGCAACCAAAGCAACCGGACCATCTCGGATGGCCCACAACCCTCAATATATTCGCAACGGACAAAATCACTTCGACAGAAAAAGTCTGACTGAGGCACTCGACTTGAGCCTGGCCCGATTAAAAACCGATTACATTGACCTCTATCAACTGCATTGGCCAGATCGTAGCGTCAATATTTTTGGCAAGCTGAATTACGCCCATGTCAATGATGAGGCGACGGTTCCAATTCTGGAAACCCTGAATGTATTGGCTGATTTTGTCAAAGCTGGAAAAATCCGTTATATCGGTGTCTCCAATGAAACCCCCTGGGGCGTCAGTCAATTTCTCAACCTGGCCGAGCGTTTTAATTTGCCGCGCATCGCCAGTATCCAAAACCCTTACAACCTGCTCAACCGTACTTTTGAAATTGGCCTTGCCGAATTCACTTATCGTGAACAGGTCAGTCTATTAGCGTACTCGCCACTGGCCTTTGGCGTACTCTCAGGAAAATACTTAAATGACCAACGCCCTGACGATGGTCGACTCACCCTTTTCTCGCGTTTTAGCCGCTACACCAATCCACAAGTCACGCTTGCCACCGAAAAGTATGTCAATCTGGCCAAACGATTTGGATTCAACCCGGCGCAAATGGCATTAGCCTATATCAATAGCCGTGGATTTGTCACCAGCAGCATTATTGGCGCAACCCAACTCAGTCAGTTGGAAGCAAATATTGCTTCTGTAGAAATCAGTTTGTCACAGGAATTGACTGACGCAATTGACGTCATACACAAGGAACACCCCAATCCCGCACCATAATCAACGCTTGATGAGTCCGACTCAATGGTCAGGCTGGACAGGAAACGCCGCTTTTCATGATTGATAAACTTGACCAGTTGTCAACTGGATGAGCATTTTTATAGCCTGCGATTCTTGGCCAAGAAGATTGTTGCTGCAATGAAACAATCCCACCCAGTCAAGAATGATCAAAAAACAAAGTAACCCCTCAAGAAGCCCAACCAGCAAGCCTCTCGAAACACCATGTGTTATGACGAAGTAAATAGCCATCCACATGAAAAAACTATCTAAGCTTTATACTCCCGCACCATTGATTTACTAAACCACGAATTTACTTACTTCAGATCAATGTTTCATCAACTTGATCCTGCCAGTATTTGAAATAATGAGACAATCCAGTGGAAATGTATTGCTTGATGTTTAGTTAACTTTTGTCACACAATAGGATAATGGATATAAGTGCTGTCAGCGTTTTCTGATTGTCATTGCCGGTTTTCTTTACAAATTGACCGAATCAGTTTCTTAAAAAAAAAATAACTGTTTGATTCTTAGGGTTAATTTGAAGTGGCATATGTATTGCATTGATATCCAGATCACCAAAAATAAAAGTATTTAGGGAAAGACAAGGGAAGCATGTCCGAATTATTTGGGGTAAGTCTATGAGTACGCTCGTTATCAGAGCAAAAGGCCAAAGTGGCTTTCCATTCAAGGAAGCAGCAGCTAGGTTGCTGATTTCTGTCGCCGTATTGTCCTTAACAGCCTGCGGAGGCGGTGGCGGTGGTTCTGCACCGCCGGCAGGTTCGAACAATCTGGGTGAAGCAACAGGTACCAATACTGGCTCGTCGAGTTCAGGTAGCAGCTCGGCAACTTCGAGCACGTCGTCCGGCTCTTCTACGTCTAGCTCCACATCTAGCTCGTCATCCAGTTCCAGCAGTGGTGCCAGTTCATCTGGCACAGTAGAAACGCCAACACCTGCCCTTTCTTCAGTCGACCAGGTTTTGACAGTGTCAGAAGGTCAATCCATCATAACTACTGTCAGTCTGGATCAAGCTGTTCCTGATGACAAGACTGCATCGCTGAATCTGACACTGCAGGATGGTACTGCCACAGCGGCTAATGGTGATTATTCAACCACCCTCCAATATTCGTTCGATAACGGAATAACTTTCACCGATCTGCTGCCTGGCGCAACCTTGACATTACCCGCCAAACAGAAAAGTTTTCAAATAAAGATCACGGCGCTGACTGATACGGTCTACCAAGAAGGTATTGAAAGTTTCAAGCTGGTGATACAGGCTGGTTCTGGATTAAAAGCTGGTAGCCTTGAAAGTGTTATTTCTATCGCTGATAGCACCCCGATTCCTGATGCCATTATTACTGGTGCCAGTGACATCGGCATCACAGAGGGTGACAAAGCCACCCTTACATTTAATCTTTCAGGTAAGACACTCAAGCCAGCCAGTGTCAATCTGGTACTCGAAGATGGTTATCCTGCAATCAAAGGGACCAATGCTGTCGACCTGGCACATAGCGCATTACTCAATGCAGACTATACCGCAACACTGGAATACTCAGTTGATGGCGGTGTCACTTTCGCACCTGTCAACAATAACACGATCAGTCTACCTGCAGGCATTTCATCATTCCAGGTACGCAATACCACGTTGCAAACCAAAACAGTTCGAAATGGGATCAGATACAAGCTGTCCGCCATCCCTGTCTCTGGCATTACCGACCCAAATGGTTCCGGCTGGTCAACCATCACCATCAGTGATGGTGGGATCAACAATAATGCTTCAGGGCAATGGAGTGGTGTCTATAACTGGCCGCTGGAACCATTGCATGCTGCTTTGCTGCCCGATGGTCGGATTATGACCTACGGCACCAATGGCGCAGGTATTCAGGGTGCACGTGAAGTGACACGTGATGCCAATGGCAATGCCACCGGTGTCGGCACACTTTTGTTCGATATCTGGGATTCCAGCAAAGCGCCTGACGCAGGTCATCAGACCTTGTCAGACAACGTCACAACCGACCTGTTTTGCAGCGCGCAGATTTTGTTACCCAATGCCGGCAATAAACAATTGTTCATTGCAGGTGGTGATCAATACCAACCTGGTGAGAGAACTGGTGATCCCTATTATGCCGATCATCAAAACCGAAATACGGCCAACTTTGGCGTCAATGACAGCAATTACCTGGATTGGCAACCGAGCCGACCAACGCTGACTGCCTCCGACACTGCTGGAAAAATGAAAGTGCCACGCTGGTATGCCACTGTGACGACCTTGCCAGACGGACGCGTGTTTATCCAGGGCGGCAACGGTAATATAAAAGGAGATAACCGTGCTGCAATTCACCCTGAAATACACGACGGCCAAAGCAATGGACAGACTACCTATTGGGACAATGTCTACACCACTCAGACTTTTGCCAATGGTGGTAACCAACTAAACTGGTGGTACCCACGCAACTATATTGCCCCAAATGGGCAGATATTTGGCTATGACCCTGATGGTTACATGTACTTCATCGACTGGACCAAAGGCAATGCAGGCACGGCCATACGCAGTGCAGGTAATATTTTCGATACCTCCAACAATAGTAGCTATACTGCCATACCCGTCCCTGACAATGGCAATACCAATATCGGTTTGAGTTCTGCCATGTATGCACCGGGCAAAATATTGCAGATGGGCGGCATGGAGACGGTTATCGACCCAATCAACAAGGGCATTCGAGCCAATCAGTCCTACATTATCGATATCAACAACCCAAATAATGTCACCGTGACACGTAGTGCAAACATGAGTGCGCATCGTGTCTGGGGCACACTCACCCTGCTCGCCGACGGCAAAGTTCTGGCTACCGGTGGTTCGGAAGGCTATAACATCAAATGTCGCAATGCTGATGGAACCGAAGGAACCAACCCAGGCACACCCGGCAAGAACTGTCCAAGCGGCACCAATGTGGCGGCTTACAATGCTGAAATATGGAACCCTGCCACCGGCACCTGGAAAAAAGACACGACGGCTGCAGCGCAGGTCCGGTTGTACCACTCAATGGCCATGTTGCTGCCGGATGGTCGTGTATTGGTCGGTGCAGGAGGAGCTTGGGGACCAGAAACCAACCGTAATGTGGAAATCTATACTCCACCCTATCTGATCGACGCCAACAATAACAAGATCAGTGACGCCAATCGTCCGCAGATCACTGCGCCAACCCAATTAAGTCCAAGCCAGAATTTCGTCATTCAGTACAATCATAGTAGCCCAATCACACGGGTAATACTCATGAAGACCGGATCGGTTACCCACTCTTTCAATATGGAGCAGCGCATCGTCGAAACTACCATCGTTGGTCGAAGCAGCAATTCTGTCACCTTGCAACTGCCCACCAACAAATTTCTGATGCCTCCAGGTTTTTACATGGTGTTTGCGCTCGATGCGAATGGTATCCCATCCAAATCCGCACAAATCCTTAGAATGACACAATAATATATTGCTATTGCTCACTTATCTGTCGATTGGCCAATCCTCTAAACGAAATGACCAATCGACAAATGTGCTGAGAATCAATGATGGTAATTCCGGCCCGTCTTGTCTATGCAGCCGAAAATCATCTATGACCACAGCCTTATATCTTCAACATCAATCTCGGAGCTATGTACATCAGAAAATAGGATGCTTCCCCCAATAAAAAAACAGCCTATATGGCTGTTTTTTTATTGGGGGAAAACAAAATTTAAGCTTGTGGCATTTCTATCTTGACTTCCAATACTTCCAAATCATCCTGTCTTTCAAGGTTCACCCTGATATCTTCAGGATTAATTTGCACATATTTGGAAATCACTTCGACCAACTCTCTTTGCAAAGCTGGTAAATAATCCGCCGGAGTAGAACGACCACTACGTTCATGCGCCAGAATGATCTGCAGGCGCTCCTTGGCAACAAAAGCGGTCTTTTTCTTTTCCCCAAGTAAAAATGACAATATTGACATGACCAAGCTCCTTACTTACTGCGGAAAAGACGTTGCAGCAAACCCGGCTTTTGATAATCTATAAAGCGCAGCGGCTTGTCTTTACCGAGGAAACGATCAATCACATCTTTGTAGGCCTCAGACACATCCGAACCTTCCAGATACACAGCCGGAACGCCCTGATTGGAGGCTTGCAGAACACTTTCGGACTCAGGAATCACACCAATCAAATCAATTCGCAGGATTTCTTGAATGTCATTCAAAGATAACATCTCGCCATCAGAAACACGCTTGGGGTTATAGCGCGTAATCAGCAAATGCTCTTTGATCGGTTCAGCACCTTCAATTGCGCGCTTAGTCTTGGAACCCAGAATTCCGAGAATTCGATCTGAGTCACGAACCGATGACACTTCTGGATTAGTCACAATCAGTGCTTCATCAGCAAAATGCATGGCAAGCAAAGCGCCAGTCTCAATACCTGCAGGTGAATCACAAATAATGTACTCAAAACCCATCGCAGCCAGATCATTCAAGACCTTTTCGACGCCTTCCTGTGTCAATGCCTCTTTGTCGCGAGTTTGTGATGCTGGAAGAATATAAAGATTCTCACATTTCTTATCCTTAATCAGCGCCTGATTAAGATTGGCCTCACCATGAATCACATTGATCAGATCATAAACAACGCGACGTTCACAACCCATGATCAGATCAAGATTGCGCAACCCCACATCAAAGTCAATGACGGCAGTCTTATGACCACGCATAGCCAAACCCGATGAAAAGCTGGCACTCGTCGTCGTCTTGCCAACTCCGCCCTTACCTGAGGTTACGACAATTATTTTTGCCATCTATTTCCCTTTCTTGTTATTGCTCGGCTACTTGAGCCTGAGCGGTTCAATCACCAATTTTTCATCGATGAGTCGAATTTGTGCTGGTTTACCCAAAACATCGTCAGGCAAAGGATTATCTGTGGTGCGATAAATACCCGCCACGGAAATCAACTCAGCTTCAAGGCAAGTACAAAAAATCCGTGCCTCGGTATTGCCTCTTACTCCTGCCAAAGCCCTGCCGCGCAAGGGAGCGTAAACATAAATGTTACCTTCAGCAATGATTTCTGCACCATGACTGACCAACTCTAAAACCAATAAATCACCAGGCGCATAAACTCGCTGCCCAGATCGTAAAGGCTTATCAATTCGAGTTGCCATTTGCAATACATTTGCTGGCACAGCCTGATTGTCAGCCGAGAATGTTTCAGCTTCAGTATGAGCCACGGTTTGCTCTTCTTCAGCCGTGTCCAATACCTTACCTGAGCGCTCTACCCGCCGTTCATGATTTTCAAGAATGGTTAATCCACTTTCTTGCATCCAGACTTGTTGTGCCGCATGGCCTACAACACCAATTGGCTGCATACCGAATTCCTTTAATAATGCAGCCAGCTCTTGAAGTGACAGACTTTGTCCATCCTCAAGTCGACGCATATCGAGTGCCACCGCATCATTGGAAAAAAAATCAGGTGCAGATTCGAAACGCTGCGTCAATTCAGCGCGAATGACTGCCAGATCGTTGGTTTTCGGGATAAAAAGCAAGGCATCAACCTGACTTCCCCGAAGTTCGAAAATAGGCGCTTCTTTATGCGTCATGACGTTTTTTCATTAAAAACACCACATTCTACCTTTATCACAGTAAAAAATTCGAGTAATTCACAATAATTACATCGCTAAACGATCTAAAAAATGTACCACATGATGTACCTCATAATGGATAAGCAACCAATTCAACTGAATTAATATTAATTTGAGCTAAAGCAAGGCTAGCCTCTAACTTTTCTCCTGTTCAGACGGGACTTTCTTTAAAATGATGGGTCAGCGAATTCATTGCTTCTTGCAGCAACTGCACAATGTAAGACGACATGATCGGACTTAACGATAAGCCGGACATCAACTCATTCCCAAGACAGAACCCGTATGCAAATCATCAACATATCCGCTTATAAATTTGTCACCCTGAATGATACCGAAGCACTGCGTCCCCACTTTCAGGATATTACAGGGCAACTCAAACTAAAAGGCACCATTCTTTTAAGCCCTGAAGGCATCAATATGTTTCTGGCTGGTTCACGCTCTGCCATTGATGGCTTTATGGAATGGTTAAAAAGAGATGAGCGGTTTTCTGACATTACTCCCAAAGAAAGTATTTCCGATTCACAGCCGTTCAACCGGATGTTGGTGAAACTCAAACGGGAAATCATCACCATGAAAATGCCAGTGATCAAACCAGAGAAAGGCCGCGCACCCTCCGTTGATGCTCCAACATTGAAACGCTGGCTGGATGTCGGCCATGATGATACCGGTCGTCCTGTTGTCATGCTGGACACCCGCAATGCTTTTGAAGTCGATGTTGGCACCTTTGAAAATGCCATTGATTACCGTATCACGAAGTTCAGCGAATTTCCTGACGTCATTGCAAAGCATAAAGAACAATTAGCCGACAAGACCATTGTCTCGTTTTGTACTGGCGGGATCCGCTGTGAAAAAGCGGCGATTCATATGCGTGAAATAGGACTGGAACATACTCTTCAACTGGAAGGGGGCATTTTGAAATACTTTGAAGAGGTCGGTGGCGCTCACTACAATGGTGATTGTTTTGTTTTTGACTATCGAACTGCACTGACACCAAAACTGGAACCTGCAGGCGCATTACAGTGTTTTGCCTGCCGCTCGGTCGTCACAGTAGAGGAACAAGCCTCCCTACTCTACCAACCTCCCATTCAATGCCCACACTGCGCAAAACCAGCCCAACTTGCTGCATGATGAACAAGCGTAAATCAGCACAATAGTAGGCAGAGGTCTTGCTTAAAAAAATAAATAGTAATACCTAACAAACACGGGCAAATTTTGGCCTGTTCAGAATTGCTTGGGGAAATATCATGTTCAAATACCTAGCCTTATTTATCCTGCTGGAATTTTTCTTTGCAGCCCGCTCCCAACCCAAAACGAGTTACTGGTATTTACGTGCGGCCTTTTTTATTGGTCTTGGCTTCCCCTTGTCGTGGTTAGCTGATCAATTGTGGGGGGGCTGGTTTGCCAGCCATCAAAACCAAACCATATTCAGCAATCTGCATCCAATTTCTGGCGGCATATTAGCGTTTATCAGCTTTCAGTTTTTTCAACACTGGTGGCACTGGGCAATGCACAAAAACAACCGCCTGTGGCGCCTCCATCAAGTGCACCACAGTCCCGAGCGAATTGAAGCATTGACGACCTACTATGGTCACCCACTGGACAGCATTGTCAATATCTTGATTGGCTCGTCAGTACTCTGGGCGTTAGGACTATCCGCCAAATCGATCAGCATGTTTTATGTCATCGAGGTTGCCTACGACTTCTTTACCCATGCCAATATCCGCACCCCCTACTGGGTTGGATACTTTCTACAGCGCCCAGAAGCGCATCGACTACACCATGAAATGCACTCGCACAAATACAATTACTCCATTCCTTTATGGGATATGATTTTTGGGACTTTTCGGAATCCCCGCCCCGACGAGCCCGAGGTGATCTGCGGCTTTGACTCCATGCGCGAAACCCGTGTAGTCGATCTGCTGCTTTTAAAGGATGTTCACGCCGATCATCCCCAGGATGCAAGAGCGGAGACACATAGCGAAAAGTTGCTCAACCCAGGACTAACTGGCCGCAAACCAGTGAGCGCTTAAAATAAGAACAAATAAACCCGCCATAGCGGGTTTATTTTTAAGCGTCTGAAGATCAGGAAATAGAAAATAGAAAAAACAAACCCCGCTTACGCGGGGTATATTTTTTGGCGGAGACGGAGGGATTCGAACCCTCGATGCAGGTTTAAGCCCACATGCTCCCTTAGCAGGGGAGTGCCTTCGACCTCTCGGCCACGTCTCCAACAATGAGAAGCGGAATGATAACCGGCTTAGCTAGGTCTGGTCAAATTTATTGATCAAGTTCAAAGGCTTTATGAAGAGCGCGAACGGCCAATTCCATATACTTTTCATCAATCAGCACAGAAATCTTGATTTCTGAGGTTGAGATCATCTGGATATTGATGCCTTCATCAGAGAGCGTTTTGAACATATTGCTGGCGATTCCTACATGGGAACGCATGCCCACACCGACTACTGATACCTTGGATACCTTGGCGTCCCCCACAATTTGCTCAGCACCGATTTGAGCCTTCAGACTGGTGAGGATATCAAATGCTTTCTGGTATTCGCCACGCGCAACGGTAAAGGTAAAATCAGTTTTACCGGCCACACCCATGTTTTGGATGATCATATCGACTTCCAAATTGGCAGCAGCGACCGGCCCAAGAATCTGATAGGCAATACCAGGCTTATCAGGCACGCCCAGTACGGTAATTTTGGCTTCGTCACGGTTAAAGGCAATGCCGGAAATAACGGCCTGTTCCATGGTGTTGTCTTCCTCAAAAGTAATCAGGGTGCCAGAATTCGCTTCTTCTTCCAGCGGTATGAGTGGGTCTGTCAAGCTCGAAAGTACGCGGGTTTTGACATTGTATTTGCCAGCAAACTCAACCGAGCGAATCTGCAATACTTTAGAACCCAGGCTCGCCATTTCGAGCATTTCTTCAAAAGTGATGGTCTTGAGACGTTTAGCATCGCTCACGACACGTGGATCAGTCGTATAAACACCATCCACATCGGTATAAATCAGACATTCTTCCGCCTTGAGCGCTGCTGCAACAGCGACTGCTGAAGTATCAGAACCACCGCGCCCCAGGGTGGTGATGTTGTTATTGGCATCAACGCCTTGAAAACCCGTGATGATAACGACTGCACCATCGGCCAGATCTTGACGGATATTGACATCATCAATCGATTGAATACGCGCTTTGGTAAAGGCCGAATCAGTTTTAACCGGCACTTGCCAACCAGCGTAGCTTTTGGCCTTGAGATCTAAGGCTTTGAGCGCCATCGCCAGCAATGCCACGGAAACCTGTTCACCGGTGGAAGCCAGCATATCGAGCTCACGCGGGTCAGGCTGAGCCTGCAGCTCTTTGGCCAAGCCAATCAGACGGTTGGTCTCGCCAGACATGGCTGACGGCACTACGACGATTTGATGACCTGCCTTCTGCCACTTGGCAACCCGACGGGCGACGTTTTTGATGCGCTCGGTGGAGCCCATTGAGGTACCACCGTATTTATGAACTATGAGAGCCATGAGCTTGTTGAAGATACATTCGATTAATCATGATGAAACAAAGTGGCAAGCTTGATCAAGTACCAGTTTGCTTCATGGTCATCATGCTGGCACCGATCTAAACTCGTAAATGGATGCCGCACAAAAGCCCACTATTTTAACGCATTGTCAGACTGGCTTGCCAGTTGTGTGCCATTCAATTGCCAGCAATCCTTCTGGTGAGCGACAATCCAGGCCTAAATGAGCCACCCAAACCAGTTGTTCGCCAAACCAGAGCATCGGCCCATGCCGCTGCCAGAGCGGGATGGCAGCCTCTTCGTACCATTGCTTGAGAATTTTGGAGGGCCGTTTGGGATAGGCTTTAAAGCGCTCGCCACCGCTACGAGGACGCACTTGCCAGCCAATCGCCAAATCCTGGGTCAGCCTGGGATCAATCTGCATCTGCAAAAAACCACCCCATTGTGGCAAGGCAATTCGTGCCACGCCCTGCGCGTTGAACAGGATGGTGTCGATCTGCAAGATGCTCTCGCAAACCGGCATGTCCGTCACCCAGTAAAGCCGATCGCGGTAACTGCGCAATGCCCCGTCCTCGTGAGGCAGCTGGATATGCGCATTATCATGCGCAGTCCTGATCTGATGAATCCATTGAGTCAAACGTGCCTCGCTCGGTGTGCGTACCTGCATGCTACTCAACCAATAACGCAGCAGATTGGTCAGTCGGTCTTCACTCAAGGCGGTCAGCATGGTTCGGCTCGCACTGCCATCGCTCGCGCAAACCGCTTGCAAATCGCTGTGCGCCAACTCATCAAGCAAGCGTTGCGCTTGTGCAGCATGACGGGCGGTGCGCACTAACAATAAGTCATACCCGGCAAAATGCTCAGCCAGAATGGGCATGATTTCATGACGAATTTTGTTGCGCGTAAAACGCGTATCAAAATTGGACTCGTCTTCAATGTGCCTGAGCTGATGCATGGTCACATACTCGGCCAGCAAAGCCACTGGTTGATCAAGCCAAGGCCGCACCAGCTGAAAGCCATGCTGTGTCACATCAGCCTGCATAGGCATGGCTGACAAACCTGCCAGACCACTACCCCGCAAGAGATTGAGCAAGACGGTTTCGGCCTGATCATCCCGATGATGCGCCGTGAGCACCGTATGGCTACCCACGGCGCGACAAACCTCACCCAGTGCAGCATAGCGCAATTGACGAGCAGCATCTTCAATACCAACCGATTTACCCAACGCCTTGATGTGTGATGCATCCAGATGTTTGACCGTGCACTCACCACCCAATGCGCGTGTGGCATCGACACAAAATTGAGCCCAGGCATCCGCATTGGCAGACAGGCCATGATGAACATGAACGGCGTGCCATTGAAATGGGTATTGCCTGGCCAGATTAGCCAGACAATGCAGCATGACGATGGAGTCGCGTCCACCTGATAACGCCAGCACCAGCGGCGCTTGCATGCGCTGAGCCAAGCCCTGCAGCAAGGTGTCTGCCAGCGCGGATGAAGGTGGATGAGAGGAATCAGTCATAAAAATAACAAGAGCCGCTAAGCGGCTCCTGGTGTCAATGGTGGCGTAGCAAACAGAGACTACGAAGTGCGGCTTATTCTCGCAGCTTATTCTTCTACGCCCATTTCCTTGAATTTGCCATAGCTCATCAGGCGTTCGTGACGACGGGCAATCAGCTCCTTGGGTTTCATGCCGGAAACCTGACGCAGTGATTCAGCCAAGGCACGTTTGAGCATGCCAGCCATTTGTTTGGGATCACGATGTGCGCCACCCAAAGGTTCGCTGACAATCTTGTCAACCAGACCCAAGGCCTTCAAGCGGTGCGCTGTCAAACCCAATGCTTCGGCCGCATCAGCAGCACGCTCGGCAGTCTTCCACAAAATGGAGGCACAACCTTCTGGTGAAATCACCGAGTAAGTGGCGTATTGCAACATCAGCAACACATCGCCAACAGCAATTGCCAATGCACCACCCGAACCACCCTCACCAATGATGGTGGCAATCAGGGGCACTTTGAGTTCTGCCATCACATACAGATTTTTACCGATCGCCTCTGACTGACCACGCTCTTCTGCACCAATACCAGGGTAAGCGCCGGGTGTATCGACAAAGGTAAAAATGGGAATATTGAATTTTTCAGCCAGCCGCATAAAGCGCTCAGCCTTGCGATAACCTTCAGGGCGCGGCATACCAAAGTTGCGCAAACCACGTTCTTTGGTATCACGGCCTTTTTGATGGCCGATCACCATGCAGGGCTGGCCATTGAAACGTGCCAGGCCGCCCACAATCGCCAAGTCATCGGCAAAGGAGCGGTCACCATGCAATTCATGAAAATCGGTGAAGATATCGTTGACGTAATCGAACGTGTAAGGACGTTGCGGATGACGGGCGATCTGGGAAACCTGCCAAGGTGTGAGCTTGGCGTAAATATCTTTGGTCAGTTGCTGACTTTTTTGAGCAAGGCGGGAAATTTCATCCGAAATATCCACGGCAGAATCATCCTGCACAAAACGAAGTTCGTCGATTTTGCCTTCGAGCTCGGCAATTGGTGCCTCAAAGTCGAGAAAAGCGGTTTTGCTCATCGTCGCTCCTAGGTTGAGTTAAGACTCGGGAAGCGGATTATGCGCATTGGCGATCATCCTGCCAAGCTTTTTTTGCAGCATCAATCCACGGTCAAATTAATACATTCAGGGTGTATTTTAAACTATATCCATTATACGCACTTAAGAAGATAGATTTTAATGGTACACCCTATCAGTATGTTGATTTATAGCAAATCAATATGCCACCGGCAAAGGGTCCAGACTACGCCACATATACCAGGTGGCCACAGAACGCCAGGGCTCCCAGTTGGCCGCCACTTCACGGGCATCGTGGCGCGAGACAGGCTCACCGCCAAAATAGCTCAGGCTGATACCTTTCATGAGTCCCAGGTCATCAATGGGGAATACATCGGGACGCATCAGATTAAAAATCAAAAACATTTCGGCAGTCCAGCGGCCAATACCTCGGATTGCAGTCAGTTCGGCGATGATGGCCTCGTCGTCCATCTCGTCCCAGCACTTGACGTGCAACTCGCCCAAATTGAAATGGTGCGCCAGATCATGCACATATTCCACCTTGCGCTTGGACAGGCCGCAAGCCTTCAGTTGCTCACCATCCAGTTTGAGCAGATTGGCGGGGGTCAGCGCAGGACAGGCCCCTAGAAAGCGTTGCCAGATGGTTTCGGCAGCCTTCACCGAAATCTGCTGACCGATGATGGAGCGCGCCAAAGTCACAAACGGATCGCCGCGAGAAGTCAGCATGGCTTCACCAAATTGCGGAATCAGCCGCTTGAGCACCCGATCACGCGCCATCAGCTCGTTACACGCCGCGGCCCAGTAATCGGGCACCATCACCTTGGGGTTGGCTGATTTACTCGCCATAATTTACGCAGCACGCCATTCAGTCACACCACCAGGCTTGTCTTCCAGCACGACACCTTTGGTCAATAACTCGGTACGAATCCGGTCGGCCTCGGCAAAGTTTTTAGCCTGTTTGGCGGCCACACGTGCGGCAATCTGGTTTTCTACCCAGGCAGCCAGATCAGCTTGTCCTTGAGCGCCCGGCCCATCGTCGGCCATACCTGCTATGCCAGCTTGCAAAAATTGTAGTGGCTCACGCTGGGCAATGCCCAGCAAGCCTGCCAAACCCTTGAGCTGGCGTGCCAGTGTGGCTGATTTATCGCGATTCACCGCAGTCGCCAAATCAAACAAGACCGCCACGGCCACAGGCGTGTTGAAGTCATCATTCATGGCGGCAAAAAAACGCAAGGCGTAGGCTTCGGTCTTGTCGAGCGGCAAGGTATCGGGTGGCACTTCTTTGAGAGTGGTGTAGAGCCGGGTCAGCCCCTGACGGGCATCATCAATATGCACATCGGAATAATTGAGCGGACTGCGGTAATGGGCGCGCAAGATAAAAAAGCGCACGACTTCGGCATCAAATTTTTTCAGCACTTCGCGGATGGTGAAAAAGTTGCCCAGTGACTTGGACATCTTTTCGTTATCGACGCGCACAAAACCATTGTGCATCCAGTAATTGGCAAAGGTCTTGCCGGTCGCACCTTCGCTTTGGGCGATTTCGTTTTCGTGATGAGGAAACTGCAAGTCGGCACCGCCGCCATGAATATCAAACTGCTCACCGAGCAAGGCACAACTCATGGCCGAACATTCAATATGCCAACCGGGACGACCCTGACCCCAGGGCGAATCCCATTTCACTTCGGCGGGTTCATCCAGTTTGGCTTTTTTCCAGAGTACAAAATCAAGTGGATCGGTTTTGGCGTCAGTCACATCCACCCGCTCACCAGCGCGTAAATCATCGAGTGACTTGCCAGACAACTTGCCGTAACCCACAAATTTGCGTACTGCGTAATTCACATCACCATCAGTAGCCTGATAAGCCAAGCCATTGGTTTGCAAACGACTGATCAGGTTTTGCATCTGTGGCACGTATTCGGTGGCGCGTGGTTCGTGATCGGGGCGCACAATGCCAAGCGCATCGGCGTCTTCGTGCATGGCGGTAATAAAACGCTCCGTCAGCTGCCGCGTGGTTTCACCATTTTCAACGGCACGCTTGATAATCTTGTCGTCAATATCCGTAATATTGCGCACATAAGTCACTTGATAATCCAGGGCCTTGAGCCAGCGCTGCACAACATCAAACACCACCATTACCCGAGCATGACCAATATGACAATAGTCGTACACCGTCATGCCGCAGACATACATGCGCACTTGATTGGCATTGATAGGTTGAAAGGTTTCTTTGTCGCGACTGAGCGTGTTATAGATCTTGAGCATGTTGCAAAGGTGAAAACGCGGTTGGTGAAAAGACTGTTTATCAATCAGTCCAAACAGAGATCAGACCAAATGGGATTAGGCTTGACGGGTATCGATTATGTATCGGTAAGATACAGTACCGGGTACACTTCCCGCTCTCATGACAGAACTGCGATTGTCCTACAAAAATCGGCTTAAGCAGTACAAAATTGCCTTTCGCACGGTTTTGTTAGAATCGCCCATCTTACTGATGTTTGCCGCTGAATGAAATCATCTTTACAACCATTTATTACCAGTCGCCCTGACTCATTCTGGTGCAAGCCCAAACACTGGCTGCTACAGCTTGCTTTGACCTTGCTGCTGATGCCTTTGATAGGCCTTGTGCATGCCGATGAATACGGCACGGTCAACCAGTTGATCAAACAGGGCAAGCTGGAAACAGCCAGTCAGAAAATTGAAAATTTTCTGAAAGACAAACCTCAGGATGTGCAAATGCGTTTTCTCAAGGGCATGGTGTTGAGTCAGCAAAAGCGGAGTACCGAAGCCCAGGCTGTCTTCAGCCAGTTGACCGAAGACTTTCCAGAATTGCCCGAACCGTACAATAATCTGGCCGTACTGTATGCCGAACAAGGCCTGTACGACAAGGCACGCGTGACATTGGAGGCCGCCTTGCGCAATAATCCGGCCTACAGCACGGCCCGCGAAAATCTGGGCGATGTGTATTTGCGCCTGGCCCAGCAGACGTTTGAAAAAGTGATGCAGACCGAAAGCAATAACCAGTCAGCACAATACAAGCTGGATCAGCTGCGCAGCTTGAATCGCAGCCATAGCAAGATCAAATAAGCAGTCAATAAAGCCATGCCAATGTACTTCGTGACCTGCAGATTACTGATGCGGTGATCAACCTTTTCAACCAACCTAACTAACTTAACAAGCAGAGACCATGATTAAAAAATTGCTCACCACTGTTTTGCTGATGTTATTCATGACGGCAGCCTATGCTGATCACACCAAAGTCAAGATCAAAACCAGCATGGGCGACATCGTCGTCGAATTGAACGAAGAAAAAGCACCTGTTTCAGTCAAGAATTTTTTGCAGTATGTGAATGAAGGCTATTACAACGGCACGATTTTTCATCGCGTGATCAATGGCTTCATGATTCAGGGCGGCGGCTTTGAAAAAGACATGAAGCAAAAAGACCCACATGCACCGATTGTGCTGGAATCAAAAAATGGTCTGAAAAACAGCATCGGCACCATTGCCATGGCGCGCACCAATGTGCCGGACTCTGCCACATCGCAGTTTTTCATCAATGTGGCTGACAATGCCATGCTCGATTACCCAAGCCCCGATGGCGCTGGTTATGCGGTATTTGGCAAGGTCGTTGCGGGTATGGATGTGGTCAACAAAATCAAGGGCGTTGCCACGGGCAATGCCGGTATGCACCAGAATGTTCCGACGACACCGGTGCTGATTGAATCTGCCAGCATCGTCAAATAATCATTTTTTACTTATCTTTCATCTTATTCATAAAGGATTCATCATGGTTGAATTGCACACCAATCACGGCATTATCAAGATCGAACTCGACGCTGAGAAAGCACCCAAATCAGCCGAAAACTTTTTGCAGTATGTCCGTGACGGTCACTATGACAATACGATTTTTCACCGTGTCATCGGCAACTTCATGATTCAGGGCGGCGGCTTTGAACCGGGCATGAAACAAAAGCCAACCCGTGATCCCATCGAAAATGAAGCCAACAACGGTCTGAAAAACGACAAGTACACGGTTGCCATGGCGCGTACCAATGTGCCCCACTCTGCCAGCTCACAGTTTTTCATCAACCTGACCAATAATGATTTTCTCAACTTCACTTCACCCACACCACAAGGCTGGGGTTATGCCGTGTTTGGCAAGGTGGTTGAAGGCACAGAGGTTGTTGACGCCATCAAGGGTGTTAAAACCGGTCGCAGCGGCTTTCATGACGACGTACCGCAGACCGATGTCGTGATTCAAAAAGCGATTGTGGTTGACTGAATTTAAGCGTCTAGCTTCATGCCTCAACAGCCATCAGCCGCCAGCATGCCCAGCCATGCTTCGGCGCAACTGATTGCTGACCTGCACCTCAACGCTCAGGAGCCGGCTACCGCAGCTGCTTTTGAGCGTTTTGTTTTGGCTGACTCGGCCAAGGCCGAAGCCCTCTTCATTTTGGGTGATCTGTTTGATTACTGGGCCGGCGACGATGACATGGATGATGTCTTCAATGCCCATATCATCGCGCTGCTACGTCACGCCGCCAGCCAGACCAAGTTGTACTTCATGCACGGCAATCGTGACTTTTTGATTGGCGAGCATTTTGCAAAAGCAGCACAGTTGACGCTGCTTGATGATCCGACCATGGTCAGTATTGCCGGTCAGTCTTATCTGTTAAGTCATGGCGACGTACTTTGTACTGATGATCATGCCTATCAGGCCTTTCGTGCGCAAGTGCGCAACAAAGCCTGGCAGGATGCCATCCTGGCGCGTCCCCTGGCCGAACGAAAAGCCCTGGCACAACAGCTGCGGCAACAAAGTCAGGACGCCAAATCGGGCAAGACCATGCTGGAAATGGATGTCAATGAAACCGCCGTGCATGAATTCATGCAGGCTCATGGCGCACATGAGCTGATTCACGGTCATACCCATCGGCCTGCTCATCATGTAGTCACTGATAGCACTCACCAGCCCGCACTGACGCAATCACGTCGCGTTCTGAGCGACTGGCATTGGGATGGCATTGAACAGCGCGGCAACATCTTGCATATTGGTACGGCTGGTATCACATTGCACGAAATTCCCGCTTGAATCAGCGCCGTCCCCAAGACCCAAAAAATCCCTAAATGGCGCATACTGAATAGGTGTATATTCATTTATCAAGCGCTTAAGTGCGTATTTACTATATCAATAAAAATACCCAATACCAGTATATTTATTTGACAACCTGACGACGGAGTCCACGCAGATGCCCTCGTGCCATCGCTTTAAAAGTAGCAATGCACATCAAGGCATGACACTCAAGCAACAAACTCGCTATTTGATGGCCAGCTCACACCGTTTCAGGCATGAAGCATTCGCGATATTCTGAGCAACTCTGACAGGTGGGAGAACGGCAGACAAAAACTTCTGCCTGTTCGCAGAGTTGTTTGTAGAAGAACTTTTTCCAGCGCATATTGCCGCTATTACGGGCAAACAAGACGGGAAAGGTATCGGCAATTAAACGCGACAAGGCAGGTCGTTCCGGCAGACCCAAATCTTCCCAGAGATGGTTTTGCCCCATGCAACTGAAGGCCAGCCATTGCGCGATCACCTGACGTTCCGGTTGGCTGGCAGGTACAGCCACTTCGGCCAGAATCAGACTCAGCAAATCCTGATATTCCTCATGACGATCGGGCACGCGCCAGCCATCCTGCAATAAAAATTCAGCAAAGTGACTGGACCAGACTGCCATGATGTCCGCTGCAACCCCACTACCAAAACGCAAGGCCAAAACCCGCCGCAGCAAGGCAAGGTCACATTCGCAGTAGATTGAATCAGCTTTTTGCAACATGGGCTCAACCTCAATCGCCTCTCTGATCATTTACAACCGTGGTCAATCATCGTACCTGTCAGCTGCATGGTATCGTCTATCGATCACCGGCAACTGGCCGACTGGCTCAATGACATCAGGCAGCAACAGCGCCGTGGGTATAGCACTTCTTGGGACAGATCTTTGAGCAGGCAGTACAGCCAATGCACATTTCCTGATGAGCAATGGTCATCACTTTCTTTTCGTATTCCTCGTCTTCATCACCATCCAGATCGATCACGACTTGATTGCCCTCATCATCCAGACCAACCAGTTCCAGGACGCCACGCGGACAAACCTTGAAACAACGCCCACAACCAATGCAGGTATCTTTGTTCAATTCCTGAACAAATTTTGGTTCCCACACTTCTCCGCTTGGCAATGTGACTGAAAAATTACTCATGACAAACCTCACCCATCAAACTTAACCATCAACCTGTATTCAGGCGCCTGCCGCAGCAAGCTCCTTGCGTGCAGCAGTCAATGCCTTATGAGCATCAAATGCCTTTTGTGCCACTTCAAGAATCGTTTCCCAGTTGGTCGGCAACTCTTCAGACAAGTCATGCAGATCCATCTTGGCCTGCGTGGCCTGTGCGTTGAGTTTTTTGACTCTGGTTTTCAACTCATCGATATTTTGTACCGCATCACTCATGGTTATCCTCTTGCAATATTGATAATCAGTCAGTTCAACCGTAGTTGGCGACATCCGGATATTGACGAATCATCTCAACGCCATCAGTGACTGCCTTGGTACCGGCTTCACACAACTTGGCCAAGGTGGGGAAACCAAAGCGATGCACATCGCGCAATTGTTTGTTGACCACAATCAAGCGACCCGCAGCCAGAATCAGACGACCAAAACCTTCGTGGGACATCTTCATCATCGGTGTCACCATATTGCCGGTCTCACGCTCAATCGAGAGTGCCACTGCGTTGTAAAACAACTCCAGACGCCAGATTGTTTCTGGATCGGGATCACCAATCATGGGAATTTCCTTGCGCTTTTCAGCAGTCAAAATATAAGGGTCCAGCAAAACCAAGTCGCTCTTACCTTCCCATTGACCATGGGTATCCTGGGCACGCCACTGCTTAACCAGTTCGCGTACATAGGGTTGTGCCAGCAGTTCTTCTTCTGACAGTACTACTTTTTCAGCTGCTTCAGCCATGTTCCACCTCGTCGTCCTCAAAATCAGCTACCTGCTCCTGATCCTTCAAGACTGCTTTGCGCAACCATGGAGGTGGAGTCCCTTTTAGTACGTCCTGCAATTTATCTAAAATATCCATGATCAGTTCAGGACCCTGAACCTTGATCGGATGAATTTTCAAGGCCACTACTCGAGCTGCACCTGAACCGCCAATCGCTGCCACATACAAAATGGCGCAATCCTTAACGGCATCCAGCTTGGGTGCCAGCTTGTCTTCATCGCCGTCTTCCGCCAGATTACCGCCAAAGTCAAAGGTCTCAACAAAAGAATGACCTTCTGCTGTCACGTTATAGACAGCAATATGCTTGGCCCAACCAAAGTGAGCATCGACACGCTCCTTGTCCTGTGTTGCAAATGCGACTTTCATAACAAGCTCCTATAAAGAATCCGGCTGCCTCAATGTCCCATCGGGACTCATCTGATCAACTCACTCGCATCAATCAACCTACTGGCCTAGCGTCTCACTCTATCCTTCAGCATCCTGCGTCACAGCATGAATCGGAATCGTCTTCACACCCTCTGACACGTTGTAGCCAACTGTACTGTTATGTACGATTGGTTGTGCCACTTGTAGGGATTCCTGCGGTAATGGCCAACTGTCTGGTTCACCATGCCAGATGTGTGCCATGAGGAAGTTGGCCATATCAAATATCAGAGCACGGGTACCGCCATAGCCAACTGTCATGATGTGCGAATTGCCAACCCGATCAAAAATCGGAAAACCCATGCGGTAAAAAGGTATCTGTAAACGCTCGGCAGCCTGGCGACCATGCGAATGAGTAATCATCAAGTCACAGCCCTTGGCTGCGGCTTCCAGATCTTCCAGGTCACCAATCACCACTTTTTCAATCGGCATTTTTGTCAGTACCGCCGAATGCGTCGTGGTAATACAGGCTGTCAACTCAGCACCCATCTCATGCAATAAAGAACCCGCAGCAAACAAGAGATCGGGCTCAAGACCCAATGCCACCTTCTTGCCACCGAAATGGAAGTGACCATCCAGCATCGCATCAAGCAACTGACCTCGTTGACGTTTATATTTTGCGGCAACCGGCTTGCCCGATAGCTCCATCAAGACCTTGATAAATTCATCGGTTGCTGCCAGACCAGTGATACGATCAAACAGCTTAAAGGGCACACCCGCTTTTTCTTCCAGCGCCACTGCACCTAAGCGCATCTGCTCACCGACTGCCAAGGTCATCACTGAAGCGCCAGCCTGTGCCATCTCTTCGAGCGTCGTGCCACCTAAAGTCGTACCACGCCAGTCTTCAGGAATATGACCATCCAAAGAGCGCGCCACATTGGGCAACACAATGGGCTGCAAACCAAACGACTCAATGATTTCGATCAACTCTTCAATATCGGCCGGTGTCAGATGACTGCCGGGCAACAGATTGACCTGTGTGGCAACTTTGGTTTCGGCAGGCTCAACAAAATTCTGAATACAAACCTGCACTGCCTTGGCGTAACCATCTTCAAATGCTCCCACGTAATCGGGGGTAGACACATACAAAAGCGCGGTGTCATCCAGCTCTGGCTTTTTGCGTCTGACCATTTTCAGATAGCCATCCACATCATCACCCTTGGTTTCAGTCAAACCTGTGGAGCAGATGGCAATCATCTTGGGCTTGGCACGTTGGCGAATCGTCAGCAAAGCCTTTTCTATATTTTCGTAACCACCCAGAATCGTGGTAACTTCATTCATGGCTGTGGTTTGCAAAGGAATTGCTTCCTTGTAATGACGTACAAACAGCACCAGACCAAACGAAGTACAACCTTGCGAGCCATGCATAATTGGCATGGTGGCATCCAGCCCCATGAAAGCAAAGCAGGCTCCCAACGGCTGGCTCATCTTGAGCGGATTGACCGCACAGGATTTTTTGGATTCGACCACAGTAGCCATACAGGACTCCTTCTCTTTATGCCACACCATCAGGCAGCAATATCAGCGGCAGCATCCGTCAACACGACTTCACCTTCTGCACGGGGAATCACACTGTCCATGGCCACACCCAGCGCCAACTCGGGTGCGGTGTCAGCAGGAATCATCTCAACGCCATCCCAAGGCGCTGGCAGACGGACTTGATCCCACACTGGATTGAGTAAGGCCTTGTCAACCTGGCGTACCAGATCAACCATACCTTCATAACCCGCATAAGCATGATGACGTTCCTGATTGATATCGAGCCAGGGCATTTTGGCTTTCAGCGCAATGAACTGCGAACGACCACCGGACAACATGATGTCAGCCTTGGCATCACGCAGCATGTTGTACATTTCACGCGGTGTCATGTCGTCGATCATGTGGGCATCTTCACCCATGATCTCCTTGATTTTTTCTTTGTCTTCCTTGGTTGATTTCTTGACGCTGGTACCTACCACAATCATGCCGGCTTCCTGCAAGGCCGCCACCACTGACCATGATTTCACACCACCAGTAATCAACAAGACACGCTTGCCGGTCAGACGCTCTTTGTATTCAGCGATCCGTTTCCAGGCACGTGCCTCCTCTACCTCAATCAATCTTTCGGTACGACCCTTGAGTTCAGGATCAGCACCCTGCTTGATAAGCAGACGCGCAATCTCGCGCAGCGTTTCGCTCATGTCGCCAATGCCATAGAACGAGCCTTCAAAATAAGGAATGCCGTAGCTCTTTTCCATTTTGGTCGCGACATTGATCATCGACTTGGAGCAGACCATCATATTGGCCTTGGCACGATGGCTTGAAGCCACTTCGTCGTAGCGACCGTCACCAGAAATGCAGGACAGAATCCGCACACCCAAAGCATCAAGCAGTGGCTTGATCTGCCAGAGCTCGCCCGACAGGTTGTATTCGCCAATGATATTGATATCATAAGGTGTGGTGTATTCAGGCTCTTTGGTACCAATCACATAGTCAAGCAGCGCTTCAGCGCCAAGCTTGTTACCCAGGTTCTTGGGGCCGGCAAAACCAGGGCTATTGACAGGAATGATGGGCTTGCCAAACTTTTCGGTGGCTTTTTTGCAGACCGCTTCGATGTCATCACCGATCAGCGCAGTCACACAAGTCTGATAAACAAAAATGGCCGGTGGATCGTATTTTTCAATAATTTCACGGCACGACTTGAAGAGTCGCTTCTCGCCGCCGTACACCACATCAAGCTCGTTGATGTCGGTGGTAAAGCCAGTTCGATAAAGTGTCGAGCCGGAAGAAAAACTGTGTCGGTTGTCCCAGGAATTACCTTCACAGGCAATCGGACCGTGAACCAGGTGAGCCACGTCGACAATCGGCTGCAATGCAATCTTGGCGCCATCAAAGGCACAGCCGCCTGCGGCACCGCCAGGAGTGAGCTGTTTGGTACAGCCTTTCTTTCGTTCTTTTTCTGATTTACCCTGGTTCTTGTCACATCCGGGTTCATCAAAAACATCCTGGATTTTTGAGGAAAGTCGTTGATCCATATTACCTCCAGCAGAACGAACTGGGTCAGATCCTACTGGCCGGTGGCGTGACCCGAACCACCGGCCAAACTACGAACAACTACAAGATCGCAGACTTTGTACATCAACGCTTTTTCAGACCCTAACCAATGATACCGGCCACAGCCGATACCATTGCTGGAGGCAAAAATTAACGAATGATGTCGTAAGAGTAGTCGGTCTTGCCTGGGATGATGGTATTCGTATCAAGAGATTCGAAGAATTCATCAAGCAAAGTAACCAACACACGCAGACCACCTTCATAACCCCAGATTGGGTAACGGTGATAGTGGTGACGATCAAAAATCGGGAATACCAGACGGATCAGTGGTGTACCGCAATCACGCTCAAGGTATTTACCGTAGGTATTACCAATCAGGAAATCCACTGGCTCTGTATAAAGCAGTGAACGCATATGCCACAAGTCACGTTTTGGATAGACCTTGCAATTGGCGCCATAAGGTGAAGCATCAAATACATCCTGAACTTTCTTGGCCCATTTGTCATCGCCGTTGGTAGCCAATACGTGAGCTGGTTCTGCACCCAGTTCCAGCAGAAATTCCGTCAGACCCAGCATTTGGTCCGGATCACCGTACATGGCAAAGCGTTTGCCGTGCAAGTGAGCTTGACTGTCAGCCATGGCATCAACCAGTTGGCCGCGCTCTTTTTCGAGTTCAGCCGGGATGGGTTTACCTGAAAGGCGTGACAATTCCATCAAGAAACGGTCAGTACCAGCAACACCGGTTGGGCTGTTCAGTACGACAACTTCTTGACCATGATCCTGGATCAATTTGAGAGTACGTTCGCTGCAGAACTCTTGGAAAATGATCGTGGCTTTGGCATTCAGGGCTTTTTCAACAGTTTCCTTGGTTGTGCCACCTTCGTACATACGGAAAGTACCGTCTGTCGGTGTATTCCAAACATCTGATGGATCACAGATGATATTGTAGTCAATACCAAACAAGCCGAAAATGCGTTTGATTTCTTTCATGTTGCCAACAACAAAACCGTCAAAGCCACCAATGAAGTTGATTGATTCATTGGGTTGACGCTCGAGTTTTGGTGCTGTATCAGCCTTGCCATCCCAGAAGTGACGTATAACGCCGAGCAAAGCATTGTCATAGCCAGTAATGTGGCTACCAACGAAAGCTGGTGTGTGTGCGAAGGGTACGTCGAAATCAGCAGGTACACTGCCTTTTTCTTTGGATGTTTTGATGAAGGCATTCAAGTCATCACCGATCACTTCAGCCATGCAAGTGGTCGATACGGCGATCATTTCTGGCTTGTACAGATTATAGGTGTTGGCCAGACCATCAATCATGTTGTTCAAACCACCAAACACGGCAGCATCTTCAGTCATGGAAGAAGAGACGCAAGATGTTGGTTCTTTGAAGTGGCGTGAAAAATGTGAACGATAGTAAGCAACACAACCTTGTGAACCATGAACAAATGACAGGGTTTTATGAAAACCAGCAGCAACAAACACTGCGCCCAATGGCTGGCAGGCTTTGGCTGGATTAACTGTCAATGAATCACGGGCAAAGTTTTTCTCTTTGTAGTCGGCAGTTTTTGTCCATTCGACGATCTCGGCGATCTTGGCATCTGGGTGGTTATATTCAAACTCGCTTTTTTTCTTGGCGAGCATTTCTTGGTATTCCGGCTCACGAAACAGCAATTCGTGGTCGATGACCTTATCCGCACTCTGGGGCATGGTAATACTCCTTGTAAAGGTAAAATTAAAACTGGTTCAGCCAGACCGCAGCACTGCTACTCAATCTGAGGCAGCACTGCAGATCGCTCAATTAGGCAGCTTTTTTCCAAGGTGCCTTGGTAAGACTCCAGATTGGGCTGCTGATAGCCATGTCCATGTCACGGGCGAAGATGGCAAAACCATCGTAGCCGTGATAAGGACCGGAGTAATCCCAGCTGTGCATTTGACGGAAAGGAACGCCCATTTTTTGGAAGACGTATTTCTCTTTAATGCCTGAACCAACGAGGTCTGGCTGGATTTTCTCAACGAATGTCTCAAACTCAAAACCAGTCACATCGTCATAAATCAATGTGCCGTCTTTGACGTAGTGAGTCGTACGCTGATAGTCATCGTTGTGACCAAACTCGTAACCAGTACCAACCACTTCCATGCCCAGATCTTCATAGGCACCGATAACGTGACGTGGACGCAGACCACCTACGAACAGCATGACTTTTTTGCCTTGCAGACGTGGTTTGAATTTGTCGATCACTGCTTGCATCAATGGTTTGTATTTGTTGATGACTTCTTCAGTTTTGGCTTTGATGTTGTCATCAAAATGCGCTGCGATTTCACGCAATGATTTTTCAATCATGGTTGGGCCAAAGAAGTTGTACTCAACCCAAGGCACGCCATATTTTTCTTCCATGTGGCGGCTGATATAGTTCATTGAACGATAGCAGTGCAGCACATTCAGTTTGGCTTTGGGTGTGTTTTCCAGTTCAGCAATGGTACCGTCACCGGACCATTGGGCGATTACACGCAAGCCCATTTCTTCGAGAAGAATACGGGATGACCAGGCATCGCCACCGATGTTGTAATCGCCGATAATGGCAACATCGTAGGGGGTGGAAACAAACTCAGGACGTTTGTCTTCAGTCTTGTCAAAAACCCAGTCACGAATCGCATCGTTGGCGATATGGTGACCCAGTGATTGAGAAACACCACGGAAACCTTCGCAACGAACTGGCACAATGGTGTGGCCGTTGTATTCTTTGGTTTTTTTCTTGGAGACAGCTTCAATGTCGTCACCGATCAGACCAATTGGGCACTCCGACTGAACAGTAATACCTTTGTTCAGTGGAAAGAGTTCCTGGATTTCGTCCATGATTTTTTCCAGTTTTTTGTCACCGCCAAACACGATGTCTTTTTCCTGGAAGTCAGAAGTGAACTGCATGGTCACAAATGTATCCACGCCAGTGATACCGATGTAATAGTTACGACGAGCTGCCCATGAATATTGACCGCAGCCAACTGGACCGTGGGAAATGTGGATCATGTCCTTGATAGGGCCCCAGACCACACCTTTAGAACCAGCATAGGCACAACCACGAATGGTCATCACACCTGGCAAGGACTTGATATTGGACTTCACACCACAGTCAGGTTTACCTTCTTCATAAGTGCCCAAATGTTTGGCACGTTTTTTAGCCATCTTTTCAGGATAGGCTTTCAGCACTTCATCAATGAGTGCTTTATTTTCGGCTTTGCGTTCTTCAACGGTCATACTCATGGTTCTACTCCGTTCAGTTTGTGAGGTTGCAAGAAAATGGAGAATGGAGAGTCGGATTTTCTGCCGACTTCTGAGTAGCCGGCGCTTGATCCGGCTCTCGACCCTCAACTCTCCGACTGCCCGCCAATGAACCGACTGACAGTACGACTACTTCGGGATAACAACAACTTGGTAACAGATCAGACTGAACGAATGACCTGCTACCGGTATTACTCGGTATTACTATTAGGCAGCGATTTCAGAAGCTGTCTTACCAACCTGGGACTCGTCAACAGATTTCATGATGCCGTGTTCCATCAACAGGTCTTCCAACTGATCCATAGTGATAGGAGTTGGAATAGTGCCGTTACCAGCGTTGGCATGGATTTTTTGTGCCAGAGTGCGGTACTCTTGGGCTTGTTTGGATTCTGGTGCGTATTCCAAAACTGTCATGCGACGCAATTCAGCGTGCTGAACGATGTTGTCACGTGGCACAAAGTGAATCAGACGTGAACCGAGCATTTTGGCCAGTGACTCAGCCAGTTCGAGTTCCTTGTCAGTTTGACGCTCGTTACATACCAGACCACCCAGACGTACGCCACCTGAGTTAGCGTATTTCAAAATGCCTTTGGAAATGTTGTTGGCAGCGTACATGGCCATCATTTCGCCAGACATAACGATGTAAATTTCCTGAGCTTTGTTTTCACGGATTGGCATGGCGAAGCCACCACAAACCACGTCACCCAAAACGTCGTAGGAAACATAATCAACACCTTCGTATGCGCCGTTTTCTTCGAGGAAGTTGATCGATGTGATCACACCGCGACCAGCACAGCCAACGCCTGGCTCTGGACCACCTGACTCTACGCAACGAATGTCGCGATAGCCAACTTTCATGACGTCTTCGAGTTCCAGATCTTCCACTGAGCCAGCTTCAGCAGCCAATGACAGGATGGTGTCCTGTGCTTTTGCGTGCAGAATCAAACGTGTGGAGTCGGCCTTAGGATCGCAACCAACGATCAGAATCTTCTGACCCATTTCGGCCAATGCGCCGAGAGTGTTTTGGGAAGTAGTGGATTTACCAATACCACCTTTGCCGTAGAAGGCAATTTGCCGTAGTGATGCCATTTTAATTCTCCTAAAAAAACAAAAATAAGAGCTAGTGTTGAGATACAGTATTCGTTAACCTTTAGTCGCGTCACTTTTGATGACGTCTCTTGCAAGCTACCGTTTACTTCTCGCGACCGGTAAGCCCCTAGTGCCGCTATCTGTTTTCTATTACAGTCACTGGTTGGCAAGGTTTGGTCTGCGCAGGGTATCTTTCGCAACTGTTGTGCCATCTGCTTAATTTTTTTTATGTCATTGATTTAATTTAATTATTTGACAAACACCCCCTTCTCGGAGCTTTGTTTGAAATACGACAAAGCGTTGTTAGTCACACGCTTTCGTCGGGAACGACACATCGACCATCGCTTGCGACAATCTCTACCCAATATTGAGTACTTAAATATGCGCATCATTGGCATGCCTTGCCAATCAAGGCTTTGCGCCTCATACCCATATGAGAGCCAGCAAAATCGAACTTATTTATAGTAAGGAATAGCTAACTGGTATAGAGGTTGCAGTCAGGGGATTATGGAAACCAATCAAACTAGTCCTGCACAGGCCAATACTCAAAACCCGCACTATCAGATGATTGGTGGTGCCGAGGCGATTGATCGATTGGTCGAAGCCTTTTACCGTTATATGGATACGCTGCCAGAAGCAGCCGGTATCCGTGCCATGCACGAGCCCGACCTGGGCCACACCAAGGCAATTCTTAAGCTGTATTTAGGTGAATGGTTAGGTGGCCCTAAAGCTTATTCAGAGAAAAAGGGTCATCCCCGCTTGCGAATGCGCCATGCGGCTTTTCGGATTGGTGAACAGGAACGAGATGCCTGGCTGCTTTGCATGCGCCGAGCATTGGAAGATGTCGTAACCGATGAGAAGTTTCGCGAGCAACTTCTTGCTTCTTTTTTTAAAACCGCGGACTGGCTCCGCAATGTTCAAGGAAATCCTCATGAGCGCCACCATTGAAAAAATTGCCATTGAGTTCACAGCTTTTGGCCCATTGGATGAACAGGGTCGCATGTTGAACCCTGTCTTCAAGGCACCGACCCACGTTGCTGGCCGTTATGGCTTTCGTGGTGAACTGGCATTGCGCTTTGCGCCAAAACTGGCTGACGAAGCCCGCCCCCCTGAGCTGACTTGTGATCAGGTCTTGGCTGTTGCCAACGCCGGTGATAAAAAATTACCTTTTTTTGCAGGTTATTTACTGAGTTTTGAACACTTGAAAGATGTGGCTGAAGCATTGGGTGAAGGCCTGCATGCCGGTGGCAAGTATTTCCTGTTTTGCAATAACATTGATCTGTCCAAAAAATATCAGGTTCCTTACAAAGGTGCCATGTTCTATGTCTTGCCAATTGATGAATCCACTGTTTATAACGAAATGCTGGATTTGCTCTATCTTGAAAAAAATGATCTGAAAAAGCTCGATACTGCTGGCAAGCTTGACGCAGTTGCTGACGCGGCATTGAAATTTGATATCACCTTTGACATGATGACTTATGCCGAAGGTGTCGAAACGATGGGGCCGGTTCGCAATCCTAACGAAAATCGTCCGGTTTAATCGGCAGCAAAGTACGTCGTATCGTTTTAGTTTTAAATTTGATGCGACGTTCTTTCCGATAGTTTCAGCAATATTCCTCCTGTCATGTTAGCCACTTCGTAATCAGCCATGGCGCATACTGCATCAAATCCGCTGAGCAAGCTGAAGAATGAGACCATGACGCCCGCCATTGCCAACCACGACTTCAGTAAACAAGTAGCCCTGGTTCGCGCTTATCACCAACGCACCAAGCATCGGCTGGATGGCTATGCCCCCGGTCCAGATACGATTGACTGGAGTGCCCCACCGGACCCTTTTCGGCGTTTTACCGGTTCGCGAAAAATCCTGTTGCCACTCTGCACTGATCAGCTCACCCTGACTTTTGACCAGCTGAATCAGCCACATAGCGCACAAGTGCTCAATCTCGACAGTATTAGCCAGTTGTTGCAATGGTCTTTTGCCTTGGCCGCATGGAAAGAATATGGACCGGATCGCTGGGCATTACGGATCAATCCATCGAGTGGCAATCTGCATCCAACTGAAGCCTATCTGATTGTGCGTGCCGTCAATGGTCTGGCTGATGGCCTCTATCACTATGGCGTGGAAGATCACAGCCTGACATTACGCCGCGCTGATACCCCATCAACTGACGCTGCATCGAGCCTCTATATTGGACTCAGTAATATTACTTGGCGCGAAGCCTGGAAGTATGGCGAACGCGCCTTTCGCTATTGTCAGCTTGATACCGGCCATGCGTTGGGTGCAATACGCTATGCGCTTGCCTGTCTGGGCTGGACCGCCCGTCTTTTGCAATTGGATCATGCCACGCTGAATGCCAGCTTGGGCCTGGATCGGTCTGATGACTTTGCCAAGGTGGAAAAGGAAGAGGCAGAACTCTTATTAGCCGTTCATCTTGACTCCACGGCATTGACGACCAATCAATCCAGTCGGCAACTCAATCAGCAAGCCAGTCAGCAGCATAATTTTATCGCTAGCGACAATGCTACCTGGTATGGCCAAGCCAGCCGCATTGATGCCCATCCGATGTATCAATGGCCAGTCATCGAACAGGTTGCCCATGCCACGCGAGCAACCAATCAGCAAGTTACGACAACAGGTCTTGTCGCAAGACTGACAAATAAACAAACAGACAATCAGACAGCCTCCTCATTACGCTTGGCCACAGACGTCATCACACAACGTCGCAGCGCTCAACGCTTTGATCACAAACACGAGATGCCCGCCGAACAACTCTGGCAACTGCTGTGTAGCCAGCATTCTGGGCAAGCTTTGCCGTTTGATCTATATCAGGAAATCAACACCCAGAACCTCTGTCCGCCCCTGCATATGGTCTTGTTTATCCATCGCGTTACCGGATTGGCACCAGGGGTTTATATTTTGCCACGCAGTGAAGCGAGTACAGCCTTATTAAAACAGACGCTCAATCCCGATTTTGTCTGGCAACCCATTGCCATACCCAACGCACCAACTGATTTGAACCTATATCTGCTGCAAGCCCTGCCCGCCCACTTTATTGCGCGTCGTTTAAGTTGTGCTCAGGCCATTGCCGGCGATTGCAATATTGCCTGGAGCATGCTGGCTGAATGGGACAACGCTTTGGTCAATGGCCCAGCAGCTTATCGACATTTGCATTGGGAAGCGGGGCTGCTTGGACAGATTCTTTATCTGCAAGCCGAAAATATGGGACTGCGTGGTACGGGTATTGGTTGCTACTTTGATGATGCCTGCCATGAGTTTTTGGGTATGCGCAATGAGCCTGATCAACAAGCCCCATTACAGGCCATTTATCACTTTAGTTTAGGTTTACCGCTGGTCGATCAGCGGATCCAGAGTCATCCACCCTATTCGGCAGAGCGTATGGCCATGCCTGCCGGTACTCTTTTGGAGAGTTGATATCATGAGTCAAGCCACCAGTTTCAAACGATTAAATTGCCCTCAGGTTGCAGAAATATTGATCGGCCAAGACGTGCAAATTCTGGATTCACGCGATACCGGCGCTTTTGAACGCAGTCATCTGCCTGGTGCCTTGCAACTCAATCAGGATACCTTTGGCAAACTGGCCATGACCTTGCCCAAGTCGATGCCTATTCTGATTTATTGCTACCACGGCAATGCCAGCCAGGAATACGCACGCATGTTTGCCGATTTTCATTTTACTGATGTCAGTGATCTGATTGGCGGCTATGCAGCCTGGCAACAGTATGAACAAACACTGATCAGTCAGACAGGCTCGACCAGCCAAGCCCCCTTATCTGAGTCTTTACGAATTTGGCTCAAGGCACAGGGTTTTACTGATGACAACATCAACGCCACAATAACCAATCAAACAACCCCTCTTATGCAGGCGGCTCGGCTGGCTGATGTGGTTATGGTGCGAGCGCTGCTGGATGCCGGTGCCGATATCACACTACGCAATGCTGACGGCAACCAGGCACTCTGGCTAGCCTGTTTTGCTGATCAACTTGAGATTATTCAAATGCTCGCCGAAGCCGGAATGGACGTGGACAATCAAAATGACAATGGTGCCACTTGCCTGATGTATGCCTCTTCCGCTGGCAAGACTGAAGTGGTGTATACCCTCTTAAATGCCGGTGCTGATATCACGCTTAAATCAGCCGATGACTTTACTGCCTTGGATATGGCAGCCAATGAAGGCAGTCTGTATTTGCTTCGCGCAGCCGAAAAAGCCATGCAGGGTTATATGGCTCGCCATCCAGAAACCGCCTGAATTAAAAATTCAATGAATTAAGTCATAACAGTGACATTGCACCAAATCAACAAATAGTCAGTTATTCATCCATTCGACATTCACAATGACACACATTCTGTTTTATGAAAAACCCGGTTGTGGTGGCAATGCCAAGCAAAAATCCTTGCTGCAACGCAGTGGTCATACCCTGACCGTGCGTGATTTGCTGACTGAAACCTGGACTGATGCGACTTTGATGACATACCTTGCACCCCTGCCGGTGGCTGACTGGTTCAATCGCGCAGCGCCCAAAGTGCGTGATGGTCTGATTGATCCAGCAACTTTGGATGCTGACACTGCACTCGCCATGTTATTAAAAGAACCCTTGCTGATTCGTCGGCCACTCATGTCATTTAGTGGCACACAGGGCGAAGAATATTTTGTGGGATTTGAGGCGGAAAAATTGGCGGAAAAAATATATCTGGAAGGTGTCACACCTGCCGCCAACAAGGCAGAAAACCTGGAAGCTTGCCCGCGTCAGGCAAAGCAAATTGACTAAACAGCACCAGCAGGTAGCAGCACTCAAGCAAGGCATTTTTGCATCGTCGATGATGACTGAAAATACCATCAACTACAGTAGCAGGCATGACCAACAGTCCGCTTCAAACAGGTAATTTTAGGGAGTATTCCCAAATATTGACTTGATAAGTACGTAAATAAACCATCATTTTTTATACTCCTATAAAGTATAACGGGATGATCAAACGATCATCCCGTTATGGCCCTTGTCTGGAGGGTTTACTGCGCTCTGTTTACTACTCACTACTACTGCACGACAAATTTTACACCAACCACAAAATTATTTCTTCGACTTTAAACCTGCAGCAATATCTCGAATCACTACAGCCCCAACCCGATCACCTGAATCAATTTCTTCCAGTTTATTGAGAATTTGGTGTGATTCAATTTCACGACCTTGCCTTAACAAAATAAACGACAAGGCTTTCAAACTAAATAAATAGAAACGTCGTGGCCAGGTATCCTCATTCCAATGTGGACCAGCTTTTTGATTCGCCCAGTCATCATTAAAATCTCCCTTACGCGCAGCGGCCTTGAGACCTCGACGACAGGCATCTTCTGCAGCTGCCAGCTTGCCCTTGTAAAAGTAAAATTTATACAAAGCAAAGTAAACTGGCAGACAGTCAGGTGCTATCACATTGGCAGTCCATAACAGGGCCTCGGACTGGGAGTGGCTGGCCTGCTTGGTCGCCTCGCGCAGCAACTTGACAACCGAGGCTGGTGCCTCACCGCCAAATAGCTCTTCTGAGGTTTCGCCAGTAAAGAGGTTCATGACCAGGCCTGTGCATCAGCCAACAAGCGCTCAACCGGTTTGTCACCTTGCAAATGCTCAGTGAAAATTTCAGCCACATCACCCACGGTTACACCGCTGTACATGACGCCTTCGGGATAGACCAGCACATTAGGACCGGCATCACAGGGGCCGATGCAACCAGAATAAGTCACGGCAACCGTGTCGTAAATATTGCGGGCTTGCAATTCTTTCCAGAAAGCCTGCAACACATCGACACTGCCTTTGTGATTGCAACAACCACGGGGGTGGCCCTGTGGGCGGGTTTGAGTACAAATAAAAACGTGTCGTTGTGGTTTGCTCATGATGCGACCTCTAGAAAAAATACGGGTACTAAAATAACCTTGGTCAATTTAGCCAAATTTAAACAAAATACCATGACCACCGCGAGGATATTCCCACTGCACGTTATCTTGTTCGGTGCAGATAATCCGGCAGCTGCCACACTCAAGGCAACCGTCAGTGATCAAGGTAACCGCACGATTGCCTTCCAGTTTGTAGCAGGAAGCCGGGCACACATAGGTGCATGACTGCTCTTTACAATCGTTCTTGCAAAGATCAGGATTTTTGATCTTGATATGAGGGCGACCGTGATCTACCTTATAACGATTCTGATATAACTTCTCTTCGACATTAACAGCGACAGTGCTCATCGGAAAGCCCTCCACAATTTGAATGCATCACCCACAATACCGCTGAGTTTGCGGGTCCGTTTGAAACTGGAGAAAATTTCTTTCTCCTTGGTTTTTTTGTCAATACCATCAACCGTGATCATGGTTTTACAAGCACGGTTAATCAGTTCAGGATAGGTCGTGAAGAACTGACTGTTCTTGTGCAGCACTGTAGGCATATCACGATATTTATGTAGATCTTTCATGACAAAGCTGTCATCCAGCTGCTCTTTATAGGCCTTGAGTGTTGCAGCTGACATGGATTTACCTGCAGCTTTGGCAGCAATGATGGTTTCAGCAGCCAGGCGACCAGTGGTCATCGCCAGATTAGAGCCTTCACGATGTGCGGCATTCACAAAGCCCCCGGAGTCACCTACAATCATCCAGCCAGCACCGTAGACTTTGGGCACGGAATAAAAACCACCTTCAGGAATCAAGTGAGCGCAATACTCTTTCATCTCACCACCTTCAATCAGTGGCACGATGGAAGGATGCTTCTTCAGATTTTCCAGCAGGGTATAAGGTGAAGTACGATTAGGATTGTTCTTGAAGTCAGACAGCATGCAACCGATACCGATGGTGAGTGACTCTTTATTGGTATACAGGAAGGCGGTACCCATCATGCCGTCGGTGACCTTACCGACCATCTCAATCACAACACCCTGCTCGTCCTTCAAGTTGAAACGCTGCTTGATGGTATCTTCTGGCATAAACAGAATTTCTTTCACAGCCAGCGCAACGTTGCTACCCTTGATTTCACCGTGGAAACCTGCTTTGCGTGCCAAAGTTGAATTAACACCATCAGCCAAAATCACCACATCGGCAAAGACATCACCACCTTCACGGTCGCAACGCACACCGACTACGGTCTCACCGTCCATGATGAGGCTTTCGACAGTGGTCTCACAAATCAGCAGGGCACCGGCTTCTTTGACCTTGGAAGAAAACCATTTATCAAACTGGGCACGGATAATTGTGTAACGGTTATAAGGTGGCTTGTTATAGTCTTCGGAACGAAAGTGCGTTCCGACAAAAGATTCATCATCCAATACCCAAAGACGCTGCTCAATGATGTGACGCTCCAATGGCGCATCATCACGAAAATCTGGAATCATCTTTTCCAGTGCGTCCGAGTACAGAATTGCACCCTGTACATTCTTGGAGCCTGGGTATTCACCACGCTCAATCTGCAGTACATTCAAACCCGCCTTGGCCAGTGTGTACGCCGCAGCATTGCCGGAAGGGCCAGCACCCACCACAATCGCATCAAACTTTTCACTCATGATCTTTTCTCCTATGATGTCCGCGCTCAAGCAGCCTGTTTGATACGCTGTCCGAGATGCAGCTTGAAGGCCTCAGTCAGAGCTGGCAGGACTTGCATGGCATTACCAACGATGCCGTAATGGGCAAAGTCGAAAATCGGCGCATTGGCATCGGTATTAATCGCCACAATCACGTCAGAAGCTTCCATACCAACACGATGCTGAATTGCACCTGATATACCAGCAGCAATATAGAGTTTGGGGCGCACCGTTTTACCAGTCTGGCCAACCTGCCGCTCGGCTTCAACCCAACCCGCCTGCACCACTGGACGAGTCGCACCGACATCACCACCCAACGTGGCGGCCAGATCACGGATCAATTTGAAGTTATCTGGATTTTTCATACCCTTGCCGCCGGAAACAATCACATTGGCATATTCCAGGTTGATCTTGTTGCTATTGGCATCGGCAATAAAGTCAATCAGCTTGGTCACAATATCAGTTTCGATCATGCTCAGCGTGTCTTCGACAATCGTGCCGCTACGGGTCTCGTCACGGCGTGGCATGGCCATCACACGCGGGCGCACTGTCGCCATTTGCGGGCGATAGGCCAGCGTCATGATGGTACAGAGCAGCGAACCGCCAAAAGTGGGACGCGTTGCCGCCAAAGCTCGGGTTGTAGCATCAATATTGAGCTCGGTACAGTCCGCTGTCAGACCGGTCTTGAGTGTTGTCGCGACTGAACCAGCCAAGTCGCGACCCATGGTAGTCGCACCGAGCAGCATGATTTCGGGCTGGTATTTATTGACCAGGTCAGTCAGACCTTTGGTAAATGGCTCATTACGATAACCTTTGAGCACGGTATCGCGCATGATGTAGCAGTTATCTGCGCCATGAAAAAAGGCTTCCTTGGCAAACTTGTCGAGTTGCTCATCTGGGCCACCCAGCAATACGCCGGATAATGGCACATTGAGCATATCGGCCAATTTACGACCTTCACCAATCAGCTCCCAAGACACCTGATGCACGGCACCACGATCATGCTCAACAAAAACCCAAACGCCTTTATAGGCTTTAAGTTCTTCTGAGAGCTCTAGATTACGGCCGCCCCGGCCGGCCGGTTTTTTCGGGGCTTGTGCTTCACTCATGGTCATGTCCTTGGTGTGAATGCGTCCATCTTCATAAATTAATTATCAACAATCAGGCCGACAGTTTTTCAACCAGCTCATCTTCCAGCAGCGGATTTTTGGTAAAAATCTTCTGAATCAGATTAAGTGCCACATCACGAGGGGTTGCCTCTTCAAGGAGCATCATTTCAGCTTTCTCGGTACGGGATGTTGGTCCAAATACCTTGCTCACCACAGTAGGTGAACCTTTCAAACCAATTTTTGAAACATCTTCAATGCCTGCTTCATCCTTATTCCACTTGCGTACGTTGTAGCGGGCTGCACGCAACATATTGGTCATATTGGCAAAGCGCATTTCATTGGTGTTTTCGAGCATGGTGATCAAGGAAGGCACGGCAGTCTTAAGCACTTGCACGCCACCTTCGGCACGTCGCTCAACCACGATCTGGTTGTTTTCCAGATCAAGCTCAACAATCCGTGAAACATAGGTCAGCAATTGCAGGCCCAGACGCTTGGCAATACCAGGGCCAACTTGTGCAGTATCACCATCAATGGTCTGTTTACCAGTAAAGACCAGATCAACCTTTTGCTCTTTACCGATGGTTTGGATGGCTGCCGCCAGGGCATAGGAAGTTGCCAAGGTATCAGCCCCTGCAAAGGCACGGTCGGTTACCAAAATGGCATCATCAGCACCAAAAGAAATACATTTCTTCAAGGCATCTTCAGCTTGGGGAGGTCCCATGCACAGCATCGTTACCCGGCCACCAAATTTATCCTTCAAACGCAGTGCTTCTTCCAAGGCAAACAAATCGTAAGGATTGACAATCGCAGGTACCCCTTGACGCATGATCGTGTTGGTTACTGGATGAACCCGGATCTGAGCTGAATCCGGAACTTGCTTGATACAAACAACAATGTGCATGTCAGTCTCCTAATCCTAATCAGGCCGCATTGGATGCGGGAACTGAGACGGGGGTAAAGGTCGTTTTATCCATCCGACTACCTTTTAATGATTCAACAGAAACGCTTTTACCGTCTGCATCTTGAAATACTTTGAATACTTTCTCCTGAGCAGCGGTGGATGACACAAAATCTTGATAAGCCTTGACCAACAGCTCCCGGTATTGTTGGAACATCTCAACTTCACCGAGTGAGTCAAGACCATCAGCCTTACGGAGATATTGATAAAAGCGCTTCAAAATATGCAACCGATTTACATTGACGACAGCCTCGTCATAGGGAACACCAAAAAAGTTGAGAAATTCTTCAGCAGCCGATAACTGCGCGAGACGTTGGGAAAGATCATTCATGATGCAAGCTCCTTATCAGCTTCAGGAAATACGGTGGTTATCAAAATAGGGTTGAGCGCAAGTCGCATCACACTCGTGGCAGTCACCTGCACTCTCAGTCTTTTTTCCGGATAATGTGGCAACCTGGACTTCCAGATCATTGATACGCTCAAGCAAGCAAGAGATCGCCTTGCCAACAGGATCAGGCATGAGATGATGGTCAAGATCAATACCCATTGAATTGATACGACGTTTACTTTTTGGCAAGACCGTACGCCCTGGTATGCCAACCACTGTCATCCCATCCGTCACATCTTCAATAACGACTGAATTGGCGGCCACTCGTACGTTATTGCCAATTTGAATCGCACCGAGAATTTTTGCACCGGCACCAACCACAATACCGTTACCCAGAGTGGGATGACGCTTACCGGTGCTCCATGTCGTACCACCCAATGTCACACCGTGATAAAGCGTAACGTCATCGCCAATTTCGGCGGTCTCACCGATCACCACACCGGCACCATGATCGATAAAAAATCGCGCACCGATTTTGGCGCCAGGATGAATATCAACATTAGTAATCAGACGTGAGACAAATGACACCATACGCGCCAGATATGACCATTTTCTGGTCCACAGCGCATGTGCAAAGCGATGCATCACCAGAGCCTGAATACCAGGATAAATGGTCAATAATTCAATACGGCTGCGAGCAGCAGGATCACGTTTAAAAACGCAATCAATATCTTCAAGCAGACCTTTGAAAAAACCGCGCTTAACAGAAGTGGCTTCAATTTGCATGATCTCGGCTGGCAAAGGAAATTCGTCACGCTTCATAGCAAACCTTTTCGTTGGCTGATGTTGCTAGATAAAACCGCGCCAGATCACCTGGTGTGGGCTCTTTTTTAGTGCGCGTTACATGATCTCTTATCAACTCCAGTACTTGAGTCGCATGCTCGGCTGAAATCAACATACCCAACTTGGCATAGGCAACCGATACGGCATGTGTGCCAGAATGCTTACCTAAAACAGTTTGATGATGTTTGCCCACTTCGGCAGGATCAAAACCCTGATAATTCTCTGGATTCTTGAGCAGACCATCCACATGAATACCGGCTTCATGCGTAAATACAGCTGATCCAACAATGCTTTTATTGACCGCGACAGGCCTGCCCGACGCTCTGGCAACCAAATCAGAAATGGTCGGCAGGTTCAGCGTATTAACACCAAGATCAATACCGTGAATATGACGCAAACCCATCACTACCTCTTCCAGGGCTGCATTACCTGCACGCTCACCCAAACCATTCACGGTGGTGTTAACGTGCGTGGCACCTGCACGTAATGCGGCAAGCGTATTGGCAGTGGCCAGACCCAAGTCATTATGGGCATGCATTTCTATGCCAACATCAACGGCTTGACGCAATCTTCTGATCAGCTCGTAAGTCTGGAATGGATCGAGCAGGCCAAGTGTGTCGGCAAAACGAATTCTCGATGCACCACACTGCTCAGCAATCTGAGCGACTTTGATTAAAAAATCGATATCGGCTCTTGATGCATCCTCACAACCGACACTGACTTCAAGACCAGAGTCAGCAGCTTTGCTGACATATTGCTGAACCTGTTGGAGCACCCATTCGCGGGACTTTTTGATTTTGCTATCAATCTGCACATCCGAAACAGGGATCGACAAATGAACGATATCAATTGGGCAGCGCAGAGCAACCTGCAGATCGCTTTCACACATTCTTGCCCAAACCATCAAACGCGCTTTCAACCCCAGACCAGCAACCTGACGAATCACCGCCATCTCGGCATCACCCATGGCTGGAATACCGATTTCCATTTCAGGAATACCCGCTTGATCCAGCGCCTGGGCAATCGCACACTTCTCTTCTGTCGTGAAGGACACGCCGGCAGTTTGTTCGCCGTCGCGTAGTGTGGTGTCATTGATGATAATGTCAGGCATGATGATGATCCTTTCGAAGATCATTCAGCAAAGCCTGTGCCATCCAATTTTTATTGCCAAGTAGTTGTTTTATTTATATTTATTTTTTGCTTTTCACGCGAAGAATGGCAGTAAGCAATCAATCCGTCGAAAGCTGTTAGCTTTGTTATCTTTATAACAGCCAGGATGACGGCATGATGAAAAAGAATTTCATAAAAAATAGCCCTTCATGAAAAGCAATAGCCCCAGTGAGTACAATCCATCCGTACCCACTGGGGCTATCAAAACCGATCGTTTCAGTGCTCTTTAGCTAAATTACGTGTATGTCTTGGTAATTCAACCACCAGATTACTCATGGCAACCCTGACCTGACAAGACAATCTAGACTCAGCCTCCAGACCCCAGGCGTGATCAAGTTCATCTTCTTCAGCCTCATTGGCAATGGCCAACGATTGCGCACCTTCACGGATATAGACGTGACAAGTTGCACAAGCACAGACTTTCTCACAGGCATGCTCAACTTCAATACCATTTTTGAGCATGCCGTTAAGCAGCGTGGATCCCTGCTTTGCTTCAAAAACCACACCATCCGGACATAGGTCAGGATGCGGCAAGACCCTGACTGTCACAACCATTTTTTCCTGTGCCATATCAGATTTCTTCCACTAAACGGCCAGACAACGCACGCTTGATATTATTATCCATCCGCCGACCTGCAAAATCAGTGGTGGCTCGATTGACCGTATCGCTCACGGCACGCAGTTGCGCAGCGGTGGTGTCATCACCCTGCTCTAGCAATTCAACCAACGAGTTCATGACCTGGCGAATTTGTTCCCGCTCGACCGGACTTAAGAGGGCTTCACCATCCTCTTGCAAGGCTGCCTCCGTGGCATCCAGCAAACGACGCGCATCAACCTGTGCCTCACGTAGCATACGAGTATTGGCATCCGATTCAGCCTTGTCAATGGAATCCCTGAGCATGCCAACGATCTCATCATTACTCAGCCCATAGCTTGGCTTGACGTCAATATGGGCTTGCACACCACTGATCATCTCTTGCGCCGAGACCGATAGCAGACCATCCGCATCAATCTGGAAAGTTACCCTGACCCGTGCAGCACCAGCCACCATGGGTGGAATGCCTCTTAACGTAAATCTTGCCAAAGAACGACATTCCGAAACCAGTTCTCGCTCACCTTGTACGACATGCACGGCAATGGATGTCTGACCATCTTTAAAAGTTGTAAATTCCTGCGCACGAGCAGTTGGTATGGTGGAGTTACGCGGAATAATCTTTTCGCTCAGCCCACCCATGGTTTCTATACCCAGCGACAACGGGCAAACATCCAGCAACAACCACTGATCGGTACCGTCACCTGCAGTCTTGTTACCGACCAGCACATCAGCCTGAACCGCCGCACCAATCGCAACCACCTCGTCAGGATTGATGTCAGTCAAAACAGGTTTACCAAACTGTTCGCTGACGGCATCACGAATATGCAGCATACGGGTCGAACCGCCGACCATGACCACACCATCGACTTCATCAGTCGCCAAGCCAGCATCACGCAGTGCTTTTTTAACGCAACTCAATGTACGCGCAGTAAGTTTGGCAGTAATCTCTGCAAAAATCGCCCTCGTCAGAGTCAATTTAAAAGTCTGCTCACCAACACCAAGTTCCAGAATCACTTCAGGCAAGTCAGTCAATTTTTCTTTCAATTGCCGTGCTTGATGTAATAAAGCACTGAGAATCTCATTATTGGGTCGAGGCAAACCTGTCTGGGCAATGATCCAATCAACAATCGTTTGATCAAAGTCATCACCACCCAAGGCCGCATCGCCGTTAGTGGCAAGGACTTCAAAGACACCACGACTCAACTTGAGAATTGAAATATCAAAAGTACCGCCCCCCAGATCATAGATGGCAAAGGTTCCTTCTGAACCCTTATCCAGGCCGTAGGCTATGGCTGCAGCCGTCGGCTCATTGAGCAAACGCAGCACATTGAGGCCAGCCAGTCGAGCAGCATCTTTTGTAGCTTGGCGTTGGGCATCATCAAAATAGGCTGGCACCGTAATGACCACCCCAGTTAACGGACCACCTAACGACGCTTCTGCTCTGATACGGAGAGCATCCAGAATATGGCTGGATACTTCAATTGGATTTTTAACACCGGCCGTGGTGTCAATCCCAATCACCCCACTCGCTTGTTCATTCAGTTGGTTGGGAATATCAGCAGTTTGAATATCAGCAAGTTTTCGCCCCATCAAACGCTTGACTGAAGCGATTGTATTGACTGGGTCGTCAGCACGCATACGCTTTGCAGCATCTCCTACCAAATAACCCTCAGCGCCATAATAAACAACCGAAGGTAACAATTTGCTGCCTGACTCATCTTCAAGCACATCACACTGTCCGGACCGGACAGTGGCAATCAGTGAGTTGGTGGTTCCTAGATCAATCCCTGCAGCCAGTCTATGTTGATGCGGGGCAGTAGACAATCCGGGTTCTGCAATCTGTAAGAGTGCCATTTTTAGGTCCGCCAAAAAAATCAAAAAGTGCAAACAGGTCTGATACTCTCAGACCTGTACAAAACAACATCTATACGGCGAAGCTTTCACCACAGCCGCACTCAGCTTTGGCGTTGGGATTATTAAACTTGAAACCCTCATTGAGGCCTTCACGAACAAAATCCAGTTCAGTTCCCTCCAGAAAAGCCAGACTTTTCGGATCAATCAGCAATGTCACACCGTAAGCTGTGTAGAGCAAGTCTGATTCTTCCTGCGTATCCGCAAATTCAATTGCATAGGCAAAACCGGAACAGCCACTGGTACGAACTGCCAAACGCAGACCTACACCCTTGCCACGCTTGCTCAGCGATTTGGCAATATGCTTGGCAGCACTTTCTGTCATGGTGACACCCATGGCAACCTCCATTTATACCGAGAATGAACTACCACAGCCACATGTTGAAGTAGCATTAGGATTACGAATCACAAAACGCGAACCCTCCAGGCCATCTTCATAGTCAATATTGGCACCAGCCAGATATTGCAGGCTCATGGGATCAACCAGCAATGTGATACCGGATTTCTCAATCCGCGTATCGTCTTCGTTGCAACTGTTTTCAAAAGCAAAACCATATTGAAAACCTGAACATCCGCCACCTGTCACATAAATACGCAAGCTCAGATTAGGATCGCCTTCTTCAGCAACCAGCTCGGCAATCTTGCTTACTGCGCCTTCAGAAACATTCATTACGCTGGGCGCTTCCATTACATCGGTTGTCATGAGAATCTCCTTGAGTTAGGCTGCAGCAGGTGTGCAGATGGGTTGTTCAAGTTCCTGTGCAGTGCCTTCTTCGTTATGTTTGTCACGATAGTTGGCAACAGCAGCCTTGATTGCATCTTCAGCAAGAATTGAGCAGTGGATCTTGACAGGTGGTAATGCCAGCTCTTCAGCAATATCTGTATTTTTGATTTCGAGCGCTTCTTCCAGCGTTTTTCCCTTAACCCATTCAGTCACCAGAGATGAAGAAGCAATGGCAGAACCACAACCATAGGTTTTGAATTTGGCATCTTCAATACGACCATCAGCACCAACCTTGATTTGCAACTTCATCACATCACCACAAGCAGGTGCACCTACCATGCCCGTACCAACATCATCTTCTTCAGTGCCAAATGCGCCCACGTTGCGTGGATTTTCATAGTGATCCAAAACTTTTTCGCTATATGCCATGTTCAACTCCAGATTAAAAAGTGACGAAACGATCGTCGGTATTAATGTTCAGCCCACTGGATTGAATTCAAATCAATACCAGCGACATGCATATCCCACAATGGACTCAATTCACGCAAATGTGCCACCGCAGATTTCACTTGATCAATACAGCTATCCACTTCCTGCTCAGTCGTAAAGCGGCCGATTGAAAAACGAATGGAACTATGTGCCAACTCATCGCTACGCCCCAAGGCACGTAACACATAAGAAGGTTCAAGGCTGGCTGAGGTACAGGCTGACCCGGATGAGACTGCCACACCTTTGATACCCATGAGTAATGACTCACCCTCGACATAATTGAAACTCACGTTCAGATTGTGAGGAATCCGCTGTTCCATATCACCATTCAGAAAGACTTCTTCCATTTGACACAAACCTGTCCAGAGTCGATCACGCAACATGCGGATTCGCTCATTTTCTGAACTCATGCTAAGCCGCGCCAAACGATAGGCCTCGCCCATCCCAACGATCTGATGAACCGGCAAAGTACCAGAACGGAAACCACGTTCATGACCACCACCATGCATTTGTGCCTCAATCCTGACACGCGGCTTTCTGCGTACATATAAGGCACCAATGCCTTTTGGACCATAAGTCTTGTGAGCGGACATGGACATCAGATCAATCGGTAAATTTTCAAGATTGATTGCAACCTTACCGGTTGCCTGGGCCGCATCAACATGAAACAGAACCCCCTTGGAACGGCATAATTTGCCAATTGCCTCCACATCCTGAATAACGCCAATTTCATTATTGACAAACATGGCAGAAACCAGGATGGTATCGGGGCGAATCGCCGCTTCAAGCACAGCCAAATCAATCAGGCCATCTTCCTTCACATCCAGAATGGAAGCCTCAAAACCGGTACGCTCAAGTTCACGTACCGTATCAAGCACGGCCTTGTGTTCTGTCTTGAAAGTAATGATGTGCTTACCTTTTTTGTGATGGAATTGAGCAGCACCCTTGATAGCCAGGTTATTGGATTCCGTAGCACCAGATGTCCAGACAATTTCGCGTGGATCGGCACCGATGAGCATGGCCACTTCTTCTCGGGAAATTTCAACTGCTTCTTCGGCAGCCCATCCATAGGCATGACTTCTTGAAGCAGGATTACCAAATTGCTCATAGAGATAAGGAACCATTTTGGCTACTACCCGAGGATCGACGGGAGTGGTAGCAGCGTAATCGAAATAAATCGGACGTTCTCGCATAGCGGCACCCTATTGAGGAAAGGTTGAGAATTGCTTGATGACAACCCTTACAGTGCAAAGCATGTGCCATGCGAAAAATTAATTATTTTTCTTTAAATATCAAATAGTTAACAATGAACTGCTCAAGCAAACAAACTATCCGTGTCGGTTTTGTCATTGTTGCGACGCGTCCCGTTTATGACATAGCCAATGCTGCTCGCTCCCAATGAATAGGTATCAATCCCAATCAAGTGCACTCAGCGGGCTCCGATACAGCGCTCATCAAGTGCATTTGGTCTTTTCTCGCACTACCCTGAAGCATTGACGTCGTTTTGATAATCCATTCATCATTTCATGCACCGGATTTGAGCAATGAATGTCAGCATTTGACGTACCTGACACATCTCAATCCTGGCATCCACATGACAAAGGGTTGACATAGATCAATGAAAAATCATTCTTCTATATAGAAGGTGAAACTTGGGCTGCAAATTGCAATAGAAATACCAAAGGTCACGAATGAGGTAAAGGATGTTGTTTGAATGGATCACGTTTTGCTTGGAGACTCTTTAGAAGAAGACCTATTACGGATTAAGACGCGTTATTTCTGTTAATGAACTATTCCTGAGCGTTGGCTGCCACAAGCAGTAAAACGAACAGATGGGGTCTACTATGAGTCAACAAATTGAAATTGAAGCTCGCTCCAGAGCTCAAATAGAATTAATTACTATTTACGAGATCAGTAAAATTTTAAGTTCATCACTCGATCTGAGTATGACGTTTCGCGAATCAATGAATGTGCTGGCTACCATGATGGGTTTTCGTCGTGGCATGGTGGTACTTTATAGCGAGGAATCGAAACGACTGGAGCTTTTCTGTTCTATTGGCATGCTAAAAGAAGAGCAGATGCTTTGTACTTACAAGCCCGGTGAAGGTGTTGTCGGTCGCATTTTTTCCATGGGTGTTCCGGTTGTGGTACCGGATATTTCTGACGAACCACTATTTCTCAACCGTACCAAAGCGGTTGAAGAGGCTGGCCTGCAAAAGGTGGGCTTTGTGGGAGTTCCTATCAAGGGACCAAAAGAAACGCTTGGAGTTCTAACCATAGATCGCGTGATGGCCAAGGCAGGCGGCTTTAAGGACGATCATCGGCTACTCACCATGATTGCCAATTTGATGGCGCAATCACTCGTGCTGCATCGTAACGTCACAGAAGATCGTGACCATTTGCTCTCGGAAGCACGTCGCCTTAAACAACAGCCCAAAGGTCGCTTTTCACTGGACAAGGTAGTGGGCGATTCACGACGCATGCAAGAAGTCTTTGCCGAAGTCCACCAGGTTGGACCAACCCGCAGCACCGTCCTGTTACGCGGTGAATCGGGTACTGGCAAAGAAGTCATTGCACGCGCCATCCATGAGCTATCACCACGTTCTGGCGCACCATTTATTAAAGTCAACTGCGCAGCACTGACTGAGTCGCTTCTGGAATCTGAGCTGTTTGGCCATGAAAAAGGTTCATTCACCGGTGCCATTGGTGAACGCAAAGGTCGCTTTGAACTGGCTCATGGCGGTACCTTGTTCCTTGATGAAATTGGCGATATTTCTCCATCATTTCAGGCCAAGATGTTGCGAGTCTTACAGGAACGAGAGTTTGAACGAGTCGGTGGCAATAAACCCATCAAAGTCGATGTGCGACTGGTTTGCGCCACTAACCGCAATCTGGAAAAGATGGTAGCCGCCGGTAACTTCAGAGCAGATCTTTATTATCGAATCAATGTGGTCTCGGTATTTCTGCCTTCCTTGCGCGAGCGTCGTGAAGACATTCCGGCTTTGGTGATGCATTTTCTGCAACGCTATAACAAGGAAAACCTGCGCGATCTGAAAGTTGCTCCAGAAGCTTTATCAATGCTGGAAAACTGCTACTGGCCTGGGAATGTACGAGAACTGGAAAACTGCGTTGAGCGAATTGCCACGATGACGGTTGGCAATGTGATTCATGACATTAACTTCCCTTGCTTTAATGATCGCTGCCTGACTCAGACCTTGCACCATCTGCAAAAGGATGATGCGGTTGCACCAGCCCGTCAACTTACCTCTGAAGAAGAGCATTCTGAACATCACCATCATCATGAAGAAGTCTCGGTCATCTCCCCCCCCATAAAACGTTCCGCAGCCGCCGCCAACAATTTTGGCGATGAGAAACCCGAAGGTGAACGAGAGCGCCTGGTGTGGGCCATGGAGCGCAGTGGCTGGGTACAAGCCAAGGCAGCGCGATTACTCAATATCACACCTCGACAAATGGGCTACGCCTTACAAAAGTACGAGATTGAAGTCAGAAAGTTTTAGCAGTCGGTAATCAGAGTCCCATTTTCATGGTTAAGACCCGATCCTGCATCGGGTCTTTTTTTGCCTGTTAAGTTTGTCGCAAATCCAACGACCAGTAATTCGTCACTAGGCCTTTGTCGTGGTTGCGACATCAAAAATAACCGACACAACAATTCTATGTATTTGATTTTTAACTATTTTAAGTAGTGGCACAGAAATCGCTGAATGCTCTACGTGACCTTTTATGTAACCTTTACCCAAGGAGCGCGCGATGCAAACACCTACGCCACAAGCGGCCCAAGCTCAGGCATCTTTTATTCAGATCAGTTCAATCAAATCAAACGGATCAGCAGAATCCGAGCCCGTCGCTACTGGCGGTGGTTGCGGTACCAGTCATGAAGGCGGCAAGGCCAGTTGTGGCACTTCCGATGGCCCTGATGATATGCCAGCAGAAATCTGGGACAAGGTTAAGAATCACCCTTGCTATTCTGAAGAGGCACATCACCACTATGCCCGTATGCACGTGGCCGTGGCTCCTGCCTGCAATATTCAATGTAACTACTGCAATCGTAAATATGATTGCTCCAACGAGTCACGCCCAGGTGTGGTCTCGCAGAAATTGACCCCTGAGCAAGCCATTAAAAAAGTGGTAGCCGTTGCCAGTGAAATCCCACAAATGACGGTCCTTGGTATTGCCGGCCCAGGCGACTCACTCGCCAGCCCTGCTAAAACCTTTGCTACGTTCAAAGGTCTGCAGGAACAAGCACCTGATATCAAGCTATGCCTCTCTACCAATGGCTTGGCTCTGCCAGAACTGGTTGACGAGATCTGCAAATACAACATCGATCACGTGACCATCACCATCAACATGGTTGATCCAGAAATCGGCGCCAAGATCTATCCATGGATCTTCTGGAATCACAAACGCGTTACCGGTGTTGAAGCTGCTCGCATCCTTCACGAACAGCAAATGAAAGGTCTGGAAATGCTCACTGCTCGTGGCGTTCTGACCAAAATCAACTCGGTGCTGATCCCTGGCATCAATGATGAGCATATGGTTGAAGTCAACAAGGCTGTTAAAGCCCGTGGTGCCTTCCTGCACAACATCATGCCGCTGATCTCCGAGCCAGAACATGGTACCTACTTTGGCCTGAATGGCCAACGTGGCCCAACTGCACAGGAACTCAAAGCTGTTCAGGATGCTTGCGCTGGCGGTGCTCACCTGATGCGTCATTGCCGTCAGTGCCGTGCTGATGCTGTTGGCTTGCTGGGTGAGGATCGTAGTGCCGAATTCACTCTCGACAAGATTGAAGAAATGGAAGTCGTGTATGACCTCGACAAACGTCGTGACTACCAGTCACGTGTTGAAGATGAACGTCAAGCACAACATGCCGCCAAACTGGCTGCCTTGGATGAGTCCGATGAAAGCTTTGCCGACATGAAGGTACTGGTTGCCGTAGCTACCAAAGGTGGTGGTCGTGTGAACGAACACTTTGGTCATGTGACTGAATTCCAGATCTTTGAAGTTTCAGCCAAAGAAGCACTGTTTGTTGGTCACCGTCGTGTTGACCTGTACTGCCAGGGCGGCTTTGGTGAAGACGAACAACTGCCATCCATCGTGCGCGCCATTAACGACTGCCACGCTGTGTTGGTTGCCAAGATCGGTGCCTGCCCTAAAGATGAACTCAAACAAGGCGGTATTGAGCCAGTTGATCAATACGCACATGAGTTCATTGAGAAAGCTGCTTTGAGCTGGTTCAGTGATTACCGTAAACGTATTCTTGCTGGTGAAATCGTGCATCAAGAGCGTGGTGATGCCTCGATTCGTCAAGGTGCCTTTATGGGTAATGAAACTGAAGCTGCATGATTATGTAAGTCGCTGCTCCATCAGGATGATGGAGCAGAAAGTAACTTTTTATTAACGATGATTTGGAGGTCATCATGTCTCTAAAAATTATTGGTTCTACCTGCACCGGCTGCTCAGCCTGCGAACCAGAATGTCCTAACGTAGCTATCCGTGAAAAAGGTGGGGTCTTCATTATTGACCCTGCCAAATGCACAGAATGTGAAGGTCAATTTGATGAACCGCAATGTATCGCGGTTTGCCCTGTCGATGGTTGTATTGTTCAAGCCTAAATTATCATGATCATTCCAAATCTTACTATTAACCCTGCTGCCGAAAAATTTATTCGTCGTATGGTCCGTTTTTCGGATCATCCTGAAGGTGGTTTTCGACTGACCGTGAGCCCTGGTGGTTGCTCCGGTTATAGCTCCGAGTTCACTGTTGAAGCGGCACCTCGCGAAGGTGATGCCACCATGAATGTCAATGGTGTCAACTTGTACCTGCCAGCTGAAAGCCGCTTGATGCTGGAAGGTATCACGATTGGTTTTGAAGATACACCGACCAAATCAGGTCTGACGTTCTTCAATCCCAATGCAGCCTCTTGCGCATGCAGCAGCAGCGGTGATAGTGCCAGCGCGCCAAGTGTTGTCAGCACCGTTGATATCAGTGCCCTGCGTGCTCATTAATTGCATATAGACACAGTCATTCGGATGTAATACCGCAATTACTGGCATTAACTAATAGGGATAATCACATGGAATCCGGCGTGGCAGATTTTGATATGGCAGTTTTAGGCCAGGGCCTGCCGGCCCATGTTGAAGCACTTATTGCTGAAGCTGGTAAGCATCGCAGTCAACCCGAGATTGCTTTGCCACTATTGCTACAGGCCAATCAGCTCGCACCGGATCATCCGGCCACGCTGATTGGACTTTATCGCTTCCATTTTTACGGTCACGAACTCGACAAGGCACGCGAAACAGCCAAACGTTCCTTGTCACTCGGCGCCAAGATGCTCGGCTTGCCGCCACGCTGGCAAGATGTTGAACTCATGCCGTTACCCGGCGCACGCTTTGATGCAGCCACCCGTTTCTATCTGTTTGCACTCAAAGGTTTCGCCTATCTCAGTCTGCGTCTGGGTGAGATGGAAATTGGTAAAGAAGCACTGGATGTTCTGGCTGAACTGGACCCTGACAATCGGGTCGGTGCACGAGTGCTTGAAGAAGTACTCGCCAGAGTGGGCAAAGATGATTACTCCGATGAGCCGGTGTGATGATGAATACGCAAGATATCCGACACGACTCAACCGATCCAGATGACGGTATTGCACCGCTTGATTGGCAAGACCAGCCTTTCTCTTGCGAAGGCTGTGCACATACCGACTTGAAAGCCAAAGGTAAATGTGAATACGCCAGAGCCTGCGTCCATGATCGCTATGCACGTCGGGTTGATCGTTTCTTTCGCTGGAATCCAGAATTGGGCAATCAGTATCTGACTCACCCTTATTTTGAAGTCCGTGCCATTGGTGCCCGCCATGCAGATGTGTTCAAGCTGCCCGCACTGATTGAAGACGAAGATGAAACAGTGCGCATGTCGATTGCCATGCGACTGCCGCAACGCTTACTACTAAAGATGGTGCGTGATCCGCACCGCGAAGTCCGGATCAGAGTCGCACAACGACTGGAAGCCGATCAGCTCAAAACCATGACTGTTGACCCGGACTACTACGTACGCGCCATGGTAGCGCGTCGTTTACCTCTTTCCCTGCTCTCACAAATGGCTCAGGATGAGGACAACAAGGTACGTGAAGAAGTCGCACGGCGCATGGAAATGCCAGCCTTGCTCAATCTGATCCATGATCCGGATAGCAGCATTCGTCGCATCGTGGCACAACGTCTGCCGGTTGATCTGCTGGATCGACTGACAGACGACGAAGACTGGCTGGTACGTTGGGAAATCACTCAGCGTGCCAATCCAGGTTTGCTCGCCACCATGAGCCAGGATGTGGATCCGGAAGTGCGTTTGGCTGTCGCGGACAGAATGACGCAGTTATCCAATCGTCAACACATTGATTCGGAGGTACACCATGGGTGATATTAATCGTGATAACGAAGTAATCGAAATTGCCGAACCACCAAGATTTAGTTTTGGTGAACGAGTGGTCAGTCGCACCATCATTCGTAACGACGGTACTTTCAATGGTGAAGACGTTGGTAAGGTACTGGTCAACAAAGGTGATATTGGCTTTGTCCGTTCCATTGGCACCTTCTTGCAGCAATACTACATCTATGCCGTGGAATGGGTTGATCATGGATATCAGGTAGGTTGCCGCGCCAAAGAACTGATGACACTGGACAACCTTCCAGAAGATATTCTGGCCGCCTTGGGTGCAGACAAAATTGCCAAGCTGGAAGCCTTGAAAACCAAGAGTGACGAGAAGGTACAGTAAAGGAAACATCATGATTGAGACCAGACTTCCAAAGTATCAATGGGGCCAATACGTCATTGCTGTTGATGACATGTTCAATGATGGTAGCTATCCCGATCTTGAAGCCGATGCACTGATTGTTGCCAAAGGCATCAAAGGCGAAATCGTCAATATTGGTCATCATGCAGATCAGAACATCCCGATCTATCTGGTGGAGTTTCCAGGCAAGGTGGTGGGTTGTCTTGAAGAAGAAATCGCACTGGCTATTGGGGCGGTTTGAGGCAATAAGCCAAACCAACTTTCATCATGACAACAACCCGACACAATCTGAACATTGAACAAGCCAATACTTCACAGGTGATGGCCATGACCACTGATTCTGACTTTTTTGATTATGGCGAAGCTGCCAATCAATCATCCAAAGTAATTGACCTGATTGTGCGTCGTATCAATGTGGCGATCGAAAGTCGAGTGCGCTATCGCTATGTCAAACCAGTCGTTTTTCAGATTGGCAATGCGTATCAAATCAGCAGCCCCTGCTGCTCACGCAATATCGACCCTGAGGGTGGCGTGATTGATATTGCTCGACTTGAAAAACAGTCCGATCAATGGGTGTTGTTCATGCGCAATCATCAAATTAAAGCGTGGGAAGAATACGCCCAATCTGAACTGCTGGAAGGCCTGCTGGATTTGATCTGTGTGGATGCTGCCAGAGTTTTCTGGCCTTGATCATGAGGGATGAACATCATGTCGATCGCTGAGCCAATCTACCTGGACAATAACGCCACCACCCGTCCCTATGAGGCCGTGATCAGCGCCATGAGTACTGCCTTGGCTGAGGCATGGGCCAACCCATCGTCCACTCATCCGGTTGGACAGGTCTCGCGTAAATTAATGGCCGAAGCACGTGGCAAGATTGCCGCCTTCTTGGGTTGTCAGATTCCCGAACTGGTCTTTACCAGTTGTGCTACTGAAGCCAATGACATGGCTTTGATGGGTGCCTTGGAACGCGCTGATAGTCGGAAGCGATTGGTGATCTCTGCAGTTGAACATGCTGGCATGATGAAACTGGCCAACAAGTTCAAGACACAAGGTGTCGAGGTTGATTTCATCCCCGTGCTGGCTGATGGCAGCCTCGACATGGCCGCGGCTCAACAGCTGATCCAGCCTGGCGTTACGCTGGTTTCGGTGATGGCTGCCAATAATGAAACCGGCATATTCATGCCCATTGCAGCTCTGGCCGAGTTATGCAAGGCTGCGGGGGTATTGCTGCATGTGGATGCCACACAGGCCTTAGGCAAAACCCATTTTCATTTTGCCAGCTCAGGTGCCGACTTGGTTTCCTTGTCTGCTCACAAAATACATGGTCCCAAAGGCGTAGGTGCACTGATCATTAAAAAGGGGGTGACTTTGCCAACACTCTTTCCGGGCAGCCAGGAGCGCACCCGTCGTGGTGGTACTGAAAATCTGCCTGGCATTATCGGCTTTGCTGCAGCCATTGAACAACTGGCTACACAGCTTGATGCTGACATCACCATCATGCAAGAACGACGTGATGCCCTGGAAGCAGGCCTGACCAGTCAATTATCTGCAGTGCATGTGTATGGTCAAGGGCTACCACGTTTGCCCAATACCAGCTATTTGCGCTTTGGTCGACTCAACGCTGAATTGGTTTTGAACCGGCTCGAACAGGCCAACATCATGGCTTCGTCAGGCTCGGCCTGTTCAGCCGCGACGACTGAGCCTTCGCATGTGCTTACTGCGATGGGCGTTGATGAAGAGTCTGCCTTGGCCGCTGTGCGTTTTTCGGTATCAGCAGCTACCAGCGCGGCCGAAATTGATCATGTTATTCAGCAAGCTGTGGCTGCTTTAGCGCCGTTGCTCGCCGAGCAGGCGGAAGAATCTGCCACGCCGCCACCCACTTCTTTTCAACACGCCGCCTAAGATAACTGGCAGCGACTCTACTCTGGAGAAACCTCAATGAAAGTCATGCTCCGTAATTCCCCCGCTGGTCTGTCTGCCTATGTTCCTAAAAAGGATCTGGAAGAGCCAGTCGTCTCCATGGAGCGACCAGGAATGTGGGGTGGCACGATCACGCTGGCCAATGGCTGGGAACTGCAATTGCCTGAAATGGGCCCAGAGACCACACTGCCAATCACTGTCGAAGCTAAAAAGGTGGGAGGCTGATATGGCCATCAGCAAGGAACAACTGGTTACAGCCGCTTCATTGATTGAATCGGCCAGCACAGTGCGTGAAGCTGCCAAGGCCATTCGCCTGCAGTTACCCGGCATCATGGCCACTGTGGTTGATCCCATGGATATGCGTGACGAAACACCGACACTCAAATTAACCTCTGCTCATTTATTCCTTGCTGTCTCTGATGGTCATTGCTGGACCATGACTCGCGATCCCGAACAGGCTTCTGCATTCATATTGACGGAGGCTTGAGATGAGTGAAGATATCAACAGCAAAGCCGCCGACAATCAAGCCAAAGATCACGACAATGATGATTATCTGGATGACGATGGCTGGATTCCGTTGTCCGATCCTGATATCACCCAGTTTGATATTGATTTTGTCAGTGCGGCACTACAGGCACCGCAACTTTCTAATGGGCCACTGGTCGAAAAATTTGAACAAGTCTTCGCCAAATATATCGGTCGCAAACATGGCATTGCCGTTGCCAGTGGCACCATTGGCGTCTGGCTGGCCTTGCAGACTTTAGAACTGCAGGCTGATGATGAAGTCATCGTGCCAGCCTACTCCTGGCATCAAACAGCGCATGCGGTATTGCTGACGGGTGCCAAGCCCGTATTTGCCGATATTGATTATTGGTGTGGCTGTCTGGCTCCTGAAGCCATTGCCGCCAAAATCACCGACAAGACCAAGGCACTGCTGGTCTGCAATGCCAATGGTCACCCTGCTGCCTGGCAACCCATTCAAGAGCTCGCTGCCAAACACAATTTGCGCTTGATTGAAGACAGTACTGAAGCGATTGGTTCGCGTTATCAAGGCAAGGTCGTGGGCAGTTTTGGTGATCTGGCCATCTTTGATTTTTCACAACCCTCAGCAATGTGTGCCGGTGAAGGTGCCATCATTCTGACCGATGACGACGCCCTGGCTTCCGAGCTGCATTACTTCCGTAATCGAAAAATTGAAGATCGCTCATCCATTTCGGTAGGCAGCCGCGTGCCACTCCAGGCCTGCATCAGTGAAATGACTGCCGCTTTGGCATTGGCACAATTAAATCGGATTGACGACATTCTGGCACGTCGCAAGCAGGTACAGGCCTGGTATCTCGACCAGCTGCAAACCTTCGAGGGTATCAAGCCACCTTATCTGGCACCTGATGTCGATGAAGTCCACTGGATGTTCTATCTGGTACATCTGGGAAAACGCTTTACGACCAGTGCCCGTGGCCAGGTCATTGAAGATATGGATGCTGAACTGATTGAAACAGCGGCCTACTGCATGCCGCTGCACCAACAGTTTGCTTATCAGAAGCTGGGTTACAAACGTGGCCAGTTACCCAATACTGAACGGATTGGTGATCGCGCACTGGCTCTGCCCTTCAATACGCACCTGACTGAAAACCACGTCAAGTTCATCGTGAAAAGACTCAAGGAAGCGTCCATCAATATTGGTGCTGGCGTTCCGATTTATTAAGCCATCTTTTAAGGAAAGACCATGGACAAGCTGATCGACTCTCTTCACGCTGCCTTTTACGAAAAGCAGATCATTCCCTATCTGGGCAATGGCATGATGTCATTGACTTCGGGCTATGACGTACCTGCTACACCGGAAGCACTGGTAGCTTACCTGACCAGCAAGGTGTCAGTACCGCACAAGATCCGTAGCCGACTGACCCAGACTGCCCAGTTTATTGAAAATTTCAAGCATCGTAAAACCATCGTTCATTTCATGAATGAGGTTTTTGCCGGCACACCAAAATTTTCAACCTTTCATCAATTGCTGGCCGACAGCATGCCACCACTGATTGTTGACACCTGGTATGACGACGCCATGATGACAGCCCTGGCTGGCAGCCGCAGCGACTGGGGTCAGGTACAAGGCTTGTCTCAATCTGAACACTTTGGCACCTGGACTGGCTGGTATGACAGCAAAGGTGAAACTGCCACTGAAGTATCACCCGACTGGAAAACCATTCTGTACAAGCCGATCGGCGGCCATGGTCCAGCAGGCAATTATCTGGTTTCTGATACGGACTATGTGGAAGTGCTCACCGAGATTGACATTCAAACGCCGATTCCTACCGAAATCCAGAATATCCGTACCGGTCGTTCATTCCTGTTCTTGGGTTGCCGCTTCAATGATCAGCTTACTCGCAGCTTTGCGCGGCAGATCATGAAGCGTTCATCTACGGCCCATTGGGCGGTATTGCCAGAAGAACCAACCCGAATGGAACTTAAGTTCATGGAAGAACAAAACATCACACGCATTCCCATGTCCCTCAAAGACTTTGCGGATCAGTTTGTTTCTTCAGTGATGGCCTAAGCTAAGCCGAATTAGCGCCACACCAACCAAATATTTTGCTTATGCAATCTATCCTTGCCTCACTTGTTTTTATTTATTGTTAACCTCATTAGAAGGAGTACATCATGCCATTAGTCACTATCAATCCATCAGGTAAAACCGTTGAAGGTACAACTGGCGCCAGTCTGTTGTCCATCATCTTGGCTGCTGGTGAAAACATCATGCACAAATGCGAAGGCCAGGCCAAATGCGGTTCATGCCATATCTCGGTGCTTGAAGGTAAAAAAAGCCTGAGCAAAACGACCAAGATCGAAAATGAAAAACTGGATGCCACAGTCGGCGTTGGTTCCAAATCCCGTCTGGCTTGCCAGGCCAATCTGGGTGAAGAAAACGTCACCGTCGAACTGTTGTCATTTGTGTGATTGTAGTTGAAATCGCACACTGATGACGCACTCATCTGTCGCTCGTGACGAATGAGTGCTAGTGATGCGCTGTGCTGTTTTTGACGGTCAACCACTCGGTTTGATCGTCAATTTACAGCATTAAAAAGTGTTTGAAGATTCAAAAAATAACGATACTCTCATAGAGTACCAATCAATATTACCCGATCAAGTGCGTATTTATTATGTATATTTTTTTACTCTATCTGAGTATATAAAATCAGTGGTGATATAAGCGTTACGCAGATCGAATAAATTTTCGAGCCACGCGATCAGTCGACCATCTTGCCTAAAGCAGTAAGCTGACTCACCACCTCTTGTAAATGCTGGGCTGATTCAGCCTGCTTGACCGCATCTGGCATGCACACGCCTTTTTCTTCCAGTGTTTCTACCATCGCGGCCAAGGTTTGCTGTTGCTCCACCATCGTGACAATCAGCGATTTGAGCGCCTGCTGCATGGGATCTTCCTGCATACCACTAATGCCATAAGCAGCAAAGCGGTTAGGCTCCAGCGCAATGGCAGCGGTATCACCTGCTGCATCGGCCGTACCGGCAGTCGGCATCTTGCGTACCACAATCCGCGCCGGAATTCCTACCGCAGTGGCACCCGCTGGCACTTCTTTCAATACCACGGCATTGGAACCAATCCGCGCCCCATCGCCTACCAGAAAACCACCCAATACCTTGGCACCGGCACTCACAACCACACCCTTGCCAAGGGTCGGATGTCGCTTCACCCCTCTGAACAAGGAAGTACCGCCCAGCGTCACACCTTGATAGATAGTGCAATCGTCACCAATCTCGGCGGTTTCGCCAATCACCACACCCATGCCATGATCAATGAAAACACGTTGACCAATCACCGCTGCCGGATGGATTTCAATGCCAGTCAAAAACCGGCCAATATGAGAGATGAATCGCCCTAGCCAATACCAGCGCAGGCACCAGCAACGATGTGCAAGCCGATGCCAGATCAGGGCATGCAGGCCCGGATAGCAGGTCAGGATTTCCCAGGTGCTGCGCGCTGCGGGGTCGCGCTGCCGAATTGTGTCGATATGTTCTTTGATTTGAGCAAACATGATGATTTAAGGTCTGTTTGCCATGATTGTAGAGGTAAGCGCAAAACCTTATCGGAAATGCTTATATACGAAGCGTTGACTCCACTAAAAAACCTGCGGCCCAAACTAGCCAAGCACCTGCCTGTCATCTAAAATTTGGACGTAAAAAAAGCAGGCAAAGCCTGCTCAACTTGCTTTGGACGGACTACTTAAAGCTCGCCATTACAAGCTAAAGAAGAACATACCAGAAACGGGAGGCCGGCCAGGTCTCCCGAATCGGGTGACCTGAGCGCTTACTTGGCACCTTCCAACTGCTTTTTCAGCGCATCCATACCGGATGTATAAATTCCGGAAACAATTTTCTTGCCGCTGGCATCATCAGCACCTGCAGCAGGTTTTTCATCTTTACGTTTAAAAGTGGAATGCCATTTCAAGAGCGAACCATTTTTGGCAGAAACGACTTCCAGCGTAGACACATAATCTGTCACGGGCAAAGGTGACTCCAAAAACTTGTAGGTAATACTATGTGCTTTCGGATTCAGGCCAACCAACTCTTCCTTGATTTTTGCGCCATCCTTGAGAGTAATCAGACGCACCGCACCTGGTTTGTCTGCTTTACCGGAAACCAACTCAGTACTGGCGACGGCAGGATGCCAGTTCAAATTCTCGAAGTGCTGGATGATTTCCCAGGCTTTGTTCGCAGGGGCCGCGACTTCCAGCTGTTCAGCCACAGTTAATGTAGGGCGCTCTGCTTGTGCAGAACCAGCCAAACCCGCAATCGCCAAGGCGATGGCGGTATGAAGAACGGTTTTCATTACTTATCTCCTGAATTATGATTTGATGTTGCCAGCCTGTACTTAACTAAAATATTCATTCAAATAGCAAAGAAATCATAGCAGCATAGCCAATTATTCCGATGGGCAATTTGCCTGACGAAGGACTAGGATTTACCCATACTCGGCGCCGGGTTTATCCGTGCAAATCGTTTTGAAATTGAAACGGCTACCCACCAATCGCTGTATTGCCCGCAGCTCATTCCATCAAGAATGACACATGCTGACTGCCACGAGTTGTCTGAATTTCACATCCCTATTCAAAGAGCCAAGGAAGCAAGCTAAGTGCAAGTAACCTAAGCGCAAGTAAGTATGCGGGCTGCTGCCCAATGCAATCAGGTTGACTTTCTGTCAATGGATATTCAAATGTTTTGCCAACCAGGTTTCGAGTGTGATTGGAAATATAATTACTTGCCCGGCTCCAAACGCGCCTTGACCGCACTCAACCCTGACGTATAAATACCCGTAATGATCTTTTGTGCGGTGACATCATCGCCACCTTCTACCGACTTTTCATCCTTCCGGGTAAAGGTAGAACGCCATTTAAGAATGGATCCCGTTTTGTTTGGCAACACCTGCAAAGTGCCTTGATAATGATCGACCGGCAGCGTTGAATCAACGATCCTATAGGTCATGCTATGCGCCTTGCCATCCTGGTTGAGCAATTGATCCGTGATCTTCGCGCCATCCCTGGTGATTATCAGTCGTATCGCACCTGCTTGATCGGCCTTACCCGCAATCAATAAGGTACTGCCAACGGCAGGATGCCAAGCTAAATCGTCAAAATGTTCGATCACTGCCCAGACTTTTTCGGGCGTTGCAGTGATCTCCACTTGTTCCGAGGCCTTGAGTATGGGCCGTTCTGCAAACGCAGAACTGGATAGGCTGATGAGTGTTAGCGCAAGCGTATTAACGCATACCGATTGAATAAATTTTGCCACGATGATCTCCTGTTATCGTCAATTTTCGTACAGCTTCAAATTTTCTACTCATGAAGCCTGTACGCATCGTAGTGGCGTAACACTCAATCAACGAGGGCATTAAGCCCCCTGGCAAGACATTTTATGCCTGCCAAAGACTAATGATTTTGGCAAGTTCAAGACAGTTATCACTGCGGCACAAAAGCCAGACCTTGCATCAAGCGCCTGGCACTGCGCGACAACAACGCTTTTTCCATACGCCAATGATCGTCCTCATATCTTGCAGTAGCCCCAATCCGCAAAACACCCGAGGCATGGCCAAATCGCACTGGTGCATTGGTCGGATAATGGGCGCCACGGATCTGCTCAACCAGTGTGCCCGGTATGGCAGCAGCCACCGCCAGCGCAATGGAGCCTGTGCCGGTAAAAGCATGGTGTGGTTTACCCATCGACATGATACGCGCCACCAGATCAATAGAATCCACCTTGACGGTTTTACCGGCCGCATCCACATAATCCTGTGGCGCACCCAACCAGGCGATTTTGGGTGTACCAGGGCGCTCACGACTGATTTGCTCAACCGAGGTGCCCAAGCCCATGGCCAGAGCACCATGGGCGCGAATCGTTTCCAGTGTTTGCATGAGTTCGGGTTGGGCCAAAATTTCGGCCTGGGTTTCACGGCCAGTCAAGCCCAAGTCCTGGGCTTTGACAAACACGGTGGGATTACCCGCAGTGATCAAAGTCATCGCGACCGAACCCAAATTGGGAATCATCAATTCATCCACGACATTACCAGTTGGCAGCAAAGGCAAGGCATCGGCTTGCAGTGGCGGCTCATAAAAAGCCAACTCGATTTCAGCCGCACTAAAGGCCACACCGTCTTCCTGAAAACTGCCCTGCTCTACCACCAGCCCATTTTGCACCGGCACTCGTGCCACAATCCGCTGACCGATATTGACTTGCCAGATCACCACCTCGGTATGCCCTTCTATGGCTGGCACCAATCCCAGCATGAGTGCCGCCGGTCCAACTGCTGCCGAAAGATTGCCACAATTGCCTGACCAGTCAATCAAAGGCGCATCAATCGCCACTGCACCAAACAAATAGTCCACTGCGTAACCAGGTCGACTGGACGGCGACAAAATCACCACCTTACTGGTACTGGAACTGGCGCCACCCAGCCCATCCATCTGCTTACCGTAAGGATCGGGGCTGCCCATGATGCGCAGTAACAATGCATCGCGTTCAAACGGATCAACAGGCAAATCGTTGGCCAGAAAAAATGCACCCTTGCTGGTACCACCACGCATATACAACACGGGAATGGCATGACTGGATGAATATGTTGCTATCGTCATCACGACTTCTTTCATGAAGTAAAACAATCAAAACAATGAGAACCGCCAAGACGCCGAGGAATAGCCAAAAGTTTTTTACCACAAAGACACAAAAGGCACGAAGTAACCCTCGTTATTTCATATTCATTCGCAGCCCCAAACGCCACGTTTATAAGACTTCACGAGCACGCTTGCTCGGTGTCCTTCGTACCCTTTGTGTCTTTGTGGTGAATGCTTTGGTGCCAAGTTTTTCCCGGCGTCTTGGCGGCTCAAACCAACTCACTTTCACATTAAGGCAATTTCGCCATCACGGCATTGCAGATACCGCGCAGAATATTGACCTCTTCCACCTCCAGGCCGGTGCGACTGAACAAGCGACGCAAGCGTGGCATCAATTTTTTGGGCGCGGTAGTATCCAAAAAACCAATTTCCACCAACATTCTTTCCAGATGCGCGTACATGCCATCAATCTGATCAATGGTTGCTGCATCACCGCTAAACCCCACATCGGTCGAGATAACCGCCGCATCTGCTGCACTGACCCCGGGCACCAAGCCAGCCATCCTGCACTCATAGGCAACCAACTGCACGGCCTGGGCAAGATTCAGCGAAGAATAACCAGGATGCGCCGGAATCTGGGCTGCAATCTGACAACGCTCAATGGCTTCATTGGGCAATCCAAAACGCTCATTACCAAAAACAAAAGCCAACTGAGCTGTGCTTGCTGAAGGCGCTGCAGTATCAACCCCATCTGCATTCGCAGGAACACCATCGACCACATAGTGCTGGCGCAATTGTTCAATGGTATGACGAATGGTCTGAATTGGCGGGCCAAATTGGCGGGGCCGCGCCGACAGCGCTATCGCCAGCTGCACGCCTTCCAGCGCCGTGCTCAGCGAAGGCACAACTCGCGCCCCATTCAATACATCCAAAGCACCACTGGACAATGAAATGGCTTCAGCGTTGGCAGCGGGATTGAGAATTTTTGGATTGACCAGCCATAACTCGTGCAAACCCATGGTTTTAATAGCACGACAGGCCGAACCGATATTGCCCGGATGACTGGTTTCCAGCAGGATAAAGCGGATTGCCGGCAGGCGCTGAGCAGCTTGGCCAGTAGTGGCAGAAGAGGAGGAATCAGGGATATTCTGGTCAGTCATAGGATGGCGGGCTCAAGATCATTTAAAATAGCGCTCATTGTAGTGGTTCGCTCTTTAATTCATCTGTCGATCTGGCAGTCTGGCCCTAAAAAGTCGGTCTGCCAGACAAGTTGCCAATCTGTTTGGTCACCACGCCCAAACAACGACTGATATAACCGAAAGTATTTCATGCATCCGATGCTCAACACTGCCATCAAGGCAGCTCGCCGTGCTGGCGCCATCATCAATCGCGCCTCTCTGGACCTGGATTCCATCAAGGTGTCTGAAAAGCGCCACAACGATTTTGTGACCGAAGTCGACAAGGCCGCCGAAGACGCCATCATCGACATGCTGCTCAGCGCTTATCCCGATCACCGCGTGCTGGCCGAAGAATCCGGCGATTCTGCCAATGCCAACAGCGAGTCAGAGTACATCTGGATCATTGATCCACTGGACGGCACCACCAACTTCATTCACGGTTTTCCGCAATACTGTGTTTCCATCGCCTTGCAACATCAGGGCGTGTTGAGCCAAGCCGTGATTTATGACCCAACCCGCAACGATCTGTTTACTGCCAGTAAAGGCGGCGGGGCATTCCTCAATGAAAAACGCCTGCGGGTCTCACGCCGCATCCGTTTGGCCGAATGTTTGATCGGTACTGGCTTCCCTTACCGCGATAAAGAATTTCTAAACGAATACATGACCATGTTTGCCACCATGACTAACGCTTGCGCTGGTCTGCGTCGCCCCGGTGCTGCGGCACTGGACCTGGCGTATGTGGCTGCCGGTCGCCTGGATGGATTTTTTGAAAAAGGCCTGAGCCCCTGGGATATGGCAGCTGGCGCCTTGATGATTACCGAAGCCGGTGGTCTGGTAGGCGACTTCAAAGGTGATGGCGACTATCTCTATGCAGGCCAGGTGATGGCAGGCAATCCCAAGATCTTCGCCCAAATGGTCAACCTGCTGGCTTCACACGCCTGATCAATTTGAAGCCCGGTAACGATCTGCTCATTTATCGTCGGTTGCTCGGCTACCTGCGGCCGTACCGGATGGTCTTTGCACTGGCCATCCTGTGCATGATATTGTCCGCAGCCACCGAACCGCTGTTTGCTGCGCTGATGCAGCCCTTGCTCGACAAGGGTTTCAATCCCGATAAGGTGGCCAGTGCGCGCTGGATTCCCTGGGCCATTGTGGGCCTGTTTCTGTTCAAGGGCGTGTTTGGTTTTGCCACCAATTTTTTAATGAACTGGATATCCCAGCATCTGGTGAAAGACCTGCGTACTGACATGTTCAGTCGCCTGATCCAGTTGCCCGTCCCCTACTTTGATGCCAATAATTCCGGCACGCTGATTTCAAAGATTCTCTGGAACGTCAACGAAGTCACCTCTGCGGGCACTACGGTGGTCACCTCCATCATCAAAGACAGCTGCGTGGTGATTGGTATCTTGATCTGGTTATTCATGCTCAACTGGCAACTGACACTGGTAACACTGACCATGATCCCGATCATCGCCGTGGTAATTCGCCTGTCCAGCAAACGCTTGCGCAAATTGGGCAAGGACGGCATGGATATCAATGGCGATCTCGTCAACGCCTTGCAGGAAACCATTGATGGTCAAAAAATCGTCAAGGTTTATGGCGGACAAAAAGTGGAGCACGAACGTTTTGAAGCCACGCAACAGCGTTTTCGCCGCACCTTCATGAAGACCATGGTGGCTTCTTCCTTAACCTCGCCGGTCACTCAATCCTTGACGGCGATTGCCCTGGCTGTGGTGATTGGCATGGGCATGTCACAAGCCGCACAAGGGGCAATGACGGTGGGCGGCTTTGTCTCGTTTTTAACCAGCATGACCATGCTGTTTGCGCCATTGCGCAGTCTGGCCGAAGTCAATAATGTGCTGCAAAAAGGTTTGGCTGCCGCCGAGAATGCCTTCACGCTGATTGATGAAGCCACCGAAAAGGATCAGGGACAACAAACCTTGGGACGTGCTCGTGGTACATTAGAATTCCGCAATGTGTCATTGGCCTATGCGGATGCCTCACGACCGGCATTGGCACATATCAACCTGACCATTCTGTCCGGTGAAACTGTCGCTTTTGTCGGCGCATCCGGTGGTGGCAAGACCTCGCTGGTCAATTTGATTCCGCGTTTTTATACGCCGACCGACGGCCAGATTCTGCTTGATGGCATAGCGCTCGATGACCTGACACTGACCTCGTTGCGCGAACAGCTTGCCATGGTCAATCAGGATGTGGTGCTCTTTAACGACACGATTGCTGGCAATATTGCTTATGGCGCGCAACGTGGTGCGAGCCGCGCCGATATTGAAAAAGCGGCAGAGGCTGCCTATCTGACCCAATTCATCGGGCAGTTACCGGCTGGGCTGGATACCGAAATTGGTGAAAATGGTGTGCGCCTCTCGGGCGGGCAACGGCAGCGGATTGCCATTGCCCGCGCACTTCTGAAAAACGCGCCAATTCTGATTCTGGATGAAGCCACCTCGGCGCTGGATTCCGAATCAGAAAAGCAGATTCAGTTGGCACTCGATACCCTGATTCAAGGCCGCACCACGCTGGTCATTGCCCATCGTCTGTCGACCATTGAAAAGGCCGACCGCATTGTGGTGATGGACAAGGGTGAAATCCGCGAAGTTGGCCGTCATGCCGAACTGCTCGCGCAAAATGGTCTGTATGCCAATTTGTATCGGATTCAATACGCGTCTGAAACCTAGACCGTCATTAAACAAACAGCAGTCGCTGTGACGAGCTGGCCAAATTGAACCGCAGCCTGCCTGCGTCAACGATACCTCAAAAAAATATTCAAATTTTCAATATGCGAGTACCGCTGCCACATTGCTCAATAGTTTGAGCTCATGCAACAGCTCGTCCGTAGGCCGTACCCGGTATTGATCACCGAGTCGAATATCGCAGGCAAACTGTTCATGCTGATACTGAATGGCCACAGGAATCCCTGCTTCCTTGGCAGTCGCTGGTGTATTCGTCAACATATCCTGCTGACCACATAAATGACTCAGTATCTCTTTCATGGCATCAGCAGTGAGATGGGCACTGACCGAGAGTTGCAATTCCTTGGCAAAACGACTGCGTGCCGCCGCCACATCCATGATCTGCTCGGCCGAAATACGCCAGCCCCCCGTGAATTTATCCTCGACCACGCGCCCCTGTATCACCAGTAATTCATCATCCTTGAGCAAATGACGATGGGCTTCATAAAGCTCATTGAAGATGGTCACTTCCAGTTGTGCAGTACCATCATCGATCAGCGCAATCAGCATTTTGCCGCGCTGGGTCATTTGCGTACGCATGGAAACAATCACACCAGCCAGCAACTGGTCACGCCCGGCGGATAACTTGGCCAGACGGGTGCGTGCAAAGCGACGCACCTCGGCTTCATAGGCCGAAAACAGATGGCCGGACAGATAAAAACCGATGGCGGCTTTTTCTTCCTGCAGCTTGCGTTTTTCAGTCCAGGCTGGCTCATTGAGCAGCTCGGGTCTGGCATGGCTATCATCATCCAGATCAAACAACGACACCTGATTGGCGGCAGCAGCGACCTGCTCGGCGCTTTCCAGGGCCTTGCTGACCGAGGCCAATAACTGGGCACGATTGGCATGCACTGAATCAAAAGCACCGGCACGAATCAGTGCTTCAATCGTGCGGCGATTGACGGTGCGCTTGTCGATGCGCTCACAAAAATCAAACAGATCGGTAAATGGACCATCGCTACGCGCCCGCAAAATATCTTCAATCGCGGCCTGTCCAGTGCCCTTGATGGCACCCAGACCATAACGTATCGTGCTGCTGTCGGTTGGCTCAAAACGATAGGCCGACTGATTCACATCGGGCGGCAAGATCTTCAGCGCATTTTCTTTGTTGCTTGCATCTTCATAAAGAATTTTCACCTTGTCGGTGTCGTCCATAGCCAAGGTCATGTTGGCGGCCATGAATTCGGCAGGATGATGCGCCTTGAGCCAGGCGGTGTAATAAGCCAGCAAGGCATACGCGGCGGCGTGTGATTTATTGAAACCGTAGCCGGCAAACTTCTCCATCAAGTCAAAAATCTCATCGGCCTTTTGCGCAGTCAGGCCATTTTTGTCGGCACCGGTGCGAAAGATCTCACGATGTTCGGCCATTTCTTCGGCCTTTTTCTTACCCATCGCACGACGCAGCAAGTCGGCACCACCAAGCGAGTAGCCGCCGATGATCTGCGCCATCTGCATCACCTGCTCCTGATACACCATGATGCCGTAGGTTTCCTTGAGCACTGGCTCAACCCGCGGATCGGGATAAATCACTTTTTCACGGCCATGTTTACGTGCACAAAAATCAGGAATCAGATCCATTGGACCCGGACGATACAAGGCGACCAGCGCAATGATGTCTTCAAAGCGATCGGGCAAGGCGTCTTTCAACATGCCCTGCATGCCGCGACTTTCCAGCTGAAACACCGCCACCGTATTGGCTTTTTTGAGGATGTTGAAAGCGGCTGGGTCATCCAGTGGAATCTGCTCCAGCGTCCAGTCGGCCGGACGCGATTGCAGACGATGGATATAGCGTACCGCCCAGTCCAGAATGGTCAACGTGGTCAGGCCCAAGAAGTCAAACTTGACCAGGCCAACAGCTTCCACATCGTCCTTGTCGTACTGGCTGACCACACCGCTATCACCACCCTGAGTATAGAGCGGACAAAAGTCAGTCAGCTTGCCAGGTGCAATCAACACCCCACCGGCGTGCATGCCAATATTGCGGGTCATGCCTTCCACACGTTCGGCCAACTCAAGCAGTTGGCGCACGCTTTCTTCATTGGCTTCACGCTCGGCCAATTGTGGTTCTTCTTTCTTGGCATCGGCCAGCGTCACCTGCTTGCCGGGCTTGAAGGGAATCAGCTTGGCGATGCCATCCACAAAGTTATAGCCCAGATCCAGCACCCGACCAATATCGCGCACCGCCGCCTTGGCAGCCATGGTGCCAAAAGTGGCAATCTGCGACACCGCATCCATGCCATATTTATCTTTGACGTATTGAATCACTCGGTCACGACCATGCTGACAGAAGTCAATATCAAAGTCGGGCATGGACACCCGATCCGGGTTCAGGAAACGCTCAAACAGCAGGTTGTAGCGCAGCGGGTCAAGATCGGTGATGCTGAGCACATAGGCCACCAGCGAACCCGCCCCCGAGCCGCGTCCTGGCCCGACCGGTACGCCATTGTTTTTGGCCCAGTTGATAAAGTCGGCCACAATCAGGAAGTACCCTGGAAAGCCCATCTTGATGATGGTACCGGTTTCAAAATCCAGCCGCTCGTAATAACGCGGTCGTTCACGATCACGCTCTTCAACATTGGAATACAGATGAACCAGGCGCTTTTCGAGACCGTCCTTGGCCAGCAAGACCAGGTAATCATCCAGCGACATGCCATCAGGCGTCGGAAACAGCGGCAGCCTGGCCTTGCCCAGTTCCAGTGACAGGCTGCAGCGCTTGGCGATTTCCACGGTATTGGCGATCGCACTGGGAATGTCGGCAAACAGCTCGGCCATGTCGGCCTGGGTTTTGAAATGCTGCTGCGTCGTAAAGTTTTTGGGACGACGGGCATTGCCCAGAATCTCGCCTTCGGAAATACAGACACGGGCCTCATGCGCGGTAAAGTCATCGGGCTGCATGAACTGTATCGGATGCGTGGCCACCACCGGCAAATTCAGCTCGGCGGCCAGATTGACCGCATGGGCAATATAGTTGGCTTCCCCAGCAATGCCGGCACGTTGCAGTTCAATATAAAAGGCATTGGGAAAGAGCCGGGCCCAGCGTTGCGCGAGCGTTTTGGCCTGATCCAGTTTGCTCTTTTTGATGGCCAGACCAACATCCCCCAAGAGTCCGCCGGACAAGGCAATCAGACCTTCGCTGGCACTCCCCTCCAGCCAGGTCGGATCGATCTCGGCGCGACCACGATGCTGATTGACCAGCCAGGCTTTGGACAAGAGCTCGCACAGATTCAAATAGCCCTGCTTGTTTTTCACCAGCAACAATAAGCGGGCGGGCTGATAGGACGGATGCTGACGATCATCGCCAGTCGATATCCAGGCATCGCAACCGATGATGGGTTTGACACCTTTGCCACGCGCCTCTTTATAAAACTTGATCTGACCAAACAGATTGGCTAAATCGGTCAGCGCCAACGCGCCCTGCCCGTCTGCTGCGGCAGCCTTGACGGCATCATCAAGCCGCACCATGCCATCGGCCACAGAAAATTCGGAGTGCAGACGCAGATGGACAAAACCACTCGCAAGCTGACTGGCGGCAAGCGCACCATTGACTTGATCAGGGTGGGCGGTGGTATCGGAAACTTGCGGGGGGGATAGGATTGCAGCTGTCATGCCGACATTGTACCGAGCCCATCAGGGGGAATGGCATCTCACCAATAAAAAACATACTACCCGATAGTAAATAAAACAGACCAATAAAAATGCACTTAGCAAGCCATAATTGGCTTATACATATTACCAGTATCCTTATTTAGCGACGTTTTGCAGGGGCATTAGCGCAGGCTTGCGCACCACAAAAGCCACACCCAGCACGGCCAAAATCATGCCAAAAATGGCGCGACCACTGAGGGCCTCATCAAATATGAGCCAGGCGAGCACAGCCGTGGTCGGTGGCGTCAGGTACATCAGGCTGGTGACATGGGTCGCGGCATTTTTACGAATCAGCGTAAAGAGTAAAAAGATCGCACCGATCGATAAAGCCAATACCGCCCATGCCAATGCCAACAAAAATTGCGGCGTCCAGTGCACATTGGCAAAGTGCCAGTCCAGGCCTTCCAGCCCAATGGCCAAGGGCAGCATGACCAAAGCCGAAGCCGCATATTGAATCGCAGTGCCGGTAAATAAATCAAAGCTGGGACAATATTTTTTCTGATACAGCGTACCCAACGTAATGGACATCAGCGCAAACAGACATAAGCCAATACTGGCTGCTGTGATACCGCCAAGATGCACCTTATCGGCCACCACAATAGCCACGCCAAGCAAGCCCATGATGAATCCCAACCATTGACGACGACGCACAGCTTCGCCCACAGCGGGTGCTGCAATAGCAGTCAAGATGGGTTGCAGACCCACGATCAGCGCTGACAATCCGGCAGGGATACCTTGTTGAATCGCACACCACACACCGGCCAGATAACCGGCCTGCAGCAATACGCCCGCTACGACCAAATGAATCGGCCTGCGTGGCCAACTCAAGCGCCACATGCCGATGACCGGCAATAACACCAAGAGTACGGATAAAAAGCGCAGTAATAAAAATGTCAGCGGGGGCGCAAACGGCAAACCAAACTTGGCGACAATAAAGCCGGTACTCCAGATCAGAACAAACAGGATAGGCATGAAGCAGTAATGATGGCGCTGGCTCATCCGCAACGGATGACAGCACTAACTCCATCAGGTAGGTAAAAAAGAGATCATAGCCGAACCGCAAGCATGGCACCATGCACAGAGCCATCTGTAATTCAGCAAGTACAGATCGTTACCGAAGCAGGCCTGATGAATCAAATTAGCTTAAGAGGTTTAAGCCCGTTGTGGCAATGGCACCGGCTTTTTATGATCAGGCCGTAAAGCATAGACTTCCATGGCACGGATAAATGATTCAGCCGTTTTTTCAGCTTCAAAATGATGATTGAAACAACGCACCGCATTTTGCTTCATGGCTTGCCAAATTTGCTGATCGACATTCAACCAGCTTTCCAGCATGCGCACGGTACCATCGATATCGTCCATATCGACAAAGCAGGCATCTGCCTGTTTGATTTCACGCCAGATATTGACCTGATTCGAAATCAGCACTGGCACACCACAAGCCAAGGCCTCGACCGGTGCAATTCCGAAGTTTTCTTGATGTGAGGTCAAGATAAATGCATCAGCCGAATGAAAAGCACCCCACTTCCAGTCACCCTGCAACATACCCGTCCAGGTAACACGCTCCTGCAAGCCATGTTGTTCAACCAGCTGCTTTAACTGTAGCGCATAAGCATGGTCATCAGGACCAGCAATCACCAATTGAATGTCAGCAGATTTATCCGGATCACTGGCAAACAATCTAGCCAGCCCCTCGATGACCAGATCGCCGCCCTTCTTCTCATGAACCCGGCCAAGAAACAGCAAGATCCGTTTACCATCTAAAAATGGAAAGCGCTCCAGAAATAACCGACGCTGTTGAATTGGATCACCAGTTGGCGCACCAATCCCATAATTGACTACAAACTCATCACATTTGTATAACCAAAATGAACGGCGTGCCAAGCGGCGCTCTTCTTCGCACGTAAACAAGACTGCAGCGGCATCGCGCAAGACACGATATTCAGCCCAAGGCCAATACAACCACTTTTTCAGATGCTTGAGTGGGTAACGTTTTTTAAACCAGGGATCCAGCATGCCGTGGGTAAAAACAAAATAGGGGGTAGGCTGATCTTTGAGAGCACGCCAAACTGCCAATGAACCATATTGCCAAAGGCCATTCACAATAACGGCATCATAACGATGAGCATTGGCTTTCAGCCAAGGCACCAGACGCGGCGTATAGTGATAACCGGAAAAACTGGGGCCCATGGCATGGCATGTAACCGGACACTCACCCACCCAGGGGCTGTTTGGGTCATCCATGGAAACAACATCCACCGTATGCCCATGAGACTTGTTCACCTTGGCCAGCTGTTTTAAACCCTCTATAGGGCCGCCACCAATTGGGTTGACTGTCGTAATGCAATGCAGAATCTTAAATGACACAATAGCTCAATCCTGTTTAGCGTGATCTGCCAGTGAAGTAAAGATACCGGATTCAACATAACTTGATCGGGCACAATCAGCACAATAGCTTGAATAAACCTGGGCCTGATTTTTTTCCTGAAGAAAGGACGTCAGCGCCAGCCACTCTTTGTTATTTAAATTTAATTTATGGCAGACACGACACATTTTGATTGTGTTGGTTTGCTCATGCTGACTATTCTTTCGACGGTGATTAAGAATCAACTCAGTTGCAAAAGCCGTAACGAGAAAAAAACCGAGCCGATTAAGCGCATTGATCAAAATAATCCAGTCACTCGAATAAGTATGACCACTTTGAATATCAGCCCATACCCAAACAATGGTTGTCAGGATGGACAAAAGTACTCCCACCTTGATATTAAAAAATAACACACCTAAAACCAGTGGCAATGCATATAAAACAAAGCACGAAATCTCAAATCCGGTGATCAAGTCAAGATAAGCAACGACAACAAGTAAAAATGAAACTTCAACTAGTTTGAGTATTGTTGGCTGATTAATCAGTACCTGCATTGACTTGATATCCGTACTTTGCATCATCATGAAGCCTAAACTAGTTCAAGAACTGGAAGCTCAGCTTACCTTGACTGGCCGGAATCGAGACGTATAAAGGACTATCGTCAACATCCAAAACCACGCTCCCACCCACAGCCAATTTTGCCGTTAACTTAGATGCACAAAAACCCTTTGAATAACTGATAGTCACTGGACTAGCTGCGTCAACACTAATGCGAATTTTCTTGTGTGTACCATCGGCCACCCAAAAAGCGCTGTAGGCGGTTTCAGCAAGGCCTTCTTCATGATGGAAAAAAGAAACGCCATAATTTAAAACACTTGGTTGCCAGGAATAGGCTTTCATTGGATCAATTTCTGGATCAAAACTACCCGACAATAATTGAAATTCAGTCCCTTTGATAATTGGAGCACTTAAACAACTAACCATCTCAAAAGCTGGTTTGGTCGTCAAATTGGCATGTACCAAACCAAAATTATTTTCATTGTCTGTCTCATCCAAACCATCATCAACTAAATCATAGAGCCACAACCCCTTAACATAAGACAGCGTTTTCACGAGCAAAGAAAATCGCTCAATCAAATTAGACTGTTGCAATTCAGTTATATTGTGTCCATAACCAGTTCCTTGGGATGTTGGCCAACCCATCTCAGTAATATAAAAAGGCAACGGCCTAAACTTATAGTCAGGCACTTCTTTATATAATTGTCGGCGAGTCGAAACCAAGTATGAATAAACACGCTCAGGCCCAGTATCAAGGAACATGTAAGGATGAAGAGCAACACCATCCAGGTACTCTACTGACCCAACATTTAATGAATCAATCAGAAATCTATTATCGGGGCCGCCAGATTTCTTACCATAAGCCAGTCCTTGAGACAGCACAACTGCTTCAGGTCTTTCTTCTTTGATAAACGCACTGACTTTCTTTAAAAATTGTCCATAAAAAGAGCCCTGATTGATGTCGTCAATATTTTTTGGACAACCCGAGTCACAAAGGTGCGCGTTAATGTTCCATTCATTCCATACCTCAAACATTCGCACATTGGGCATACTCTTCATCATGAAGCGAGTATATTCAATAAAGCCATTAGTAAACCTAGCAAATACATCTGGGTTACTCAAATCTTCAGTGTCAGTTCTCCAATACAGAGGATTGCCATAATCCAAAAGAAACAAAGGATAGCTATCGATCTTGGCAGATTCGCTATTGAAAATTTCTAAGGGACCAGATAAATCCTGGCCATCAAGATGATAACGACCTTTTTCTCGCTCAATCCAAGCCCACTCAAATTCATCTCTAAAGGTATTGAAACCTGACTGAGAATAAAGTTGATATACCGAATCAAGCTGTCCAGAATGACGAGGAAAATGAACAATTGCGCCAAGAGCAAATTCTGGAACAGAATTAACAAACGGCGTAATGGCGAAACTGGATACTGTTACACCAAATAACAATACAAAGGCAATAAGGCGCTGTCGCCAAATTTTTGGCTTGATATTCAACATGGGGAATTTAACGGAAGACATTCGATGGAATGTCAGAATAACTGAGAAATGTGAACGGAAAATTACAAAGTGAAAATTGTGACAAAAATTTAATTTCACAAAATAGTTCTATTTAAAATTTTTGAAATATTACTGGTATTCAATACAAGATTGATGATGAAAGGTAGTAACTTGAAAATTGTTATTTCCAATGGAGGGTTTAAGTTTCACCTCGCTCCAGCCGCAGCAGAACTTGCAGATATGAAGTTACTTGATGCATTCATTACTGCTGGCTATCCGACCGACACTTTCAAAAGATTATTTAATAAAAATACAAGTCAAGCAGCTATAAAACGACTTTTTGATAGAGAAGAAGCCATACCAACTCAGCTTATCCATGCTCAGTGGCCCGCTGAATTTATGATTCAATCCGGCATAAGAATAGCCCGACTCTTCAAGAGTAATTTAAGTGATTATTCTGAAAATTTGGCGATGAAATGGTATGCGAACTCAGCCAAGAAAATCATTAAAGAGTCAAAAGCAAATATCTATCATTACAGAGCGGGTTATGGCCATCAATCTGTAGAAGTAGCGAAAAAGAAGGGGATGATAACAATTTGCGATCACTCTATAGCTCATCCTGCATTAATTGATCATTTAATAAAAAATAAGGGTGAATATCCGAGCTCAAAGAATCAATTACACATTAATTCCTATTGGAATGACATTCTTCAGGATATCAGTCAAGCAGACTACGTTTTAGTGAATTCGGAATTTGTTAAAGACACAATGGTATTCATGGGCACGCCCAAAGAAAAAATACATGTTATCTATCTTGGAGTAGATGATAGCTTTCTGAAAAATATACCAATAAGACAAAAGAAAAGCGAAACCACTTCCTCTAGACCTTTAAGGCTCTTATATGCTGGCGGAATAATACAAAGAAAAGGCTTCGAGACACTTAAACAAGCGTTAGAGAATATAGCCCAAGAAAATTGGGAACTGGACATTGCCGGTGGAGGAGATGTATCTTTCATGCAAAGCATGCAAGAGTTCTTCAAACATACAAAGGTGAACTATTTAGGTAACTTATCAAGAGAAAACTTGGCAAAGACAATGTCAAATGCTGATGTGTTCATATTCCCCTCATTTGCAGAAGGTTCTGCGCGTGTGGTCTTCGAAGCACTCTCCGCCGGTTGCTATGTTATTACAACGCCAAATAGCGGTAGCATTGTTGAAGATGGCGTTCACGGAAATCTCATCAAGCCAGGAAGTTCTGAAAACTTAGTCAATGCAATTACTTGGTGTATATCAAACCAAGAACAAGTAGAAGCTTGTTGTCATAAAAATCAGCAACTTATTTTTTCCCAATATAGGCAGCAAGACTACGGAGAAAAGCTGCACTCGTTTTACAAACTAATTAGCCACCTAAGTTAAATTGGATTAGTGATAAACACCCATCCTCTGGACTTTAGATGGGCACACTCCCACCGAAGAACTTGCTCTGCTAGAGTAAACTCGCGTCAGAAAGACTGTGAACTGGCAAAGCCGCTTGATTGGAAAACCCAACACCTCATGAAGCTAAAGGATTGCTCTTCAGTAAATATTTTTCCTCTACGCAATTTTTCATTTTCTATGGCAGCTTGTATATAGTCAAAACCTCAATGGCTACTGGCAATCTAAAACCCATAAGATCAAAAGGCTTCATGGTCAAGACATAGTCTTTTTCTAATGTATTGACAATCTCTTCACTAGAAATTCGCTGTAGTTTTGTCGGTGATGAGAATTTTAAATTTACTCTCACTTCTTGATTTGACTTATTAACTAAATAAAAGTAATGCTCAGAATTAGATAGGTATTCCCATAAGGCTATATCTGCACCTGGAATACTCTTTCTATTAAAAGGCCTGTCTGGTAATGAGGTATATACCTTCATGAATTCAGAAATTTCTGTTAAACCAAAGACAAACATATTTCCACCATCACCCAACATCAAGGCATCAGTTTCAGCTAATACAGAAGCATATCGTTCCAAGGCAAGATGGCCAGGGGCTGTCGCGGCAGAACTAATCCAACCATTTTTGATAGTGGCTGGAAAACCGATCAATTCAGGCCTGACAACGGCATCGGTCACTTCAAAATAGGCGGCACCGGTCATAAAGAGTGGCGGTGCTCCCTGCCGAATCAATGAAGTCATAACGGCATAGTCCAAAGAGGCCGTTCTCTGATTGAGGTTGAACAACTCGTTGGGCTCACGCCGACCATAGGCATATTGGCTATTCACGAGTTCGACGCCGGGAATTTGTGATAGAAGGGTTGGGTCAATGCCAGCTTCACGTAGCTTTTGCACGCCGCCTTGCTCTTCCATTGGCCAAAACACATGTGAATAGACTTTCAAGTCAGGACGGGATTGATGAACACGCTCTACAATTTTTTTATAAAGATCGGCAATTTTTCTGCAACGCCAATCAATCCATCGCTCTCTGACATTCTTTTGAATCCACGCATACCGTTCCTGTGCAATCATAGGATTAGAGGTTGCCGACAATCCAAGCCGTTGTGGTACCGACAAATTTAATTCAGCAAAGAATTGAGAGACACTGTAGTCATCATATCCCCAATCTAGGCTGGCAAAATTATTCAGGGCTGAATTCGCCCAAGGCATCAAGCGTAGATGTATTCCCTTGAAATTGTCGTAGTATCGGTATCTATCAGTAACTTCACCTATCAAACTGAGATACCATTGCTGGTTTTCAGGAAAGATGGGGTTGAAATATCGTGGATTCTTTTCTTTATTACCGCCATCTTGTATGAAAGAGTCACCATTCTTCGACATTAAAGTATTAGGATAAGTGTCATTCAACCACAAATATGGCCATATCAAGGGATCGGCTCTAGGATGCAATTCTGGTACAACATCCATACCTTGTTTTTTCGCACTCAAGAGCATATAAGCCAAAACATCATAGTCTCCTTTGCTCGAAAAAGCCTTGTCGACGTCCGACGGAAACAAGGTATCGGCATAAACCGAAACTGTAGGTACCATCATGTTGACATGATTGGTATGAGCGATTTGAAACCAGCGATCTATCGCTTTTAATTTTTCGTCTAGGGAGTTATCCATAGCGCCATAAATCCCAGCAAAATTCCCGCCCTCTTCATACCAATTCACAAAGCGTCTTTTTCCCAGATCCGCGACTACCTTGCTAGTATTGCCAGATTCAGCCTTTTCTGCCAACTCATAGACACGAATGGCAGAAATAGCAATTTTTTTTCCATTGAATGCATTTAAGAAAACTAGGCGCGGATCCAAAGTACGTGGCCAGAAAAAAAGATTGATCGAGCGTATTTGTCCACTTGTCGGATAAGGACCACCACTATCCACACCATAGGAAACAGGATAAGACAACTGTTTACGCTCTTGCAAAGCGACAATGAAGGTACGATCCGCATTATCAGGAAACACGACCTCAATCCAATATGGCTTTTGAACAGTCAGATCTCCCAAACGATACGCAAACCAGGATGGTGGTTTGATCTGACTAAGGTGCGAAGGATCTGTCCGCACAAACGGAATCCAGCCATCACTACCACTTTCAAGCATCATTCCAGTCTTGTCCTGACTCAGCGTGGGTGCTGTCCCCGAATAATAATCCGGCGACTGTTTGGTCACATCAATCTCTAGCACTAGATTCCCCTTGGTCAAGGAGATAGGAACTGATTGCGTGTCGATTACCTCATATTCGAGACGAGGTAATTCATTTTTAGAAATTTCTCTGCCGTTTTCCAGAAAAATCACCTGAAAACGACCAGCTATGGAACAGGGAAAAGAAAGCGTTTTTTCAGATAGGTTGTCACTTGCATCAATATTAAGACCCCCTGAATCAATTATTGATTTATTTGCCTTATTGATTACTTGCCACTCAAGCCGCCTTGCATCCATTAGCTGTCCATACAGCAATCTATAAGGCTGACAATGTCCTTTTTCAGCGATCCTACGTTCTGGATCAAGTATCTGGACAGTCGTTGCCAATGTGTTATCAGATCTAAGCAGTGTAATTTTTTCGATTGGTGGGAAACCATTCCAAACGTAGCGTTTGAGCGTTATCAGATGTTGTCCAGCTTGCAGCCATATATTGGCAACTTTATGATCTTTTCCTCTGGCAGGATTTACCCCATGAAAAAAGTATTTACGCAAATTTTCCGAACTGTTTTCATCGATATACGTATCTATATTGTTACTAATAGCACCTTGCATAATTAACTGATACCAACCTGATTCGCCCACAGTGGTATTAAAAGACAGCTCGCCAACCATGCCCAGTGTAGTCAATTTATCCATTGACTTAGAGAGTTGAATGAAAGCTTCAGAATTTGCCTGAACAAGCTTGATATCAGAATATTGATTTGGACGGACACTCCAAACAATTTGGGCTGCATATATTGGGTAATAAATTGCCATCAATAAGAAAAATCCCAAATATTTCATCATGCAATGATTCACCGTAAGCTCTCCACAGTATCTATTCACTAATTATGGCCGTCCCGATTTTTTAGAAAAAGACCTTGAGGTCATTCAGAAATGGGAGCATCCAACGGGCTAATCCGTTAAGGTTTCTATATAGTATTTCTGTGAATTCGGTAAATGAAAGATACCCTAGTCGTTTTTGCTTTGACATGCGGTTGTAGAAAATCTCAATGTATTCGATGATCTCCATCTAACCTGTTTACAGCTCACATACTGGCGGTAATGCACCAACTTATTCTTGAACGTGCCCTAGAAACTTTCATCAATGGTCTTACGTGTGCGCAACTTAATTTCAACCTCAAACCATCATTCGTGGTTAGTTTTACCAACAAAGGACGATGGTGCCATACATGAAAGCCGCTTTCAGAAACGGGCAGCAATCAACATATCACAGCAAACAATTTGATCGTTTTGGTCCTAAATTCATATGTGTATGGCCTCTTGGCAGTAGTTCCATCGTCGTTCTCCGTTTGTTGTCAGTTTTGCAAACGCTGGACTCCTTTAATTTCGACTGATCTGAACTTTTAATCGTCGTTAATTCTCGGAGTGGCACGACCTGATGTGTCATTGTTAACAGAAAATAATTGAGCATTTCGACCTATCCATGCTTCATAAGGCGCGGCAAAAACCACAGGGTTGTAGTCCAAATTATGGATTCGACGATCCAGCCTTATCTCAGCAGGATTACCAATTGCCAAAGCGAATGGCGGAACATCTCTTCCCACTACAGCACCTGCTGCTACAACGGCTCCTTTACCAATTGAAACTCCAGGAAGAATAATGGCATTTGTTGCTATCCAGGCATAGTCATCGATAATGATTGGCTTGGAATACATTTTCCATTGGGGGTCATTGAGATCATGACTAGCCGTCAATATCTTGACGCCTTCATTAATGACAACGCAGGAACCAATCACGACCTTTTCATGAATAGCAAAATGAGACTTCGCGGCAATAAACGTAGAGTCGCCAATAATCAGATTAGCCGCTCTCCCATTCAAATCAAATTTGTACAGAATCGATAAAGTGCCGATCTTCATGCCTTGCAACATCCACTTTCTTCTGACAACTAAAATAGTCATTAATCCCGTCATGTTCAGAATGCGCTTTGCCCAAACCTTTAGCCATCTTTCAGAAAAAAGATTTGGTTTTTCCCTATTCTCCCAAAGAAATTTAAACGTCATATATTTTTTTCTTCACTAGAAAACAATTTTCTGCACTGATTCACACTGATCAATAGCAAAATAATTTCGAACAGCAACAAACTCCAAGCAGCACTATTAGTTCCCACATATGGTTCCAGTGGATTGACCAATATCACACTGAATATCGAACCGAACAAGAAATAAACAGATAATCTCCCATGTTGGTTAGTGGAAGTCAAAATGACCATCGAAATTTGCCACAAAGCTGTTAATGCAGTGGTAAATAACAATATTTTCAATAAATATGGATCGAAGATTATTTTTCCATGAGTCCAAATTCTCAATATTTCCGGTGCAAGAAAATAAATTGCAATAGACAAAATAGTAGAAAATAAAAATCCCACACTGGTTCCTATTTTGCATAACCGTTTCATCGCAAGAAAATTCCTCTCACCATATAAGCGCGAGAATTCAGGAGACAAAACCCGGCTGATCATTGTAATAACTTGCACCAAGACTCTAGTTAGAGTCCGATATGTTGTAAAAACAGCAAGGAAGGCAGGACCGAACAAATGGCCAACAATCAAAGTTATACCTTGTATGCTGATGGCATTCCCAATAGGAAATGCCATAAATGAGATAGCTGGCATGATCATGCCCTTAAACTCGGATTGATATGGTGGATTGATTTTCCAAAAATACTGAGGATATGATTTTTTGCAAAAAATCAACATTAAGATATTCGAAAAAATCCGAGCAATCAGATATCCCATTGCCGTCATCACAAATGTTTTTGTGATTAAGAAACCAATAACTCCACCCATCCATTCAACAAATCGAAAAACATTTAATACCAAAGTACCTTTAGCATAATGATTATTTGCCCTAAATACTGCATCAAACAAGCCATTAAATATATTAATCAACGTACAGTAAATCAGTAGCAGCAGAGAAACTCTATTGTCTAGATCACTCAAAATTTCTAATCTTATGACACTAATGATCACGGTACTAATAAGCGCAATAGAAATTACCATAATGACTGTTAAAAATAAGACCGATTGAAATACCTTATTAGATTCATCATGTTTGTTTTTTGCCGTAAGAATCGTCATCTGATTCGTGGCTGCCGATACAAAACCAATATCCGCCAACGAAAAATAACTAGGAATGGCCGACAACATCAGCCAAACACCATATTTTTCAGTTGTCCAATACTGAAGGAATATTGGCAATGAAAAAATTTGAATGAATACCGTTATTCCTTGCGCTAAAGTATTAGCAGCTAGTCCAGAAAAAATCCGTTTTCTGATACTCATCTTGATTAATCAATCTTTGATTATCAAATTACTATATGAATTAGTTTTCATCGAAATAGATATTTATAACAATATTGAATCATGCCTTCTTATAAAAAGCAGATCTTATAATTTCATCACTATTTTGACTTTCCATATCAATTCTTGGTGATACGCTCACCACTAAAATGATTTATACAGAAAACTGTATGGGCACATCCGATTGTCAATGCTAATTGCATAACTACCTAACTTCCCATGCTTCCGGTTTTTTCTTGAAATAAGTTTTCTGATCTGTTTTCTCAATATCTTTAAAAACAAAAATGATTACTGACATAGCAATTGTCATTCTGTGATTACCACCAAAAGGACTCATAAAGAGATGCCAAGCACCATATGTATACATATACAAAAGAAGTCCAGAATATGGATCTAAAGATCGCAAGAAAACAATCTCCTTAAATCGAACAATCAATAGATAAAAAAAATAAAGGAAGAATGCCGCTCCTAAAACTCCACCTTCATACCAGCTCTGTAAGATTTGTGAATGAGGTGCAAATCCGTCACCAGACAAGACCGCAGCCCTAGTGCCAAGTTCCTTAGTAATAATCTCTTTTTTCAGCTTGACAATATCAATACTGTTATTCCAAGAACCCACTCCAATTATTGGAGAATGAATAACTGATTGGATACCCAAAGTAAAAGATAAACTCCTGCCGTAGTTAGAAGCCTTTTGTCTTTCTGAATACTTTTCTTGATTTAATGAAAAAAACAGACCTCCTAAAATAGTCAGAATTGTTATGGGTATTAGAAGTAGACTCAGCACTTTTTTTATAGAAATTCTCTTTTTCTTATGCTTTACTCTTACAAACAAAATAGAAGCTACTAACAAAATCATTGCAGGATCAGATCTAGAATCCAATGTCAGTCCAAATAAAGCCAGTGTGATCAACACCAGTACAGCCGATTTGTAGCCAATCCAATACACTGATATAAGTGTCAACAATGCCGTTGGAACAGCATAATAGATCTTCCAACCTTCAAGACCAATTCCTGATACCAATGAATAAACTATTTGACCAATTGCATAACCTAAGCAAAACCACCAGAACAACCGCTTATCGCGACCGACAACAATGCCAATGAAAAGGACATCTGATAGCAAGAACAGAACACGCCCCCAGCCTCTTAGATATTGTTCCGGACGTGTCCCCTGAAGTAAATCAGAAAGGATATAACCCAACAAGGTCAAAAAAGAAAAAAATAATAAATTTTTAAATGTTTTTGACTGGAATATCTGGTTGCTATCTGAAGTAAAAAGAAGAATCAGTGAAAATAAAATAATTAATAATTCTGCATAAAACATCTCACCGATCGCCACAAAAGTATATGGACATAATGCAGCAATTACCATTACAACAAATGATCTAATGTTCAGCTTATATTTTTCTATCTTACTGATCGGCTTATGAATATCTTTTACCGTCGGTAATTGGGCTTCAATCATATTTTTAAATAAACTGGATATGGTTCAACTTACCTCATTTTCTAGTTTATTTGGACAATCTTCTTTGCCTCTTCCAAATTCGGAAGATCGGCTTTACTAGCCAATACTGCTTTCAGATATTTCTTGGCCTCCTCCTGTTTACCCTCCTTGTTTAAAGAAAGACCGAGGTGATATGCCAAAATGGGGGATTGCCCATTCGCTTCCACAGCCTTTCTGAGAATCGGCGTAGCATCCTGGTATCGGCCCATCTTGTAATAAATCCAACCGAGACTATCGAGGAATCCTGGGTTTGTTGAATCGGCAAAGTTCTTGGTTAAATCCAGTGCTTTTTCGAGGCTGGCAGGATCACCTTTCATGTCAGACAGCAGAAAAGCCAGGTTATTGGCAGCCGCTTGATCATCTGGATAAAGCTGATGCAACTCCTCATAGGCAGTAATAGCAAGATCATACTTTCCTAATCTCGATAACCACTCTGCTTTGGTAGAAAGTAAATCATGATTCTGATTATTTACTTCCAGTCCACGATCCAGAACAGAAATTGCCTTATCCAGATTACCTTTCTTAGAATAAAGTCTTGCCAGGCCAAGATACGATGATGTAAATCGCTTATCTTTGGATATGGCTGATTCATACTTAGCTTCGGCAAGCTGTACATCATCGCTAGCGACGGCTAATTCGGCCAGCATCTGTTCATAAAGTGGATTTTCTGGCTGCTTTGATTGTCCAGCAAGAATCCTGGTCTCGGCTTCCTTGTATTTTTTCTGACTGACAAGAAGTGACACAGCACTAGACAAAACATCCACTGCTTGGGGTGATATTTTTAATGCATTGTCAAATTCAGCCAAAGCAAGATCCGGCTTCTTTTGAGAAAAGTACAACTCACCAAGACGAAAATAACCAATCGGACTATTTGGAAGTTGCTCTTTTAATGCCTTCAATGTCATTTCGGCGCCATTAAAATCTTTTTCCTGTATCTGAATGGCTGATTTGACTTCATAGGCACGCACACTACCAGGGAGATTTTTAATCACTTCATCGACCTCTTTGATTGCCTGTGCACGATCATTATTTGAAGCGAAATAACTGGCTGCCAAGTAACGAATATCAGCGTTTGTTGGAAAGAGTTTGACAGAATCAGTTACAAGCTCACGCGCCAATTGAGGTTCCTTATTAGCAATGTGCGCTTGAGCAAGCAGTGAAATGACCTTTGTTGAACCACGTTGATCTTTTAGCACGGCTCTCAAATCATCAATCGCATCTTTATATCTAGTCTGACTGATGGCAATTTGAGCTCGGCTCATAAGAGCCGAATCGTCACGAGGATTGGCAACCAGAACTTCGTTTAAAAGTGATAAAGCGCCCTTAACATCACCTTGATTTAATTTATTGCCAGCCAAAATATTTTTAGCCTTTAATCCGGATGGACCGCCCTTATCCAAATCCTTGATGGTCTCCACCACTTTTATTGCATCTGCCTGACGACCAGTTTCTCTGTATAACTCCGCTAAAGTGAATCTGATTGCGAAATCTTTAGGCCGCGCATCAATGATTTTTTTAAGTTCGGTCTCAGCCACTTCTTTACTTCGTTTAGCAGACAGAAACTGCGCCAAGATAATATAGCGATCACTGTCATCAGACTCCGCTTTGATTGACTTTCTGAGTACATTCTCAGCCTGATCAAGCTTGCCCTGGTTCACATAATATAAAGACCATTGCCTCCACAAATCACTATTTTTAGGCGCAATATCGGCAGCACGCTCATAATATTCTTCTACTTTGCTATCCTGTTTAAGACGATTACTAACGTCAGCTGCCACCTCGAGTAGTTTGATATTTTTAGGCTCACTTTTAAGCCCTCGCTCCAGCAAAGCCAGTGACTCTTGATTATTCTGCTGATTAGCATAGAGGCCAGATGCCAGTAAAATGACATCGACACTCAAATCTTGTTGATTAATAATTGATTTTTTTACAATGGACATAGCCTCATCTGCATGCCCTGTTTTTGCCAGAAATGCGGCCCTTAATGCCTTACCCTCAATATGATTGGCATCAATAGCTTCAATTTGCTGAATTGTTTTTTCTGCCTCATTAACATCACCAACCAGTAAATAAATCTTTGCCAAACCTGCCATCGCGGCAATAAAACCAGGCTTCAATTCGATCGCCTTTTGATAAGCACTATATGCTTTTGGAAACTCCGATCGAGACTCTTCGATCTGCGCTGCAAGTAAGTAACCATCTGCATTTTTAGGATCAATCTGCAGCACATTTCTGACTTCCAATCCGGCTTTGATCAAATCTGACTGTTGAAGAAATTTCTTACCTTTATCCAGATGCGATTGCATCTTACTTTCTTTGGTTCCACAACCGACCAGCAAGAACAGAGCAATCAAGAGTAAAGATAATGTTTTGGTTTTCATATAGCGTTTTTTTAACTAGTTATTAGCAAAGCGAGTGCGAAAGTCCTGATAGGCATTAGCAATACCTGATTCAAAATCGGTATCAGCTTGCCATCCGAGTTGATGCAAGCGTGAAACATCCAGAAGTTTTCTTGGTGTCCCGTCCGGTTTACTGGTATCAAATTCAATTTCACCATCGAATCCAACTACTTTTTTGACAACATGAGCCAGATCAGCGATCGTAATGTCGTGACCAACTCCAATATTGAGACACTCACCAATATCAGCGGCATGAATTTTTTCCATGACAAACACGCAAGCGCTTGCCAGATCATTGGAATGCATGAATTCTCGACTAGGTTTGCCTGATCCCCAAACAATCATGCTTTTTTTACCCTCGACCTTGGCTTCATGTGCCTTACGAATCAAGGATGGCAAAACATGGGATGTCAAAGGATCGTAGTTATCACCGGGACCATAGAGATTGGTCGGCATGAGGCTGATGAAGTTAGTACCGTATTGTCGGTTGTACGCTTTGCACATTTTGATGCCAGCTAACTTGGCAATGGCATAGGCTTCATTGGTTGGCTCCAATGCGCCATTCAAAAGATATTCTTCTTTGATTGGCTGCGGTGCCATTTTTGGATAAATGCAACTTGATCCCAGAAATATCAGTTTTTCAACTTGATATTTCTGGGCAGCTTCCATCACATTGCCCTGAATGAGTAAGTTTTGCTGAATGAAATCGACTGGATATTGATCATTAGCCAAAATTCCGCCAACCTTAGCTGCCGCTAAAAAAACCATCTTGGGCTGCATACGCTTAAAGTAAGTATCAACAGCTTGTCGATCAGTCAGATCGAGCTCTTGGCGGTTGGCCAATAAGAGGTTGGTATATCCTTCTGCCAATAGCTTTTTGGTAATGGCTGAACCTGCCAGGCCTCGATGCCCTGCAACAAAAATCGGCTTGAATTTAGGATCGATCCTACTCATGATAGCTAAATGCCTTATAGCCTTCTTTAACAATCAATGCATCACGCTTGGCTTGACTCAAGTCTTCGCGAACCATTTCGCTCACCAATTCGCTAAAACGCACTTTGGGTGTCCAACCCAGCTTTTCTTTGGCCTTGGATGGATCACCAAGCAATGTTTCAACTTCAGTCGGGCGGAAATAGCGTGGGTCAACCGCAACGATTTTTTTACCATCGACACCGTAGCCGCAAGAGTTCACACCCTCACCTTGCCAATTGATGACCATATCCAACTCTTCAGCTGCTGCTGTCACAAATTCACGCACAGTATGCTGCTCACCAGTGGCAATCACAAAGTCTTCGGCTTGCTCTTGTTGCAACATCATCCATTGCATTTCCACATAATCCTTGGCGTGGCCCCAATCCCTACGCGCATCCAAATTACCAAGGAATAAACAATCTTGCAGTCCCAGCTTAATACGTGCCAAGGCACGAGTAATTTTTCTCGTTACAAAGGTTTCGCCACGCAGTGGCGACTCATGATTGAAAAGAATACCGTTACAGGCGTACATGCCATACGCTTCCCGGTAATTGACAGTAATCCAATAGGCATACAGCTTGGCAACGGCATAAGGCGAGCGTGGATAAAACGGTGTTGTTTCTTTTTGCGGAATCTCTTGTACCAAACCATACAACTCGGATGTCGATGCCTGGTAAAAACGCGTTTTCTTTTCCATACCCAAAATTCGAATCGCCTCAAGCACGCGCAGCGTACCGATACCATCCGCATTAGCGGTGTATTCAGGCTCCTCAAATGACACGGCCACATGGCTTTGTGCAGCAAGGTTATAAATTTCGTCGGGTTGGACTTGCTGAATAATACGAATGAGCGATGTTGAATCGGTCATGTCGCCATAATGAAGAATGAAGCGACGATCTTCATCATGCGGATCTTTATATAGATGGTCGATCCTCGCCGTATTAAACAAAGATGAACGGCGCTTGATACCATGAACGATATAGCCCTTTTCCAAAAGCAACTCAGCCAAATAAGCACCATCCTGGCCGGTAATCCCCGTTATCAATGCTACGCGTTGGTTCATCATGACATCCTTGATTTAAATTGAATTGTTGAGCGCACTAGTTAATCGTCTCACCAGGAATAAAATCTCCCAGCAACGGACCAGCTTCATTGAAGAAATTCTGTAGGCGTAAATCACCCTCTTTCGGATCCTCACCAGGTTTTAACGTCGTGATCAGTCTTACCATGGCACCATCAGTACGATGCATGCTCATCGCATCTCTCAATATCGCCCACTTGACTAACACCTCATTGGTCATTGCGTGGCCTCGCTGCTGAAACCAGTAATAGACCAGCTGACGCGCTTCACCATGATGGATGATGGTGCGATTAACCGATATCTTGCCGATTGATGCTGCACCATTAATTTCTATCGGCTTGATGTCACTGAGTTCCCAACCGCCGCCTGGCAAGCAGGTTTTAGGCGAATGACTGGATTGACCATTACTTTGTGATTCGTAATAGGCTACATAAAAATTCACCGGCATCTCGTTGTTACGAGTGAAATTAATCAACGCATAATCCGTCACTGCTAGAGCATTGAGAGTTTCACGATCCAACTGATCCGGATGACCAAGCCAATCATTGTTGAGCAGCAATGGAAATTCAAGAAATGGTTTTCGTTTAGGCTTGATCTCGTCTTGACCACCTTGCACAAGCTGAAATCCCCAAAAAACCAAGAGCAAAACAAGTGCAATCATCAAAGGTTTTATATTTTTGATACCGTTACCAGAATTCAAATTTGCATTACTAGCAGCTGCACCATCCAAACCAAACACATCAAAGAAATGGACTTGTGGATTATCGATTTTTGCCAAAATCGCCATTTCAACCAAAAGCAAGGCCATGCAAATCATGAACATGAACCAGCCTTCAAAGTCATGCAGCAAACCCTTGGCCATCTCTTCACCCCAATACTCAACCGTAATGCCAATCAAGCCAATACGCACGCTATTGACCAATACGGTGATGGGAATGGCAGAAAACAGTACCAGCCATTTTTTCCATGCCTTATCTTTAAAGAGATAAGTCGCAATAACGGCCAGCGCCATCAATGGAAAGAGATAACGCAAGCCACTACAGGCGTCGACGACCTGCAATTTCATTGCGCCTAAATCAATGACATTGCCTTCCAGGTGGACCGAAATATCAAACAATCGAATAATCTGTACACCGATTTGTGACGACAATAATTGCAGATCTGACGAGATACTCTTGAGCAAGAATTGCGGCAGCGGAATCATGAACAACAGAATCAGCATGGGGATCATAATGAGTCTGAAACCATTAGTCCCAACCACACAGATTGCGACGGCAAAAATACCCAACACAAAACCATACTGAATCAACAAACGCACCGCACTCAATGAGCCAATCAGACAAAGCGAGAGCGAAAATATCAACAAAACCACGCCAGCATAAGTATGTTTAGGAGTTTGCCCCAATAAAAGATGACGCTTTTCCCACACCAAATAAAGCGTGATGAATGGAATCAGATAGCCGTAGCTGTATTCTTCGAGCGTGTCCCATATCTGCACCATATATCGCAGGCCGGTTTCATGGGTTGCAATCAACAGCAAAATCGCCAGAACAATGCCAGCAAGCGACAGACCGATTAGCGGTTTACTGTTATTGCCAATATTGGAAAAAATGGCTGACATGTGGACTCATGATTATTCGGACAGAGCCGCACAGAATAGCCATCTTTTATGACAAGCAGATTTCATTCATATGAACAGTGGGGCATGCAGGGTAATTAGCAAAAATTGATCATGACGTATAGACAGGAGTGAGAATGTCAATAAATCGTCATAAATATTTAATATAGTTATCGACTGTTAACCAGCGAATGACGACAGTGATAATTCAGGGAAATGATCCATACATCCAAGCATCCTTTTCCTTATCGAACCGATTATTGAGAATGCTTTGGGGTATTACCTGGCTTTTACTCTTTAAGCCATCCCCCCGAATTTGCCATAGCTGGCGGGCTTTTTTGCTTCGATTATTTGGTGCCAAGCTGGGCGTTCATGTGCATGTCTATCCATCTGCAAAAATTTGGGCACCCTGGAACCTGGTAATAGGTAATCATGTGGGTATTGCTGATGGGGCAACCGTTTACAGCATGGCACTGATTCAGATTGGCGATTATTGTGTGATTTCACAAGGCGCGCACTTGTGTGCCGGTAGCCATGATATTGATTCTGTCAATTTTCAACTCATTGCCGCACCAATTGTCATTTCGCCGTATACCTGGGTTTGTGCTGAAGCCTTTATTGGCCCTCGTGTCAGCATCGCCGAGGGTTGCGTACTGGGTGCACGCGCGGTCGTGATGAAGTCTATTGATCAAGTCTGGAGCGTATGGGCTGGCAATCCTGCTCAATTCAAGCGCGAGCGTCGCCCCGCAGCCAAGCATGCAGCAAATTCAAACCACTGATAGTAAAGAAGAGTGCAATATGATTTCAATCATGGTCATGACCAAAAACGAGGAAATGAATCTTCCGGGCTGTTTGGCCAGCATTGCCTGGTGCGATGATATTCACCTCTATGACTCTTATTCAACTGATAACACGGTCGTCATTGCGCAAGCAGCAGGCGCTCACATTACACAAAGACATTTTGATAATTGGTCTGCACATCAAAATTGGGGGCTACGTAATATTCCATTCAAACATGAGTGGGTTTTTTATATTGATGCCGATGAAAGAATGACCAAGGAACTGGCTGATCATCTGCTCGGCATTAGTCAAACCAGTTCGCCACACGCAGCCTATCGATTGCAACGTCGTGACTTCTTTATGGGTACCTGGCTCAAGCATGTTCAAGCCTCGCCTTTTTTCATGCGCTTTTTCAAGCCAGAAAAAATGCGCTTTGAACGGCTGGTCAATCCCATTTCCATACCCGATGGCTCGGTTGGTGAAGTCAGTGGTTATCTGGATCACTATCCGTTCAGCAAAGGTATATCGCAATGGCTAGAACGTCATAACAGCTACAGCACGTTTGAAGCACAACAAATCGTCAGCGCAGCAGATAAACAAAAATTCAGTTTGGTGAAAGCCTTTACCGCCAAAGACTTCAGCGAGCGACGCTTTCATCAAAAAGAATTATTTTATCGCTTGCCTGGCCGACCATTGGTCAAGTTTCTGGCGTTGTATTTGGTCAAACGGGGATTTTTGGACGGTAAGGCAGGCTTTACCTATGCGCTGCTACAGTCAATATATGAATACATGATTCAAATCAAGACTGAAGAATTACGCCAATCAAACTCAACTCTGCAAACCAAAACGGCTTAATACTGGGATGGTGTATTTATTTTTAACTATATAAAACGCACCTAACAAGCCAAATAATCAATATACTCCAATTATTTTAATGATAAATGCTGCTGCTTGTGATGGGCAATGCACTGGTTCGCAACGCCGACAAGAGTCGTTCTTTGAGCAAGACTTGCTCAACATAATTCATGGTTTCTGGATAAGGTGGCACCGCCTTGTTATGCTTGTACACGGCATTAATTCCGGCGTTATAGGCAGCCAGGGCCAGACGTTTATCACCATCAAACTGCGCCAGCAGATATTTAAGATGGCGACTCCCTGCCATGATATTTGAATGCATATCAAAGGCATCAACCACACCATATTGCGCAGCGAGTGTTGGCATTAATTGCATCAACCCCTTCGCACCCTTTCGGGAAATGGCATATTGATCAAACGCTGACTCAACCGAAACTACGGCCTCGACCAACGGGCTTGGCAAACCAACTAGCTGGCTGGTATTTTGAATGACCGACTGAATCTTTTTGACATCGGCCACGCCAACCTTATAAGCCGATCTGGTCGAACCGATCGGCTTAACAACTTCGATGGCGCGTCGATCAATCAATATCTTGTAACGCTGATCTTCTGGCACATTGGAAAGATTGGTCACACCGGCTTCATCTTCAAATGCATAGATACGGTCGTAAGCGGCGCAATATGGCATGTCAGCAAACATGCCACAACCAATTGCCAAGAAAGCAATTGACAGCAGTGATCGTTGCTTCATAGCCAGTAGGCGAGTCACTGATGCTTAAATCTTAACCATGCTGCACAGTGGACTTGTTCATAATCGTGCCAATTACATTAAATGGTGCCAGCAGCTCGGCCGCATTTTCCAGTTCTTGCTTGGTTGTCTCACCTTCGGCAACCACCACCAAAACACAATCCACCTTGGGTAAAAAGCTCAAGGTATCCGCCGTGGTCAGTAATGGTGGCAAATCAAAAATAATGAATCGATCGCGATAACGTGTTTTTAATTCCTGAATCAACTCTTCTGTTGCATCGGTTGCCAACAGCTCGGCAGAATTCATGACTGGCTTGCCGGAAGGCAACAACACCAAACGGTTTATCCCAGGATTGATAAACAAGCCATTGAGCGGTTTTGAGTCGAGCAAGTAATCACTCAGGCCCGGCATATCTTCAATGCCAAACACCGATTGAATACCCGATTTGGTCAGATCTGCATCAACCAATAAAACCGTTTTATCCAACTCCGCCGCAAGACACAAAGCCAGATTGGTAGCCGTGATGGTTTTGCCAACACCAGGTCCAGGGCTGATGATCGCTAAGGAATTCCAGCCCTGCTTCTTCATCTTCTGCACAATCTGTACGCGCAACAACTTGAAAGCTTCAGATAAAGGTGAGCGATCCATTTTGACAATACCATGCACATTGGCAAGATGCTGGGCGCACGACTTCATCACCTTGGTTTCAGAATAAGCAATATTTTTTAGCTTGCTGGATTGCTTGGCAGTAGCCTGTCCATGTGCTACGGCATCATGTTGGATTGCTTGTGGCTGAACCGGCTTCGTCTGATGAGCGGCATAAGCACTACTGGCCTGAATTGGCGTGACACTACCGACTTCCTTAGCAAGGTCTTGAATGATTTGTTCAGGCAATTCTTCATCCATATCACGAGCCAGGGTCGGCTCTTTCAAACTTCTTGCAGGCTTGCTGACGGAAACCGAAGCGGCTTTTTGTTGACGAATATTTTCCATCAACATCTGACGCAAACGATCTAGCGATGTGGTTTCTTTACGTTGGGAAAACATATAATCACCTATCTTACTAAATGGGTATGCGACGAACCAAACCATACCAAAGCACATCAAGCGGCATGTAGAAAAAATTCACAACCAACAGCAATCCCAAGAACATCAGCAAGATCGCCGCAGCAATAGCATACCTACGCAACTTTCTTTTCTTAACTTCGTCAGGCCTGATTTGTAGTGGTACCACACTTAAAACAGGCACATTAAGAATTCGCATCACCTCACGACTGCTTCGCACCGATTGATCCAGGGCCTCACGAATACCGCCGGCACCAATTCCACCAACCAATGAGAAGATAAAACCAATCAAAATAATTTGAACACGATTAGGACTGGCCGCCTTTTCTGGAAACTGAGGTGGATCAATCAGTGTGAATCTTTCTGACTTGCTATCTTTCTCCATTTGCTGAGCAACATCTGCCTGTTGCTGTTTGGCCTTCACTTCCCTAAACCTCAATGTGGCTGCTTCCAGCTCGCGTGCCAACTCAAAATAGTCTTTTTCAACTTCAGGTGCCTGTTGCAGACGAGCCTCATAAAGGCTCAGCTTCTGACGTAACTCATTTTTGAGATTCAAAGTTGAACGAATCTCTGACTCGGCAGATTCAAGTTGCGCCTTGAAAGTGAGATAAGTCGGATTATCCGCTTCACTATCTTTAGCGCGATTACTTTTATTGGCCATGCCTTGCAACTCAAGCGCAGAAATTGAACGCTTGAGTTTTTGCACATCAGGATGATCATCTGAGTAGCGCTGCTTCAATTCTTCCAGACTCGCCTGCAATTGCTTTTTCTTTTCAGAAAAATCGTCTGAGCTATCGTCACCGACTTCCTGCTTCAACGCCTCAATTTCACGTCGTATACGTCTGATATCCGGATGATCATTACTATAGGTGCTAGTCAGAATCGCCAACTGCGACTTTAATGACTTGAGACGATCCTTTGGTTCCAGAACGGTATGATCTCCATTGGCACTCGTAATCGGATTGTTGGGCTTAATGGAAGCCAATTGTCCTTCAAGATAGATTTTCCGCTCTTGTAACGACATCAGCTGACGATCCAGCTGCATCATTTCCGAGTCAGCCCGTTCACTCATCTGCTGATTAATCCCGTTCAACTCAGGCAACTTGCCCTGATTTTTGCGTTTGAATTCTGATATTTTTTTACTGATAGATTCGATTTGCTTGGATAAGCGATCGGCTTCATCACCAAGAAAGGAAGAGGCCTCCTCGGCTTTTTGCTGACGATTTTTCAAGTTTTCATTCAAAAACAAACTCACCAATTCATTGGCGATCTTTTGTGCATTGGCAGCACTATCGTTATCAAATGTCAACGAGAAGGCAATCGTCGATTTGGTTTGAGTACCACTTTTACGGTCCGTCACTTCGGCACTAATTGGCGTCAACTTGATGTTCTCACGCATGGTAGTGAGAATCTCCTCGCTGGTTTTGTAGCGACGCGCTTTTTCATAGAGGCCATATTTATCGATCATCTGCATGAGCACAGCACGTGTCATCACCTGCTGGCTAATCACCTGCATCCGCTCATCCGCAAAGCTGGTGACAGTAGAGCGCACCAGATCTTGTGGGATTTCCTGTTCCTGAATCAGAATGGTCGCCGAAGAACGATAAACAGATGGCAGTAAAAATGCCAATAGCACTGCAACAGTAAAAATCATTGCAGCAACCAAACCAATTAATAAGCGTCGGCGCTTGAATACACTTAGATATTCTGCAATGGACAGACCCGACTCATCTTCATTGCTCATGGCATAAGCTGGGCTCATGGTTTCCGTATATCCTGACATGGTGATCCTAAACCCTCTCTATCGAAAACTTCTAATTTCATTCCAGTTTTTTCTCAACTGGACATAAAACACATTCTGCGATGGACCATTTTCCCGCTTCTGGAGACGCAGCCCGGACTCTACATTGACAGTCTCAAATGCTTGCCAATTTAAATTGAGCGACGTAGAAAGAAACTTGGTAGGTGCTGCACCTGACAGTCCAATATAGCTACTCTCCAATTTAGAAATACCAAATCCCAATGACAGGTTTGTGTCCAGCTGTTTATTCATTGAAAAACGATAGTTATCTGTAAGTAATAAGGCATTAGCGCCGCTTGGATTGAGCGTTCTGGAATATGCAATTTGGTATCCCAAAGTTTCATTCCATTTGTAATCAAGAGAACCATTCAAAATTGATCCATAGCTTTTACTTGTCTCCTCTTTTTTCTCTAGAGGTATATCGCAAAAAAAATATCCATTCAAAATTTCAATATGATTATTTGGACAAATAGATTGAGTCCTTTTGTTGTCGGAAACAAAACGGCCAACCTGCAAATTCATCGTCATCCACTCATCAAAGGTATGATCCCAACCTAAAGTTAGATTCGTCGTATCAGATTTCAATGAATTATTTGCCAAATCATAATATGATTGGCTAAACGTTCCGCTAACGATATCGGACTCATTCAGTGCATATTGCAAGGAGTCGCTAACCACGTAATATCGATAATCACTGGTTGAAAGTGAACCACTATAATTCACTTGAGCAAAGGAAACTGAAAAGCTGTTTTTCATTCGTTCAGTCAAATCATGTATCCATGAACCACTCAAGGAAAGAGACTTTCTGTCTTGTAAAGACAATGGAATACCAGTTAATTTGAGTTCGGTGCTCAGGGTAGAATCTTTCAGATAGCCCGCACTGAACTGAAAACTGTCACGGTCCATTTTCAAAACCGTACTCAGCATCAAATTCATATCATTACGGTCTGATGCCTCACTACCAGTCAATTTATATGAAGTCACAGAAGCGGTTGCTGAGGTGCTAGCGCTTTCGGTGTTTCTTGACAATGACAACGATGGCTTTAAAGACAAAACTTCAATACTGTCATGCGGACCACTCGTAAACCGATAATTGGTATTGTGCTCAAGTTTGCTTTCAATGGCACCATCAAGGCGCGTTTCCTGTGCAACTGCATTTGTCATGTTAGCGAGTACGACAAACGCAATGCAGAATTGAAATAACCGCATCAAGAGAGGTTCAAGGAACCAGTAACACATCGCCACTACGCAGAATAATATTCTGCTCCATTGCCTTGCCCTTTTGTACCTTGGAATATTCAAAAGGAATTGAAACTGACTTACCACCGGTCTTGCGCATGATATGAATATCATCTTCAGTGGCATAAGGGGTCAAACCACCGGCCATACTCAGTGCCTGCAGTACATTCAGGTTACGGCCAACCGAATACTCGCCTGGCTTCTGCACTCTGCCCAAAACATAAACACGATAACTGGCCACTTTCATGATGGCGACCGTTACCACTGGATCTGGGATGTACTTGCTGATACGCTCGGCAATTTCAGCCTGAATCTGTGATGATGTTTTACCGGCTGCATTAATCTCACCAGCCAAAGGAAAGTTGATTGAACCGTCCGGCTTGACCAGCACTTCTTTTTTCAGACTCTCTTCTTTCCAGACTGATATTTCCAGCACATCCTCGGCACCAACTCGATACTCTTCATCGTCGCTGACCTTGCTTGGTGTGGCCAAGTTCAAATTGACATTTCTATCTGTTAATAAAGACAAGTCTTTATCGGCTGCCATAGCGGCATCTGCCAACAAGCTACCCAGAAAAAATGCTACCACCATTTTTAACAAGTTTTTACGCATTGACCATCCAAAAGAATTATGCAGCGACATATCAACGATTGCCTGCCGGATTATCTGACTGATTACCAGCTTGACTATCAATGGTTTGCTCATCAATCTTCCCCTGATAATCCTGCACCAGATTAAACATCTCAACATCTTTGTACTGCAGGAATGGCTCACGTTGCTTGGCGGCATCCATTACTGATTTATTGCGATAACGATTCAATAAATCCTTGCCCAACATCACCAAACGTTGATTCTTGTCTTCACAGACCTCATTCAATTTGGATTTTTCATTTAATCGTGTTTGCAATGCCAAGTTCTGCTGAGTTTTGACCTTATTCGTCTCTTCCAGTTTGGCTTCTACCTCACTGAGGTTATTGGCACTCGATTTTTTCAATTCGGCCAATTGACTTTTCAAGTCGGCATTTTCTTTTTGCAAACTACCAATCTGGCTTTTAAAGCTGGCATTAGCAGTACGGGATAGTTTCTCATCCACGGCAATCTTTTCTGCTTCTTTCTTGCTGGCAGCCAATTCTTGCTCTTGATCGGTCAATTTTTTCTGCAAGGCCGCTTTTTCTGATTCAAGCTGACTTTTCTCTTCTGCAATTTTCTGCTGAAGCAATTGCATGCGTCGCGCCTCTTTAGCCTTGTCATCAGCCGCATACGCCCCATGACCAAGCATCAATAGTGCGGTCATTAAACTGATCAATGGTTTCATATTGGCAATTCCTGATTAGAAGCGCAGGTTGAGATCCAACTGCAGTACATCAATACCAAATGGCGGGCCTTCAATTGAGTCAGCACTCAAATAACGGAAATTGGCAAACGTATTCGGCGACAAACCATAGCTGCCACCAAGGAAATAACCCCGGGCGTTAGTGCCACCCAGATGGAAATCGCTATCCGTAAAGGCATCCAGCACAGCATCGCTTTCCACACGCTTGTAACCGGTATAAACCTGCCAGTCACCTTTGGCTTTGATCTCTGGCTTACCCAGAGCAAACCGCATTTGATAACCGATATTCTGTTTTTTGACTTCTGAACCAAAACGTGCCGACACGGCAGCTTGATCAAAGCCCAGATTTTTTACATAGTCAGCCGTAATCATGAACTGGTTATGATTAAATACCGGCACGTTGAGTGAGCCGGTCAAATTCAACAAATGATACTCAGAAGCTAAACCCTGAAGGGTTTTATCCGTTGTTGATGAAATGTTGTAATAGGTGTTACCCTTCTGCGTAAATCCAGGTGCAGTAAAGTAATTTAAGGAACTGCCATTAGGGCTGGTTTGACCAGTCACATTGGTGTATTTGTAATAACCAAGACCAACCTTACCCGTCATCTTATTCTCGGCCACCCAATCCACACCACCCTGCGCACCAAATAACCATTTGTCATGCTGTGACAATTCAACTTCCTGAATGGGATGAGCCCCCACGGTCACGAAACCACGCATATTCTGATTAATGATCGGGGTTGCCTGCACAGCCACACCATCAAAACCGAGATCAGGTGCCCACAGTAAATCAGTGCCATACCAGGGGTTGCCAAAGCGACCAGCAATCACATTCAACCATTCAACGGGATGATAGCGGATATAAGCTCGGTCAATCAGCGCTGAGTAATTATTGCCATAGTTACCCAAGGTCTGGTTTGCCGTTACCGGAGTACCTGCGCTACCGGTGGTAATCCTAAAACCAGCCATCCACTCTGGATCAAAACTCGTGGTCACACCTAAACGTGCACGTACCCGCATGCGATCTCGGCCCTCAGTGGAATTTAAAAACTTCTCCGTGCCACTACTATTGGTTGCATTCACATCGGTAAAGGCAACCGCGTTATTGCCATCAAACCCATCGTGCTGATAACGAATCCGCAGCTCGCCTTCCCACTTCATATTACGTACCCAATCAGGCACAGCACCAGGCCCAGCCCAACCCTCTTTTTTAGCCTGGTCTGCCAATTCCTTTTTAACTTCGTCCTTAATTTCCTTACGCACAAAGTCCGGTACATAAGGAACACGAACCGGTGCAGGTTTTTTCTCAACCGCTTCGGATTCACGAATCAAAGCATCTGCCTTGGATTTGGTAATGATGCCTTGCTCCACCAAAGTTTCAATCAAGCGTTTGGTCGCAAGTGGAATGGCTTCGCCTTCTGCATACACGGCAGTCGTCGATAAAGAAATCAATCCGATCAGGGTATACAGTGCAATATTTTTTTTCATGTCAATTGGCATACTTCTTATCAATAACAACAAAGACTGTCAGGTTGAGCTGGCTCATTCAGATACAACCTGGGCTTGCTTGATTCAAATACTGACCGACAAAGTCAGCCCATACAACTTAAGTTCGATTCGCCATACGCAAATGAATTTCACGCAGGTGTAGCGGTGGTATTTCGCGCAATGCTGGCATCTCCATCAAGGTGGTCTTGATCAGATCATCGGTTTGCTTGTCGCCGGTTGGGCTTTCCAGCTCAACCCGATCCACCTTGCCATTGGCCGATATCCAGACAATCACGCCCACTTTAAATTCCGTTTTGGCGAGATTGCGGTTTTTCATCAAATCCAGATAAAACTGCCGCTGCACCAGGCCTGTGTAGTAATTGCCACTACCACCACCAGTCGACAGAAAATCACGGCCACCTTTATTGCCGGCCAAACCAAAACCATCATTACCGGCACCTGCCTCAGCATCCACACCCAAAGGTTTATCCGAAGCGGGCTTGTTATCTGCGGGCTTGTCCTCGGCAGGTTTGGGTTGATCATCCTTGATTTCAGGAACCTTAACTTCATCTTTGATCTTGGGTGGCTCTGGCGGCTTTTCAGGCGGCTTGGGCGGTGGCGGAGGGGGTGGCGGCTTGAGCACCGATATCACCACCTGATTGGGTTTTTTATCGCTCTTGTTGCCAAGAAAACTACTCAAAGCAAAATAACCACCTACCAAAATAGCCACCAGCAATAACCCGATACCACCCTTGAGCAAATACCCTTTCATTGGATTGGACGACATAGACCGCCTTACTTGACCAATCTTTGCGTAACCAAGCCAAGCTGGGTAATTTCAAGCCGTCCCATCAGATCCAATACATCAATCACTTTTTCGTACTGAACCTTGGCATCACCTTTAATCACCACTGGAAAGCTTGGATTGACAGCTTTCAAATCACGCAGCTTCTGCTCAAGCTCCTGCAAGGTCACCGGATAGGTATCCAAAAAAATCTGACCATCATCACGCACCGTGATAGCCTTGGTCTGGGGTTTGGCCAAGCTGGGCGCAGCACTGGCCTTAGGCAGATTGACCTTGATACCCTGCACCGAAGCAGTGGTCATGATGATGAAAATCACCAGCAACACGTACGCCAAATCCAGCATGGGTGTCACGTTGATATCATCAATCGGCTTGAGTTCTGAAGAAACTTGCATGACTTACTCCTATTCACCTACTTGAATCAACGAGATTACAAAGAGTAGTTTTCAGCCAGTTTGGTAATGAATTCATCCAGAAACACTTGCATGTCAGAAGTGACATTCTTGATTTTGCTGGACAAGTAGTTATAGCCAAATAGAGAAGGAATTGCGACCGCCAGACCAGCTACCGTCGCCACCAGCGCAGCAGCAATACCAGGCGCAATCGCATTCACGTTCACATCACCCGCCGCCGCAATCGCCGCAAAGGTAATCATCACACCCACTACCGTGCCCAACAAACCAAGATAAGGACCACCAGCGATGGCAATACTCAATAACACCATCTGATTATTCAGGCGATGTGATTCACGGATATAACTGGCATCAATCGAGGCACGGATCGCCTGCATGGATTGCGGACTGATATTGCTCAGGTCTTTACCATTTTTGCGATAGGCATCAAAGCGATTCACCAGTTCTTGCGAACCAATATGAAAAATACGATACAAAGAAGAGTGCTGATATTCAGGCTTGGACAGCAAGCTCTTGGTGGCCGTCTTGCTATTTTTATAGGTAGTCAATTCTTCCAGCAGTTCATTGAAATTTTCTTTGAAGTGAGCATTGGCTTTTTCAATACGGCCAATAAAGAGTGCCTTGGTAATCATTACCGTGAAACTGATCAACATCATCACCATCAAAATACCAATTACAACCCAGCCATCAGTCGTCACCGAACCCAGCAGAATTTTTGCGTATGAAACCCCCTCACCTTCTTCGGCACCTTCAGCTGGTGCATAACTGATCAGCTTTTGATCTTGCCCTTGCCCCAAGGCAGTCAACTGCACCCAGGCAGCACCACGATCAGTAGAAGACAGTTGCACCTCATCAATCAAACCAGAGAAGCCCTGGCCAACCACAATCTTGCCCGACATGGCGGGTAACTGCGCAGGTGCTTTACCCATCTGAACACCATTCAAAAATAAAGCCACTTCATTTTTTGCAGTCATCGCCACATGGTTCCAGGCACCCGCAATCACCGGCACAGTAGCCGTCACTGACACACCACCCACACTCGCCATCAGCCTGTCACCATTGAGCCGTACAGACAATTGATTGGTGCCATCCACCTGACTAAATAAAACCGCATTCTGTGCACCAGCCTCCGGCTTAAACCACATCGAAACCGTCATACCTTTATCGGAATAAACGACCGCAGGTGCCGCCACCTCATATCTGGCAGAACCCGCAAAGGATAAGGCCGTACCGATCAAGCCAGCTGGATTTGGCAAGGCAGAAGAAGCAATACTGTTATTGGCAAAAGCACTGAAGTCTCTTGGTAGATCTTCTTTGTCACCAAAGTGGTTAACCAATAACTGGCTGGCGTCATAAGTCAGCTTAGGCTCTTCAGCAGCCCCGGCTTTTTCATTACCGTAATAGATCCAAACCGGGTCAGCCGCCACGCCTGGATTGATCTTGGGCATTTGTACCCAAACCAGCGCCAACTCATTTAAAGCATCAAATTTTTCAATATGAAATTTAAGCGGCGTCTTGTCATCGCCAGCCACAATGCGAATATCCGAACCATCGGCTTTGGCATCCACAAAACTGAAGTTACCGGTATGCAAGCGCAACAGCACTGGAACATTATCAGCAGCCCCGGCAATAGCAACGCCAGATGCTGCGGTGTTGATCCCAACATTCATGCGATGTGACCAATCGGGGTTCCACCAAGCCATTGCAGACTGAGAGATCAGTGCGGCGCATAGCCCAAGGGCGTAAACAATATTCTTCTTCATATGAGCAAGCCAACCTAATAATCATCGGGAGCTTGCTAGTTTGACGCTGAAATATTTCAGAAATATGTAAAAAGGGAGAAGAAGGATGAGAACAGCATTGTCGGACTAATCCATTAGGACTGATTCGAACCGTTTACGAACGAATTGGCGTCGACATTTCTCCAGCTTCCTGAGGTTTGATCAACCCTTCAGCCTGATGCATGAACTGATCCAAAATCCCCTTGCGAGAAAGGTATTGCAAGGCATATTCACGACCATTGCGTGCCAGCAATTGACGCTCTTCCTGGTCAGCATGCAGTTGCACAATTGCCTTGACCATTTGCTCAGCCTGACCTGGCTCTACCACCAAACCGCAATTGGCCGACTGAACAATATGGGCCAGCTCACTGTCTTGCCTGGCTGCCACGATCACCGGCTTTTGGCTGCACAAGATATTATTCAATTTGGAAGGCAGGACTACGTCATTCATGCCTTCTTTTTGCGGAATGACAGAAACATCGGCGGTCGCCAACAAGCGGCCCAATGAATTTTTTGGCACGGGGCTGGTAAAGCGCACATTGTGCAAACCCTGTTCATTGGCACGGTTGATCAAGGTTTGTTTCTCACCACCATCACCCACAATCACAAACACAATGTCGTCGAGATGGCTCAACTGTTTGGCCACCGCCAACAACATGCCCAAACCCTGCTTCACACCCATATTGCCCGAGTAAAGCACCACAAACTTGTTTTGCAATGACCAGTCATATCGATAGCTATCACGGTCAGACATGGGCATCACGGTATCGTCATCGGCCCAGTTTTTAAAGATGAGCATCTTCTTCTCATCCACACCTTTGGCCTGAATATTTTTCTGCATCGCCAAGCTAATCGTCGACACCCAATCCACCAACCGATAAGTCAGCGATTCCATGCCATACAGAATTTTAGTTAACAGGCCTGGCTTGAGCATACCCAACTCAACCGCGGCATCGGGCTGCAAATCCTGCACATGAAAAAGCGTTTTGCTGCCCTTGAGCTTGGCAAGCAGCGCAATTGGAATACCAATCGGCAACGGTGGCGAAACGATGATAGTCAGATCGGCTGCTTCAGCCATGAGATAACTGATTGAGGCAGAAATACAAAAACTGAATTCATGAATAATACGTTTTAATGCTGACGGTGCGCGTGGTACAAACAAATAGCAACGACGCAGTTTAACCTTCCCCATTTGTTCGGCACGAAACAGGACTTGCCGATCATTGTATTTTTTTTTCCAGTTGGGGTAATACGGAAAACCGGTATGCACGGTCACATCCCAATCACGCTCCGACAGGTACTCACTCATGCCCGTGGTATAGACAGAAATACCGGTAGGCTCAGGCGCATAGTTGATGGAGATGACAGAGATTTTCATGAGGTGCTCGTTGACTTCGATTGAAGGAACAGGGTTCTTATCTGTTTTACGTTGCCGCTATTCTGGCAGACGAATATGACCATTCAATGAAGCACCACACTTTCGTTGATACACCAAGCTCGGCTTGCATCAAGCCAGACAAACTACCTGACTGTCCAATATTGCAAATGTCGCAAAGGGTTGTAGCGATAAGCCAAACGCGCCAGACGCCGCTTCCAGGGGTTCATCAAAATCAGATGATTGTCCTCAATTTTTTGCGCCACCCGATTCTGCTCATTGATGTATTGCGTTCTGAAACGCTGCGAGCCGGTAATCGACCCAGGATAGATTCTGAAGTCTCCCAACACCTTGTTGATGGTCGCGTATCGTGCATCGGCCAGTGCCATGTCCACCAACAACTCACCATCCCAGGTAATCCGATTGGTCGGATTGAAGCCACCAGCCTTGCGAAAGACATTCTCACGGAAAAAAGTACCTTGCTGACCGACTGTACAAATACCGGCTGCGTATTTCACCGGATCAAACAAATCGGCGGTACGACTGCGCTTGCTGGCACGCCCTTCCTCATCCACGATCCGGATAGCGCCACACAAGACATCCACCTTGTCATGGGCGGCAAAATATTCACCCACCATTTTCAACGCACCCGGTATCAGTCGATCATCGGCATTGATATAACCAAAGACCTGGCCTTTAGCATGACGAAATCCATTATTCAATCCATCGGCCGGGCCACGATCGGGTTCAAACACCACGGCACCCAAACGATCTTGATAACGCTCGATAATATTGCGGCTACCATCTGTTGAACCAGGGTCCACCACGATGTAATCGATATTTGGATAATCCTGATCGAGTACCGAACAGATACACTCTTCCAGATACTTCGCCTGATTGAATGAAATCGTGACGATACTGATGGTAGGCAGACTCATACTCAAGAACACTCTATTGTTATAAGGATACGAGACCAGCAGCATAGCGGCCTTATGTGACAAGTCATCGTTGATGTCGCAAAATCAATCAGTCTTTACCAATCATTTATCTAATTTTCAAATTAAAAAAAATGCGACCATGCGGCCGCATCCTGATCACATGAAAATCGCTGATTAGTCACTGATTAAAGGGAGTATCCAACAAAACAATACTCCTTAGGCAAATATTAATTAGGCCTATTTATTTACTACCACCGAGTATCGGTTTATGAACAAAAGCCCACAAAGAGATATTCGGCCAGCTTATTGCCCTTTGCGTTTGCCGATAAAACCCAGCGAACCCAAACCCAGCAACAACAAGCCCAAAGCACCAGGAACTGGCACTGGGCTGGCGGCATTCACAGCACCCACATAAGTACCACCAGCAATACCGTTAACCGTGCCACGAATATTCAAGGCATAGTTTGCAGAACCAAGGTTATTGGCTGTAATAACAGCAACTTCACCATTACCACTTGGTGTTGTCCAAGCCTGAATCAGGCTAGCCGTGCTGATGTTTTTCAAATTCACCTGAAGATTGGTGATGTTGAACAAACCAGCCAAATTCAATGAGGCCACAATGGAATTGACCGTTGCCGAAGGGCTCAAAGAAAAAGTGAATGTGTCACAAAAATTGTATGGTGCACCACCAGCACAACTATTGTTGCCACCTGTCGAGAATGCCACGTGAGAAAAACTCACAGAAGCAGGCGCTGTAATCGGACCGAGGTTGTACCCGGTAGGATTCACCGTATCCGCATAGACTGGCGCCACCAGTCCCTGCGCTGCAAGACCGGCCAAAGCCAGTACCACAGAACGGATAGTTGAAATTGCCATAGATTTCCCCCAAAGGATGATCACCAGAAAAACATCGTCGGATTGACGACCCTCGCAATCTACAGGGGCAAGATGTAACAGTCGTGTCAAAACTGTCAAATAAAACAGTCTATACAGACTAGTACTTGATATGAACCTGACGACAATTCGCCAGGATTAAAATTTAAACAGCCGCTTTCTGACTATCGCGTTTTTTAACGCCAATCAAACCCAGCAAACCCAAGCCACTCATCAACAAACCATAGCTGGCTGGTGATGGCACCGAACTGCTGCCATCAGTTGGCACAGCATTCATATGACCGGTATAAGAGCCGCCCAACGACCCCGCTACCCAACCACGAAAATTCAGCGAGTAATTACCCACGGTCAAATTAAGTGGATTGATGACGGCCACCGTGCCGTTACCAGCGCCAGTACCACCAGTCCATGCCTGCACAACCGCCGTGGTGGTCAGATTCACCAGACTCATTTGAAAGCGATCAATCTTGTAATACGAAGACAAATCAATCGTTGCCGAAATCGCATCAATCGTCGCGGCAGGACTGAGGGTGAAGGAGAATGAATCGCAAAAGTTGTACTGTGCCGCATCACCAATACAGCTTGGGTTGTTACCCGTTTTGAAAGCAGAATGAAAAAACGGTACCGTAGTGGGTGCTTCAATCAAACCCAAATTGTAATTGGCCGGATAAGCCACATCTGCTTGCGCATTACCCAACAAGCCGATCATCACAACCACACCAAAAACAACCGCTTTCATTACATGCCCCCTGAATTGACCAGCGACCAGACTCAATTCGTCTTGATCTACCAATAGAACTAGCACTCTAATGATAATTCATGACAAAGCAGTGTCAAAGATTGATGACAAGATAGTCCATAAGTACTAGTTCCAATTGAGATGCTGATTTTTCTATCTACACCTACTGCCAATTTGCCAACGCCGAGAGCAGGCTTGTTCTATCGTCAGAAAATCAACCAAATCTTGCCATGCCTTGTCTTATCTGGCTTTAGCTACAGTTGCCGGCTCTTCCAGCAGTGCCTCAATCCGTTCAATCGGCACCACACCGCGAATCCGTTTGCCATTTTTCATGAAGATCGTGGGTGTACCACTGATCTGATGCGCTTGACCAAAGTTCACATTTTTAGTCAGCGGATGTTCACACTCACTCGCAGCGCGGGGCTCTTTCTTGTCCTGCATCCAGTCCAGCCAGCTTTTGCTGCGATCCGTTGAGCACCAGATCGCCTTGGCTTTGCTGGCGGAATCCTCACCCAGTACCGGATACAAAAACACATGAATCGTCACATCATTAAGCTTCACCAGCGACTGTTCCAGCTTTTTGCAATAACCACAATTGGGGTCCTCAAAAATAGCCAGTTCCCGCTTGCCATTCCCCTTCACCACCTTGAAAGACTGCTCCATCGGCAAACTCTCAAATGGCACCTTGCTCAAGTCCTCCAGACGCTCTGAGGTAACGTTGATTCGACTATCCACATCCACCAACTCGCCGCGCATCAAAAATCGACCGTCCTTATCGGTATACATGATGCTGTTGCCGCTACGTACTTCGTACAAACCGTTATAAGCCGTTGCCATAATCTCATCGGCCTTAAAGCCGGTGCCGAGCTTTTCGGCAAGACGTTTCTGGATTTTGTTTTCCACGGTTTCGGCAGAGACCGTGCTGCACAACATGCTGGTCAAAACAGTAGCGAATACCAATGCTTTCATGACTTTCCTCTATAACCATTGAGAGGATGCATCATATTACCCTTGCATGACAAGTTGACGACCAGGAACTTTCGTATCAAAAAGCAATCATAGCTTCAATTAAGCTGGCTGCTGCTACAACTCAAACCAGCTCAAGATTTCAACGTCAAGCGCTTGGCTCCGGCTTTTTTAGCCGCCTTTACAAGGCCATCATCCAAAGTGGCCAACGCCAGGCCTTCTCTTAATGTCAATTCCAGATACGCTGCATCATAAGCTGACAGGTTATAGCGACGGGCCAGCTGTAAAGTATCATTCAGCGCATGGACGCTGGTCTGTGGATCAACTTCAATATGCATCTGATGAAGCAAATGAACAAACTCTGCACTACGAGCCTCAGGTAATCCATACTTTTTTTCGGCACGAGCTATCACATTGGCCACCTCAAGCGACCAAATCCCCGGCACCAACACATTGCCATCTGCAATAACAGACAGTACATGTCTGGCATAGGTCTGATCACTGGCTGAACCATCACCAAAAAGCCAACGCATGGTAACCGAATTATCAAGTACAAAGCGCATCAGTCGCGCCCCTCTTCGAGCAATGCCTTGGTATCAATACCCAGGATTGGTGAATGCGCCTCCATAAACTGATACATCTGCGCTATGGCTAACGCCACATCGTTTTTGGGAGCTGCTGCTGAAGGAATCAAGTCAGCAATAGCTGCACCTCGTAGCGTAATCGTGTAGCGATTGCCCTCTTGCACCCCACGCAAAAGCTCAGGTAATTTGGTTTTTGCCTCGTATGAACCTATTTCAATATTCATTTCTTTACTCCCTCATCACGACAATAGACCAGTATATAGACCAGTCTATTTTTGTCAAGAATTCTGGATCATAAAAAAATAGCTGCTGGTACCGACAACAAAGCGGCCCAAAAGATGGACCATCCAAACAGGTCTCACCGCTTTCATTAAACCATCAATCAAAATCAACAACGATTTCCACCATCGTCACAGCTGCATCACATTATATTAATACATTTTGATAACCAACAAAACAAGTCAAGATGATTGTCAGTTGGTTCATCGACAACATCTAATTTAATGAGGGCAATATGAAAATGAAAATCATCACCATGTCCATTCTGGCGTTATTGAATGGGTTTAGTTCGAGCAGTCATGCGTTACCACCCAGCTCCTATAACAGCACTGCAGGCGATACCCTGGATCTTTTTATCGCAGGTTCTTCTGCATTGGATCCCGCACTTTTAAAAACCCTTTCAAAATCATTCTGTACCGCGGGTAGCATGGACGTCTACAGCTATAACACTCAGTTGGTAGTGCTATGTACCTCCTCCGTAGCACTCACAGGCGGAAAGACAAAAATTGCCCTTTATAAAAATTCGGTTGGCGGCTCAATCAATGGTGTTCTTCCTGTAGCGAATGGCACACCATTAACATTTATAAGTATGGCCGCATTGAAGGCGAACCCCGATTTAGTCCTCACTACCGCTACTGTCTCATCAACAACTGGCCTTCCAGCTTATACAACCATGAGGTCGCTACCACTGCAACGCAAACTGCCATTCCCAAAGCTGGCCTTTCTGATGTTGAGCCAGCACTGCTAGGTGCCACTCCAACACAATTAGCAAAGTTAACAGTCCAATCTCCCAATGCTCTCGTATTTGGTGTAGTAGTTACCAAGAAAATTAGAGATTTACTTCAAGCCAAAGAAGGACTGGTGGTTGGCTCAGAAACCGAGGCCAATATGCCCAACCTCACCAAAACCCAGTTATCTGGTATTTTTACTGGACAAATCATCCAGTGGAGCCAGCTAGGGCTTCCAGTCACGGGTGACAACACCATCTATGTTGCCAGACGCCCTACTTACTCCGGGACCTTTGAGGTATTTGATATTTACTTTACAGGTGCTACTTGCATGGGTGGTGTACAGCCTTTTGTCACAGCCAATTCAAGTGGTGCATGCAATATAACCGGTAATGTCAGCCCCTCTTCCAGCCTTGATATGGCGCATGTATGACCAGTTACGACACAGCCAACCTTGGTGCAGTAGGCATGATATCAACCGGCTTTGTACCTGTTGATCCGTTTAATGGCGTACAGAATCCAGGAAATAATGCATATCGTTTTATCAAAATCAATGGCTCAGCACCAACACTATTGAATGTGGTAGAGGGCACGTATGAACTATATGCAGAAACAAGTTTTCAATATCGAAACACAATAAGCGGAAATTTACAAACAATTTTTGACTTAATGCCTAGAAAATTAGGTGATCCAACAATTATTGATGATATAGACAATGGCATTAGACAGTACTGGGGAAGATCAGGTCTATTGGCCTTACCGAGTAATGGTTATTCACCTGTAATAGCCAGTGGCACAACAATCAGTTCTGCGGATATCACTGCCAACCCGGTTAATACCTATACGAAGAGTCCCAATGGACCACCAGACAATTGCCAACCGCCACTCCCCACCGCCAATACTGATCTATTCAGCAAACCATAATTCAAATTATAGTTATTAAGACATCATCACCTTGCCAGGCAAGGTGATGATAAAAAGCAAATACTAATTATTTACCAAAGCAAGACGAATCGCTCTCTTTACAGTTCTTGTCACCAAAGCCCACCACCTCAACACTCAGGATATTTGGCTTGATGGACTCTGCCGAAGCCATCTTGCTGCGCTCGGCATTTTTGGCTGCTTCTTCAGCGGCCTTGTCCTGACCTGCGGTGGGTGTAGCACCACTGGATGCCATCGTCGCTGACAGGCTGCCGGATACAGCTTGCGGCACACCTTGCGATGAACCTGCGGCACTAATGTTGGTGGCGTTTAAGACAGTTTGTGCGGCAATGGTAATATTACCAGCGGAAACAATCCCCGCCTCACCCGCATCAATGGTGCCTTTGGGTGCAAAGAGGTAAACACTACCCGGTGCTGGCGATTTCAATGGGCCTGAGCCATCGGGGTCGGAGGTGGCGGTTTGAATACCACTACCGGCAGCATCAGGTGGAACCTCATAACGGTAGCCAAGAATTTTGGTTGGATCACTCGGATCAGGAATGGCAATTCTTTTCGGGGCAGCGGTGGCGCGAGCAGTCTTTGCTCCACGTCCGGCATCAATGCCCCCTTCAGTGGTATAGATCAGGATATCTCCACCCCGGGCAGTCAATACCTTGCCCTGATTGATGTTGAAATCGCCACTCAAATAACTATTGATATTTCCCCCGGCAGAGGTGACCACACCCACGCCTACGGCAGGCGCATTATTTTTATCGGGTGTGGTCGTAGAGCCGACAATGATATTACCCTTGGGTGCAATCAAGTCGATGTCACTGCCACCCTGAGTTTGAATGGCTGATTGATAAGTACTGATATCGCCACCTAAAATCTTGGCTTGCCCCAAAAAGCTGTCGATGGCTTTTTTTGCCAATGCTGGATCATTTTTCTCGCCTGCCGTTTTTAAATCGGCATAGGTCTGATCCAGCTTATCCAGATTGACCTCACCACTGACACCGGCAATTGCAGTAATTCTGGCACTCTTATCACTGGTCAAATAAGGATTGAAACTGTTACCCAAAGCTGCCAAAGCGCCAAAATTATTGCCTTGGGTGTTATCACCTGGATAAAGCGTTGTCGCATTGGTCATTACAATCGAACTCCCAGCCTGTACTACTAAACGCCCTGGTCCATTGATGAAAATACTTCCATTTGCCGTGGCTGATCGAATATCCTCGCCATCAGAGTGCACCACACTGACATCCGAATCCTTCAGGTTTTGCAGCAACCATAAACTGCTTAATACAATACTCTTGTTAGCCCAGATCCTTGAAACAGCAGGCAAAGTAAAGTCAGCATTATTGATCCCACCATTTAAAGCCTGAATATCATACACATAACCAGACTGATCTCGTTGAACGATCCGCGATGCGCTACTTGGCTTATCGTCACTTGAAGTAATTGCATTTCCTATATTGATCGAATTTGAATTCTTCTTTGGATTGCGCCATGTGTAAAGCGCTGCAGGATCAGTATCATTGACTTTTAGTGTCAGGCCATTAACATTCTGATCAGCCAGTATTTTGACGATCCCCTGCTGAGATGCAAAGAGGAATATCAATGAGTTACTGCCATTATTTCCGATACTCGAAATACTTCCACTGAATGCAGTAGATAACAATGTGGCAGGATAAGTATAGGTAATATTATTATTACGATATTTATTCTGTTGATTTGGGTTAGTGCTGCCCAATGTGGTATCCAGATTACTACCCAGTTTAATATCACCCGATTTTGCCTTGACTGAAACCTGACTGTTATCCGAGTAAGTATAAAAATTTGCCGAAACTCCTAAAGGAGAATTACTCACACTTGGATCAATAACTCCAGAAATTGGCTTAAGAGAAGTAGAATCATCGATTGCAACAGCAGTCGGATTGGCAATACTCTGAATATTGACGGCATTACCTGCGTCTATAACCAAGCTTGCTTGTTTAGTGGCAATATCATTACTGCTTTCTCCCATCACGTACAACTGAGTCGCTTTTTCACTTCCAACACTGCCACCGGCTTTAATCAATCCTTGACCACGGCCCAATAAATAACTACCACCCTTGATACTGTTACCGGCCAGCACTGCAACATCCCCACCTCCCAGCACGTCAAGCTGTGTGCCATTGGAATAGGTACGTCCTGAAGTTGCTGACATGGCTGATAAGTTGTCCACATTTCGTCCAGCCTGAATATCGATATTACCGCCACCAAAAGTGCCAATATTCTGTTTGAAATTGGCTCTATATACCCACCAGTCTGCCTGCAGCTTAGTAATATTAGACAGATTTGATCTTGGCCTGCGATACCAATCCGTGATCCATTGATTACCACTACCAATTGCATCATGTTGCGCTGTAATACTGATATTGCCACCCTGGTTAGCCCAACGCCCATAGTTGGAAGCAGAACCATAAGAAGTCGCTACATCGGCTGCGGCGATTTGCCCGGTGGTGTAAATCACCGCGGTATTGTTATTGCCATTGGCCATATTAAAATCATGCGCCGCCGCTACCTGAATATTGCCCGTACCCGTTCTGATCTTGGCATCGGCTCCCAGCACCACATCGCCACCGGTAATCGTGGCGGCTTGAATATTCTGGCTTAACTGTTTGGCAGTCTGCACCGCCATTGGGTTAGCAGCGTCCAGGTCGGCACCACCAACCAGGTTGATATTCCAGGTTTTACCCAGTGGCGTTACCCCATCAGCCTGATACAGGCTGTCACTGGGCAGACCAATGCTGCTGTTGATATTGAGATTACCTTGCGAACGAATGGTCAGTGTGCCGGGCTGGTTATTGCTTAACCAGGTGGTGGCATCAGTCAAATCAATGGCATCAGCCTGAGTATGGTCACCGGCAACCTGTAGTTCTACACCAGCTCGCACCTGGCTATTGCCTTGCGCCTGGCCGTCATCCCCTTTGATATTAGCCACAATCGCGGGGATAGTCGCCGCAGTGACAAAGGCATTGACTTCGGTACCGGCGTTGGCAAAGGTAGTGGTGTCATAAACTTTATTGCCTTCGGCCACCACTTCAGCCACCTTGTCACTCTGACGTGTCTTGCTGAGTACGGTACCTTGCAAATCGGCATTCATGCCATCATTGCCCACATTACGCGCTGCGATAAAAGTCACCTGTCCTGCTTTACCCAATTTGGCAGCGCTGACATCAATCTTGGCACCTTGTGCAAATGTCACTTTGCCTGCGGTGCTGCCGACTCGGACTGTACCGCCATCACTATAAGCACTGCTATCGGCCAAGGTAGAGCTGGCATCGATCACACTGCCATTGGCCAGGGTGACATCATTTTTGGCATACAACTCAACTTTGCCCTTACCCTTGAGCGAGCTGGCATCGAGCTTGCCGTTTAAATTGATGGCACCATTGTCGGCGGCAATCTGCAACTGTCTGGCTGTGACGGTGTCACCCGCCGCAATCGTGACATCACCCTGACGAACCCGTAGGATACGTTGTTCAGTCATGCTGCCACTATTGAGCTTGCTGTTTAAGCTTGAAAAATCAGGCAGTGTTTGAACATCCAGATTAAATTTACCCTGGGTCTGGCCAGCGTTGGCAGCACCATTGACTTGCCCATCCAATTGCAAGGCATTGGCAGCAATATTGAGCGTACCGGCATCGCCGCCATCGGCAATACCATTCACCAATACATTGGCACCTTGCTTGATAACCACATTGCCCGCATCAGCCATCACATTGACAACACCAGCACCTGCAACGGCCATGGTACCGTTAAAGTTTTTGCTGACGCCACCCACATCAACCACTGCGCCATCCTCTAAAGTGACATTATCTGCAGCACCATTACCTTTGGCGGCCATGGTCACCGAGCCAGACTTCATCTCAACCCGGCCATTACTGGTAATTGACTTACCCTCCAAAGCCAAACGTGAACCGATTGAAGTCACATCATTCACTGGTGTGACTGCCCCGTTACCCTTGATATTGAAGTTGTAATAAAGCGGATTATTGGCATCAGTCAGATCAGCGGCTTGCCAGCTTTGATAAGCGCCATGGCTACCCGTGATTCGCGCTGCCGTCATGGTCAGATTACCGGCCACTTGCAAGGTCGTGAGCTCACTATCAGGCTGGGTCGTCAACTTGCCATTGGCATCATAAACAGACTTACTGCCATCGGCCACAATGTCGCCTGCCGCCGTCATATTGACCGTATCAAAACCGCGAATGGCCTTATTACCAGCACCAATCGTCAGCTTGTTGGCATTCACGTTCAGCACGCCACCCGTGGTGCCAGTATTGGTACTGGCTTGTGCTGTTGTATTTTTAAACGTTACATTGGATGCCGTAATCTGGCTATTGGCTGCACCACCACTGCCACCGGTTTTAGCCACCAGGGCACCGCTATCCAAACTCAGATTATTGAGTGCACTGCTGCCCAATTGAGTGTTGCCGTATAAATCTACACTGCCATAGCTCTTCAACGTTACCGTGTCGAGACTATTCAGATTGGCGAGCTGCGTATTGGACAGCACCAGACCATCATCAATACCAGTTACGCCATCAGTCTCACCCACACTCACCTTGCTGGAAGCCAATGACACCGCGCCACCGCTTTGGACATTCAGATTGCCTTTGAACTGGGTATTTTGTGTGGCATCAATCAATAGAGATTTATCAGCAGCCAGCGTTGCCCCTTCTTCCACCACCACTAGCCCGGCACCACCACCGCTATTGCTGCCACGATCAACCGTGACCTGATCATTATTGGCCAATCTGATTAATGCGCTATTGGCATCGGTCTTGATATTGCGCGAGTTACCGGCTTTGGTGCCGCTACCACTCAACACACTGCCACTTTTAACGGTGATATTTTCTTTGGCAGCCAGCAACAATTCGGGTGCCTGCAATTTGCTGGCATCGTTATTCGTCACCAACACTTCTTTGGACTGAGCCGTGACTACCGTGGCATCGGTGGCATCACTGCGCGTACCACCAATCAACAAACTGGCATTCAGATGCGAGAGACTGCTCGCTTCCAGTTGCAAATAATCACTGGCAATGTCGGTTCTTCCAACCTTATCAACCACCGCAATACGGTTGTCCTGACCACTGATATCCACTTGGGCCAACTGCGCTTTTTCGTTGGCCGGGTTGGTATTAAAGGTACCGTTTAAAGTCAGCGCATCGGTGGCAGCAATACTTAACTTGCCACCGTCATTAGGTAAACGCGGTACCGTGACACGATTTTGTGTTGCCAGCTTGGTGAAAAACTCATTACCGTTATTGATGTTGTAATCAGACTCGGTTTTAGCCGCACTACCCGGCCGCACAATCACACCAATCGGTTGTGATTGACGAATATCCGTACCTGCCACCGTCAAATAACCACTGACCACCGTTTGACCATTGCGCAAATTAACTGTCTGACCTGCTTTTAATGCGCTATACGTCGAACCGGTTTGCAACTGAACCATATAGGCACCTGGCAACAGGGCATAACGGCCCGGCAAGAGAATATAGTCGCCTGCGGGGACGCCACTGCCAGCGCTGAGGTGAATGGCGTTGTAGGGCGAGTTAGCTGCAATCGCAGAACCGCTGCTGGTAATGCTGTAATCAGGATCAACTGGTAACGAACTCAGCAGAGACTTGGGCATGATCGCATAAGTATTGGGCTGGATCAGTGTGTCCTTGCTACCACCAGAACCTGTCACAAATTCGACTGCCTGAATATCCCCGCCGCCAGAAATATCAACAACAGCACCTGATTTCTGATTGATAGATTTACCAGACAAACTAATTTTCTTTTCTGGTATTGCATTCAAATCAAGCCATGTCACACCAGCCTGAGTCGTACCGTAAGGAATGACACTGCCATTAGCAGACACCGAAGTGATGCTGTTACTACTTAGTTCAAGGTTTTTATCCGCACGCAATTCAATCGTACCGAGTGGTGCTTTAATCACACCAGATTGAATAATATTTTCAGCACTCAACACGACTTTGCCACCGACAGACAAAACTTCGCCACGGTTGCTGCCATTACCCGTGATTTTAATAACGCTCCCATCTATCGGAGTACCCGTCGTGTCATTCGTGTCAGTCACTTTTTTAACTGCAATGTTATAGCTTGACTGGGTAACTGGATATACCTGCGCTGCCAACAAATTGATATTGCCTTCACTCGTCAAGCCACCTTGATAGTCCCTACCACCTTCATTAATTTGTCGGCCTACCAAACGGATATCATTGGCACTTTGAATATTGGTTTCGCTGACACCATTCACCGTTACACTGCCCACCAAATCGACATTATTGGCTGAAATATTCAGTTTTCCAGAACCAGCACGGGTCGCGATCGGCAGTGTTACGCCACCAATTACTGCATTTGATTCTGCCGTGACAATGCGATTTCCATTTAGAGTATTACCAAGAGTTACTGTACTACCTTGAAGATTCACTGTAGTCTGTTCATTTTGAATATCCAGGGCAGTACTATCCAACGTGATACCCCGTTTGAATTGCAAACTCGCATCCTTTTGGAATGCAATACTGCTTTCAGCTTGAAGACGCAGTTTATCAAACCCATTCTGAGCAATTTTTTCTGGGTTGAACAATGTATCTTGAGTATTGTCGGCTTTGGCAACTGACGAAGCGTCAGTCACAACAATGCGACTATTTTTTGGAACAACAAGTTGCAATGGATCATCATTACGGCTATTAAATTGCAGGTCAAAGCTACCACCGGCACTTTGTCCTTGCCCCTTACCTATGATGTCACCCCGTAAATCTGTCTGATCATTGGATTTAATCGTGACACTACCCGCATCACTGGTCACTGTTTTTCTGACATAGCTCTGTGCCACATCATTCTGCTTAACATCGAGTAATTGTGAGGTCCCACTTACATCGATTACAGACCCAGCTTTAGTATGAATTTTTGTTAGTGCGGTATTGAGCGTCACCGAACCACCATTTGTCACGGTACCCAATAACAAACCGCGATCATCCGGCTTGGCGATATAGGTGCCATTCGTCAGAATTTTTGACGTCTCATCCAAGGTTAAATCAGACGTGAGACGCTCTATATTTTGAGTACCATTTACTTTAAGCTCAACATTGCCACCTGGCGCAATGATTTTCCCCTGAATCAACATATTGCCCTGTGATTCAAGCGTCACAGCAGCAAGTGGATCTGTCACAATGGTTGAATTGGTTGGCAATGTTAAAGAAGCATACTGCGCTGTTTCATTGAGAGTCGTCCTACCCGTTGAACGCAGTGCAATACTGGTTGCCTTGCGCTGATCATCGGTCAGTGTACTGACCGATGTAATCGAAGCAAGGTCTTCACCCGATGCCAAAACCCTGGATTTTTGATTATCAATCACCCAGTTTTTTTGCTGAGGATGAAGCACCGAATTATTTTCGATGGTAAGTTTTGTTTTACCCTTGATATCGTATGAGCTAAAACCCCCTTGCTGAAAGAATTCCGGCTTGAGATTAAGCTCAGCACTGGTATCACCACTATTACCGATATTGACTGAATTAGTCTCTATGACCAACTTGCCACCATTAGTAAGGCCATAAGCTAATAAAGTACCATCTAATTGATTCTTATAGTCTTTAACGGCATCAAAACCAGTATCACCAGACTGTAGGCCAGAACCCGTCTTCAATGTGATCTTACCTGCTGATCCAGCAGTCACCTTGCCACTGGAACTCAGTTTGGCACCGCCAGACACATCAATTTTGGAGCCTGCTTCAGTGATCAATTGTGTGCCATTTGAATTCAACTCAACCGAGCCACCATTGAGTGCATTGCTGGCAATAATGGAATTAGCATTATCACTTCGATCCACGCTATCAAACGCACTTGGCATGATCTGCCCAACAGTTGCCCCAGCCACACCGTTTTGATTAATCCAGACGCCTTTGGTAGAGATTTCAGCACCCTGGCGAAGTTGCACACCACGTGTTAAATCCGCTGGACGAGCACCAGCATTAATCGATTCCAGTTTGACATTGCCTGCAGGCGCATTGATTTTTCCAGCCACATCAATTTGAGTCGCACGAAGTGTCAAAGTTGAAGCGAGAGGTGCATTGATCTGGACATCACTGCCAATCGTCAATTTACCGTTGGCATTAATTTCTACATTATCAAAACCATTCTGTTTATAGTCACCAGTACCCGTCTGTTGACTGGCAGGAAACAGCGTTCTGGCAATCTGAAGGTTAGCGACAGCCTTGTCGGCCAAAATAGAGTCAATCTGAAAATCATCACCGAGTGTGTCTTGCGGCGCAGCAGTAATGCTGACGTTATTGACCATTTTCTGTTTTGTAGGGTCCGTCGCATCATAATGGCCAAGTTCCAGATAGCCTGCACGAGGCGCATTGGCCATCTGCAGCATACCGGCAGTGGCGCCACCATACAGATTGCCATCCAGCACCATGCCTCTTAATGCGGTCAGATGCAGCTCACCACCCGGCTTGCCTTCGACGTAAGCAGATTCCGTCACACCAAAACCACCATTCAGCTTTTTGAATGTTTCGGTCTGTCCCCAACGCTTGTAGGTACGGGTAAAACTATCTCTGATACCCAAATATTTAAGATCCTTGGGCGCTGTTGCAATATCATAGCTTTGCCCATCGGCACCGATCAGCCGTGAAGCCTGGGAAACACCGCCCGAATAGCGATATCCCCCTCCTGAAACATCCACGACTGAATCAGGTCGCGCAATGATGTCTCCTTCGGAATCCAGGGTAATTGTGCCACCTGCTGCAGCCTTTTCCTGGACAGTACGTTTACGGCCCGCCTGATAAGCAGAAACATCCAGCACCGTGCTGCCTTTACGCAAATCAATGGTGACTTTCTGTCCCTTCAGCGCACCTACTTTTTGATCGGGCGAATCTTTGAGTTCAGTCGATGTAACCGGAATCGTCACAAAATTACTGTCATAACTCAGATCAACCCAATTCCCTGAAGCGTCAATCTTGCTGCCCTTATCCAGATAAATTCTTGGGACGGCGGTGGGATCGTCGGCATTCTTTTTGGCAGACAGACTAATATTGCCGCCACGGGCAATCATCTGACCTTGATGATAAATCACATTGGCTTCAGCCTTGATATAGCCTCGATAATCATTGGCATTAGGATCATTGGGGTTATAGTATTTTTGATCCTCGGTCAAGGCTGTTGTATCCGATTTGTCCAAAGGCGTTTCTGTCACGCTGTCTTTGGTCAGATTCAGACGACCATATTTACCGGCACCAGAAAACTCCCCACCGGTTCTGGCTTGTAAAAATACCGAACCATTTTGAAGTGCGGCACTCGATGCAGAGACTCGCCCACTCTGATTGATCATCAAGCCAGCCAAGGTCACATTACCGCGATCAGCCGAAATTGTGCCCATGTTCTGGATCAGACTGGTCACATTGACATCACCTTCTCCAGCCTGCACCTCGACGATCATGCCGCGCAGCTTGTTCTGCTCAACAGCAGCCGGCCCAGACAAATCAGCATCATTAAGGTATAAAAAAGCCCTGTTGCCCGCTGCAAGAATCACTTGACCATCGGGTGAAGTAATCACACCACTGACATTTTTGACCATTGGAGCCAGCATGACAATCGCACCACCCTGGATTGAGCTGATTGATGGTCCTGCGCCCTCACCAAATTCACCAACCCTGATTCCAGCGGTGGTTGCTGGTGATGCTGTCGGCTTACCGTCGTTGTCATAGCCTCCCTCAAACATCGGAGACCTATCCAAATCCTGCGCCTTCCTAGTTGGTACCCCCTTCAAAAACCGCTCATTGGTAATATTGAGCGTTGAAGCATACAAGGCACCCACATTGATCTGGCTACCCTTGTCAAACAAGATACCGTTCTGGTTGATCAGATAGATCTGGCCATCAGCGGTCAACTTGCCTTGAATGATGGACGGGTCTTTATCAAAAATCCGGTTGAGTGCCGCCCAGGTAGCATGACCTTGCTGATCAAAATGCACGCTACTGTTTTTATCAATATTGAAACTGTCCCAATTGATGATGACATTGGGCGAAGTTTGATAAATAGTGGCCGACTGACCGCCACCCGCATTAGGCACAAAGGAATAAGCTGCCTGACCATTGGCCACACCACGCAATACTGGAATCGTACCGTTAGGCAAAATGGCACCCGGCTGCACCGCCCACACTGAGCTGGGTGACACCGTGGCCAGTACACCAATGGATGCCAAAGCAATCACACTGGCACTGGCTCTTGGCAACGCTGTTTGTGCAACCAGTGATTGCTTTTGAGTAGGCAGATAGGACGATTTCAAGTGCTTTTTAGTAGTACGCATCATCACTCCTTAAAACTCAAACAAACCGCGGGCATGCAGGAATACATCGCCAGCTTTGGTATTGACGGTATCGCGCATGGGGCGCGCCAGATCGAGGGATAAACTGAATTGCTTTTGGGCATTAAGGCGCAGGCCAACACCGGCGCTCCATAATTGATGGCTACCGCTTTGTTGTGGCAGTGGATCATTGATCTTGACAGACGCCGCATCAATAAATGCCTGCCAGCTCACTGATTTCAGCCAGGGATGATTGCCCGTCAGCAGATTGGGGGAGCGTAGTTCCAGGGTGCCATGTACACCTGAATCACCCCCGGCACTGGATTCCAGATAACCTCGTACGCTCTCCGCACCGCCCACCATAAACAGTTCACTGGCAATTAAAGGCTGCCCCGATAACTGGCCATCCACCTTGGCGAATAAGGCATAATCCTTGGACAGTTTTTCCAGGCGTGAAAAATTAAATCTGAATGCAAAGAAGCTGCTGCGTCCCTTGAATCGTTTGTCGTCAAACTGCGAATCTTCACTAAAAAATCGGCCAAACGCGGAGGTAAAACCACCACCCCACTGCCAGCGTCCATTGGCATCATCTTTAATACCTTGATAATCCAGCGTAATGGGCAAGTATCGAACCGGTGTCAATGTCGGATCGGTAGAACCAAAGAACAAGGCTTCATCCAGGTCTTTATAGTCGACGCCAAGGGTAAGTGACTGCGACATCTTCAGATCAATATCCTGATCAATCTGAATGATATCGCGCACACTAAAAATATTACCCTTACCAAATACATTGGAACCTGTAATACCTGTTGGTGAAGTGCTATTGGATTTGATGGCCGACATCACCAGATATTGATCTTCCATAGGGATGGCATAACTAGCCACCCATACCTTCATATCATCCAGCCGATTGGGCGACATCTGATAAGTCAAAGACAGACTATGCTCTCTTTGAAAGAGATTGTCGTACCGCAAAGAACCGGTCAAGCGTGGATGAGTTGTATGCGCGGTATAACGGTTATTCAATTCCACGCTGCCATGAACGGGCAACTGGTCTTGCACCGCCAGGTCCACTTCGGTGGTGCCTTCTTTTTTACCGGGCCTGAAGATGGGCGTGACAATCCGGTCTTGCGAACGATTCACCGTACCTAATTGCTTTTGTACTTCGGTAAAGTTGGGCACCTGGCCCGGTGCCAGACCCGGCACCTTTTCAATAATTTTTTCCTGAGAATAATATTTGGCACCCAATATCGACAGCTTGCTAACACCCCCCTCGGTGACTTGCAACCTGACAACACCATCCTTGACCTTTTGTGGAGGAATATCGACCAATACCGTGCCAAACCCGGCATCCCGATAGGCTTTTTCCAGTGCAACGCGTGCCGCTTCCACATCCTCAAAAGTTTTACCGCCACCCAAAAAAGGATCCACCGTCTTTTCGATGATGCTGGGGTCAAGCACAGTGTTGCCATCAATTTCAAATTCAAACAAATTGAAGGTCGGAACGTTTTCCTTTTTGGTTTCAGGCGCAGCCGCGGGAGGAGCCGCTGGTGCCGCATTAGATTGCGCCAAAACAGGCAGCACCTGCAACATCATCAATACACAAACAATGTGGCGAGCGCGAATCAAGAATATAGGTAAAGTGGTCAAGAAGTTCATCCAGTTCAGACAGGCTTATTCAAGAGAACTGGCAATTGTGCAAATTATTTGTGACACCCATTTGTCAAAGTCACAACTTGTTGGCGATGCCACAAGATTTAACGAGTTGGCTGACTCGCTGATTCAACCAATCATATAGTTAGCCATATGGTCATATTGAAGTATTCAATTTTTACAACACTGGATGCTGCGGTTTGATTCATTCGCCGAATCAATGCAACCTACCAATAAACCAGCCATAAATAGGATAGATAAAGGAGTATGCCTAATAATTAATCCATACAGTGCGTTAATAAATAGGTTTTAAAAATACATCACCCCAGTATAAAAAAGCCGAAACCCTGAGGTTTCGGCTTTCATCACATGATCTGATTTTTTTGTTGACGAGCATTGCGCTCGCTAACGATCAAATCCAACCATCAAACATTAAGGCTGTTTGAACAAGTCAGTGTTGGCGATTGGCAAAGCAACCTGGCAGTTGTTTGGCGAACCGTTTGGTGATTTTGTGTGTGTATGCACTGGATTGGCAGTGATATCAGCAGAGCTGATAGTGGCGCCAGAAGCAGCAACTGGTGTATAGCCGTTTGATGGCAGAGCCAACAGACCTGAACGACCCCAGAACTGAACCAGACCGTTGTCGATGTCATCGATCACAGTTGGGTCACCCAGTTTGGCTGGAATGCCAGACAGGATTGTCAGATCATTACCAGTAATGTTGCTACGGAACTGGTATGAAGTTTCAACGTACAAGTCGTATTTACCTTCAACTGCGTTCAACAGAGTAGGTGCTGCACCATTGATTTTGACAAAACGGTAAGCATTGTTACCGGCAACCTGGGTACCAGCAACCGGATCAACCGGAACAAACTCGGAAGACAATACACCAACGCCGCCTTTGCTGGCGCCATCGAGTGTTGTCAGGCAAGCAGTCACGTTACCAGAACCGGAACCTTCGTTCACTGTACCAGCACCACATGTGCCACCATCGTTAATGGCCACAAAACTGGCCACACCACCAGTACAGGCAGCGCCAGTAAAATAGATGTCATAAGCTTTTTGTGTACCGGATGTGCCAACACGACGAGCCACATAGATATTGTCATCAGTCACTGTCAAACCGAGTTGTGACCAGTTAGTGATCTGGCCAGTGTAGATACCGGACAATTGGGTTTTGGTCAGGTTAGGCATATTGGCTTCAGTTTCTGAACCCACTGTCAGGCCTTCTTTGGCTTGCAAGGCGTTACGGATTTTTAATGTAACTGGCACCGCCATCAACAAGGCGTTGGGTGACTGAACAGTCAACTTGGCGACTTGCGCTGGTGTACCGCCGAGCAATGCTGGCTCAACATCTGACAGACCGGCTTTAGGCACGGCAGTTTGTGTAGCTGTTGTAGCAACAGCGTGGGTTGTGTAAGCTGGCAGGCCAGTGGTAGAAGCAACCGTAGCTGTAGAAGTCACCAGAGCTGGGTTGGCTTTCAGAGCAGCCATGCTGATGAATGTCAAAGCTGTACCGTCTGCAACTGGGCCGATACCGTTACCTGAACCACCAACAGAAGTTTTGAAGATAGCCAATTTAGTTTTGCCGCCAGTCAAAGCAACAGCGGATGTGCACAATGTGACTGATTGGTTAGTGAATGTATATACATCCATTGAACCAGCTGTACAGAATGATTTTGCGTAGGCTTTGATCAGGCCAGCATCTTGAGCTGAAGCACCAGAGATGAACAGGTCGAGTGTGTCACCAGCTGTGCTGTTGTATGCGGAAGGGGCCAAAGCAAAAGCGGAAGAAGCCGTAACACCAAGTGCCAAACCAATCATGGCGGAGAGAGCTGTGCGTTTCATGTGAAACTCCTTAACAGTAGTGAGTGAGTAGTAAACAAACAAAATTCAGACAAACAGAGCCCCAGGTAAGGGCTAAAAGCCCTTACCAAGGTAAAACAGCAAATCTGCAGTAGCAGCGCTAAAACAGAGCGGAGAACCCGCTCTGCAGTATGGTATTAAGCGCGGTTTTTACGACGGCTTACACCAACCAGACCCAACAGACCTGAGCCGAGCAACAGGGCCGCACCAGGAACAGGTACGTTAGAAACAGGTTCAGCAGCCAGGCTATAAGTCAAAGTACCGTTAGCAGCCAATGTCCATGTTGCGTTACCAGCAGCATTTTTGTACTGGGTTTTGTTAGCAGCAGTCAGGCCACTGCCTGAACCAACTGTACGAGTCATGTACCAGAAAGACAATGAATCACCAACATTACCTGATGAACCAACACCACCGGTCAATGTACCATTCAATGTATCGCCAAAGTTTTTGTTGGCATAACCAAGAACTGTACTGTCATTAACAGCACAAGAAGTCGCAGCACCGCAACCCCAGCTTGCATTCAATGGAGTAATCATGCTGTTATAAGCAGCGCCAGCATTAAAAGTGCCATTGTTGTTCATCGTTGGCGCTGCACCATTGATTGTGGTAGCTACGCGAGAAACACCAGCCACACCACCAGTTGCACCGTCCATGGCAACCACGTTCCATTTGAGGTTGGCCGCTGAAGAACTAGCAAACGTTGTAGTAAACAGGCTGTCACCAGCAAAAACAGATGTCAAACCAGTGCTTGGTGTTTTGTTACCAGTAGCACCACCATCAGCAGCAAGAGTCGTTACATTGCTTGGCAAGAATGTGTTCAGTGTGAAGCCGAGGTCTTTGGTGTAAGACACTTTGGCCACGTCATCCCAAACGTTCAGAATCAGGCTACCACCGGCAGCATTATTACCATCCAACAATGCAGCAGATGCCTGACCTGCAGCTACCATCGCCAGAGCGGCAACAGCCAATTTCATTTTCGTGTTCATAAACTCTCCTGTTATCACGATTTAAAAAGTACTACTCAATTTGGAGCCTTCAATAAAAAAGCCGGAACTTTTTTTCTGACTGCCTTATCCAAGTTTGCAACTGGATTGGTTACCCAAACCTCAGAATCATCACCTGTCACGGCTTATTGCTTCTAAAGTAGTTAAAGCTTGTATTGTTTGCTACAACCCCCAACGCACCCGAACTATAAGCAACTCATGTGACAGCTTGACGACCCTTTTTATTCAGAAAATAACCCCTATGGACTAGTACCAGGCACTTTCTTGGAGCAGGCCTTTACGGCTTGTTGTTCGTGGTTCATCACCCAACTCCTACTCGCACTATAAACGTGTAATACGACACAGATATGGCAGTTTGCAAGATAAAAATAGTCGTAACTATCTAGTCCGTTCGGACTAGTTCTTTGCAAAAGGTGCATCACATTGGGGAATGTTTTATTGAATTTTTGAATGATTTTTTAAAATCTAATTGCGACGGAAGTACAAACTCGGCAAAGCACCACCCTCGCCCGTTAAACATTGCGTATAACGTACCGAAGCCGAGCCTAAACAATCACCCGCGGCTTCACGCCCAAACTTGACTTCCTGGTCAGCACAGATGCCAAGGTCGCTCTGGCGAATGCGCTCACAGGTTTCCGGGTTTTTATTTTTTAAACCATCAAACAGTTTTCTGGCATTGGGTAAAGCTGCGGTTTGTGCTGTTGGCGCTGGCACGACTGGCACTTCGGCAGGTGGTGGCGCGCTGTTGATTGGGCTATTTTCCGTGGTCTTTTCAGCCTCAATACCAGTACCAATATCGGCGACCAAAAAGCGCCAGTTGCGATAGGTTTTAGCATCCTTGTCGAGCACGGCACCATAAAGAAAATTGGCGATACGAATCGGCCGATGCAGAGATAAGCTATAAATACCGACGATGCCCTGCCCCTTGGTGCGGACTAGTCCCCACTGCGATTTACCGGTGAGTGGGTCAATGTAAATCTTTCTTAAATAACGCTTTGGTTTGGGAAAACGTTTATCTAATACCAATTGTTCCAGGGATGTCGGATAGGGCTGAGGGATGGTGCCACTTTGTTTGCGATATTGCTCAATGGCTTCACGAAACTGATTGCCGATGAAAAGTAATTCTTCTTCATTGGCACGTCGTATTTCAATCGACCAGACCAAAGTTGCTGCAAGACTGGCGATGGACAATATAAAGACCAGAAAGATCACACCCAGGTAGGTAAAGCCGCATGCTGGCACCCGTCTAGGGGAGTGGATTGACATCAGACTACCTGAACAGAATTTGACAATGATGTGGCCAGCTTGATTTGCCAGGCATGCCGCAAGAGTTGCTCAAAATCCTGCGTAAACTGGGCCGCCGACATCAATGGCCCATTCTGCATATTGGGCCGACACTGCTGACGAATGGCATTTAAAGCTGGTAAATCCGCCGAATAGGCAATGGCTTTCTGCACCAGCTCTTCACCACTGGCACAGATCCAATCAGACAATCCGGCAGCGGTAAGAATTGATGCGCCCATGCGCGACGTATGGGTCTGACCACAAAGCGACAATACTGGCACGCCCATCCATAAGGCCTCGCAGGTAGTGGTCGCACCATTGAAGGGGTAACTATCCAGGCCAATGTCAACCTGGCTGTAAACGTCGAGATGGCTTTTCAGATCGGGCTGCCAAGGATTCAGAATAAGTCTGTCAAATGCGATACCCAGCGCGGCAAACCGTGCAATCAGCTCTTGTTGATTCTTTGATGAAGATAGCGAACGTGCTTTTAAAAACAAACGACTATTGGGCACAGCATGCAACACACTGGCCCATAAGCTGAGTGTGGCATGACTCAGTTTGGCCAGATTATTAAAAGAGCCAAATGTGATTGCACCACGCTGTAATGCAGGCAATGATTGAACTTGTGAGTCAGAATCGGTGCCATAACAAAACATGCTGTGCGGCATATTGAGGACGGCTTCACTATTAAATGGTATGAGCTGCGGTGGATCAATCTGATGGTCACTGATGCGGAAGTCGTAAGCCCTCAATCCACTGGTTTCGGGATAGCCAAGATAATTGATAATGATGGGCGCAGGTTTTCGGGCGATCACATTCATGCGGTTACCTGACGTGTGCACTGCCAGATCAATCAGAATATCAATTTCATCAGCGCGAATTTTTTGATAGAGCTCTTCGTCAGACCAATAAGCGCAGGCGCGCCAATGATTGGCATGCTGCTTAAGGCGCAATGTAACCTCATCTTCATAGGCCAGATTGAAGTAGCCATAAACCTCAAATTGCTCGTGATTGTGATGCTTGAATAAGGGTTCACAAAAATATCCGACAGAATGCCGCCGCAGATCGGCTGAAATATAGGCAATCCGCAACCTTCTGCCAGTGGGCTTATTGGGGATGACACTAAAGTCCGTGGGAGATAAATTGCGCTTGTCATACAACTGGTTAATTGTTGCATGCTCTTTGGCAATATGCGCTGCGTCTTCCTTGAAATAATTAAGCGTCATCAAATAACAGGAATGCCATTCGACAATATTGGGCTCTATCTCAATCGCTTGCTTGAACAACGCCAAGGATTTGGGAATCTCCAGACTTTGCGACAATGAATGCGCCAGATTACATATTGCGTGCGGCATATTGGGCTCTCGCGCCAATACTTCATCAATCAGCACGATGGAATCTTCTACCCTACCCAGCTCGTGATAGCAGGAAGATAGATTGATCTGTATCATGGTAGCTGGTCTATTGAGTGACAACCATCGCTCGTAGACCATCGCCGCTGACTCATAGCGCTTCATTCTTTGAAGCAAAGTACCCAGATCCAGACAGATAATCTCACTGGTGTTGTCCAGTGCCAAGGCTTTGTTGAGTAATTCGAGCGCCTCTTCATTTTGCCCGGATAGCAATAAACAGCTAGCCAGATTTCGCAATATCAAAGGATTGTCAGGATCGGCCAGTAAGGCCTGGCGCTGCAACAGCTCATTTTTTTTAACCCAATCACCTTCGCCCTCTGAGCGACCCAGCTGTTGACTCATCTCGATCTGCAAGTTTGCCAGATTAGTACGTGCCGTTGCCATAGCAGGATTGATTTTTAGAGCCATCAAATAGTGATTTTCAGCGGAAACAAAATCACCCATCAATTTGTAGGCAATACCAATGCTGACGTGGCCATCAGCAAAACGTGGATTGAGTTGAATTGCCTGTTGATAGGCAGCAATGGCTTTTTCAAGCTGTCCCTGCGCTTTATGAATTCGACCAAGAATTTGAAAATTGTTTACCGCAGTTGGACTGAGCTGAATTGCCTGATTGATCCAATCCTCCGACAGCAAGAGATTGTTCTGCTGAAGCGTAATGATGGCAAGTAGCTGCTTAACTTCGACCCGTCGCTCATTGGCTTGATTAGCCACCAAGGCAAATTCATAGGCTTGCGCCAAATGCTGACCGCTGTAAGCACTATAAGCCAAAGCCAAGTCATCGACTTGAATTTGAGACTGGGTAGATTGCAAAGCTTGACGACGAGTAGTAAGTCGTTGGGGAGTGCCCTTTTTTGACTTGGACATAAGTGATGGAGCCGTGTATGAATTCAGACTGGTAGACGACCCTGAATTCTGCCCCATCACCCATGACAGACTTATGACAATTGCATTACAGCTTAATTCAAGCTGCTTTCAGCTTGCGGCGGCTCACACCAACCAGACCAATCAGGCCACTACCCAGCAATAATGCACCACCAGGAACAGGTACCGGACTGGCAGGAACATCACTACTGTTAAATTTAACCACTGTGGTGGTTTGGCTGGCAAAGAATGTTGAGCCATTGGATGACTGCGCTGCAGCTGAATAGCCCAGCCAAACACTGCCACTATTAGATAAACTGCTGCTGCCAAAAATTCCGGCAGGGTTTGGAAACAGCTTGCTCAAATCAACCTTGGCGATTGTGTCACTGATATTACTGCCCTGGAAAAATCCGGTGGGCACAAAAGATTTTTTAAAGAAATCGGCAACAAACGTATTCAAACTGGTTTCAAATGACTTCAGTGCGCTGTCATTCAAAGAAATTGAGGATGAATTCGTGATGAACGAGGTTGTAAAGCTGACCGACGTATAACCGGAATTAGTCGATTGTGGCTTGACTACTGGCGTCGTACTGGCATTTTTTTCTTCGCCAATCATACAGGCATTGGCTTGGATAGTGTGACCGAACAATCCGGCACAGGCTAATCCACATATCAGTTTTTTAATCATGGTGTTCCCCAAAGGCATAAAGAGTGTGTGCGAAAGATCATGTGATGCCACTCGACAAAAGCAACAATCATGCAACATACCGCAATGAACAATCGCCTAGGATTTGATGATGGAATACATGTCCTCATCGCATTATCCACTGCAGATAATGAAATCTCTATGACCAAAACGGACTAGTCCGTTGGAAATCGGGGAAATATCAGTTGGAAGGGAAACTAAAATAATTTAATTTTTGATTAATGATCTACTTAGTAATTTGTAACAGCATCCAAATTAATCCAGATTTATGAAAAATATATGACAGTCACTTTATTGACTGACAAGAATCCTTACTGCCAATGCGTGAATTAGGAACCGGTTTGTTGAAATACCTAATGGCATGGCTCATTCGTACTATAAAAAAGTGACTTAATGTCAATACACTGACATTTCAATTACGCATAATTCAGACTCCCAGAATGGTGAATTTGATGACACAACGTGCCCTTATAATATTTTTTCAGTTTTTAGTCTTGATGAGTCAGGCAACACTGAGTCATGCCGACTCGGATGTGGAGGCTTTACGAAAAAAATTGAAACTGGGACAAACAGCTGACATTATTGTCGAGTATCAATCCGGTTCTGTTGAAACGCAATCCAAAAATAATCAAAATAGCGCTGTCAATAATATTGATAACGAAACCACCCTGGAAGCACGCCACAAGGCATTCCAAAAGATCAAAGAACGCGCCAACCAGCAGCACTTCAATAATGAAGTGGAAGAGCTACGTGATTACAGCCATCTTCCACTCTCGTTTAAACGCGTACATTCCAGCAAAGCCTTTGAACAATTATTGGTGAGCCCAGATATCAAAGCAGTGTATGAAAACCGTCAAGTACATCGGGTACTCGCACAGAGCCTGCCACTGATTAACCAACCCGCAGTTTCCAATGCCCTCTATAAAGGAGATGGCACCGCTGTGGCCGTTTTGGATGACGGTATCAATTATGGCAATGCTGCATTTGGCTCATGTACCGCACCCGGTGTACCTGCTTCTTGCAAAGTGGCTGTTTCAATGGATTTTGGTACGGGCAGTAGCAATAATGATCATGGCACCAATGTCTCGGCAATTGTGACTGGGGTTGCACCCAATACCAAGATTCTGATGCTCAATGTCTTTTCAGGCAATGGCGCCTTTTTCTCTGACCTGATTGATGCGATTAACTGGGCAATTGCCAATAAGAGTACCTACAATATTGCTTCATTGAATATGAGTCTGGGTGATGGCGTTGTCAACACTACCACCTGCGCCAGCAGTGCCATGACGACCCCCATCACCAATGCCATCAATGCGGGCATCAGTGTGGTGGCAGCAGCTGGTAACGACGCCTTTACCAATGGTTTGTCCAGTCCCGCCTGTGTACCTGGCGTCATTTCTGTCGGCGCTGTTTACGATGGCAATAATGGCGGACTGAGCTGGGGCAACGGCTTATGCACTGATGCCACAACTCAAGCTGACAAGATCACCTGCTTTTCCAATAGTGCCAGTTATTTGAGCCTGCTCGCGCCAGGAGCCATGATCACCGCAGCAGGTATTACGATCGGTGGTACGTCGCAGGCTTCACCCCATGTGGCTGGATCACTCGCCGTATTAAGAGCCGCTTTCCCCACTGAAAGCCTCAGTCAGTTGCAAAATCGTCTGATTAATAATGGCAATAATATTCTCGATACCCGCAACAACATTACCAAGCCCAGAATCAACTTACTGGAATCCGCACGCCCCATTAATGATGATTTTTCCAGCAAGACGGTAGTAAGTGGCGCAACGGGATCCATTGCAGCCACCAATTTATTGGGCTCCAAAGAGTCCGGCGAATATAACCATGCAGGTAACTCTGGCGGAAAATCCGTATGGTGGCGCTGGATGGGCACAGGTAATGGCCAGGTCACTGTCACCACCCATAGCAGTACATTTGATACCTTACTGGCAGTTTATACCGGTGGCAATATTGTCAACTTATCGACAGCAGCCTCAAATGATGACGATGGCACAGCAGGCGGCGTGAGTACCGCAGTCTTTCAAGCAGTTACCGGACAACAGTACTCTTTTGTTGTGGATGGAAAAAATGCTGCCAGTGGCACTATTCATCTTAACTGGTCAATCAATACCAGCGCCCAGGCCAATTTAGGTGTTAGTGTGACTGGTCAGAATAATGAATTCTTTGGTGACACGAGTACTTATACGCTGGTTGCCAGCAACTCAGGCCCCAATGTCGCCACCAATGTGATAGTGACCCTGGCGCTGCCAAACGGCGCAATAGCTGGGGCCTTACCAAATGGATGCAATATTGCGGCCAATACCATCACTTGTTCGCAAGCCAGTATTGCAGCAGGTGCAAGCGCAATCTATGTCATCCCGATCACATGGAATACGGCAACAGGTAATCAACCATTGTCAGCCAGTATAAATTCAGATGTACCAGATTCGAATACAGCCAACAACAGCAATAATCTGCTCGTTGCCGTTTCGGCTGGCAATGTGGATGTGCCTACCCTGCCGCAATGGGCTTTGCTTTTGATGACCTCATTGTGTATCAGTTTTGTGGCGAAGCGCAAAGTTTGAATAGCCAGTCACCATCGTCAATCCCAACCAGCCAATCCATAAGCCAATGGCAATACGACCGCCACCATCCAAAAATTCTCTGTAGATAATCAGGAGACTATTTTCTTCAACATGATGGACGCTCCAGAGCATGTCCTCCAGCTCTGCCAAAAAAATCAAAGGCGCGTCCATCAGGCTATTAAAAACAATCAGTAGCGTCGCCATGCCAATTGCCGTCAGTCTTTTTGACAAGGATAGCGCTGGCACACTCAGTATAAAACTCCAGGCAAAAAGCCAGGGGAACAACAGTGGTCCACAAAGAATACTGACTTTAGCCGTACCACGACCCAAACGGTCAGGAACAATCACCTGCTTACCAACCAGTTTTGATCGCACCAGACCCACATTCAAGATCAACCTTGCGCCAATATCATGCTTGGTGAGGGTGAGACTGTCAAGACGATAACTGTCATCAAGCTGCTGTAGCTCCCACCGAAAGATTGGGATGGCCAGCGCCAATAAGTTCGGACCAATCATCAGTGCTATGATGGATGAAAAGCAAATGGCAGCAATCCCTCTGACAATCCAATGCTTCATTTCAGGGCAAGGAACCGTCATAACGTTGCGGGCATGGCAGTTTTTATCTTTGACGGCGTCACTAACAAGATCAACATCGACACTGCAATCATGATCAGCGGTGCAATAAAACCATGTACCAGATCAAAGTATTGACGGTGATAGCGCGCAATCATTACCAGCAAAACGATTCTGACAATATTGAGAGTCAGCACCAAAATACTCATTGCTAAAATCCGTTGCAGCTTACCCAGCCAACTACCTGGCAGGGCCAGCATAACGGCCAATAGCAAGAATAGGATGTCAATCCCCTCGCAGCCATTCAGAATATTGATGGCTAGACCACCGGTAAGAATCGAAGCATCCAGCGCGTGTGCCAAGGCGTTGGAATCAATGATATTGATAAAGAAAACAGCCGAGGTCACCGTCAATTTATCAATAATCAGTCGATATACCCAGCTGCCACGAGCAGCAATCCAGATCAATTCCAGTACCAAGAAAATCACAAGAAAAATTGCAACACGTTTAACCTGATATGAATCGGCAATCACAACGTCGCATCAAATCACTAGTCGGCCTTGAGCAAACCAAGGCTGATTGCCTTGGCAATGGCATGGGTGCGGGTGTTGGCATTGAGCTTTCGAAAGATCATCTGCAAATGATTTTTGATGGTCCACTGGCTGACATCAAGTTGTTCAGCAATCTCGATATTGGTCTTGCCTTCTTTGAGCAAATATAAAATTTGCTCCTCCCGTTTGGTCACGATCCGTCCTGTTCTGCTGGGGGTGTAATTGGTCTGATCTCGCTCGGTTGCCAGCACCCGCATAAAGGTAGTATGCAGATGCGGGACTAATAGCTCCATACCATATTTAAGTGTGCTATCCATTTCGGAAGCAACACGTGAAAAGGCATAAAACGCCTGAATTTTTTGTCGTGAATCCAATACCAGATAAGCCGCTATATTTTTAAGTGGACTTTCTCCCAACAAGGCAGTCAGCTCTGGTCCGCAACCGTTACTTTGGTCTACATCACACAGGATAATGCTTTTTCTGGATCGCTCATATTCAGCATTTAATTTACTGGATAATCCTTCTTTTGAGTCACAGAGAGTCCGAAAATGCGCATCATTAAATTCATTTGTTGAAGCGAATTTATACAATGCCGTTCCATGGCGGGAACCATCATCAATTCCGCAGATCAGAATCTCATGAGGAATGATTCCTTGGAATGTTCCCTGAGTCCAGACAAACAGCTGATGTCGATTGACCACACGAAATGAAGAATCAACCGCATCGGCCAGATACATCCTGGCTGAGTCATTCATATTTTGCGGAGCTGCCATATATTATTTTCGATTGTCTTACCAATACAAATAAATTTCGGCCTACCTTTAAAAAGCAGGATCTTGAAAGGAAAAATAATTTACTGCAACCCCGTAACATAACAATGAAAGTTGACAGTTTTTTTAATATTTACAAATTAATCACCAGCTCGAAAAATTACTGCCATCAATTGCCTGTTTATCCGAGCCACTATGCACATCCAGTATGGAGTTGGGATTACCCGGCTCTGGTAACTGCAAAATCCAGGTATCCTCTTTTTCCGTAATCGGATCAATCGGCACTGCTTTCAAATAACGGCGCTCAACTAGTTCATCCAAGGTTTCCGGATATCGTCCACGGTCCCCATAAAACTTATCAATCGCTTCACGCATAATACTCAAATCACTTTTCAATACATTTTCTTTACTGCGTTCCACACTATGAAAATATTTAGGCAAGGCTATCGTCAGCAAGGTGGCAATGATGGCCATCACCACTAGCAACTCGATCAAGGTAAAACCTTGTCTGAGAGAGCGCCTTATTGGGCCAATCCACACCTTACCAGTCACGATATGGCATTCCATTTAATCCAACTCGATCCGATTTCGAATACACATCGAACACATCTTTCCCATCCTGTGGATTTTCTGGCCCACTTTCGGAACTGCGAGTCCCCCAGGAAGCCTCCGCTGAAATACCCGATGGTGCCATCGGATCAATTGGCAATCTTCGCAAAAAATAAATTTTTTTCCCTTTGGGATCCTTGATGTCCACCACACCTTCAGCAAGATCATTTAATTTTTTGGGGTAGCCAGATTCATCAGATTTCACCTCCACACGCTTTCCCTCTGCTGCCTTTTTATAATCATCAATAGCAGTACGAATTTGTCGCAAAGCAATTCGAAGCTGCAGCTCTTTTTCTCGCTGTACATCAACTATCACCAGTTTGGCCGCACCTGTAGCAAGAATCCCGATAATCAATACCGTAATCAATAACTCGATCAGCGAAAAACCCCGGTTTTTGCTATAGCGTGGCATTGCTATTTATTTATTTCATCTGGGTTGGCACCCGCTGGTGCTACCACTGGCTCACCCGGGTTGGCATTCACAGGTGGCGCTGCTGCTGGCTCCACCGCAGGTACTTCCTGCACCTGTGCCGGCCCATTACCGGGGACTGAACCATTTTGCGGGGTCTGGCCTTGTTGACCACCTCGACCTGCTGGTGGACTGGTCAAACGACCACTGGTACGTAAACTCAAAGGAATTGCACCCACACTGGATTCTGTGCCCGATGAGTATTCAAGAGGGGTAGCAAACTTATTGACGATATTGCGCACAATATGGGGCGTTATCAGCAGCACGATCTCAGTTTTGCTTCGATCAGAACGCTCTGATGAAAAAAGTCTGCCTAAAATTGGAACATCCGTAAATCCGGGCCAGCCTGTTGTCGTTTTGCGATCTTCATCATTGATTAAACCTGCCAGTGCCTGCGTTTCACCGTCACGTAATCGCAAAGTCGTATTGGCCGCACGAGTACCGATCTGATAAGTCAAGGTGCCACTATTACTTTTGACTTCCTTGACGATGTTACTGACTTCCAAACCTACTTTAATGCCAACTTCATCATCCAGATAGACATTCGGTTCGACATCCAGCTTTAAACCCACATCCAGATAATTCACTGACTCTGACACGCCCACATTCGCAGTAGAAGTGGTTGTGATCACAGGCACTTTATCACCAATCAAAATCTTGGCTTTTTCACGATTTTTGACCCTGATTCTTGGATTAGCCAGTAGATTGGTATCACCCAACTCCGATTTCACGTTAATAGCCGGATTAGTGATACCAAATTTACTACTGTTCAGGTCTTTCAACTTGTCCGCTGTCAACTGACTGGTTGTCGTCACCGGATTAGTGGTTTGCGTGATCAGCCCACTCCCGGATACAGCAGTGGTAGTAGGACTTTGAACAATATTGAGCAAAGTAAACTGGGTGGGAGGAGCCACACCAATTTCGGTAAGGCGAGAACGCTTTACCTCAAGAATTTCCACTTCCAGAACCACTTCAGGTTCGGCAAAATCCTGTGAAGCAATCAGCTTTTCAGCCAGCTTGATGGCATCTGGCGTATCGCGGATCGTGACACTATTGAGCTTTTCGTCAATAAAAATATCGCGCGTCTTGGTAATCGCCTTGAGCATATTCATCATCTGCTTGGCCTCGGCATTCGACAAATAGAATGTCTTGATAACCAGTTCCTGATAATCCTTTACCTTGGCTGGCAGGTTGGGATAAAGCAGAACGGTGTTGTCATTCAAATATTTTTTTTCCAGTTGATTAGTGACAGTAAGCACGCTAATCACTTCTTCAACTGATATGGAATTAACAAAAAGTGTGACCTTTAAATCAGATTTCACATCTTTATCAAAAACAAAGTTAACCCCCGTACTACGTGACAAGGCTTCAAACACCGCTTTGATATTGGCATCTCGAAACTCCAGATTGACGAGCTTTTTCAAGGCTGCTTTTAATCCCGGTACTTGTGCTGCACGAGATAGATTTTCATCAAGCTGTCGCTTCAAAGCCCGAGCGTCCCGATGATTAGGATTTTCTGCTAACACGGCACGCACTCTTGCCAGAGCTTCTTCATTTTTACCTGCCGCAATCAGGCTATCTGCCTCATCAATCAAAGCCCGCTGCTTCTTACCAGTTTCGATTGCATCAAGACCCAGCCTAGCACGCATATTGCCTTTATCAATACTGAGCACTCGTTCATATACCGACTTTGCTTCGATATAATCTTCTGCCATGCGTGCCTCATCGGCCTTGACCAGCATGCCATTAACCTGCAACTCTTTTTGATGTAGAAGCAGTAATCGATAGTCTTTATTATTTGGTTCAAGATCAACGGCTTTTTGCAACTCACTGATACCATCTTCGATTTTTCCCTTCGATAACAGCGCTTTACCATTATCAATATTTTTCTGACCCGCAGCACAACCTGCCAAAATCAAAAAAGCAAAAGTACAAAACAGCGGCGTGAGGAACTTATCCTTGAGCATCGTTTATTTCCCGGTCGAGAGGGATTGTTGTTGGTTCAAAGGCAAATAATTAAAAATGATCTGTCCTGACTGGATATCCATCACTTGATAACTACTCAATAAAACATCATTCTGTCTGGCAACAATGACTTTCATGCCATCACTTAAAAATACAGTGGACTTACCCTCCTCTTTCAGACTGCCAACGAAAGTAAAAGGCAGATTGGGGGCAACCGGCTTTTCTGCCACCATCTTGGTCGCCTTGGGAGGCGGTGGTGGCGGAGGGTTCCAGTTCTTTCCAGGAAAAATATTAACCACTTTAGGGGTAGCAATCGCTTGCCGTTTTGATAACCAATCAAGATCAAGTACATCCTGGATTGAACGTGACTGACCATTTTTTTTCATCGATGGCTTAATGATCAATGCTTCATCCTGATCTTCCTGAACAAAAAAACGGCCGTATATTTCATTTCCCGCAATCAGAACGATTACCAGGAATAACCAAGGTAATTTATTTTTAATTTCTGCAGGAACGAGCATATCAATCTGCCAAGAAATAAAGATCGACAATCAGGCGGATTTCGAGTTGGTCATCTTTGCTTGTGTCACGTTTAAAGCTGGTTTCATTCAACGCCAAATAAGGTACGTCTTTCATTAATTGATTTAGGAATACTCTGAAATTCTGATAATTTGATTTCACCGGGATTTGCATCTGGTATCGCAACAAACGACTATCGACATCCTTGACAACTTTAAAATCGGCGGATTCGATCTGAACATTATTTTTTTTTGATAACTCAAGCATCTGCTTCATTACTTCGGGCACATCATGGGTATACCTGAATCCTGAGTAAAAACTTTCCATGGGTGTTAACACTGGCTGACCAACTTCTTGACTGGCCGATTTTTCCTTTAAAAGTTGTTCACTGAGATGCTCAATTTTCCCCCGCAGTTGATGAGTGTTTTTTTCGGTTTCTAATGGAAGCCATGTGAGCATGGCCAAACCAATTAAAAGAAAAACCAATAGAGTCAAGCCGACCAAACCACTATATTCACAAGCACACCGCACTGCATAGTTCATGCGTCCCATGAAGGAGTTTGATGGTTGAGACAAGGCTGTCATAGGATATCCATCACTACCATTGCACTATGGCAGAAAACTCAGTCAAGGCAAGCGCCTCTTTTTCTGTATTTTGATAGCTATCCAGATGACAATGCCTAAAATCGCTCTTGCCACAAAGTTCACCAAGATAATCAATTGCATCATTGATATTTTTGGCTTCACCAATAATTTTTACTGACTGCGTATTCGGTACCGGCGTCAAGCTGATCAGACTGATCTTGTCTTTTAATGAGACTGACTCAAATCGATCAAACAGGCCACTCCATGGAATAGTCAATTCATCATAAATACGCTTGGCATTTTTGACGATCTTTTCATCTTGTTTGTCGCTTTTCACTGTCGCCTTTTTAACCTGACTTAACTTTTCAAGTCTGCTCAACTTTTCCTGATAACCTTCAATTTCATCTTGATCATTTTGATAACTCCATGCCAACAGACCAAACACGATGACAGTCAACAATAACAAGACCGCAACAATCACTAAACTGGGCTGCTGTTTTTGATGAAAATCAAGTGATATGGCGTTACTCATACCGTCCTCCTTGAGAGCATCCAGCGATTTTTAATTTACTCGTTGATGTAGCTGTACTGCGCTGTTGAAGACGGATAATCTGCTGATTGGTACTTTGATTACTGGTATTAGCCATGCCAGAACGACTATATAAATAAATTGGCGCATCAGTCTGTGGCAGGAGTAAAATTTTGGCCTCACGATCAATCAGATCGGTCAAACTCTGGCCAGTTTTGTTCCAGCGAACAAAATGCACGTATCCTTGTTCTGTCGCCTGATACAAAGCACTCAATCCGCAATCTTCTTCAATCACAATCCAACAAGGTGACTGATCGACCAAATGACCAATTCGGTTAAGTACCGTTGCAAAGTATGGTTCTATACGACTTATCGTCAAGCCTTGTGCCTTGGCATTAAGAGCGATTTCTTTCAAAATTGATTTTGACAACGCGCAAGCCAAGGCTGGCAAACCATAACCCTGTCGAAATATACGAAATTCCCATTCACTGCCATCTAGCCCAAAACGTTCCTGAAAGTAATAACTGACATATGCTCGCAATTGCTTGCCTGTCATTAGCTTTTCTTGCCAAGGCAATATAAAAGCTTTTACCAATTCGGATGACAAGGAAATCGCAACATGATCCAGATTAGCCTGACGGCGCTGACTTTCTTTCGTGGCTGATTCAAATAATGTGGCAATCTGCAAAGGTGTCTGCGATTCTTGAATTTCAATGCGGCCATCAACATCATGACCAGACTCAGACTGCCATTCAATCAGTAGTGGTGCCAGATATATCAAACTGGAACTACGATGCCAAAGTGACACGGTTCACCTCCTGCAAAGTCGTTTCACCATTGAGTAACAGATTCACTGCACTCTCTCTGAGTAGCCGTGTGCCATTCCGCTTGGCTGCTTCTTTAATCTTGCGAATACTTTCTCTGGCAATGATCGACTCACGAATCTCATCATTCAATATGAGTAATTCACCAATCGCTTTTCGACCTTTATAACCAGTACCACGGCATTGTCCACAACCCTGTGCTGCCTTAAAAAGGCCAGTCTGGATTGCACTATCCATGATGCCAGCCAAACGCAATTCATCGTAATCTGGTTTGATTTCTTTTACGCAATGCGGACAACTGACTCGAATCAGGCGTTGTGCCAATACACCATTCAGTGCCGAAACAAAACTGTATGGATCAACATCCATATGGGTAAAGCGGCCGATGACATCAAAGACGTTATTGGCATGCACGGTTGAGAAAACCAAATGGCCAGTCAAAGCAGATTGCACTGCAATTTGCGCTGTTTCAGGATCACGAATTTCACCTACCATGATGCGATCCGGATCATGTCGCAAAATTGATCGCAAGCCACGCGCAAAAGTCAGTCCCTTCTTTTCATTCACAGGGATTTGCAAAATGCCATTGAGCTGATATTCAACCGGATCTTCAATGGTAATGATCTTGTCATCGCCGCGATTGATTTCGGAGAGTGCCGCATAGAGTGTCGTGGTCTTGCCGCTACCGGTTGGGCCAGTGACTAAAACCAGGCCATATGGCTCCTGAATCAGTCGGCGAAATTGGGTAAGCGTGGCGTCATCAAATCCGGCGTAACTCAAATTTAATGAAGTTGTTTCGTTGGCGAGCTTTTTATCAAGAATTCGCAGTACCGCATCTTCGCCATGAATGCTGGGCATGATGGAAACCCGAAAATCAATCTGCCGCCCCAATGCTCGAATTCGAAAACGACCATCTTGCGGAATGCGTCGTTCCGATATATCCAGTTCGGACATGACCTTGATTCTGGAAATCACTTGTTCAGCGACTTCTCTACCGTCGGAAGTACCGATATGAATCAAGGCACCATCAATCCGGTACTTGATTTGCAGACTATTATTATGTGATTCCAGATGGATATCACTGACACCACTCTTCAAAGCATCGTATAGCGTGGAGTGCACCAGTCTGACTACCGGGCTGTTATCTTCATGAATTTTTTGAATGGTTAGATCAATGATGGTTTCATCACTGACTTCCTGAGAAGCCTGGTTTTCCAAGGCGGTGTCGACCGCCCGCATCCCTTCTTCTTTACGGCCAAGATAGGCAGCAATATCCAATTGATGCGCGATAACAATCTGATCAATCCGAGCAATACGTGTTTCACACCAGCTCAATAAATTTTGATCAAATGGATTGGCGATAACAAGTGTGTACTGATCATTAACTGTTAGCAGCAAACAATTTTTTGCCAGACACTCACCATAAGAAATGGCTTGAAAATCAACTTGCTGTTGCTCTAGCTCACCCATACCAAAGAGTGGGTAGTGCAGATAATCAGCCACCAGGCGCATGAAGCGGTCAGGTGACGTATCAAGCAATTCCTCCAATGCTTCTATGACACTTTTCTGATTGAGCGCCGCCTGTTGCCGGGCCTCGGCAATCTGTAATGAAGATATAGCCAACAGGTTGTCATGCTCAATATCACGCTTCATTGCACGCTCCCAGCCAGTTCAAAGATCGGTGCGTACATCAACAGAATTACCACACCAATGATGACACCAATCACAATCATCAAAATAGGCTCAAACAAACGTACAAACCAGTCAATTTTTTCGGCCACATCCGCTTCGTAAAAAACGGCGATACGCTCCATCATCTCACCCATCTGGCCAGTTTTTTCACCCACTCGCAACATGCGTGATGACACTGCCGTCGTCAGGCCATTTCTTTCAAATGCCTGCGACATCGACACACCTTCTTTGATATGTGTTTTGACTTGCTGCAAATTGTTGCGAAACGACTCCGGCAACAAACCTTCAATCATGCCCAAGGCTGTGACCACCGGTATACCAGCCTTCAGCAACATGCCCATGGTTCGATAAAAACGGCTCAACTGATAGAGCTTGGTAAAGTCACCAATACTAGGAATTTTGTTGAACTGTCGTCCAATTAAGGCACGCACCGAAGCTTGACCAAACAAAACAAAAATACCCACTATCACCAGACCAAGGAATAAAAAAACACTGGAACCATTGGTTTCGACAAACTTGCCCCAATTCAGCAGATAGCGAGACATGGCCGGAATGCGATCACCCATATCTTCAAACACGGTACTAAATTTGGGGATCACGTAAAACAGCAAAAACAAAATCACCAAACCACCCACGCCCATGATGACGGCTGGATAAATGGAAGCACTCACTATCTTCTTGCGCACCTCATCCACCTGAGCTCGATAGGCGATGTAGCGTTCAATGGCCTCAACCAAAGATCCGGTGCGTTCATTGGCTCGAATGGTGGCGATATAAATGGCCGGAAAAACTTCGGGCTGTTTTTCCAGTGCTGCAGAAAATGTCAGCCCCTCATAAAGGTGCCCCAATAATTTCTTGATAACCCGGCTGCTCTCGGCACGAGCTTCTTTTTCGGCCAGCGCCTCGATTGACTCTACCAGTGACAAACCGGCTTTAATCAATGACAACAAGCCTTGATTGAACTGGGTATGCGGAAACTCCTTACGCACCAGCCCCGATAGATCAATCAACTGCTTTTTCTGTTCAGCTTTTAAAACCGCGTAGCCTTGGGTTTTGGCCCGCGCAATCGCCTCATCTTCAGAGGTGGCATCGATTGCAAATATATGCAACTCATGCTGTCGCATGGCCGTGATGATGAACTGCATCACAGTAACGCTCGATTACCAGTTGGTGATGTCAGCGTCCTGACCTTCACCACCCGATCTGCCATCCTTGCCAAAGGAGTACAAATCGTAGTCACCATGCTCGCCAGGAATCTTGTACTGATAAACATTACCCCAGGGATCCTTGGGTATGGCCTTAGCCATATAGGGGCCTTCCCATTTTTCTTCGTTTTCAGGCTTGCTATTCAATGCACTCAAGCCTTGTTCGGCAGTGGGAAAATGACCGGTATCGAGCCGATATTGGTCAAGGGCTTTTTCCAGTCCATTGATTTGAGCCTTGGCAGTTTTAACTTCAGACTTCCCGACTTGGGTAAAGTATTTTGGCCCTACATAGGCAGCCAGAAGCCCAATGATGACCATCACCACCAGCAATTCGAGCAGTGTGAAGCCAAACTGGCTAGTAGATCTGTAATTTGTTTTGTGCAGAGTGTTGTTCATGCCCATCAATCTCAGGTTTGCACCATGCAGTACCAGAAAGATCGATAAGTATGCGGAAGAAGTATGACAAAAAGATTAAAAATTGAAGACAGTCAGCATTGATGACAAGTCATTGAACGGTGTTGAAGTGCCCCTATGCAAATGGGCTGGTCCAACAAGCGTCCTAGTGCAGGAATAATCAGAGTGTCAACTCGGCAGGAACGGGCACCACGCCTTCATAGACAATCTTCCAGGCATTGCCCCGCTCTTTTTGCCAGTACAGGCGATATTTTTCTGTGTGAGTTTGATTGTTGATGGACTGGATCAAATCAAAAGTCGTAACCACCATCCCTTTGCTCTGTGGACTACCCAAAATCGATAAATTAGAAATCTGAGCGCCTGGACTGGTCTGCACCAATCGCGCCTTCAAGGTATCAGTCAAAACTTCTGGCTTAATCGATGACATCGCGAATTGACTGGAATAATGTTGACGAAAACCATCCCAGTCTTTCTGCATCCGGTCTTTATGCCAAGTCTTGAGCGACTGGCTGACCTCAGCCTCGGCCTGGTTGTTGGAACGCGCATCATTCCAGTCAATATGATCGGTAATCACCACCTGCGTCACGCCAGGTACCACCATATGCGTAATGGCCTCAACATCCTGATTGGACATGACCAGACAACCATCACTGGCCAAGGGTGGTCGTGCATACATGGGAGATGGAACACCATGAATCCAGATGCCGTGTCCGGTCTTGCCATGCAGCACATCCCATTCGTTGGGGTAATTAAGTGCCATGGCAGCTTTGCCATAAAACTCCGGCAATTTTTCTGAAGGCAAGGACTGAGTGATTTCATAAACACCGAGTGGCGTCTTCTGATCGCCTTCACGCGACTTTTCTGTGCCGAGCTTACCGATCGACACATAGTAGTCAGCGACATAGTGCAAGACATCCTGCTTTTTCTCGTACACATACATGCGATTGCGACCGGCATCCACCAATAACACCGTTTTTTGCTGCTCGGCCAAGCGCATCAACATAGCCGGCACAACTTCTTTATTGGGCGGCTGCTGAATTGCCAGTAAGCGCGCCTTGAATTCAGCACGCAGATCGGCCAATCGCTCTTCAGCTTGTCCCGTACCCACGCCAATGGTACTCAATGCTCGCGCCTTGGCCATGAGCAAATCGCCGCGGATCATGTGTGCAACTGGCAGATTCGGATAGTCCTGTTCCAGTTTTTCAACCGTGAACTGGGCGTCATTTAATTGGTTATTGTGAATCTGTTCATAAATCTTGGATAAGCGCAGCTCCACATCGGATGACTGCACCAGATACAAGGGATCTACCGACCCACTTCTTAATGAAGCAATGGGATTGCCCAAGGCTTCGCTGACCATCGTGGGTTGATTGATGCGCTTGATGAAAAAGAACGCGATACACAGACAAATACCCAGCAACACCAGCACCAGTCGGGAAAGCAGATGCAGTCTGGATAAAGCCCGGGCACTTGGATGGAAAGGGTCAACCACATTCAAGTGCTTCCAAAACCGCACCCAGCCTCGTTCCACCAAAGCGGGTTGGGCGGGTTCAGGCTTGGAATCTGGGAAACCAGGAAAAATGGACGCCATCCGTCGTTACCTATTTAAATCAGGAGTAGAAGACGGATTATATAAAACCTGGCGTCAATTGCCTGAACGTTCCTGTTTAATCACCCAATTTCCTGCGACTTTTGTCATGACGAGGGTCTTGGTATTGTCTGATTTGAGGCGATCGGAATCATACAGCTGGCGAAATCGCACTGTGGCAGTACTGCCATCTTGCTTGATCACAGGCTGCTCAACTCGCACATTGATACGGCCCTTGCCCATAATGCGCTCTTTACGATCAGCCTCCCAGGCTTTGCGGGACTGGCCATTTGGTGCCTGAAACTCGCTGCCATACGCAGCAAAGTAATGCTCCAGATCTTTCTGGCTCCAGGCTTTGGCCCAGTTCATCACCGCAGCCACAATCTCGTCGTTTTCAGCAGCAACCACTGACTTGGATTCTGGTTTGGCTTCCGGCTTAATCTCAACTTTTGGCTCGGGTTTGACATCAACCTTGACCGGTGCCGATACGGCCACAGGTTCAGACTTGACCTCAACCTTAGGCGCAGGAACAGGTGTCGGTGCTGAAGCCGCCGCAACCACTGTTGGCGCAGGCGTTACAGGCTGAGCCTTGCTGACCACCTGCGGCGCAGGCTTCGCAATCGGATTCGACGTTGCCGACGAATTGGCAGCCACCGTGGTCACACCACCCTCTTGGCTGCGACTACGTCCGCCATTGATCATATCGCGAATCATCACCAGCTTGGTCTGGGCTACTGAATTATTGGAATCCAGTTGCAAAGCCTTGTCGTAGGCCTGGCTCGCCAGCTTGGCATAAATATCACCCAGATTTTCATGCGCGGTGGAATAACTTGGATTGGTTCTGATCGCCGCTTCGAGCGCACCACGCGCCTTGTCATATTGACCCTGGCCAGCATAAAGCACCGCCAGATTATTATAGGGTTCGGGCAAATCGGGAAAATCTTCGGTCAATTTCTGAAAAATCCCGATGGCTTCAGACGGATGCTTTTGCTCCGTCAGAATAATACCCTTCAGAAAGCGCATCTGCGCATCGCGCGGTTTGGCGGCCAGTACAGCATCCACTTTTTGTGCAGCCTGATCCAGCTTACCCGCTTTCAGTAACTGCCCGATATCACTCACTTCATCAGCCACCACTGGCAATGTCACTCCGATCATCATCACGGCAGCTAAGATTGTCAGCGTTCTCACGCTTTTTTTGAATTGCGGCATCACCATCTGCGCCTTGCAAAAAGAAAAGTTTGAATTCATCAGTATCGTTTTTAAGAAGAAGCCCGGCACCTAAGCGCCGATGGGCAATCGGCCAGCGCGATGTACCGCAACACGCAGGAATGGAAGACAAACAGCACAACTATCAACGATCGGGCAGGATACGAGTTGTTTGTGACTTAATTATGACAAAACTGTACCGTCATTTTAATGACACAAGGTTGAAACAGTCATCGAGCACATTAACTAGGCAGAACATAAGCCGATGCTCATAACAACATGAACCACTTAAACAAAAACGCTGAAGCAAAGAAATACTACCCAATAGTAAAAATATTGAATCTTATTTTTAGCACTTAATACGGTGATATTTAAGTATACATACTCATAGTATGCTTGAAATCGATGATTTCAACGCATGCGAAGGACTCGTCGTCGAAAGGTAAAAATGATGCAAAAATCGTTTTTGGTAATAAAAAAGCCCGATCAAAAGATCGGGCTTTGATGTTTTGGTGGCGAATCAGGGATTCGAACCCCGGACCTGCGGATTATGATTCCGTCGCTCTAACCGGCTGAGCTAATTCGCCAAAAGCTCGCCATTGTGACTAAATACATCCCTTTTGTCAAGGCATTGGGCAATCACAGCATCAATCTGCTCACTGAGTTAATACCGAGTGATCAATGGCTTTCATTGCGGGCAGATATGGCAGCCATTCAGGGTTGTTATCACGCCCTGCGGTGGAAAGCGCCATATTGAGATTATCTTCAATCTCAAATGCCTCACCTTTCATGTCATAAGGCTGAATATTGATCAGCATATTCTTGTATTGGGCAACGCCATAGGTCGTGGCAAATGCGCAATCGGCCGCATCTCGACCCGTGGCTATACGCACCAGACCGGGCCGCGGGCAAAGGCCACTGGGGTCAAAGATATACCAGCGATTTTCGATATAAGCCTCCACATAGGCATGAAAATCGGTCGGCCCCAAAGAAGGATCAGCACCATAGTCATAACCGGCCACAAAACGGGCCGGAATACTCAAGGCACGCAGCAAGGCAATGGTGAGGTGCGTAAAATCGCGGCAAACACCGGTACGATTGGAGAGAATTTCAAGCGCCGAAGTACTCGATTGGGTCGTACCAGGAATAAACCGAACATATTGATGAACCCAATTGCACACTGACTGCACCCGCAAATAACCCGGACTCAAATGGCCAAACTCCTGGATGGCAAAGTTGAGCAGCTGATCCGACTGACAATAACGGCTGGGCAAAAGATAGGACAAGACTTCAACCGGTAAATCTTTCACCGCATGTTCCATAAGACGGTTAGGATCAGCTTGTTGATGCGACAAAACAATGTTGGCCGTGTAATCGAGTTTGAGAACGCCCGGTAGACCTGAAACACGCAATAGGCGATTACCCAAGGTTGGCTCTTTATATTCACCAACAATCTGTGCGCCATCAACGATCAGATTTTCTGAAAGGATGGTCTGATGGGGTGTTTCTGGAATTTGTAGACAGAAAATGAATTCACAGGGGCCAAGGAGCTCATACTCCAGAGCACACTCGATAGCAAATTTGATGGGCATATTGTGATCCTGAAAAATAAGGGTACTGCAGCCACTTTATGGTAGCCACGATAGCAACCCAATCAGGCGGGCATATAAATTAATGTCAGACTTGGCCGACAAATACGGGCAACAACCTGAGATTAAAAAAACAAGCCAATCCCAATCGATTTACCGGCATCATACTTTTTACAGCTGGGTTTTCAACTGCGTCCGATTTTCATGCAATTAGGCTGAATCAATCGAGTTACTTACTTATACAGCAATATTTAAAAGTGCTCATGACAAGTTACATAGGCAATCTCCGATAGATCACGATAATCACAAGGACATCCACCTTGGGTCGCACAAACTGCGATTGCCATTTTTCATCCTATCAATCGCAGATTTGATGCAAGCAACATGCAGGTTTGCGCCTGAGCAAATCAACCACGCTGGCACATGCTAGACTTTTGCCATGATCAAACTGCTTAAAATCTGTTTGCTGATGTATTTGTTGCTCGTCATTCCTCTACAAGGCATCGCGGCAGTGGGTATTGGCTTGTGCCAACAGGACGTAGCAAGGCCAAGCATTCAGCCAGCGGAGACACTGCTCGAATCAACAGCAAGCATGCCCCACCTGCCCTGCCATGTGCAGGGAAACCATGACAACCCAGCAAACACGCACAGTTGCAGTCTTTGTGCAGCTTGTCACATGGGCATGGCGATGATGCCAAGCGCACTCAACCTCACCATGCTGCAAATGGCTCACCCTGCCCTGCAGCCTTATGCAACACCCAGCCGGCCTGATCATGTGCCGGACTTTCCTGATCGCCCGCCTCGCTTCACCACGCGCCTGCACGGTTAATATTGCAGCATTCGCCCAACTTGCCTTGCGGGTTCGGCAGCGCTGTTCAATGATGCGATCGGCTTATCCGCCACGTATCACCACACCCTGTTTTAACCCAACGAGGATTGCCAATTGACCTCTTACTCTTACCTGTCCATGCTTGCCCAATCACGGCAAGCATGGCCCGCGTTGATGGCTGGTGTACTGCTGTCAGGCTGCGCCAGCTTGTCGTCGGATGGCGGCAATGCGGTGATCAATCGCCTCACCCAGGATCGACTTGCCCAGCCCATCCAGTTCATCCGCTCCGACAACGAGCAACAGACACTGACCGAGCAGGTCAACCAATTGCTGACCAGCCCTTTGACGCTGGATCATGCGCTGCAAATAGCGCTGACCAATAACCGTGGCCTGCAAGCCATCTATGCCCAGGTTGGCATTGCCGAAGCAGATTGGGTGCAAGCGACTCGACTGGCCAATCCCGGCTTGAGTTTTTCGCGCACTCGCCGTGCCGATGAGTTGCTGATTGATCGCACCTTTTCGCTCAATCTGATCAATTTTCTGGTCACGCCCTTGGCCAGCAAAATCGAGCAGCAACGTTTTGAACAGGTCAAACTGCTGGTCAGTCAGGAAGCGCTGCAAGTTGCCGCAGCCACGCGCAAAGCCTGGTTTGAAGCCGTGGCTGCGGAACAAACTGTGCTCTATACCAAGCAGGTTGGTAGCGCTGTGGAAGCCAGTACCGAACTGGCGCGCAATATGACCAAGGTGGGCAACTGGAGCAAGCGTGACCAGTTGCGTGAAGAAAGTTTTCTGGCCGAAGCCAATGTGCTGATCACCCGCAGCCAGGCGAATGCCATCAGCAGCCGTGAAAAACTGGCGCGGCTGCTGGGGCTCAACAGTGCGCAAAGTCACTACACCCTTCCCGAGCGTTTACCTGACTTACCGGAGCAGGCCTTGCTGGCCGACGATCTTGAACAACTGGCCATGCAACAGCGGCTCGATATTCAGGCTGCCCAAAAAGAACGTGAAGGCTTGGTGCGGGCGTTGGGATTAACCAAAGCAACCCGGCTCATCAATGTGCTGGAGCTGGGTTATGTGCGCAATAGTGAAACCAACCGGGCCGCAGAAAAGGGCTATGAAATTCGTCTTGAAGTCCCCCTCTTTGATTGGGGTGGTGCACGAGTGGCGCGTGCCGAAGGCCGCTATATGCAATCACTGCATCAGCTTGCCGATACGGCCTTGCGGGCACAATCGGAGGTGCGCGAGAGTTATCAGCTCTATCAAGGTCAATACGCACTGGCCAAACATTATCGCGACACCGTGGTGCCGCTGCGCAAACAGATTGCCGATGAAAACCTGCTGCGCTACAACGGCATGCTGATCAGCGTGTTTGAACTGCTGGCCGATGCGCGTGAGCAAATCAATAGCACCACGGCTTATCTGGATGCATTAAAAGGCTATTGGCTGGCCGAGGCTGATCTGCAACAGGCGCTCGGTGGCAAGCTGCCCAGCACTGCCAATGCAGCCGTCACCGCTCCTAGGCCTTCAGTTCCCGAAGCAGCACAACCAGAAGTACCACACGCCACACCACGAGGAGCACAACCATGAGTTCGCGTCGTCATTTTTTAGCGCAATCTGCTGGCTCCTTACTAGGCGCGGCATTGGTCAGCCGCGCTCATGCTGCGATGCTTCCTGAAGCAGCCAGCAATCCAGCCGCAGCCACCCAAGTACCACCCACGCCCAATACCGGCCGACCGTTTCATCCGGTGGTCACGCTCAATGGCTGGTCCTTGCCCTGGCGCATGAAAAACAACGTCAAGGAGTTTCATCTGGTGGCCGAGCCCGTGGTGCGCGAAATTGCACCGGGCATGATGGCCAATTTATGGGGCTATAACGGTCAGAGTCCCGGCCCCACCATTGAGGTGGTAGAAGGTGATCAGGTGCGCATTTTTGTGACCAACAAGCTCCCCGAACATACCAGCATGCACTGGCACGGCCAACGTTTGCCCAATGGCATGGATGGTGTGAGCGGCCTGACGCAACCCCCCATCCAGCCCGGCCAGACCTTTGTGTACGAGTTTATTGCCAAACGTGCCGGCACGTTCATGTATCACCCGCATGCCGATGAAATGACGCAGATGGCCATGGGCATGATGGGCTTGTGGATCACCCATCCCAAGGACATCCGCCAACACGCGGTAGACCGGGATTTTGCCTTTTTACTGAATGCCTACGATATTGATCCGGGCAGTTTTACGCCGCGCATCAATACCATGCTCGACTTCAATATCTGGACCTGGAATAGTCGTGCCTTTCCTGGTCTTGATCCCTTGGTCGTGCGCAAGGATGACCGCGTGCGGATCCGGATTGGCAACCTCACGATGACCAATCATCCCATTCACATGCATGGACACGAGTTTGAAGTGACCGGCACCGACGGTGGCTGGATACCGCCTTCAGCGCGCTGGCCCGAAGTGACCACCGATATTGCCGTTGGGCAGATGCGTGCCCTGGAGTTTGTCGCCAATGAGCCGGGTGACTGGGCGATTCATTGCCATAAATCGCACCACACCATGAACGCCATGGCGCATAGCATTCCCAATATGATTGGCGTGGATCATCGTGCCGTGGCCGAAAAAATTACCCAGCTCGTGCCCGACTATATGGTCATGGGCGATAAGGGCATGGCCGACATGAGTGCCATGAGCATGCCGTTGCCTGAAAACACCTTGCCGATGATGACTGGCACGGGCCCGTATGGTTCGCTGGAAATGGGCGGCATGTTTAATGTCATCAAGGTACGTGAAGGTCTGGCACGCGACGATTATCGTGATCCGGGCTGGTATGTCCAACCCAGGCAAAGCCAGGCACGCATTTGGGAAGGGCCGATGCCACCGATCACCCAGGCCAAAGGTAGCGAGATGTCTGCAACCAACTCACAAGGTCATGGCAAAGCGGAACAAAGTGGCACAGTTGACAATGTCTTGCAGCTTAAGCGCGGTGGACATCATCAGCATTAAGAAAATGTGGCGCAGTTCCTGTTGATGCAGGCTTTTAGGGCATGACAATGATTCCTATATTAAGAAGGAAGTTGTCATGCTGAAATTTGTTATCGCCATTATGATTTTGATTGGTGCCTATATGCACCATGAACAGGATATTGCCGCCGTACGTCAGACCAGCAATTCGGCCGAAGCGCAAACCATTGCGCAGGCCGATCTGGTGCTCTACACCACCACCGACTGTGGTTATTGCAAAGCCGCCAAGGAATGGCTGACGACCCATCATATTGCCTATGTTGAATGCAATACCGACACCAGTGCCCTGTGCGAGCAAAATTATCAGCACCTGCCCAGTGAGGGCATTCCCACTTTTGTGTACAAGGGTGCCGTTAAAACCGGGCTGGATTATCAATGGATGGAACAAACGCTAGGTCAAACCAGCGTCGCCACTGCACATTAACTGGCTTTGACAACTGGCTTTGCCTCAAACAGAAGGGCCGCATTGCGGCCCTTCTGTTTTGCTGCATATTCAATTTGCAGCCGATTTGTTTCAGCATCAGGTCTTGGGTAAAGTCACGCCCATCTGTCCCTGATACTTGCCACCGCGATCCTTATAGGAAGTCTCGCAAATTTCATCGCTTTCAAAAAACAGCACCTGCGCCACGCCTTCGTTGGCGTAAATCTTGGCAGGCAGTGGCGTGGTATTGGAAAACTCCAGCGTCACATAACCTTCCCATTCCGGCTCAAACGGCGTCACATTGACAATGATGCCGCAACGCGCATAGGTGCTCTTGCCCAGACACACCGTCAGTACGCTGCGTGGAATGCGAAAGTATTCAACCGTGCGCGCCAGTGCAAATGAATTGGGCGGGATGATGCAGACATCACCATGAAAATCGACAAAGGATTTTTCGTCAAAATTCTTGGGGTCAACAATCGTGCTGTTGATATTGGTAAATATCTTGAATTCATTGGCACAACGAATATCGTAGCCATAGCTCGACGTACCGTAACTGACAATCTTGTGCCCATCGGCCGCGTAACGCACCTGCTGCGGTTCAAAGGGCTCAATCATGCCCTCCTGCTCGGCCATGCGGCGAATCCATTTGTCTGATTTGATGCTCATGAGAAATCTGAATGTGGGAAATCAATCGTGGCAGCCCAAAGCACAGGCTGGAAAAGAACGTGATTTTACGCGAAGCCGCAATCAAGGGATACGAACCATCAGAGATTATCTTAAGAAGGCCAAATGGCGCCCACCCACTGCCTTTGGATGGGATGAGAACCGCAAAAGGCGCATACCTTGCCACTGCTTGCAATCAAACATCAACAGCTATAAACAAATACAATCGGATTCATCCACAAATATACTTCTATGGTGTATAAAAAATGATGATTATTTTTAGCACTAGAACAGCATGATTTTAACTCATACTCCCATAAAACTACCTTTTCAACTGGATTTCAGCCGTCGCGCCGACGCCCCTCCACGACCGGTTTTTACCTCATTGGCTGGCCCAGACGTCCGATGCCTTAATCCCATTAACCTCACCCGCCAAACGCCTCACTCAAGGTTTGCACCAGACCACTGTGCTGGCTGTCATAACCGGCCAGCTGGTTGATCTGCCGTCGCAGCAGGTCGGTCTTGAGGAGCGTAATCACACTTTGCAGCAGGGGTTGTTTGAGCAGGCGGGTCTGGCAGGCAAAAAAGTAGCGTTCACGCACGATGGGGATGAAGTCGAGGCCGAAGCGGCGGGCGGCGTGTTCAACACCAAAGCCAACGTCGGCCATGCCGCTGGCGATATAGGCGGCCACCGCGGCGTGGGTATATTCGGCGCTGTCGTAGCCGCGAATCTGGTCAAAGCGAATTTTTTCTCGGGCTAAAAACAGCTCCAGCAGCATGCGTGTGCCGGAGCCGATTTGTCGGTTCACAAACCGTAAATCAGGCCGTTTGAGATCGGCCACGCCAACAATGCCATGGGGGTTGCCCGCGGCCACAAACAAGCCCTGCGCGCGACTGGCCAGATGCACAAGCACATGCTGGCGGGGTTTGAGCCATTTGCGATATTGCTTCATGCTGGCGGCTTCAAACTCGCCCTCCGGCACATGAAAACCAGCCAGGTCACATTCACCGCGCGCCAGTGCGGCGACGGCTTCGGTGCTGTTGCGATAGGCCAGATCAACTGGCGTGCCCGCTTCGCCCAATGCCGCCACCAAGGCCGCCACGGCAAAACCATGTGAGGCGCTGATGCGCAGTGCCTGGCGTGGAGTGCTGAGCACGCCTTCCAGTTCGGCCTCGAGCTCGGAAGCCAGACTATCCAGTGTGGGCGACAAGCGCGCGGCAATCCGCTTGTCGGCCCATAACAGTTTTTCCGCCAGTGACGACAGTTTGCTGCCCTGCCCACGCGACTTCACGACCAAGGGCGCACCAAACTGACGATCAAAGTCGCGTAAAAGTCCCCAGGCATTGCGATAGGACAAATTCATGTCACGCGCGGCTTCGATAATACTGCCATGGCTTTCAATCAGCGCGAGCAATTGCAGCAGCACCGGCAGGCTGAACGGTTTACTGTCGGGCTTGCTGTCAGAAGGCGTAAGCAGCCATTCGGGACGAATTGCAATGCGCATGATCTATATGCAAAACTCTGCTTATTGAATTAATAAAAAAGCGGCGTATTCTTATTGATTATAGATTTTTCAAAGCCTACCATAGGGAATAATTCATATGCATAAAATTTCATATGGAAACGAACTTTGAAGCCAGGCAACAGGTATAGCTGATTAAGTGGAAAATCTAAGCTGATTACCTAAGCTGAATAAAAAGTCGCCGCTAGTCCGAGCAATTCAGGCAAGTTGACGCCGCCCCGAGCAGCGCGCAAAACAGTACCGAGGATAACCATGGCCATGACGCCTTTTAGCAAAGACAAATATACCGCCGAACCCGCCAGCCAGGATCGCTTGGTCAGCGAAACCCGTACCACACCCAAGTTGCCCGCCGAGCTGCAACTCGCCGTTGACGCCGCCCTGTCCGAATATGTCAAACGCCCTGGTGCATTGCTGCCAATGTTGCATGCGATCCAAGATAAGCTGGGCTATATTCCAGCAGTTACCGTCCCCGTGATCGCTGCCGGGCTGAATCTGTCGCGCGCTGAAGTGCATGGGGTGATCACGTTTTATCACCACTTTCGTAGCCACCGACCAGCCCAACATCAGATTCAAATTTGTCGTGCCGAATCTTGCCAAAGCATGGGTAGTGAAGCACTGGTAGAACATGCGCAACACCGCCTGGGTTGTCAGATCCATGAACAACGTGCCGATGGTGCTGTTTCTCTCGAACCGGTTTATTGCCTTGGCCAATGTGCCACCTCGCCCGCCATCATGATTGACGACAAGGTCTATGCCAAAGTCAGCCCGGAAAAATTTGACCGCTTGATTGAGCAACTGGCGCTGAGCCACAAGGAGCTGGCATGAGCACAGCACCCGTAACATCTAGCCAGCCAGCTATTCAGATTTACATCCCATGCGATGCCACTGCGCTGGCGTTGAATGCCGATGCTGTCGCTGCGGCGATAGCCAACGAAGCCAATCTTCGAAAAATCAATATTCAAATAATTCGTAATGGCAGTCGCGGTATGCTGTGGCTGGAGCCACTGGTTGAAGTGGCAACAGCGCAAGGACGCATGGCCTATGGCCCGGTCACCGAGGCTGATGTCGCCAGCCTGTTTGATGCCAACTTTCATCTGGCCACCAGTAACAAAGCTCACCCACTGGCACAGGGTCCAACCGAAGCCATACCGTATTTGGCACAGCAAGAACGCTTAACCTTTGCCCGTGTTGGCGTGACCGATCCACTGTCGTTGACCGATTACATGGCGCACGAAGGTTATGCTGGGCTGCGCACCGCCTTGTCAATGGATGGCGCCGCCATCGTCAAGACAGTCACCGACTCTGGCTTGCGCGGCCGTGGTGGTGCAGCCTTTCCAACTGGCGTTAAATGGCAAACCGTGCTGGGCGCATCCGCCACACAAAAATATGTGGTCTGCAATGCCGATGAAGGTGACTCCGGCACCTTTGCCGATCGCATGATCATGGAAGGCGATCCCTTTGTGTTGATTGAAGGCATGACCATCGCAGGCCTGGCCGTGGGCGCAACGCAAGGTTATATCTATGTACGCAGCGAATATCCTCATGCCATTGCCACGCTCAATCGCGCTATTCAACTGGCTTATGGACAAGGTTTTTTAGGCAGCAGTATCCTCGGCTCGGGCAAGACTTTTGATCTGGAAGTCCGCAAAGCCGCCGGTGCTTATATCTGCGGTGAAGAAACCGCCATGCTGGAAAGCATTGAAGGCAAGCGCGGCATTGTGCGCGCCAAACCGCCACTACCTGCGCTGGAAGGTTTGTTTGGTCAGCCCACCATCATCAACAATGTTTTATCGCTGGCCAGTGTGCCCATCATTTTGGCGCGGGGTGCGGTGTTTTACCAAAACTACGGGATGGGTCGCTCGCGTGGCACCTTGCCATTTCAATTGGCGGGCAATATCAAACGGGGTGGCCTGGTCGAAAAGGCATTTGGCCTGACCTTGCGCCAACTGGTGATGGACTTTGGCGGTGGCACTGCCAGTGGCCGCCCGATCAAGGCGATTCAGGTTGGCGGCCCATTGGGTGCCTACCTGCCCGAATCACAATGGGACACGCCGCTGGATTACGAAGCCTTTGCCAGCTTGTGGGCAGTACTCGGTCATGGTGGCGTCGTGGTTCATGATGACAGTGCCGACATGGCTAAACTGGCACGCTATGCCATGCACTTTTGCGCAATTGAATCATGCGGCAAATGCACCCCATGCCGGATTGGCTCAACCCGCGGTGTAGAAGTGATCGACAAGATCATTGCCAACAGCAGCGAACGACCTCAACAGATTGCCCTGCTGCGTGACCTGTGCGACACCATGCTGCATGGCTCCTTATGCGCAATGGGCGGCATGACACCCTATCCGGTGCTCTCGGCACTCAATCATTTTCCGCAAGACTTTGGCGCCACCTTTGACACAACGTCGGTAACTGGCCAACAAGCCGCCTGAGGAGATTTTATGGCAACTGTTTTTACTGAAATTGATTTCGGCACACCGGCCAAGGTCTCGGATATCACTGTCACGCTCACCATTGACGGTGCAACCATCAGCGTGCCCGAAGGCACTTCAGTCATGCGCGCGGCGGTCGAAGCTGGCATCAACATTCCCAAGCTGTGCGCCACTGATAGTCTGGAAGCCTTTGGCTCATGCCGCCTGTGTCTGGTTGAAATTGCCGGCCGCAAAGGTTATCCGGCTTCATGTACCACCCCCGTGGCCGAAGGCATGCAAGTCACCACGCAAAGCGCCAAGCTGCAAGCCTTGCGCAAGGGCGTGATGGAACTCTATATTTCCGACCATCCACTGGATTGCCTGACATGCGCCGCCAATGGCGACTGCGAACTGCAAGACATGGCTGGCGTAACCGGCTTGCGGGAAGTACGTTATGGCTATGCCGGTGACAACCATTTGAATAGCAGCAAGGATGAATCCAATCCCTACTTTACTTACGACCCGTCCAAATGCATCGTGTGCAATCGCTGTGTGCGAGCCTGTGAAGAAACCCAGGGCACCTTTGCGCTGACCATCTCGGGACGCGGCTTTGAATCACGCGTATCCGCCGGACAAAATGAAAATTTCATGGAATCCGAATGTGTCTCGTGTGGTGCTTGTGTGCAAGCCTGCCCGACCGCCACCCTGCAGGAAAAATCCATCATCATGATGGGCCAACCCGAGCATAGCAAAGTCACCACCTGTGCTTATTGCGGTGTGGGCTGCGCCTTCAAGGCCGAGATGAAAGGCAATGAAGTGATCCGCATGACGCCATATAAAGATGGCAAGGCCAATGAAGGTCACTCGTGCGTCAAAGGTCGCTTTGCCTGGGGCTACGCCACCCATCAAGACCGCATCACCAAGCCGATGATTCGCAAACATATCAGCGATCCCTGGCAGGAAGTGTCATGGGATGAAGCCATTCAATATGCCGCTGCCGAATTCAAACGGATTCAGGCCAAGCATGGCATTAACTCGATTGGCGGGATAGTCTCGTCACGCTGCACCAATGAAGAAGACTTCCTCGTGCAAAAGCTGGTGCGCGCGGCCTTTGGCAATAATAATGTGGACACCTGCGCCCGGGTTTGTCATTCTCCCACTGGATATGGTCTCAAGCAAACATTGGGGGAGTCGGCTGGTACGCAGACTTTCAAGTCCGTTGAAAAGGCCGACATCATCATGGTGATTGGTGCCAACCCCACCGACGGTCATCCGGTATTTGCTTCGCGCATGAAAAAACGTTTGCGTCAGGGCGCGCAACTGATTGTGATTGATCCGCGCAGGATTGATCTGGTCAAGTCACCCCACATCAAGGCCGCCCATCATCTGCAACTCTTGCCCGGTACCAATGTGGCCATCATCAGCGCATTGGCGCATGTGATAGTCACTGAAGGCTTATTGCATGAAGACTTTATTGCCGAGCGTTGCGATACCAAGTCGTTTAACGAGTGGAAGGCCTTTGTCGCCCGCCCCGAAAACTCGCCCGAAGCCATGGCTGCCGTGACCGGGGTGGCCGCCGACGAAATCAGGGCGGCGGCACGTCTGTATGCCACACCAGGTAAAAATGGCGCGATCTATTATGGGCTGGGCGTGACCGAACATGCGCAAGGTTCCACCATGGTGATGGGCATTGCCAACCTGGCCATGGCCACGGGTAATGTCGGTCGTGAAGGCGTGGGCGTGAATCCTTTACGCGGCCAAAATAATGTCCAGGGCTCGTGCGATATGGGTTCTTTCCCGCATGAGCTGCCGGGCTATCGCCATGTTTCTGACAGCACTACGCGCAGCCTGTTTGAAGCTGCCTGGGGGGTGACGATTCAGGCCGAGCCCGGCTTGCGCATTCCCAATATGTTTGATGCTGCCGCCGATGGTAGCTTTATGGGTCTGTACTGTCAGGGGGAAGACATTGTGCAGTCCGACCCCAATACCCAGCATGTGGCTGGCGCCCTCTCGGCAATGGAATGCATTGTGGTGCAAGACATCTTTTTGAATGAGACCGCCAAGTACGCCCATGTGTTTTTACCGGGCTCGTCCTTCCTCGAAAAAGACGGCACCTTTACCAATGCCGAACGACGTATTTCCCGCGTGCGCAAAGTCATGCCGCCACTGGCTGGTTATGCGGACTGGGAAGTGACGCTCCTGCTATCCAAGGCGCTTGGCTATAACATGCATTACGATCATCCCGCCGCGATCATGGATGAAATTGCCCGTCTCACGCCAAGCTTTCATGGTGTCAGTTATGCCAAGCTCGATCAACTCGGCAGCATTCAATGGCCCTGCAATGAGGCCGCACCGGAAGGCACGCCCACCATGCACATTGATCAGTTTGTGCGCGGCAAGGGGCGTTTCATCATCACCCAATATGTGGCTAGCGATGAGAAAGTCACACGCAAGTATCCTTTGATTCTCACCACTGGACGGATTCTTTCGCAGTACAACGTGGGTGCGCAAACACGGCGCACGCCCAATAACCAATGGCATCATGAAGACTTGCTGGAAATTCATCCCCATGATGCCGAAGAGCGTGGCATCAAGGATGCCGATTGGGTAGGCATTCAAAGCCGGGCCGGCGAAACCGTGTTGCGCGCGCAGATCAGTGAGCGCATGCAGCCAGGCGTGGTCTACACCACCTTCCACTTTCCTGAATCAGGTGCCAATGTCATCACCACCGAGAGTTCGGACTGGGCCACCAACTGCCCTGAGTACAAAGTGACTGCGGTGCAAGTCATGCCGGTGGCGCAACCGTCTGAATGGCAAAAAACCTATAGCCGCTTCAGCAAGGTTCAGCTTGATTTGCTGGCGCAAGCTCAGCATGAATCGACAACCGGCGGAGTAAACAATATGCAGGGCGTGGGTAATCCTTAAGTGATCCATGACCGATTGAATCCAACACCATGAAAACGCATCCACTGATTCCCGCCCTGCCACTTGCCAGCGATGTCGCGCAAGGTGCGGCCAGCTTGCCAGTTGATCGCTGGCGTGCCGACCACTGGCACCACGAAATCGACACGCTGGCTGAAGAAGTACCCGTGGCCTTGCAGTTCAATGGCATCAGTCATGCCGTCATGCTCGCCACACCGGCCAATCTTGAAGAATTTGCGCTGGGCTTTGCCTTGAGCGAAGGCATTCTTGATCAGCCTGCCGATTTATATGATATTGAAATCAGCCAGAGCGAGCTTAGCCATACCATTGGCATGACCGTGGCCATGACTGTCGCCAGCTCCGCCTTTGCCAGACTCAAGGAACGGCGGCGCAATCTGACCGGCCGTACCGGATGCGGCCTGTGTGGTACCGAAAGCCTCGAACAAGCGATACGCACCTTACCGGCGGTCAGCACGGTCACTCAGTCATCCGGTGGTCAGCCAGCCACCCGTCATATTGCCTTACCCATTATTCAACAAGCCTTGCAGCAATTAAACAGCGCTCAACCATTGCAGCAGCAAACTGGTGCCACCCATGCGGCAGTCTGGTTTAATGCGGCTGGCAATTTGCTCTGTGCGCGTGAAGATGTGGGCCGCCATAATGCGCTCGACAAATTAATTGGCGCGTTGGCGATGATGCAGGCCAATCTAGCCGATGGCTTTGTGGTGATCACCAGTCGCGCCAGTGTCGAGATGATTCAAAAAGCCGCCTGTATGGGTATGCATACCCTGGTGGCCGTATCGGCCCCCACGGTGTTGGCAGTGCGTACTGCGCAGCAATTGGGCATGACGCTGATTGGCTTTGCGCGTGGTCAGCAACTGGTGGCTTATGCTCATGCGGGCGAATTGCTGGACCCGCCGCTGGCACATACTACGATGCCTGCCACAGGGCCAAGCAAGGTGTTCAATGAATGAGATTGTCAATCGGACATGTCATGTGGCATGAGTGATTTTGTTTAAATTTCAAATATGTGGCGATTTTTCATCATCGTATCAAAGGTTGAAGATGCATAGTGTCAATGCAAGACCGCAAGAGCAATTGCTTGAGATGAATCGTTTAAGTGCAACGAGTAGTTCAATGTCGTCAAAGCCGTTTCAGACAGCCCATTTTGCTAAAAGAAAGAATACCGATGGATATCAATAATCTGGTACAGATGGCCAATCGGATTGGCGATTTTTTTGCTGCACAACCCGATCGGCAAGAAGCCATGAATGGCATTGCCCTGCATCTGCAGCGTTTTTGGGAACCGCGCATGCGCAAGGCCATGCTGGCTTTTATTGATGGACAAACCCAAAGCAAGGATGGTCTTGAACTCCATGAACTGGTGTTGCAAGCCATTTTGACGCATCGCGCCGAGCTGACGCCCAAGACTTGAAAACGGTTGGGAACCAAAATAGTTTGCAGAACATATACTCTGCACCTGTATTTTTACATAATCAATAAATACGCACTCAAGAAGATTAAATTAACCCATACTCCCTAAAATTAGATCAAGGCAGCCACAGTTCTAAACACTGCGGCCAGCCCTGACCAGGAGACAGCATGCCATCAGTAAGTCTTGTAGGGCAGAAATTTGCCCGACAGTACAACATTGACGCGATCACCTTTAGGGTCAGGTTCGCGCTGGATGTCCATGGAAAAATCAATCGCGCTCATGATGCCGTCACCAAACTCTTCATGGATGAGTTCCTTGATGGTGGTGCCATAGACGCTGACGATCTCGTACCAGCGATAAATCAGCGGATCAGTCGGCACCGCAGTGGGCAAAGAGCCCTTGTAAGGCACCACCTGCAACCACTGCTGCTCCTCGCTGGTCAGATCAAAGATATCGCCGACGATGGTGGCCTGCGCCGCCGTGAAAGTCATCTGCCCCAGACAGGCTGCCGTGGTCCACTCTTTTGAAAGGCCCAGCTTGCCAGCTACTGATTCCCACTTGATGCCCTTGCTGACTTTGTTGCTGATGATTTTTTCTGTCACATCATTGCGATTCATGGTCGATCCTCTTGGTGATTGTCGTGCCAATAATGGTCATGCAAAAAACGGTTGGCCGCGCCAGATACGCGGTTCATCGGATTTGCCTCACCGGCTTCAAAGAGCAAACTCCGTGCAAGCAATACCTGGCTGGCAAGCCTTGAAAAATAAGGCTTGCGCACTCAGTGCACGGTTTAAGGACAATCTTTGGTGCAGACCATGCAGCAGGTTCATGCTGCATGAGGGTGCATCCCAATTAACCCTGGCACACAAACTTGGCACGCTACCGAGCAACCCGTCGCGTTCACTCAATTTGCTGGTTTTACCGCAGCAGCACTTCTACAATGCCCGACCCCGCAGCACACCAGTAGCATTCACACCCAACCTCATTTCCAACAACCAGGAGACTTCACCATGACCAATGCCGTCATTCCATCCACGGTCGGCTTGTTCGACAAGGAACGCACCATCGCAGGCAGCGGCTTTAACCGCTGGCTGGTACCACCGGCGGCGCTGGCCATCCATTTATGTATTGGCATGGCCTATGGTTTTTCGGTGTTCTGGCTGCCGCTTTCCAAAGCCATTGGCATCAAAGATCCGGTTGCCTGCGCGGCCGACATGGGTCTCATGGCCGAAATCTTTGCCAGCACCTGTGATTGGAAAATCTCCATGCTGGGCTGGATGTATACGCTGTTTTTCGTCTTCCTCGGTTCCTCCGCAGCCATCTGGGGCGGCTGGCTGGAGCATGCTGGCCCGCGCAAGGCGGGTGTGGTTTCTGCGATTTGCTGGTGCGGTGGCCTGGTGATCTCGGCGCTCGGTGTTCATCTGCATCAGATCTGGCTGCTCTGGCTGGGTTCAGGATTGATCGGTGGGATCGGCCTTGGACTGGGCTATATCTCACCCGTCTCCACCCTGATTAAATGGTTTCCAGATCGGCGCGGCATGGCGACCGGCATGGCCATCATGGGCTTTGGTGGCGGCGCGATGATCGGTGCCCCATTGGCCGACCGGCTCATGAAGTTTTACGCCACACCCACCTCAGTTGGCGTATGGGAAACCTTTTTAACCATGGCCGCCATTTACTTTGTCTTCATGATGGCCGGTGCCATGGGTTATCGGGTTCCGCCATCAGGCTGGCAACCGGCTGGCTGGACACCACCGGCAACCAATGGCAACAGCATGATCACGCAAAAACATGTCCATGTAAAACGGGTCTGGGGCATTCCACAATTTTGGCTTGTATGGGGTGTGCTGTGCCTGAACGTGTCGGCCGGGATTGGTATTTTGGGCATGGCCTCACCACTGCTGCAAGAAGTGTTTGGTGGCAAACTGCTGGGGCTCGACCTCGGCTTTAACGACTTGAATGTCGATCAGAAAAAACAGATCGCCACCATCGCTGCGGGCTTTACCGGCCTGTTGTCACTATTCAATATTGGTGGTCGTTTTGTCTGGGCATCGTTCTCTGACAAGATCGGTCGCAAGCTCACCTACTTCACCTTCTTTGTACTTGGTTTTGCTCTGTACGCCGCCATTCCCTGGACGGCCCATCACGGCATGCTCGGTTTATTTGTTGGCTTCTTTTGCATTATTTTGTCGATGTATGGCGGCGGCTTTGCAACGGTACCCGCGTATCTGGCCGACCTGTTTGGCACGCAAATGGTGGGCGCCATCCATGGCCGTCTATTAACCGCCTGGGCAACCGCTGGCGTGCTGGGCCCGGTATTGGTCAACTACATTCGTGAATATCAGCTCGATCATGGTGTGGCCAAGGCACAAGCCTATGACTTCACCATGTACATACTGGCTGGCTTGCTGGTACTGGGCTTTTTATGCAATCTGATGATTCGTCCGGTGGCCGATAAATACTTCATGACCGAGGCCGAACTGGCCGAAGAAAAACGCCTTGCTCACGACAAAGCCGCAGCCAGCGAAGCCCGCATGAGTGGTGTCAATACAAGTAGTGGTTCGTCCAGTTTGGTGACCGTCTTGCTGGCTTGGGCAGCAGTAGGGATACCTCTGGCCTGGGGCGTATCGATCACTATTCAAAAAGCAGCGATCCTGTTTAAATAAATTTTAAACAAGCACTGTATCAAAACGGGTACTGTGAATTTTGAACAACAGCGGCATTCATAGAATGCCGCTTTTTTTTATGCCCGAACCAAGCTGATGAGTTAACCATAAAAAAAGGGCACAAGTGCCCAAGGAGGAAGGAAAAAATTAAATCGGCACACACTGAAAGAGGCAGTGCGTGCCATCAAGACATCGAGAAGCAGACAGTATCAGAACCGTTTTAGAAAACTTGCAAGATTCTGAAATTGAGACGGTTGGACTCTTTAAAGCCATTGTGAACCGACAGGTCGCGACCATAATTAAAAATCAGTTGCGTGGTCGGACGCACAAAATACGCGGCACCCAAGGTCATCTTGCTGTTTCGCGCCTCATCATTTTGCGCCACGCCATTCACCTTGGTTTCTCCGCCTGTGGTGTAAGACAGGCCAGCACGCAGATCCAATGCCGGCGTCAGGTTGTAGCGCAAAAAGGTTTGCAATTGAAATGAGGCATCCTGTTTCATGCTGGCATTGCTGGCACCAAACTCACTGTTTTTGCCATAGACGGTGACGTCACCAATCACATCCAGCAGCAGCTTGTCCGTCAGGCCAGTAATAAAGCCACCTTGCAAAGCCAGCTTCCAGCGGTTTTCACCCAGGTTGAGTGCCTTGTTTTTATCGTAGCCACCGGTCGGTAAAAACAGAAAAGGCGTGATACCAAAATAGGTGTTGGTCTTGGGCTGATTAACCACCCAAACCGTCGCAGCCAAAATCAGATCACCGACCCCGCTGCCCTTGCCCAGCGCGCTTAAATCCCCTTTGGCTTCGAGCTGACCAAAAGGCAGCAAAAACTGCGGATCCACAATATAGCCGCCAATGTCCATATAGTGCACACCCCGCGCAATGCCCACATTGGAGTCGAGACGGGCGTTGATTGGCGCTTTTTTTCCTTGCGCATATAAAGCATCGCGTTCAGCGTGCTGGGCGTAGAGGATCGCGAGATTGGTGCCAGCTGGCAAAGCGGTGTAATCACCGGCATCCACATCCACCGCTTGTGCCTGCTGCGCAGCCACTCCTGCTAACAAGCCAAGACCAAGCATGAGGCGACGCAAGTTGCTCAAGTTACATAAACCGCTGCGACGATCAATGCTGGTGAAAGTGATTTGCGCGAACGCTGTGTGATCGGTTTTTTGCATTTTTATCTCCTGGATTAATCATTTGTTATGACATCTTTGTTGTGGCATCCTGTCGGGTAGCGGCTGGTTACGGCAATCTCACTGCCTCATTGACCCGACTGGCGCAGGCTGTTTTGCAGTTCCTGTGCCACGAACAAAAATAGTGTCAAAATCAGAAAAATAATTAATTAATTCAATAACTTGAAAAAAATAAAAACATCATCAAGTGATATGGCAAGACAGGGGGGTGAAGCGCGCAGCGCAGCAATGACTAACTTTGAGTCAACGCATATCGCCTCATTGACTTGTTTTGAGCCAGTGGCGTAAACCAGCAATTAGCGGTAAAAAGAGTGATTGAAATTTAAAGATGGTCACAAAAAATAACCATCCATATCAATAAAGACTGGCATTGAATGAGGAGACACCCATGAGACTTGCTACCGGCACACCATCACTGGAAATGTTGCGTGAACGTTTTCTTGAAGGGCAACATCTGGATACGGTCAATGTGCCGCGCACCGTGCTCAATTCCTGGAGCCGCTCGCATCGTTACGGTTTAGCCAGTAGTGACAAAGTGATTTTCAATGCGGTCAGCCGCGCCGAAAAAAAACAGATTGAAGAAAAGCACCGTGACCTGATTGAGCGCACGCAAACCGATATGAGCAGTCTGTTCAGGGCAATTGGTGACAAAGACTGGATCATTGCCTGTCTGAATACCCAAGGTGTGGTGGTCAATAGCCTGGGTGCGCAACGTGCCAGCACGCGGGCGCTGGAAGCGGCGTTTCGGGTGGGCGTCAACCTAGCCGAAAATGTGGCGGGCACCACCGGCCCGGCCTGTGTCCTGGTCGATCATAAACCGGTGATTGTGCAAGGTGCCGAACACTATTTGCGCGAGGCCCAGGGCTTTACCTGTGTGTCGGTGCCGATCTTTAAACCAGACGGGCAACTGTATGGCGTGCTGGATGCCAGTTGCAATATTGGCGGCTCGCCAGTGCTGGTGCGTGATTCACTGATGATTGCCGCCCGCGCCACCGAAAACCGGCTTGTCACCGATATGGAACATGCCATTCTGATGCACTTTCATTTTCGGGCTGATGTCCTGGGCACCCCCTTTGAAGGCATTCTGGCGCTCAATGAAGCCGGTGACATCATTGGCAGCAACCAGACTGCACGACAAATTTTGGGGCAGGAACCCAGTTTGCCAGCAGGCTGGCATATGGAGTCGGCCTTTGAAATCAGCTTTACCCAATTACGCGATAGCGTGATCGCAACCAGACAAACCGCGCCGATTACCCTGCGCACACAGCAGTCGGTCAGCATTCAGGCACGCTTTGATTCTGGCTTGCTGGCCAAACGTAGCGATGCCCCACGCACGACACCGACTGCATCATTGTCATCGGCTAAACTGGTGCGCCCTGCAGCACAGGCCAATGCGCCGGTCTTTACCGATTTGAGCGCGCTGCTGAATCGTGCCCAACGCGCTTTTGCACGCGATGTACCGATCCTGATCAACGGTGAAACCGGTACCGGCAAGGAAGTCTTTGCCCAGCAACTCCACGCCCAGGGGCCACGCCGCAGCGGCAACTTTGTCGCCATCAATTGCTCGGCCATACCGGCCACGTTGATTGAAGCCGAACTGTTTGGTTATGAAGACGGCGCCTTTACCGGCAGCCGCCGCGGTGGTGCCAAAGGACGACTGGAAGAAGCCAATGGTGGCACTTTGTTTTTGGATGAAATTGGTGACATGCCGCTGGAACTGCAAAGCCGACTCTTACGGGTTTTGCAAGAGCGCAGCCTGACACGACTGGCCGGCAACCGCAGTATTCCACTGGATTTATCGCTGATCTGCGCCACCCATCGCGACCTTGCAGCGATGGTCACAACACAGACATTTCGTGAAGACCTGTTTTATCGCATCAATGGCCTGCAGGTTGGCCTGCCCGCTCTGCGTGAACGCAAAGATTTGCCTGAACTGATTGAGCATCTGCTGGCCCAGGCTACCGCGGGTTATGCCCCCTTAAGCCTCAGCGAACACGTACAACACAGCTTGTTGACTTATCATTGGCCCGGCAATATCCGTCAACTGCAAAACGTGCTGCGTCTGGCTGCCATCATGGCCGAAGATGAGCGTGTGATCGAGTTACCGCACCTGCCCGATGATCTGCAAAAGGCCCTGAATGAACAAGCGCTCAATGCTGCTGAATTGCAGAACACCAACCCAACCCAGCCCACCATGAAAAACACGGATGCCCTGCCACAGCAATCTTTGCAAACCACCGAACAGCAAGTCATTCTTGCCGCGCTCGAGTTTCATCGTGGCAACCTGTCTGCCACTGCCAAGAGCCTGGGCATTGCGCGCGCCACGCTGTATCGCAAGCTGAAGATGAACAAGAGCAACGATCATTGAACCTGAACACGCAATCATTTGAGTTGATCAACCTGGCAGCGACGCGTTGATCAACCGACCATCTTTGTCAGATTGTGGATGCTTGATCTGCCTGCATAGAAGGCATTGGCATATACAGCATTGAAATGATTCTTTGTCTGACTGTCTGGTAATAACTACGATAGTCTCATTTCAATCACAACTTGCCATCATGACCACCACTCACGTTTTACCTGCACTGGACTCTTCAATTCATTCAGACCAGTCCAACGGCAGATTCAGGCTGAAGGCATCTATCACCAGTATCATGCTGCTCTTCTCCATCCCGGCAGCCCATGCGACCAATGGTTATTTTTCACATGGTTATGGTGTCAAAGCTGAAGGCATTGCCGGCGTTGGCATCGCCTTGCCACAAGACTCACTCGCGGCTTCCACCAACCCTGCAGGGCTGGCTTGGGTGGGTAATCGTCTTGATGTGGGCGGCACGCTGTTTGTACCCAATCGCCACAGTGATATCACGGGCAACGGCGCTGGCCCTGACAGCGCTTTCAGTGGTAATGATCGTGAGCTGTTTCTTTTACCCAGCCTGGGCTATAGCCGCGTGATCAGGCCTGATCTGGTCGCGGGGATTGCGGCGTATGGTAATGGTGGACTCAATACCGATTACAAAAACAATCCTTATGCACGCTTTGGCGCAACCGGCTCGGCTGGCGTCAACTTGGCGCAGCTATTCATTACGCCATCAATCGCCTGGAAGATCAATGAACGCAATGCACTGGGTCTTGCAGTGAATCTGGCTTATCAACGCTTTTCAGCCAAAGGACTCAATGCGTTTGCTCCATTTTCCAGCAATCCTGGCAAACTTACCGACCAAGGTAATGACAGTGCAACCGGTGCCAGTCTGCGCCTGGGTTGGACTGGTCAGCTCAACGACCAGCTGACGCTGGGCGCAACCTGGCAATCGCACACCAGCATGGGCAAATTTGATAAATACCAGGGCCTGTTTGCCGATGGCGGTGGCTTTGACATTCCTTCTACTTATGGCCTGGGCATCGCCTATCAAGTCAACCCGCAGTGGACTGTCGCTGCCGATGTACAGCGCATTTTGTATAGCAAGGTGAACTCGGTGGGTAATGACGTGGCCAAACTGTTTGCAGGTGTACCACTCGGTGCCAGCAATGGCCCCGGCTTTGGCTGGCGTGACATCAATGTACTCAAGCTGGGCGCGCAATATCAGTACAGCCCCAATTTGATTCTTCGTGGTGGTATCAGTAAATCCGGTCAACCGGTTCCCGCCAATCAAACCCTGTTCAATATTCTTGCCCCTGATGTCGTGGAACTGCATCTGACTTTGGGTGGCACCTGGCAACTGGATAGCCATAATGAAATCAGCGCATCCTATCTGCATGCCTTTAATAAGCGTGTCAGTGGCAGCAATGCCATTCCACCCAGCTTTGGGGGCGGCAACGCCAATATCGAGTTGAGTGAAGATGCATTGGGTCTGTCATGGAGTCATCAATTCTGACAACACCAGCAAGTCGGCAAGGCCGCCATTATCAAAGATAACAAGCAGCATACAATGCGAGGATATTCACTCACTGCTTGCCATCATGTCTGCCTTGCATAGCCCACTCATCAATTCTGTCGTGCAATTCTGGTTTGAAGAAATCGATTCTTCCTGCTGGTTTGAACAGAACGACAGTTTTGATGCGATGCTACGTGATCGCTTTGCCGAACTGCATCGGCAGGCCTGCCACGGAGAACTGTTTGGCTGGCGTGATACGGCACTGGGTCGACTTGCCGAGATCCTGATACTGGATCAGTTTTCACGCAATCTGTATCGTCAGCAACCACAAGCCTTTGCCTATGATGGTATGGCGCTGGTATTGGCACAAGCAGCCATTGCGGCTGGCGCACCCATGCAGCTCAGTTTGGATCAGCGGCGCTTTTTATATATGCCGTTCATGCACAGCGAATCTTTGATCATCCACGATATGGCCCTGCATCTGTTTAGTGAGCCCGGTATGGAATTCAATCTCGATTATGAACAGCAACATCGTGCCATCATCGCCCGCTTTGGCCGCTATCCGCATCGTAATCAGGTATTAGGGCGACATTCCAGTGCCGAAGAATTGGCATTTCTAGCGGAGCCTGGTTCCTCGTTTTGATGAACCATCAATATCACCAAATAGAGTGCTCAGGCAGCTAGTCACCAGTGATCATGCCGATCACGTCGCTCCTGTCGATAATTGGTGACTTCCAGTCGAATCCCATCCGGATCAGCAAAATAGGTCGCCCAATAATCAGGGGCATGGTCAGGATACAAACGCGCGGGCGTTGCATGAATACCAGCGGCCAATAAAGCATTGGCAATTTCTTCCACCTCGGCAATGCTGTCCACCCGCAAACAAAAGTGGTGCAGCCCTGGTGCATAAGGTTCATGCGAGTGAACCACCCGTTGCGGCCGCAAGACATAACCAAAATGGCGATTGAAATATTGAATATGTGGCTCGCCATTCAGAGCAAAACTGTTCTTGCGAAATCCAAGAATATCCCTGAGCAACACATCATAAAACTGCTCGGATCGAGACAGGTCAGAAACTGTGATGTAGATGTGGTCGATACCGGTGATGGTGGCCATGGATTGCGTTCTTTAAAAGGTTGTACGAGCTGTCAGTAAGCAGTTCAATGAGATACTCATCTCATCGACTGAATTAGACAACACATTTCAAGCAACAGCAATTCACACACCGAGCTTGGCGTAAACCACCTCGTTGTATGAATTAGCCACTGTCACAAAACTTTCATTGACCGCCATTATTATTTCCATATAATTGGAAATATGGAAATTAAACAGGCAACTCTGACTTTGAGTGCGTTGGCACAGGAAACGCGTTTGGCGATTTTTCGTCTATTGGTGCAGGCTGGGCCAGCGGGTTTGCCTGTCGGGCAGATTGGTCAAACGCTGGATTTGGCGAATGCGACGCTGTCATTTCATTTGAAGGAACTCGCGGGTGCAGGCTTGGTGAGTGCCACGCCGCGAGGCCGCTTTATAGATTACGCAGCCAATTTTGCGACGATGAATGATCTGCTCGCTTATTTGACCGAGCATTGTTGTGGCGGTGTAGAAACCTGTGAGATGCCGGTGATAAAACAATCGGGCAAAAAGACGGTTACCGCCAATAATCTTGCCAGCAATGGCAAAACTAAAGTGGTAGCCGCTGGCAAATCAGTCGACACCAAGGATAGTCAAGCCAAGCCTGCCAGCAAACGCAAGACACTCACTTGCTGCTAAAGCAATTTCTGCCGCAGCTTTAATAATTGGATATTGTTTTCAATGTAGTCCGCCACATGGCCACCTTGGTCTTGCGGGAATCACCAACAGGAGATTTGTATGAAACGCTTTCACGTGCATTTGTCAGTAACCGATCTGGCCGCCAATATCCGTTTTTATTCAGCCCTGTTTGGTGTTGAACCCACCGTTAGCAAAGAAGACTACGCCAAGTGGATGCTCAATGATCCGCGTATCAACTTTGCCATTTCATCACGCAGTGCCGATGTTGGCTTGAATCACCTGGGCTTTCAGGTGGATGCGGCTGAAGAACTTGATGGCTTGCGCCAACAGGTCAGTCAGGCCAGTGAGGCGGCTGCGACCGAATTGATTGAGCAGAACGAGGCCGCCTGCTGCTACGCCATGTCCAACAAGTATTGGAGTACTGACCCGCAAGGCATTGCCTGGGAAACCTTTCAAACCCTGGATACGATTCCGGTATTCGGCGAAAGCGATACGTTGCCGACTGATGATACCGCTCAATCAGCTTGCTGCGTGCCATTGGCACCGGCCAAAGCGGCTGTAGCAGCGCCAGCAACAGCAACGTCTGCCAAGGCGCCCTGTTGCGTACCAAGCGCTGCACCTAAGGCGGGAGGCGGTTGCTGCTAAATTAACCTGGCACTGCGAATGGCATTCATTGGCAGTGAATGAACGAGCACGATTAATAATCACGAATTTAAATATTTATTGTTATATAAAATTTCATCATGAGCCAATCTCACTACAACATCCTGTTTTTATGCACGGGTAATTCGGCACGCAGCGTGATGGCCGAAGGCATTGTCAATGTGCTCGGCAAGGGCCGTTTTACAGCCTACAGCGCTGGCAGCCAACCAACTGGTCGCGTCAATCCGTTTGCGATTGAAAAGCTGGCCGGTATTGGCTACGATACGGGCAACTTACGCAGCAAAAACTGGGATGAATTTGCCGTGCCGGGCTCACCCGAAATGGACTTCATCATCACCGTCTGTGACAACGCTGCTGGCGAAGTCTGCCCCTTCTGGCCGGGCCAACCTGCTACCGCACACTGGGGCTTTGCCGACCCAGCTGCGGTAGAGGGCAGTGACGATGACAAGCGCGAAGCATTCAATTTGATTTTTCAACAAATTCGCAATCGTGTGATGGCTTTTCTGGCATTACCGCTGGAAAAACTGGATGATGCGGCGATTCATCATCATATGAAACAAATTGGTGAGCAGACACCATGAACCAAGCCAGCGCCGAACCGACACTGGCCTTAAGTCTGGCCCCAAGTTATTCCTTATCTCAGCAATTGATGGCAGAAGCGCTGGGTACGGCGCTTCTGCTGGCGGTGGTGGTGGGCTCGGGCATCATGGGCGAAACTCTGGCTGATGGCAATATCGCAGTGGCTCTGCTGGCCAACTCAATCGCGACCGGTTGCGGCTTGTATGTACTCATCACCCTGCTGGGGCCAGTCAGCGGTGCACATTTCAACCCATTGGTGAGCCTGCTCACAGTGTTGAATCGTGAGATGAGTCTCACCCAGGCTCTGGCATTTATTGCTGCACAAATTATTGGTGGGCTGCTTGGTGTAGCAGCCACCCATGGCATGTTTGATCTGTCATTATTCAGCGCTTCGCAACATGTACGCAGCGGCTGGTCGCAATGGTGGGCCGAAGGCATTGCCAGTTTTGGCCTGTTGCTGGTGATTGTACAAGGCGTGCGTACGCAGGCCAATGGCGTGGTGCAGATCGTGCCCAAACTGGTTGCCTGCTATATCACGGCAGCCTACTGGTTTACCGCTTCGACTTCGTTTGCCAATCCTGCCGTGACGATTGCCCGCGCCACCACCGATACGTTTGCCGGCATCCGCCCAAACGACGCACCCGGCTTTATTGCCGCACAACTCGCAGGCTTGTTGGTAGCATGGTTATTTACCAGCCGTTTTTTCAGGCCGACGCTGGCACGATAAAATAGCCATTCAATCATTTTATTGAAAATTTCAATGTCAACCATCACCATCTATCACAACCCCGCCTGCGGCACTTCACGCAACACCCTTGGTCTGATTCGCAATAGCGGTGTCGAGCCGACCGTGATTGAATATCTCACCACACCGCCCGACCGCGCCACGCTGACCAGTTTGATTGCCACCATGGGCATCCCGGTGCGCGAGGTGATTCGCACCAAGGCTGCACCCTATGAAGAGCTGGGGCTGGCCGACCCAAAATGGACCGACGAGCAATTGATTGACCAGATGTTGCAGCACCCGATTCTGATTAACCGCCCCATCGTGGTGACCGAACTGGGCACCCGTTTGTGCCGCCCATCTGAGGCCGTACTGGATATTTTGCCGCAGCCACAACAGGGCGCTTTCAACAAAGAAGACGGTGAACCAGTGATTGACCAGCACGGCCAACGCATTCCCAGCAAGTAAGTCCAAACCTCGTTTATTGGGGGGTATATTCAATATTTACCTCCTTAAGTGCTAATATATTGGTGTTATTTTTATACACCAGACGAGTATATACATGCGCCGTGCGCTTCGCTGGGACATCTTTTGTACCGTGGTCGACAACTATGGCGACATCGGCGTGTGCTGGCGACTGGCACGCCAACTGGTGGCCGAGCAGGGGCAACAGGTGCGCTTGTGGGTAGATGATCTGGCCGCATTTAACCGACTTTGCCCCACGCTGGACATGACGCAAGCCGCGCAAGTCCAGGCTGGCGTGACCATTCTGCGCTGGCAGCGTGACGCGCCCATGAACGTGGCTGCCGCTGATGTCGCCAATGTGATTGTTGAGGCCTTTGCCTGTGAATTGCCACCCGCCTACCTTCAGGCCATGCAAGCCAGCATGGCGCAGCATCAAGTCAACTCGCCCGATCAGCCAGCGCCATATATCTGGATCAATCTCGAATATCTGAGTGCCGAGCCTTGGGTCAAGGGTTGTCATGGCCTGCCCTCCCCGGTGAGTCAATCCGGTGGCGCAGTCTTGCCACCCAAATACTTTTTCTTTCCGGGTTTTGCAACGGGCACCGGTGGGTTGTTACGTGAAGCGGAACTATTAATGCGCCGCGATGCGTTTTTGCAAAACCCGGCACATCGTCAACAACTCACCGCCCGGCTCTATCTGCAGCTTGGTGCTGCCGCTCCGCAAGCCGATGCCATCAAGGTGCTGTTGTTTAGCTACCCCAATCCACATTTGGTCGAATTACTACAGGCCTGGATCGACAGTCCGCAGCCGGTGCATGTCTGGGTGCCCGAAGGCCCGGTACTGGAAGCGATTCGCCAATATTTCGACAGCGCACCACGCACCAAGGCATTTGCCCAAGGCAATCTGACTTTGGTACGCATGCCATTTTTGCCCCAACCCGATTTTGACACCCTGCTCTGGGCCTGTGATTTGCTGATGGTGCGCGGCGAAGACTCCTTTGTACGCGCGCAGTGGGCGGCCCGCCCACTGGTTTGGCATATTTATCCGCAAGAAGCAGCGATTCATCATGACAAGCTGGCGGCATGGCTGACTGCTTATCGCCAGCAGCTGGATGCACCGGCGGCTCAGGTGCTGCATGATCTGCACGCCCGCTGGAATGCCCTGCCTGCCGAGGCGCAGGACGCCAGCCACACCTCGCCTTCGTCGGTCTTTGCCAACGCTCCCAGTTTTGCAGAAAGCTGGCCAAGACTGCTCAAACAGCTACCCAATCTGACCCAGCACGCCATAGTGTGGGCCAATCACCTCACGCAACTTGGTGATTTGGCTGACAATTTGGCTAAATTTGTGCAAGGTAAGTTAGAATAATGGGCTGTAGTAAAACGGCGTCATCAAAAATGAGTGGTTCAGTGAATAGTCAGTGCGACCAAACCGCACCACCTCAACGTCGGCTCCCGCGCATTACAACGCGCTCCACAGAATATTTAATGGTACTTATTTAGCTCAGTCATTATGAAAATCGCACAAGAACTCCGCACTGGTAACGTATTCATGAACGACGGCCAACCCATGGTTGTCCAGAAAACCGAATACAGCCGCTCAGGCCGTAACGCCGCCGTGGTCAAGATGAAAATGAAAAACCTCTTGACCGACGTGCCTGCCGAAGCCATCTTCAAGGCCGACGACAAGTTTGACGTGGTCGTACTGGATCGCAAAGAATGCACCTACTCCTATTTGGCTGATCCCATGTACGTGTTCATGGATGCCGAATACAACCAGTACGAAGTCGAATCTGACAATATGGGCGATGCCCTCCATTACCTGGAAGAAGGTATGGCCGTGGAAGTGGTTTTTTACAACGATAAAGCCATCTCCGTAGAACTTCCTACTATCGTCGTGCGCGAAATCACCTATACTGAAGGCGTTGCGCGTGGTGATACATCAGGCAAAGTCATGAAAACTGCCAAAATCAACACTGGCTACGAATTGCAGGTTGCGGCATTCTGCGAAATTGGCGACAAGATCGAGATTGATACCCGTACCGGCGAATTCCGTGGCCGCGCCAAGGCGTAACACGCAATATAGCAGTACCAAAATATAAACCCCTGTAAAAGGAAAAGCCACCGCAAGGTGGCTTTTCTCTTTTGGGTGGCGCCGAATTGATGGACACGCATGACCATCAATTCATCAGCTTTTCAATACCGACACAAACTATTAAAAAATGGCCCTTCTCTTGGCGCCAAATCATCGTCACACAATCGACATAATTCATCCGTAACATTTCACACTTGTTAAATAAATTCACTATTGACCTCCGTAAAGCTAAAACCATTGGCACAACCAAGATGTATCTCAATGCTATTGAATCCTAAAACTCTAAAAAACTCACCGCCCCAGCGCCAGTTTATTTTTATTCAAGAAGGCCACTTACAAGAAGCACCCACTGTACGTAATCTCTTACGCCAGATTGACCCCGTACCACACGAAACACATTGCCAATTGATTCTGGCCCGCTTTATTCAAGACGATGCCATATACGCACTACCTGTTGTCAATGACAATCGAAAAACCATTGGACTATTGGATCGCAAGCATTTTATTGAATTTTTCAGTAAACCGTATAGCCTGGAAATTTTTGGCCGACGCCCAATCCAGGAGTTAATCGTTTATCAAGAATATAAGAACCTGCCACCCATCATTGTCGATGAGTCCTGCACGATTGAAGATATCGCTCAGATCATTATTGATGCTGGCATGCAACACATGGTCACGGGATTTGTTGTCAGCAGCCAAGGACGATATCTAGGTATTGCCAATGGACATGATCTGCTAAACATCATTACTCAGCGAAAGCAGGCAGAACTGTATTACCTGGCCCATTACGATAACCTGACTGGCTTACCAAATCGCATGCTCTTGTGCGATCGACTCGAACAGGCATGTCGTGATGCACAAAGAAAGAGCTCGCTGGTCGCCCTGTTATTCATCGATATAGATCGCTTTAAACATATCAATGATTCGCTCGGACATAGTGCAGGCGACGCCATACTGCGCAAAATTGCTGAACGACTCAAGGATGTAGCAAGACGGACAGATACCGTAGCCAGACTGGCAGGCGACGAATTTGTGATCTTGATGGAAGATTTCATGGACTCAACCATGATTGATATGCTCGCACAGCGGCTACGCGACTGTGTTCAGACACCGATCGAAATGTTTGGTCATTCATTAGTGGTCACAGTTAGCATTGGCAGTGCACTCTACCCCAACGACGATACCAGCTTTAGTCCATTGCTGGCCAAAGCAGATGCCGCCATGTATGAAGTTAAATCGAGTGGGCGCAACGGATATCGCGCCTATTCAGCATCCACGATCATGTACAACCCTGCAAGTATGCTGATTGAAAATGATTTGCGACTGGCCATTGAACGTAATGAACTAGTACTTCATTTTCAACCCCAGATAGACTTGATCAGCCATGCAATTTGTGGTGTTGAAGCCCTGGTTCGCTGGAATCATCCACAACAAGGTCTTGTTTCACCTGCTGAATTTATCCCCATTGCCGAAGAAAGCGGGCTCATCGTGCCACTAGGTGAATGGGTTTTGTGCGAAGCGCTTCGACAACTTAAAATCTGGCAAGAATTAGGTATTCCACCGATAAGAGTTTCGGTGAACATGTCAGCACTTCAGTTTAATCAACGTCAATTCCCAAGCTTTCTCAAGGCTCGGCTTGAAGAATTTCAGGTAAACCCACAGCAGCTTGAGTTGGAGCTGACAGAAAGTTTGCTCATGCACAATGTCGATGATGTGCTGTTGACATTGCAAGAAATCAAACAACTTGGTGTCAGTCTGGCTATTGATGATTTCGGTACTGGCTTTTCAAGCCTGAGTTATCTGCGCCGTTTTCCAATTGATCGACTAAAAATTGATCAATCATTTGTTCGTGACATTGAGCAAACACCTGTCAATGAGTCCATTGCCCGCTCCATCGTCGCACTTGCCAATAGTCTCTCACTAGAAATTATTGCTGAAGGTATTGAGACACAATCCGAACAAGCAATACTCAAACATATGGGCTGCACAGAAGGGCAAGGTTATCTGTTTGCAAAACCTTTGTCGGTCAACGAACTCATCAATTGGTTCCGCAATCATCAAGAAATTTGAACTAAAAAAAGGATGTGACTGGAGAACCACATCACATCCCTAACAGTGATCCAACGAGGAGACGATCACTGACATGCACGAAGAGACTGGTTATGCACGTCAACCATGCTGCATATAAACCACCTGAGTTTCCATATACTCATATAAACCATGTTTACCATCTGCGCCACCAATACCGGATTTACGTCGTCCAGCATGAAAACCCTGCATGGCTTCAAAGTGTTCACGATTGATATAGGTTTCACCAAACCTCAGATCACGGCAGGCGCGCATGGCCGAATTGAGATCATTGGTAAAGATTGAGGAAGTCAAGCCATACTCTGAGTCATTTGCCAAAACAATTGCTTCATCAAGACTATCAATCTGCTGTATCGGTAGGACTGGGCCAAAAATTTCCTTCCGCATGATTTCCATATCAGAACTGCAGCCAGTAATGACTGTCGGCTCATAATGAAAACCAGATGGCCGGTCGGCCATCTTGCCACCAAGAATAACCTCGGCACCTTGTTGACGCGCCTTGGTAACCATAGCAGCTACTTTTTCAAGTCCGATCTGATTGACTAAGGGACCCATGTCTAGATCCAATGTAACCATAGGATCACCATAACGAGTTGCCGCCATCCGTGTCTGCACCTTATCGATAAAGGCATCTGCAATTGAGCGCTCTACATACACTCGCTCCGCGGCATTGCAAACTTGCCCGGTGTTAAGGACCCGTGAATCAACAATTGCTTTTGCTGCAAGATCCAGATCTGCACTGGCCAGCACAATAGCCGGCGCTTTGCCACCCAGCTCCAGATTGACACGAGTCAGATTCATTGCAGCAGTTTGCATGATGGTCGTGCCAGTTTGCACGCTACCTGTAAAGCTGATCAGGCCCACATCCTTGTGACGACATAGTTGATTGCCAACCGTGGCCCCACGTCCACCAACCAGATTGAAAACACCCGCTGGCAACTCAGTCTGTGCCACTAGTTTGGCAAATTCAAAAGCATTGATGGGCGTTTCTTCACTGGGCTTGATTACGATGGTATTACCAGTGATCAGTGCCGGTGCCAGCTTGCGAGCAATCAAAAAGAATGGGAAGTTCCATGGCAGGATTCCAACTGTGACACCGATTGGACGACGCATCAAAAAGATGCTTTCACCCTGACGATCACTGGTTATGACTTCGCCCTCAATACGACGCGCCCACTCTGCCATGTAATCAATATAGTCAGCAGTAAAGTCAACCTCAACACGAGCCAGACCGAGCGTCTTGCCCATTTCACGGGTAATAATTTCTGCAAAATGCTCTTTATTTTGTCGAATTTTGCTGGAGATATTCCGTAAAAATCTGGCTCTTTGAATAGCTGGTGTTTTTTCCCAGGCTGGCTGCGCACAACGTGCTGCATCAACTGCAGCATTGACTTCGTCCTCTGATGCACTAGGAATCAATGCCAGCAGTTCATGTGTTGCTGGATTACGGACCTCTATTGCACTTACCATATCGGCAGGTATAAATCGGCCATTAATAAAATTTTCATAAAGTGTGGTCATTGAAGTTCTCCTCTGTAAATATCAATCAAATTGGCCGAGCTATTTTTTTGCCGGCAAATTCCGAAGCAAAACCAAATACCAGACCAACAACCCAAGTCAATACAACAAAGCCGATGCTGACATCAATCTTTCCACCAGAACCAAAAAATGATGCAGCACCAAGAAAAGCTGCTGGGGTATAGGATAGTGCCGGGATATCAGCCATCGCCACCAACACAAAAGCGAGTACCGTCACAAGAACAATTAAAGACATCAGGCCACCACCCATAAACTGCACCCCTGCCAGCGTTATTGCTGTAAGAAGAATACCGGCAATGCCACCAGTCAAAGCCTTTCCCAAACCACTCGTACCACCACCGGCTGCAAAAAAAGCCGCCCAGGCCACGAAGCCGATCCATGGATTGAAACCCAAGGAAGGATTACCAACGCTTAGGTACACCCAGACCCCAACCAGTAATGCAATACTCATTGCCAGCGCATGAAGAATTTTCATTTTGCGTCTCCTTGATTAGGATAAAAAGTTGGGTATCAACAAATACCCAACTTGTGATTTACCAAACGTAGGCGTACTTGATATTGAAGCTATCGTTAGCCGAATGATTCTTAGCATCAAGTGTGGTTGCATAACGTAGTGTGATGGACTGATTGTCAAAGGTATGCAGTACGACACCCAGGCCAGCGTCCAAAGCAAAGCCATCAGGATTAGCACCACTTCCCTTGATTTTTTCGTAATCAACTGCAATGAATGGCTCAATTAGACTGGTCGCTCTGTAACCAAGACGTTGATTAGTATGAAAACTATTACCAGGTTTCACACCATTGTTCTTGGAACCTTGAAAAACCATGCCTGCATCAGCTGTCCAGCCCCACTGATCTGTCAAACGAACATCCCACAAGAAACTGGACAGATTTTTCCAGTTGGTATCACTCACGCTGTTATCACCAACCGGTACCTGAACAAATGATTGAAAACCAAAGGTAGAGGTAGGGCTTGGTTTCATCCAAATCGCAAAGCCGGTCAATGGATCGCCAAATCCACTGGCTGAACCAACCTGGTTACGCACGCCAATCTCAGGAACGATCACCTCATATGCCAAACCGATATCAGGATGACCTTCGGGCGTCCAAAAACGAACATATTTGGATAAACCAACAATTGTCTGCGCGCCAGAACCAGCCACTTTGTCACCGTTATTGTTATATGTTTTGCTATCGTCCTGCACATAACCATACTGAACAAACACATTGAATGGCTTGAAATTGACTGGCAATTCATACTCGTGAGGACCAATGACATCAAAGGTTGTAGCAGCATGAGCAGCGGGTATTACTGCTCCCAACAGACTCATCATGGCGATACTGGCCAGCACCTTCTTTTTGCCAACGATCATTACGCGTTTTTGTTGTTTCATTTTCTATCCCTCTTGAATTTTTGACGTAAGCACTCCCTACCGTACAGCAAACAGCTACACGGGGAAACACTTCTTAATTAGTAACGACCCTTACTTCTGGAGTTTGAAGACGTGAATCACACCACCTTGTGGTACGACAGTTTTATGATCTAGTACAGCATCAAAAGCGCCTTGCATACGTTGCGCATCAACACCCCAACCTGACTGCACTGCAATGTACTGTTCTCCATCAACCTCAAAAGACGAAGGCACACCGGTTACACCAGAGTTGGTCGGGTGTTGCCACAAGACTTTGCCAGATTTGGCATCAAAAGCCCTGAACATACGGTCATTGGTACCACCACCAAACACAAGATTGCCCGCCGTAGTCAGCAAGGGACCCCAATTCATTTCTGGATAAGTATGTGTCCATACTTTTTTCCCAGTCTTCAGATCCCATGCCTGCACCTCACCGACATGATTGCGTGATGCATCGGTCATCCGGACATTCGTGAGAATATTATCCAGTGCAACACCAATAAACAGACTACCCGCCTTGTAATTGACTGGCTCTCCCGTCAACTCTGAACAGAGATTGTTATTGGCCGGAATGTACAGCAACCCAGTACCAGGGTTATAAGCTTCTGGTGGCCAGTCCTTACCGCCCCATAATGAAGGACAGAAATTAACAGTCTTGTTAGTACCCGGTGTATGTTTAGGATCATAAGCAGGACGACCAGTTTTAGGATCGAGACTGGTAAAAACGTTTTGCGTTACATATGGCCACGCATCAACAAAATTGACCTTGTCTTTGGTGCGTTCCAGCATCCACAAATAACCATTACGCCCCGCATGAATCAGTGACTTAAATTTTTTACCTTTGTGCTCCATGTCAATCAGCAGTGGTGCCGAGACCTCATCCCAATCCCAAGCATCATTCCAGTGATATTGATGATGTCCCTTGATCTTGCCAGTATCCACATCAAGCGCAATAGTAGAGTTTGCATAGAGATTATCGCCGGGGCGAGTGTCTGGCATCCAGGGCCCCGCATTACCAACTCCCCAATAAGCAATATTAGTTTCCGAATCATAGGTACCAGTAATCCATACTGAACCACCTCCAGTTTTATAGCTATCTGCAGGCCAGGTTTCACCACCAGGTTCGCCAGGACCAGCAATGGTATATGTACGCCATGCCTCCTTACCATTCTCCGCATCAAATGCTGCAACAAAACCGCGAATACCCAATTCTCCGCCAGATGAGCCAATCATGATTTTCCCTTTTGCGGCCAACGGCGCCAAAGTCATGTAATAACCCTTCTTCCAATCAGCGACCTGAGTCTTCCATAGTTCTTTACCAGTTGCCGCATCCAATGCAACTAAATAAGCATCTGTAGTGGCCATATAAATCTTGTTACCATATAAGGCAACACCCCGACTAGTTGGATGCAACTGCATCAACTCTTCGGGAATAGTTTTTTTGTAACGCCAGATCTCTTTGCCAGACTTGGCATCCAACGCAATGACCTGATTATTTGGCGTAGCTACAAACATGTAGCCATTGTTCACCATTGGTGGTGCCTGATGGCCTTCGGTCATACCAGTCGAATACGACCAGGCCGGAACCAGTTTACCCACGTTTTGATTGGTGATCTGCTGTAATGCGCTATAGCCCCAGCCCTCGTAATTACCACGATACATCAGCCAATTCCCAGCCTCAGGCTTAGTAAGTCGAGCATCAGTGACTGGACTATATTCAGCCATCCCGGCCAAGGCCAATGTTGGCAACAGTGCAATTGACGCACAAATAACTTTAATTTTATTTTTCATCTGTATCCTCCTTAGTAGGTATCGACTTCATTTGTAAATCTGTTCGGTTCTACAATTTTTATATTCGTGACATAACCATCGACCCTCTTTTCAATAGCCATTTATTGTGATTGATTGATATCCAAACTTGTCATTAATCTCCTTTAGTTAAATTTTAGATAGTCATTCGAAGTTTTCAGGATAACTATCAACTTTGCTTGCTTACACCAGGTGAAGAAGTAAAGTTACCGGCGACTACGAGCACCCCATTCTCTTCACGCAACGGCAAGAGTGGCAAAGTTCTTGGTGCAGGACCACTGACAACCTCGCCCCCTAGCGCAGGTGAGAATTTTGAAAAATGGCAATAACACATGAGCACCTTATCCTTGGCCACCCACTCTGACACCTCACATCCTTGATGGGTACACACCGATGAGTACGCCACAACACCATTAGCAGAAACCGCTTTCATTTCATCGGATAACTCAGAAGCAGCAAGACGCATCAAGATGATCTTGTTCAAACGGGAGCCATTTTTTACTTCACCGGTTTTTGGATCAAATGGGAATACCTGAATCGGTTTGCTATTAACTGGAATCTGGTCAACACGTAATGCCACGGGCTTGCCATCGGCATCAGCCGACATCAATTGATCGCCGTTTTGTGGGTGAGGTTCGCTAGCGGAAGTAGCAAAAACCGTGTGGCCTATTCCAAGACCAGCACATAAAATGAGTGCGCCTGTGGAACGCAGTGTCAGACGTTTTTCATGCGAATCGACTGCTTCATCAACTGGAGACTTCGCATCTATTTGGATATTTTTATTCATTTATTTTTAATGAGATAGTAATCATGACCAGATACTTTGCAACAGGTATGCCATTACTGACTTACAAGCAAAAATCTTAGGGAATGCACTAATAAATCATCAAAATACTGAACAAAATATTCAAAAAACTCTAATTCAGATAATTTAAAATCTATATAACAAATAAAAATCTCATCTCATTGAGACACTTTGTCTCAATATCAAAAGATAATTCTCAATAGTCCTTGAGATTTTTTCATTATTGAAAATTAAATTTCCTTACGCAATTACAGATTCTCATGATGTGGGCGAGAATTCCAAATTAGAATCTGCTATAGCTATGAGGATGAAGACAAGACTCTATGTTAATGATGCTAATAACTTTGATTCAGAGCATCAATACTTAACAAAACATGAAAAATCTCTGATCACAATGTTGCACCGCAATAGGTAAAATTTCTTGGAAAATACGAAAAGAGCGTAGTATTCCCCAACTTACTAAGCAATAATTTTTGATCTATACTCCGCAAAAAAATGCAAGATGAATAATTATTAGAATTGCCTATCCTTGATCGCTACTCAAGGAAATGAGGAGTGTTAAATGCCCATCAGTCATTCAAATCAACTTACCAAACTAAACCGGGCTGCCGTTCTCGGAGGACTAGATCTAGCGGAAGCAGAGAAACGATTGCACGCTTCATGGAAACGCTCGGAGCAACATTACCAAATTGATCGTGGCGCTCTAGTTAAACAGCGAATACTGTCCAGTTACGAATGTAAAACCATTCAGGAGGAACTTGCTTCTTTCTTGCGTATTGCCCAGATTGGAATTTCCCGATTACATGAGCAGGTTCGCGATTCAGGTTATTGCGTACTACTTACCAACAGTCAGGGTGTTGCTGTAGAGTTCAAAGGGCATCCGATTTTCGATCAGGAATTCCATCGACGAGGTTTCATAGTGGGTGCCAGCTGGTCCGAATTGGAGGAAGGTACTTGTGGTGTCGGCACCGCTATTGTTGATGGCAAACCAATTCTAGTTCACCGCGGTGAACATTTTCGTGTTGGCAATAATGGCATTACCTGTAGTGCAGCCCCACTTTTTTGCCCTGAAGGTAAGTTGCTTGGTGTATTGAATGCCTCAACATTCATGGCACCCGAAGATCGTGCCAGCCAGGTTCTTGTCTATCGACTAGTTCAAAAAAATGCTGCTTATATAGAAGATTCGCTTTTTATTGAAAAATACAAGTTCAACTGGATTATGTCTATTAGTGAACTAGGTGGCGACTGGGGAATTGGCGAAGGAAAATTCATTGCTTTTGATGAATCAGGAAAAATATTGTCCTTAAGTCGTCACTTGAGAATCAGTGCACTGGCGGGCGTCGATTTTTCAAAAAATCGTATTAGTGATTTATTCAATCTTTCAGTAAATGAATTTATTAAACAGGCTTACCAACAACCTGGTGCCCCTATTTCATTAAAAAACTTAACGACTGGACAACTTTTTCAGGCATATGTGCGAGCACCGAATCGAGAGTCGTCAACACCAAGACAGGCTCTATTCTCTGTACCCGCTGGCTTTGAGGGGATCGCCGTTAGTGATCCACGTGTAGTTCAGATCATTGATAAAGTCCGAAAACTAGTCAATCACAACCTACCGATACTTTTACTTGGCGAGACTGGCTCTGGCAAAGAAGCATTTGCCAAAGCCATACATGGCTGTAGCCAACGTCATGATAAACCTTTTGTCGCAATCAACTGTGCCGCCATTCCTGAAACCTTGATCGAGAGTGAATTATTCGGCTACAAGGAAGGTGCGTTTACAGGGGCCAAATCTCGCGGGGCTAAAGGAAAAGTCCAGCAATCTAGTGGTGGCACCCTATTTCTTGACGAAATCGGTGATATGCCGCTGCAATTACAAACTCGTCTGTTACGCTTATTGGAAGAAAAAGAAGTCGTTCCACTTGGAGCTATCGAGCCAGAAAAAGTAGATTTGAATGTAATTTGCGCAACTCATCGAGATTTAGCAATTCTGGTAAGAAATGGTCAGTTTCGTGAAGATTTGTATTACCGCCTCAGTGGAGCAATATTACGATTGCCCCCACTACGCGATCGCTCTGATCGCAGAGAGGTCATCATGCATGTATTTGCCGAAGAATTGAAGACAGTCGATCGTCAGTTACGACTCTCTGACTCACTCGTTGAACTATTGGCCAACTATTCATGGCCTGGCAATATTCGACAACTTAGAAATGCACTGCGATTTGCCATTGCTTTATGCGACGAACAAGACATTCTTTTAGACAATTTTCCAGAGCAAATACGTGAAGGTATCGATAGCAGTTTTGAAACGCAATTCAGCCGTGATATTGAAGCCATTCAGATCGACCCTAAAATTGATCAACCCCAACTTGCTGAAAAAAACCGTATTATTGAAGCGCTGCACCAAACCCGATGGCAAGTCACGTCCGCAGCCGAACAACTAGGCATGTCACGAGCAACGCTTTATAGACGCATGAGCTTTTACGGTATTCTTCCCTCAAATAACGATAATTAATTATTCCTGAAATTCGTCTCTAACGATTTTAGATGCGAATCAGGCCTTTAATTTCGATCATAAAATTACCCTGTCACGTACAGATGGCTTGATTGTCAGATAATAGCCATATAAATGATTTTATATCTCCACTGACTTATCAATTTTACTAAAAATAATTAATTGGTTGGACCATTATCTGAATTTTTTATTAATACGTCATGATCACCACAGATTCGAATTAATCGAATTTCAATAAATATTAGACCCTGTGGAGATCAACATGAGAAACAGTATTAAATTTCTAAATATTTCTGCCATTAAATTTCACAACCCTTTACATCAATCAATTTACCGTCGTCACATTACCGACATCATCAATAACTCTCATGGCAGTGAGTTTTTCTAATGAAAACAAGCGCCATTCCAGCACATAAACCAGACAATTCGAACAAAAAATCACTCTCAATAAAATTGTCGTGGCTTTTTATTTTTACTCCAATTCCTCTTATTTTTCTTGGCATTACGGCTTATTACAAAGAAAAAATTAATACCGCCATCAACTCTAATTTGATTGAAGAGCTGTTGCAGCAAGAGCTGATTATTTTTTTGATATGCACCATCCTCATTCTAAGTTTTCATCTTTCATATCTTATTTATCTAAGAAAGCAAATTATGACTCCACTCTATCTCCTTTCTCGCTTTTTTAATGAGATGGCATATGGCGACGGTGACCTTTCAAAAAATCCACCGGAGACCAATCATCATGAATTTCAACAACTGGTAGAAAACTATCAGCACTTCTCAAAAAAAATGCGTCAGATGATCAGTGAAGTTCGTGAGGCAGGCATTTCAATAGCCTGCGAAGCAGTGCGAGTAAAAAATATTGTCGACCTGACTGGCCACAGTGCACGTCAACAAGGACTACTGACTGAAACCGTATTTACTGCCAGTAAAGAAAGTACATTGGCGATTAACGAAGTCTCACATAGCGCACAAGTCATTTCAAACTCAACCACCAACAATCTAGAAAATGCCCGAGCATCTTTACAGAATATGCATACCATTGCCTCTAAAATTATCACCATCGAAGACAAGGTAACTCACTTCAATCAAACCGTTGATGATCTGTCGAGACGATCTCAAAGTATCAATGAAATGGCTGCATTAATTAGAGATGTAGCAGAACAAACCAATTTATTAGCATTAAATGCCGCCATCGAAGCTGCCAGAGCAGGTGAAGCAGGTAGAGGTTTTGCAGTCGTCGCCGATGAAATAAGAGAGCTCGCGGAACGAGTCAATAATGCCTCTGCCGAAATTACAGGAAATATTAGCTCAATACTGAATCTGGTCAACAACACTCGTACTGAGAACTTGGCGATTAGTGTTGATGTACAAACCACTCGACAGGTCGTCAGTCGCTCGGAGCATAAATTTAAAATATGGTTAATGATTTTGAGCACGCTGGAGAACAACTCTTACACATTGCATCTGCAATGGAAGAGCTATCCAACACCAATCATTCAGTGCATGAAAGCGTTACCCAGGTGCACTCACTCTCTACCGCTGTAGCCAATGACATGCAAGCTTCAGAAATATGCACTGCAGAATTATCGGAGGCAACTGAAGCCGTTTTAGAATTAGTTTCTCGCTTTAAGATTGGTAAAAGCAATTTTGATCGAATTGTGGAACAAGCCAGATTGTTAAGAGATGGTTTGCAAATACAACTGTTTAACTTATCTCAAAAGGGTTTCAATATCTTTGATAAAAATTATCAGGCTTTTGGTAATAGCATTCCGCAAAAATATCGGGTTTCTTGGGGCGACACTTATACTGAATATTGTCAGCAACTACTAGAAGATTGTCTGGCAAAATTACCCGAAGCAATTTATGCAGTTGGCGTGAATACCGACGGCTATTTAGCCGCGCACAATCTAAAATTTTCACAACCGTTGACTGGTGATACAGCAAAAGATCTAATAGGTAACCGAACCTGTCGAAAATTTGAAAATCCTGGTGAATTAAAAGCAGCTCACAATAACAAACCTTTGCTTGTGCGTACTTATCGACGAGATACGGGTGAAATCTTGTGCGACCTGGCATTACCAATAGAAATTTCTGGGCAACTCTGGGGAAATGTCCGAGTTGGCTGTTTACCAATAGCTTTAACCAAACTTGATTCCTGAGAAGACTTCATCACCAGAAAAGTCGATTAAGTCGACTTTTCTGGGACCAGTTTTCTCTGTTTTATCTAACAACCAATCAAGCCACCCTACCTATTTCATCATCTTACCGATTCACATCCACAATCGCCCGTCCTCTGACCTTGCCTTCCAGCAAGCTGCTGGCAACGGGTATGGCTTCGGACAGTCCAATCTCATAGGCAATTTTTTCAAGCAGGCTGATATCCAGATCGATCGTCAAACGATGCCAGGCTTCCAGGCGTTTGGCATAGGGGCACATCACACTATCCACACCAACCAATGTCACACTACGCAAGATAAACGGCGCTACCGTAACCGGAAAATCCAGTCCGGCGGCCAAGCCGCAAGCGGCCACGGTGCCACCATACTTGGTTTCTGCACACACATTGGCCAGCACGTGACTACCCACCACATCCACTGCACCGGCCCAACGTTCTGCACCCAAAGGTTTACCAGGGCTGGAAAACAAGGAACGATCCAGCACCTCGGCCGCACCCAGACTTTTCACATAGTCAGCCTCGGCAGGACGACCTGTCATCGCCACCACGCGATAACCCAGCTTGGCCAGAATGGCAATGGCGACACTGCCCACGCCACCCGCGGCACCGGTCACCAGGATATCCCCCTTGTCGGGCGTCACACCATGTTGCTCCAGTGCCAACACACACAGCATTGCGGTATAGCCCGCTGTGCCAATGGCCATGGCTTGGCGCGGTGTAAAGGCTTTGGGCAGGGGCACCAGCAAATCACCTTTAATACGTGCTTTTTGGGCTAAACCACCCCAAAAGGTTTCACTCGCGCCATAACCATTCAAAATGACCTGATCGCCCACCTTGTAAGAAGCATGTGTACTCTCTTCGACCGTTCCGACCAGATCAATTCCCGGCACCATGGGAAAGCTACGCACCACCGGCAACTTGCCGGTAATGGCCAGGCCATCTTTATAATTAAGGGTTGAATAAGCAATCTTGATGGTCACATCACCCGCCGGTAATTGCGCTTCATCCAGATCACGATAACTGGCGCGGTAGCCAGCTTCATCTTTTTCTACGAGGATACCTTTGAACATGATGCACTCCTTATTGATGTGCTGAATGTGATGAGCCGGACTTAACGCGCCAAACCGGCAAAGAAATACTCCGAAAAAATCACGAGCGCACTGGCATTGGATTCCAGCTTGGCTCGCAGTACCGCACCCTCCCAGCCTATCCAAAAATAGGCTGCCAGTTTCTGGCAGTCGGTTTCGGATGAAATTTCACCGGCAGCTTGGGCTGCTTGCAAACAATGCTGCACACGGGTCTGCCAATCATTGAGCACAGTTGTCAAACGGGCTCGATAGGCTTCCGGCAAAGCGCCCATCTCCTGCCCCAGATTGCCAATCATGCAACCCCGTTTATAGTCGTAACGCGCCATGGCAATTTGCGCATCATCAAGAAAAGCTTGCAAACGCTGCAACGGTGCCAGAGAGTCATCCAGCAAAAAACGGTCAAGCCGTTGCGCCAGATAGATTGCATAGCGATTGATCAACTCGCCACCAAAGGCTTCTTTACTGGAAAAATAATGATAGAAAGAACCCTTGGGAATTGCCACCCGACGCAACACCTCATCGATTCCGGTGGTGGAAAAGCCTTTTTCGGTGAGGATTTCAATACCTGCACGCAATAGCGTTTCGCGCGTGTCATTGAACCCAGCTTCGTCTTTGGGTGGACGACCACGCGATCGTCTGATTTTAGGTACGAGTTTGTCTAAAGTCTCCATGAGATAGATATTAGACTTATCGTCTATTTAAATCAAATATTTATTAGACGGATTGTCTATAAAAATAAAACAGCTGATTTTCCGAACTCATTTAGAGTCATACCGCAATATCCTAATGCAGCACATAATTTTCTGACTCTGGCGGATTGCTCAATGGTGTCAACCCGACCAGCTCACAAACCGATACCTCAATCGAATGGCACATGGAGGCCAATGCCAGATCATTTGGTTCGGTACCGAATGGCTCCTCAATCTGCTCGCCAATCACATCCAGCGCCAAAAAGGTATAAGCGACAAAAGTGGCAATGATCGGTGTTAACCAGCCAATAGATGTACTCAAGCCCACCGGCAACAACAGGCAATACACCATGACCGTACGATTCATGAGAACCCGATATGTGTAGGGCATAGGAGTATTGGCGATCCGCTCGCAGGCACCGGAAGCTTCTGTCAATAAATTGAGATTTCGATCCATGGATTGCAACTGCAAATCACTGATCAAACCATCTTGTTGTGCCATATTGAGATTGCGCGCCAGATCAAGCAAAAGCATGGAGGTAGGGTAACGTGCACCGATGGCCCTTTCATAAACATCGTCTGACAGCCGCACCAACAAATCCTTGCTTGCATCGGTGCCACGTAATTGATGCTTCAGTGCATATACAAAGGCGGTCAGCGTTCGCGCCACCTTTTGCTGTAAAGCGAGATCACCATGCACACCACTGGCAACCTCGCGGGTTAAAGAACGGGCCGCAATCAGTAACGCGCCCCATTGTTTGCGTGCCTCCCAAAAACGCTCATAACTGACTGAATTGCGAAAACCCAGAAAGATTGCCAAGGAAATTCCCATCAAGGTAAATGGCGGAATCGACAAGGCAGAATTAGGATATTCATTCATCCACCAATCTCGACAGAACACGCTGATAAGCGCAACGATCAAAACCAGTAAGAGTCGCGTCAGAATATAAGGTAGTACCGAACCACGCCAAATGAATAAAAGACGAAACCAGTGTAAATGAGGTCGAACTATCATGGATAAAAATGGAGGGGGTTAATGGCAATTGCGCATGACTCTCAAGAGTCTACGATTATGGATAGATCTGAACCTCATGGCAGCAGGGCAAAAAAGGCAAGCCATTATTTGCAACAACTAGGCATAGAATCTTGTTGAAATCGAACTGAATAAACCACGCTAAATCACGCCAAAATAAACATTGCCACCAGCAACATCATCGAATCAGCAAGTTCATCATTCTGTTGTCTGTATGTCATGAAGTCAAATTTTGCTGTTCATCTTTGTACATAAAAGCAACTCATCCATCACAAGCAAGTCTTGCTCGGCTGTTTCTTGCTCAGCGGTCGCTTGCCCAACTCCCATACGTCATCCAGACCAATCACCATCAAGGCCTGGCCTCGCTGGCACGCTTTGATGTGATCAGTATTTCCGTCAAGTCTCCCAAAACCTTGCCTTCCCTGCTCTTTACCGCCTGTTGACGAGTAATCAGTCCGGGCAAAGGCGTCAATTCAAATCGACGCGTGAGAAGACGCAGAATGGACGTGGTGTCATAGAGACTGTGATCAATATGGCCGCGTTTGGCAAAGGGTGAAATGAGGATAGCCGGGATGCGTGTCGCCGGACCAAAGATATCGCCTTTGGGTGGCGCGGCATGATCCCAGAAACCGCCATTTTCATCATAGGTGACAATGATGAGCATATGCGGCCATTGCGGGCCAGCCATGAGTTGCCTGACCAGATTGGCAATATGTTGATCACCGCTCAGCACATCGGCATAGCCCGGATGCTCGTTGAGATTGCCTTGTGGTTTGTAGAAAGCCACTTGGGGTAATGTGCCATCGGCAATGGCGGCCATGAAGTCGATACCATCTTTGAGATGCTGGCTGCGTGCTGCGGTGCCCGGTGCAAACTGGCTAAAGTAATTGAGTGGTTGGTGATGCGGCTGAAAATTGGGCTCGCTATTGTTGTAGATGATGGTGCGTGGTTGCTCACGATCCTGCATGCCATCGGCCAGCGCCAACTGCCAGGCTCCTGCATACCAGGCCCAGCCAATCTGTTTTTCACTAAGTACGTCACCAATGGTCAACTGGTTTTGCGGTGGCAAGGTGGCGGAATCATCAGGATTGGCCAATGCCGCATCGGCTTCAGTGGCAATACTGGCTGGCCGCACATAGCTGGGCTGATAGGGTGGTTGCATGGTGTTGACTGCATAGTGCTGATCAAAACGCGCATTGATGGGGGTGATGGCACCATTGCCCAAATAAGGTGGACGACCTTGCAGTCTGTCATCCAGCAATGAATCAATCTTGCGCGACGGATCCAACAGCAGACTGACACCATCTTCACCGCCCGGGTTGGCAATCTTGCTTTTGGCTGGACTGGATTCGGCATTGGGATACACCGGCGTACAGGCACACACCAGCCAGAAGTGATTGAGAAATGAACCACCAAACGCACCCATGTAAAAATTATCTGCCAGCGTAAACTGGCGGGCCAGTTGCCACATGGGCAGGCTTGATCCGTCGTAATAACCCATCGGCAAGGCTCCGGCATCGGAGGCGTTGACAAAGCGGTCATTGCGACCACCATTGATCTGCATCTGGTTATAGAAAAAGCTATGATCCAGATCGCGAATTTTGCTACCGAGGGGTTGATTAAAACCAGCAGGGTCATCCAGTCTGAATGGCTGATTGGGCAGACCTTTGGTAGCCGTTTGCAAGAGATTGGCATTGATGCCCTGCCAGACTGGTGGCAGCGTTCTGAGCGACGTGCCATCCAGATCAAGCTGGCTAGTGCGGCCCTGCCTGAAGGCGGCCGTAATCCCATTGACACCCGGATACATGCCATAAAGATGATCAAAGCTGCGGTTTTCACCATAGATGATGACCACGTTTTGAATCTGTCGCAAGGTGGCATCGATGATATTTGTTGATGGCTCTGCAGTTTTTTTCTTGCTCCAGTGCTGATTACCAACGACAGATCTTGCCATTTGTTTTGGCGTAGTCGCATGCGCACTGATACTTGCCAATAAGCTTGGTATGGCCAAGCACAACAGCCAACGAGATGATAATCCGTATGACATGAAACAGCCCCGCAGATACTTGAATGCACCCAAGTATAACGAGGCTGATTAACAAATAGATGAAATCGATCCATCCGATCTGAACGTCCTACCGAGTAGTACCGGCAAATCAGATCAACAACAACCTGCCCTTGTAACTCATCAAATACAACTAGTCACGTGCTGCCACATATAAAGCACCCAGTTTGAGCAGATGCGCATGATTGGCGTCGGAAATGGCGATGTAAACCATATCGTCCAGATCCCAGCGATAACTCTGATAACCCGCCTGACTGGCGCGCTCGGCAATATTTTTGTATTCACGCTTAGGCAGCGCATAGACGTCAATCTTGTGCTCTTTGTAACCATACACCAGCACGGCCACCTGTTCACGCCCTAAATAGCCGATTCGCCCACCCAGCAAAGGAAAGCCCTGCTCGGAAAGATCGGGGGCACTATTGGCATAGCCCAATTTATTGCTCAACCAGGGTTTGACGGTATGGCTGTCAGATGAAGCCACTTCAATCAGATGTCCGGTCACGACGGCACGTGCGTGGTCAGCCTGCAAAATGGCAATGGTAGGATCACCCTGTTGTGGCAACCAGTTAAACAACACCAGGCTGGTCAGCGCTGCGCCAGCCGCAAAGGCGGCCAGCCATTGCCAGAGCTGCTTGCCTTGACGCTCGATCCAGACTGTCAAACCTGGGGGTGTATGATTTTTTGGCAGCTTGCTGACGGTAGCACTGCTGCTCGTCCTGGTAGTCGTGATTTGCTGCATGATGGAATGACGCAGCGCATCGGTCGCGCGATGGTATTCGCCCTGCTGGCGAATCAGCTGGATCACCTTGTGATCCTCGGATTCGGGTTGATTTGTTGAATCTTTGTTATCAGACATGATGGCCTCCTTGGAGCAAGGGTATGGCAGCCTTGCGAAATTGCTGACGCGCCCGTGCCAGCCGCGACATCACCGTACCAATGGGAATATGCACGATGTGCGCAATGCCATCATAAGACATTTCTTCCATATCGCGCAAAATCAATACTTCTCGGTACACCACTGGCAGACTGGCAAGAATCTGGTTGACCATTTGCCGGTCGACTTTGCGCTCCAGCAGCAAGTCCGGCCCATCGCCGGCCCGATCTTGTTCCACCTGGTCTTGCTGTTCTTCACTCAGGTCATCCCAAGCCAAATGCGCCCGTTGGCTACGCTCACGCATCAGCGTCAGGCTGCAGTTGCGCACAATCCCCAGTAACCAGGCCTTGGCGCTGGCCGGATCATACGGGTTTTGCAGGCTATCAAAATAAGTCATGGCGCGCAGTGCTGCAGTCTGCACCACATCATGCGCATCCGCCTCGTTGCCCAGCAACCAGCGCGCCAGGTTATAGCTGGCGTCCAGGTGACCAAGAATAATCTGTTCAAAAATCGGTTTGGGTGACATATCGGGTTCTCAAAGTCTATACCGACAGAGTGACGATTTTATTCCCGAAAAAATTCGACATCATTCAAAAAAATTTGCAAAAAAACTGGAATAAACCCGTTTGCCCTCCGGTATTACAGAGGAAGGCAGCGTCAATACGAAGTTCAGCGCGAAGTTCAGCAAAATCGCAGCCAGTCTTCCCAATTTTTTAAGACTCAGTATCAGGAATCATCATGGCTCAATCAATATTTTCTTATTTAACTTTACGACGCCTGCTGCGCAGCTATCTTACGCTGGCTGGTTTGTTTATGCCGGGCGGGCTGCTCGTCGTGAGCAACGCTCAGGCGCAAAGCGCGGGCGACAGTGCGCGCGGCTTGCAGCTTTATGGCCAATATTGTCAGGCCTGTCATTCAGTTGAATACAACGGCATCGGCCCCATGCATCGCGGCGTGTTTGGCCGCAAGGCGGGCGGCGTCAGCGGCTTCAAATATTCCAATGCACTCAAAAACGCCGACGTGATCTGGAGCGCCAAGACCCTCGATATCTGGCTGGCCGACCCCGAAAAATATCTACCCGGCCAAAAGATGGGCGTGCAAGTCCCCGATGCCAAAGATCGCGCCGACCTGATTGCGTACCTGCAAACGCTGACCGGTAAATAAGATTTGAACATTCACCACAAATAGACAAAGGACTCAAAGTAACAGCGTTTTAACCGCCAAGACGCCAAGGACGCAGAGGAAGGGCAAAACCTTTTTTCACCACAAAGACACAAAACGCACCAAGAAAAATTCTTAACCTGACACTATGCCGATCCTGCAGTCTGGCGACGGCGCATGGTCTTTATGCGCACTTTATTCCTGTGCCAGGAAAGCGCTGTTCAAACAAGGTGTTGCTTCGTGCCCTTTGTGTCATTGTGGCAACCGCTTTTGACCTGCAAGGTTTTCTCCGTGCACTTGGCGTCTTGGCAGTTTAAAAGAATTCATTCACTCTAACGAAAGGAAATACCATGTCTGATCGTCGCACATTTTTACGCATGTCGGCACTGGGTGCCGGTGCCGTTTTTGCCTCAGCCCTGCCTGGTGTCAGCGCGGCTGCCAGCAAGTCTGGCAAAAAGTACAGCAACAAAGATTTTTACTTTGTGCAGATGTCTGATACCCATTGGGGCTACAAAGGGGCGGCCAACCCGGAAAGTGCCACCACGCTGCAAAAGGCGGTGGCGGCTGTCAATGAACTCAAGGATCCACCGGAGTTCATCATGTTTACCGGCGATCTGACCCACACCACCGATGACCCGGCCGAGCGGCGTCGTCGCCTGAAAGAATTCAAGGACATCGTGAGCGAGCTTAAAGTAAAAACTGTGCGCTTTATGCCCGGTGAACACGATGCTTCATTGGATAGCGGTGCTGCCTACAAAGAATTTTTTGGCGAGACTTTCTATAGTTTTGATCACGGCGGCATTCACTTCATTGTGCTCGACAATGTGTCCGACTCGGGTGCGGTGATTGGTGATGAACAACTGGCCTGGCTGCAAACCGATTTATCCAAGCAAGGCAAGCAGGCACCGATTGTGGTCTTCACGCATCGCCCCCTGTTTGATCTGGCTCCGGCGTGGGACTGGGCCACCCGTGATGGCGCAAAAGCCATTGATATGCTCATGCCTTATGAGCATGTTACGGTATTTTATGGTCACATTCATCAGGAACATCATCAGATGACTGGCCATATTGCGCACCACTCAGCCCGCTCATTGATCTTCCCATTGCCCGCCCCCGGCTCGCAGGAAAAACGCAGCCCACTGCCCTGGGATGCCAACGCACCGCTCAAAGGTCTTGGCTTTCGCGAGATTGAAGCCGATGCAGGCAAATACAGTTTTGACGTGACGGAAATCCCCATGAACAAGGGGGTCGTATGAAGCGCATGACTTTCACTAGGCGACAAACGCTACAACGCCTGGGTGACCTTGGCTTATTGCTGGGCAGCGGCACCTTACTGACCTTGCGCGCCCATGCGCAAACGCCGGAGCGCGTCATCAGCATCACCGCAAGGAAATTTGAATATGTGCCACACATGATCACTGTCAAACAAAACGAACCGGTAATTCTGGAATTCAAGTCACTCGACTTTGTGCATGGCTTTAATTTGCCTGGCTATGGTTTGCGCGCCGACTTGACACCGGGCAAGGCAGTACGCGTCAAACTCATGCCCAGCAAGATCGGCAGTTTTCCATTTTCCTGCGACAATTTTTGTGGCGACGGCCATGAAGAAATGAGTGGCGTATTGATAGTGGAGGCGGCCTGATATTTAAAATTTGAAGGAAATTCAGGAAAAACCGTTTTAAACCGCCAAAACGCCAAGATCGCGAAGGAAAAACTTACAGGTCAAAACATTTACCACGAAGACACGAAGCAACACATTGTTTGAACAGTGCTTTCCTGGCACAGGAATAAAGTGCGCATAAAGACCATACGCCGTCTCCAGACTGCAGGATCAGCTAGTGTCAGGCTAAGAATTTCTCTTAATGCTCTTTGTGTCTTTGTGGTGAAAAAAGGTTTTGCCCTTTCTGCGAGTCCTTGGCGTCTTGGCGGTTTAAAACGGTTTTACTTTAAACTTTTGATGTCTTGGTGGTGACAAGGTTTTATTCAGCCAAAATATACTCCTGTAGTGTATTTATTTTTAACCAATATATAAGCACTTAATCGGCTATTTATTAATGATACTCCATTAAATCGAGTAAAAAATCGGGCTTTTCGTGCGATATCCAAGTGCTCGTCACACATGCACTCTGCCTGGTGCCAGCAATCAATTTGGATTGTCCTGCAGCCTTAATGCAGCATGCCCGATAATATGCAGCTTAGTCCAACTTTCTGCATTGACCGCTCATGATCTGTGTCATCCATGCCCACCCTTACCCACTGCGTTCGCGCAATATCCGCACCTTGCTGGAGGTTGCACAGCGTCTGCCCAATGTGCACGTGCGTTCGATTTATCAGCTTTATCCCGATTTTGATATTGATGTACCGACCGAGCAGGCCGCACTGCTGGAAGCCGATCAACTGGTCTGGCTGCATCCGCTGTATTGGTATAGCGTACCGGCCATCCTCAAGTTATGGTTTGAACAGGTACTTTTGGCAGGCTGGGCGTATGGCTCAGAAGGCACCGCACTGCAAGGCAAGCCGGTGTTATGGGCAACGTCCACTGGCGGCAATGAAGACAGTTATGGCGTCACTGGCAGCCATACTTTTACGCTGGAACAATTGCAGGCGCCGATCCAGCAAACCGCGCTGTATTGTGGCATGCAATGGCAGGAACCCTTTGTGATCCATAATGCTTTTCAAAATCAGGATGCCGATCTTGCCAAGGCGGCTCAACAATTTGAGCAAAGGCTGCATGCTTTGGCTGCGTTATCAAAAGGATCAGCCTCATGAATGAAATTTTGATTTTTCTGGTGGCCGCAGTCATTCTGGTGCCGCTGGCCAGCAAGCTCAAGCTTGGCTCGGTGATGGGTTATCTGCTGGCGGGTATCACCATTGGCCCTTTTGGTCTGGCTTTGGTACATGACCCAGAAGCCATGTTGCATGTGTCCGAGTTTGGTGTGGTACTCATGCTATTCCTGATCGGCCTGGAGCTGGATACCAAACGCCTGTGGGCCATGCGCAGTCAGGTATTTGGCGGCGGTAGTCTGCAGTTGCTGGTGTGTGGCCTGCTGCTCAGTGCGGCACTGTTTGCCGTGCTGGATGGTGCAGCCGCCTTGATTGCAGGACTGACGCTCGCGCTCTCTTCCACTGCCATTGCCGTGCAATTCATGAAAGAACGCAATCTGCTCAACGTCCCCTTGGGTACCGTGGCTTTTGCCATCTTGCTGTTTCAAGACATTGCTGCCATTCCCATCATTGCCATTGTGCCCTTGCTCGGCACACATGGCGGCGGCCCGACTGATCCACTCTGGCTGTCCATCGGCAAAGCACTGGCCGCCATTGCCACGGTGATCGTGATTGGCCGTTATCTGACGCGCCCGATCATGCGCTGGATTGCCAACACCCATTTGAAGGAAATGTTCACCGCCTTCTCGCTGCTGCTGGTCGTGGGCATTGCCGAGGTAATGACCCTGGCCAATCTGTCCATGGCGATGGGCGCGTTTTTGGCAGGTGTACTGCTGGCCAGTTCAGAATATCGCCACGCCCTGGAGTCGGATATCGAACCCTTCAAGGGCTTGCTGCTGGGCCTGTTTTTCATCTCGGTAGGCATGTCAATCAATCTGAATCTGATTGGTGAACAACCCCTGATGATTGCCGGCCTGTTCATCGGCCTGATTGTGATCAAGACCCTGGCCTTGTGGTTATGCAGCCGCTTCATGGATATTCATCCCCAGCAGCGCTGGCTGTTTGCCGCCATCCTCTCACAAGGCGGCGAGTTTGGCTTTGTGGTATTTGGTGCTGCCCGCATGGCCAACCTGTTATCACCCCAATGGGAAGCGCTACTCAATATCACCATTGCGCTGTCGATGGCCAGCACACCATTTTTGCTATTGCTGATTGATCGTTTGAGCATGTCACAAGCTACCCAAGCTGTACCGGAACATGATCACATTGATCAGACTGCGCCGGTCATCATCGCCGGTTTTGGCCGAGTCGGCCAGATCATCGGCCGTCTCCTGCTGGCCAATCAGGTGCCCGTCACGGTGCTGGACCATGACCCGGACCAGATTGATACGCTGCGCAAGTTTGGCTACAAAGTCTTTTTTGGTGATGTGACACGGCTGGATTTATTGCATGCCGCCGGACTGGAACAGGCGCAACTGCTCATCAACGCAATTGATGACGTCGACGACAGCCTGCTCTTGACCGAACTGGTGCAACAGCATTTTCCACATGTGAAGATGGTCGCCAGAGCCCGCAATGTGACTCACTACCTGGCACTGCGGGAAAAGGGCATTGAAATGGTTGAGCGTGAGACCTTCGAATCTGCCTTGCGGCTGGGTCGACGCGCCCTTGAAAATCTCAATATCGGTGCCTATCGGGCCAAGGAGATGGCCGATCTGTTCCGTCGCCACAATGTGCAAACCCTCGAAAAACTGCGCGAAGTCATTCAGGACGAAACCCGCCTCATGTCCACGGCCAAGGCTGGCCGTGAAGAACTGGAAACCCTCTTTGAACAGGACCGTGCTCGCCTTGACAAGGAACATCCCAAGCATTGGGATTGAATTGTAGGAATACTGGCCTTACCAACTATTGCTCATGACCGCTTTTAGCCGCCTTGCAGGCTACTGACAACTGCTGTCACAACAGCCTATTAAGCTTCTCTTCACCGCCAACCACCATGCGTCTTGCGACGTATTTACCTTGTGGCTGGCACCATTCATCAATCCAAATGAAAAGAGCACCTATGTCCGTACTCGACGCAATGCGCTATCAACTCAATGAGGAGATCAGCACCGATGGTTTTATTGACAGCAACAAGGAGCTTACCAGCTGGTTAAACCAGCAAGCAGGCTTTATTAGTCGTCAACTGGCCTTGTGTGAGGATGGCATGTGGCTTGACCAGATTGTCTGGGCTGACCCAATTAGTGCCAAACAAGCCAATGACGCCTTCATGCCAGCCATGGGTCTAAGCCGCTATATGCAGATGATCAAACTGTCCAGCTTTATCAGACAAAGAGCAAGAATGATTCTGCAACAGCAAGTTCAAGCCGAGACCAGCGCAACATGAATTACTGGATTGGTGTCGCTTCCCGCGATCATGTTGCTCGTGGCGTAGCAGGTGGCTTTTGCCAGCTATGTCATGGTAAAGCACAAGCACTCAAACGCATGAAAAAGGGTGACTGGATCATCTATTATTCTCCCAAGGAGACAATGGATGGGAATCAACCGTGTCAGCAATTTACCGCGATTGGCGAGGTAATTGACGACACCGTTTATGCTTTTGCCATGACACCCGACTTTGTGCCATTTCGACGCGATATCCGTTTTTTGGCAGCACAGCCGGTATCTATCAGACCCTTGCTGGCGCAACTCAGTTTTATCAAGGATCCACGACATTGGGGTCAGATATTTCGTTTTGGTCATTTAAAAATTCAACAAACCGACTTTGAACTGATTGCCAGCCAGATGCTGGAACAACCGGTAACCATGGCTCGACACCATGATCAACCGTCAAAACAAGCCAGTTTGCTGGATTGACATCATCACCATCTCACTCAACATCTCCAACCACTGAAAGGCATTCATCATGATTGATCATACCGGTATCAGCGTCAGCAATCTCACTATCAGCCAGACTTTTTACAGCCAGGCGTTGGCACCGTTAGGCTATGGCATGCTGATGCATTTTGACGAATACAAAGTGTCGGGGTTTGGCGAGTCACCCAAACCCGACTTCTGGATCAGCGAGGGTGTACCCACACAACCACCACTGCATATTGCTTTTCGTGCCGCCAGTCGCACGGTAGTGGATACGTTTCATCGGGCCGCATTGGCTGCTGGTGGCAAGGATAATGGTGCACCAGGCTTACGTCCGCACTATCATGCCAACTACTATGGCGCGTTTGTACTGGATCCGGATGGCAACAATATCGAAGCAGTCTGCCATTTACCAGAATGAGATGAATACTTTGCCGGCGCATGCTCGCTAATAAAAGCTCAAACATCTACCTGTCGGCATAAAATAACCTCATGAACAAGGCCGAACGATTATTCCAACTGGTGACACTGCTGCGCGGCCGACGCACGGCACTAACCGCTGCCGAGATTGCCACACTCATGCAGGTATCGCAGCGCACCGTCTATCGCGATGTTCAGGCCTTGATTACCAGTGGCATACCCATCGAGGGTGAAGCGGGTGTTGGTTATTTGTTGCGTCCTGGCAGCCACTTGCCAGCACTAATGTTTGAGCCGGATGAAGTCCTGGCGCTGCTGGTGGGCAGCCGCATGGTGCAGGCTTTTACCGATCCACAACTGGCACGGGCGGCTCGGCAGGCCGAACTGCGGATTCGCGCCATTTTGCCCGAGGCCCTCAAGCAAAAGGCCGAGCAACAGCCCTACCGGATTCCGGTGATGTCGGAAGATGATGCTCTACGCGAAGTGCATGGCTTGTTGCGCGGCGCTTGCGAAAGCCAGCATAAGGTCAGCGCACTGTATACCGATGAGCAGGGACGACAGACTACACGGGTCATCTGGCCGCTCGGCTTGGTCGGTTGGCGTGGACGTTGGACGCTTTTGGCCTGGTGTGAGTTAAGAAACAGTTATCGCCATTTTCGCTTTGATCGTTTCAGCAATCTGCAAATCTTGACGGATCGGTTTACGACATCAGCGACTTGCAGTCTGGCACACTATTTTGAAAGTGAATGCCATATGCCCGATCCGGGTTAAGTTGCCGCCTTGAAAAATTCAACCTGACCCAGCTTCATGCCTGCAAATGCTTGCGTATATCCACCAATAATCCATCAAAATCGGCCTGAGTCAAACGCCCCGTATTGGTATTGAGCGGGCTAACATGAAAACTGTCGAACAGCACCGCACCATTGGGCATGACATGGCGTGCCGCATGGGCAAACTTGTAATCCTTGAGCTTGAGACCATACGCCTCAATCACGGCACGGTGCGCCACTCCACCCAGTGCCATGATGGCCTTGAGTGGCTTGGAAGTTTGCAATTCGGTTTGCAGATAGCGATTGCAGGTACGAATTTCAACCAGTTCCGGCTTGTTACCCGGCGGCAAACATTTGACCGCATTGGTGATCCGGCAATCCAGCAATCGTTGGGCATCATCACGACTGACTGAGCGCGGCTGACTGGCAAAGCCGGCGCGATGCAAGGCACCATACAAAAAGTCGCTGCAACGATCACCGGTAAAAGGCCGTCCGGTGCGATTGGCACCGTCTTCTCCGGGGGCCAGGCCTACAATCAGAAAGCGCGCCTTGGGGTCACCAAATGGCGGCACCGGCTCGCAGATATGGCCGGGCTTTCTGGTCTTGACGGCAATCAGGTGCTGGGCAAGGCGGGGACAAAGCTGGCAATTGATATCAAAAGCAGCGTCAAAAACAGCGGTGGCAGATTTCGGCATATCCACAATCAAAATAGTTAAGAAACGTCAGACAGACAAATGCACTGTGTAAATTGGCCACAGACTTAGCCAGACATAGCAGGCCGGAACCAGTCCATTCAGACACGATCTGGAGCAATTAAAACCACAAAATCGACCAAGTCAACGAATCGACATTTTACTGACACGCCATTGTCATTTCTCACCTTTAACTTAGACAGGAGTTTCTGCGGCATGACGTCGTCACGGTCAACAGCATTGAATTGCCAGAGTCCGGCCGAATTCTGCACAGAAAAAATCAGTCTTAACCTAGCGGAGGCATCCAAGATGATGGGGAAAAATATTTTACTGGCAGCCATTGTAGCCAGTGCAGGATTGGCTTCACAGGCCAACGCCTATGAAGTGATCACCAACGGCGGCTTTGAAACCGTCAGTGGTCTGAACGGTGGCAATCAAGCCGCAGCCGGTTGGACTGTCAGTGGTGTGGGCAATGAGTACTTCTTTTCCAAGGGCAATGATGGCTTTACACAGGCCACCGCTCAGAATATCAATGGCCCATTGAGCGGTACACACTTTGCCTATTCGGATGGCCCGATGGGTCAAGCCGCATTGACGCAAAACTTTACTGTCAGTGCCGTCAACAGTGCCACATTGTCATTTGATATGTTTGTCGCATCCAATGCCGATTTTGCAACGCATGCCTCTGGTCTGGACTACACCACAGGTGGCAGCTTTGACGCCAATCAGCATGCACGTGTTGACATCCTGGCGGCTGGCAGTGATCCATTTACCAACTCAGTACTGCAATCAATCTATCTGAGCAATGGTTCTGCCAACTACAGCGGCGTGACTGCCACTGGCGTACCTTATACCCACTACTCATCTGATATCAGTGCGTTGTTGAAAAACGGTGGCAACTTCATCCTGCGTTTTGCGCAAGTGAATAACCAGGGTAATCTGATTCAAGGTATCGATAACGTCAGCCTGGACGTTGCACCTGTACCCGTACCTGGTGCGGCGCTGTTGCTGGGTAGTGGTCTGCTTGCTTTGGGCCTGACCAGAAAAACCGCCCGTAAAAACAACATTTAAAACTTGCACTCTGATCTGTACCTGAAAGGAAAATCATGAAAAAAACTTTTACGCTGAGCACAACAGCCGCCTTGGTCTTGCTGGCTGTTTCCGGTTCTGCCATTGCTGAACAACCTGTACCGTTCCCAGTACCAGCTGGTTCACCAGTGACTGCGGCTGAATGGTTTGCTGCTGGTAAACAAACCATTCTGGACTCCAAACGTCTGGTGCCCAATACCAAGCGTGCCAAGAACGTGATCCTGTTCATTGGTGACGGCATGGGTGTTTCCACCATGACCGCTGCCCGGATTCTGGAAGGCCAGATTGCCGGCAAGAGCGGTGAAGAAAACATGCTGAGCTTCGAGAAACTGCCTTATTCCGCTTTCTCCAAAACCTATAGCGCCAACCAGCAGACTTCTGACTCCGCACCAACCATGACTGCCATGGTAACGGGTATCAAAACGGGTGATGGTGAACTGTCAGTAGCACCCGTCGTCGCCCGGGCTGAACCAAGTGGTGCTGTGGTTGCTGCCAACAAAGTATCAACTATTCTTGAACTGGCACGCACTGCCGGTAAAGCGGTGGGTATTGTTTCTACTGCCCGCCTGACTCACGCCACACCGGCTGCCACTTATGCTCATACCTCCGAGCGTAACTGGGAAGATGATGCCAACCTGCCAGCTGGCGCAACCGTCAAGGATATTGCGGCACAAATGATCGACAATGGTGATATCCAGGTTGCTCTGGGTGGTGGCCGTATTCGTTACCTGCCTAACACCGTGCTTGATCCAGAATACGGCCCTGTCACCAATCTGAAAGGTCGTCGTAAAGATGGTCGCAATCTGACCACCGAATGGCTGGCCAAATCCAACTCAGCTTACGTTTGGAACAAAGCTGACTTTGATGCCATCAACCCAGCCACGACTGATCACCTCCTGGGCTTGTTTGAGCCATCCCATGTGCATTACGAAGCGGATCGTGCCAATGACCAGGCTGGTGAGCCATCCATCGCCGACATGACAACAAAATCTGTTGAAATTTTGAAGAAAAATGCCAATGGCTTCTTCCTGATGGTGGAAGGCGGTCGGATCGACCACGCTCACCACGGCGGCAATGCCTATCGCGCCCTGACTGACACGATTGCCATGTCCAATGCTGTCAAAGCCACGATTGATCAGTTGACTGCGGCTGGCTTGCTGGAAGATACACTGATTGTCGTCAGTGCCGACCATAGCCACACCTTCACCATCGCTGGCTACCCGCAACGTGGTAACAACATCCTGGGTCTGGTGTCTGACCCTGGTGCTGCCGACTACAGCAAAGACGGTCTGGGCCTGTACTACACCACCCTGTCCTACGCCAACGGTTCTGGCTTCACTGGCACTGCTTACAGCTCAGCCGCCAAAACGACGGTACTGCAACCACAAGGTGCCAAGACTTTCAATTATGCTTTGAACGGTGCTGGCAAGTATCCACAAGCTGATACTGAAGGTACACCATTCTTTGGTGCCTGGGATAATAACCCGGCTCGTCCTGCACTGACACAGACTCAGGTGACCAACCCTAACTACATGCAAGAAGCGCTGGTACCGATGGGTTCAGAAACTCATGCCGGTGAAGATGTGGCCATCTTTGCCCGTGGTCCCAAGGCTTATCTGCTGCACGGTTCAGTTGAACAAAACGTGATTTATCACCTCATGGCCGAAGCTTTCGGCTTCTAATCTGGCTCTTTGTCAGATCTATAGGGACGAGGCTGACTCGTCCCTGTTTTTGTTTTTGGAGAACACTGCATGTCATCACGGATAGTTTGGTCCTCACTTGTTTTTCCAGCCATTCTGGCTTTTTCTCCCACAATAACGCACGCTGAAACCAGCGCAGCCAATCAGCAGGCAAGCCCTGTCAGTACCACCACTGCAACGGCATTGACAGCCCGTTTTGAAACTCGCGTCACCCCAATACACGCCCATGACAAGGGCGAACATGCTGTCAAGGCCAGTCAGTCAGAATGGTATTTCATTCGCTCTGCCAATGCGGTTGAAACCCGTGATTTGCAAGGCTCACGCAGCGAGTACTGGCTGCTGGGCAGCAATGGCAAGGTGTATTACAAAAAGCTTTATCACGCACAGAAAAAGTCGGTAGAAGTTTTTCCCGGTGACCAGGACATGATGGGTAATTTTCAATGGGATAAGGTCAGCACGATGCTTAATCAGCAGGATCTGGCAACCCTGAAAAAAGTCGGTACAACCAAGGCGATGGGCGAGCCTGCCGAAATTCGTACCGGTGTCATCAACGGTGCCAAAGTGCAGCTGACCTGGTTGACCGAATCACAACTACCCGCCAAACTGGTCCGCCGCTATCCCGACAAGGTCGTGTCATTAACCATGAGTCAACGCTATAGCGCGGACAAATCACCGGTGCAGATTACTTCAACCGATACGATTCAGTCGTATGACGTGATTGATATGGCGGACTTTGGCGATATGGAGGATGACCCCTTTGTACGCAGTGTGATGAACGAAGCCAGTGCCAATGGACAGGCTACTCACACTCATTCACATTGATCCATCAATCCGGCTCGTCATCCTGAACCGGATGACTGCCGCATTGACATATTGACCCGGCACTCATGTATCACCTTGAACCAACCTCGACCAAACGCTATCGTGTTGATGCGCCCGGCACAGTGGTACGTATTGGCACCTTGCAAACCATGGTCATGCTGGGTCTGTTGCTTTGTACAAGCACACAAGCCCAGGAACTATATCGATATATTGATCAAAACAATGAAGAACTGTGGACCAACTTGCCACGCGACGAAGATCGCAGCAATCCGCAGAAAATCAAAACCGTGATAGCAGGACAAGCGCACCCGGCCCTGCTGACAGCCAAAGGTGATAACAAATCCGTGTTGAGCAGTCGCACCATTGCCCAGCCTGAATCGTTGAACGAGGAAGAACAAGCCCAGCTTGATGCCTATACAGAGCGTGATCGCTAAAACAGAGCCACTTGCCATTTTGCTTTCAATGAACTGTCACAATTGATTTGCATAATCCATATCTGCTGGCAGGTTTAACAGAAATGATGCCACTTCAATGCCCGCAACAACCATGATGAGGAGCAGTCGATGAGCAGTAATGTGGTCGAAAACTATGGATGGGATACTTCCGAAGCACCTCAATCGTGTGGTTACATTGGCCCCAAAGTCATCGCACTGCTCAAAACACTACCCGATATCCAGCGCGTTCTGGATCTGGGCTCTGGTAATGGTCAGCTATGCCGAGAAATACATCGCCAGGGCTGGCAGGCAGTTGGCGTGGAATATGACAGACAAGGCGTCCAGGTAGCCCGTCAGCAATTTCCGGATATTCCGTTTTACAACTTTGGTGTTCAGGATGACCCACGATTATTACTGGCCAGTGAGGTCGTTTTTGATGCGGTCGTTTCGACCGAAGTAATCGAGCATCTATTCTCACCCCACCTCATGCCGCAATATGCCGCACAAATATTGAAACCAGGTGGCTATATGGTGATCTCCACGCCCTATCATGGCTATCTTAAAAACCTGGCCTTATGTGTTTTTGACAAATGGGATAAACATCATGATCCGCTCTGGCATGGTGGTCATATCAAATTCTGGAGCCGTATCAGCTTGACCAAACTGCTGGAACAGAATGGTTTCAAGGTGCTAGGATTTCATGGCGTTGGACGAGTGCCCTACCTGTGGAAAAGCATGTTGCTGGTGGCACAAAAAATATAATTAAAAATTCATTTTTTTTCACCACCAACTAGGTAAAAGAAAAACTTACTTGAGCGTCTTGATCAGCTTTCTGGCCTGCTGATAGCGCTGATCTGCTTGCAACGCTTTCCATTTCAGGCGCTCTCCACTCGGTTGCAGGCGGGCGATACGTTCGGCACTGCCGGGGTTGAGTTGCAGATTAGCCGCCAGCAATTCATCGGCCTTGTCGGGCGAGTTGCAGATCAGGACCATGTCACAGCCGGCAGTCAGCGCAGCTTGCGCACCATCGACAACGCTACCGGCAACGCTGGCACCTTCCATGGACAAATCATCCGAAAAGATCACACCTTCAAATCCCAATTTTTTACGCAGGATGTCTTGTAGCCATTTGCGAGAAAAACCGGCGGGATGTTTGTCGACCTTGGGATAGATGACATGCGCGGGCATCACGGACGCCAGCGAGAAACTCAGCCATTCATAGGGCTTGGCATCGTGCTCGATGATGCTGGCAAAGGGCCGCTCATCCACCGGAACCGCAATATGTGAATCTGCTGCAACAAAGCCATGACCGGGAAAATGCTTGCCACAATTGGCCATGCCACTCATGGCCAGTCCCTGATTGAGCGCCCGCGCCAGCATGCTGACCACGCGTGGATCATGATGAAATGCCCGATCGCCGATGACACTACTTTGGCCATAATCCAAATCCAGTACCGGCGTGAAACTCAAATCAATATCACAGGCACGCAGCTCGGCGCCCAGCACATAACCGCAAGCACTGGCGGCTTCCATGGCATTCAATTTACTTTCAGAGGCATCCGCATCCCACAACACGCCCAATTTGCTCATGGCGGGCAGATGCGTAAAACCATCACTCTTGAAGCGTTGTACCCGACCGCCTTCATGATCCACCGCAATCAGTACGTGCTTACGCACCTTACGTATACCTTTGACCAGTTCACGCAATTGCGCCCGGCTTTCAAAATTGCGTGCAAACAGAATTACACCACCGGTAGCCGGATGGGCAATCCGCTGCACATCGGACTCTGTCAGTGTTTTGCCAAGCACATCCAGAAAGACCGGACCCAGTTGGGACTTGCGATGTTTGACAGGCTTGCTGGATGGTGTTTTGTCAGTGGAGGGATTGCTACTTGCTGGCTCGTTGAGGGCGGCGGGTTGAACTTGAGTCATGAAAGCATCCTGTTGTTATGGCCGCCGAAGCGGTTTGTTTAGAGGTCATCACCGCGGGTGATGCATGGCAAAGTCAGAGCAGATTATCGCCGAAAACCGCTTGCGCAAGGCGAGCCGATACTGAAGTGACACTGGATTTTACAAGTGAGTTTTTTAGATGACAGCACGATGTCAATTTGATGACAACGGATTTAACTGAATTTTTCAACAATCACAAAAGCCAGTGCGTAATCGACTTCATCAGTGATAGAGACTTTGGCCATCAATTGTTTTTCATTCATCCAGTCAGCCAGCGCGCCGCTGCACACCACAATCGGCTGGCCAGAATGCGCATTGAGCGTTTGCATGCTGCGCCAGGTCATCGGCGTACGCATGCCCAGACCAATGGCTTTGGAAAAGGCTTCCTTGGCGGCAAAACGGGTAGCCAGAAAACGCAAGCCGCGCACGGCCGACTTGGCACGGCGCGCTTCAAACTTGCGCAACTCGTCTTCCCCCAGGATTTTTTCAACAATGCGGCCGTTGGTGCGCTGATAAACTGCTTCCATACGCGAGATTTGCAGGATGTCGGTGCCGATGCCGTAAATCATGATAAATGTCTATACTCCATAGATGTACCCATACTATTTAATGATATATGGCCTATCAAGTTCATAAATAAAGGCTTGTGGAATGATGTATTTTTACTGGTATGGAGTATCTTTTTTTATGCAAAACCAAGCCATCTACTTCGGTGCAGTTTGATCGGCATGGCATGCTTCACAGTACAGCATGCTGATGAGCAAACGGCACACTCATCTGCTTATCATCTGCGACATTCATCCTCAAACCTGAGCACCACGCGCCGCCAGCATGATGGCCTTCATCTCGCGCACGGCGTTTTGCCAACCGACAAACACGGCATGCGCCACAATCGCATGGCCAATATTGAGTTCTGCAATATCAGGCAAAGCCGCAATCGCCTGCACATTGGTGTAGTGCAAACCATGTCCGGCATTGACCTTGAGCCCCAACTGCTTGCCGATCAACACGCCTTGCTTGACACGCTCATACTCGCGCTGCTGACTGGCCGCATCGGGCGCATCGGCATAAGCACCGGTATGAATTTCAATCACTGGCGCGCCCGACTCGGCGGCCGCACGAATTTGGCTTTCATCGGCATCAATAAATAAGGAAACACGAATCCCTTCTGCGCCCAATTGCTTGACGGCGGCTTTGACGCGCTCCAGCTCAGCCACCACATTGAGGCCACCTTCAGTGGTGACTTCTTCGCGACGCTCAGGCACGAGGCAGACATCGTGCGGCTTGACGGTACAGGCAATGTCAAGCATCTCCTGAGTCAGTGCTGACTCAAAGTTCATCCGCGTCAGCAGTTGCGGCCGAATCGCGCGCACATCGGCATCACGAATATGACGTCGGTCTTCGCGCAGATGCAGGGTGATGGCATCGGCCCCGGCCTGTTCGGCCAGCAAGGCCGCCTGTACCGGATCGGGATAAGCCGTACCACGCGCATTGCGCAGGGTGGCAATATGATCGATATTGACGCCCAACTCAATGCTGGGCGCAAATTGAAAGTGGTTCATGGTTCTTCAGCTCACTCATTCACAACAGGTCATCACAACAGGTCTTTTAAAGCATGATCAAAGCGCATTATCGTCAAGTTTCGTCTTCCGCGCCCGCTACAGGGCTTTTACAAATTATGCAGATCAATCAGGATCTGGCGAGTATTCAAGGTGACATTGCCCAGATGATGCTGCAAGATATGGCGCATCAACCATTTGCTTTGCATGAGCGTGGTCGGATTGTCATAATGCTCGGCTTCGATATCCAGCAAAGTCTGACCAAGCACAACCGGCAACTCGCCTTGGGGATATTGCGCCAAATAGCTTGCGGCATGACACACGCCCTCTTCCGGCACAAACACATATTGGCCGCTAGGCTCGACAGTTTCATCAGAGTCATGACACCAGTGAAAGCTGGCAGCATGGCCCAGCTCGGCCAGCAAGGTATATTCAAAGGCTCGCAAAATGGCCGAGTAGGATTGATTATTCTGCTCCACATGGGCCAGTTGCACCAATGCGGCCGCATAGCGGTCGAAAAGTCCCGGATGCGGATCTTCCCGCGCACAGAGCTTGACGATCAACTCGTTCAGATAAAACCCGCAAAGCAAGCCATCGCCGCGCAAAACCGCACCCATACCGGCCCATTCAGCCTTGGTGAGTGTGCGTACTTCGCCGCGGCCAGTCCAGCTGGCGAGTATGGGTTGAAACAGTTGCAGTACACTGCGCAAGGCCGAATGCGGCCGCTTGGCACCTTTGGCAATGAGCGCAATACGACCATGATGGCGACTGAAAAAGTCGAGGATCAGACTGGTTTCTTTGTAAGGATAACTATGCAGCACATAGCCAGGTTCCTGACCAATGCGAATTTCGGAAACTTGCGGTTTGGGTCTGGCACTGCGCACGCGTCTTGGCGTGGTGGCCGATGCCACTTCTTGCTGGGCTATCGGTGCCATGCGGGATGGGTCAGCCAGCGGCTCACTGACCAATACATCGTCATCCGGTTTAACTGGGTTTGTCACAATCAAATTTCAAACTAGGAGAGACGATCTGGTAGTCGCTTCAAGCGCAAGATTCTACGCGTTTACTCGTAGCCATAGGCGCGCAGCCCGGCTTCGTTATCAGCCCAACCACTTTTGACTTTAACGAAAATTTCAAGATAGACCGGGCTATCAAACAGCTTTTCCATGTCTTGTCGTGACTCCATGGAGATCTGTTTGAGCTTGCTGCCCTTCTCACCAATGACCATCGCCTTGTGGCTATCACGATTGACAAAGATGGTGGCAAAGATGCGCTTGAGGCGACCTTCTTCTTCAAATTTTTCAATCACCACCGTGCTGGTATAAGGCAACTCATCACCCGTAAAACGAAATACCTTTTCACGAATCAGCTCGGCTGCCATAAAGCGCGCGCTGCGATCGGTCATATCGTCTTCATCAAACATCGGCTCACCCAATGGCAGATAAGGCTCAATCACACGACGCAAATGAGCAATATCACGCGGCTGTTTGGCCGACATTGGAATGATGGCAAGCGGGTTGAAGCGCGCTTGCGCTTCGCTCAACTTTGGCAACAAGACTGCTTTATCTTTGACTTGATCAGCCTTGTTCATCACCATGATCATCGGCACTTCCTTGGGAAACAAGGCAGCCACTTTGGCATCGGCCTCGGAGATAGGACCTGCTTCAATCAGCCAGACAATCACATCCACATCGGTCAACACACTATTGACTGAACGATTGAGTACGCGATTTAAGGCCGAGTTATGCTGGGTCTGAAAGCCTGGTGTATCCAGAAAAATAAACTGAGCCGTTGGCTGAGTGTCAACACCCATGATGCGATGCCGCGTGGTTTGCGCCTTGCGCGATGTAATACTGATCTTCTGGCCCACCAGGGCATTGAGCAGCGTTGACTTGCCCACATTGGGACGACCCACAATGGCAACCGTGCCGCACCGAAAGGTACCGGTATAGGGTTCTTCGGCAAGCCCGTCATGATGCATGGCTGTGGCAGCGTCTAATAGACTGCTGGTATCGTTTGCTTGATTCATTGATTCATTCATGACGTCACTGGCAGGATTGTTGCCAGATTGATCTGAGGTGGTGGTTTTCTGACGTTTGCTCATGAAACCTCCTTGGGTGATTCACCCTTTGGGTCGACCAGTTCGGCAGCGGCATCACTGCCCGTGCCAACCATCATACTATTTTTATCCGCAACGACCGGCTTGCTTTTGCCGCCGGTTTTTTTAAGCGGCGTCATGCCAGCGACTCGGGGCTTGCGCGCTGACTTGGCAACGGGTAATGCGGCAATCTGTTGCAATGCCAAGGTTGCCGCCGCCTGTTCGGCAGCACGACGACTGGCACCCCGCCCCGACACCATCAAGCCCAGACTCGGCACGTCGCACTGCACTTCAAATTCCTGGCTATGCGCCGCACCATGGGTTGCCACAATTTGATAAGCCGGTAAGGCAATTTTTTTACCCTGCAGATATTCCTGCAACTGGGTTTTGGCATCCTTGCCCAGACTGTCCAGATCAGGCCGTGCCAACACGGCAGCATACAAATGTTGAATCACGCGCTGCGCCTGATCAAAGCCACCATCCAAAAAAATAGCACCCAGAATACCTTCAACGGCATCAGCCAAAATGGAAGGCCGCCGCGCGCCACCACTTTTCATCTCACCATCGCCCAACAAAATGAATTGGGACAGTTCCAGTCTTTGGGCAATTTCGTGCAAGGCCTGTTGTTTGACCAGATTGGCGCGAACCCGTGACAAGTCACCTTCGTCAATAGCGGCAAAACGGGCATATAACAAGGACGCCATGGCACAGTTGAGAACACTGTCACCCAAAAATTCAAGACGCTCGTTATGCGTGGAAGAATAACTGCGATGCGTTAGCGCCTGTTGCAGCAGCGCTGGGCGCGCAAAAACATAGCCAAGCTTCTGTTGCAATACGGCCAAGGACATTACTTCAATACTTTCGATTTGGCTTCGCCTTTGTAATGGATGCGCAAGCTGACGTTATCCATCAAGGGAATATCCTTGACGTAATCAAAACCGACTGTGGTCTGGTTGTTGAATTTACCAATAATGATGTCATTACTGCCAACTGCAGTAAAGTAATCTATTGCCTTCTGGCGTTCAAAAGCAAACTGAATCCGACGATTATCACCATCACCATTATCAGCAGCATATTGCACCGCTTTTTGAATCGCACGATATTCGGTGATTGTAGGCACGATCTTCATACCCACAATAAACAATAGCCCCACAATCGCTGCCACAATGATAAAACTGATCAGGGTCAGACCCTGCTGTTGACGTTGCATGAGCACTCCTTGGTTATATTAATGAAAAGCTCCGATGCGTTTCACATTACCCAAATTCATCCAGATGAAAAACGCCTTACCAACAATATTCTTGTCCGGCACAAAACCCCAATAACGTGAATCGAGGCTGTTATCGCGGTTATCGCCCATCATGAAATAGTGACCTTCCGGTACTTTGCAAATCACACCTTGCAGGTTGTACTGACAGTTTTCTTTGAAGGGAAACTCATCCACACCAGGAATGTAAGCATCACGCTTGGGATCAATCAGAATATGATGCTCAATATTGCCAAGTTGTTCTGAATATTGCTTGGAATAACTGACGCGGTCTTCGTCAAAAAAGTCATCCAACTGCTTGCTTTCCAGCAGCTTGCCATTGATGCTCAACTGTTTGTTCTGGTAACTGACCACATCGCCTGGTACACCGACAACCCGTTTGATGTAATCCACAGTCTCATCTTTTGGGTAACGAAACACCATCACATCGCCACGCTCCGGCGTGTGATTGTCAAGCACCTTCAAGTTGATGATCGGTAAACGCACACCATAGTGGTATTTATTAACCAGAATCAGGTCACCCACCAAGAGGGTTGGGATCATGGAGCCTGAGGGAATCTTGAACGGCTCAACCACAAACGAGCGCACACAAAATACAAACAATATCACCGGAAAGAACGTGGCGGTATATTCCAGCCACCAAGGCATGCGCTGATGTTCTTCACGAATCTTGTCACGGCTCTGATCAATTTCGGTCACACCGTAACGCTGCTCCATCTCAGCACGACGGCTATCAAACTCGGCCACCGCCGCGTCAGCCGATTGACGACGCCGTGGTTTGAAGATCAACACCTCGGCCAGCCACAAGGCTCCCGTCACCACCAGCAATACAAACAGAATCAGAGCGAAGTTCATTGATATTCCCTAAACCCACCATTTAATGGGGGTATCCCTATTTTTTTAATCATCAAGCTAATAAACATTAGCCCTTTAAAAATACTACGATACAGTATATTACTACGAGCAGATTTGCACAGGCATTCTAAACCTTCTGCCCGGTGCTGCCTGATTATTTGTCGTCGACCTGCAAAATTGCCAGGAAAGCCTCTTGCGGAATTTCCACATTGCCGACCTGCTTCATCCGTTTCTTGCCAGCTTTTTGTTTCTCAAGCAGTTTGCGCTTACGGCTGATGTCACCGCCATAACACTTGGCCAGCACATTTTTGCGCAAGGCTTTGACATTTTCACGAGCGATGATGTTGGAACCAATCGCGGCCTGAATAGCGACATCAAACATTTGCCGTGGAATCAGCTCGCGCATCTTGGCTGCCACTTCGCGACCCCGGTACTGACTGTTGGCACGGTGTACGATCACCGCCAAGGCATCGACCTTTTCGCTATTAATCAGCATGTCCACCTTGACCACGTCAGCCGAGCGATATTCCTTGAACTCATAATCCATCGAGGCATAACCACGTGACACGGATTTGAGTTTGTCAAAAAAATCGAGCACCACTTCAGCCATTGGAATTTCATACGTCAACATGACCTGCTTGCCGTGATAAGTCATGTCAATCTGCATGCCACGCTTTGACGTACACAGCGTAATCACCGAGCCCACGTACTCTTGCGGCATGTACAAATTGACCGTCACAATCGGCTCACGCACCTCCTCAATCTTGGAAGGATCGGGCATTTTGGATGGATTGTCCACAGTCAGGATCGAACCATCACGCAGCACTACCTCATAAATCACAGTAGGCGCCGTGGTAATGAGATCCATATCAAATTCACGTTCCAGGCGTTCCTGCACAATTTCCATATGCAACAAACCCAGGAAACCACAGCGAAACCCAAAACCCAGCGCTTGCGAGACCTCTGGCTCATAATGCAATGAGGAATCATTCAGTTTGAGCTTTTCCAGCGAGTCCCGCAAAGCATCGTACTGATTGGCCTCAACCGGAAACAGGCCAGCAAATACCTGGGGTTTGACTTCTTTGAAACCAGGCAAAGCGCTCTCCGCCGGACGCGTAGCCAGCGTGACCGTATCACCGACTTTGGCCGCTTTCAACTCCTTGATACCGGCAATCACAAAGCCCACCTGACCAGCCGACAAGACTTCACGCGGGCGCGACTTGGGTGTGAACACACCAATATGCTCAGCCAGATACTGTGCTCCCGTGGCCATCAGCAAAATCTTGTCTTTGGGTTTGAGCGTGCCATTGATAATGCGCACAAGCATCACCACACCCACATAATTATCAAACCAGGAGTCAACAATCAGTGCCTGCAAAGGTGCCGTGGTATCGCCTTTGGGCGGAGGAACACGTGCAATCAGCGCTTCGAGGACGTCTTCCACACCCTCACCAGTTTTGGCAGAACAACGCACGGCATCTTGCGCATCAATGCCAATCACTTCTTCAATTTCGGAAATCGCATTCTCAGGATTGGCCGAAGGCAGATCAATTTTATTGAGGACCGGCATGACTTCCACACCCAATTCAATGGCGGTATAGCAATTTGCCACAGTCTGCGCTTCAACCCCTTGCGAGGCATCCACCACCAGCAAAGCACCTTCACAAGCTGACAAAGAGCGGCTCACTTCATAGCTGAAATCCACATGCCCTGGGGTGTCAATCAAATTCAGGTTGTAGATCTGACCGTCACGTGCCTTATAAGACAGCGCCGCAGTCTGGGCCTTGATGGTAATGCCGCGTTCACGCTCCAGATCCATGGAGTCAAGCACCTGCGCTTCCATTTCACGATCGGATAAACCACCACACACCTGGATAATGCGGTCAGCCAATGTTGATTTACCGTGGTCAATGTGGGCAATAATGGAGAAGTTTCGAATGTGGTTCATGAGGCTCGAATCGGCCAGTCAGATGAATGCCATGCAAACCTAGGCTAATCAACCCGTTTCCATCGCATTAAGACCGGCAAGGTGTCAAATTAGGCGGCTAAATCTGCACGCCGAGATAAACCCGTGATTTTACTTCAAGCTAGGGGATCAATTCAGCCAATTTGGCGTTATCGAGAAAATAGTGACAAACATAGCGCCCTTCCAGAAACAACACGGGCACTTTCTCATCCCATTGTGCGATCAATTCTGGAAACTCATCAACGTCAACAATTTCAATCGCGGTAATCAATGTGGGACGATTTTGCTGCAACCAAACACGCAAAGCTTGCAACATATCATCACATAAATGACAGTAACTACGATTTAACAATTTGAATTTCATCAGCAATCAATAAAAACTGCCACGCAAAATAAATTGCGTGGCAGCCAGGATTAACGAGCAGGAAACAGGCAAAAACCAGCCAGATTAATTGCTCGCCGGTTTGATAGGGACAAACTGGGCACTATCGCCACGACGCACGAGCAAAACCGCATTCTTGGCTTTATCGAGTTTGGCAACCATCTGGTCAAACTGTTTGGCACCAGTAATATCCACGTTATTGAGTGACAACACGATGTCCCCCTGACGCAAACCAACACGAGCCGCCGAACCTTCGACAGATTCGATGAGTACACCACCTTTGACACGTAATTCGCTTTTCTGTGCTTCAGACAGTTCAGAAACAACCAGACCCAGAGCATTGGGCTGTGACGTATCTGCGTTAGGTTGCTTGGATTTCTTATCGCTGACTTGAATCTGCTTGTCAGCCTCCATTTCGGCAACTGCCACAGTCAGCTCCCGAGATGCACCTTTGTGCCAAACTTGCAGTGGCACCTTGCTGGTTGGTTTGGTATTACCTACCAGACGCGGCAGATCCGATGCCTTGTCAATAGCAACACCATTAAACCTGAGAATAATATCGCCAGCCTCAACACCCGCTTTTTCCGCTGGGCTGGCGGCTTCGACCATGCGCACCAACGCGCCTTGTGGTTTACTCAGACCCAGTGGCTCAGCCACATCCTTGGTCACTTCGGCAATTGAGACACCAATTCGACCACGCACTACTTTACCTGAAGCCTTGAGCTGGTCAGCAACGCGCATGGCTTCATCAATTGGGATGGCAAATGAAATACCCATATAACCGCCACTGCGACTGTAAATCTGCGAATTGATACCGACCACTTCACCGCGAGTGTTAATCAGCGGACCACCAGAATTGCCTGGATTGACGGCCACATCCGTTTGAATGAAAGGTAAATACTCACCCGTATCGCGAGCCTTGGCGCTCACAATACCGGCAGTGACTGTATTTTCCAGACCAAATGGTGAACCAATTGCTAAAACCCATTCACCCACCTTAAGCTTGGAAACATCGCCCAAAGTGACCTTCGGCAGATCCTTGGCATCAATCTTCACCAAGGCCACATCGGTACGTTTATCAAAGCCCACTAATTTAGCCTTGAATTCTTTCTTATCAGTCAACGTGACATAAATCTCATCGGCACCATCCACCACATGGGCATTGGTCATGACATAACCATCGTTAGTAAGAACAAAGCCTGACCCCACTCCGCGTGGCTGCTCTTCCTCCAGCCCTGGCTGCGGCTGAGAAGGACGTTTTTCGTTTCGACGTGGTGGCTGACTACGATTACCTGGATCATTTGGGCTCGGCATTGGCACGCCAAAAAAGCGACGGAAGAACTCCTGCATTTCCTCGTCACTCTGACCACCCGGAAAGCCTGGCATAGCACCGTTACTGCGAACCTTTTCCGTGGTTCGAATATTCACTACCGAGGGACCGGTTTTTTCGACCAGATCACTAAAGTCAGGCAAATCACGGGCCGCAGCCTGAGCCGTTGCTACTTGACCCAACGCCATTAAACCGGCGAATAGATTGACCATCAAACCTTGACGACAGATTCGAAACAGATTCATGTTGACCTTTTTTTGCAATAACAATGAAGAAAATAATCTTATTTAGCAGCAGTACCCGCAGGTGGGCGGAACTCAATACCATTGGCAAACATTTGCAGTGTAGCAAGCGGGGTTTCACCCACAATTACCACACCATTTTCATGAATTCGTCTAAACAGGACATTGGTTGCACCGCGACGCATGGAATCACGTGCGGGATGAACACTTGACATCGGCTCAATGAACACTGAAATCGCTGCCATACCATCAGAATAAATAACCTGAAATACCTCTTTGATCCCATCAGGGCCCGGCATATTGCGCTTGCGTTCAAGTATCTTGGTAAATCCAGGTACCATCATTGGCTTGAAAATCCAACCAAACTCAGCCACATTAACAGGAACCCCATCAATATTTTCCTGTTGCCAGCCTTGTATATCCGTCGCCTTGAGTTTCAGCTTACTTTTATCAAGCTGTGTACCTATTGCAATTTGTGAAAACGAAACCTGCTCAAGTATTTCGCCCGTATCACTGATAGTCTGAGCTCGCATCAATAGCCCAGATTGACGATCAGCCCACAAACGGTAGCGATAGCGATAACTATCATTGGGTGTCAGACTGATTTCTTGACAGTCCAAGCCTGCGATACGATCATGATCCTCTTTGCGAACGGTGTACTGCTCAAGAATCGCATTACCAGTCGTGGCAATTAAGGCCGGGAATGTATCTTTGGCATCACGCTTTTCGATCAGACAAAGTTTCTTCTCTGGAATCAATGCCTGTATCAGTTCATTCTGGCGATAAACCACTCGTGGTCGACCATCCAGAACTTCCATTTTCTCGTATTCAGTACCCCATTCATAGAGATGCTGGATTCGAGTTGACTGAACCATATTGCCATGTTGCAAAATAAACGTACCCGCATAGTTTTGTTTTTGCGCCGCCCCTTGAATTTTACCAAGCCAAGCCAATGCCTCGCGTCGCTCAACCAAGGGATCTGACTCGGCCTTGACTACGCCGCTCATCAGCAGTAAACCCACTACGCAGATTTTACCCAGCACTGGCAAAATACTCAGCCGCGACATACCCATTACTTCTATCGTATGCATCAAGGATTAGCAGAATTAGCCGTTCTGACAACCAGACCAGCACCCATAATCGGCGCACGCGGTGCCAGCTGCTGATGAGCTTCCAGATATTGGTCAAACCGAACATCACGGGTAACAGCGCCATTGGCAGTCACCACCGTCTGTACTGTTGCCATGGGATTCATTGATGCCTCAGCCATTTGTGTTGAGACCGAGTCGCTGGATTTGGCTATTTGTGCTGGCACGGTAGTCGCGCTATTACGAGGACTCGACATATTCCAGGCAACCAGTGCTACCGTTGCCACAGCTGCCACGCCAGGCGTTACACGCTTAATCCAACCATAACGCTTAGCTGAGATTGCAGCCTTAGGAAAATGAATAGGCTCATTCTCAAAAGTCATTGCAAAGCGCTGTGCAAAACTATCGGCAAGATCTGGCGGAGTCAGGTCAGTCGATCGGATTACATCGCCGATCAAATGATATTCATCCCAAACCTGTTTGCTATGCTTGAGCGGATTATCGCCAAGACCAGCAAGCCAATTAGCCAGCTCCGCCTCGGATAAATCGCTATCCATGGCAGCAGAGACACGACTGGCGACATCTTGATTGCCCTGATATTCAAAAGTTTTTACACTGTTGAGAGAACCCATTACCATCACCCATTTTCAAAAAACGACAACTCACCTGGTTTCATTTATTTTTATATTTCAAACTTACTACCAAACTACCAGCGATTACCCAGCTTGGTGCCTAGTAAAGGCCGCAATTTTTCAGCAATCGCTTCTCTAGCACGAAATATTCTTGATCGAACCGTTCCAATAGGACAGTTCATCAACTCTGAAATCTCTTCATAGCTCAAGCCCTCAATCTCACGCAAGGTAATTGCCATTCGTAATTCCTCCGGCAACATATCCATCGCTTTATTGACGGTCTCTCCAACCTGCTTGCTCATCAACATCGATTCAGGAGTATTAATATCTCTTAGTTGCTCAGCATCGTCAAAAGTTTCAGCTTCTTCAGCATCATTTCCGGTACTAGTTGGCGCTTTTCTTCCTGTCGTCACCAGGTAATTCTTGGCAGTGTTGACCGCAATACGGTAAAGCCAAGTATAAAAAGCCGACTCTCCACGAAACTGTGGCAGTGCACGATACGCTTTAATAAAGGTGTCTTGGGCTACGTCTTCCACTTCGGCCGGATCACGCACCAAGCGCGAAATCAAACGCATTATCTTGCGTTGATATTTGGACACCAGCAGCTCGAATGCACGCTTGTCACCGGCCTGCACACGCGCGACCAATAGGGCATCGACTTCTTTTTCGCTCATGCGTCAGATTTGAGGTAAAGACCGATCATTGAATCAGTCGTATAGTTATTGTTAGAAAGGAATACATCCGGACAATTGACTATCAGTTTTCAATAAAGTTTCATTCTCTAAAACTTATTTTATCAATCATAAAAATCAATTCAAATAATAAAAAAGCAGCAAGCGAGTTAACTCGTTTGCTGCTTTCCATATTACCAAGTAAACATGAGAAGAAAATAAACTAAATACGTTTAACAAAAAATGTACTTAGCTTATCAACCATCAAGAATATCGTTTGAACACCAATGAACCGTTAGTGCCACCAAAGCCAAAATTGTTTTTAAGCGCGTAATCAATTTTCATGTCACGTGCCGTGTTAGCACAGTAATCCAGATCACACTCAGGATCCTGGTTGAAAATATTAATAGTCGGCGGTGATATCTGGTTGTGCAAAGCCAAGACCGAAAATACGGACTCAATACCACCCGCACCACCCAGCAGGTGTCCGGTCATTGACTTGGTAGAGTTGACCACCAGCTTTTTAGCATGATTGCCAAAGGCAAGTTTAATTGCATTGGTTTCATTGACATCGCCCAATGGGGTAGAAGTACCATGCGCATTGAGATACTGCACATCATCAGCATTGATACCCGCATTGCGCAATGCCATTTGCATAGAACGTTTTGGGCCATCTACATCAGGCGCAGTCATGTGATAAGCATCGGCAGTCATACCAAAACCTGTCAACTCAGCATAGATCCGAGCACCACGTGCCTTGGCGTGTTCATACTCTTCCAGCACCATGACACCGGCACCTTCTCCAAGCACAAAGCCATCACGATCTTTATCCCATGGACGGGATGCTGTCGCAGGATCATCATTGCGAGTTGACAAGGCTCTAGATGCAGCGAATCCACCTACACCCAATGGCGAAACAGCGGCCTCAGAGCCCCCTGCCAGCATCACATCAGCATCGCCATATTCAATCATACGAGCTGATTGACCAATTGAATGCAAACCAGTCGTACAGGCCGTGACAATCGCCAAATTAGGTCCTTTTAAACCGAACTTGATTGAAAGATGACCTGAAATCATATTGATGATGGACGCCGGAATAAAAAATGGCGATATCCTGCGCGGGCCACGATTCACCAATTCAGTATGAGTTTCTTCGATCATTGGCAAACCGCCAATGCCGGAACCCACCATCACACCAATTCGCTCGGCATTGGCTTCCGTCACTTCAAGACCAGAATCGCGCATCGCCTGCATGCCAGCTGCAATTCCATAATGAATAAAGGTATCCATATGGCGAGCTTCCTTGGCAGGAAAATACGCTTCCACATTGAAACCTTTTACCTCACCAGCAAACTGTGCGGCAAAGTTGGTCGCATCAAACTTGGTAATCGTGGCAATGCCACTCTTACCAGCAATCAAATTCGCCCAGGCTTCTGCAACACTATTTCCAACCGGAGAAATAATACCCAAACCTGTGACAACAACTCTACGACGACTCATTCAAACTCCAAAAAGTATGGAAGCAATGCGAAGCAGCATTACGCTTTTTGATGTGTCTTGGCGAAGTCAATGGCCAATTGCACAGTAGTGATTTTTTCAGCTTCTTCATCTGGAATTTCGATTTCAAATTCATCTTCCAAAGCCATGACCAACTCAACTGTATCCAGAGAGTCTGCACCCAGATCATCAACAAAAGAGGATTCATTTTTGATTTCAGCTTCAGCAACACCCAGTTGTTCAGCGACGATCTTTTTAACACGTTGTTCGATATTGTCCATATTGGCTCCTAAAAACTAAAACAAAACAATGATCGGGTAAATCAGTTATTGATTAAAGTGAAACCCGATCAGACGATAAATAAATTGCGCGAATTGTAGCAGGTTTATTTAGGCTGAATTCGCAATTCAATTGATACTCCCCAGGCCTGCAAGAGCATTAGGAAACGATTAATAGAACATTCCCATATATGCTCCCGCTAGCATTAAAGCCAGCTCAACTCATGAACATGCCGCCATTCACATGCAAGGTAGTCCCGGTAATATAAGCCGCCGCCGGTGATGCCAGAAAAACCACAGCTGCCGCGATATCTTCTGGTTTACCCAACCGGCCCAATGGAATTTGTGGCAGCAAGGCTGCGGTTTGTGCCTCGGTTAATGCTCGAGTCATATCAGTATCAATAAAACCTGGCGCCACACAATTGACTGTAATGTTGCGGCTACCGATTTCTCTGGCCAAAGACCGGGTCATACCTGCCACACCGGCCTTAGCGGCCGCATAATTCATTTGTCCAGCATTGCCACTTGAACCGACCACGGAAGTGATATTGATGATGCGCCCCCCCTTAGCCTTCATCATGCCGCGCAATACTGCCCGTGACATGGTAAACACCGCTTTAAGATTGGTGTTAACGACCGCGTCCCATTCATCGTCACGCATCCGCATGGCCAACTGATCTTTGGTAATTCCAGCATTGTTGACCAGAATATTGAGTCCACCATATTCTTTTTGAATGGCTTCTATCAGGGCTTCTCCTGCAGCGCCATCACAAACATCAAGCCTGACACCTTTACCATGCTCACCCAAATATTCAGAAATTGATTGCGCACCATGTTCGGTCGTCGCCGTACCGACAACAAACGCGCCTTGCTGAGTCAAAGCTTCGGCAATTGCCCGACCAATCCCCCGAGAAGCACCAGTAACAAGTGCCACTTGCCCTTCTAGACTAATAAAAGCTGATCCGACTGTCATGACAGAATTCCTCTTGCTTGTTCGATTGTGCTTGGGTCATACATGGCCAGACCAGCGACATCAGTGGTAATACGTTTGACCAGACCAGCCAACACCTTTCCAGGACCACATTCAACCATATTTGCCACACCCATTGCAGCAATAGTCTGTACCGACTCAACCCAACGCACCGGTCCATAGGCCTGACGCACCAATGCCTGGCGAATATCAGCAGGATTGATTTGAACCATGACATCAATATTATTGACCAATGGAATGGCGGGCGCAGAAAAAGCAATCTCCTTCAAATAGGCTTCAAGCTTGTCTGCGGCAGGCTTCATCAATGATGAATGAAACGGTGCCGACACCGGCAGAGGTAAGGCGCGTTTGGCTCCCTTTGCTTTTGCAATCTCACAAGCACGATTCACGGCACCGGCATGCCCTGCAATCACAACCTGTGCTGGCGCGTTAAAATTGACCGCTTCCACGATTTCAGTATTCTGATTGGCCTCGACACAAGCCGTTTTGACATCCTCATCAGACAAACCAAGAATGGCTGCCATGCCACCAACACCAACAGGTACAGCGTCTTGCATGACCTGAGCTCGATAACGCACTGTCTTCAATGCATCAGCAAAACTCAAGGCACCGGCCACCACAAGCGCAGTGTATTCACCAAGGCTATGGCCAGCCACGACATCTGGAGCACGGCCACCGGCCTCAAGCCAGGCTTGATAGACCGCATAGGATGCTGCCAGCATGACCGGCTGCGTATTGGTGGTGAGATTGAGCTGCTCGACTGGTCCATGCTGAATCAGCTCGGCCATATCGTAGCCCAATGCCTCTGAGGCTTGCAGCAAGGTTTTCTTGACCGCCGCGGATTCTGCCAAGGCATTTAACATACCCACCGCTTGTGAGCCCTGTCCTGGAAATACAAAAGCAAATTTAGCCATCTTGATAAAAGAAGTAGTGTCTGTAGTTATTTTGAATGAATACGGATCAGTAACGCAGCAGCGTAGCGCCCCAGGTAAAGCCACCGCCCACGCCTTCCAGCATCAGCATCTGTCCTCTTTGGATACGACCATCACGGACCGCTACATCGAGCGCCAAAGGAATGGAGGCCGCTGAAGTATTGCCATGTTCATCCACTGTCACCACCAGTTTTTCGAGTGGCAAACCCAGCTTTTTGCAAGTACCTTGCATGATACGAATATTGGCCTGATGAGGTATCAACCAGTCAATCGCATCAGCTGTCATTTCAGCAGCCTGCAAGACTTCATTGGCCACCTTTTCCAGCACATTGACTGCCAGCTTGAATACAGCCTGACCATCCATCTGCAAAAAGGCGCTTCCCTGTACCACACCGTTTTTAACATTACCTGGCACACAAAGAATGCCGACATGACTACCATCAGCATGCAGCTTAGTCGTCAAAATGCCGGGCTCTTCAGAAGCTGACAGGATAATGGCACCCGCGCCATCACCAAACAATACGCAAGTAGTACGATCCTGAAAATCGAGAATCCGGGAAAAGACTTCTGCACCAATAACCAAGGCATGGCGATACTGACCGGAGCGAATATAGAGATCTGCCGTCGACAAGGCATAAACAAAACCACTGCAGACAGCCTGGACATCAAAGGCAGCACAACCGGCAATGCCTAATTTATTTTGCACAATGCAGGCCGTGCTTGGGAAAACATAGTCTGGCGTAGAAGTAGCCACAATAATCAGATCAATCTGATCAGCTTGCAGCTGCGCCGCCTGCAACGCCTGGCGCGCCGCAGTCACAGCCAGATCACTGGTTAGCACACCATCATCAACGAAATGTCTGGCCTTGATACCACTGCGGCTATATATCCACTCATCGCTGGTTTCTATCCCTTGTTCTGCCAGCTGTGCTGCCAACTGATGATTACTGACTCGCCGTTCCGGCAATGCACTTCCTGTACCCGAGATTCTGGAATATCGCGCCATAAATTAGTATTTTTCTGATCAGGGAGCTGCTGTTGTAAAAGTGGATTGCTCGGTCAGCGTCGAATCGACAAACATACCGGGGCTAGTCAGATTTTGCACCGCCGGCCCCATTGCGGTCGTAATACGTTCAATCAAACCGTGGGCGGCTGCATGATAAGCTCGCTGCAAAGCCCACTCAAAAGCGTAAATGTCTGCAGAGCCATGGCTTTTAATGACGACACCACGCAAGCCCAGCAAACTCGCACCATTGTATCGACGATTATCAACGCGGCGCTTAAAGCGATTTAATACAGGCATAGCAGCCAAAGCTGCCAGCTTGGTTAACCAATTGCGGGAAAACTCTTCTTTGATGAAGCTGACAATCATCTGTGCCAGACCCTCCGAAGTCTTCAAAGCCACATTACCAACAAAACCATCACAGACAACAATATCCGTGGTGCCCTTGAAGATATCGTTGCCCTCCACATTGCCATAAAAGTTAAGACTGCTATTACGCAGCAACTCCCCGGCCTGCTTGATGATTTCATTGCCTTTAATGACTTCTTCACCGATATTAAGCAGGCCAACACTAGGTCTAGCCTTATCGTCCACCGCTGATACCAGAGCACTGCCCATGATGGCAAACTGCAATAGATGCTCGGGAGAACAATCCACATTAGCGCCCAGATCCAGCATGGTTGTAAAACCATTTTTTTGATTGGGCATCACGGTGGCAATTGCGGGACGATCAATACCCGGCAAAGTTTTGAGGATATAACGTGAAACTGCCATCAGTGCGCCAGTATTACCGGCTGAGATACAAGCCTGGGCACGCCCATCTTTCACCTGAGTGATAGCAACGCGCATGGAGGAATCTTTTTTCTTGCGCAACGCCAACTCGACGGGATCATCCATCTCGACAACCTCACTGGCATGCAAAACACTCAGGCGCGGCAAATCCTGCGCACCCAGCTTACGCAATTCAACACGAACAGCATCCTCCAGTCCAACAAGAATGAGCTCAACATCAGGAAATTTCGCAAGAAAACGAACTGCAGCGGGCACGGTCACAGCCGGACCAACATCTCCGCCCATACAGTCAATGGAAATAGTTATTGTCATGAGACCTTTGCCGAATTGCGGTTTGACAACAAAATCAATCGAACCGGAAGGTCTCAAGCTGCATCAAAATCATGCATGCGAATTCGCAACATGCCTTGTGATGCCAGACTCAATTATTCGTCGTTTTTGGTTTTAACGACTTTTTTGCCGCGATAGTAGCCGTTGGGGCTAATGTGGTGGCGCAGATGCTGCTCACCCGTTGTTGGTTCAACCGCCAGATTTGGGGCTACCAAGAAATCGTGTGAACGATGCATGCCGCGCTTGGACGGTGATTTTTTGTTTTGCTGAACTGCCATGATGACTCCTGAATTCGGAAGAGTTAATCCGCGATTCTAACATGTTCCCAAGCAATGTTCCAGTTTCAAGAAATTTTTGAGCTCACAAACCGGCAGGCAACGGCAAGCAATCATTTTTTATTCAGCTTAAGCTCAGCCAATTTGGCAAAAGGATTCGGTTTTTCTGAAGCACTGACTGCCTTGACTTCCGCTTCAACAGCCCCATCATTCTGCACCTGCTCAAAGAGATAGCAATCCTCATGCTTAGGCGCAATGGGCATACTTAATAACAGCTCATCTTCCACCAACTCGATCATATTGAATTGCTTGCTGCCAACGATGACATCAATTTCATCGTCATCCATCGGTGCTGCATCGGCCTCTTGCTCAGTGAGTACCACATCAAAGATTCTGGCAACATCGACTGTTATCAATACCGGCTGCAGGCAGCGCTGGCAAGTCATATGGATCTCACCAGCGCCTTGCAGCTCAAGTATGTTGGCATAGATCGAGGTACCCGGCCGCACCTTACGGGTAGCCTCAAGCACCCAATGAAAATGGACTCGATCCATTAGATCGGCACTTTTTAAAACCGATTCTGGGATATAGCTGGTCGCCCGCTCAAACACATCGGTAAAGGCAAGACCTCGACCGGCACCCTGCAAACGCACGCGATCAGCACATAATTCAAAAAGATTGATGGCTTGCAAGGCCTGTCCACGAAACGTTAAATTCATATTCATCCTACAATCATGCCCTGTCTTTATATACCGTCACAATGAAAAAAATATTACTGCTCGGGTCCAGCTCGCCATATCGGCAGGAGCTACTCAGAAGGCTGAAAATACCGTTTCAGATTATCTCACCGAACATCGATGAAACGCCCATAAATAATGAGTCTCCCGAAGCAACTGCGCTGCGGCTCTCATGCGAAAAAGCCATCGCTGCAGCGAATGCCTGGACATCGGCCCAACCACCACAAACCACCACTCAACTATGGGTGATCGGCTCTGATCAAGTCGCCACTTGCCAGGGAGAACAGATTGGCAAACCCGGCACGCATGCCAAAGCCGTCGAACAATTACGACGCATGAGCGGCCAGATCGTCACATTTCACTCAGCCCTGTGCCTGGCACACACAATAATCCCTGCTGCAACGCACACCAGTCAGTTTACATATCATTTACAAAAAATCAATGTGCAAACGCAGGTTCAGTATCGAAAACTGAACGATGCCATGATTGAAACCTATCTCCGCCTTGATCAACCCTATGATTGCGCGGGCAGCGCCAAGGCCGAGAGCCTCGGCATCGCTCTCACCGAGCGCATTGAATCGAGTGACCCGACTGCCATTACCGGACTACCGCTAATTGCCCTGTGCACAATGCTCGACAACGCAGGATTTGACGTCTTGCAGGAAGCCCAATCAATCTTATGAATCCAGGTCGACTCTATCTTTTACCCAATACGTTGGGAGACGTGGCAATCAATGACACGATGCCATTGCCTGTGGCGCAGATTGCAGCGCGCCTGACTTACCTCGTTGGTGAAAATGCCAAATCCACGCGCGCCTATTTAAAACGAGTCGCCGCGGTTACGCCGCTAGCCAAGCCCATTCAAGAAATTATGATTAGCGAATTGGATGTCAACACACCCGATCAACTACTTGCCAACCTGCTTGCCCCTATTTTGGCAGGCCAGGATGGCGGCATTGTTTCAGAAGCGGGCGTGCCGGCAGTAGCCGACCCAGGCGCGCGCCTAGTGGCACTGGCGCACACGCATGATGTCGAAGTGATTCCGCTGGTTGGCCCAAGTTCACTATTGCTGGCACTCATGGCATCAGGCCTGAACGGACAACGCTTTACTTTTTACGGCTATGTCCCCACTGATGCCGCTACCCGGGCCAGCACACTCAAAAAACTGGAAGAGCGCTCACGCAAGGAAAAAGAAACCCAGATTCTGATTGAAACGCCCTATCGCAATGGCGCACTGTTTGATGCCCTGATCAACATACTGCAGGCTCGTACACGATTGTGCGTGGCGACCGACCTGACCTTGCCAAGCCAGCAAATTCGCACATTAGCAATCAGTCAGTGGAAAAAACAGCGCCCCGCCTTTGACAAAAAACCGACTGTGTTTCTTTTTCTGGCCGATTGACTGGATATATACCCCCATAGGGTATAAAAATAGAAGATTATTTAAAGCACTTAAGGAGCATGGTTTTCACACATACTCCTTAAAAAGGCTTATTTCAAAAGAAATTTCCCAGAACTCAGCAAGGCTTTGACAGCGCCCTGACCAAACGAGGCGCCAAACCGTTTGGCGACACGCTCGGCCAGATTTTCTTGCGGCGTATAGTCCACAATATCTTCCGCCTTGATGACATCGCGCGCCACCGAATCCACCGTACCGAAATCGTCTGCCAGCCCCATCGCCACACTTTGCTGACCACTCCAGAACAAACCGGAGAAAGTATCAGCCTGCTCTTTAAGGCGATCGCCCCGACCTGTTTTCACGACCTCAATAAATTGCTGGTGAATCTGTTTGAGCATGTTTAACGCAAATTCTTTTTGCTTATCGCTCACTGGCGAAAACGGATCAAGAAAGCCTTTATTTTCACCGGCAGTCAACAAACGACGCTCCACACCAACCTTATCCATGACACCAGTAAAACCAAAACCATCCATCAACACACCAATCGAGCCGACAATGCTGGCCTTGTCGACAAAAATCTTGTCCGCAGCAACGGCGACATAATAACCACCCGAGGCACAGATCTCTTCCACCACCACATACACGGGCACCTTGGGATGCTCTTCGCGCAGCCGGCGAATTTCATCATTCATCATCCCAGCCTGCACCGGCGAACCACCCGGGCTATTAATGCGCAGCACTACGCCCTGGGTACCCGAATCTTCAAACGCACTTTGCAAGGCACTATTGATATTGCTGGCGCTGGCCAGGCCATCAGCACTGATTTCACCTTCCAGATTAATTAGTGCGGTATGAGGGCTGGTCGGATTAACGATAGTTTTTTTCTCGACCGTCATCGCATACCAGATACCGCCAACAATCAGACTCAAGGTCAGCAGACGCATGAAGATACTCCAGCGGCGCGCCGAGCGTTGCTCACGCACATTGGCCAGCAGGAGTTTTTCAATCACTTCGCGCTCCCAGCCTGAATTGCCACTGGCTGTGATTTCTTTTTTATCTGGCGTGGCACGGCGCAAAACTTCTTCCATGGGATTGACAGTGCGATTAGGGTCGAATTCTGGCTCGGTGCGAGCCGATTCGTTGGGTAAATTGGGATCAGTCATGATAGGTAAATAGTCAGGCCAGCGGTGGTCGAATACCGTCAGAAGGTGTCCAGTATACCCAACCGTCCTGCTCAAATACATGTAATTTGGTTAAACCAATGCGCTGCAGGCGAATATGCTCGCAAATACCGTTGTCAGGCCGATATAAATAGCCGTGTACCGAACACATCAAGAACTGTTTGGTGGAATCAAAAAATTCGCCGTGCTGCCAATCCAGTTCGACCGATACATGAATGCAGCGGTTGACATAGGCCTGCACCTTGCCCTGATAGCGCACCACAAAAGCGGTGGCCTGCTCACCAAAATAATTGATGGGAAAGCGAAAACCCTTGTCGCTCTCCAATAAACTGTCACTACTGCAAAGCTGTACAGACAAACTCTGACCGTCACCTTCGCTCATAGATTCTCCTGCAACCAACCGTGCAACTCAGGGACTGTTTTAGCCACATACATTGGGGCATGCTCAAGCAAAATCGGTAAAGGATGAGCGCCATAAGCTACCCCGACCGCCTTGGCACCTGCATTGGCGGCCATTTGTAGATCATGGGTAGTGTCACCGATCATCAGTGTCTTTTGCATATCCTGCCCAAGAAAACGAGTCAACTCCAACAACATGGCCGGATTGGGCTTGGAAAAAGTCTCATCGGCACAACGCGTGGCATCAAATAAATGGGTAATACCTGCCTGACTCATGGCCCGATTTAACCCCACACGTGATTTACCCGTCGCCACGGCCAAAAAGTAACCCTGCCCACGCAATTGATCCAGCATGGGCCGAATCCCGCTAAAGAGTTCCAGCTCATGATCCTTACTTAAATAATGATGACGATAACGCTCTGACATACGCCCATAATCGGCTTCAGGCAAACTTGGCACCGCCATGCGCAAAGCATCACCCAGCCCCAGACCGATCACATGACTGGCAACATCATCACCCGGCACGGGCAAAGACAAATCTCGACACGCAGCCTGAATCGAGCGTGTAATCGCCACGGTCGAATCCATCAAGGTGCCATCCCAGTCAAATACCACCAGATTAAATTTCCTGCTCATCACGCCCAACCTTTAAAAGTCATTCAATATTGACCTGCAAATCACGCAGTGCTGCCAGACCGGTCACATCGCCTTGCTGCCCCAATCGCGCTAATAAGGCGCCGCACTCTTCAGGCAAATGCGCTGTCACACCCACTTTGGCTTCGGTTCGTGGATGGATAAACGAAAGTTGATGGGCATGCAGGAACATCCGTTTAAATCCAAGCCCACCCTGGGCAAATGAGCGCGCCATGGTTTTATTCAAGTCATAAAGGCCATATTTTTCATCGCCCAATATGGGAAAACCAGCAGCCTGCAGATGCACTCGAATCTGATGAGTACGGCCAGTCTTTAACGTAGCGCGAACCAGAGTAAATGACTGGCCAGCTCCCTCAAAATGACCCAACACATCGAATATCGTGTGCGATTGTTGTCCCGTCGGATCAACCCGCACGCGTCGCTCACCGTCAGCCAACAAGTACTTCAACAAGGGCTGCTTGGCATGAAAGCGCTTTTTATCAATATGGCCCACCACCAGCGCCAAATAAGATTTACCGACTAAATCATCACCCGATTCATTGCGAATTTGCGTATGCAGATGAGTCAAGGCACTGCGTTTTTTGGCTACCAGCAAAACACCTGAGGTTTCTCGATCCAGACGATGCACCAGTTCCAAAAATTTGGCTTGTGGACGCTGAGCACGCAAGGCCTCAATCACGCCCAGACTAATGCCAGAACCGCCATGCACCGCCACTCCGGCGGGTTTATTAATTACCAAAAGCGCTTCGTCCTCCAGCAAAACCGGAAAAGCCAGTCGCTCGGCCTGCTGTTGCAGGTGCTGCTCATCACGCGCGGCAGATTTTTCTTCCATACGGATTGGCGGCACCCTGACTCTATCGCCAATTTTCAGTCGATAGGTCGCATCAATTCGGCCCTTGTTGACCCGCACTTCACCGGAGCGCAAGATCCGGTAAACATGGCTCTTGGGTACGCCCTTAAGTACCCTGAGCAAATAATTATCAATCCTTTGCCCCTCCGCTCCCTCATCAATATTGTGATAGGAAACACTGAGTGCCGGACCGCCAAGCGGCCTGTTTGTTGAAGCGGAGTCGGGAATAGTCATGCGAGCAATCTTTGAAAGAATGAAAATTGTAGATGATTCAAGAACTTGCCGCCTTTTCTTTGTTTAATTCTATTTTGCAACTGCGCCAGCTTATGCCTATAATGAGCCGTCTTTGCTGATTTTGTGAGCAGCGCCGTATTGCAGATTGATGTCAAACCGACATTTTCCCATGCATTGTTGCTGGCGCCAGCACCGTCAAAGACAAAATGTTGATTTGCTATACCTTGCCCTCCCCAATTGGGTGTGCAGGATGGAATGCCCAAAGCTTGAAGCGCTTCAAGCTCACTGGTTAGTTGCAATTGACGGAGAAAAATTATTGCTCATTGGTACAGGCTGTTTAGATTATGCGGCTGGCCAGTGGGTTATTTGCAAAGAAGTTGTTTGCTGCAAGAGTTGAAATCGAATCATGCAATATCGGCTCAGGTCGATGCATCCCGAAACGGGATAAATTGTCATAGATTCAATGCAGCGACTCGAGGAAGATAACAAGAGTTCGATTCAGATGACACAACAAGTAGTCCAGAAATTGCTGAAAACAGGTTGACCACTTCGCTGGCGCTTGCGCCGGGCGTGAATGTGGCGGCTGCTGTTAGCCTGGATCACTAAAAAACAGTTGTTTCAAGTAGTTGTTTCGCATGCTCAAGCTAATGCGCGCTACCTGATTTACTGCTACCGTTCTTTCTGAAATCATTGTTCTTCGCGCCGCGCAGTTCACTATTTGCCAACAATTGATGGGTTGATCTGTCCTGGTTACGGTATCTTGTACCATCCACCAGGCTCTCACATACAGGTAACCCAGCCTGCCTTTCTCTGCCGACACGCCTGCAACTCATTCCTTTCTGCTCCCTGGGCCACAAGGTTCACATGGAGAAAAAGAATGAAACGCATGTTGTTTAATGCAACGCAGCAAGAAGAATTGCGCGTTGCTATCGTCGATGGACAAAAACTGATTGACATTGATATTGAATCCGCTGGCCGTGAGCAGCGCAAAAGCAATATCTACAAAGGTGTCATCACCCGTATTGAACCCTCGCTGGAAGCCTGTTTTGTCAATTATGGTGAAGAGCGTCACGGCTTTTTGCCTTTCAAGGAAGTGGCTCGCGCCTATTTCAAAGAAGGTGTTGAAGTTCGCTCTGCGACCATCAAGGAAGCCCTGAAAGAAGGCCAGGAACTGATTGTTCAGGTTGAAAAGGAAGAGCGCGGCAATAAGGGCGCCGCGCTGACGACCTTTATCTCGCTGGCTGGCCGTTATCTGGTGCTGATGCCCAACAACCCACGTGGTGGTGGTGTTTCACGCCGGGTTGAAGGCGAAGAGCGCCAGGAACTGCGTGAAGCCATGGACCAGCTGCAAATGCCTGGCGGCATGAGCGTGATTGCCCGCACTGCCGGGATTGGTCGCAACGTTGAAGAATTGCAGTGGGATTTGAACTATCTGCTGCAACTGTGGGGCGCCATTGATGAAGCAGGTCAAACCTCTTCGGGTGCCTTCCTGATCTATCAGGAATCCAGCTTGGTGATTCGCGCCATTCGCGATTACTTCCAGCCAGATATTGGCGAAATTCTGATCGACACGCCCGAAGTCTACGAACAGGCTCGCCAGTTTATGGCGCACGTGATGCCCGACAATGTCAATCGCGTCAAACTGTATCGCGACGATGTACCGCTGTTTGCCCGTTTCCAGATTGAGCATCAGATTGAAACAGCCTATTCACGCATGGTGCCCCTACCTTCTGGTGGCGCGATCGTAATTGACCATACCGAAGCCCTGGTGGCGATTGATGTGAACTCAGCACGCGCGACCAAAGGTTCGGACATTGAAGAAACGGCCACACGCACCAACCTGGAAGCGGCTGATGAAGTTGCCCGTCAGCTGCGTCTGCGCGATCTGGGTGGCCTGATTGTGATCGATTTTATCGATATGGAATCCGGCAAAAACCAGCGCGAAGTCGAGCAGCGCCTCAAAGATGCCCTGCACTTTGACCGCGCTCGTGTGCAAATGGGCAAGATTTCGCGCTTTGGCCTGATGGAGTTGTCACGCCAGCGCCTGCGTCCAAGTCTGTCCGAAGGCAGCCATATCACTTGCCCACGTTGCAATGGTACTGGCCATATCCGCGATACGGAATCTTCTGCTCTGCAAGTATTGCGCATCATCCAGGAAGAAGCCATGAAAGAAGGCTCTGCCGCCATTCACGTGCAGGTGCCAGTTGAAGTGGCCGCCTTCCTGCTCAATGAGAAACGTGCTGAAATCAACAAGATCGAATCACGTCTCAAGGTCAATATTGTGCTGATTCCTAACAAGCATCTGGAAACGCCGCATTACAAGCTGGAACGCCTGAAACATGATGATCCACGCCTGGATGACATGAAAGCCAGTTACACCATGGTGGTAGAAGCCGAGTTGGAAAACCATCAGGATCATGGTCCAACCAGCAAAAAAGAAGAAGTCGTCAAACCACGCCAGGAAGCCGCCGTAAAAGGCATTACACCTGCACAGCCGGCACCGGTGATTGCCAAACCACTGGAAGCACCAGCGCTTGCCTCACCAGCAGCCACCACAGAAGCACCTAAAGGCTTGCTGTCCTGGATCATGGGTGTCTTCAAGAAACCCGAGCCAACGCCACCGCCGGCACCGGTTGTGGTGGCAACACCAGCTGCCGAACCTGCACGCCGTGGTAATGGCCGTCGTGATGGCCGTGGCGAGCGCGGCGAAGGTCGCAATGACAATCGCAGTGGTGAGACCCGCCGCAATGGTCGTGGTGAAGGTCGCAATGACAACCGCACTGAAGGTGGTCGTCGCAATAGTCGTAATCAGGATACTCGCGGCAATGAAGTCGAGGCCAAACTGGATACAGCCAAGGTTGAAGGCAATGCCGAGGTTGTCAATCCAGACAAGCCACAACAGGGTCGTCAACGTCGTGAACGCGGCGAAGGCCGCAATGACAATCGTCGTGAGCGCAATAAATCTGTCGAGGCAGAAGACAGCAACTTGTTGGCCACTGCTGGCACTGCCGCACTCGCTGCCACGGCGGCTGGCGCAACCTTGCTACCGTCAGCTGATCTGAATGCTGACGTGGCACAAAATGTCGACAATGCACCCGTTTTGGCGGATGGTGAAGAAGCCGCACAGGAACGCAGTGGCCGTAGTCGCCGTGGCCGTCGCGGTGGCCGCAACCGTAATCGTCGTGACCGCGTGGAAGGTCAGGAAGGTCAAGAGGGTCAGGATGCCGAAACCGGTAATGAACAGGAAAGTAACTTCAATGGTTTTGAAGCTGCTCCCCAAATTGCCGCACCAGCTGCCACCAGCCTGGCTGAAACACCTGCTCAACCATCAATAGCCCAGGAAGTTGCCGAGAACACTGCTCAGGTCAATCAGGCTCCAGAGCCTGTTGCTTCTGAACCTGTTGCTCAAACCGTCATTGCCGCAACGTCAGTTTCACCAGCATCAGTTGCACCAGCATCAAACTGGACACTGACCGATGTGACGCCCGTTCTGCAAGCCAGTATGCCAGCACCTGGTGATACCACCCCAACTGTAGCGCCGGTTTTGACTTCAGCTCCAAGTGCAACAACAATCGTTGAGCCAGTCGTCACCCCGGTCGTGATTGAAGCAGTAGCCGCAACGGCTGTACCTGTTGTGACACATAGCGAAGCACCTGTGGTGGCTGAACAGCCAACGCCAATCATCAGTGAAGCCGCAGTCGCAGTACCTTTTGCTGCCGCACCAGTTACGGCCAGTCATCCGCTAGCCGCCTCAGTGCCTAAAGGACTGAGTGTGCCTGAGCTGCAATCAGTCTTGTCCGACGTGGGTCTGACCCTGGTATCAACCGATGCCAGCAAGCATGAGGCCGCACAACGCGCTGCAGCCGCTTTGCCCAAGCCGGTACATCAGCCCCGAGAACGTGCACCACTGCCACCGATCTCCAATGAACCTCTGGTTCAAGTGGAAACACGACCCAACGCTTGATCTGATTTAAATTCAGATTGAATATGGCGACAAGGCGATTCTTCGGAATCGCCTTTCTTTTATATCTGCCATTGCGGTTATCCAATCTCCAACCGATACCTCAAAAAATATATAAATAATGGAGTATCAATTAAAATAACCCACTTTAAGTGCGTATTTATTAGTGGTTAAAAAATACACTACGGGTGTATATTTCATCAGTCCATGCAATCAAATTCCTCATCGACAATGCGTCGACAACTCACCTGCAACTTGTTGCCAGCCGTGCTACTGTCTGACTTGCATTGCCAATCGAGCCCCCTCACCACACCATGAGCACACGTAACACGCCTTTACCCGTCATACCCATTCGGGATTTGCGCTCAACCAATCCACTCCCCTTGCCTGCTGCCCATATGGTGATTGACGCACCATTGCAGGATCGCTGGCAACGCCCCTTACGTGATTTGCGGATCTCGGTGACTGATCGCTGCAATTTTCGTTGTGTTTACTGCATGCCGCGTGAAGTGTTTGACCGTGACTATCCATTTTTACCGCATGCCGATTTACTTAGTTTTGAAGAAATCACGCGCCTTGCCAAAGCCTTTGCGGCACAAGGTGTGGAAAAAATCCGCCTGACCGGCGGCGAGCCCCTGTTGCGCAAGCATTTGGAACGACTCATTGAAATGCTGGCAAGCATCATCACACCAACCGGCAAACCGCTAGATATCACGCTCACCACCAACGGCTCGCTATTGGCCAAAAAAGCCCAAAGCCTCAAGGATGCCGGCCTCAACCGAATCACCGTATCGCTGGATGCGCTTGACAATGCCGTCTTCAAGCAAATGAACGATGCCGACTATGCCGTGGCCGAAGTGCTCGCGGGGATTGAGGCAGCACAAGTGGCCGGCCTCAATCCAATTAAAGTGAATATGGTTGTCAAACGCGGCGTCAATGACAGCGAGCTGGTTCCGATGGCGCAGCATTTCAAAGGCAGCGGCGTGATTTTGCGCTTCATTGAATACATGGACGTTGGCACCTCCAATGGTTGGCAAATGGATGACGTGGTCACCGCCAAAGACATGCTGGCACGTCTGCAGGCGACATTACCTTTGGTTAAACTGGCACGCAATTATCCGGGTGAAACCGCCCAGCGCTGGGCACATGCCGATGGTAGTGGTGAACTGGGCATCATCGCCAGCGTCACCCAGGCGTTTTGTGATGATTGCACGCGCGCACGCCTGTCGACTGATGGCAAACTTTATCTTTGCCTGTTTGCTAACCAAGGCTATGATTTACGCCACTTATTGCGCAGCAACCCAACGGTCGATGCAACCGCATTGCAAGCCACCATCTCCGCCATCTGGCAACAGCGCGACGACCGCTATTCGCTCCTTCGTACTGAAGCCACCCCACTGGGTGATGCCAATCAGTCCCGCACTACACGCACTAACAAAATAGAAATGAGTTACATCGGTGGCTGAAACAGCCCAAGTCATATCGTCCGAACACATCACCGGCCTGGTGCTGGCGGGTGGCCAATCGACCCGTATGGGTGGCAAAGACAAAGGTCTGCTGGTGCTGCAAGATCGCCCCCTGATTGCCCATGCAATTGATCGACTCAAACCACAGGTCGGCCCGATATTGATCAGCGCCAACCGGCATCTGGAAAAATACCTGACCTTCAAGTGGCCAGTCATCAACGACTCAATAGCTGGCTATCCTGGCCCACTGGCTGGCATCCTGGCCGGCTTGCAGCGTTGTGCCACGCCTTATATGCTGGTGGTGCCCTGCGACAGCCCGACATTGCCAATGGATCTGGCAACAAGGTTGGCCAACGCCATCACACCAGCACACCAGCACGCAGCTGCGGTGGTCGTCAGCCCCAATGGCCTGGAGCCATTGTTCTGCCTTTTGCAACCGCAGCATGCCACATCGCTGGAAAAATATTTGCAAAGTGGTCAGCGCAAAGTCGTGCCTTGGCTTAAAAGCCTGCCACTGGCTCAGGTAAACTTTGATGATATCAAGGCATTTGCCAATCTCAACACCCCTGAAGACCTGCAACAAATTTCATCATCATGACCACAACCACACTTGCAACCCTGACCAGCTGTCTGTCCGATTACGATCCCAATGCACTCTCCGTTGCATCGGCACAGCAACTGATCACGCAATTCATCACACCTTTGCAGTCATACGAAAAACTGGCGCTACGCAGCGCACTGGGTCGCGTGCTGGCCGCTGATGTGATTTCCCCCATCAACGTGCCTGCCCATAACAACTCGGCCATGGATGGTTATGCGCTTAAGGGTGATGATCTTGCCAATGGTGCGCAGCAATTTACCATCGTTGGCAAATCACTGGCCGGTCATGCATATATGGGCAAGGTAGCATCAGGTCAGGCCATTCGCATCATGACTGGCGCGGTAATGCCGGCTGACTGCGATACCGTGATTCCACAAGAGTTTACTGAAGCCGACGGCACACAAATGCGCATTGCGCAAGGCCAGTTCAAGTGCGGCGATAACCGCCGTCTGGCGGGTGAAGACTTGGCCCAGGGTGGCATTGCCATCGCCCGGGGAAAATTGCTACGTCCAGCCGACATCGGCATGCTGGCCTCGTTGGGGATTGCCGAAGTGCGGGTTGTACGCCGTCCACGCGTGGCTTTCTTTTCAACTGGTGATGAATTGCGCTCAGTGGGTGAAGTGCTTGATGAGGGTTGTGTGTATGACTCCAATCGCTATACCTTGCATGGCATGTTGACCAGACTGGGTTGCGACATACTTGATATGGGTCTGGTACGTGATGACCCAGCCAGTCTTGAAGCTGCCTTGCGCACTGCCTGCGAAAATGCCGATGCCATTATCACCACCGGCGGTGTGTCAGTTGGTGAGGCCGACTTCATTAAAAACTTGATGGTGCAACTCGGCGAGGTTGCTTTCTGGAAAATCAATATGCGTCCTGGCCGCCCTTTTGCGTTTGGGCAAATCAGCCATGGCCCGCATCAAGCCTATTTGTTTGGCTTACCGGGTAACCCCGTCTCAGCCGCTGTCACCTTTTATCTGTTGGTGCGCAATGCCCTACTCAAATTACTGGATACAGAAAGCCCTTTGCCCAAGGTCAGTGCTGCGCTTTCACAGGTGATTCGCAAAAAAGCCGGGCGAGCTGAATTTATGCGTGGCATTGCCGAAATGAAAGATGGTCAGCTCACCGTTCGGCTGACTGGTGCACAAGGTTCAGGCATATTGAGTTCCATGGGACAAGCCAACTGCCTGCTCTGCCTGCCCGCAGAAGACAAAGAATTTGCCGTCGGGCAAGCGGTGCCCATCTTGTTATTTGATGGTCTAGCCTAAACCACTTAGTAACCTAGCAACCGACGTAAACAGTGGTTTAAAGACACCATAGACCATTACTGCTCATAGTGGTGGCATGTGCCAGCCCCCAAAAACCGGCCAGCAAAATCAGGCCACCCATCAATTTACGAAAACGGGATTGCACCAGCTGACGCAGCCAATGCATTCCCAGTAACCAGTGTGGCAAGGTTCCCAGACCAAACAGCAACATGACCAGTGCACCTTGCCAAGGATCATTGGCAAGCATGGCGAGCAGCAAGACACTGTAAACCAGTGAACACGGTACTGCGCCCCAAATCATCCCAAGCAATAGGTTGCGCCAAATACGGTCGGCGGGCAGCAGCTTACGTGTAATGGGCGAGGTGTGTTGCCAGATTAATGCGGCCTTGGCTTCCAGTGGCGCAAGAAACTTTTGCATTTGCATACCGAGCAGCAGCTTGAGCCCCACCACAATCAGGGTAACCTGCACAAAAAGAAACAGCGTCATCTGCAACCAGCTGACATGAGCAATCAAAAATTGCAATTGCTTACTGAACGTCGCCACCAGAAAACCCAATAGGGTGTAGGTTGCAATCCGCCCAATATGATATGCGCCAACCAGCCACCTGCTTTGCTGCAGTGGTATTGCTGCGGTGGAATTTATGTCGACAATAGGGATGATCTTACGAGCCGCAGCCGCATCACGCTGACGACCAACCTTCAAGGCCGAAGCAACACCGCCACACATGGACAAACAGTGCAGACCGCCTAACAGCCCAGCTGTCATGGCGGCTGCAAACAGACTAACATTCATGCTCACACTCTGATCTCACCTCCAATTTGGGGCTTAATCATATCATCTTCGAATATTTACGCCTGGCCACGTCTTCGCGCAGATATCGATCGAATAGTGCCGCAATCGGTCGGACAAATAAGCGTCCGACTTCCGTTATAGAAAGCCAGCGCGCAGAGCGCTGGATAAAACCCGCTTCTTGAAAAGGAGCAAGGGAAGATAACTCCGCCTCAAAATATTGGGTAAAGGAAATCAAATAGGCTTGCTCAATGGCCTCAAAAGACACTTCGCCTTGACACATCAAAGCCATGATCACAGAACGCCGAATCAAATCGTCGATAGACAGAGTCAATCCGCGTACCACTGGCAACTTACCTTGGTCCAGGGCATCGTAATAGCTATCCAGAGAACGATCATTCTGGCTATAACTTGTGCCAATCTTACTGATGGCAGAGACACCAAAAGCCACCAAATCGGTTTCAGCCTGAGTCGAGTAGCCCTGAAAGTTACGGTGTAACTGCCCTGTTTTCATGGCGCGAGCGAGCTCATCATCGGGCCTGGCAAAATGATCCATGCCGATGTAGACATAACCCGCATCCAACAGTCGTTGCTGAGCATTGAGAAACAGTTCGACTTTCTCTTGGGGTGCAGGCAAATCCTGGGCATTAATACGTCGCTGCGGCTTGAAGCGCTCAGGTAAATGAGCATAGCTATACAGTGCAATACGTTCCGGCTGCAAGGCCAATACTGCATCAAGTGTTTTAGCAAAACTAGCCCGCGTCTGGAACGGCAAACCATATATCAGATCAAGATTGATGGAATCAATCCCCGCAGCACGAGCCTCTTCCATCGTACGAATTGTCATATCCGCCGGCTGAATACGATGTACTGCACGCTGCACCTGTGGATCGAAGTCCTGAACGCCAATACTCAGACGAGTAAAACCCAGCTCGACCAATTCAGTAATAGTGCCTGGTGCAGTCGTTCTTGGATCAATTTCAATTGCATATTCACCATCGGGATCGAGTTCAAAACGGCTTCTTAAAAACTCAAATAAACGACGTATTTCTGCGATGGAAAGAAACGTTGGGGAACCGCCTCCCCAATGCAAATGGGTCACCTTCTGCGTACCACCAATTGATGGCAGAGTCAGGTCAATTTCTTTTTCCAGATAATCCAGGTATTTTGCAGCCTGACCGTGATTTTTGGTGATGACCTTATTACATGCGCAGTAATAGCAAATGGAGGCACAAAACGGAATGTGCACATAAAGAGATAGTGGCCCAGAGCCTGCCATGCCACCAAAATGGGAGGAAAGCTGCTCACGGCGCTGCAAAGCAACCCGATAAGCATCTTCATCATAGGCTTCAACAAACCGATCCGCTGTTGGATAAGACGTGTAACGTGGCCCCGGCTTGTCAAACCGGGCAATCCACTCACGTAAATGTGCTAGTTCAGTCACAGTATTCATAGCGTGACTATGCGCCAAGCTCTCCGGATATACCTTGATCAAAGTCAAGATGCTGCAAAGTCGCTTAAGGCAAAATGATTCTATTGACATAACACAAACTGGCGTACATCATGCGGATAGACATTCACCCTGACTCACACGTCAATCGCCCAACCATGAACCGTACAGAATCCCACTCACCCACCATGGAACGCCTGCGCGTTGCCTGTTCCAATTGCAATTTGCGTGAGTTATGCCTACCAATCGGGCTGACCAATCAGCAACTTGAGTCACTTGATGAGCTGGTCTATACCCGAAAAAAAGTGCAACGCGGTGAAACACTGTTTCATGCAGAAGACAAGTTCACATCGCTTTACGCGATTCGTGTTGGTTTTTTTAAAACGCGGATCAATGCACCTGATGGTCGTGATCAAGTTACCGGCTTTCAGATGAGTGGTGAAATTTTGGGCATGGATGGTATTGGTACTGACCGGCATACCTGCGATGCCGTGGCTTTGGAAGATAGCGAAGTCTGTGTTATTCCATTTTCGCGCCTGGAAGATCTGTCACGCGACTTTGTCCAGTTGCAACACCACTTTCATAAAGTCATGAGTCGCGAGATTGTGCGTGAGCATGGTGTCATGATGTTGCTGGGCAGTCTTCGCGCAGAAGAAAGACTGGCAACTTTCCTACTCAATTTGTCACAGCGTTTTGCTTCACGCGGCTATTCATCCAGTCAGTTTGTACTGCGCATGACACGCGAAGAAATCGGCAGTTACCTGGGACTCAAACTGGAAACAGTCAGCCGTACTTTATCGAAATTTCAAGACGAAGGCTACATCACCGTTCAGCAAAAGAACGTCCATATTCTGCAACCTGATAGATTGCGCCAATTGGTTGGAAGTAACGCTGGCAGCTGCCAATAAATCAAATATTGAAACATTCAACAAGCTCGAAATTTGGCGGCGTGTCGAAAACTTATTTGAACAGTTTAACTGTCAAACTAGCATTGATCCCACGCGCTTCCATCCGATACTTAACAGATTTGATTTGAAATCATTTCAAGAGCGTGGACTTTTTAAAGTCAATCCACGCTTCGAAATAGCAATGACGATTAATCGTGCTTCTGCAGAAATAAAGTCAAGGCACTGGCTGTTGAACCCAATAGCCAAAACGCCAAAAAGCCAATGGTATAGGCAGCTCGCGCTGGAATTTCAATCGGCTCGCCTGAAAAAAGCAATTCATTCGGGCCAAAAATACTGAAAAAAACTCCTGTTGCCGGAATCGCCATCAAAAAGCCAGGCCAGAGTACTAGCATGAGTTTTTGAGCAAAATGTCCTTCGGATAAGGCTTCCTGATTCACCACATTCCACCTCTTGAAAAAGGGGTAAACGTTATGATGAACTCAATGTCAACGAGTGCTGTTGTGGATTGAGCCATCGGCCTGACAGGCGCCAGTCAGGAGTTTCAATAATCATATCCCAGCGCACTGTTTGCGCATCCAGTTTGATATCTGCCTCATAAATACCCCTGCTTTCAGAAGTAATGATGAGCATTTTGTCCTCAGTTGCCTTTACTGGATGTGCTAGGCGAATTGTAAGAGTGTCTGGAAGGGATTGACCACTGAGGTTTATACGGATACGTCCAGTATCATCGTTGTAACTGACCAGCGCCGTCATGCCCAAATCCCGGGCCTTGTCGGTACGGGCCAGTGTCTGATTGATTGCCAGACCGCGTTTATAGTAGTCCTCGGCCACCACCCCATCCGCAGAACGAAAAGCAATCACTGCGGTAGCCGTACCAGCAATCACAACGATCAAAGGTCCCGCAGCAAGCAAGAATGGCCAAGGCTCGCGATACCAGGGTTTACCCTTTGCGACATCGACTTGCTTAACTGTGGCGGTTGAAGACATATTTTCCTTGGGTTGGATTAACGAGGTATTAAAAATACGGACTTTTCCTTGACCTTCACGTCCTCATTGTCCATTGAGCGAATTTCAAAATAGAGTTTATTGGAGCCTGTCTGCCCTACACCTGCAGGGACTTGAACACGGATGGGGACAATCTGGCTCGTCGCGCCAGGAATGACAAAATGATCATTCAATAAAATCTTGGCGCCATCCAGACCATCAACTGCCACTTCAAAATGCTGCTCAACTTCTTGCGTATTCATGATCTGCAGGCGATAAATATTTTCGACTGCACCATCATCGACTATCTTGCCCATTGAGCCACGATCTCGAATGACATCCACTTTCAGTGGTACACGCAGAACCAATGTGGTCATCATCGCAAAGGCAACAATCGACAGTATGCCAGTATAAATCAGCGTTCTTGGTCGCATCATGCGCCAGAACAATTCTTCACGAGACAATCCTTCTTCAAGACCATTCTCCGTGTCGTAACGAATCAGCCCGCGAGGATAATTCATCTTGTCCATCACTTGATCGCAGGCATCAATACAGGCAGCACAGCCAATACATTCATACTGCTGACCTTGACGAATATCAATCCCAACCGGGCAGACCTGTACACAGATACTGCAATCGACACAGGAACCCAAACCCAATTGAGTTTGATCATCTTTTTTACTGCGGCCACCACGTGGCTCACCGCGTTTGTAATCATAGGTGACAACTAAGGTATCCCTATCAAACATGGCTCCTTGAAAACGAGCATATGGGCACATGTACTTGCAAACCTGTTCACGCATATAGCCAGCGTTACCATATGTCGCAAAGGCATAAAAGAACATCCAGAAGGCTTCCCAAGGTCCAAGCGAAACTTGCATGACTGAGTTAGCCAAATCATGAATTGACGTAAAGTAACCAACGAAAGTAAATCCGGTCCACAAGGCGATGGCAATCCATACCAATTGTGTTGTTGATTTCAGGACAAACTTCTTAATCGAAAAAGGCTCGCTGTCCAGTTTCATGCGGCGGGCACGATCACCTTGTATCTTATGTTCTACCCACATGAAAATTTCTGTATAGACGGTTTGTGGGCAAGCATAGCCACACCACAATCGACCACCAATTGCGGTAAATAAGAATAAAGAAAATGCTGATATGACAAGCAGGGCAGCAAGATAAATAAAATCTTGCGGCCAAAGCACCAAACCAAAAATATAAAACTTACGGGTAAGCAGATCAAACAGAACCGCTTGACGTCCATTCCATGACATCCATGGCAGACCATAAAATATTAATTGGGTAAACCAAACCAGTGCCCAGCGCCATGCGGCAAACCAGCCATGGACTGCGCGGGGATATATTTTCTTTTGGACTTCATACAAAGACATCTCGACAAAGTCCGTCTGCCCCGCTCCATCATTGGCAGCTGAATTAATCGCCGCCTTGGGTTGAAAGACAAGTGGCTTAACAACCGACTCTTTTGATGGATCAGGGACAGAAGACATGCTTACCTTTGTATGCCGTAAACGACAGTTATTACTTCACACTACTTGCTACTGCTAGCTGGACTTGCACTCGCAATTGCATCCTGATTGGAGAGGCTCCAGATATAGGCGGCCAGAATATGCACCTTTTCTTTACCCAGGAACTTCTCATGCGCAGGCATCGTACTATCGCGACCTTTATTGATGGTCTGCATGATGTTTTCAACACCACCGCCGTGCAACCAGATCTTGTCAGTCAGATTAGGTGTACCCAAAGCTTGATTACCTTTGCCTTCAGGACCATGACATGCTGCACAAACCGCAAATTTCGGCTTGCCGAGTTGAGCACGCAATGGATCACCGCCACCGCCTGATAATGTCGCCACATAGTTAGCCACATTGCGAACGTCATCTTCACCGCCCACGGCCGCTGCCATGGAAGGCATTACACCATGACGACCGTTTAAAATAGTGGTTTCAATAACGTCAGGCTCACCACCATAGAGCCAGTCTTTATCAGTGAGGTTAGGATAACCCTTGTTACCGCCAGCATCCGAACCATGACATTGGGCGCAATAGTTGATGAATAATTTTTCACCAATCTTGCGTGCATCAGGATCGGCGGCCACAACCTTTAAATCCTCTTGCATGTACTTGGCATAGATGGGGCCATAATCTTTATCTGCAGCAGCCACTTCTTTAGCATGTGCATTGGCTGACGTCCACCCCAAGGAACCTTTGTATGATCCGAGGCCAGGGTAAAGATAGAGGTAACCCAAGCTGAACACAATAGTGATCACAAACATCCACAACCACCAACGCGGTAGCGGGTTGTTAAGCTCCACCAAGTCTTCGTCATAGATGTGACCCGTTGTTGCCACATTACCTTGTGCATCGCGTGGTGCCTTGTACTTGGCAAGTACAAACAACAACCACGCGCAAGCCAGAATACCACCCAGTGTGATTACTGTAATGTAAATACTCCAGCCTTCATTGAAAAAATCAGCCATGATGACCCTCGACTACTTGATTGATTATTGTTGGTTCTTCCTGGAACGGCAGATTGGCTGCCTCCTCAAAATCGCGCTTGTTACGGCCAGAATAAGCCCACAACACAATCCCCACAAACACCAGGAAACTGACTAATGTCGATACTGCTCTCAATAGATTGACGGCTTGCTCATCCATATCAATTCCTTTCCTTGATGGCAGTACCTAACACCTGCAGGAAGGCAATCAGTGCATCTTGTTCTGTTTTGCCTTTGGCCAGCTCCGTGGCTGTTGCCATATCTTCTTCGGTGTAGGGAACACCAACCATGCGCAATGCCTTCATTTTGGCTGGGATGATTTCTGCATCAACCTGATTTTTTGACAACCAAGGATAGGCTGGCATATTGGACTCTGGTACGACATCGCGAGGATTGTTCAAGTGAGCGCGATGCCAGTCATCGGAATAACGGCCACCAACACGGTGCAGATCAGGACCGGTACGTTTACTACCCCACTGGAACGGGTGATCGTAAACAAACTCACCGGCAACAGAGTAATGACCATAACGTTCGGTTTCTGCTCGGAAAGGACGGATCATTTGTGAATGGCAGTTATAACAGCCTTCACGAATATAAATATCGCGCCCAGCCAATTGCAGGGAGGTATAAGGCTTGAGGCCTTCTACCGGTTGTGTTGTGCTCTTTTGGAAAAACAGCGGAACGATTTCCACCAAGCCGCCAAAGCTGACCACCAGCAAAACCAGAATGATCAACAAGCCGGTATTTTTTTCAATAATCTCGTGATTAAATTTCATGATGTGATCCCCTCTTAGGCGTGTGCATGGTGTGCTTGAACCTGTGGAATCCTGGCATCCACTGCCTGTCCTCCAGCCACGGTTTTGATCACGTTATAAGCCATTAACAACATGCCACTCAGGTACAGCAGGCCACCAATCATGCGTACGACGTAATAGGGGAAAGTTGCCTTCACACCCTCTACAAACGTGTATGTCAAAGTACCGTCAGGGTTAACTGCACGCCACATCAGACCCTGCATCACACCGGCAATCCACATCGAGGCGATGTACAGAACAATGCCCAAGGTTGCGATCCAGAAATGCGCTTCAATCAGTTTGACTGAATACATTTCTTTCTTGCCAAACAAACGTGGAATCAGGAAGTAGATGGAACCGATAGACACCATACCAACCCAGCCCAAGGCACCGGAGTGAACATGACCAACCGTCCAATCAGTGTAATGAGATAAAGAGTTGACAGTTTTGATCGCCATCATCGGGCCTTCAAACGTACTCATGCCGTAGAAGGACAAAGACACAATCAAAAACTTCAGAATTGGATCATCACGCAGTTTGTGCCAGGCACCTGACAAAGTCATGATGCCGTTGATCATGCCACCCCAGCTGGGTGCCAGCAGAATCAGCGAGAACACCATACCCAGTGACTGGGTCCAATCGGGCAAAGCGGTGTAATGCAGATGGTGAGGGCCCGCCCACATATAGGTGAAAATCAGCGCCCAGAAATGCACAATTGACAGACGATAAGAATAAACCGGACGCTCGGCTTGTTTAGGGATGAAGTAATACATCATGCCCAAGAAACCGGCTGTCAGGAAAAAACCCACTGCATTGTGACCATACCACCACTGAATCATGGCATCTTGAGCACCAGCATAGGCAGAGTAGGACTTGGTCAGGGACACTGGAATCTCTGCACTATTCACAATATGCAGCAAAGCCACTGTCAGAATAAATGCGCCAAAAAACCAGTTGGCCACATAAATATGTGAAACTTTTCGCTTGATCAAGGTACCAAAGAATACGACCGCATAAGAAACCCAAACAACGGCAATCAACAAATCGATTGGCCATTCCAGTTCGGCATATTCTTTACCGGAAGTAAAACCCAGTGGCAGGGAAATGGCTGCCAGCACAATCACCAGTTGCCAGCCCCAAAAAGTAAATTGCGCCAGCGCAGGAGCAAACAATCGTGTCTGACAGGTTCGCTGCACAACATAGTAAGAAGTTGCAAACAAGGCACAGCCACCAAATGCAAAAATCACCGCATTGGTATGTAACGGCCTTAATCGACCATACGTCAGCCAAGGGATCCCCATATTGAGCTCGGGGAATGCCAGTTGAGTAGCGATCCAGACTCCCACCAACATACCCACAACGCCCCATAGAACCGTTGCCAACGCAAATTGCCGCACTACTTTATATTCGTAATGCCCTTCCAAGGTTGTAGCCATTTTCCTGCCTCTTTTTAAAATTGAATTCAGCGCAATCCAGCATTTTAAGGGTAAACCATTATTGGCGCACGTCATTGACGTGAATCAACGGTAGGCAAAATACTGCTTATTTATCTGCCTACTCATCTGGTTACGACTCTTCACTGTGTTGTTTTACATCGTCTTTTGGTCGATCATCGTCTTCCAGGATCATGCGCCCCGCCTGCTCCAGGTTTTCAAATTGATTGCTATTGACTGCCCACCAAAAAATAGCGCCGATTAGAAACACCAGCACAAGAGAAAGTGGCACCAGTAGGTAGAGTGTTTCCATATGATCAACGCAATAGTCGTAAGGAGTTAAGAACCACCAGCAAAGAGCTGGTTGCCATGCCAATCCCTGCCCAAGCGGGTGAAATCATTCCTGCCGCAGCCAGGGGAACCGATACTAGGTTGTAAAGAAAGGCCCAGCTTAGGTTTTCCAACACAATTCGTCGTGTTCGTTTAGCCAACTGGTGTACCTGCACCAACAGGTCAAGGTCTTCACGCATCAGCACCAAGTCTGATGCGCAATGGGCCACTGTTGCACCATGAGCAAACGAAATGGAAACATCTGCCTGTGCCAAGACCGGACCATCATTGATACCATCACCCACCATGGCGACGGTTTGACCACGCTGTTGCATGGCCGCGACGTGGGCCATTTTTTGTTGTGGCAGTAAACCTGCGGCTACCTGTTGAATACCAAGTTCCTGGCCAATGGCCCGTGCAGTTTCGACACGATCACCCGTTGCCATTGACACATGCAGACCTGTCGACTGGAGGTGTTGAAGCACACTGGCCGCTTCCGGGCGTACCGCATCGCTTAAAGAAAATACGGCCAAGGGCTGATTGGTCGCACCCAACCAGACCTCAATCTGACCATCTTCTGCCGGATTAATCAGATCTTTCATCTCCAGACCAGCCAGCTCCGCCACAAAAGCTGCACTCCCCAGGCGCACTTTGCCGATACCAGGCAAATACGCCTCGACCCCACGCCCCTGCACTTCTTGTAGTTGCTCAACCACCAACACGGGTTGTTTGGGTGCATCCTGAATCAAAGCTTTCGCCACGGGGTGAACGGCCTGCTGCTCAAGTGCCGCGGCTATTGCCAGCAAGGCGTGGGTATCCAGATTCAATGGATCGGCGCCTGACAAACGAATGATCTGTTGCAGGCTCGGCTTGCCCTGGGTCAATGTGCCGGTTTTATCCAGCACAATATGATTGACCTTTGCCAAGGTTTCCAATGCGCCAGGCTTGAGTGCCAGAATGCCCATTCTGGCCAGGCGGCCCGCCGCAGCGGTATAGGCAATTGGCGTGGCCAACGATAAGGCACAAGGACAGGTAATGATCAAGACGGCAATCATGACTTGCACACCATGTTCAGCATCGGCGCGCCCCCAATAAATCCCGGCCAGACCAGCCAAAATTACCATAGCAGCCAAAAAAACACTGGCATAACGATCGGCCAAAGCCACCATCGCCGGGCGCTTGCCTGCTGCATCCAGCAATAGGCGCTTGATGGTCGAAAACTGAGTCGCAGCACCCACCGCCTGCACTTGCATCACAATGGCCTGCCCCAGATTGACTGCGCCACTCAGTAGTTTGTCACCAACCTCGACCACACTTGGACGTGATTCACCCGTCAGCAGGGACTCATCAAACTCGCTGCTGCCTTGCACCACAATGCCATCGGCGACCAAAGCCTCTCCCATCTTGACCAGCAGCTTATCGCCTACTTTGAGTGCATGGCTTTCCACTGCCTCTTGATTTTGCATATTGGGAAAATCGGGCAAACGACAGGCCAATTGATGCTGATCTTGTGAGAGCAGTTCAACATCACGCTGGGCTCGATTGCGTGCCAGCATTTCGATGTAACGCCCGCCCAGAAGAAACGCAACAAACATGGTGATCGAATCAAAATAAACATCACCATGCATGGTCACGGTGGCAAAAGTACTGGCAAAAAAAGCCACCAGAATACCTAGGGCCACCGGCACATCCATACCTACCCGCATGAGCGTCAAATCACGCCAGGCACCGGTAAAAAATGGTCGCGCCGAAAACAGCATGACAGGAATCGTCAGCACCAGACTGGCAATGCGCAATAGTTGCGCATCGTCAACAGCAAGGTCGTCTTCCATCGCAATATAGGCCGGATAGGCATACATCATGACCTGCATCATCGCAAACAGCGCCACGAAGAGCCGCCACAGCGCGGTACGTTTTTCTTGTTTGCGCGCAGCCTCGGCATCATGCGATTCGGCAATCGCCGCACCATAACCACGGCTTTGAATGGCAGCGACCAAATCAGCCGGGGCATTGAGTTGCGGCAAGAACTCCACATTGACCGTGCGGGCCGCCAAATTTGTGGCCACTTCCTGCACCCCCGGTAACTGCGTGAGCGAGCGTTCAATGACTGACATGCAACCACTGCAGGTCACGCCGGTCACATCAAAGCAGATCTGCTCACGCAGTGCGCTGCTGGGACTGGCCTGATGATGAATTTGGTTAGAAGGATGGAGCTTGCTGATGATAGCGGTGTCGATTTCCTTGATGGGCACCTGGATGGCACGATGCACTGCCTGACTGGCAGCTGCACAACCCATACAGCAAAAGGCGCGGGAATCACCATTGACGATGGCGGAAACCACTTGGGGGGCGCTGATTGAAGCACCGCAATGATAGCAATTGATGAGTGCTTTACTCGCTGTAGCAAGTGGTACATCCGGCGTCTTGAACAATGAGGACATAGTGTCAATCCATCCCTAACATGAGAGAACGAAATGCTCAGGCGGATAGGCAAAACGATCAAATGACCATCATTTTTTTATATCCGTATTAACCCTATATCATACCAGTGTGACAACCTTTCCGGATAGTCTCATTGTCATGCTTGCGCTATATCAAGACTGGGCAAAGATGACTTGCAAGGTTTTGGAGTGAAATTCTCGGTAGTACAAAATGCCCACGACAACGACTGTCGCACCAAGCAGCACGACCGGAGAAAGAAACCAGCCCGATGCAGCGATCGCAAAATAATAAGAACGCAGGCCATCGTTATAGCTTTGTGCGGCAAACCCAATCAGCGCACCGGACATTTTGACGAAGTCATCGCGCTGATGCATGGCATCGGGTTTATCAAAGTCGTTGGGTGACGGCGCAGCGCCAATCATGACCGCACAAAAGTTGTATTGGCGCAGCGACCAGGTAAAGCGGAAAAAAGCGTAAACAAACACCGCAATCAACAAGATGATCTTCATGTCCCACAGCACGCCACTGGCCTTGCGTGAAAAAGGCAGTTCAGAAACGACTTCCACCACTCTGTCACTGGTGCCCAGTAAGGCAAACAGACCACCAATGATGATAATGGTGGTGGAAGCAAAAAAAGTCGGGCTGGAAGTCAGGCTATTGATCAGTGCGGCATCACCGACCCGCATTTCATGTTCGGTGATGCGCAGCATCCATTGCTTGCGCAGACGATTGGACTGGCCTAGCAGGCTGATATGGCTTTGCGCCCAGTAATTGGAAAAAAAGTGATAACCAATCCAGAGCAGAAAAAAGCCCATTAAGGCCAGCCAGTCAAATAGCGGTATCAACACCATGCCGGATTGTCAGAAAAAGAAGGAGTCATTATTGTAGGTGCAGTTTGAGCTGAAACCATACCATCATTGGAAATTGCTCAACATTGCTTCATCAATCTTGACGGAAAAATATACTTACCCAGTGTATAAAAATAGACCTAATAAATACGCACTAAATAGCCTTATTTAAGCACATACTCCATAAAAAAGGCCATTTCAGCAAGAAATGGCCTTTTAAAACCAGCGCCGGTAAATGCGGACAGATCAGTCAATGATCCCAGCAAACTACCCTTGCAGATGGTTATTCGACGGCCTTGACCATGTCTTCCACCACCTTTTTGGCGTCACCAAACACCATCATGGTTTTGTCCATGTAAAACAACTCGTTGTCCAAACCGGCATAACCCGCCGCCATGGAGCGCTTGTTGACGATAATGGTTTTGGCCTTGTAAGCATCCAGAATCGGCATGCCCGCAATTGGCGAGGTTGGGTCAGTCTTGGCGGCGGGGTTGACCACGTCGTTGGCACCCAGAACCAGCACCACATCGGCCTGACCAAATTCGCTATTGATGTCTTCCATCTCAAACACCTGGTCATAAGGGACTTCGGCCTCGGCCAGCAACACGTTCATATGGCCAGGCATGCGCCCGGCTACAGGATGAATCGCATATTTGACATTGACCCCTTTATGCGTCAGCTTTTCAGCCAGCTCTTTCAAAGGGTGTTGAGCACGTGCCACGGCCAGGCCATAGCCGGGCACAATAATCACGGTTTCCGCATTGGCCAGCAAGAATGCCGCATCGTCGGGGCTGCCTGAACGTACTGGCTTTTGTGCACCGCCACCGGTTGCAGCCGCCGCTGTTTCAGCACCAAAACCACCCAGAAGCACCGCAATGATGGAGCGATTCATCGCCTTGCACATGATGTAGGAGAGAATCGCACCCGAAGCACCCACGCATGAGCCTGCAATAATCAATACCGAGTTGTTGAGCGTAAAGCCAATGCCAGCTGCTGCCCAGCCCGAGTAGGAGTTCAGCATCGACACCACCACCGGCATATCAGCGCCACCAATCGGGATGATCAAGGTCACACCCAATACCAGGGCAATGGCCAACATCGCCAAGAATGCCGCGGTAGACCCGGTCATGAAATAAGCCAGACCAAACACCAGCATGGCAATCGCCATAATCAGATTGAGCATGTGCTGGCCGCCAAAACTGACTGGCTTGCCTGACACCTTGCCCGACAATTTGCCGTAAGCAATCACGGAAGCTGTGAAAGTAATGGCACCGATGAACGCACCAATAAACAACTCCACCTTTTGCACGCCAGTATGGTCTTCGCCAGTATGAAAGATGGCAGCGACCGCAATCAATACCGCTGACAGGCCCACCAGAGAGTGCATCAACGCGACTAGTTCAGGCATCTTGGTCATGGGGACACGGCGTGCTGCGGTGCCACCAATGGCGGCGCCCACCACCATGGCGCCGCCGATCAAAGACAAGACCGGTTTATGCGCCACAAAGAAGGTGGTAATCACGGCGATCAACATGCCGATCATGCCAAACAGATTGCCCTGACGCGAGGTCACCGGCGATGACAGGCCCTTGAGCGCCAAAATAAACAACACCGCCGAAACCAGATAGGTCAGCGTGGTGATATTGGCTAAACTACTCGAAACCAATTCGTGTTCCATTTATTGTGCCTCCACTTTCTTCTCTTTTTTCTTGAACATGGCCAGCATGCGCTGCGTCACCATGAAACCACCAAAAATATTGATGGAAGCCAGCAACACAGCCACAGCGCCAAGGATGGAAGTCAGCGTGATGGGGCCGTCAATATCCACGGTTTGCAGCATGGCGCCCACAATAATGATACCGGAGATGGCATTGGTGACCGCCATGAGCGGCGTATGCAATGCCGGTGTAACGTTCCAGACGACGTGATAACCCACAAAAATGGCCAGCACGAAGATCGTCAGATTTTGTATGGTTGGATCGATCATGTTATTTCCTTGTTTGACATGCCAAACCAGACCTGTCAGCCATTAGTCTTATTGAAGTTGCTTGATGCAATGGGATCAATGCAAACTCCGTGCAATTTCAATGCAACCAACAGCACAAGCCCGGCAGCGTTTTATCCGTTTTTACGCAAGACCTGACCGTCCTTGCACATCAGGCAAGCGGCCACGATATCGTCTTCGAGGTTTAAGGCAAACTGGCCTTCCTTGTCCGCAATCAGCTTGGCAAAATCCAGCAGGTTGCGAGCATACAGACTCGAAGCGTCGGCAGCTACCATGGCGGGCAGATTGGTGTAACCCACCAGCGTAATACCGTCCTTGACCACCACCTTGTCGGTTTCAGTCAACGGGCAGTTACCGCCACCATTGGCACCTTTGCCGGCAGCCAGATCCACAATCACCGAACCCGGCTTCATGCCCTTGACCACCTCTTCGGCAATCAGCGTTGGTGCAGCACGACCTGGAATCAGCGCAGTCGAAATCACAATATCAGCCTGCTTGATACGCTCGCCAACCAGTGCCGCCTGTCGTTGCAACCAGGCTGCCGGCATGGGCCGCGCATAACCACCCACGCCTTGGGCAATCTCACGCTCTTCGTCGGTTTCAAAAGGCACATCAATGAACTTGGCACCCAAGGATTCAATCTGCTCTTTTACTGCCGGACGCACATCGGAGGCTTCAATCACCGCTCCCAGACGCTTGGCTGTGGCAATGGCCTGCAAGCCTGCCACGCCCGCACCCAACACCACCACTCGGGCGGCCTTGACGGTACCAGCGGCAGTCATCAACATGGGGAAAAAACGCTGATAATGGTAAGTCGCCACCACCACCGCTTTATAGCCGGCGATATTGGCCTGTGAAGACAATACATCCAGACTTTGCGCCCGCGTAGTACGCGGTGCTGCTTCCAGGGCAAAGGCCGTCACACCAGCCTGTGCCATGGCACTGTTGTTGTCATTGTCAAACGGATTGAGCATCCCAACCAATACGGTGCCCGGCTTGATTTGCGCCAGTTCAGCCGCATTGGGAGCCCGTACCTTAAATACCCAGTCAGCGGCATAAACTTCAGCAGCACTGCCCAGTGTGGCACCGGCAGCTTCATAAGCGCTATCCGGTATGGATGATGCGACGCCTGCTCCCCTTTCTACAATAATCTGATGTTTGACGGCAATTAATTTTTTGACGGTTTCGGGTGTAGCGCTGACGCGCGTTTCTCCCAGCCACGTTTCGGCGGCGATGCCGATTCTCATAGTTACTCCTGTCTGAAAATTATTATTGGTATCCGAAGTTCGAACAAGAAAAGCGAGCTTAACTTATTCAAGCATTCTTCTGCAAAGTTTTAGCGCCATTTTTGGCTTATTGTCTTATCCCCCAGCCCATACCAGGTGGTCAGTCTCCTCGGCTTATAGTCTACCGCGCCAAGCAGGTAAAATGCATGCCCAAAAGGAAATGACATGACAAGCAAATGGAAACCCAATGTGACGGTGGCCGCGGTGATCGAACGCGACAATCAGTTCTTGATGATTGAAGAGCTGACCAGTGACGGCATTCGTCTCAACCAACCCGCCGGACACCTAGAGCCCAGCGAGACTTTGCAGGCTGGCTGCATGCGCGAGGCATTGGAAGAAAGTGCCTGGCAAGTCGAAGTTCAAAGCCTGCTGGGCATGTATATGTCGCGCTATTTCTCCGAACGCACCCAGGAAGAAGTCACTTATCTGCGCTTTGCCTTTATCTGCAAGGCATTAGTGGATACCCGACAAAGCCTGGATGAGGGCATTATTCGGGCAATCTGGATGTCCCCAGGTGAAATTCGCTCTTGCATAGTGAAACATCGCAGCCCGCTGGTCATGCAATGCATTGACGATTACCTGCGTCTCAAACAGGCGGGACACCCGGGTTATCCATTGGACATGCTGTTTCATCATGAAACCGCACTCGGCGGGGTGTTGGACAGTACCACTGGTAACACCCTTAACTCAGACAGCAAGCCAATATGAGCAAACCGAAAGTTGTTGTAGGCATGTCGGGAGGGGTTGATTCATCTGTCACTGCCTGGTTGCTCAAGGAACAAGGTTATGAAGTCATCGGCCTGTTCATGAAAAACTGGGAAGATGACGACAATGATGAATATTGTTCAACTCGTCAGGACCTGATTGATGCCACTGCGGTCGCCGATGTGATTGGTATTGATATCGAAGCCGTCAACTTTGCCAGCGAATACAAAGAACGTGTATTTGCTGATTTTCTGCGCGAATATTCAGCCGGTCGCACTCCCAACCCGGATGTCTTATGCAATGCCGAAATCAAGTTCAAGGCATTTTTGGATCATGCCATGGCGATGGGTGCCGATACCATTGCCACCGGCCATTACGCACGAGTTCGTGAAAACAATGGTCGCTTTGAATTGCTCAAGGCACTTGATCAATCCAAAGACCAGAGCTATTTCTTGCATCGACTCAATCAGGCCCAGTTATCACGCACCCTGTTTCCATTGGGCGAAATACCCAAAACCAAAGTACGCGAAATTGCCACCCGTATCGGCCTGCCCAATGCCAGTAAAAAAGACAGCACGGGTATTTGTTTCATTGGCGAACGGCCATTCCGCGATTTCCTGAATCGTTATTTGCCGCATCAGCCCGGCCCCATGAAAACCGCCGATGGCAAAATCATTGGCGAACACATTGGCCTGGCTTTTTACACGCTGGGACAGCGCAAAGGGATTGGGATTGGAGGCAGTAAAACCGGTAATGGTGATCCCTGGTTTGTGGCTCGCAAAGAGCTGCATACCAATACCCTGTATGTGGTGCAAGGGCATGAGCATCCTTGGCTGCGGAGTTGGCAATTGAACGCTGCAGATGTTTCCTGGATTGCTGGTGAATCCTCACCTCTTATGGAGATTGGTGCCAAGACACGCTATCGGCAAGGTGATGCCGCCTGCCGGTTACAGGTTTCTGAAAACGGCTTTGACCTTCAATTTAACCAAGCTCAATGGGCAGTCACTCCTGGTCAATCGGCCGTTTTATATGCCGATGAGGTTTGTCTGGGCGGTGGCATCATCTATTCCGCACTGACCGAGTAAGCTTCAAGATACTGTCACCCAAAAGACATATACTGGTATGCGTATACATGGAGTTTCGTTACAATGGTGCCATAACAAGATCAACCAGATGAATGGAAACCGGGGCGCTCTGCGCCCCTTATCTTTGATAACGACACCCTATGCTTAGACAACTAGCGATCATCTGCCCAAGCATCATGCTGTTTTGTCATGTTGCCATCGCCCAGGAAAATAGCTGGGGACTGTCAGCAGCGCCCGCCGTCGTGGCACAAAAATATGAAGAATTTGATAATGACGGCTCAAGGCTCGTCAAAGAAACTGCCACGAGCTGGGTATTGGGTGTGAATGGTTTTTATCAGTTTGGTCAAGACTGGCGAATCGTCAGCGCATTGCAATATAGCCAGCCCGATTTTCATTATGATGGCCAGACCCAGCAAGGGGCACCACTGCAAACCATCACAGATATGGAGTTTTTGATTTGGGGAGTGCAAGGTGAACATCGCTTTGAAGTTTTCAATCACGCTCTATGGGCCATTGCCGGCATCGAACATGAACGACGTGACCGCAATATCCGCAGCACGGCCACGGTCGGCGGCTTGCATGAACATTACCGAATCTGGAGCACCCTGCTCGGCGCCCGCATAGATATCTACAGCAATGATCATGTTCAGATTGCGGCACAGGTGATTCGCCAATTCGGTGCCAAATCCGATCAGAATGTCACCATCCCGACTCTGGCGGCATCAGGTAACGGCAAGACCGGTCGCAGTGAGGGCTTGCGTATCAGCATACCGGTGTTACTCAAGCAATGGGGTCATGTCACCATCACGCCATCCATCAGCTATACCTATACCTCGCGCGGCGATTATTTTGACCTTCACAAAGACAATCAAAACTTCGCCCAAGCGGTACAACCAGCCTATCGCCAAAAATCTTTTGGTCTAACGGTCGATATACCGATCAAATAAGCGTCTATTCGTTTTACTCTAGTGGCTTTGTGTCTGATACAAAGTCACCATGCTCCCAACTCGCTTCCTGACCCTTGCTGCTGTCTGCGCTCTCACGCTGTTTTTTGCGGTGCTTGGCACGCAAAGTGGCGGCTATTGGATCGCCGCACTGATTTGTGCCTGCCTTTCTGTGATTGGCCTGGTCGACCTGACGCAAACCCGCCAGGCAATCCGGCGCAACTATCCGATTTTGGCGCACTTCCGCTTCTTCTTTGAATATGTACGCCCAGAACTGCGCCAATACATTGTGGAAGACGATACCGAGGAAAAACCATTTTCACGCGTACAACGCTCGATCGTTTATCAACGCGCCAAAAAAGATCCGGACATGCGCCCCTTTGGCACGCTGCTGGATGTCAAGGCGGCGGGCTACGAATGGATCAATCACTCGATGGTGCCGACTGTTATCAAGTCGCATGATTTTCGTATTCTGATTGGCGATGGCCGCGCCCAACCTTATTCGGCCTCCATCTTCAATATTTCCGCCATGAGCTTTGGCGCGCTCTCGGCCAATGCCATCATGGCGCTCAATCAGGGTGCCGCCAAAGGCCGTTTTGCGCACGATACCGGTGAAGGCAGTATCAGTCGTTATCATCGCCAATATGGTGGTGATCTGATCTGGGAAATTGGATCTGGCTATTTTGGCTGTCGCAATCAGGACGGTACCTTTAACGCCGAAAAATTTGCAGTGCAGGCCCAGCATGAGCAAGTCAAGATGATTGAAATCAAGCTCAGCCAGGGTGCCAAACCCGGTCATGGTGGCGTCTTGCCAGCGGCCAAGGTGACACCAGAAATTGCCGAGACACGGGATGTTCCAACTGGCGAAGACTGCATTTCACCACCATCGCATTCGGCCTTTTCAACACCGATTGAGCTCTTGGAATTCATCGACAAACTGCGTACCTTGTCGGGTGGCAAACCCACCGGTTTTAAATTTTGTGTGGGCCATCCCTGGGAATGGTTTGGCATTGCCAAAGCCATGCTCAAGACTGGCATCGTGCCCGACTTTATTGTGATTGATGGCGGCGAAGGCGGCACCGGTGCAGCGCCTGTGGAATTTATCGACCATGTTGGCGGCCCCTTGCAAGAAGGCCTGATTCTGGTTCATAACACGCTGGTAGGCATTGGTTTGCGTGACCAGGTCAAGCTCGGGGCATCGGGCAAGATCATCACTGCCTTTGATATTGCCCGCACCCTGGCGATTGGTGCTGACTGGTGCAACTCGGCACGTGGCTTCATGTTTGCACTGGGCTGCATTCAGGCACAGGCTTGTCATACCGGTGCCTGCCCAACCGGTGTTACTACGCAAGATCCATTGCGACAACGTGCCTTGGTGGTGCCAGACAAATCGGAGCGGGTTTACAACTTTCACCAAAAGACTCTGCATGCACTGATGGAACTGGTGGCTGCTGCGGGCTTGTCTCATCCATCGCAATTGCGCGCGGAACATATCGTCAAGCGCATCAGCCCGACCGTCATTCATTTGCTGTCCAAGGAAATTCCGTACTTACCGCAAGGTGCGCTGCTCAACAATCCCAAAGCGCTCGACATTCACAGCGCCAATCTGCCCAATGCGCATTTACGGGTGTTTGAAGAGTTTTGGCCGGTGGCACAAGCCGAATCATTTCATATGTTGGCTGAACATATTTAATACTACCCAGTGGTATCTTATAAAGACTAATAAATACGCACTTAAGCAGATGAAAAATAAACATACACCCTAAAAAATAAAAAACCGCTGTGGTAAGCCACAGCGGTTGAAAGAACCATCGCATTGGGGAATTGCGATGATCAGGGAACACCCCAGCACAAAAACTGTTAATTGCACTGAAGTGAACGTACTATTGCACAGAATGTGCCATTTTGTAAACACCAATTTAAACAATGACTTAAAATTTTTTCTTAATGCGATACAACAAGATATCGTCGCTAATTGGCGACACATATTTGTCAAATTGAAAAAAATGACGCTATAGCGTCATTTGCGGAGTCGCTAAAAGGCGACGACAAGTCGGTGAAAATGTCAAAGAAAGCGACAGATCGCCGATTTAATCGTTGCCTTTAAACAACTGTGCATCCAGTCCATGCTTTTGCATCAGGCGATAAAATTCCGTGCGATTGCGTTGCGCAATCAGTGCTGCCTGCGCCACATTACCTTCTGTCATCCGTAAAATCTGCACCAGATAATCACGCTCAAATTGCGTCTTGGCATCAGCCAATGACGGTATTGCATTACCAGCGGTATCACGCAGCGCTTCACGGATCCGTAAACCGGTAATCACCGCGCCTTCGCTACCTTGCGCAGGAATATCGGCCAGTGCCACTGACTGCTCGATCACGTTGTACAGCTGACGCACATTGCCGGGCCAAGGTGCAGTCATCAGCAACTCCATCGCATCGGAAGCAATCTTGGGTACCGGACAACGATATTTTTCCGCAATCGTGCGCGCAAAATGCTGCGCCAATAAGGGAATGTCTTCGCGCCGCTCGGCCAATGCCGGCACTTCCAGCGTCACCACATTGAGTCGGTAGTAAAGATCTTCCCTGAAGCGACCCTGGCTCATTTCCTCAGACAGATTGCGGTGTGTCGCCGTAATCAGACGCACATCCACGTCCTTTTCCTGTGTACCACCGACCGGCCGCACCTTGCGCTCCTGCAAGACACGCAACAGCTTGACCTGCAAGGCCAGTGGCATGTCGCCGATCTCATCCAGAAACAAGGTACCACCGTCGGCAGAGCGAATCAGTCCGGGGTTATCGCGCACCGCACCGGTAAACGCACCCTTCACATAACCAAACAGTTCGGACTCCAATAAAGGTTCAGGCACCGCACCACAATTAACAGCGATAAAGGGCGCCTTGTCATTGAGACCAGCCGCATGAATCGCCGTGGCGATCAGCTCCTTACCCGCACCAGATGGCCCGGTAATGAGCACACTGGCCTTGTTACGCCCCAGGCGCTCCACCACATCCAGCAAGGCTTCCATTTTGGGATTACGCGTCACAATCGGCAGGCGCCAGGCAGGTAGTGCGTTATCAGTGCGACTGCCCAGGGGAATCAAGCGTTCAATTTCTGCCAGCAAGGCTTTGGCTTCAAATGGTTTGGTCAAAAACGCCGAAACACCCATCCGTGTTGCCTGTACCGCATCGGGAATCGAGCCGTGTGCAGTGAGAATGATGACCGGAATGCCGGAGTGATCACGCTGGATTGCGGCAAACAGACCCAAGCCATCCATGCCATCCATGCGCAAATCAGACACTACCAGATCGGCCGCAAAGCTTTGCAGGATCAGCAAGGCGCGCTGACCATCTTCGGCGCTACGAACTTCATAGCCTTCAGCTTCCAGACGCAAAGCCAGCAGCTTTAACAGCGAAGCATCATCATCAACGATCAATATTCGGCCAAGCATGATTACTCCTTACGCTCCGCGGGTGAGCGCACCGCACCACCGCCATGATTACCGCGTTCATTCAAACTCTTTTCAATACCCTTTAAAGCATCAAGCTTGGCCTGCAACTCAATCACTCGTGCGTCAGCCTGTCGCAAACGCTCGGTCAAATAGTCGGAACGACGCAGCTCACCATCAGCACGTTTTTGTTCAGACTCAGCCCGCCGACTGGCTTCATCGGCTCGTCGCTGTTCATCCAGGGCGCGCGTTTGCTGCTTTTGCAATTCGGCCTGCATGCGCTGACAATCCTCCAAAGCCGCCTCATTTTTTTTCTCCGTGGAAAACAGCGCCAAAGCCATATCCGTCGCTTTTTCCAGCAGACTGGCTTCTGGTGCCGAGCGCAAGGCTTCGGGCTTGGTCTCTACAGGTTGTACGGCACAAGCAGACAGCAAGGCCATCAAGCCAATGATAGAAAATTTCAATATTTTCATTAAGTGTTATCCGTAAGTGTTGCGCCGGGCAGACGCAACTGAAAATGGCTACCGCGTCCCGCCATGGTCTTGCGTGGTGGACGTTCCAGCAGCTTGACGGTACCGCCATGCGCCAGCGCAAACTCCCGGGCAATGGCCAAACCCAAACCACTACCGGCAACGGCCGCATCAACCTGCAACGCACCTTTAAAACGGGCATCAAAGATCTTCTCCCGCTCGGCCTGCGCAATGCCGGGGCCTTCATCCTGTACATCCAGACAGGCTTCACCTTGATCCAAATTCAATGACATTTCAATCTCGCCTCGCTCGGGTGAAAACTTCACCGCATTGGAAACCAGATTATCAATGATCACACGCAATTTTTCTGTATCACCATGCACCACCACCGGCTGCAAATTCATTTTGAAATGCACACCACGCCCTCGTGCATGCAAGCGATGCCGATCAATCACCGCCCGTGTCAAGCCACCCAAATCAACCGGCCCCAGATTAAGTGGCGTATCCCGCAAAATACCTTCATCCATCGACAGCAAGTCACCAATCCGCGCCTTTAAATCTTCCGCACTATGCGCCATGATCTGCACCACTTCTTTTTGTGAAGGCTGCAATGGGCCAAGCACTTCATCATTCAATAACTCAACCCCCTGATGGATCGACGCCAAAGGGGTTTTCAGATCATGGGACACATTGGCCAGCAACTTGGCACGCTGCGCTTCCAGCGTGGCCAGGCGTCTTCTCAACCAGTCCAAACGTTCACCAAGCAGGCGCAAATCTTCTGGCCCACCGACCTTGATTGGCGTATTCAGCTCGGCATTACCCAAGCGATTGATCGCCTGATCGATCTGTCTGACCGGCTTGGCAATCGCATAAGCCAATACTGCCGCCAACAGCAAGGCCAGAGGAATACTCACTGCAGCAAACAGCAAGGATTTGCGTTGCGATTTATCTGCTGCTGCCAGCAGACCATCCACCTCGCGATCAATCAAGCGATTGGCACCCAAGGTCACTTGATTGCCGAGCAAGGTCAGCATGTCAAACTCTTCAAACGAAGTCATTTTGAAATTGCTGACAATCAACATGGCATTGAGCGCCACTTCTTTCCTCATCAATTGTTGGACGGTTTCCAGCAAATGCGGTTCATTGGCCAAGGCCGACAAGGTTTTGGCTGTCTCACCAAACTGCTCGTGCAAGGCCGCATAGTTTTTCAGCAAAGCGGTATCACCCAACACCTGATATTGCCGAACACTGCGTTCCATCGCCGTCAGTGTCTCAGACAGTACGCGCCCCTCTTCAGAAGCCTGCGCCGCCTTACGCACTGCCTGCTCGCTTTGCAGAGCCAGTTGATCAGCATAGACCACCGAGCGTGCCAGTGAAATCACCAGTGGCGAACAGATGAGCATGAAGCCCATGATCAACAAAGCAAAAAAGGAACGCGGATACGAAAGCAGCGGCAGCCTGCCGAATAGCCGCCGTGCAGGGGTGGGCGTTGATGGACTCAGTGGATCGGCCATGCCGGATGGCCTCATTACTCCTCGGGGCGCGTATCCAGAAAGGATTGACGGGCAACGAGTTTCAAACTGAGTTTATCCAGATTGGGATGAGCGGAACGCCAATCCAGCTCGGGGAAACGGAAGTCCAGGTAGCAAAGTGCCGTGCCGGTTGCCAGATCGGCCAGGTTATAGCTGACACCGGTGCAAAACGGTTTGCCAGCCAACCCATTGGACATGGCGGTCAAGGCGGCATGAATTTTTTTGTATTGACGATCAAGCCAGCTTTGTTCCTGCTTTTCAATGGAGCGCAACTTTTCAAGACGGACAGCTACCGCAGCATCCAGCAAACCATCGGCCAGGGCTTCCCAGCAACGCACCTCAACCCGGCTGCGACCAGAGGCTGGAATCAATCGCGCCACCGGTGAAATGGTGTCGAGATATTCCACAATCACGCGTGAGTCAAACACGGCGCCACCGTCTTCCATGATCAGACACGGCACCTTGCCCAACGGGTTATAGTTCTGGATATGCGTGTCGGGCTGCCAAACGTTTTCAAGTTCGAACTTGTAATCAATCTTTTTTTCAGACAGCACAATCCGCACTTTGCGTACGTAAGGGCTGGTAAGGGAGCCAATGAGTTTCATGTTGTTTTCACGGTATAGGTCGGCAAAAGTATAGCATTGCGCCTTTTAATTGTTGGCATTGGCAAACGGTCATAAAAAATCTGCAGCGGGCTCGCAACAGCACGGATGGTAAAATCGCCCATTAGCTTTCAAGATGTCGCAACAGTCCTGGCTTTGACCAAGGTTTTCCTACCGGATTGCCGGATTGTGACACGCATGCACTCACCTTTTGTTCTATTTCATCTTCCTGCCTGTTAAACCTCATGACCGATCACACTGCCCCTGCTTTTACCGAACTTTCCGAATTATCTGCCCTGTCACCACTGGATGGTCGCTATGGCAGCAAAACCGCCGCGTTGCGCCCGATCTTGTCCGAAGCTGGCTTTATGAAACATCGCGTCAAGGTCGAAATCTCCTGGCTCAAGGCCTTGTCCCGTGCCGGTTTCAGCGAAATCGATGTATTTTCAAACGATAGCGTCGCCCTGCTCGACAGCCTGGTCAGCCAGTTTGGCGAAGCCGATGCACAGCGCATCAAGGATATTGAAAAAGTCACTAACCACGATGTGAAAGCGGTGGAGTACTGGCTCAAGGAAAAAGTGGCTGGCAATGCCGAGCTGGCCAAAGCTGCCGAGTTCATCCACTTTGCCTGCACATCGGAAGACATCAACAACACCTCACACGGCATGATGCTCAAGGCCGCGCGCGATGAAGTGATTGTGCCCACCCTGAACAAAGTCCTGGCTTATCTGGTTGAGGCGGCGCACACCCACGCTGCGTTGCCAATGCTGGCACGCACTCATGGTCAACCTGCCTCACCAACCACGCTGGGCAAGGAGCTGGCCAACGTCGCAGCGCGTTTGCAGCGTGCCTTGGTACGGATTGAGCAAGTGCAAATATTGGGCAAGATGAATGGTGCCGTGGGTAACTATAACGCGCATCTGTCGGCCTATCCCCATTTTGATTGGGAAGCTTTTTCAAAAAATGTCATTGAGAGCGAACTCGGTCTGACCTTCAACCCCTACACCATTCAGATTGAACCGCATGACTACATGGCTGAACTGTTTGACGCCGTCGCCCGCGCCAACACGATTCTGCTGGATCTGAACCGTGACATCTGGGGCTATATCTCGGTGGGTTATTTCAAACAAAAACTCAAGGCCGGCGAGATTGGTTCGTCCACCATGCCGCACAAGGTCAACCCGATCGACTTTGAAAACTCCGAAGGTAATTTGGGCATTGCCAATGCACTGCTCAAACATCTGGCCGAAAAACTGCCAGTGTCACGCTGGCAACGCGATCTGACCGACTCGACCGTGCTGCGCAATATCGGCGTGGCATTGGGTTATAGCCTGTTGGCGTATGAGTCCTGCCTGCGCGGCTTGAACAAGCTGGAAGTCAATCCGGCCAAACTGGCCGAAGACCTCGACGCCACCTGGGAAGTGCTGGCCGAACCAGTGCAAACGGTGATGCGCCGTTATGGCATTGAAAACCCGTATGAACAGCTAAAAGAGCTGACCCGTGGCAAAGGTATCACCCGAGAAGCCCTGCAAGTCTTTATTGAAGGCCTGGCGATTCCAGCCGAAGCCAAAAATTTGCTGCTCAATATGACGCCGGGCAGCTACACCGGTAAAGCGGCAGAACTGGCCAAGCGAATTTAAGTTCACCCCAGCCCGAATTTCACGCCAAAACCATCATACTCTTATGGGGTATGATGGTTTTTTAACACCTATAGTACGTAATTACTACCCTTTAAAAAATACTCCATGTCGCTCCCAAACAACCAGAACCCACCATAGTAGCCCCGTTGTAGTCATGTCGCCAACCCGATCACCGCCGCAATAAACAAATATCCGCTGTCGCTAACGCCTCATATTCATCACCTTCAAGCGGCAACACCGTCACCTCGGCCGAACTAATTAGTTCGGCATCGAACTTTTTCACACCGAAGCTCTCTAATCCCTCATCAGCAATAAGCCTTTTTTATTGGCACTTGCCAAGTCATTTGAAATCACCTATATTTAGTTCTAGTTAGAACTAAATGAAAGTTATGAACAAACGTCCGCTTAAAAGTCTGCGACTGCTCGCCGAGTGCTATCACCTTTTTGAAAGGCGCTCTGCCGAAATGACACGTGCGTTGGGCATAACGCCACCGCAATTTGACATCATTGCCACGCTGGGCAATACCGATGGCATGACGTTTAAGGAGTTGGGTGAAAAAACGCTGATCACCAAAGGCACGCTGACTGGCGTCGTGGATCGACTGGAAAAGCTGCAACTGGTGTCGCGCTGCGATCATTGCTCGGATAAACGCAGCACCATTGTGCGCCTGACCCCACAGGGTGAAACCTTCTTTGCTGAAGCCTTCCCCAAAATGCTGCGTCATTGCACACAGTTATTCAAGGCATTTCAGTCCAGTGACTTTAGCGCACTGGAACAACAACTGGACAAGCTCAAACAAACACTGCTTGTCACAGAAAACTTGAATAATTAAATATTGACCATTCTCAAAGAAGCTTTTTATGAACACCACTTCCCCATCACAAGACTACAGCAGCATCGCCAAGTTACTCCATTGGCTGATGGCCATCCTGATCATTGCGGCCTTTATTTTGGGTAGCCAGGCGGCTGATATTGAAGGTATCACCCCGACCAAGATCAAGTTCATCAACTGGCACAAATGGCTCGGTGTGACCATTTTCGGCCTGGCAGGTTTGCGTTTGCTATGGCGCATGTTCAACACACCACCCGCCAATCCGGCTGGCATGCCGGTCTGGCAGGCCAAGGCGTCATCTGCCACTCACATGATTTTTTATTTTCTGTTTTTTGCCCTGCCCGTGACCGGCTATTTTTACAGCCTGGCATCCGGTTATCCCATCGTTTATCTGGGCCTGTTCAAACTGCCGGTATTGATTGAAAAAAACAAGGAACTGGCAGACCAGTTGATTGAAGTTCACGAGCTATTTGCCAATGGCCTGCTGGCACTGTTTATTGTGCATGTGGCCGCGGCCCTCAAACATCACTTCATTGATCGCGACAATGTGCTCACGCGCATGTTGCCTAAATTTAAGTAAGGAACACCATGATCACCACACTGATTTCCACCACACACAAAAAGCTCGGCAGCAGCTTGCTGGCAAGTTTGCTGGCAGGCACAGCCGTACTGGCTACCTGGTCGGTCTATGCGCAAACGGTTGACGCCAGCAAAAGCGCCGTTGTCATCACGTTCAAGCAAATGGGTGTGGGCGTTGATGCAAAATTCAACAAGTTTACGGCACAAGTCGACTTTGACCCAGCCAAGCTGGCCACCTCCAAAGCCACGGTGGAAATTGATGTCGCCAGCTTTGACCTGGGTGACGCCGCCTACAACGCCGAAGTTGCCAAAAAGACCTGGTTTAATGCAGCACAGTTTCCCAAAGCCAGTTTTGTGACCAGCGCCATCAAGGCCGGCGCAACATCCGGCAAGTATGAAGCCACCGGCAAACTCTCCATCAAGGGCAAAACGATTGATGTCACAATCCCTGTGAGCTATAAGACTGACGCCGCAGGCCAGGTCTTTGAAGGTGCTCTGCCGATCAAACGTCTGACTTTTAATATCGGCGAAGGCGAGTGGAAAGATACCGATGTGGTGGCCGATGACGTCACCATCAAATTCAAGGTTGTCACTGCACTCAAAAAATAATGAATGATTAAACTTTTTTAACCTCCAACACCGTGCTTTATCTCCGCTCTTATCTCTTTTAATTTGAAGGATCCATGATGAAAAAAACCCTCCTAGCCACATTACTCGCAGCCAGCTCTACCCTCGCCATGGCAGCACCAGTCACTTATACATTGGACCCAAGTCATACCTACCCAAGCTTTGAAGCTGATCACATGGGTGGCATGTCCAAATGGCGTGGTAAATTTACAAAAAGCAGCGGCAAAGTCGTGCTCGATAAAGAAGCCAAGACCGGCTCTGTTGAAGTGACTATTGATACCGCCTCCATTGATTTTGGTCATGCCAAAATGAATGAGCACGCCAAAGGTACAGAAATATTTGACGTCGCCAAATACCCGACTGCAGTCTACAAAGGTAAATTCACAAAATTCAACGGCGAGACACCGACTGAAATCGAAGGCGAACTCACCATGCACGGCGTGACCAAACCTGTCACATTAAAAATCAACGAGTTCAAATGCATTCCCAGCCACCCTTTCTTCAAGAAAGAAGCCTGTGGCGCCGATGCTTCCGCAACCTTTAACCGTGCCGATTTTGGCGTTGATTACGGCATCAAGTACAACTTTGACATGACCACCAAACTGGCCATTCAGGTTGAGGCTGTCAAAGCTGAATAAGTACAAACCTTAAAAGCCCATAAAAAAAGCCTGCTCGATGGAGCAGGCTTTTTTATTCATACGCGCATGACCTTGTGGATCATGCCTGTTGAATTGGTTTAACAAATTAAATTATCAAGATCGGTCAATCAACCTTCAATGATCTGAGTTTCTTTTTTGACCGGTTTGATCAGATCCTCACGCTTCACACCCAACCACATCGCCACCGCTGCAGCCACAAACACCGAAGAATAAATACCAAACAAAATCCCGATAGTCAGCGCCAGCGCAAAGTAAAACAGGGTTGGACCACCAAAAATCAGCATCGACAATACCATCATCTCGGTACAGCCGTGGGTGATGATGGTCCGGCTCATGGTGCTGGTAATGGCGTTATCGATCACTTGTGTGGTGGAAGCCTTGCGCAGCTTTTTGAAGTTCTCACGAATCCGGTCAAAGATCACCACGGATTCGTTCACCGAGTAACCCAACACCGCCAACACCGCGGCCAATACGGAGAGTGAAAACTCCCACTGAAATGCCGCGAAAAATCCCAGGATGATCACCACATCATGCAAGTTGGCGATGATGGCCGCCACCGAAAACTTCCACTCAAAGCGAATCGCCAGATACAACATGATGCCCGCCACCACCAAGGCCAAAGCCTTCAAGCCATCGCTGGCCAGCTCTTCACCAACCTGCGGGCCAACAAACTCAACCCGTTGCAGCTTGACGTTGGCATCCTGTGCTGACAAGGCCTTGAACACCGTTTCACTCTGCTGCGCCGATGAGATCGCCTTGCCTTCGGCATCCTTTTGAATCGGCAGGCGAATCATCACATCGCTGGCCGTACCAAAGTTTTGAACCTGCACATCGGTATAACCCAGTGTGCCCACAGCCTGACGTACCTTTTCAATATCTGCCGACTGGGAATACGCTACTTCCATGACCGTACCACCGGTAAATTCGATGGACAGATGCAGACCCTTGGTCAACAGAAAAAATACTGCCGCCACAAAAGTCAGCGCCGAAACCGCGTTGAAGATCAACGCATGCTTCATGAACGGAATATCTTTTTTGATTCTGAAAAATTCCATGTTTAAATCCTTTTCACCACAAAGGCACCAAGAGCACAAAGACCTCAAAGGATCATTCTCTTAATACCTTCTTTCAATGTTTTTTGATTAAAGTTAAGTAGCAATCCCAATCGACTACCACTCGCTTTTAAATAAGAAATCACCTGAGCCTGATGTACTGGCAAAAGTGATTCAACCGCTTTGGCAATCCCCTCAATGTTTGAGTCGAGCATGCTTAATGTTCTTTGTGGTTAAACAATCAACCCTTCCACACCTGGCCAATTGATACAGACTGCAGTTTTTTCTTGCTGCCATACCAGAGGTTGACCAGACCACGTGAGAAGAACACGGCAGAGAACATGGACGTCAAAATACCCAGGCAATGCACCACGGCAAAACCACGTACCGGGCCAGAGCCATAGGCCAGCAGGGCCAGACCCGCAATCAGGGTGGTAATGTTGGAATCAAGAATGGTGGCCCAGGCACGCTCAAAGCCAGTATTGATGGCGGTCTGTGGCGCCACGCCATTGCGCAGCTCTTCACGCACGCGTTCGTTGATGAGTACGTTGGAGTCAATCGCCATACCCAGTGTCAGCGCAATCGCGGCAATCCCTGGCAAGGTCAGTGTGGCCTGCAACATGGATAACACGGCAATCAGGAGCAACAGGTTGACTGCCAGTGAAATCACCGAGAAAGTACCAAACAGCATGTAGTAAAAAATCATGAAGACGGAAATCGCAGCAAAACCATAGGCCAGTGAATTGAAACCCTTTTTGATGTTGTCGGCACCCAAGCTTGGGCCAATAGTGCGTTCTTCAATGATTTCCATTGGGGCAGCCAAGGAGCCAGCGCGCAGTAGCAAAGCGGTATCCGCTGCTTCTTGCGGTGTCATGCGGCCAGTAATCTGTACGCGGCCACCGCCGATTTCATCCTGAATCACCGGCGCGGTCAGCACTTCGCCCTTGCCTTTTTCAATCAGCAAAATGGCCATGCGTTTTTTGATGTTTTCGCGGGTCACATCTTTAAAGATGCGCGAGCCTTTGGCGTCCAGCGTCAAATGCACGGCGGGCTGATGGTTTTGATCAAAGCCGGGTTGCGCATCGGTCAGGTTGTCACCGGTCAGCACGACCTGTTTTTTTACAAACAGGGGCAAGCCGCCACGCTCCACAAAACGCTCGTCGCCAAAGGGCACGGTGCCGCTGGCCAGGGCACTTTGCGCTTCGACAGAGTCATCCACCAGACGTACTTCCAGCGTCGCCGTGCGGCCCAGAATTTCTTTGGCCTTGGTGGGATCCTGCACACCTGGCAATTGCACCACAACACGCTCGGCACCTTGCTGTTGAATCACCGGCTCGGAAACACCGAGTTCATTGATCCGGTTATGCAGGGTGGTGATGTTTTGCTTGAGCGCATATTCCTGCACCTTCTTGAGTGCATCGGGTTTGATATTGGCCAGCAAGGTCAGGTCACTGCCACTGGTGCTTTCCAGCAAGTCCAGTTCGGGCAGGTTTTCCACAATCAAGGCCTTGGCTTTTTGGCGTACGTCGTCTTCTTTAAAGCGCACGGTAATGGTGTTGCCAGTACGCTCAATACCGGCATGACGAATATTCTTGTCGCGCAATTGGGTACGAACATCACCAGTGAGTGCTTCTACGCGTTTGGTGATGGCAGCCTTCATGTCAACTTGCATCAAAAAATGCACACCGCCACGCAAATCAAGGCCCAGATACATCGGCAGGGCATTGAGTGAGGTCAGCCATTGTGGCGAGGCCGACAACAGATTGAGCGCAATCACATACGATGGATCAGCCTGATCGGGATTGAGTTCTTTTTGCAGGGCATCGCGCACCTTGAGCTGGGTTTCATTGTCTTTCAGACGAATCTTGATGGAGGGATTGGCGTTGGCCGCATCAAAAAAGACGCCTTCATTGGTCAGCTCATTGGCTTTCAGCGCACCTTCCACCCGACCGAGCGTGGTGCTGTCGAGCTTGATCAAGGTCTTGGCGCTGGAGACTTGCACCGACGGTGACACGCCCAAAAAGTTAGGCAGGGTGTAGATGAGCCCAATCGCCAGGGCGAGAGTCATCAGGACATATTTCCAGATCGGATAACGATTCATGGCTTGTACTAAAAAGAAGTGGGAACAGAATGGCCGCTAGCAATTTGCACGAGCCGCACACCTAAAGCGCAATACTTTGGCGAGCGGCTGGTGCGTTTCATGCGGATCAGATGGACTTGATGGTGCCCTTGGGCAGCAAGGTAGTCACGGCAGCTTTTTGCACGTTGATTTCGGTGCCTTCGGCAATTTCCAGTGAAATATAGGCTTCACCGACCTTGGTCACTTTACCCAGTACGCCACCGGCCACAATCACTTCGTCGCCTTTGGCGATGGCATCAATCATGGCTTTTTGTTCTTTTTGACGTTTCATCTGGGGACGAATCATCAAGAAGTACATCACCACAAACATCAGGACGATCGGCAAAAAGCTCAACAGGTTTGACTCAACACCGGCTGGTGCAGCCGCTGGTGCGGCTTGAGCATAAGCAGAAGATATAAACAAAATGGACTCCAGATCAGGTTGGGCTAAAAAATAATCCGCCGTGATTCATCAATCACCAGACTTGGGTTGGCACATTGGCAAATGGTTGCAATCAATGTTGCAATTAAGGTTGCAAACAAGGTTGTAAATCAGGTCGCAAAAACCTTGCACCAATGCGCAAACCCACGCTGGTCAGCCATGAAAGCACATTTATTGACGGCTTTTTCAGGTTAGCCCAAGAGTTTAACACCGCAAGGTGTCAAATTGACGGCAATTGCCGCAAGCAATTGCCTGAGCCCGTTGAGTGCGGCGCCCCACCCGCCGCTGCAAGCAGCGCACCGCGCTAATCGGTGCCGCGCGCCCGATCGTCGTGAAACTGCTTTACAAAAGCCGGAAAACGATCGACATCAAGCGCCTCGCGCATCTCGCGCATCAGCACCTGGTAGTAATGCAGGTTATGTATGGTATTTAAACGCGCGCCCAAAATTTCATTGGTGCGCTGTAAATGATGCAGATAGCCGCGCGAAAAATTGCGGCAGGCATAGCAACTGCACGTTTCATCGAGCGGCCGCAAATCATTTTTATGTTTGGCGTTTCTGATTTTAATGTCGCCAAAACGCGTAAACAGCCAGCCATTGCGCGCATTGCGGGTTGGCATCACGCAATCAAACATATCAATGCCGGCACTCACACCAGCCACCAAATCTTCGGGGGTGCCCACCCCCATCAGATAATGCGGCTTATTGGCAGGCAGGCGCGGCGTGGTGTGCGCCAAAATGCGCAGCATGTCTTCCTTGGGCTCACCTACTGACAAACCACCAATCGCATAACCATGAAAACCAATCTCTTCCAGCTCGGCCAGGGATTCATCGCGCAGGCGCTCGTACATGCCACCTTGCACAATACCAAACAGCGCGTTAGGATTTTCGCCCGCATCAAACTCGCTGCGCGAGCGCCTGGCCCAGCGCAATGACAATCGCATCGACTCGGCCGCTTCCATCTCGGTCGCTGGTCGCCCCTGAATTTCGTAAGGCGTGCATTCATCAAATATCATCACGATGTCGGAATTGAGCGTGCGCTGAATCTGCATCGAAATTTCTGGGGTTAAAAACAGCTTGTCACCATTGATGGGCGAAGAAAAACGCACGCCCTCTTCGCTTATCTTGCGCATCTCGCCCAGCGAAAACACCTGAAAGCCGCCCGAATCCGTCAGGATTGGCTTGTCCCAACCCATAAAACGATGCAGGCCACCAAATACATTCATCGTCTCCAGCCCAGGGCGCAACCACAGATGAAAGGTATTACCCAAAATGATCTGCGCACCAATCTCGTCCAGCTCCAGCGGCGACATCGCCTTCACGCTGCCATAGGTGCCCACCGGCATGAACACCGGCGTTTGCACCACGCCATGCGTGAGCGTCAGCGCACCACGCCGCGCATTGGTCTGGCCAGAAGAGTCGGTTTTGAAGAGAGAAAATTGCATAGAAATATAGCCGCCAAGAGCGATGCCCAGCTGTCAAAAAACAGCCATCAACACCGTCAACCAAAGCCGCGGATGGTAGCACACAGCACCCCAAATTCACTCACCAAAGGCATAGCGAAGGTTGCCTTGAAAAGATCAAAAATAGAGCGAAGTCGGCATACTAACGGGGTGTACCAATTATATTTGACCGCTTAAGTGCTGTTTTATTGATTTATTTTAAATACAGACTGGGGGTATTTGATTAATCAGGAGATTGGGTGAGGAGTGGGCTGGGGTTGAAAAGCGGCGGGCTTAGTAGAAATGGATGAATCGACTCAGGCGTCAACTCAGGGTTGATGAAAGCAAAAATTCATGGCTCACATTGTTATAATGCAAATTGCCCACATCGTCCAAATTAGATGGATTGAAATGTGTCATGTTTGTATGACTAAATTACCCAACCGTACAGGAGTATAAAGATTGGAAATTGGAATTGGAATCGCTGCATTCATCGTTGCAGTATGGCAGCTCAACCTTCAGCGAAAAGAAACCGTTCGTAATGGAAAAATCAATACGCTAGTGCATATTTCTACATTACTAAAAGACAGAATAAGTTTTCACAGTGAAATAATTGAATCACTTAAAGCGCAAAAAAATCAACATTGGCATGGCCATGCCAGAGTCATTAATGAAGAACTGCGCCCACTACTCAATCAAGTAAATAAAGATCTACTGGAAATAACATCTGACTATAAATGTTCTTTTGAACATTCAACAATTGAAAAAGTATTGAAATTAAAAAGTGAGGAGTAGCATCTATGACGATCCCATGAGTCTGTCACACCTGCGCAAAACCACACTGCTCATTGATTTAAAAAGCGGGTCACGAATCGAATACAACTATGCTTCAGCCAACACTGCAAGGAACAACAGTCTTATTATGCCCGCTTGCAGAAGATGATTTTGATTCATTACACGCTGTTGCCTCCGCCCCATTGATCTGGGCTAAGCACCCAAGTCCCAATCGGTATCAAAAGCCGGTCTTTGAAAAATGGTTTTTGCAAGCGATCCATTCAAAAGGTGCGTTGGTCGTCACTGATCTCGACACTGGACAAACAATTGGTTCATCACGCTATTACGATTGGGACAAAGTCAATGAAGAAGTCGCCATCGGATTTACATTCTTAAGCCGCGCTTATTGGGGCGCCACCACCAACGGTGAAATGAAGAAGTTGATGATTGACCATGCCTTGCAGAGTGTCAAGATTGTTTGGTTCCACGTCGACCCAACCAACATTCGTTCCAAAATGGCACTCGAAAAAATCGGTGCCAGGTTCTCACACTGCGCCCCCAAGGAAATCTCGGGAAAATTCAATGACTATCTTTTTTATACTGTCAGTCACAATGGGGACAACATAAATTGAAGCAAGGGAAAATTGACTTAATCAATGTCTCCTCATATTTGATCGAAGTCAATTCCCCCTGCCCTTGCCCGACCCGCACTTTCAGCGCATGGTCACACAATTGCGCGACATGCTGGGGCAAAACGCTGGCTACAAAAAACTTGCTATCGCCGATAAACGTTGCTTGCACGAACAACCTGCGATGCTAAGCATCTATATGGCGGTAGCGCAAAGTCATTACAAAAAGCGCTCAACCCTGCTGTTGAAAAAACTTTCGTGACGTTGCCAAGAGCAATCTTGAATCAGTACTCAAGGCGCCCGCAGAACAGGTGCGGATGATGACAAGGGATTGCATATTGGGACAAATTAAAAATTAATTTTCAATAAATCAATGACATCAGCACAAACATCACTACCTTCACTTGCCAGCCTGTTTGGCTTTGCAGGCGTTATAGCCAACCTCACTTGGCCACTTATGCACCAACGTGCTGCACTCCTTGGCTTCCAGGCTATTGCCTGCCTTCTGATGCTGATTCATTTTGAGCTGATTGCCGCTCATACCGGCGCTTTAATCATGCTGGTAGCGGGTTTGCAAGCAACCTTGGCGATTCCACTTGGACATAATCCTCGCTTCAAGACGATTTATCTTGGCTCGTTATTGCTCACGCCAATGGTTTGCGCTATCTCGTGGCAAGGGCCACAATCGATATTTTCATCTTTGGCACTAGCCATTGTTTGCATTGCCAATTTTCAGCTCAATCAATTGCATCAACGGGCGCTGCTCATCACCGCTATATTTGCCTGGGTAGCGCATAATCTGATCGTTGGCTCCATCCCCGGTCTGGTTTCAAACACACTGGCATTTTGTGTCAGTGCCATGATGCTATGGCGGGTGTATCGTGCCAAACAAAACAGGTAGCTCTGACCAGATAAAATTGTACCCAGATGTCTGTCAAATACAATTACAAGCACTTCGCCTATTTTCTGTTTAACCAATGTTCCGCCCCGATCTCACCCAAATCAACCACACCGGCCGCGAGCTTGAGCTGCTGTGTGCTGGCACCAAGCCATTGGCATGGTTTATTTTTTCAATGGATTATGAACAGGATTTATATGTAGCACACCGAGCACAGTTTGCACCGTTAGTCGATTCTGGCAGACTGGTAGAGGCTTCGTACGATGAAACGCTGACCTATGACCCGAAGCTTGAACGCAATTTGCTGGTCAGAACAGTGCTATACGCCCTACCCGAAGAAGCCTGGCGCATGCCAGCGATGCGAATGATTCTTGAAGTCAGTTGTACCCATCGAGATATTGGCCATAACGAAATCATCAACCGTCTGATGGGCCGTCTGCTGGGTTATACCGAACAGGAAATCGAGGCTTTTGTGGCTGCGACGAGTGAGTGAATACTGCGCTATGATTGAGTCAGTGCGATTCTAATTCAACGCTACCCCTACCTTTAGGAGCACCACCATGACAACCGGAACCGTTCACCTACACCGCGTGCTGCGTACCAAACCGGAGCGCATTTATAAGGCTTTTTTAGATGCAGACGCCATGGCCAAGTGGTTGCCGCCTTATGGTTTTACCTGCAAGGTGCATCATCTGGATGCCAAGGTGGGTGGGACTTTCAAGATGTCGTTCACCAACTTTACAACAGGTAATGGCCACGCCTTTGGTGGAGAATATCTTGAGCTGGTGCCAGCTGAAAAGATTGTCTATACCGACAAGTTTGACGACCCGAATATGCCCGGCCAAATGCAAACCACGGTCACCTTGAAGCCCGTGTTGTGCGGCACTGAAATCACCGTGGTGCAAGAAGGCATACCTGCCATGATACCCACCGAGATGTGCTATCTGGGCTGGCAGGAATCGCTCGCTCAATTGGCGCATCTGGTTGAGCCGGAGATTTTGGAGTGAAGCTAAATCAAGCAGGATAGCGGTGCAGATTTGGCGTCAATGCAATAGCAGATCAATGCCATTTCTTGCATGCTTCACCTATACTCTTATAGAGTACTTGCAATAATTACACTGCCAAGTGCGTATTTATTGATCATAAAAAAATACACCATACCAGTATCTATCAAGCCGTACCCAGCTGCGCAACTATCAACACTCTTAAGACAAAACCCTGTCAGCCCTGTCCCACACGCTTACCGGACTGCTTACCTTGTCCTACAAAACCATCTCCCTAGAATAAGTCATGCGCTGTTTGTCTGTCAGACAAACCGTTATATCGACGGCCAGGCAGGTTGTCCCCCATTATGGAGAATTTCAATGAACGATAAAAAATCCCTGCAACAATTAGCTAAACGGGTTACCCCATTATTGATTTTGAGTGGTTTTTTGATTGGCCTGAGCGGCTGCAACACCATCAAGGGTGCAGGTAAAGATGTGGAGCGTGGTGGTGAAGTGATTCAGGACAAGGCAAGCGAAACTCAGAAGAAAATGTAATGCTTTCAAGTCAAACCTAGCCAGGCATTTGGCAACGAATCTGTCCAATGAATCTGTCGCTTGTCTGGCTGATTTGAATTTTGAATATTTTACAATGTGTACTTGCGAACTAATTTCTAGACTTACTTGACCTGTTTGTCCAGCAGCGCCATGATTTCTTCGGCGGTTTCGGCACCCACGGCCAGCTCACCATTGGGCAAAATGATGCTGGGTGTGCCTTTGAGTTTAAACAATTCGGCCAAGACACGCGTATCGGCTTCTGACTTGTTTTTGCAGTCGGCGGGTGGGCTGGCTTGCAGCCATTTACTGCGAGCCGCTGGGTCGGTCATGGTTTCATCAAACGCCTGTGCTGCGTTAGGCTGACACCAGACGGTTTTAACCAGTTTGGCCTGGCTGGCGACATCGTAATGCAAGGCCATTGGATAGATGTAGATGATGGCGTTGAGTGCAGCAGGCGCTTTTTTAAGGTTGGCCTGCAAGGCTTTGCAATAACCGCAATCCACCGCGCTGATCAACACGAGCTGACGTTCACCCTTGCCATATTTGTACTGAATGGCCTGCGACAAATCAATCGATTGATACAGTGTTTTTAACAAGGTGGCCTGTTCAGCAGGCAGCAATACTGCATCGGCCGACTTGATGCCCTTACGCCAGCCACGCGCATCACGATAGAGCGTGAAGTCATCATTGATGTAATCGGAAGCGTATTTACCACGCTCGTCACCAATCGAATAAATCCCTTTGATCACGGTCTCTTTGACCACCGAACCCGTATAAATCCCTTTGAGCGGACTATCTTGCAGCTTGGCGTTGACACTGGCCACGTCAGCCTGCACCAGTTGCGCAGCCAAGAGCAGGCCAGCACCCAAGCAGGCCTTGCGCCATGATTGTTGCAGTGTAGATTGCGCAGTTTGCAAAAGCATTGCCAGTGGTTGGTTGATCCTCATCGCATTTCCTATTGTTGAATTTTTCAATTTCTTTGCTTGCTTGGCTTTATTAAATAAAATTAACCAAGCTATTGTAGAGCGGTATGGCGACCACATCGTCAAACATGGTGGCATATGCAGTTAACAATTGGCCTTGCTGGCACAACTCAACAGCATGGCATCGCCATAACTAAAAAAGCGATAACGCTCGGCAATGGCATGGGCATACACCGCACGCATGGTGTCATAACCGGCAAAGGCCGACACCAGCATTAACAGGGTGGACTTGGGCAGATGAAAATTGGTGATCAACCTGTCGACCGTATGAAAGCGATAACCCGGCGTAATGAAAATGCTGGTCTCCGCCGCACCTGCCTTGAGTGTGCCATCTTGTGAGGCCGCTTCCAGCGCACGCAGGCTGGTGGTACCAACCGCCACCACTTGCCGGCCCGCCACCTTGGCCTGAGCAATCGCAGCCACCGTCGCGGCAGGAATGTCATACCACTCGCTATGCATATGATGCTCGGCCAGGTTTTGTGCACGCACCGGCTGAAACGTGCCCGCGCCCACATGCAATGTCAGCCCGCATAAGTGCACGCCCTTGGCCTTGGCAGCATCCAGCAGCGCCGGAGTGAAATGCAGGCCAGCCGTCGGTGCTGCCACTGCGCCAGGGTGTTGAGCATAGACGGTTTGATAACGCTGCTCGTCTTCTGCCGTGGGAATGTGCGTAATATAAGGTGGCAGTGGCAAGCGGCCATGTGCTTCGAGCAATTCATAAGTATTGGCCGGAAAGTCGAGCACAAAAAACTCTCCTTCACGGCCTGCCACGGTGACATCAAACGCATCGGCCAAGCGCAAGCTGCTGCCCGCGGCGGGCTTATGGCTGGCCTTGAGCATGGCCAACACACGACGCTCATTGAGCACGCGTTCAATCAGTACCTCAACCTTGCCACCCGATGGCTTGACGCCAAACAAGCGCGCCTTGAGCACTTTGGTGTCGTTAAACACCAGCACATCACCGGCATTGAGTTGATCGAGTACGGCGGTAAATTGCGCATCCACCAAACCATCGGGCTGCACCAGCAGCAGGCGGCTGGCCGCACGGTCGGGCAAGGCATCTTGCGCGATCAGCTCGGGCGGCAAGGTAAAGTCAAAATCGTCGAGGGTATAAGTCTTGGACAAAGTATTTGCTAAGTTAGGCACAGGGCTGTTTAAAATCGGGTTCATGACAATCGCACCATCAATCGCGCCATTCTAATAGCTCGTGCCCAAAGCCACCGCAAAAACTACCCGCCAAGCCGCTGCATCGTCCAATGAATCGGCGAGCACCAAGGGCGCAAAAGTGACCAAAGCGCCCGCCACACCCAAAAACAAATTGGCCGTGTTGGGCTTGCTGCGCGATATCGACCTCGCCCTGCACCTGCCGATGCGCTATGAGGACGAAACCACCATCGTTGATATTGTCGAGCTGCAAGCCGCGGTAGGCAGTGGTGACACCCTGCAAATTCAGGCCACGGTAAGTGATAACGAAGTGGCCTATCGGCCGCGCCGCCAGTTGATTGTGCGACTGCGTGATGACACCGGCGAGCTGGTGCTGCGCTTTCTCAATTTTTATGGCAGCCAGGTGCAGCAACTGGCCATTGGCAATGTCGTGCGTGCACGCGGCGAGCCACGTGATGGCTTTTTTGGGATTGAAATGGTGCACCCGGCCTATAAGGTCATCAAGGGTGAAGAGCCTCTGCCGACCACGCTCACACCGGTTTATCACGCCTCGGCAGGGATTTCGCAAGCCTATTTACGCAAGGCCATTGCTGGTGCACTGGAACGGATTGCAGTGCAGCGCCTCTTGCCCGAAATTTTGCCTGAGCGCGTACTGCGCAGCTTGCCCGGCACCCTGCGTGCCTGGAATCTGCAGGAAGCCATCACCGTCCTGCATCACCCCGGTATTGAAATGAATGCCAGTGCGCTGATGGAACGCAGCCATCCGGCCTGGGCGCGCATCAAGTTTGAAGAACTGCTGGCGCAGCAACTCTCCCTCAAACGGGCGCAATTAAACCGGCGCAGCAAACGTGCGCCCAGCATGGCGCATCCGGCATCAGCAAACGGCACAATACCATCACTCCCTCGCCCTCCGGCAGAGGGTTGGGGTGAGGGTAGACATGAAAGCAAGTCAGCCCCACCAACAGCGGCGACAAGGCGTCACAACATCAGCCTGATTGAGCGCTTTGAAGCCACCCTGCCCTTTACGCTGACCAATGCACAGCAACGCGTCTGGCAAGAAATTGCGCAAGACATGGCCGCGCCCTTTCCCATGCAACGGCTCTTGCAAGGTGACGTCGGCAGCGGCAAAACCATTGTCGCCGCGCTCGCTGCCTGCCTGGCCATGAGCCACGGCTATCAGGCCGCGCTGATGGCACCGACAGAAATTTTGGCGGAACAACACTATAAAAAATTGCAGGGCTGGCTGGCACCACTGGGTGTGCAGATCGCCTGGTTGACCAGCAGCCTCAAAGCCAAAGACAAACGCGCCGCATTGGCAGCCATTGAAACCGGCGTGGCGCATTTGGTGATTGGCACACATGCGGTCATTCAAGACAGCGTCACCTTTGCGGAATTGGGCCTGGCGATTGTGGATGAACAACATCGCTTTGGCGTGGCGCAGCGCTTGGCCCTGCGTAACAAGGGCGCCAGCCCAAGCACCATCAGCCAGACACCGACCTTCCTGCCCCATCAACTGATGATGAGTGCCACGCCCATTCCACGCACCCTGGCGATGACCTATTACGCCGACCTCAACGTCTCCACACTGGATGAACTGCCACCCGGCCGCACCCCGGTGCTTACCAAGCTGGTCACCCAGGCGCGTCGGCATGAAGTGATTGCCCGCGTGCGTGATGCCGTGGCGCAAGGTCGACAGGTATATTGGGTTTGCCCATTGATTGAAGAGTCCGAGGCCCTGCAGTTAAAGACCGCGGTGGAAACCTTTGAATCCTTGACCACCGAGCTGACCGATATACAGATTGGCCTGGTGCATGGCAAGCTCAAGACCGATGAAAAAGCCGCCACCATGCTGGCCTTCAGCCAAAACCAGATTCAGGTCTTAGTCGCCACCACCGTGATTGAAGTGGGCGTCGACGTGCCCAATGCCTCGCTCATGGTGATTGAACATGCCGAACGCTTTGGCCTCGCCCAACTGCACCAGCTGCGTGGCCGCGTAGGCCGTGGCGCGGCGGAATCGGTCTGCGTGCTGCTCTACCAGAACCCGCTCTCACCCACCGCCAAACAACGCCTGCGCACCATGTACGACACCACCGACGGCTTTGAAATTGCCCGTCGCGACCTCGATATCCGTGGCCCCGGCGAATTTCTTGGCGCCCGTCAATCCGGCCTCGCCATGCTGCGCTTTGCCGACCTCAACACCGATCTCGACCTCATCGACATCGCCCGCCAAACCGCCGACACCCTGCTCGAACATCACCCCGACATCGTCGAAGCCCACCTCGAAAGATGGATCGGCGCACGTGAGGAGTTTTTGAAGGTTTGATATACCCCATATGGGTATTTCAAAAGATGCCCTATTTATGCACTTAAGCATCCATAAATAAGCCTATACTCCATCAAATCTGGTATAAAAACAGTATTAGAATGTTTTGAATTATTTATTGGGTAACTGCTTGTGCGTCGGTTGCGCAGAAATAGAAAGGGGCCGGATGTACCGGCCCCTGCATTTGGTGCATCTTTCAGCTTGTTAGCGGAAAGAGCGCATATCCCGAAAAACTAACAACGCAATAGTAATTACGTTTCAATACTTAGTCAAATAAAAGTTAATCGAGATATACGCTCTGACCGGAATATCTAAATCCTCTCTCTAACAAAGTAATTATCTCGCAATAACAAATTAATCTCCATCTAAATCCAACACCCACTATAATTGGTGTATATTGTTTCAATATTATATTTTGAATATAGGCAAAGCTATGAAAATGCGTTATCGCTTAGGCTTAGACATTGGCACGACTTCCATTGGCTGGTGTCTACTACGACTTAATCCTCAAGATGAGCCCGTTGCGCTCATCAAAATGGGGGTGCGCATTTTTCCAGATGGTCGCAATCCCAAAGACGGCTCTTCATTGGCAGTGACCCGCCGTAATGCACGCGCCATGCGGCGACGACGCGACCGTTTGCTCAAACGAAAAAACCGTTTGATGGAGGCACTGGTCAAGCTGGACTTCTTCCCAGAGGATATGACTGCAAGGCGAGAACTTGAAAATCTCAATCCCTACTTGTTGCGTAAAAAAGGGCTGGATGAAAAGCTCACACCGAACGAGTTTGCACGGGCCTTGTTTCATATTAATCAGCGGCGCGGCTTTAAGAGTAATCGCAAAACAGATAAAGGCGCATCGGACAGTGGCGCATTAAAAAGCGCCATTAAGCGCGTTGCCGAACAATTGCAATCGGAGGGCGCCCGCACTGTCGGTGAATGGCTGGCAAATCGTCATACTCATTGTGATGAAAATGGTCGCCCAGCGCCACAAAGCGTGCGGGCTCGTTTACGCGGTGCTGGGTCAAAAGCAGTTTATGATTTTTATATTGACCGAGCCATGATTGCAGCCGAATTTGACACTCTCTGGGCCAAGCAAGCTGAATTGCAGCCAAGTATATTCACCAATGAAAAGCGTGACGAACTGCGCGACATTCTCTTGCATCAAAGGCCATTACGGCCAGTCAAACCAGGCCGCTGCACTTTATTACCCGATGAGATGCGGGCACCGCTGGCCTTGCCATCGATCCAGCGCTTTCGAATTTTGCAAGAGCTCAATCACTTGCGATTACTTGCCACCGACTTGACTGATAACGCGTTAACGCTTGATCAACGCAATACCCTCTTTGCACTACTTGAAACTAAAAACGATGTCACCTTTACAGCTATCAAAAAAGCCCTCGGCTTGGGTGGGATTGCCAAATTCAATATTGAAGATGCCAAGCGCGACAAGTTAAAAGGCAATGCCACCACCGTCATGCTAAGCAAGCCAGAACATTTTGGTAAAACCTGGTTTGAATTTAGCGCTGTCATGCAAGATGACATTGTGATGAAGTTGGTCAATGAGCAAAATGAATCGACCTTGATTGAATGGCTAATGACGCACACCCATGTGGATGAGCTCACTGCCGAAAAAATTGCCAATGCCAACCTGCCTGAAGGCTATGGCAACCTCTCACGCCTTGCTGCTGAGCGCATCGTACCCGAACTGGCTAAAGCGGTGATCACGTATGACAAGGCGGTGTTGAATGCGGGGTTTGATCATCATAGTGTTTTATCACTTAGCCAAACCACTGGGGAGATCATGACTGCGCTGCCCTATTACGGTGAAGTCTTGCAACGGCATGTTGGCTTTGCCAAAGACAATCCACGTAACGATGAAGAGCGCTTTGGCAAGATTGCCAATCCAACGGTGCACATTGGCTTGAATGAATTACGCAAGGTCGTCAATCGACTCATAGAACGCTATGGCTCACCATCTGAAATCATAGTCGAAGTGGCACGTGATTTAAAAAACAGCAAAGATAAAAAAGACAACATTCGCAAAGATCAAGCTGAACGGCAAAAACAGAATGATGACTTTCGTCAGAAAATCAAATCACTCATCCACAGTGAACCCAATGGGCTTGATATACAAAAGATGCGCCTTTGGATGGAGCTCAATCCCAATGATCCCGCCAATCGTCGCTGCCCTTATACCGGAGAACAAATCAGCATCGAGATGCTGTATTCCGATGCAGTTGAGATCGAACACATTTTGCCTTTCTCTAAGACACTTGATGACAGTTTAAATAACAAAACAGTCAGTTTGCGGCGAGCTAATCGAGATAAGGGCAATCAAACACCTTATGAAGCCTTTGGACACTCACCCGATGGCTATAAATATGAAGATATGCTTGAGCGTGCCAAACTCATGCCCAAGGAAAAAGCCAAACGCTTTGCCGTAGATGGCTATGAGCGCTGGCTGAAAGAAGATAAAGATTTTCTTGCACGGGCATTAACAGATACCGCCTATCTTTCGCGCATTGCCAAAGAATACTTATCCATGATCTGTCCGCATAACAAAGTGCGTGTCATACCTGGACGATTAACTGCGATGTTGCGAGGTAAGTTTGGCTTGAATGCCCTGCTCTCTGGTACCGAAGAAAAAAATCGCAATGATCACCGCCACCATGCTATTGATGCCGCCGTCATAGCAGTAACGGATCAAGGTTTATTACAACGCTTTGCTAGCGCGAGTGCGCAAGCACGTGAAACGCATTTAAATCGTCTGGTAAAGAACATGCCATTTCCCTGGGAAAGCTACCGCGATCAAGTGGCCGCCGCCCTCAACCATATTATCGTGAGCTTTAAACCTGACCACGGTTATCAAGGCGGTTTACATAACGACACAACCTATGGCCTCAAACCTAACGGCAAAGTGATTCACCGTATTCCATTGAATAGTTTTAATAGTGGTAGTGATATTGAAAAAGCGGAATTTGCCAACCCGGTTTTACAGGCCTGGCTGGTTGAAGCCACGCAAGGTCTATCAGGTAAAGAGTTTAAGGAGAAACTGTCACTGATCACACAAAATTTCCGGCACCGGCGCGTCAAGGTATTGGAAAAATTATCGGTTATTCCCTTTAGCAGTGCCAAAGCTACTCACCGTCATGGCAAACAAGAAAACGGTGACCCAAAAGCTTATAAAGGTTACCTGGGCAATAGCAACTACTGCATTGAAATTACTAAGTCTGACTCGGGAAAATGGGAAGGCGAAGTGGTTTCAACTTTTCAGGCTTATCAAATCATCAAGCAATTAGGGGAAGAAGCTGGATTAGCAAGACTGCGTCATCCGACATTGAGCCTGCAAGATAAACCACTCGTCATGCGTTTGCTGATTGATGATTTAGTAAAAATGGAAATAGATGGAAAGATAAAAACTATGCGAGTTTGCGTCATTCCACGAAGTGGGCAAATGTCTTTTGCAGAACATCAAGAGTCCAATGTAGATACTCGAAATCGCGACAAGGAAAGTCCTTTCGCATATATCACCAAGTACCCAGGCTCACTTCAAAAAACCAAAGCCCGCCGAGTCACCATCTCCCCCATCGGTGAACTCCGCGACCCAGGCTTTTCAGGCTAAGCATCATGATTGGCCGCATCGTTGAAGTGGCTGACGACAAGCGTTATCTCTTTGTGTCACGAGGGTTTATGGTCGTGGCACAAAGTGATGGCGACCGTAAAGAACTAGGCCAGATTCCATTGGATGATATTGCTGCTGTCATTGCCAATGCGCATGGCATGACGTATACCAATAATCTGCTGGTGGCATTGGCAGAACGTTGTGCGCCATTTGTTTTATGTGGCAACAATCACAATGCCATCGGCATGCTGTTGCCGATTGAAGGTAATTATCAACAGGCCAAGCGTTTTGATGCACAAATTGCGGCCAGTAAACCCACCCACAAACGCCTGTGGGCTGAAATCGTCAAATCTAAGCTGCAACAACAGGCCGCAGCACTGGAAGCTGCTGGTGCCAATCCAATTCCGCTTGAATCTTTAGTCAAAAAGGTTCGCTCTGGCGACCCTGATAATTTTGAGGCACAAGGTGCACGCCGTTACTGGCAAAGCCTTTTCGGTACGGACTTCCGACGTGACCAAAATGGTAGCGGCCTCAATGGCATGCTCAACTATGGCTATACCGTATTACGTGCAGCCACTGCACGCGCAACGGTGGCAGCGGGTTTGCACCCAACGCTAGGGCTACATCATAGCAATGAAGGCAATGCCATGCGCCTGATTGATGATCTGATGGAACCATTCAGACCAGTGATTGATATTCGTGTCTGGCAATTGGCTCAAAATGGCGATGACAGCGTCAGCCCTGATAGCAAGCGGGCTTTGGTGCGCACCTTGTACGATGACATGCTCAGCAATGCAGGCGCCACACCGGTGATGGTCTGCATACAAAAACTGGCTACCTCATTAGCACAGGTGTATTTAAATGAGAAAGAAACACTGGATCTTCCCATGCCCAGCTTGCCGATCTCACTCGCGGCACAGCTTGGAGAAAAGGACGAGTGACGTGCTTTCAGGATATCGCCTCATGTGGATCACCGTCATGTTTGACTTACCCGTCATTGAAAAAAAGGAACGCAAAGCCGCCACTGAGTTTCGCAATTCATTACTGGATATGGGCTTTGAAATGACACAGTTTTCTGTCTACATGCGCTTTTGCACAAGCACTGCTCAAAGTGAGACTTATACCAAAAGAATCGAACAGGCCTTGCCAGAAGGTGGCAAAGTCAATATCCTGTTTTTTACCGACAAACAGTACGAGAAAATCATCTCTTTTCATGGCAAAGCCAAACTACCTGCCAATAAAAACCCTGATCAATTTGATTTATTTTGATCAAAATCGGGGATTTTTTACAAAGCCAAAAATGAAAAACCCCTTGATTTCTCAAGGGGTTATCTCACAGCGAGTTTAGCTTATCGGGATATGCGCTCTGACCGGAACAGTGTGGCGCTAGTTAATGCGCTTGGAACTAGTTTAGCTTATCGGGATATGCGCTCTGACCGGAACTGCAGCAGCATGTCATTTATCTGACTGGCAAGTTTAGCTTATCGGGATATGCGCTCTGACCGGAACATTGTTGAGGTGCTGGATCTGCCAGGCAACAGTTTAGCTTATCGGGATATGCGCTCTGACCGGAACCAACGAGCAATTTTGAAGTAGACGGATTCCAGTTTAGCTTATCGGGATATGCGCTCTGACCGGAACAGCAAGCGCGGGCCAGTCAACTTAGTAACTAGTTTAGCTTATCGGGATATGCGCTCTGACCGGAACTGACTGATATTATTGACACTAGCACGCCATAGTTTAGCTTATCGGGATATGCGCTCTGACCGGAACTGCCGCGGCGCCGGTGATCACCGGCCTGGCAGTTTAGCTTATCGGGATATGCGCTCTGACCGGAACTCTGTTTGGATTGGGAACAAGCCTTGTGTTAGTTTAGCTTATCGGGATATGCGCTCTGACCGGAACTCGGTTACAGAGTTGACGCCGGGCAACAAAAGTTTAGCTTATCGGGATATGCGCTCTGACCGGAACACATAAATTTTGGACATAATATTTAAATTTAGTTTAGCTTATCGGGATATGCGCTCTGACCGGAACACCAGGCCACCGAACTGGCAGGGTTGGCGGAGTTTAGCTTATCGGGATATGCGCTCTGACCGGAACAGAAGCAAACGCCCGCCAATTAGCAACCGCAGTTTAGCTTATCGGGATATGCGCTCTGACCGGAACTGCAGCTTGAAATCCCTTTGTATGTTTGCTAGTTTAGCTTATCGGGATATGCGCTCTGACCGGAACTCACCCAAACTCACGCAAAACACGCGGAATAGTTTAGCTTATCGGGATATGCGCTCTGACCGGAACTATAGGATGATTGTCGAGCGGCTGATTGTAGTTTAGCTTATCGGGATATGCGCTCTGACCGGAACGGTGCAACATCGCCAACATTGGCAGGCTTTAGTTTAGCTTATCGGGATATGCGCTCTGACCGGAACTCTGACACTCATCTATAACAATAATAGAGCAGTTTAGCTTATCGGGATATGCGCTCTGACCGGAACAGACATGATGAACTCCAAAAAAAAGGGGAGAGTTTAGCTTATCGGGATATGCGCTCTGACCGGAACAGTGCATTCTTGTTTAAAGGCGCAAAAGTAAGTTTAGCTTCTCGGGATATGCGCTCTGACCGGAACCCTGGTTGGCACCACCAGTCGATGCCTGTCAGTTTAGCTTATCGGGATATGCGCTCTGACCGGAACAAGAAGCTTCTCAACTGGTGCTCGTCGAATTGTGACAATCGCTGCCTATTGGTATCAAAGGGTCGCTCTGCGAGATTGCTGAAATCGATAAACAACACGCTCGCATGTCATTGGCTGACCTGCTCAACAAGGTACGTGAACAGTTATTGGCAGCAACTGATCAGTTGCCGGAGCTGACTAGTCGGGCTGTCAGAGCTTTGCGCGGTTAGGTGCTTCGATGCCAACTAGGTTCAGTGAGTACCTATCAACGATGGCCTGCCAGTCTGCAAGTGGAATGTGTTCAGCCATTGCTGAAGTGTCGTCTTTTTCTGAGTAGCGGAGCATGTCAATGCTGTTGAGGTTTTCGGAGACGGATGCAATGAATAGCTTCATGCCCCATTTGTCTGCCCATACTGAAAATACTGGTGGTAATCTCATGCTGATCTCCCGTCCTGACTGTGGAAGAACATTATAAAACACAGCAACCAAGTCAATCGACTGGTCAAATTTTCTGCATACCCGTGGCAAGTCGTCGTGTGGGAATTCTTGGTTGTATTCAGAAATTAAACTGTCGGATCGTCGTGAAGGGTTTGGTTTATCAGAATATGCACTTTGACTAAATTTAATTATATGCACGAAAACAAGCATGATATGATTTCTTCACTCACACAGTCGTAATTGCAGCTTGCCAGTGCACCCAAACGCGCTGTGGGGTGATGGCCACGGGCAAGCGTGGTCATTTTCATTTCTAAGTTACCTTATCCGCTTACGCGATTCTCACCCCCACGGATTCAACAACCTCACGCCCGAACTCTTAAAATCAACCACATTCCTCGTCACCACTGTCAGCCCATGAACCAAGCCTGTTGCTGCAATCAGGGCGTCACGTTCTGAATGGGGGTTGGGAACATGCAACTTGGCACAACAAAGCGCCACCACAGTATCCACTGGCAAAATTCGATGATCAAATGCGGGCAAAACTCTACTTTCTAACCAGGCTCGCAATAAGGCACCTTGCTTGTTATCGCGTCGCTCAATCTGCAAGATACCCATTTCGAGTTCAAGAATGGTAATGACCGAAAGATATAAGCTGTTTGGCGCAACTGACGTCGCCCAGGCTTTGACTTTTTTATCGGCCTTGCGAGAATTTCGCAGCTCTGAAACGACGCTGGTATCAAGCAGATACATCAGGACAAATCCGCCGCTTTAAATAGCTTGCCAGCCTTGGCTGGCTCAAAAGGAATGTCTTTGAGTTCAGGCATGGCAAGCATGTCGACAATATTGGTGGTACTGGCGGACAGCTTTTGATAATCCTCAAAACTGAGTAAGACATGCGCAGGTTGGCCACGGTCGGTAATGAAGACCGGGCCTTTTTTTGTGGCTTTTTTAGCACCACTGGTATTTTGATTGAAATCTCGACTTGAGATGGTTGTGTTGGGCATGATGTCACCTGCACAAAAAATATGTAGCAATGTTACTACATTTTTTGTGTCGATCACAAGCGCCCATCGCAATCCAATTAAAAAATTAATTATTCAATATTTTTAAGCCATGCCAACCTTTATCCTAATATTGACATAAGTGCTCAGATTACTTTTGCGCATTCACATAATCAAACTTGCCGGGTTGGGTAATGAAGACCACGCACTCATTGGATGAAATGCATTTGGTGACGTGATTGATCTTGCCTTTTTGAAACCAGTAAGAGCCCGGTGGCAATGGGCGGTCTTTGGCTTGTGCGTCAACCTCGTTGGCTACTACGCCAGTGATGACCACACCGTAATAATCTTCGGTGTGTGTATGCAAGGGACTGACAAAGCCGGCGGGCAGTTTGACGTAGGTGCTGTGCGCGCCTTTGGTCAGATCACCAAAACCAACAGCGGCTTTGAGTGGGCCAACGCCAGTGTCAAAAAACTTGAGTTCGGTGACGGGTACGCTGATGGAGGTTTCAGCAGCCAAGGCAGCCGTGCCGGTGAATAGTGTGGCTGCAATGAACGCAGCTTGGATCAAATGTTTAAAAGGCTGTTGCATGTCAGGCTCCTGTTAAGGTTGGCAAAATCAAGTGATGACTTGAAGAGAACGGCTGCGGATAAGATGCAGCACAAAAAAGTAACTTTATTAAAGTCAAATATAAGGTTACTTTGCATAACGTAACCCGTCAATAACTTTTTTTAAAGTTACCAATAATTCTCTCAGCCTGACTTGACGCTTTGCACCCCATTCTTGAAAACGAGCCACGTGTTGGAACAAATTTGACGATCCAGTCTCGGCTGCAGGCAGCAGATGCTCGCCCCATCAATATACTCCCTATATGTATAAAAATATCAATAATAAATACGCACTTGAGCAAGCAGAATAAGCCTATACTCCCATTAAATAAGCCTTGTTCGGCAATTTGCTGCGCTTACCTTAAAATAGTGACGTTTGCTGTGATCACAGGCGATTTCGGTCAGCAATAAAATGGCGGCGCTTTATTTTGATTTGCCGGAAAAAGATCGTCTCAATGTGCTTTAACAATTGGTCGGCTTATTGGCTTTAACAACGGGCCCGTTTACTGGCCTTAACAATCAAAATCACCAGGATATCAACCAAGTCATGAAAAAAATTTGCCAACTGCTGTTGCTGTGCGCGCTGAGTTTGTCTGCGGACTTGGCGTCTGCGCAAGGCGTGAACGTGATTCCCGAAGCAGCGCAAACTGTTAATTTTTCGGTCGTGGTGGCACCGGTTGTGCTGGTCAATGGCAATGAGATGCGACTCTCTCCAGCTGCACGCATTTATGCGCCCAATCGTTTGTCGATCACCCCTGCCAGTTTGCAAGGCGAAGTGCGTGCCCGCTATACCGTTGACAATCTGGGGCAGATAGATCGGGTGTGGATCATTGGCGAGGCAGTGCATTCCCGAGCCGAGTTCACACCTCGTTGAAACCAGCACCAGGCTGATGTATCAGGCAAGATGGCAAGTGCTGGTGGTTACATCACAATAAAAACCGTTTGTGGCGGTTTTGTTTTTATTGAACGTTTGTTTTTTGATTTCTCATAAAGTTTTCCGTGAAAAAAGTATTTATTAAAACCTTTGGCTGCCAGATGAACGAGTACGACTCTGACAAGATGGTCGACGTACTCAACGCGGCTGGCGGTATGGAACGCACCGATAAGCCGGAAGATGCCGATGTGATTTTGTTCAATACCTGCTCGGTGCGTGAAAAAGCGCAAGAGAAGGTGTTTTCTGATCTGGGTCGAGTGCGTGATCTGAAAAAAGCCAATCCCAATCTGGTGATTGGAGTGGGCGGCTGTGTGGCCAGCCAGGAAGGCGCGACCATTGTGCGCCGTGCACCTTATGTGGATGTGGTATTTGGCCCGCAGACCTTGCATCGCCTGCCAGAGCTGATCAAGTCACGGCAGGCGTCGGGGCGCTCGCAAATTGATATCAGCTTTCCCGAGATTGAAAAGTTTGATCACCTGCCACCAGCCAAGGTGGATGGCGCGACGGCTTATGTGTCAATCATGGAAGGTTGCAGCAAGTATTGCAGTTATTGCGTGGTGCCTTACACACGCGGTGAAGAGGTCTCGCGTCCGTTTGATGATGTGCTCGCCGAAGTGGCGGGGCTCACCGAACAAGGCGTGAAAGAAATCCATTTGCTCGGCCAGAACGTCAATGCTTATCGCGGCAAGATGGGCGGCACCAGTGAGATTGCCGACTTTGCCCTGCTGATTGAATACGTGGCCGACATGCCTGGCATTGAGCGGATTCGCTATACCACCAGCCATCCCAAAGAATTTACCCAGCGCCTGATTGACGCTTACGCCAAAGTGCCCAAGCTGGTTGACCACTTGCACTTGCCGGTGCAACACGGTTCCGACAAAATTTTAAATGCCATGAAGCGCGGCTATACCGCACTCGAATACAAGTCGATCATTCGCAAAGTGCGCGCGATTCGTCCTGATATTGCCATCTCGTCCGACTTTATCGTCGGCTTTCCGGGTGAAACCGAGGACGACTTCAAGCAGCTCATGAAACTGATTGACGACATTGGCTATGACACCAGCTTTTCATTTGTGTATAGCCCACGCCCCGGCACCCCTGCTGCCAATCTGGAAGACGACACACCGGCCGACGTGAAGCTGCGGCGCCTGCAACATCTGCAAGCCACCGTGGAAGCCAATGTGAAGCAGATCAGTGAATCCATGATCGGCACGCGACAACGCATTCTGGTGGCACGTCAGGCACGCAAGGACGAAGCCGAACTGGCCGGGCGCACCGAAAACAATCGGGTCGTCAACTTTGCCGTACCGCCCGAACAGCACGCCCGCTTCATGGGCCAACTGGTCGATGTCACCATTACCCAGGCGCTGCGCAACTCTTTGCGTGGCGAGCTGGTGCTGGCTGAAGTGGCATGAGCAAAGCCACTCCAATGACCACCAAACTACTCACTACCGAGTTTATTGCCAAGCCGCTGGATAATCTGCGCCTGTCCAATTTATGCGGACCGCTGGATCAAAATCTACGCCAGATTGCCATTGCGCTGGACGTCACCATTGCACGACGCAGTGACCGTTTTTCCATCACTGGCACACCGCAAAAAGCACGCAGTACCGTCGAAGCCTTGGGGCGCTTTTATGAGCAGGCCAAACGGCCACTGGGGCTGGAAGACATTCAGCTTGATTTGATTGAAGCAGGCCTGATTCATGTGCCCAGCAAAGCCGCGCAACTGCTTGAGTTGACCGAAGAAGAGGTCGAGGAACAACTCACCGGCCCGGTACTGCACACGCGCCGCAATGATCTGCATGGCCGCACACCACGACAAAAAGAATATCTGCGCAATATCCTGGGTCATGACATCACCTTTGGTGTGGGCCCGGCGGGCACCGGCAAAACCTATCTGGCCGTGGCCTGCGCAGTCGATGCGCTGGAACGCGACATGGTACAGCGCATTGTGCTGACCCGCCCCGCGGTGGAAGCCGGCGAGCGCCTGGGGTTTTTGCCGGGTGATCTGGCGCAAAAAGTTGACCCCTATCTGCGCCCGCTGTACGACGCACTCTATGACCTGCTTGGCTACGATAAAACCACCAAGCTGTTTGAACGCAGCACCATTGAAATCGCGCCATTGGCTTATATGCGCGGCAGAACGCTGAACCACAGCTTCATCATTCTGGATGAAGCACAAAACACCACGCCCGAGCAGATGAAAATGTTTTTGACGCGGATTGGTTTTGGCAGCAAAGCGGTAGTGACCGGCGATGTGACGCAGATTGATCTGTCGCGCAATCAACGCAGCGGCCTAGTGGAAGCGCAATATATTCTCAAGGATGTGCGTGGCATTGCCGTCACGCAATTCACCGCTCAAGACGTGGTGCGCCATCCACTGGTGGCACGCATCGTTGAAGCTTACGAACAAAATACCCAGCCACGCAATTAAGCCCATTTAAGCTCATGGTCAGCATCATAAAAAAAGCCGCCAAACCCATCCGTCACAAGCTGGATTTGAGTATTCAATTTGCCGACAAACGCCACAAAGCACTGCTACCACGCGCCCTGCTACGGCAATGGGCCGTGGCCACGCTGGAAGGCCCGATGATTGTCACCCTGCGTTTTGTGGATAGTGCCGAAGGCCAGCAACTCAACCATGATTATCGCGGTAAAGACCGAGCCACCAATGTGCTGACCTTTGCCTATACCGCAGAACAAATGGGGTCAGAGTCAAATTATTCCGACAAAAATGATTCGCCCAATTTAATTGACTCCGACCCCAATTCTTTAGTCTATTCGGCTGATATTGTGATCTGTAGTCCAGTCATTGAAACCGAGGCTGTTGAGCAAGGTAAGGGACTGCTCGCACATTACGCGCACATGCTGGTGCATGGTATGCTGCACGCGCAAGGCTATGATCATGATGACGATAACGAAGCCGAGGAAATGGAAACCCGCGAGGCAGAAATCTTGCTAACTTTAGGCTTTACTGATCCGTATGCGACAGAAAAGACGAACGCAGCGGCGATTTCAACTTGAATGACATGTAAATCGGTTATCCTTATGCCGTTATCGACTCCGGCCCAGCGCCATGAATGACCCACATCCTGGTTCTGCCTTGCATGATGCAAGGCTTCAGAACAAACCCCACCGCTCCTTATTAGAGCGACTGTCCGCATTTATTTCACCCGAGCCGGATACCCGCGACGAACTGCTGGAAATCCTGCACGATGCACACGAGCGTAACCTGCTCGATGCCGATGCGGTTTCCATGATCGAAGGCGTGTTTCAGGTTTCTGAACTGGCCGCCCGCGACATCATGGTGCCGCGCGCGCAAATGGACGCAATCAATATTGAAGATTCGCCCGAAAAATTCATCCCCTTTGTGCTGGAAACCTCGCACTCGCGCTTTCCGGTTTACGAAGGTAATCGTGATCACATCATCGGTATTCTGTTGGCCAAAGATCTGCTGCGCTATTACGCCGGGCAAGACTTTGACGTGCGCGACATGCTGCGTCCGGCCGTGTTTATTCCCGAATCCAAACGTCTCAATGTGCTGCTGCGGGATTTTCGGGTCAATCGCAATCATATTGCCCTGGTGGTGGATGAATATGGCGGCGTGGCAGGCCTGGTGACGATTGAAGACGTGCTTGAACAGATTGTGGGCGACATCGAAGACGAATACGATTTTGATGAAGCCGAAGACAATATCATTGCCGTTGGTGTTGGCCGCTGGCGGGTGCGGGCGCTGACCGAAATTGAACAGGTCAACGAAGCCTTTGGCTGTGACTTGCCGCATGATGAAGTCGACACCATTGGTGGTCTGGTCAGCAATCATTTGGGGCGCGTACCACGCCGTGGCGAGTTCATTGATATTGGTCCGCTGCGCTGCGAAGTGCTGCGCGCCGATGCCCGCCAGATCCATGTCTTGCGCATTGAAAAAAAAATCCCTGAAGTTGAGGCCGGTCACGGAGACGATGCCTGATGATGGTCAAGATCCGTCGTTTTCTGGCTTTTCTCTTACGATTCTTTGCTGCGACCGGATTGGGTTATGTACACACCATGGCCTTTGCACCGCGCGAGTGGTGGTGGCTGGAAATTGCCGCTCTCACTGGCCTGTGTCTGCTGCTGGTAGAAGCTTCACGAGTGGGCAAGAGCAATGGCTATCTGGCCATGCTTGGCTGGGGCTTCGGCATGGGCTGGTTTGGCAGTGGCTTGTGGTGGCTCTATATCAGCATGCATGTGTATGGCGGACTGGATAGCAACCTCGCCATTGCCGCCATCGCTGCACTATGCGCCTTTATTAGTCTTTATCCGGCACTGGCGGCCTGGCTGTTTGGCCGACTGGCCATGCCCTACGCCGAAAAAATCAGCGCCTTTGCCCAACATCCACCCGTCAGCATTCATGGGGCTTTTTTATTTGCTGCGGCCTGGGGGCTGACTGAATGGCTGCGTGGCAATCTGCTGACTGGCTTCCCCTGGCTGGCATCAGGCTATGCCCACACCAGCGGGCAATTGAGCGCTTATGCGCCCATCTTTGGGGTCTATGGACTGGGCTTTCTGGCGGCCCTGATTGCCGCACTCATCACAGTATTGATCGTCAATCTGATCAAACTGCGCTGGACCACCAGCGTGTTTGCGCTGCTGATCGGCGCTGGCGTATTGGCAAGCCCCCTACTGTTTCAGGAATCACCCTGGACATCGGAAAATCGCCAGGGACTGGATGGCAGTTCGCGTATTTCAATTCGTCTGCTACAAGGTAATGTGCCGCAGGAAGAAAAGTTTGGCGAGGCCAATGTCGGTCGCTCGATGGCACTTTACGAAAAACTGATTACCGCCAAACCCGCCGACCTGATCATTACCCCCGAAACCGCCTTTCCCGTATTTGGTCACGAACTGCCCGCCAGTCTCCTGCAACGCCTGCAACAGTTCAGTACGCGCACCCAATCTCATATTCTGTTTGGTGTGGCCATGGAAGAGCCCGGCCCGTTTTATACCAACAGCATGCTGGGCATGACGCCAGGGCAAGCCATTGGTGATGGCAAAACCAGTAGTGAGTCGCTCATCAGCCATCTCTATCGTTACAACAAACATCATCTGGTGCCGTTTGGTGAATTCATTCCCGATGGCTTTCACTGGTTTACACGCATGATGAATATTCCACTGGGCGACTTCAATCGCGGTGAAATGGTACAAGCACCGTTTGAAATCAAGACAGCCAACGGCACACAAAAAGTGATGCTCAATATTTGCTATGAAGACCTGTTTGGCGAAGAAATTGCCGCCCATCTGCGCCAGTCGGATACCACCTCCAATATTTTGCTCAACGTCAGCAATATCGGCTGGTTTGGCAATACGATCGCCATACCGCAGCATCTGCAGATCTCGCGGATGCGCGCCATGGAAACCGGCCGGCCGATGATTCGCGCCACCAATACCGGTGCCACCGCCATCATTGGCCCGCAAGGACGAGTACTGGAAGAACTCACGCCATTTACCCAGGATGAAATCAGTGCCGAAGTGACCGGCTTTCGCGGCACCACACCCTATGTACTGTGGGAGAACTGGCCAGTGCTTGGTTTCTGCTCGGTTTTGATCGTACTTTCCTTCGCTTTTACCTGGCGCATCCGGGCAGAGTAAAATAGCTGGTTAGTTTATTTATCTGCTTCGGATTCGCTTATCTCTACGCCCGAATTAACGGGCTCACGTTCAAGAACATGCTTACATTTCAGCAAATCATTCTCACCCTCCAAGAATATTGGGACAAACAGGGCTGCGCCTTGCTCCAGCCCTACGATATGGAAGTTGGTGCCGGTACTTCACACACCGCGACCTTTTTGCGCGCCCTTGGCCCAGAGCCCTGGCGTGCAGCATATGTACAGCCGTCACGCCGCCCCAAGGATGGCCGTTATGGCGACAACCCCAACCGCCTGCAGCACTACTATCAATATCAGGTGGTGCTCAAGCCTGCACCAGCCAACATTCTGGAACTGTATTTGGGCTCGCTCGAAGCACTGGGCTTTGACCTCAGGCAAAACGACGTGCGTTTTGTGGAAGACGACTGGGAAAACCCCACACTGGGTGCCTGGGGTCTGGGTTGGGAAGTCTGGCTGAATGGCATGGAAGTCACCCAGTTCACCTACTTTCAGCAAGTCGGCGGGATTGATTGCAAACCCATCACCGGCGAAATCACTTACGGTCTGGAACGGCTGGCCATGTATATTCAGGACAAGGAAAGTATTTACGAATTGCAATATGCGCCGGGCGTGACCTATGGCGATGTATTTCACCAAAACGAAGTGGAACAGAGTACCTACAATTTTGAACATAGTGATGTGGACTTTTTGTTTACGGCCTTTGCCGCGCATGAAAAACAGGCGCAGCATCTGATGCAGCAACAACTGGCTTTACCCGCTTACGAACAGATCCTCAAGGCGGCGCACACCTTTAACCTGCTGGATGCCCGTGGTGCCATCAGCGTGACCGAGCGGGCGGGCTATATTGGCCGGATTCGCAATCTGGCACGCAGTGTGGCGGCCAGCTACCTGGACAGTCGCGCCCGTCTGGGCTTTCCGATGGCGCCCAAAGCCTGGGCTGAAGCCGTGCAAATTCAACTACAGAACAAGAAAGCGGCCTGATCAGCCTGACTATGAGCACAAGTATGAGCAAGAACAATCTTTTGGTAGAACTGTTTGTCGAAGAACTCCCGCCCAAGGCATTAAACAAGCTGGGCGAATCTTTTGCCCAGAGCATTTTTGCCGGACTGGCCAAATTGCAATTGGTGGATGCCACCGAGCAAGCCAATATCAAGGCCTTCGCCAGCCCAAGGCGTTTGGCCGTGTGGATTCCCAATGTGCAGGAAAAAGCGGCTGATCGGCCTGATAAACAAAAATTGATGCCGGTCAGTGTTGGCTTGGATGCCAATGGTCAGGCCACACCGGCTTTGCTTAAAAAGCTGGCGGCTCTGGGTGCAGATGCTGCGGCTGTCAGCCAGCTCAAGCGCGAAAGCGATGGCAAGGCTGAAGCGCTGTTCTATGAAAGCCTGCAAGCCGGTGCCACCCTGCAAAGCGGCTTGCAGGATGCACTGACCGACGCTCTCGGTAAACTGCCCATCCCCAAAGTCATGACCTATCAACTGGCTGATGGCTGGGAAACCGTTAATTTTGTTCGCCCTGCCCATGGCCTGGTGGCATTGCATGGCGAGGCGATTGTGCCGATCAGCATATTGGGACTGCAATCAGGCCGCACCACACAAGGCCATCGCTTTGAAGCGAGCGTGTCTCCGATCAGCCTGACCCATGCCGACCATTATGCCGAGCAAATGGCTAACCAAGGTGCCGTACTGGCCGCCTTTAGTGAGCGTCGTGCCGAGATTGTGCGTCAATTGAATGCCGCAGCCGCCAAGGTCGGCGGTGGCGTCAAACCGATTCAAGATGCTGCCTTGCTGGATGAAGTAACCGCGCTGGTTGAGCGACCCAATGTGTTGATTGGTCAGTTTGAAGCGAGCTTTTTGACCGTGCCACAAGAATGTTTGATTTTGACCATGAAGGCCAATCAGAAATATTTTCCGCTGCTCGATACCGATGGCAAACTGACCAATCAGTTTTTACTGGTCAGCAATATCAGCCCTGCCGACCCAACTGCGGTGATTGGTGGTAATGAACGCGTCGTCCGCCCTCGTCTGGCCGATGCCAAGTTCTTTTTTGAGCAGGACCAGAAGAAAAAACTGGAAGATCGCGTCCCCCTGCTGGGCAATGTGGTCTATCACAATAAACTCGGCAATCAATTGCAACGCTGCGAACGCGTGCGTGCCATCGCCCGCGTCATCGGCAAACAACTCAGTGGCAACGATCTGGCTAATCAAGCTGATCTGGCTGCCAAGCTGGCCAAGGCTGATCTGCTGACAGATATGGTCGGTGAGTTTCCTGAACTGCAGGGCATCATGGGTGGCTACTATGCCCGCCATGAAAATCTGGGTGATGATATTGCCGAAGCGATTGAAGATCATTACAAACCGCGATTTGCGGGCGATGCCTTGCCACGCAATCAAGTCGGTGTGGTGGTGGCGCTGGCTGACAAGCTGGAAACCCTGGTCGGACTGTTTGGCATTGGCCAATTGCCAACGGGTGACAAAGATCCCTTCGCCTTGCGCCGTCATGCGCTCGGGGTGGTGCGTATCCTGATCGAACAGCAACTGCCGCTGAGTGTGCAATGGCTGATTGATAATGCCCAGGCTCAATTTGGTACGTTACTCAATAATGAGCAGTTGCAGGACACGCTTAGTGTGTTCATTTACGAACGTCTGGGTAATTCGCTGCGCGAGCAGGGCTTTAGCGCGCATGAGGTTGAAGCCGTACTGGCCTTGCGTGCCGAAGCATTGCCCCTCAATGATTTGCGCCAACGACTGGATGCGGTGCACGCCTTTGCGGCGCTGCCCGAAGCAGAAAGTCTGGCCGCCGCCAACAAGCGCATCAGCAATATTCTGAAAAAGGCCGATGAAGATGCCACACTGACACAGACCTGTGTGCATAACGGCCTGCTCAAGGAAGCGGCCGAAGAAGCACTCTGCTCTGCCGTCACCATGCTCACACCGCAAGCTGAAAAGCTGTTTGTCGCCCATGACTACAGCGGCTATCTGAAACTGCTGGCCAGTCTGCGCAATAATGTCGATGGCTTCTTCAAAACCGTGATGGTGATGGATGAAGACATGAAAGTACGCGCCAATCGCATTGCGCTGTTGCGCAAACTGCATGGCCTGATGAATCGTGTGGCCGATCTGGCTAAACTGGCAAGCTGATATTTTGTATACCAAACCTATGAAACTGGTCATTCTGGATCGAGACGGTGTCATCAACGAAGATAGCGATGACTACATCAAAACAGCGGATGAATGGATTGCCTTGCCGGGCAGTCTGGAAGCAATAGCCGATCTCAACCAATCCGGTTATCAGGTGGTGGTCGCTACCAACCAGTCCGGCATTGGCCGTGGCCTGTTTGATATGGCTGCACTCAATGCCATGCATGGCAAGATGGCCACAGAACTGTCCAATGTCGGTGGCAAGGTCAGCGCCATCTTCTTTTGCCCGCATGTACCAGCCGACAATTGCGACTGCCGCAAACCCCGCCCAGGTCTGTTTCACGAAATCGCCAAACGCTTTGATGTGCCACTGACCGATGTCCCAGCGGTGGGTGATTCACTGCGCGACTTGCAGGCCGGTATTGCGGCGGGCTGCCAGCCGCATCTGGTCAAGACCGGTAAAGGCATGAAGGTCCTGGCACAAGCTGAAGAACATGGCGGCATTGATAATATTTTGCCAGGCACGATGGTGCATGAAAATCTGGCTGCCTTCGTCGATTATTTTCTGACCAAGCAACAAGATGAAGATAATCAGCCAGCCAGCTGATCACCCTGCCTTATTTGATTTTCTTCTATTGATAGCGCTATCACCTGCCTGATGTTATTTATTCGATCCCTGATTTTCTTCCTGTTCCAGACCACACTGACCATCGTCATGGGTGGCCCTTTGCTGCTCTTGACGGTGCCATTCAGCCCACTTTGGCGCTATCGCCTGATCATGCGCCCCTGGTGCAAACTGATCATCAAGAGCGCCCGTCTGATCTGCGGCATCAAATATGAGTTCAAAGGCATGGAAAACCTGCCCGATGCACCGGCCGTGCTGCTCTCCAAACATCAATCTGCCTGGGAAACCATTGCCTTGCCGGCCATGATGCCACGCCCCTTATGTTTTGTTTTCAAACGTGAGCTATTGCGGATTCCATTTTTTGGCTGGAGCATTGGCCTCATGAAGATGATCCACATTGATCGCAATAAAGGTAGCAAAGCCTTTGCCGAAGTGGTGCAGCAAGGCAAGGACCGCCTTGCCGAAGGCCGCTGGATCATCATGTTTCCTGAAGGTACACGCATTGCGCGCGGCAAGACTGGCAAATATAAATCGGGTGGCGCACGACTCGCCAAGGATACCAATGTGCCAGTCATACCCATTGCCTTGAGCGCCGCACGCTGCTGGCCAAAAAATTCATTCATCAAATATCCAGGCACGATCACCGTTTCAATCGGTCAACCCATTTCGCCAGTCGACCTGACTACGGATGAACTCAATACCCAGGTTGAAAACTGGATTGAAAATGAAATGCACCAGATTGATCCTGATGCCTATCCAAACGCAACAGCCAGCCAAGCCGCCCATGTTCAAGCTGCCTGATCTGTTTAACTGGCAAATACAGCAGCCCTCCAGGCCGTCTGCCCCGATTCGTCAGGTTGGCAAGCTGCGGCGCTGGGTGGTCGGACAGCGCATCGTGCCTTATGAGCTGAAACGCACTTCACGGCGCACGATTGGCTTTGTGGTGGATGGTACCGGGCTGCATGTCACGGCGCCGCACTGGGTCACACAAGCCGGCCTGGAAAGCGCGCTGTCCGTCAAGGCTGAGTGGATCCTGAGCAAGCTGGATGAACAGTTGCAACGCGCCGAGGATCGGGCCAACCGTCCACAGGTATGGCAGGCGGGTGGCCTTTTACCCCTGCTGGGCAAACACTACACCCTGATTTTTCATGAGCAGGCACGCGTACTGGTGGATCATGCCCAGACCATGCTCTGTCTGCGCCAACCATCGGCACATACCGATCATGAACAATCACAGCAGATTCGCAAACAGGTGCAAACCTGGCTCAAGATTCAGGCACGTAGCTGCTTTATTGAACGACTCAATCACTATGCCCCGCGCATGGGTGTGTCGTTCAAGCAATTATCATTGAGTTCGGCCAAAACCCGCTGGGGTAGCTGCACCTCCGAAGGCAATATCCGGCTGCACTGGAAACTGATTCATTGTGACTTGAAGATCATTGATTATCTGGTTGTGCATGAGCTCGCACATTTACGTGAAATGAATCATAGTCCCCGCTTTTGGCAAATTGTTGCCAAGGAAATCCCTGACTACGCCGAGCGCCGCAAAGCCCTCAAGGTCTTGTCGGAATGCATGCCAGACTGAGCTGACACAGTTGTTCCAATAACCTTATTGGTCTGACAACTGATTGAAATCGGCCCAGCCTGGGCTATGATTATCATCCCTGTATTTATTTTCCAAATAGAAGGAGACAGACGATGAGAGTTTTACATACGATGTTGCGCGTGGGTGATCTGCAGCGATCCATCGATTTTTACACCAGCGTACTCGGCATGAAGTTGCTGCGCACCCATGACAATCCCGAATACAAATATACCCTGGCCTTTGTGGGCTATGAAGGTAATCCGGCACAGGCAGAGATTGAGCTGACCTACAACTACGGTGTGACCGAATATGAGCAAGGCAGTGCTTATGGTCATATTGCCTTGCAGGTGCCAGATGCTGCAGCGGCCTGCAATGCTGTGCGCGCTAAAAGTGGCAATGTAACGCGTGAAGCCGGCCCCGTCAAAGGCGGCACGACGGTGATTGCGTTTGTACAAGACCCGGATGGTTACAAGATTGAATTGATCGAGAAAAAAGATAATCTCGAACAGTTTTAAGCACTGCTGTCATGGCATGACAGCAACTAAGTCAACCTGCCTTTAAACGCGTCCCTTTCACTCGGAATCAGCTCTCACAGTGATGGCTGAAAGGGACGGCACCAGCAACTATCTGTTGCGACTTTCTTCATCAATACATTTATCATAAAGCCAACAAACCTGAAAATGGCTTGCAGTCTCACGCAGCAAGCAAATTGCCGTTCACAAGGATAATACTTATCCGTCAAGACTAGTCCATTCGGACTGAATTTGTATCCACTTTGTTACATGACCTTGTCATAAAGCAAGATCACTCTTCCTCATGGATCAATTTATTTAATACACAGTTTTTCAGGGGAAGATAAATGGGTAAGAAAACCATCTGGCAGCTCATGTTGGTCATGGCTTTGGGTAGCACAGCCATTCAGCCAGCGCATGCTGCACTAACCGGTGTAAAAATCACCGAATGGATGTACAACTCAGTCAATGCAACCGGTGAGTTTATCGAGCTCACCAACTTTGGACCAACAGCAGTCAACTTCACTGGCTGGAGTTATGACGACAACACTCGTGTACCAGGTTCGCAAAGCCTGTCAGCACTAGGCACAGTCAATTCGGGTGAGTCAGTCATCCTGACCGAACTGAGCGCCGCGGCTTTTCGTACGGCCTGGAATCTTTCCAGCAGCGTCAAGGTTCTCAGTTACGGTAACAATAACAACCTCGGTCGTGCTGACGAAATCAATATTTATAACAGCAGCAGCGCACTGGTCGATCGTTTAACTTATGACGATCAAACCATTGGCGGCATTCGTACCACTGGTGCCAGTGGTCGCCCAACTACCAGCAGCGCAATTGGCAACAACAATGCCTTGTTGTGGAGCCTTGCCACTGTGGGTGATAGCGAAGGCAGCTATAAGTCCGTTGGTGCCGGAACCAGTGGTGACATAGGCAGCCCCGGCAAAACCGCTTATGTCAGCGCAGTGCCATTGCCCTCTTCCCTGGTTTTATTGATGAGTAGTGTGGGCCTGATTCCATTATTGGGCAAACGTCGCAATCAACAATAAATTAGCCAAAGCTTAAAAATCAATTTTTCAATATTAATCAGAGTTCACCATGTTCAAAAAACTCACACTCCCCTTATTACTTGCTGGCCTGTTCAGCGCCAACCTGGCTCATGCTGGTATCGACATCATCGCCAAAGGTTATTTCGATGCCAACACCAGTGACCTTTCTGGATTAAACAACACACTGGAAAATGGTGTAGCTGCCAACTTATTGGGTGGCCTGGGTTCAGGACTGGCCTACGCGGGTGGCAATACCTTTATCGCCACGCCGGATCGTGGCCCTAATGCAGTCAGCTATAACTCTGCCATTGACGACACGGCATCTTTTATTGATCGCTTCCAGACACTGCAACTCAATATCCCTGATGTGATCAGCCTGTCAGCCGGATCCATTTATAACTTTGCACCGACGCTGAGCAATACCACGCTGCTGTATTCCAGCACACCATTGAATTACGGTACTGGTGCAGGTTTAGGTGTTGGTTCGGGTGCACCGGCACAAAATACCGCCAATAAAAACTACTTTACCGGTCGTTCAGACAACTATCTGCCTGGCAACTCCACCAACATCAACAACGCCCGCTTTGACCCGGAAGGCGTACGTGTTTCCAATGATGGCAAAAGCATTTTTGTGACCGATGAATATGGTCCCTATGTGTATCAATTCAATCGCAGCACCGGCGAACGCATCAAGACTTTTACTCTGCCTAATTATTATGGTGTCAACAATCAGAGTCCTGTCAGCGGCACTGAAATCAGCGGCAATACACAAGGCCGGGTTGCTAATAAAGGCATGGAAGGCCTGGCCATTACACCAGATGGCACCAAACTGATCGGCATGATGCAAAGCCCTCTGATTCAGGATGGTGGCACCAACGGCACCAATACCCGCATTGTCGTGATTGACATTGCCACTGGCGTGACCAAGGAAATTCCTTACAAATTGGAAAACAAGAAAAACACCATCAGCGAAGTCGTCGCGATCAATGACCATCAGTTTTTGGTGGATGAACGTGATGGTGGTGCCAACACCTTCAAAAAACTCTATACCATTGATATCAATCAGGCAGGTGTCAGCAATGTCACTGGCCAGACCACGCTGGGTACTGTGACCACGCCAACCAAGACGTTGGTACTTGATCTGCTCGCCAAAAATGCCGATGGCACCAGCAAGTATGGTCTCTGGCAAGGTACCGATGCCGCCGACCCCGTGAATGGCCTGCCTTCAAAAATTGAAGGTCTGGCTTTTGGCAAGGATGTCATGGTCAATGGTGTGCGCAAACACACCCTGATCATTACCAATGACAACGACTTTATCAATGACAACACCAAACCTGTCAACAAGAACTACTTTTACGTGTTTGGCATTGATGGCACCACCACGACACTGGTAGGTGACAGCGGCTTTACTGCCACTTACACACCACAGGATATTGCTGCCGTCCCCCTGCCCGCCAGCGCCTTGCTGATGAGTGGCGGTCTGCTGGGCTTGATGGGTCTGCGTCGCCGCAAAGCCTGATTCAATAAAGTCGTATTCTCCTGTTTTGATTTAACCCGGCTCAGGCCGGGTTTTTTTATGCATGCTCAGACAGAACCCACCAATAGGTTAGCCAACATGACATATTCATCTACCGGTACATCTTCGGCACGGCGCGTCAGATCAAACTGGAGCGCGGCAAAGTCAATCCGCTCTGCATAAGCTGCCAAGGTGTTGCGCAACATTTTGCGACGCTGGGAAAAAGCGGCTGCGACGACTTCGGCAAATAGGGCCTGATTTTTGACCTTGAGCTGGTTGAGCGGCTTGGGCAACATCCGCACCACGGCTGAATCCACCTTGGGTGGCGGATCAAAAGAATCCGGCGGCACGTCGAGCAGACTGTCCATATCGTAACGAACCTGCAGCATCACCGACAAGCGGCTGTATTCCTTGTTACCTGGCTCGGCAACCATGCGCTCGACCACTTCTCTTTGCAGCATGAAGTGCTGGTCTTCCACCAAATGCGCAAAGCTGGCCAGATGAAACAACAAGGGGCTGGAGATGTTGTAGGGCAGGTTACCTACAATGCGCAATGGTTTGTCGGCCTCTTTCAATGAGCCAAAATCAAACTTGAGCGCATCGGACTCATGCACGCTGAGCTTGGCCTGTTTTCTTAGACGGGCAACCAGATCACGATCCAGTTCCACCACATGCAGATGTTCAATCCGGTCAAGCAGAGGAAAGGTCAAAGCGCCCAGACCAGGGCCGATCTCGACCAGAATTTGACTGGGTCTGGGATCAACCGCGTTGATGATGTCATGAATGACCTGCTGATTGATCAGAAAATTCTGACCAAAACGTTTACGTGGAATATGTTTCATAGCGTGGCTTCAAGCTGCCTTCATAACAAAGAACGTGGTTTTTAAATAATATTGGTTTGATTGAACCGCCAAGAAAAGACCAAAAGCATTCACCACAAAGAGCACGAAGAAGAACTTCAAATCAGTCAACGTGCTGACCCTGCAGTCTGGGACAGAACGTGAATAAAGAAAGATGTGCTGGCCTCGTGTTTAAACAGCGCTACTCAAGCAAGTTTTTTCTTCGTGCTCTTTGTGTCTTTGTGGTTGAAAAGGTTTTGATCTTTTCTTAGCACCCTTGGTGTCTTGGCGGTTCAATCAATATTTCTTTCGATTTCTGGCCATCAGCGCAGCCGTACGAATCGCTTCGATCATGCTGCCGCAATCGGCTTTGCCGGTACCGGCCAGATCCAGCGCGGTGCCATGATCAACTGAGGTACGTACAATCGGCAAACCCAATGTGATGTTAACGCCCTCACCAAAACTGGCATACTTGAGCACGGTCAAACCTTGGTCATGGTACATGGCCAACACACAGTCGGCCTCTTGCAAGTACTTGGGCTGAAACAAGGTATCGGCTGGATAAGGCCCGCTGATCTTGCGTCCCATCCCTTGCATGGCATGAATAACCGGGCTGATGACTTCAATTTCTTCACGTCCCAAATAACCCGCCTCCCCCGCATGCGGATTAAGACCGGTGACCAGAATCCGTGGCTCGGCAATACCAAAAGAGCGCTGCAATTCGCCCTGCAGCACATTGAGTGTGGCCGACAGTTGCGAACTGGTAATCGCGGCGGGCACATCCTTGAGTGGTAGATGAGTGGTCACCAATGCCACACGCATGCCACCACCGGCCAGCATCATCACCACCAGCGGTGTACCGGTCTGTTCGGCAAAGTATTCGGTATGACCGGTAAAGGCAATGCCCGCTTCATTGATGGTGCTCTTTTGCACAGGCGCTGTAATCACCGCATCATACTCATTCATACGCGCTCCCCGAATCGCCCTGTCAAGCATGGCCAGCACAGCCTTGCCATTACGGGCATCCAGCTTGCCGATCACCGCGGGTACAGTCAATGGCACCGGTTCTATGCGCACCAGGGTGCGCCAAATGGGGTTTAGCCCAAGCTGGCTGGAACGGGTTTCAAACAGATTGGCATCACCAATCAGCACAAACCGCCAATCCATTGCAGCGGCTTCTTCGCGCAAGGCCATAACAGCCTGCAAGCTAATGTCTGGGCCAATACCCGCAGGCTCGCCGGAGGTGATGGCCAAAGTCAATGTTTCAGAATTCAATATTTTTCCAGCTGGTTATGTGGCTCAAGAATTTGCATCATGCTAATGAGTGACTTGAGCAAAACGGTCAGAGCGAATTATCGCCGATTGTGGCAACGCGCGTTGTGCGCCGGGTCAATTATCCCAGCCATGTACTCTGCCAATATCGCGCCGATTGCGCTTCGTGGGACGACCAGCCACATCGGCCGCTGGCTCAGTAAAGAGCTTCTTGCGCTCGGCAGCAGCAGCACGCGCCAGTTTGCTGGCCTCGGTTTCGGCATACAAGGTTTGCGCAATGGGTGCCGAGGCACGCACTTCCGACAACAACAACACCTCAACCACCCAGGTGGTGTCCTGAATGGTGATACACAATTCATCACCCACACGCACTTCCTTGGCCGGCTTGACCCTGCCATCGTTAAGCAGCACCCGCCCTTTTTCCACGGCTTGCGCCGCCAGGGAGCGCGTCTTGAAAAAACGCGTGGCATGCAGATATTTATCAATTCGCGCCAATCGACTACTCCTGAAGCAATGAGCAATACAAGATACTAACCCCATGTATTTTAAACTCATCAAGCAATACCTACCTAAGCAAGTAATAATTGACTATACACCCCGATGGTATGAGAAAGATGACACCAGATAGTCGTGATAAACCCGATATACCCAATGTTAACGAAATTAAAATAATGTAATCGTGACGTAAATATTGCACAGCACAATGATTAACAATTCTGTACTACATCGCAGATAGAATCACTAGTCAGTCTCTTATTGTTCAGTATTTTCAATTTATTCAGCACATGCAGCATTTCGTCATCACCAGACTCCAGCACCTTGTCTTTGCACTATTCACGGTTTTTATCTGCACCAAAGCACTGGCAGACGATTATTTGACTCATCCCTGGAACACCCCCCTCTTTTCTTTTGAAAAGAGCGCACGTTTTACCAACATCAAAAATGGTGACGTCATTGAAACACCCTACCTCATCAAATTTGGTCTGACAGGTATTGGCATTGCCGCCATCGACAAACCCCTGGCACAGACTGGCCATCATCATTTACTGATTGACCGCCCTCTGCCTTCAGACTTCAGACAACCCTTGCCTTTTAATGATCAATATATCCACTTTGGCAAGGGACAGATGGAAACCGTGATTAACCTGCCACCTGGAGAACATACCATTCGCCTGGTTTTTGCCGACCATCGCCATATCCCCAATTTTGTCTATAGCGCGCCCGTCAAGATTACAGTCAGCCAGCAAAACAAGCAGCTTGACCCACAAAGCCTGCTACAGAAAAAAGTTGAAATACTCGAACCAGTCAATGGCAGCAAATTAAGTGCTCCTTTTCGAATCAGCATGCACGCTTCAGGTTGGAAAATTTCACACGAGGCAATCAACAACCCGGAAACCGGTCACTTTCAGTTAATCATCACACCTCGCAATGGCAAAGAACAGGTGCTCGATTTCCATGATGGCCGCACTGAAGTTTGGCTAACCCCACCACCGGGAGAGTATGTGGCGGTAGTCAATCTAATCAGTAATCAAAACGGCAGTGTATTGGCAAGCTCTATAAAGAGCAGCTTCACTATTACAGCCAGATAAGCTTTTAATTAGGCAAGGGGAAAACATGATCAAAGTACTGACGATCTACCTACATTTAATTGCCACTTGTGCAGCAATTGGCGGCATATTGATTTCTGACTCAAGGCTCGCCAAACATTTTTTCCAGACATCCACTGATCGGCGCAAGATCAACTTAAAACTGGAAATTAAAATTATCACTACCGCGCTGGCAGTTTTGTGGGCGACAGGTATTTTATTGATCGCCCTCAATCTATCCGAAAATCCCAACTATCTTTCCAATCCCAAGCTGCAGGTCAAGATCAGTCTGGTCATACTGCTGACGCTAAACGGTCTGGTTCTGCATTTCATTTCCCTGCCCAATCTCAGCAAGGGCATCGCCAAGACCAGTTTGCTGAAAATGACTTTACCCGCCTCGCTTTCCAACACGACCTGGCTGTATTGCGCCTTTCTGGGTGTTGCACGACCATGGAATTTCGCCAAGCCAATCGAATATGTGGGCGGTATCTGGCTGGCATGTTGGGTGACCGTCTTTCTCATCATGTCCCTTGCGGTCAGATTTGCCAAAAGCAAAAATACGACTGCGGGTTATGGAACAGAAGTCCGATTCTTCAATAGCTGAGTGCGGCAGCTCACCGCCACAATCAGATCAACTCAATCATCTTTATCATTTAAGGCACTGCTTGACTGCTGCTTAACCACTATTTAGCTTGTCTTAACCCTGCTCGCAATACCCCACCGACCCAGATGACTTCACTTCAATCTGGGCACATTACGGACACGACAACGCCGTCAATTATTCATTGTCATGTTTCGCATCAAGCACTGTCATCAATGATTGGCAAGTCTTTTCAAACTGGCCCAGCCAAATCAATTTATCATCGCACTATTGCCAACACTCACTGTTGACTCATGAGCAACCACAATCATGCCAAATACGAACAACGCATGCACAAGGTGCTGACTCACTACTTGCTGGCCCCCGCCGCCAGCGCTCTGGCCCGGCTTTGAGCTAACTGTTCGGTATCCACCGCTTGCGAGGTTGGCCAGCCCAGCAAATGCTGTTCGGCAATATCGGCCAGACCACTGATCCAGTCTTGACTGTCATTGAGACAAGGGATGTAGTGGTACTGGCCACCACCGGCATGTTGAAAAATTGCTTTACCCTCAATCGCAATTTCTTCCAGCGTTTCCAGACAATCTGCCGGAAAGCCCGGGCAAAACACATCCAGGCGCGGCGTCTTGGCCTTACCCAATTGCGCGAGCGTGTTGACCATATACGGTTGCAACCACTCAGCCTTGCCAAAGCGCGATTGAAAGGCAATTTGATATTGCGTCTTGTCGAGCCCCAGTGCTTCTGCCAGCAAACGACCGGTTTTTAAACACTCGCAATGATAGGGATCACCCAACAACAAGGTACGCTTGGGTGTGCCATGAAAACTGAACACAATCCGTTCGCCCGCCATGAAGTTGGGCTTGCCATTGCGCGCCCAGTAACCGGCCACTTGCGCAGCCAGCGCCTTGATGTAGGCAGGGTGATCATGATAGTGCTTGATCAGGCGCAGCTCCGGCTGATTGCGCCAACCCTTGAGTGCATCAAACAAAGCGTCCTGACTCGATGCCGTGGTGGTGGCCGAATATTGCGGATACAAGGGTACCATCAGAATCCGCTCCACATTGGCCGGCTTGAGTTCCTGCAAAACAGCGTCAATGCCGGGGTTACCGTAACGCATGGCATAACGTACTTGCAAATGATGGCCACGTTCGCCCAGCAAGCCTTGCAGCAGCTTGGCCTGTTTTTCGGTAAACACTTTCAAGGGCGAACCATCCTTGCTCCAGATGGTGGCGTACTTGGCCGCCGACTTGCCCGAACGAAACGGCAAAATAATGCCATTCAGAATCAGCCACCACACTGCCTTGGGAATCTCGACCACGCGCGGGTCTGACAAAAACTGGCGCAAATAAGGTCGCACTGCCGCCGCTGTCGGCGCATCGGGCGTACCCAGATTCACCAGCAAAATCATCGTTTGAGGTGCCGTACCGTGTTGGTAGTTGGAAGTCATGTCAAGGTGAAAGAGATAAAGACAAAGCGCATTTTATGAGGCTTTTGCGATGCGGGTTTAAAAGGGGTAAAGAACTGCAGAAAGTTTCACCGCCAAGACGTCAAGCGCAGTAAAAAGGCAAAACCTTTTCACCACAAAGACACCAAGATGCACAAAGTTAAAGCCTATCAAAACTGCGCTGTTTGGGCACGGGGACAGAGTATTACTCTGTCCCCAGACTCCGCTGAAGCAGCACCACTCAAATCGGGTTGCCTTTGCGATCTTGGTACTAACTTAGTGTCTTTGTAGCGAAAAGGTTTTCCCTTTCCTTCACGTCTTGTGCTTCGTCCGTTTTAGCTTGCCTTGATGGCTCAGAGATCACAGCTGATTCAGCGCATTGGTCAGCATTTTGGCGGTGATATCCACAATTGGGATCACACGTTCGTAGGCCATGCGGGTGGGGCCGATGACGCCGAGCGTGCCGACGATCTGGCCGTTGACTTCGTAGGGCGCAGTAACAATCGACAGCTCGTCGAGCGGTACGAGTTGTGATTCGCCACCAATAAAAATCTGCACACCTTCAGCGCGGTTGGAAATATCCAGCAGTTGCAGCAGACTGGTTTTCTGTTCAAACAGACCAAACAGTTTTCTGAGCTGGCCCATATTGGCCGACAGATCTTCCACATCGAGCAACCTTGCCTCGCCCGAAATCACCACGTCTTCCTGACTATTGCTGAGGGCATCATCACCCGCATTCACCGCAGCTTGCATGAGTACGCTCATATCCACCTGCAACTCTTTGAGCTCACCACGCAGGCGCGTGCGCACCTGATCAAAACTCAAACCCATGAAGTGGGCATTGAGGTAATTGGCAGCTTCAATCAACTGGGTGGAGGTGTAATCCTTTTCGGTCAGAATGATGCGGTTTTGCACATCGCCAGCCGGCGTGACAATGATCAGCAAAATCCGCTTGTCCGACAACTTCATGAATTCAATTTGCTTGAAGGTGTTGCTACGCCTTGGTGTGGCCACCACCCCGGCAAACTGGCTTAGGTTGGATAAAACCTGCGCGGCAGCGGCAATCACCCGTTGTGGCTCGGGGCTTTGCAACTGGTCCTGCACGGTATGGGTGATGGCCTCGGTCTGCTCCAGCGGTTGCACGGTGAGCATCGAATCAACAAACAGACGATAGCCGCGTGGTGTGGGAATCCGTCCTGCCGAAGTATGTGGACTGGACACAAAACCCATTTCTTCCAGATCGGCCATCACATTGCGAATGGTCGCTGGCGAAAGTTCCAGCCCCGACAATTTGGACAATGCCCGCGAGCCAACGGGTTGTCCATCGGCGATATATCGCTCAATCAGTGTTTTTAAAAGTCTTTGGGCTCGTTCATCCATCATGTTGGGCATTTTACGCCAGCTCGCTGGCTTGGGTGGTAATCGGCTTGTACTGCGACAGCTTTGGACAAGGCAAGCGCTATGACAAACCCGACCATGGGTAATACCCGATGCATTTGTCGTGCCGAAAACCATTGTTGCAGTGCATTCCATGTTTTAATTGCGAAAAAATAATGGCATCAACCAGTCACCCCGTATCACTGCATGAGCACCACGCCCCATACTCCGTTTTTTCGCACCATCGCCATTGTCGGCAAACACCAGACGGCTGGCATTGACAAGCCACTGCTATCGATTGCCAATTTTGCCGCCAAACAAGGCTTTAAAGTGGTTTTTGAAGCCGACACCGCCAAAATCATCGGCATCAAGCATTTTCCCTCCTGGACTGTCACCCAGATTGGCCATGGTGCCGATGTCGCCATTGTGGTCGGCGGTGATGGCACCATGCTGGGGATTGGTCGCCAACTGGCGCAATACAACATCCCGTTGATTGGCATTAACCAGGGGCGCATCGGCTTTCTGACGGACATCACGCTGGATGATACCTTTGAGCTGCTCGGCCAAATGTTGTCAGGTCAGTGTGAATATGAAGAACGTACCATGCTGGCCGGTGAAGTGGTGCGCATGCAGGAGGGCCAGCCCTCCAGTGTCTTTAGTGCCTCGGCTCTTAATGATGTGGTGGTGTCACGCAGCAGCACCAGCGGCATGGTCGAGCTCAAGGTCGAGGTGAATGGCCGCTTCATGTACAACCAGCGCTCCGATGGCCTGATTGTGGCCTCGCCCACCGGCTCCACCGCCTATGCACTGTCGGCCAATGGCCCCATCATGCATCCTTGCCTGCAAGGTATTGTGCTGGCGCCGATTGCGCCACATTCCTTGTCAAACCGGCCAATTGTGCTGCCCGACGATTGCGAGATCGTGATCGAAATTCAAAATGGCTTTGATGTCACCGCCAACTTTGATATGCAGTCCTTTACTTCGCTGTCGCGGCATGATCGCGTGCACATCCGGCGCTCATCGCATACCGTGACCTTCCTGCATCCGGTTGGTTACAGCTACTTTGCCACCCTGCGCAAAAAACTGCATTGGCACGAGTTCCCCAGCGACGAATAAACTGTCGCGTGATTGGGCTACACTGGTGGCTATGGTGTCTGCACGACGTCAAACCTCGACGCATGCCGGCACTGCCTGATACCCCAATTCCGCACTGCTTATTTATTCATTGTTTACTTGTTGCCAAATCGTCGCTTAATCGTCATCTACCCATGCTCACTCATTTAACCCTGCGTGACTTTGTCATTGTTGATCTGCTCGACCTGCCCCTGGCCGGCGGCTTTACCGTCTTGTCCGGTGAAACCGGTGCTGGTAAATCCATTCTGATTGATGCCCTCGCCCTGGTACTTGGTGGCCGTGGTGATGCCAGCGTGATTCGTGAAGGCGCGAGTCGCACCGAAATCACCGCCGAGTTTGTTTTGTCAGTGGCGCAACATCGCGCCCTGCACGATTGGCTGCAAGCACAGGATTATTTGGGCGATCATGCAGTGGAAGACACAATTTATGACTTATCGGTGCTGCTCAAACGCTCCATCGACAGCCATGGTCGCTCCCGTTCCTTCATCAATGGCAGTGCCGCCACACTCACGCAACTGCGTGAAGTGGGCGAATTCCTGGTCGACATCCATGGTCAGCATGCGCATCAGAGCCTGATGAAAACCGATGCGCAACGCAGCTTGCTGGATGTCCATGCCGGTTTGGCGCAACAGCTTGAGACCGTCGCCCAAGCCCATCGGCAATGGAAGGCCGCGCAAAAACTCTGTGTGCAAGCCGAGCGCGAAGCCGCCACGCTGGCGCTGGAAAAAGATCGGGTGGACTGGCAACTCGGCGAGCTCGATAAACTCGCACCGCAAGCTGATGAATGGCAGCAGGTGCAAACCGAACATCAGCGCCTGTCACACGCGGCCAGCCTGCTCAGTGGCGCGCAAGCCGCCCTGGCTGTCTTGTCAGATGATGAACCTAATATGCTGAGCCAGCTTGATCATCTCATCAGCCAGCTGGCCCCCCTGACCAATATTGACCCGGCCTTGCAAGACGTGATGGCTGCACTCGAGCCAGCGCAAATTCAATTGCAGGAAGCCAGCTACTCGCTGTCATCGTATTTATCCAAAACCGAACTTGACCCTGAACGTCTAGCCGAAGTCGACAGCCGCATGAGCGCCTTGCACAGCGCCGCACGGAAGTTTCGTGTGGCACCCGAAGACCTCCCGCAAGAATGGCAAAACCTGCAGCAACGCAGCGCCGAACTGGCTGCTGCAAGCAACCCAGATGCCCTGCAAGCCGCCGCCAAAGCCGCTCACGAGCAATACCTCAGCGTGGCCAAGGTGTTGAGCAAACAACGTCAGCAAGCCGCCAAAACATTGGCCAAAGCCGTCACCAGCGCCATGCAGGATCTAGGCATGACCGGTGGCCGTTTTGACATTGCCCTGCACGACATTCCCGCCGCCGAAGGCAATGTCTATGGTCTTGAGCAGGTTGAATTCATGGTGGCCGGCCATGCTGGCACCACCCCTCGCCCGCTTGCCAAAGTGGCTTCGGGTGGCGAGCTATCCCGCATCAGCCTGGCCATTGCCGTTATCACCAGCCTGGCCTCGCCCACCCCAACTTTAATTTTTGATGAAGTGGATTCCGGCATCGGTGGCGGCACCGCCGAAGTCGTCGGCAAACTCTTGCGCCAACTCGGCGACGCACGCCAGGTATTGTGCGTAACCCACTCACCCCAAGTCGCCGCCCAAGGCCAACAGCATTACAAGGTGCGCAAACACAGCGCAGGCAGTGGTGCCCAAACCCGCACCCTGAGCCGCATCGACATCCTCGACGATAAAGCACGCATTGATGAAGTTGCCCGCATGCTGGGTGGCGTGGAGATTACGACGACAACACGCAAGCATGCGAAGGAAATGTTGAAAATTTAAATTCATCTAATTTTCCCATGCATCACCTCCATATCACCTTGATCGCTATTCTCCCACTGCTCGTCAGTAACGCCTGGGCGCAAGCCTCGCATTGTCAGGCTGATGAGTTTGAATATTTTTCCTGCCAGCTTAGGCAGAGTAAAAAAGTTGTTTCGCTGTGCGGTAGTGCACCTGTTAAAGACCAGGATGGCGTGACAGTGTTGCCGGATTGGTTACAGTATCGCTTTGGACTGTTGGGTAAGCCTGAGTTGGTATTTCCCAGGCAAAAGGCAGGGTCAACCGCGCAGTTTATTGGTGAATATCATCACCCATATGAAGGCGTTTATTATGGGCTGATGTTTACCAATGCCGGGGTGCCCTATACCTTGATGAAGGTGGATGCGGATAATGTGTTTGTGGGTCTGTATGTGCAGGCAACGCCGGACAAATTCATCAAACTGGCTTGTGAGGCGCATTCTAATGGGTCGACCAGACAGGCCTTTACTGAACTGGTGCTGACGCTGGACCCGGAGCAAACCAAATAAGGTTCACGCTGCACTGGCCGGTGCACTTATCTGTGTGACCACTTAGCATCAATCTCTTGTAATTTTGATTTGATGGATCAATTCGATCCGCCTATGATGATGCTTTGCTTTTTGAAATGATACTGATGACTTCGAGATTGATTCGCCCCACCTTGCTGCAATTTACCTTGATAAGCACTGCCTTACTCTCTACGCTATTTGCCGCGCCAGCCGCCTTTGCCACTCCGGCACAAGATCAGGCCGAGCGCGTGATTACGGCAATGAATATCAAATCCCATTTGATGGCCACGGTGGGGCCCAATACCTCGGCGGCCTGCATAGCGCGGCAATGGCCGGAACAGGCCAAGCGCATCAATGCCGTTCTGGTGGATTCATTCAGCGTGGCCGAACTGGATAGCCTTGCCCAGTTTTTTGAATCGCCCGCAGGCAAAAAATGGAATGCACGCAGTGCAGCACAAAGCAATAACCTCAATAGCAATCATCCGCCGATGATGGTGCCTGACTATGCAGCCGGCGAAGAAAAAACCGTGGATGAATTTTTGGTGTCGCCCTTGGGACAACGTTTTATGCAGGGCGAACATGCCCAGCATATGCGCGATGAGATGATCATCATTGGCATGCAGTTGGGCAAGTCGTGTTCGGTACGGCAAAAGGATTTTTAGGCCCTTTATTCAGGCTGTTTTCAAGCTGTTCATCTAAGACTAGTTTTGCACCATTTTGATAATTCTTGACCAGTATAGCTAAATATTGGCCCAATAAGTGCGTTAATAAATGATCATTTTAAATACCCCAATGGAGTATTTAATCAGATGACATCACCGCATCAATTGCCCATGATGACTTTATGTCACTGCCTGACGAGCAGTCTGATGCAAGGACAGCAGCTCACGGCAGCAAGCTCATAGCAACGGCCATATGACAGCGATCATATGACAACAGTGGCATCTCAGTAGCCAGATCACGGTCACTTCATCACTACGAATATTTTTTCAGCAGGCGCTGAAATTCTTCCTGCTTGAAGGGCTTGGAAAGGTAGTCGTCCATACCAGCGGCCAGACACTTTTCCTGATCACCATCGAGCGCGTTGGCCGTCATGGCGATGATGGTCGTGCGCAGCGTGCCTTGCTGTTCACGATGACGAATCGCGTCGGTCGCGGCCAGTCCATCCATGACCGGCATTTGCAGGTCCATCAAAATCAAATCAAAGTGTTGCGTCAAATGCAGGTCAAGTGCTTCGGCACCATTATTGGCCACGATGATCTGATGTCCCCATTTTTTGAGCAGTGCCAAGGCCAGCTGCTGATTGAGCAAATTGTCTTCCGCCAGCAAAATATGCATGGGCTTGACCGGCTCGTCTGGCAACGGTGCAAGAAAACGCATGGTCTCACCACTCACATGATCGCCATGATGAATCGCACCATATACTGCTTTCAAAACTTCTTCCTGGCAGATAGGCTTGAGCAGATAACGCTTGATGCCCGGCACCAGATATTGCTGGGCCCTGGCTGGCATGCCCGTTGCCGAGAGCATGACTACCGGCACAGCTTGATAGGCCTCAATACCACTCAAGGCCAATGCCGTATGAAAACCATTTTTACCTGCCATGCCTTGGTTCATGACAATGCAGTCCGGCACCTGGCCACCCTGCATGGCGTACTGCAAGACTGCATCAGCGCCAAGCTGAATGAAGGTTTGCGCACCACGCCGGTTCAGCATGGTTTGCAAAATATTAAGCTGGGTGACGTTGTCATCAACCAGCAGCACACAATGGCCTTTCAGGGCATCCTGACGAATCACAGAAGGTGTCGGCTTTGAGGCATGATCAATCTGCAAAGCCAGATCAAACATGAAGGTGCTGCCCTTGCCCACTTCACTTTCCACGGCCAGATTGCCGCCCATCATATTGACGAGTCGACGGGTAATCGACAGTCCCAAACCGGTGCCGCCAAAGCGCCGTGTGGTGGAACCATCTTCCTGTTCAAAGGCCTCAAAGATTTTTTTCTGACTATCCTTGCCAATGCCAATGCCAGTGTCAGTCACCATGATCTTTATGAGCATTTGTTCATGTGCGGCTTCGAGCAGACGCACACGTACCACCACTTCGCCATGTTCGGTAAACTTGATGGCATTGCCCACCAGATTGAGCAGCACCTGACGAATCCGCACCGGATCACCCAGCACAAAGCGTGGCACATCCTGATTCATATCCAATATCAATTCAATATGCTTTTCCTGTGCACGTACCACAATGCTGCGCAAGGTGTCGAGCACCACCTGGGTAAAGTCAAAGGGGATGAACTCCAGTGTCAGCTTGCCAGCTTCAATCTTTGAAAAATCAAGAATGTCATTGATGATCATCAGCAAGGCGTTGGCCGATGACTTCACCACGCCCAAATATTCTCGCTGGCTGACATCCATTTTGGTATCGAGTACCAAATCAGTCATGCCGATGATGCCATTCATCGGCGTACGAATCTCATGACTCATATTGGCAAGAAAATCGCTCTTGGCGCGATTGGCAGATTCGGCGGCTTCCTTGGCTTGCAGCAAAGTATGCTCGGCATTTTTTTGCGCAGTGATATCGGTCCGAATTGCAATATATTCATAAGGTTCGCCCGCATCATCCAAAAACGGCACGATGGTTGCCTCGACCCAGTAGTTGTAACCCTGCTTGTTAATGTTGCAGATTTCACCATGCCAGACCTTACCCGATTTGATGATCTGCCACATATTGGCAAAAAACAGCTCCGGATGCTGACCCGAATTGATCACCTTGTGTCCCTGGCCCAATAGCTCGTCGCGGCTGTAACCGCTGATCTGGCAAAACTTGTCATTGACGTATTTGATCCTGCCTTCGGTATCGGTAATGCTGACGATGGCGTGCTGATCCATTGCAAAACGCTGATTGATCAGATCCAGCCTGCGTGCCTGTTGCAACTTGACCAGCTCGGGCAGCATGGCTGACAGACCTTCCAGATCCTCTTCGGCCGGCATGGCCAGCCCCGAATCGGTGATCATTAATTCAATCGTACTGCGTACCGAATGCAAAACACGATTGCGGCTGGCAATCTCACCACGCATCTGTTCATTGATCGCATTCAATTCGGCCGAGCTTTGCTCCAGACTGCGCGAGCGCAAATCCAGATCACGATCAGACTGCTCGTAAGTGGCATCCACCTTGTTGATCAGATCGGGCAAGCCACGTAAAAAATCAGTCACCGGCTGGGCAATATCATCCCGCTCAGCCAATTCAGCCAGACGCTGCATGAGCGGCGCCAACGCCTCGTCCGAGGTCAAACCGCAAGTGCGTCGTAACTGTCGAAACAGGGTGCGATGAATCATGACACCTCACCAATCCAAGTGATGGTCATGGTCTGGTTATTGAGCTGACAGTTACCCGAAAAGCCCGTGTTGGCAATTTCACCATTGGAATAAAAGCCGCTGACCTTGGTCGACTTGCCCAGTATCTCGGCCACGACTTCCACTTCTTCATCCACTCGGTCTCCCATCACCAGGCGACGCCCGACACAGCTCACCAAAATGGCCAGGCCTTCGCCATCGGTCTTCAAGCCGGCATCATATGCCTGTTGCGCTGCCTGCTCGGCCCCTTCAATCAGTTTTTCGGTGCTGGCATGCATCAGGCGCAAATAGCCTTGTGGATCAATTTCACCAGCCAGGGTGATGGCACCATCGGCTTCGCTCACCGCCATGATGGTACGAAACACGCCGCTTTGCTGCTGCTCGGCACCCAGCATTTCAAACGGGAACAGCAAGCCGGAAGCCGGTAAGTCCTTGGCGTACTCGCCTAAATAGGTCTTGTATAAATCGAGTGCAGGCTGACCGTCCAGTTCATACAAAATATTGCCTTTGGCATGTGTGACCTTGCGCACGGGACCAAATGGCCACCAACCCGCAAAGCTGCCATAACTGAATCGGATATGCTCACCATATAAACCCAGTGCCACGATCTGATCATCCCTGGCACCATTTGGCCCCATGGTCCAGGTCTGCTTGAAGGCACCCGCATCGGCAGCCAGACCGCCTGACAGGGCGACTGTCTTAGCCAGGTTGTCCTGCATCCCGAGCACCAATGCACTGCCATTCACGTTCACGCCCGGGCCAAGCAAAAACACTGCCTTCAGATCATCGGCAGGTAATGCCCTGGCCAGCCGGGCACCGGCATCATAAGAATCATCCATATCCTTGAGGAGGATGCTTTGCAGGACCAATGGGGTGTGATCAAAGCGAATGGCGTTGATGATGCAGGTGTTGTCATAGACGTAAATATCGGCAATTTCACCCGCAGTCGAACAGCCTGTCACAATGGCATTGGGCGCTATCTCACGCAGAGCATTGAATAGCTGATCCGACTCAAAAAATGGTATCGCACCAAACAACAAGATCAAATCCGCTTGAAAAGCCTTCAAAGAGACAAGTTGCGCTTCCAAAGCCTGATTGCGCTTGAGAATAATCTGCCAGGTTTTCATACCGCATCCTTTTGCATAAGTTGCCAACGCCATCCAACGATAGGCGTGACCAAGCCGAGTACGGCTCATTGAATTTCAATATAGCAAGGCAAATGGATACTTAGTCGAATAAATAGGGTCGACTTTGCCGCGCTAATTGTCGGCTCGAATGACAACCCGGCCTTTCCATTGTGGTCAGGCACTGAAGGCGGTTGTCGTCGCCAGTTTGTCGGGTCAACGGGATATGAAGACAACGCATTCACCATAAAAATGTACCAAAACAGGCAATAAATAACCAGTATATGCATTTATCAGCCTATTAAGTGCGTATTCATTAATTGAAAATAAATACACCACAGGTGTATACGGGCGTAACCGATTCTTCGTTGATAAAACCGAAATAAGCCCTAAACCACCCCACTTATTAGTCAATGTGGAAGACGACCTTCCACTCACAATGAATCATCTACAACTGACATTTGATTCATGCATCCTCTTCGCCACACCGCTGTTGTTCAGTCGCTGCTTTGCTCGGTATGTCTGTACCTGTCGCTGATGGGAGCGACTCGCGCGCAAGAAACGGATTATTTGGATGACATGCCACTGAATCAGTTGTTGCAAACCGAACCCAGTCCGCAGTCCAAAGTCGTCAGCACGCCTTCACGGCAAAATCAAAAAATTACTGAATCCGCCGCCTCGGTGAGCATCATCACCGCCGATGATATTCGTACCTATGGGTATCGAACCTTGGCCGATGTACTCAATTCGGTCCGCGGTTTTTATATTGCTAATGACGGTATGTATAGCTCCGCTGGGGTGCGTGGTTTTTTACGTCCGGGCGATTACAGCTCACGCATTTTGTTGATGGTGGATGGCTATCGCATCAACGACAATATTTATGACGCCGGCTCTTTTGGCCAGGAGTTGCTGGTGGATATGGAAATGGTCAAACGGGTAGAAATTATTCGTGGCCCGAGTTCATCGCTCTATGGCAGCAATGCCTTGCTAGGCGTGATCAACATCATCACCCGCAATGCGCAAGACATTGGCAACGGTGAGGCATCGGCCAGCGTCCAAGGTCGTCATGAAGGCAAGTTGCGCGCAAGCCTTGGCAAGCAATATGACAATGGATTATCCATGCTGCTGTCGGCCAGCCAATACGATGATCGGGGTCGCAGTCAACAATTACCCGAAGCCACTTTTCAAACACCCGAATACAATTTTGGCCGTGTTGATGCTGGCAGCGATTACACGCATGCGCGCACTGTCATGGCCAAACTGGCCTGGCAAGCATGGCGCTTTGAAACCTACCATGCGCAACGCGACAAAGGCATTGGCAATGCACTGAGCGGCACCCTGCTCAACTATCCCAATAACAAAATGATCGACGAAGAAGGCATCGTCGGCCTGCGCTACAAATCAGGCAATGCCGATCAACAAAGCGAGCTGTCAGCCCGTCTGTTTTACGGCTACTACAATTTTTTTGGCACCTACCAATATCCCGACCCGATCATGCCTGCCTTTACTACAGCCGATGAAGCCAAGGGTAGTTGGTGGGGCACCGAAGCCAACTGGTCAAAAAAATGGCATCCACGCAATACGCTGGTGACTGGCTTTAACTGGCAGACCAATACGCGCCAGAATCAGAGTTACTTCAATGTGATGCCTTTTGAATCGCTACTCGATGATAAGTATTCGAGCAAGCGATATGGTGTGTATCTGCAAAATGACTGGCAGGTGCTGAACAACCTGACCCTCTCCATTGGGGCGCGTGCCGACAAATATAGCGGCAACCAAGCTGTTGCCAGTCCACGCCTGAGTGTGGTGTATCAACCCCAGGCCGATCACTTTATCAAACTGATGTATGGCAGTGCGTTTCGAGTACCCAATGCTTATGAAAGTCGGTACGAAACGCCTAGTTATCAGATGGGCAATCCCCATTTGCATCCTGAGTATGTCAAAACGCTTGAGCTGATTGATGAATTCAGTCTGAACCAAACCACGCATCTGACACTGTCTGCTTTTATGATCAGGATGAAAGACATTCTTGAACAAAAGATCGTTGATAATCATGGTGCACCGATATTGCAATTTCAAAATTACGATAAGGTCAAAACCAATGGGTTTGAAGCCGAGATCAATCATCAGTGGCATAGCGGTGCAAAAATTCGTAGCAGTGTTTCTTATCAGAGCAGCCATGAAGACGATGATGGTGCCAATATTGCCAACTCGCCACGCTGGATGATGAAAGTCAATTATTCATTACCCTTCTTACAAAACCAATGGCGTGCTGGTCTCGAATTACAAACCATGTCGAACCGGATTGCCAAAGACACCTTTGATAATTCAATAAAACTACCCAGAGTCAGCCGCACCAACCTGACCTTCCTGCGACCGGCATTAAACCAGGGCATTGAATGGTCGTTAAGCATCTATAACCTGTTTAACCGCAATTACGCCGACCCGGTTGGTGCCGACCCATCGATACCCGAACGAGCGTTTCAGCAGCAAGATGGTCGCCGCTGGATGGGACGCATGATTTATCGGTTTTAATGCCATGACTCAGGCCCTGCCAAGCTCATGATCAAAGGATTGGTATTTTTTTTCATTCGCATAAGATTGCTGCAGATATTATTGCTGACCGGCATGAATTTGTTCATGCTTTCAAATAGTCAGGCCCAAGAAGAAGACCATCTGATAGAGCTGTCGTTGGAACAGCTGCTCAATGTGGAAGTTTCCACTCCGTCACGACAAAATCAAAAATCCTCTGCGGCACCAGCCTCCATTTCGGTGATCACGGCGGAAGATATCCGTACTTATGGTTATCGCACCCTGGCTGACGTTTTAAATAGCGTGCGTGGTATTTACATGAGCCATGATCATATCTATGACTACATTGGGGTGCGCGGGTTTTCTCGCCCAGGAGATTTCAGCTCACGTGTATTGCTGATGATTGATGGTTATCGCGTCAATGAAAACGTCTTTGACCAAAGTTTTTATGGGCAGGATTTTCTGCTGGATATTGATCTGATCAAACGGGTCGAGATCATCCGTGGCCCAAGTTCATCAGTCTATGGCAGCAATGCTTTGCTGGGTGTTGTCAATGTGATTACCCGATCGGCGCAAGACATTGGTCAGGCTGAAGCGGCCCTCGGTGTCGGCGACAATCGTGATGTCAAAGCCCGCGCCAGTATGGGCCGGCGACTCGATAATGGCATGAGCCTGCTATTATCGGCCACGGCTTATCATCATCGTGGTGAAAGCCTGCAGCTTGAAGAACCGGAGTTCAATAACGCCACCAGCCAATTTGGACACGTCCCCAATAGTTTGGATCAAACCAAAAGCCAAAGCTTGTTTGCACGCATCTCACAAGATAACTGGCAGTTTCAGACCGCCCATGTCAAACGAGACAAGGGTAATCCTGTTGGTTTTAACGGCACACTCACAACGGTTCCTGGCAGCAACTTTATTGATCAGCAAGGCCAGTTTGGTTTACGCTATCTCAATCAACTGGACGATGATCGCAATCTGTCGGCACGAATTTATTATGGCTACTATAACTATCGTGCCAACAGTTTGTTATTGGATAGCCAGTCGCAAATGTATACCAGCCGCGATGAAGCACAAGGCCGCTGGTGGGGTAGCGAGCTGGCCTATATCACGCCACTTAACGCGCAACATACGCTGACGACTGGCGTAGATGCGCAATTCAACACCCGACAAAATCAGCGTAACTACGATTACACGCCGACCTATATTCCCTACCTGAATGATGCGCAGCATAGTCAACGCATTGGTGTGTATATGCAAGATGATTATCAAATCAATAGCACACTCAGTCTGTCGGCAGGATTACGAGCCGACAAGTTCACCCAGCTTGAAACCGAGACCAGCCCAAGACTGGCCTTGATTTATCAACCTAATACCACCCGCACTTGGAAGTTACTATATGGCACAGCGTTTCGCGCACCCAATGCTTATGAACGCAACTACAGTCTGCCCGATATTTTTGTGGCCAACCCCAAGCTGACACCAGAACATATTCGCACTCTGGAATTGATCCATGAACGTTATCTCAGCCCGGTGACCAAGGCAACCGGTTCACTCTATGGTTATCAAATCAAAAACCTGATTGATCAGGGCACTTTTTTTGATGGCACCCAAAACCTGGCACAGTTTCAAAATAAGGGCAGTGCCAAAGGCCAAGGGCTGGAGCTAGAACTAGAACATCAATGGCGTAATGGTGCGCGCATCCGTGGCAGTGTGACCCGACAATTGGTGCAGGCCGATAACGGTAGCACGCTCACCAACTCGCCACCCTGGCAATTCAAGCTCAATGCATCAGCACCCATATTGGAAACCGGCTGGCGTGCCGCGCTGGAAGTACAATCCATGGGATCTCGCTTGTCCAGTGACAGCAATGGCAACAGCACCGTCAGCAGCAGCTACGCACGCAGCAATCTGACTTTACGCAGCCCCTTGTTTGGCAATGGCACCGAATGGTCATTGAGCGTCTACAACCTGCTTAATCGCCATTACAGCGACCCGGTGGGAGCAGACGCCGCCATTCCGTCACGCTCCATGCTCGGCCAGGATCGGCGTAGCTGGATGGGACGGGTGGTGATGCATTTTTAAATATGGATTATTTAAATAAATATCAATCAAAGATCAACTGGCAATGGCTTGCCAGTACGATGCAATGCCAACCAACGCTCCAGCTCTTTGACATGCTCCGACTCTTCTTCCACAAACTCCCGTGCCATGGCCTTGACTTCCGGATCATCCGTGGTATCCATGATGTCCCGGTAATAAGCCAGACTGGCACCTTCCGCTTCCAGCGCCACTTCCAGAGCTTCCTCACGGCCTAAAAACGGATCAGCAGCCCAAATGGCTGCCGTTTCAGGGCTTTCAATATCTGGCCACTGATAATCTTCCGGTCTGAGTTCTGGAATATCACGAAAGCCTGAGCGCAGTTTGGCTTCGGACAAATGCAGTTGCGAATAATTGGCGAGCTGACGAAACAACTTGCCCACTTCCTGATTGCCACAAGACAGCATGGTGTCAGCCAGTTGGCCAAAACGCAGCGCTGCCTCCTGTTCCAGTTTGATGGCGTGCGCCAGAAATGCTTCGATCGATTGCATGGTGTTCTCTTGATTCAATATGAATAATGGAAAACGGATTGCGCACTCAACTTGAATTGGGCAATCCAATGGCAGCCTGATGGTAATCCTTTGATGAACAGGTCTGTTGACATGCATCAAAGCCAAAAGTATCAATGCAGAAATGAACCATCATGGTGCATTCGCAGCAATAAGCCTTTTTCCAGCAAGCAATATGCCCTGAAAAATTATTTTTATGTACCCAAGGGTTTGCACGGACAAGAATTTGACGCTACACAAAAACGCCTGGGAAAGTTTCCCGATATGGCAAAACTTCCCGCTCAAACAGGCTCAGAAATTCGGGAAAAGTTCCCGCAATAAATCCTCTGCAGGCCTTGTGGAGCAAGCTTCTCGGGAAAAATTCATTCTTTGAATACGAGCTGAACCAGCAAGGCTTTAATCACCTAGAATTTTTCTACAGCTACTTTTTTCTGCGTCCTGTAGCTCACTGTGTCAATACTCCGCGACAGTCTGATCGGGAGAAATTCACAGCGACCAATAACCATATGAAGGAGATAGAATGGCCGCAATCAGGAAGACTGCCATCGCAGTCAGTATCAGTATGTTATTTGCTGGTGTTGCGCTTGCCGCAGAAACCGGCAATTGGCGCGAATATAACGGTGACAAGGCTGGTGCCCGTTATGAACCAGGTGCCAAAGTGACCAAGGACAGCGTCAAGTCAATGAAAGTGGCTTGGCGGGTACCTTTGCCAGGTAATCAGATTTCAGCCGACAACCCGGACTTGCGTACCTGGGTCAATGAAAGCACGCCTCTTGCTGTTAATGGCATCTTATACGCCAGCTCACCACTCAGCATTATCAGCGCGATCGACGGTGCCACCGGCAAGGTGTTGTGGACCTACGATGGTGGCGGCTGGAAAGATGGCTCGCCGCCCAATCTGGGCTTTATCAGTCGTGGCCTGACTTACTGGGAAGACGGTGAAGACAAGCGCCTGATTGTCGGCAGCCCCGATGCCTATCTCACCGCACTCGACGCCAAGACGGGCAAGCCGATTGAAAGCTTTGGCGATAACGGCAAGATTGACCTGACCAAAGGTCTGCGTCGTCCAGTCGATCGCTCCCTGGTAACGGTTTCCTCACCACCGATCATCTGTGGCGGCCAGATTGTGCCTAGCCTGGCTGTACTCGATTCTTTTGCAATTGGTCGTCCACCACTTAAAGAACACCCACCAGGCGATGTGCGTGGCTTTGATATCAAAACCGGCAAGCAGAGTTGGGTATTTCATGCGCCCCCGCAAGCAGGCGAGCCTGGCAATGAAACCTGGGAAAACGACTCCTGGAAAACCGCAGGCAGTATGAATATGTGGGCGCGCCCGAGTTGCGATGAAGAGTTGGGCACCGTCTATCTGCCGTTATCCACACCGGCCAATGACTTCTATGGTGGTCATCGCAAAGGTGATGGCCTCTATGGTGAATCACTGGTCGCACTCAACGCCAAGACCGGCAAGATCAACTGGTTTTATCAGATGGTGCATCATGGCCTGTGGGACTACGATTTACCGACCGCACCGAATTTGATGGATCTGACTGTGGGTGGCAAAAAGGTCAAGGCCGCCGTTCAAGTGACCAAGCAAGGTTTCATTTTTGCACTGGATCGCACCACGGGTAAACCAATCTGGCCGATTGAAGAAAAAGCGGTACCTCAATCCAATGTGCCAGGTGAAAAATCATCACCCACTCAACCGCATCCAAGCATTCCTGCGCCAGTCTTACCACAAGGTGCTTCGGAAGACATGCTGATCGACTTGAAGCCCGAGTTGAAGGAAGAAGCCAAAAAGATCCTGAGTCGCTACAACTATGGCCCGATCTACACACCGCCAACGCTAGACAAAGCAGGTACGTTGGAAAACCCGGGTGTATTGGGTGGCGCGAGCTGGGCAGGTGCAGCACATAGCCCCAAGACCAACATCTTGTATGTGCCGTCTTTCTCGATTCCTTTTGCCATTAAGCTGAAAAAGGAAAACGGGGCAGCTTATGACTACACCGGCACCTGGGCTGGCGTGGGTGGCCCTAAAGGCTTGCCATTGTTCAAGCCACCTTTCTCTACCATTACGGCCATTGACATGAATACCGGCAAACATTTGTGGCAAGTACCGGCTGGTAAAGGTCCAGTCAACAATCCGGCTATCAAGGATCTGAATCTGGGCTGGTTGGGTGTCCCACGCGAATCGCACATCGCCCTGACTGACAAGGTGCTGTTTGTGGCACCGGAAGGCACCAATAGCGTGATGGGCTTGTCGACCCGTGGCACTGCGTTGATCACACAAGCGACCAAGGATGAAGAAGAGCCATTCCTCTATGCCTATGACGCGGACAACGGCAAGGTACTCGGCGAAGTTCGTCTGCCAGGTGCAGCCTTTGGTGCCTTGATGACTTATAGCGCTGGTGGCAAGCAGTATGTGGTGGTGCCAATTGGTGGCGCAGGTTTACCTGCCGAACTGGTTGCAGTGCAGGTCAACTAATCCTGTGAGTGTATTCAGCGCAAGTACCCGAGGGTGCTTGCGTTGTTGATTGAGAGAATTATGCGTATTAAAACCATTTTGTTATCCCTCGCTTCGACCGCTTTGTTGTCGGTGATTACGGTTGATTTATTGGCTGGTGGCTCGCCCCCACCGCCGCCCGCAGATGAATCCACGGCGGACAGCAATGCAGGCTCGGTACCCTTTGATTTATCTGACCCAGTTCGTATTCAGCGTGGCCGTGAGCGTTTTGAGTCTACCTGTGCATCCTTCTGTCATGGCTACCAGCCACCTTTGTTTGTGGGGCGCGTTGGACTGGAACCCGAATACGTTCATCGCACCATTACCGAAGGTGGTAAAGGGGCAACCCCCATGCCACCTTGGGGTGGTGTGTTTACGCCAGAAGAGATCTGGGAGTTGACTGCTTACATCAAATTTTTGGGCACACAAAAACCGTAAAGGGTGCAGATGACATCAAGTCGCCCTTCCAGAGTGACTTGAATGACCGCCACAAGCGGGCTTTGTCGCTTATATGTTTAAATATTAAATAGTCAAGCTGGTAACAGCTCATTCAAGCTCGCTGCTTTCAAGGCAAGCACTTATCGCTCGGCCTGCCGGACTATATCGAGAATATCGTCACCATAACGCTCCTGCTTGGTCTTGCCAATACCCGAGATGCTGCCAAGCTCACTCATTGAGGCAGGTCTTTGCTGGGCGATTTCATGCAGGGTGATGTCATGAAACACGGTATAGGCGGGTACGCCGTGTTCTTGCGCCACTGCCAGGCGCCAGGTGCGCAGTGCCTGAAAGAGTGGATTTTCAACATCAAAAATTTCATGCCGACTGGATTGGCTGCGCGACTGTTTGCGTTGGGTGGCACGGCTGGCCTTGTCTTGCGGCCGCCGCAATTGCAGCCGTAGCTCGCCTTTTAACAAGGCGCGACTGGCTTCGGTAAGGCGCAGCGTGTTGAAGTGTTCATAATCCACTGCCACCAGTTTGAGCATGACCAGTTGTCGCACCACCGAGCGCCATTGCAGCTCATCCAGCTCGGCACCAATACCAAAGGTGCTGAGTTGCTCGTGACCAAACTGTTTGACCTTGGGGGTTTCCTTGCCGCGCAAAATATCAATAAGATGTTGCGCACCAAAACCAAAACCACTGGCCTTGTCGCAGCGATAAATACAGGAACAGAGTTTTTGCGCAGCTTGCGTACCATCCCAGGCTGCCGGTGGATTTAAACAATTATCGCAATTGCCACAGGGCTGACTGGCTTCACCAAAGTAGCTGAGGATTTGCACACGTCGACAGGTGATGGTTTCGCATAAACCCAAAATCGCATCGAGCTTGCCGGTGGAAACGCGCTTGTATTCGTCGGAACCATCGGACTCATCAATCATGCGCCGTTGCTGCACCACGTCTTGCAGGCCATAGACCATCCAGGCATTGGCGGGCAGACCATCCCGACCGGCACGACCGGTTTCCTGATAATAACCTTCGAGACTTTTGGGCAGATCCAGATGCGCCACAAAACGCACATCGGGCTTATCAATGCCCATGCCAAAGGCAATCGTGGCAACCATGATGATGCCGTCTTCACGGATAAAGCGTTGCTGGTTATGTTCACGCGTGGCACTGTCCAGCCCGGCGTGATAGGGCAAGGCGCTCAAACCATGCTCACCTAAATAGGCGGCGGTTTCATCGACCTTGTTGCGCGACAGGCAATACACAATGCCACTGTCATGCACCACGCGGCTGGCCTTGGATAACGCCGCCTTGCCTTTGCCCGCAACTGGCTGGCCACCTTGCACGTGTTCACCAAAAATAAAGTCGAGCAACTGTTGGCGCGGCGTGTCTTTTTCGGCAATCCGGTAACGGATATTGGGACGATCAAAACTGGAGACAAACACCTGTGCGTCATCCAGCCCAAGTTTGTCGATCATCTCGGCACGCGTCAGACCATCTGCCGTGGCGGTCAGCGCCATACGCGGCACATCAGGATAACGGCGCGCCAACACTTGCAACTGCATAAATTCGGGACGGAAATCATGCCCCCACTGCGACACGCAATGTGCTTCATCAATCGCAAAAAGACTGATCGGCACACTATCGAGCAGGCTTAAACAACGGTCGGTCAGCAAGCGTTCAGGGGCAACATACAACAGCTCGAGCGAGCCATCGCGCACCTGCTGCTCAATCTCATAAGCCGCACGGCTGCTTTGGGTGGAATTCAGAAACGCCGCATTCACGCCGGCTTCGCGCAGCGTGGCCACCTGGTCTTGCATCAGGGCGATCAGCGGTGACACCACCACCCCCAGGCCCGGCCGCAACAAGGCCGGAATCTGATAACAGAGTGACTTGCCACCGCCCGTGGGCATCAGCACCAGCGCGTTACCGCCGTTGGCCATGTGCACCACAATGTCAGCCTGCTGACCACGAAAGTGGTCATAACCAAAAGTGTCTTTCAAACAGGCCAGCGCCGCATGATGCCAATGTGCATAGCGCTCGGCGCTCATGCTGGCACGCACCGCCGAATGCGGATCGGCAGCGCCGGCAGCTACATCAGGCTGAGCTGCCAACACGGCAGGGGTAAGTGGAGGAAGCGCGGAAGTCATGGTGATTCAATTGCAAAAAGCCATTATACCCCCACCCAGTAATAAAATAGACCCTTATTTAATGCACTTAAGGGTTATAAATTTAACCATACTCCTCAAATAATCCATAAAATCAGAGGCATGGCGCAAATCGGGGGCAAGTTTGGTCGAGCCAGATTAATCCCATAAAGAAACCAATAAATAACCAAAATAGTAAAATCATCACAAACAAAAAACGGCTGATCTTTATACTTTGGCTACCTGTTTATTGCCTTGCTTTCGTCCCGTCTGTTCATGCCAAACCTCAAAGATCGATTCAATTTGTCACTGATGCGCAGCATCTGCAAACTCAAAGCCGCTACCTATGTGCTCTACCATCAACTCTGGGCCAGCCTGCGCTGCAGCCCAACCAGGCAGATTGTCTTTTCCCACTTTGAAGCCTGGGAACCCATCATTCGCTGGGGCTTTAAGGGGACGCGTCATCACATTCACTTTTTACCCCTGACCCCACAACAGCCCTTGCCATCGGCCAACTTGATTGTGCCATTGACAATTGATGCCGTGCATGCGCTGGCACAATCGGCGCATCAAGCCAAACAACACAGTCTGATCCCGATACCCAGCCTGACCTGCCTGCGTTTATGTAATGACAAATATCGCTTCAACCAAGTGCTGCAATTACTGGGCTTTGGCCAATACCTGCCATCAACGCAAATGCCCTTGTCGCTACCTTATGTATTAAAGCGCAAGGTCGATGAATATGGCAGCCATTCCCACATCATCAAAACCCATGAGCAGGAAGCCGCGCTATTGGCCGAGCAAAACCCCGACGACTATTTTCGTCAGGCATTGATTACCGGCCGCGACGAATATGCCACCCACATCCTTTTTAAGGATGGCCGCATTATCGCCAGCCTGAGCTTTCGCAATCGCTTTGAAGACAGCGCCTATATTTTTGGTTTGCATCAAAAAGAAAGCTACAAAATGCTTTGCCAGACTCCCTCCGATCGGCTCGCCTTGTTTGCCCGCATTCTGCGCGCCATTGGCTATGAAGGCCTCTGCTGCTTTGACTACAAACTGGTCGACGGCGAACCCCGCATCTTTGAACTTAACCCCAGAATGGGTGGCAGCCTCTGTCGTTTTTTCTTTGCCTTTGTGAATCGGCTGTAAGGCTTTGCTTGAAATGATTGACAATGGCATTGCCTGCCATGCTATCCACCACCAAGGAACACTGCCATGACCATCCCCGCCCGCTACGCCAACCTGCTGTTTGGCGGTATTTTGTCGCTGATCATGGTCAGTATTGTTTCGGCATCAGTCCTATTGATTAACCAAGGCTGGACCCCCGACTTTTTTGCCCGCTGGCTCAAAAGCTTTTTGAGTACCTGGCCCATTGCCTTTCCAACGGTGCTGGTTGTCGCACCGCAGGTACGCAGACTGGTAGCGTGGTTGACTAGTCCTAAAAAAATTGAAAATTAATTATTTAACCGTCACCCGAATCATCTGGCTTAAGGCTGAACCGTAGGATTGATGTGCGCCATTGGCAAATTGCAATGTCAGGGTGTAATCACCGGGTGGTAATTTGACTTCGGTTTCGGTCTGGCCTTTGCCAAAGTGCAAGTCTTGTTCGTCAAAGGGTACTGACTCACCGGCAGGCAAACTGGGGCGATTAATCAACAAATGATGATGGCCAGTGCCATCGACCACTTCACCGGCTGGCTTGACGGTCATGCCTTTTAAACCAAACTTCACGGTAAATGGACTGCTGACAACCGCGCCATCTGCAGGTGTCACAAAATACACAGCGCGCTCACCGGCTTGTGCCGCACTCAGGCTACATAACAACGCCAACCCTGCCCAGAATTTTTTCATATTGCTCTCCTCTTATGATAGTTTTAGATTTAATTGTGATTGATTCGGGATGACCGAATCAGCAATTTAATCGCTCTATCATTGCGGCGCAATCAAAAAATGGAATAGCCCTCATGCAATGAGGTTTTCAATTTCAACCAGGAATGCATCGCAGAATCCGATGCATCTTGACTGACTACCATCTCCAGGTCAGTCACTACTACTGCTGCAACTGCTTCCGCTACAACTGCTGCCGGCATCAACACTGACTGCATCGCTACTGCCCGATTCACTTGCTGCATGATGGGTCGAATCATGATGCTGGTTGCTAGGGCTGTCATGGCTATGTAGCGGAGCGGCTTCGGCTTGCCCATCTTGCGCCATGATGCTGGTCCGCGGACCATCCACCCAGCCGGTGGTATCGCTGTAGTCAGCCGCACCGTTGATGTCGGTCACACAATAGCTGCTGATGGGAGAATAAATATCTTCGTCATCTTCTTCATGGCGACGCTTTTGCCGGCAATCCAGTGAGTAGCGATAACCATCTGGAATCAGCAGCAAGCCATCCAGTGCAAACAGCCGAGGCAAGCGCGCCGGATGACGATGATCAATACTGGCCTGCTCGCAAGCCAGCCGCCAGGCCAGTTGTACACCCTGCCGTGCCGAACCCGCCGAGGCCATACTTTCTACGGGCGTGTGATGCAAAAACTGACCAAACGCCTGCTGACAAAATTGTTGATAAAGCCGTGTGTAGAGAATGAATTCATGCCAGGCGGCATCGACCACCTTGCTGGGCATGGCAATGCCTTTGCCCCGCGCCATTAAACAGATTTCAAAGTAGTCGCGCAAACCACGCACCACTTCATCGAGCTGATCGGCACTCAGATTGGGGTAGTGTTTTTTGATGCGCTGTTTAAATGAATCGGGAAACGCATAAGTTCGGATGAACAGACGGCGCGGTTTGGCCGGCTTGCGTTTGCACCATAACCAAACACCCACACCACCCAGCACCACAATTGGCAACCACACTAATGTCTGACTCAATGGTTTTCCCCCGTTAGCAAAACTGTGCTCGCCTTATGCTTGGCGAATTCTTTAGTGCCAAATGGCAATTTGCTTGCTGCTTGAGAGCTATCTTAGCAGTTTGGTGCGGGCCGCGGCACTGCCATTTACCTTAATCATTACTCGCGACCATGCCCAACAAAATCCGGTCATGGTCGCTAAATTAGTGGCTTGCTGGTGTCACTTGTTTACGCATTTGTTCAAGTGTTGGAAATGGTGATGGTTGGAAATTTGCTCGAAAAATCCTTGGCCTTTTCCGCAATCTTGATTGCCACTTTACGAGCAATCGATTTATAAATCGCCGCCACCGGCCCATCTGGCTCGGCAATCACAATCGGCTTGCCAACATCGGCCTGCTGGCGAATTTTAATGTCCAGCGGCAGACCACCCAAATAGTCGGCACCGTATTCCTTGGCCATGCGTTCACCGCCACCTTCACCAAAAATATGCTCGAGGTTGCCACATTTTGGGCAATGATACAGCGCCATGTTTTCCACAATCCCAAAAATCGGGATGCCGACTTTTTCAAACATCATCAAGCCTTTTTTGGCATCGAGCAGGGCAATATCTTGCGGCGTGGTAACGATCACCGAGCCGGTTACCGGCACACGTTGCGAGAGGGTAAGTTGAATATCACCAGTGCCGGGCGGCAGATCAATCACCAGATAGTCCAGATCATCCCAGCGGGTTTGACGCAGCAACTGCTCCAGCGCCTGGGTCGCCATGGGGCCGCGCCACACCATGGGGTTGTCTTGCTCAACCAGAAAGCCAATTGAGTTGGCCTGTACGCCATGTCCCATCATCGGTTCCATGCTCTTGCCATCAGGGCTGTCTGGCGTGCCCGAAATGCCCAACATGGTTGGCAAAGACGGGCCATAAATATCGGCATCCAGAATCCCCACGCGCGCACCTTCTTCCGACAAGGCCAGCGCCAGGTTCACCGCCGTGGTGCTCTTGCCCACGCCACCTTTGCCAGAAGCCACGGCAATAATATTTTTCACGCCGGGTAGTAAATTAACGCCCCGTTGCGCGGCATGCGAAATGATCTTGCTGGTGACCGTCACAGTCACATCGGCCACGCCCGGCAAGGCTTTAATCGCCCCACCCAGCAAATCGCCAATGGCGGCGTACTGGCTTTTGGCGGGATACCCCAATTCCACCGCAACATTGACCTGGCCACCCTCGGCAGTCACCGTTTTAATGGCTTTGGCCGAGCTGAAAGTCTTGCCGGTATTGGGGTCGATAAGGTCTTGCAGCACCGTGTTGATTTGTGCCAGATTGACTGCAATATTGCTCATGAAGCTTTCTCCAATGGATCATTTGCGACGTAGTCTAATAGAAATGTCACACGACTGTCGTCTCTGTTGGCTGTAGACCTGTAAAATCAAAGGTTTTCGCATTCTCATAAAGCATAAGCATGAGCCAGTCCAACTCGCCAACTACGCCCGCCAGCGCCAGCAGCACCAGCAAACGCCGCATTTTTGCGACCACCGCCCTGCCTTACGCCAATGGCGCTTTCCACATCGGCCACATCATGGAATACATTCAGGCCGACATCTGGGTGCGCTTCATGCGCATGCAGGGGCATGAGCTGCACTTTGTCGGTGCCGATGACGCCCACGGAGCGCCCATCATGATCGCCGCCGAAAAAGCCGGCATCACGCCCCAGCAATTTGTGGCCAATATTGCGGCTGGCCGTAAACAGTATCTGGATGGCTTTCATATTGAGTTTGACAACTGGCACAGCACCGATTCACCCGAGAACACGGTGTTATCCCAAGATATTTACCGCAAGCTGCGTGATGACGCACAACTGATTTACACCAAGACGGTTGAGCAGTTTTTTGACCCGGTCAAAAGCATGTTTTTGCCTGATCGCTACATCAAGGGCGAATGCCCCAAATGCGGCGCCAAAGACCAATATGGCGACAACTGCGAAGTCTGCGGTGCGGTCTACTCACCGACCGATTTAAAAAATCCCTACTCCACCCTGACCGGCGCAACCCCCGTGTTAAAGGATACCGAAAGCTACTTTTTCAAACTGTCCGACCCCAAATGCGCCGACTTTCTGAAAAGCTGGGTGCAAGCCGGCCACCTGCAAAGCGAAGTCGCCAACAAAGCCAGCGAATGGTTGGGCAGCAAAGCCGAGGACAGCAGTGAAATCACCAACCTGCGTGACTGGGAAATCTCCCGCGATGCGCCCTACTTTGGCATCCCGATTCCGGACACGCCCAATAAATATTTTTATGTGTGGCTCGACGCGCCGGTTGGTTACTTGGCCAGCCTGAAAAATCACTTTGATAAAGGTCAGGCCAAAAACCATCCTTACGCGGCTTCACGTACCGAACAAAGTTTTGAAGCATTTATTGCCGACCCGCAAGTCGAGCAGATTCACTTCATCGGCAAAGACATTACCTCTTTTCACACCCTGTTTTGGCCAGCGATGCTCAAATTCAGCGGCCGCAAAGTCCCCAACCAGATCAATGTGCACGGCTTTGTCACCGTCAGCGGCGAGAAGATGAGCAAAAGCCGTGGCACCGGCATCGACCCGTTGAAATATCTCAAACTCGGCATGAACCCCGAGTGGCTGCGCTACTACCTCGCCGCCAAACTGAGCAGCAAAGTGGAAGATGTCGACTTCAACCCGGAAGATTTTGTAGCGCGGGTGAATAGTGATTTGGTGGGTAAGTTTGTCAATATTGCGGCGCGCAGTAGCAAGTTTTTGTGCGAACAATTTGACGGCGTATTAAGTGCCACCAACTTAAATCAGCGTACTGACTTGAACCCAGCGGCTCTGATTGCTGAAGTAGCAGAGTGCTATGGCGAACGCGAATATGGCAGAGTTTTGCGTGCCATCATGGCATTTGCCGATTTAGTCAATCAGGCCTTTGATACCGCAGCACCCTGGAAGTTAGTCAAAGAAGGCACACCAGAAGCTCGTGCCAAAGCACATCAGGCCTGCTCTGAGGCCATTGAACTGTTCCGCATCATTGCCGCCTGCCTCAAGCCGATCTTGCCCGAGTTAGCCAAACAAGCGGAAGCCTTTTTAAATTGCTCATTTAATGATTGGCAAGCGACCCTGACTCCTTTGGGCGCAGGCCACAAAATTAACAACTACAACCACCTTATGACCCGAGTCGACCCCAAAATGCTGGATGCCCTGTTTGAAGCCCCTGCTGCCGAAGCTGCCGCACCCGTCGTCACTACCCCTACTATCGAACCGATTGCCGATGAAATCAGCATTGATGATTTTGCCAAGGTGGATTTACGCATTGCTCACATCGTCAATTGCGAACATGTGGAAGGGGCTGGCAAGCTCTTGCGCCTGACCCTGGACATCGGCGAAGGCAAAACCCGCAATGTGTTTTCCGGCATCAAGTCGGCCTATAAGCCGGAAGACCTGGTGGGCAAATACACGGTGATGGTGGCTAACCTCGCACCACGCAAAATGAAATTTGGTATTTCTGAAGGCATGGTACTGGCCGCCTCGGCGGCTGATGACAAGGCCGAACCCGGTTTATATATTCTGGAACCACACGCTGGCGCCAAGCCAGGCATGCGCGTGCGTTAAGCCTTACGGTCGGTCAAAGCTCATGGCGCACAGCATTGTGCGCCATTTTTTTAGGCCGCTTATTTAAGTTGAGCACGAAAAATTCATTGAATGACAGCAAGTTCTAACGCTACTGTAGCGCATCATCCAAACGACGATTGAATTCGTTAGCTGATTCATCAACCTATTGTTCGGCGTCATAAACGATTACATGCAGGAACTCAAGAATGTTTAATTTTTCAAAAGTTTGCCAAGCCATTGCCGTTAGTGCCTTATTGGTCATGGCTGCCAATAGCTGGGCTGGTGAAATCACCTGGATCAAGGCAGTGATTGGCTCACACAAATATGAGTTGCGACAAACTGACTCGCCAACTGAAGCCCTCAAGCGCATGTTGGATCCCTACAACCTGTTTCCTTCGTGGATAAATGGACCAACTGGGCCAGATAGTCCCGCCACCTTTAATCAGATTTACTATGAAAGATTAGATAATCGGGTTGTCGAATTTCAATTCAATATTGGCCCAGAACTTTGGGCCAGACTGGCAACGGGCAAATATGAGCTCGGCGATATCGAACATGATTACCAAGTCATGGGTTGGTCTGGCAAATGTCCTGATGACGTTGGCAAAAACGGTTATGTACAAATTTATGAATATGGCCCGATGAAAGAAAAGCCTAACCTGATGATATTGAACCGGGGTGAATTAATCAATTACTACCAGACCCACAAGACCCGCATCCAAACTGATCAGGCAACACTCATCATCAAACGGGTAGATCGTCAGGCTAATTTGATTGAGGGCAGTGTGATTGGCAAGGCCAGTAGTGTGAAATCAACTCTCAGCGAGGAAGAACGCTTGAAAAGAGAAGTCCCTTGCAATAACAGCGAGTTCAAGATCACGACAGAATCATTCAACGTCGATTTTCTGCTTGAAGTCAAACACTGGTAAAAACCATTTTTTAAAATCTGCCATGACCCAGCTTAATACATCTGTATTCCAACAGATGTATTAAGCATGTTGATAACGATATTCCTGCGTGCGCCCGCCATAACCGTAAGCCGCTGCGCGCACATCTTCGACATGGATATAACTCTCCTCATGTAAATTGCCAAGCAGCCCGGCAAAGCCCGCAAAGGCTTCGGCAATGTATTGCGCTTTTTCCGCCTTGGTATTGGTTTCATCGGTGATCTTGATATCAAAGTAAAAACTGTTTTTGCCCTGTTCACTGAGCAGTTTGCCACCCACCAGCCAGCAGTCGCGTGGTACATATTCAATTGTGATAGCAGTTACCTCGGGTTTTTTACCCAGGATGCGCGTGGTCAATTCCAGCAACAGCGTATTGATTTGATGCGTGGTATCACTGTTTTTTTCACCACTGACTTTGACATTGAGAATGGGCATGATCGGCTCCTTGATCGAATTTAATTAAAAATTCATATAGTTAGCAATACAACTATATGACGAAAAATTTACTGCAATGCTGCTCTGACTGAATGAATATGATCGACCGTCACTTCAAACTTTTCGGTACTCAATACTTTTTTCAGTTTACGCGTCACTGCCTGGCTGGCAGCGGTAATGGAAACTTTCAGGGCCAGTCCAGCGTCTGTTGGAAACAGCGCATATTCTCGACCATCACGCTCAGTGCTTTCACGGCGGATCAGGCCTTTGGCTTGCAGCCCGTCCAGCGTGCGCGTCGCGGTAGGTCGTGCAATCGTCAGGGTATCGGCCAATTCTCTTTGCAAGAGCCCTGGCTTTTCCAGCACCACACGTAGCATAAAGGCTTGCGATGGCGTCAGCTCAAAGGGCGCAAACGCCTGCGTCCATTCTTTTTCAAGCAGACGGGCCAAAGCGGTCGTATTAAAGTAAAGGCAATGATCAAACATGGAAATATCATATTCCCATTTAGTTAGCTACGCAATTAGTTTGGAATTATTTTGTAATAATTTCTGCGATCATTCCAATCATAAAACGCAATAAATTCACGCTATTTAGTACTGATACTCAATAAAATGGCTGCCCAGGATGCTATAAACCAAATGTTTATATCTCTTTACGATGGCATCTGTGGCCGTTCTCCTGCTCATGCCGGCAATAAGGAAAGCATGCTGGAATCAGCCGTAACTACCCGACGAACCAATTTTTAGGCCGTCACCCCAAACTAAAAACACACAATGGGAGCAATGATGATCAATGACTATCCAGCTGGCCCCGCCCAAGTTCCTGCGGCGCTGACGCAACCTAGTTCTGCCTACAAGCAACGTACCTGGTTGGCACTGGCCAGTCTGATTTTATTTGTGCTGATTTATTGTGCGCTGGCGGGTTGGTTGTTATTGACCTCATATCGCCTCATCAGTGAAGCACTGGCTGGTGGTGAAAGTGCTTTCTTGGGCTATTTGCTCGGTGGCTGTGCTGTATTTTTATCCATCTTCATGCTCAAGGGGCTGTTTTATATCCAGCGCAATGGTGCACCCGATGCCCTTGAAGTCACTGAAAAAGATCAACCACGCCTTTTTGCTTTTTTGCATCAGCTGGCCGATGAAGCTGGTGCACCAAGACCTGCCAGAGTATTTGTTTCCGCGCGAGTTAATGCAGCGGTGTTTTATGATCTCTCCATGATCAATCTGCTGTTTCCTTCACGCAAGAATCTTGAGATTGGTCTGGCACTGGTCAATGTCTTGACCTTAAGTGAGATCAAAGCGGTATTGGCGCATGAGTTTGGCCATTTTGCACAACGCTCCATGGCCATTGGTAGCTGGGTTTATATTGCCCAGCAGATTGCCAGCCAATTGATTCATCGGCGCGACATACTGGATAAATTTTTACGTGGACTGTCCAATACCGACCCACGGATTGCCTGGGCTGGTTGGCTCTTGTCACTCATCATCTGGTCAATTCGCTGCCTGATGGATACGCTCTTGAGCCTGGTGGTGTTGGCGCAACGCGCATTATCCAGACAAATGGAATTTCAGGCTGATCTGGTTGCCGTTTCACTGACTGGCAGTGATGAACTGGTGCATGCCCTGCACAAGTTGCAGACGGCTGATGATGCCTGGCGTCGTACGCTCAGTTTTACCGATAGTCAGTTACGTGCAGGTCATTTACCTGATGATCTCTTCAACATTCAAACCCGCATTATTGAAAAATTCGCCAAACTGCTGGACGATGAACATTATGGCAAAGTGCCAAAACTGGAGGCCACACAAGAAAATGACGCTCAACGTCGGCTCTTTAAATCCAGCTTTGCACAACCACCGCAAATGTGGTCAACCCATCCAGCCAATGCAGACCGCGAAAATAATGCCAAACAAACCTATCTGGCTGCACCGCATGATGCACGCAGTGCCTGGATACTGTTTGATAATGCTGACACGCTCAAGCAGCAATCCCGTGATCATCTGCTAGGCAAAACAGCAGCACAACCGGTTACGGCCGAACAAACCCAGTTGGCATTGGATGACTACTATGCCCTGCAGCAATTTGACCCGCGCTATCGTGGTGCTTATCTGGGTCGAGCGCTGACGCGACATGCCAAACACATCAACGAACTCTATGACAACAACCCGCCGGAACAGGGCCTCACCAAGGCCATGGCTTCACTCTACTCAAGCAAGCTGGCTGGCAATCTGAAACGGTTACGTGACCTCAATGAAGAGTGTGCCACGCTGCAAGCCTTGCGTGACAAAGTGTATAAAGCCAACGGCAACAAAATTGTGGTGCGCGGTCGTGAGGTTGCTCGACGGCAATTGCCCGCCGCCATTGCCGCAGTTGAACGTGATATCACCAAGGTGCGTGAGCAGATTGCAGCCCATGACAAATTGTGCCGCAGCTTGCATCTGGCCATTGCAAAATCCATCAGCCCGCGTTGGCACGACTATTTGCTCGGACTGCTGTCGGTGCTGCATTACGCGGAGCATGTTGAAGCCGACTTACTCGATGCACATGGTGCGTATTGCAATGTACTGGCCGTCGTCACTGCAGATGGCAAAGTCAGCAAAAAAGAAATGAAGCGACTCGTCAAACAGGCTGGCGAGCTGTATGTCGTTTTGGAAAAAATACATGCATATAAAAATCAGATACAGCTGGATACCAGTCTGACCGGCTGGTTGAAGGTGGAATCCTGGCCTAGTATGCTAGAGGAATTCAAACTTAATCCGCCCGCAGCTGACAATATGCAGGGTTGGGCCGAGATCATTGATGGCTGGGTACAGGTTACGGCGCAGGCGCTGGCTTCATTGGGAACAGCAGCACTTGAACAGTTGCTGATTCATGAACAACAATTGACCAACAAGCTACAAGATAACCTCCAGCTGGATGAACCTGCTGACGTGAGCACAGTTGCGCCAAACTATCAGCCCTTTGCACCCGGACAGGAACGACAACGACAAAAACGGCTGCATTGGTGGGATCGCTTCAAGGTTGCCGATGGCTTGATCCCGGCAACGGCCAGACTGATTGTTGCCGCTAGTATTGTAGGAACCGTATTGAGCTTTGGCAGCATGGCTGGCACATCAACCAAAGTCACCGTCTATAACGGTCTGGGACGTGAAATCATGGTTGGTATTGGCAGCCAGACCATTCATGTCAATGCGTTTGCCAGTAACGAGATTGAAACCAGCATGGACGAACAGACAACAATCTCGGCTCGCACACTGACTGGTCAGGATATTGAAAATTTCAAGCCACAACTGCAAGGTCATCTGCAGCACTACATCTACAACGTTGCTGCTGCCAGTCCCCTGGTAGAGTGGACAGCGGCCTATGGCAATGCGGCCGAAGTTGAACCGCGCATGCTGGGTGCGCAACGCTGGTTAACGTCGAATGTTGATGTGTATTTTGCAGAACCACCTACCAGTGTCAAGACCAAAGGCGGTGGCGCAACCCGCACCGTTTTGTCCGGTGTGGGTAATCAGGAGCCCGCCAAAATACTAAGTCTACTGGCTGATGATGTATCCCGTCAGCAAGTGATTTTGGTGCATGCAAAGTGGGATGAAAACAGCCTGCCAGTCACTGCCAAATGGCAACAACTGGCAACGCTCAAGCCGCCATATTCTTCTGGAAAATAAGTCCGGCGTGTTCACGCAAGGCGTGGAACTTGATCATCGGCCAGTCTTTTTCGGCCACAAACAGTTCGGCGCTATTGCGCGCCAAATAGGTGGGCGCGTCGACTGCGTCGTAGGCGATGCGGTCGGCGTAAAAGTCCATGAATTTCTTCATGTCCTTATCGTTGTCACAGGTGATCCAGCGCGCCATGGTATAGCGTGCCGAGCTCATGCGCGCAGCAACGCCATATTCATGCTGAAGTCGATGCGCCACCACTTCAAACTGCAGCACACCCACCGCGCCCAATAACAAGGCCCCACCCAGCTGAGGGCGAAATACCTGAATCGCGCCTTCTTCGCCCAATTGCTCCAGACCATGTTTGAGCTGCTTGGCACGCATCGGGTCGGCCACTTCCACGCTCTGGAACATTTCCGGCGCAAAAAACGGCAAGCCGGTAAATTGCAAGGCTTCCCCTTCGGTCAGCGTATCGCCCAGTTGCAACGTGCCGTGGTTGGGAATACCGATAATGTCACCGGCATAAGCCTCTTCCAACAACTCGCGCCGCTGCGACATAAAGGCCACCACACTGGAGGGCTTGATGACCTTGCCACTGCGCACCACCTTGAGTGCCTGACCACGCTCAAAGCGGCCGGCACAGACGCGCACAAAGGCAATCCGGTCGCGATGGGCCGGATCCATATTGGCTTGAATTTTAAAGACTACGCCAGCAAACTTGGTTTCATCGGCAGCCACCGCACGTTCCATCGCAACCCGTCCTTGCGGTGCAGGCGCGAGATCGACAATCGCATCAAGCACTTCCTGCACACCAAAGTTGTTGATGGCCGAACCAAAGAATACCGGGGTTTGCTTGGCGTTGAGAAATTCATCACGATCAAACGGTGGCGAGGCTTCCGTCACCAGTTCAATCTCGCCACGGGCGCGTTCAAAGTCACTGCCAAAGCGCGCAACAATGGCCGGGTTGTCCACGCCATCAATTTGCTCAAAGGGATCGCCCACCTTGTCGGCACCGGCCTTGAAAACGCGCATGCTATTCAAAGACAGATCAAACACGCCACCAAACGCCTTGCCCATGCCCACCGGCCAGGTAAAGGGGGTGGCGGTCATGCCCAGGGTCCGTTCAATTTCATCCAGCAGATCAAGTGGTTCGCGCACTTCACGGTCAAACTTGTTGACGAAGGTAATGATGGGCGTGCCGCGTGCGCGACATACTTCCAGCAGGCGCAAGGTCTGGGCTTCCACACCGTTGGCGGCATCAATCACCATCAATGCTGCATCCACGGCAGTCAGCACGCGATAGGTATCTTCAGAAAAGTCCTGGTGACCTGGGGTATCGAGCAGGTTGATGACACAATCGCGATATTCCATCTGCATCACCGAGCTGGCCACTGAAATGCCCCGTTGCTTTTCAATTTCCATCCAGTCGGAGGTGGCATGGCGTGAGGCTTTACGCGCCTTGACGCTACCGGCCACATGAATCGCGCCAGAAAACAGCAGCAGTTTTTCAGTCAGCGTGGTTTTGCCCGCATCGGGGTGAGAAATAATGGCGAAGGTACGTCGACGCCGGACTTGATCAGAGAGGCTCATGATAATTTGGTAATGACAATTGCCGCATTATAAAGGCTGGGGTGCCTTATCCACGTACCTAACCCACCGAACCATGGTTGGAACCTGATCAAACTTGATCCGACTTGAAAAACGGGCTTTGATGCTTTCACCCCACGGGGGCAAAATATATCTGCAGGATCAGGGCAATTCACATTTAAAAGTACCGTCGAAAGTTCTATGATGGAAGCCAAGCCGTATCCATAAAAAGTGAGCTCAATCCCAATGAAACCGCACTTGAACTGATTGCCCTGTCGCCCCCAAAAAAGCACCATGCGCCTGCCTCTGCCGACCTCTCTGAAAAATAGCCTGCATCATTTTCATCCGCGACTACTGGATTATCTGCATGGCTACGACCGTGGCATGTTTGCCAAGGATTTCACCGCCGGATTAACCGTTGGCATTGTGGCGCTACCACTGGCGATGGCCTTTGCGATTGCTTCCGGCGTCAAGCCCGAAGCAGGCATCTTCACCGCCATCATTGCCGGTTTTCTGATTGCTGCGCTAGGTGGTTCGCCAGTACAGATTGGTGGTCCGGCGGGTGCCTTTATTGTGATCATCTACGGCATCATCGACCGTTATGGGCTGGCTAATCTGCTGATCGCCACCATCATGGCTGGCATGCTGCTGTTTACGATGGGCCTGTTCAAGCTGGGTTCGCTGGTACGTTATATCCCGGTAGGCATTGTGATTGGCTTTACCAACGGCATTGCAGTACTGATTGCAATTTCGCAGATCAAGGATTTTCTGGGTCTGCAGATTGATGAAAAAATGCCCGGCGATTTCTTCGGCAGTCTGGCCACCCTGTTTGCGTATATCAGTACCATCTCGCCCATCACCGTCTTGCTGGGTACATCAGCACTCATCCTGATTGCGGTCTGGCCGCGTTTTGTCGATCAGCTCAAGCTGCGCTCTCGGGCGCGCATCATGCGCCACAAAGCACTGCAAGGGCCACCACGCCCATTGGATGTGCTCTGGCAGTTTCGTGACAAGGCACATCTGAGCCATCATCTGTCCTCGGTGCCCGGCTCCATCGTGGCGTTGATTCTAGGCACCAGCCTGGTGGCATTTTTCCATTTACCGGTAGAAACCATAGGCACCCGCTTTGGTGGTATTCCACAAGGGCTGCCCACCTTTGAATTGCCGCACTTCACCTGGCGCCTGGCGAAGGAGCTGATTCCGCCCACCATCACCATTGCGCTGTTGGGTGCGATTGAATCACTGCTCTGCGCCCGTGTGGCCGACGGCCTGCTGGAAGGCAATCAGCATGAACGGCATGATCCCAATCAGGAACTGATGGCGCAGGGCATCGCCAACTTCGTCACGCCATTTTTTGGCGGCATCTGTGCCACCGGCACCATCGCCCGCACCGTCACCAATATTCGCAATGGCGCAGTCTCGCCGATTGCGGGCATGATCCATTCGGCCATTCTGCTCTTCATCATTTTGGTGGCCGCACCATTGGCCATGAATGTGCCACTGGTCACACTCTCGGCTATCCTCTTTGTGGTGGCCTACAACATGGGTGAATGGCATGAGTTCATGCGCCTCAAGCACTTTTCCAATAACTACAAGCTGGTGATGCTGTCGACGTTTTTTCTGACGGTCGTGTTTGATCTGACGGTGGCCGTCGAAGTAGGTCTGGTGCTCTCGGCCATTTTGTTCATTTACCGGATGTCGAGCCTGACCCATATCGAGCCAATTGATTTGACTAGCACCACCTTCAATCGTGGCTTGCAGGTGAACACGGATAAGCCCAACAACGATGTGGAAGCCTACCGTATTTTTGGTTCGCTGTTTTTTGGCGCAGTCAGCACGATCGAAGGACTGATTCGCTCTGACGCCGAGCAGGCGCAACTGGGTCTGCCCCCTCATCCCTTGCCCAAAGTGATGATTCTGGAATTGCACCAGCTCATTTCGCTCGACACCACCGGCGTGGATGCACTGCTCAGTCTGTATAAACGCCTGAGGAAAAAAGGCAGTCGACTGGTGCTGTGCGGTGCCAATGAGCAACCCGCTTCGCTCCTGGTACGCTCGGGCTTTGCGCATACGATTGGTGAACCCAATATCCTGCCCACCCTGGCTACCGCGCTGGATCGGGCCCAGGTTTTGTTGGCAATGGATGCCAGCGAAGCGGCCGCCATTGATGCCGCCAACGACCGCGACACCAATCCAGTCGACCTCGCCAATCAGGCCAAAAAAGACCAAAACACCTCATACTCTCAGGTGGTATAGGCTATATTTAGCTTGTTAGGTGCGTTTTTACTGATTGTAAAAAAATACACCAATAGTGCTTCGATTTCCAATATCGAAGCACAACTAACAACTCAAAAGTACCGATGCAGGAATACCTGATTCTTTAACCAACAGCGTTGCTACGCATCATGTCACGGAAACCTTTCTACTATCGGTCATTGCAACAAAAAGATAAGTAAGAGCACAGCCCTGTACTTAAAGGGATTGAAATCTGATCTGCTGCATCAACGCAAAATGGACAGGCAGAAAAAATCCCCTTACACTGCTAAACAATAATAAAAAATGTTTAGCAAAAAAGGTGTGCCATGAGAATGAGCGAATTGAATTTATCAGCACAGACAGCTTATGCCGAACTGTTTGAGCAGACACGCGCTTTTGAAATGACCAATGCGCTGGCTGGTTTGAAAGGCAGCTTTCAGAAGCTCGATCGAAATGGCAAGGCTTATTGGTATTTTGCCTATCGCGATACCGACCCGAAAGTCAGAATGGCCTATGTCGGCCCGGACGAACCACGGGTGCAGGCACTGATTGCCAGATTTGCCAAAATCCGCCAAGACAAGCCATTGGCACCAGCCGCACGTTCAGCCATTGCATTAGGCTGTGCTCCGGTGGCACCCAAACATTTTCGCATTATCAAACGACTGGCTGAATATGGTTTCTTTCGGGCAGGCGGCATTTTGATTGGCACTCATGCATTTCTTGCATTAGGCAATATGCTCGGGGTTCGATGGAGCGATGGTGCAGCAACACTCGATGTCGACTTTGCCCATGCCGGCCGCAATATTTCGGTTGCGTTGCCAGCTTCGATAAAACTGGACGTGCATGGTGCACTTGAATCGCTCGAAATGGGCTTGCTGCCCATTACCCAGTTCAATGGTTTGGCTGGCGCACAATACCGCAACCCTAAAGACCAGGAGCTGAGAGTCGATTTTGTGACCAGCATGACAAGAAGCAACAAGGTAGTGGTATTGCCAGAACTGAATCTGGCGCTTGAGCCATTGAAGTTCATGGAATTTTCATTGGAACAGACCACACAAGGCTGCATATTTGGCAATCTGGGTGCTTGTGTGGTCAACTTGCCCGCACCGGAACGCTTTGCTGTTCATAAACTGATCATTTATGGTGAACGACCTGTCAGTGAACGCGTCAAGTCAAAAAAGGATCTCTTGCAGGCCGCCAGTCTGGCCAGCTATTTTTGTGAAAATGGTCAGGCCGCCATTTTCAACCATGCCTGGCAAGATGCCTTGCAACGCGGCAAGGGCTGGAAAATGCGTGCCATACAAGGGCGAGAGGCATTGATCAAACTTGACCCACAATTGGCCGATCCGGCACTTTGGGCAGAGTGATTCAAGACCAGCGGATTACCATGAAAAATATGCTAATTAATACACGGAAAATCAGGCCAAAAGAGACCAAAATATCTCATACTATCAGGTAGTATAGGTCATATTTAACCCATCAGGTGCGTATTCATTGATTGAAAATTAATACACCTTAGGACTATATTTTAGGAACGGCCTCAACCGAGGCACTCCCCGCCATCTCTTCGCGTAGGGCAGCCCGTACCTTGGGCAGGAATTGCGGATATTGCGTGGCAACCATTCGCACCAGTCCTTCGCGCACCCGACAGCGTAAGTCCCAGCATTGCGGCGAGCTGGACGAGCTCACCAAAGCCCGCAACTCCATACCGGTTGGGGTGGCATCGGTGACTTGTAAAAGACTGACGCGTTGATCCCAGTCGGGGTCAATGTTACAGAGCCGCTTTAATTCTTCACGCAAGGGCTCCAGGGGCATGCGATGATCAACCCAAATGAATACCGAACCAATGATCTGCGCCGAGGTGCGCGTCCAGTTTTGAAACGGATGTTCAATAAACCAGTTCAGCGGCACTACCATGCGGCGCTGGTCCCACAGTCGCACAATCACAAAACTGGCATTGATTTCTTCGACCCAGCCCCATTCGTTTTCAATAATCACCACATCTTCAATACGAATTGGCTGGGTCAATGCGATCTGCAGACCAGCCAGCATATTGCTCAAGACCGGCTTGGCGGCAAAGCCCACGATCAAACCCGCCACCCCCGCCGATGCCAGTAAACTGGTGCCCAATTGGCGCACACTGGGAAAAGTCATCAAGGCCGAGGAAAGCCCTAGAAAGCCAATCAAAAACATCAGGGTACGCGCCAGGACAGTGGCCTGGGTATGAATGCGGCGCGCCTGCAGGTTGTCACTGATATTGACCGGGTTGAGGTTGAGTACGCCATCACAGACTGCCGCCACCGCACGGATTGCAGCCCAGCTCAACACGCCAATCAATAACAGGGTGTTGATCTGCAACACCAGATCGCCCCAACCTGCCTTGACGGAAGGACTGCGTAACAATAATTGCGTGGTAAACAGCAGCGCAACCCAACGCGTTGGATTGCGCAGATAGGCGACCAGCGTGGCGAGGATGACGCGACCCCGGGTAATGCGTACCGCAATATCGTCCACCAGGCGATGCACCAGCAGCACCCCGCCCAGCAACAAGACCAGCATGCCCAGATAAGCCAGACCGTTGCCGCCTTCACCCAGCAATTCGTTGAGGCTGAATGGCAGCATCACATTCATGGTGCCATATCAACCAGGCCTTGCCATTGTTCATTCAATGTTTTGAGCAAGGTCACTACCTCGGATTGATCGTGGATATAAAAACGCGCGGCTGTCTGAGTCACAGGGCCAACCCGAATCGTCAGCCAATCGGGCAGGGCGGCACGAAATACCACTTCATCGGTTTCATCATCACCAATAAACAGTAATTGATCAAACTGCCCGACATCGACCAGCGCCAAAATTGCTTCCCATTTATCTGGCGCAAAAGCGGGTAAAAGGTTGAGCACCGAGTGACCGGACATAGTGCGTGGAACAGGGTCCAGCCTGGCGCAGGCTTGCTGAATATAGGCCAGCGCTGCATCCGGATTACTGCTCAAACGGTAATGAATGGCGATGGAGGTATTTTTATGTTCGATGTAAATGCCCGGATCAAGCGCCGTCAATTGCGCCTGCTCCAGTTGCTCGGCCCACATCTGACAAAGTCGTTGCGCCTGCTCGACATGGGGCAAACGCCCGGGCATCCCTTCCAGTCCATGATTACCCAACATGAAACGGGGCGTGAGTCCCAATCGGGGTGGGATGTCATCCCGATTCCGACCAGTCACCACGGCAATCTGCGCCAGATTGCTCAAGGCGGCAATCGCGTCCTTGATCGGCACCGGTGTGATGGCACGATGCGGTTCATCCACAATCGGCGAGAGTGTGCCGTCATAATCAAATACCAGCAGACTGTGTGGTTTGAGTTGTGCCAGGGCCTGCTTGCCCAGCGCGTCAAAGAGATATTCCATCCTGCCCTCCTGTCAAGTTATCAAAACCCAGGATCAGCCAGTTTGATGATTGACTGATCACGCTTTTAAACTGAATGAGCAAACTGCATAAGCTATCTGCCTGATTCAATATCAAAATATTCAGATTTCAAATAATTAAATTCTTAGTGATAAGCTGTCAATCGTGCCGCCACCCGTTCACGTTGGCGCAAGCGCGCGGCATCGAGCAACATGCGCCCAGCCCAGCGATAAATATTGAAATCCTTGACCGAAGCACGCAACGCCCGCATCCGTTCGCGCTGTTCATCGTGCGGCATGGTGAGTGCCTGATACAAGGCCAGCGCCGTTTCTTCACGGTCATACGGATTGATAATGAGCGCTTCATGCAGCTCCCGCGCTGCGCCGGCAAATTGCGAGAGCAGAAGCACACCGGCTTCATCATCGCGCGCCGAGACAAACTCCTTGGCCACCAGATTCATGCCGTCATGCAGGCTGGTCACCAGACAGACATCGCTGGCACGGTAATAGGCGTACACCGCTTCGGTGTCATGATGCTCGGCCAGCAAGCGCACCGGCTCATGGCCACTCGACTGATATTGCCCATTGATGCGGTCGACCGTGGCTTTGACGCGGCTTTCAAACTGTTTGTATTCTTCCAGCGCCGAGCGCGTCGGTGCGCCTATCTGCACAAACACAAAACGGCTCGCCAGTTCGGGATGCAATTGCAGCATGCGCTCCACGGCTTCCAACCGCTCGACAATGCCCTTGGTGTAATCGAGCCGATCCACGCCAATGGCCAGCAGACAATCGGGTGCCACACCGAGCTTTTGCCGCACCTGCAGGCTGATGGCTTCGATCGTGTCGTTGGGCAAGGTTGATTCATCCAGCGTGCCGACATTCCAGTCGATTGAGATCGGATACGCCTCAACCCGCGTCAACTGGCTTTTATAAGAGATGGTCATGGTCTCGTGCTCGATCCGCGTTTCCATATAACGATCGACCGTCTCAATAAAATTTTTGCAATGCTGGGGCGTATGAAAGCCCAGAATCGTGCTGCCCAGCAAGCCATCCAGCAGTTGCTCACGCCAGGGACAGATTCCAAAGATTTCCTGATTGGGCCAGGGAATATGCCAGAAAGTGATGATGGTGGCGCGTGGCAAGAGCGCTCGGATCATGCGCGGCGCGAGCGCAAAGTGATAGTCCTGAATCAACACCACCGGATCGGGCGTAGTCGACTCCAGCATCACCGCATCGGCAAAATGCTGATTGATCTTGACGTACTGTTCCCAGTCTTGCGCCCGAAACACGGGACGCACATGGGCAATATGACAAAGCGGCCACAAGCCTTCATTGGCCAGCCCATAGTAATAGCCCTGCTCCTCTTCCGGTGTTAACCAGATACGGCGCAAGGTATAAAACGGCTGCTCCGGGGGCACCGCCACATGGTCGAGCTGGTCCACGGTAGCACGATCGGCATCACCACTGCCATGCGCAATCCAGGTGCCCGAACAGGCGCGCATGACCGGCTCCACGGCAGTCACCAGACCACTGGCCGGACGTTTGACGCGAATCCCTTGTGGCGTATACACATGGCTATACGGTTCACGGTTGGAGAGGACAATGATCTCGTCACCCGACAACACGTCCTGCAACACACTGCGCAGTTTTTCGGCATGCCATTGTGCAGTGGCATCTTCACCGGCATGACGGGATTGATCGAGTTCGCGCATCATGTCGCGCAAGTCATCCAACACGGGCATCAGTTCCGGTGCCATATCCCGATCCTGCGCCGGCGATGGCAACTCGCGGCCACGGATCATATTGCGTACACTGGCCACCCAGCCGCGCCAGCTCAACTCGGCAATCAGTACGGTAATGGTGGCCACGATCACCCCAATCACCAGTACAAACAGCCACACATAATGCTGTGCGTCGTTGATGCGTCTTTCGATAAAGCTCATGTCCTGCACCAGAATCAGCTCGCCACGGCCACTCTCGTTGACGACCGGGGTTTTGACAATATGCAGGGTCTTGCCTTCCAGCCGAAATATCTGGCTGGTGGTCATGCTGGCCGGTGCCGGGCTACAACTCACATCGGCGGCCAGGCTCGCCGTCACGTAGAGCCGCTGGCCGGTTGCATCGCAAAAAGCAAAGGCGTGCAGCTTTTCATCGGCCATCGCCCGCAGAAACAAGCCCTGTATCCGCGCTTCGTTACGCTCGCTGGCCAGCTCCAGAATCCGTTCACCCATGCCATTGGCCACCAGCAAGGCGCGGGTGTTGAGATCATTGACAAACCAGCGCATGGCCAGCCGATCGACCAGCGGCACAGTTACCCAGGCAATCAGCACCAAAGCCAGCATCAACGGGATTAAAAATCGCAAGGACAAGCGCACTACCGGTTTCCCCCACCCTGCCAAAGGTATTACCTAGGACAGAAAGTTAGCCAGCATCAGGGGCTGGCAGGCTTAGTATGGGGGTAGGTGAGACCGCATTAAAGCGGATACTCCTTAGTTGTATGTAGGGTTATTCCTACGCTCAGGTGCGTATTTATTTGTGATTAAAAATGACGATTGACCAGTATATTCAGACAGCTAAAAACAATCCGTTCAGAATCCACTCACCATCAGTTCACCAACGGCTCGGAACGACTGGTGCGCACGACCTTGCCATCCGGATTGAAATGCACATTGAAAAAGGCGTTCTGGTAGCCCTCACTGTATTTCCAGTCCCACACTTCTTCCTGTTTGAGGGGAAAGTTTTCCACCTTGCGCGGCTTGCCGAGTAACTTGCGTACATCATCGCGACTCATGCCCACGACCACCTTGCCAAATTGCGCCAGCGTGAGTACCTGACGTTTGGCCAGCAGTCTGCCATCCACATCAAAATCAAACATATAGGTGTTGAGACCTTCGGGGCCACGCGGATATTCGAGCGTGCGCACCACGCCATCGTCGGGCTGGTCAGACTCCCAGATGGTTTCGGGTTTACCGAGCAGTTCACGCACTTCGGCCTCGGTGGCCGTACCCACTTTCAGCTCATCGAGTCGTGCCTCGCCGCAGCCGACCAATCCCAGCAATGCGCCCAGAATACTCATGGTGATACCCTTTCCAATCCAGTGCCAGCGCAATGCTGAGGCAGTTTTTTTCATGTGAATGCTTTCCTTCGGTAAAATGGCAGGCTTGCAACGTGACTGACGGTGTTTATCTGGCCAGCCATGCAGCACAAACCGTTTTAAACCATTCTAACCAGCACTTCAACAAGAGCTTCAACATGGCCAACTACGAATCCGAATTTACCCAGTTTATGCGTGAGCTCAAAAACAAGAAACCGCAGCTCGAAGCCGAGCAGAAAAAAGGCCGCGCCCTGTTGTGGGACAAAAAGCCGATTGATCTGGATGAACGCGCCCGCGCCGAAGCATCCCGCGTCAAGCAAAAGCCCTACGTGTATTCCAACAACTGATGGCCGTTGACAGCAGCCGCTTGCCAAACATGCAAACCACAAGCCGCATACAGCGCAAGCCAAGCACGCAATACCCATCATGAGCCAAGTTGAGAATCTGACCCCCGCCAGCAACGAAGCGGACAGCACACCCAATGTGGTGGATGGCGTGGCTTTTGCGCGCCTGTACGGCGAACCGCTGTTTGCCCTGCCGCAAGACCTGTACATCCCACCGGATGCGCTGGAGATTTTTCTCGAAACCTTTGAAGGCCCGCTTGATCTGTTGCTGTATCTGATCCGCAAGCAAAACTTCAATGTGCTCGACATCCCGATGGCCAAAGTGACGCGCCAGTACCTGGATTATGTGGATCAGATTCGCAATCACAATCTGGAGCTGGCCGCCGAATATCTGTTGATGGCCGCCATGCTGATTGAAATCAAGTCGCGCATGCTGCTGCCCGTCAAGCCCAAGGAAGATGGCAGTGAACCGGAAGATCCACGTGCCGAACTGGTCCGCCGCCTGCTCGAATACGAAAAAATGAAGCTGGCTGCGCAAAAGCTCGATAATCAGCCGCAACTGGGGCGCGATTTTGTCCTGGCACATGCTCACTTTGACAACACCGTTGTCACCAGGCACCCCGATGTTTCGGCCGATGACTTACGCAGCGCCTGGGCCGACATTCTCAAACGCGCCAAGCTCAATACCCATCACAAGATCACCCGCGAAGAACTCTCGGTTCGTGATCATATGAGCCAGATTCTGCGCCGCTTGCAAACCAGCCAATTTATTGAGTTTGCCGAACTGTTTGAAGAAAACCTGCGCAAGGGCGCGGGTGTGCCCGTGGTGGTGGTGCATTTTGTCGCCCTGCTCGAACTGGCCAAGGAATCACTGGTGGAAATCACCCAGGCGGAAGCCTATGCGCCAATTTATGTGCGCATCAGCTACACCCCCAATGCCTGATTCAAGTTGAATGGTCTGCCCATGAAAATCGTTTCATCCATTGCTGAACTGCGTAGCGTTCTCCACCCCACCAACTTTCCAGCACGCGTAGCCTTTGTACCGACCATGGGCAATCTGCATGATGGGCATATTGCGCTCATGCAGGCTGCCAGCCAGCAAGGTGATGTAGTCGCGGCGAGTATTTTTGTGAACCGCCTGCAGTTTGGCCCCAACGAAGACTTTGACAAGTATCCACGCACCTTTGAGGCTGATTGCGAGCGCCTGCGCACTGCCGGTGTGGACGTGCTGTTTGCCCCGACCGAGGCCGCTCTGTATCCGGTGCCGCAAGAATACAAAGTGGTGCCACCAGCACGGCTGGCCGATATCCTGGAAGGTGAATTTCGCCCCGGCTTTTTTACCGGCGTGGCGACGGTCGTCATGAAACTCTTTGCCTGCGTGCAGCCCGATGTGGCGCTGTTTGGCAAAAAAGATTATCAACAACTGATGATCATTCGTCAGATGGTCACGCAAATGGCGCTGCCCATTCAAATTATGGCTGGCGAAACCCGCCGTGCTGACGATGGCCTGGCGCTCTCTTCCCGCAACGGCTATCTGAGCGCGGATGAACGTGCCGAAGCACCCCGTCTGCATGCGCTGCTCAAGCAGATTGCCACACAAATACGCGCCGGCCTTGTCACCGAGCCGAGCCACTACAACCAACTGCAAGATGAGGCCATGCAGGCACTCACCACTGCGGGCTGGCAACCTGATTACGTGGCGGTACGCCGTCGTGAGGATCTGCAGGCACCGACCGAATTGGCCAGTCCCAATAGCCTGGTAGTACTGGCAGCAGCCAAACTGGGCAAGACCCGGCTGATTGATAATCTTGAAATCTGATGATCACCATGCATCATGAAAACGCCAATCAAACAGCTTAGCGATCTCAAACAATTACGTGACAGCATCACACAGGAAGCAGAACAACGCGCTGCGTTAGCCAAGCAGCAGGCGGCAACGGCGATGCGGCAGGAAAAGGAAGCCAATCTGTTTCGTCATGCCGTCGGTGCCGTCGCCCCGCTTAAGCAAGCACCACGAGTGGCCAAACCACAACCGATTCCTCAGCCGATTGCACGACATTCGCAAGCCGATGAAGCAGCAGTACTGCGCGAATCCCTCTCCGACGAGTTTGATGCCGAAAGCCTGCTTGATACCGATGATGAACTGTCCTACACCCGCCCCGGCATTGGTCAGGATGTGGTGCGCCGATTACGACGTGGCGAATGGGTGATTCAGGCGCAGCTGGATTTGCACGGTCTGCGGCGTGATGAAGCCCGTGAAGCGCTGGGTGAATTTTTACGTCGTGCCATCAAGTCGGGCCAGCGCTGTGTGCGCGTGATTCATGGCAAGGGACTCGGCTCCGTCAACAAGGAGCCCGTGCTGAAAGGCAAGGTACGCAGCTGGCTGGTGCAAAAGGATGAAGTGCTGGCCTTTTGTCAGGCCCGCGCCCAGGACGGTGGCAGCGGTGCGATTGTCGTGCTGCTGCGTTCAAGTTGAAATTCAAATTTTTACCGCCAAGACACCAAGCATGCCAAGGAAAAACAGCGTCTTTTTCACCACAAAGAGCACCAAGAACGCCATAACAAGTCTAAAACAGTTGCGGTGCTAACCACGTAGTCTGGGGACAGAGTAATACTCTGTCACCGTGTTTCAACAGCGCTGTTTGGACAGGTGATTTCTCTTGGCGCTCTTTGTGTCTTTGTAGTAAATGCCTTTGACCTTAAGACTTTCTTGACGCACTTGGCGTCTTGGCAGTTCACCCCCTACTTTTCAAACATCATTCCATTGATATCAGCCCATTCCGTGACAAATACGCACGACATCGCTCATGGCACTTGCTAACATCGACCCCATTTACTTTTTGGCTGTTCGTCTGATTGCATGAAAAAAATTCTTGTTTATAAAACCGAAGTCCTGCCGTTTTCCGAAACCTTCATCAAGCTGCAGATCATCAATTTGCGCCGCTGGCATGGGGTATTGGCGGGTGATTATCGTCTGCCCAACGGTCTGTCGCTCGATGGGCTGGAAGTAGTCACGCTGCTCGATAAAAAACCGGGGCTGATCGGCCATATCTGGCGCAAGCTCAATCTCTTGCTGGGGCGTGCGATTCCTGCCGATGTCGCCAAACTCAAGGCACAAAAGGCAGATTTGTTCCAGATTCACTTTGGTACCGAACTGGTTCAGAAATGGCCGCTGATCAAGGATTTGGGGATTCCCATCATTTGCACCCTGCATGGTTTTGATGTACAGACCTATGCCGAATGGTGGCACGCTGGCAAGGGCGGCATGTTCATGAAAAATTACCCGGAACGCTTTCGCGAACTGGCCAATCATCCCAATGTATTTTTTATTGCAGTCTCCAAGGCCATTGAAAAACGCGCCATTGAAATTGGTGTGCCGGCGCACAAAATTGGTCTGTGCTACGACGGTGTCGATACCAAGCATTTCAAGCCAGAAGGCCTGCCCATCACCCAACGCAATAAACGCGTGGTGTTTGTAGGACGCCTGGCGGAAAAGAAAGGCTGTACTTATCTGATTGAGGCGATTGCCAAGGTCAAACAAACCGTGCCCGATATTGAGCTGGTCATCATTGGTGATGGCCCGCTGCGTGAATCGCTGGAAGCACAGGCACGCCCCTTGGGTGAGTCAGTCAAATTCTTAGGTGCGCAGCCGAGTACCGAAGTCAAAAAAGAAATGGATAAGTCGCGCTGCGTCTGCGTTTGCAGTATTTCTGCCAGCAACGGCGATGCCGAAGGTCTGCCGATTGTGATTTTTGAATCGCAGTCCAGCGGTGTGCCAATTTTGACTTCAATCCATCATGGTGATACCGAAGGCATTATCGAAGGCAAGAGTGGCTTTGGTTTCCGCGAAAAAGATGTGGCAGCCATGACCCGCCTGATCACCAAGGTGATGACCGATGACGCGCTGGCAGAGAGTCTTTCCAAGGCTGGCCGCGAGTACATGGTGCAGCGTTACGATATTGATGTGTGCACCAATGAACTGGAAGATTATCTGGATCGTATTTTGTCGGGCAAGAGCCAGTAATTTTTTATTTCTGACTGCCATTCATTTTGCTTGCAGTCCAATCTGGCTGGCCACTCGCTGCCCAGCCAGATTGGAATTTATTCTCTGAACCTATTTCCTGAACTGATTACTTAAGTTTATTCCCTGAACTTGGACACAATCGGGTAGCGCCAGTCGCGGCCAAATGCCCGCTCGGTCACGCGAATTCCAATCGGTGCCTGACGCCGCTTGTACTCATTGATCTTGATCAGGCGCGTGACCCGATCCACATCGGCTTCACTATAACCGGCCGCAATGATTTCGGCGCGCGGGCGATCCTGCTCCATATACATTTGCATGATGGCGTCGAGCACTTCATAGGGTGGCAAGGAATCCTGGTCGGTCTGATTGGGGCGTAGCTCGGCTGACGGTGCACGCGTGAGAATACGTTCTGGAATCACTTCAGAAACGCTATTGCGGTAATGACAGACCCGATACACCAGCGTTTTGGCAATGTCCTTGATGACGGCAAAACCGCCAGCCATATCGCCATACAGTGTGCAGTAACCCACCGCCATTTCGCTCTTGTTGCCCGTGGTGAGCACAATCGAGCCATACTTGTTGGACAAGGCCATCAGCAAGGTGCCGCGAATCCGCGCCTGAATATTTTCTTCGGTGGTGTCATTGGGGTTGACGTCAGTCAACGTATCAAACTCGGGCGCGAGGGTCGCACGAAACGCGCTGAAGACATCGACGATCGGAATTTCATCGTAGCGCACACCCAAACGGTTAGCCATATCACGCGCGTCAATCCAGCTGATATCAGCGGTGTAAGGCGATGGCATCATCACTGCCCGAACTTTATCGGCACCCAAAGCATCGACCGCCACCGCCAATACCAGGGCCGAATCCACCCCGCCCGACAAGCCGATGATGGCCCCCGGAAAGCCATTTTTACCCAGATAGTCGCGCACCCCCAATACCAGCGCCTGATAGACCTGCGCCTCAACACTGGCCAGTGCCCGGTGTGAACCAGGTAGCGGTGCATTGGCGACAAAATCGACACAGTCCACGGTTTCTTCAAACTGTACCAGTTGCGTGGTCACTTTACCCTGAGCATTCATGACGAAGGAAGCGCCATCAAACACCAGTTCGTCCTGCCCCCCCACCAGATTGGCATAGACAATGGACATGCCGGTTTCCTGGACACGCTGGCGACTGACTTCATAACGCTGGATTTGTTTATCGGTATGAAATGGCGAACCATTGGGCACCAGGAGAATTTGCGCGCCCGCCGCGCGCGCGGCCGCTGGCGCCTTGGTGTACCAGATGTCCTCACAGATATTAAGGCCAATATGCACGCCCTTGACGCTGAATACACAAGGCTGCGTGCCTGGCTGAAAGTACCGCTGCTCATCAAACACATCATAATTGGGCAGCGCCTGCTTGTAGTAGGTAGCGACCATGGCACCGCCATGCAGTACCGCTGCCGCATTAAAGTGGCAAAATAAATCGGGCGATGCGCCACACTGCACACCATGCGTGGCTTCCAAGGGATGACCAGCCACGTTTTTGCTAGCAACGCGCGCTGGAAAACCCACCACCACGTAAAGATCGGGATAGGCCATCAGATCAGTGGCCAGCTGTTGCAAGGCCTGTTCGGTCTGCGCATAAAAAGCCGGACGCAACAGCAGGTCTTCGGGTGGATAACCGGCCAGCGAGAGTTCGGGCGTGACTAAAATATCAGCGTCCTGCTGCGCGGCCTGGCCTGCTGCATGCATGATTTTTTGGCGATTGCCAGCAAAGTCGCCAATGGTGGAGTTGATCTGGCCAATCGCCACCCGCAGGCTGGATGGTGAAGTGTGAGTGGTCTGTGCCGGCGTAAACGAAGCCATCCGAATATCTTTCATGATTGATTACAAGCTTATGAATTATCGCACGCGCATCATCACGCAACTGGCCGAAATCAGGCAGTCTGATTGGGATCAATTGCTGGTACAGCAAAATGAGGCCACGCCTTTTTTACGCTACGACTTTTTGGCCGCACTCGAAGCAACCCACTGCGCCTGCGAACGCAGCGGCTGGTCGACGCATTTTGTCACCCTCTGGCAAAGAGTAGCCGATGGCGCTGGCGAACAATTGGTCGCTGCACTCCCCATGTATGCCAAGACCCATTCTTATGGCGAATATGTGTTTGACTGGGCCTGGGCCGACGCCTATCAGCGCCATGATCTGCCTTACTACCCCAAGCTGCTCTCGGCGATTCCCTTTACGCCAGTCATGGGCAACCGGCTCCTGGCGGTCGATGCCCCCGCACGCCAGGCCTTGCTGGAAACCGCTTTGGCCTTGGCCAGGGAAAGCAAGATGTCATCGCTGCATGTACTCTACCCGCCAGCGGCAGAAGCCCAGCAATGGGTGGATGCGGGGATGATGCTACGCACCGGCGTGCAGTTTCATTGGCAAAACCAGGGCTATACCGACTTTGAACAATTTTTGGAAAGTCTGGAGCGTAAAAAGCGCAAAAACATTCGGGCCGAACGGCGCAAAGTAGCCGAGGCCGGCGTCACCTTTCGGCGCATTCGCGGCCAGGATGCCACGCCCGAAGACTGGGCTTTCTTTACCCTGTGCTACAACCGCACTTACCGCGAACACGGTTCCACCCCCTACCTCAACCTGCCATTTTTTAGCCGCATCGGCCAGACCATGCCAGAAAATCTGCTCTTGATTGTGGCCGAGCGGGCCAGTAAACAGATTGCCAGCTCACTCCTGGTCTATCAACAAGATGCGCAACACAGCGTGCTGTATGGCCGCTACTGGGGAGCGCTGGAGCATATCGACTGCTTGCATTTTGAAACCAGCTACTACCAGCCGCTGGAATTTTGTATCGACGAAAAAATTGCCGTCTTTGAAGGCGGTGCCCAAGGGGAGCACAAAATGGCCCGCGGCTTTTTGCCGGTAGTCACCTATTCGGCGCACTGGCTGGCGCATCCAGCCTTTGCCGATGCCGTTGCCAACTTTTTAAAACGGGAAACCGGTGGCATGGCCAATTATGTGAGTGAACTGGAAGAACGCAATCCCTTCAAAACCAGTGTGGCGGATAGCTCGTCCCTGCTATCCATCACTGAGCCCTCGGATCAATGACTGGGAATATAGTCCCCCACTGTATTTATCTTAAGCATTTAATTACGCACCTAAGAAACCAATATATCAATATACACCCCATAAAATGGCTTTTTTGGCAATAAAAAACCCGGTACAAACCGGGTTTCCTGAATCTTCTGGCTATGCCTAAAGCGCTTGCAAGCGCCTATCAGAGCAGGCTTAGCGCACAGTGGGCCAGACTTCTTTTTCTGCCACCATCTGCTCGGCCAATTCCATAAACAGTTTGCGTTGATAAGGACGCATGCGCCGTAAATTGGCCAACAACTTGGCATCTTCATCAGCCTGCAGCTGCGGATCGACCGGTGTTGCATCTGCCTGACTCTGCTTGGCCTGTACCATTGCATCGCTTGGCGCCAGTTCCTGCTCGCCCATGCGTAGCCAGTATGACGACACATTTAACCAGCTTGCCAGAGTTTCAATTTTTTCATCCGAAGGTATTGCCTGACCGGAAAGCCATTTATGCGCCGCCTGAACAGTAATGGAATGGTGAGGATGATGAAGATTGAATTGGTGAGCCAGATCGGTTGCACCATCAACCTGCTCAGCACTGCGCTTGAGTGCTTTTTTCAACCGTTCTGCAAAGGCTTGCTTTCTATTGATAGTCATTTTACGCAAACTTTCTGGTGAACCCTGATTGTGACAAAAGGTTAAATGTTAAGTGTGCATTTATAAAATACTTCCGTCAAGTTACCAAGTGTTTTGTTGTAATTCCCTACATACAACTCAATCCATAAACATCAAAAAAATTTGTCTTAATGGTGTAATGTTTCGGAAGCTGAACCGACCACCGTTGAGCAAGAGTGATTTAGCAGCAAGTGATGGATAAGTTAGCTTTTGCAAGAGTATTTCACCATTTGATCTTTTTTCCTATTAGGAGTTCGCCATGAATAAACAGAAAGTCATTCAAACCACCCTGGCATCTTTACTGGCCTTATCAGCTACCACCATGTTGACCCAACACGCTGTCGCCGCCGACAAAGAAAAATGCTACGGCATTGCCAAGGCAGGCAAAAATGATTGCGCCAATTTGACTGGCACCCACTCCTGCGCCGGTCAGGCCAAGGATGATCTGGCCCCGGCTGAATGGAACTATGTTGCCAAAGGCAGTTGCGCCGCTGCCGGTGGGTTGACTGCAGATGCCGCCAAAGCCAAGGTAGGCAAAAAAGGATAGGACCCAATCCACCGCCGGATTGATGGGTCATATTCCTAACTTCTTGTCACCACAGTGACGCAAAGAGACACAAAAAGCGCAAAGACAATCCGGTTCAGAATTTGCTGCAGCCAGTTGGCATGGCTAGTTTATGCTGCTTGAATAGCTTGCCATCCGCTGCGGTTGTGAGAATGGCAGATACCTGGGTTTTCTTTGTGTGCTTTGTGGTTCAGGCTTTCAATGTCACGAGCCAATCCGGCGGTGAATTGTCCCGTCACAACGTTTATACCAATCACCATTTCATCGCCATTGTCGTCATTGCCACCATTGCTTATGTCATCAGCCTCGCCTTTCCATCCTGTATCAAGCCTGCCCAATGGCGCTATAGGTATTGGCTGGCGACAACCGCACTATGCCCAGATTCTTGAACGGCAACCGCTACTCGATTTCCTCGAAGTCCACAGCGAAAACTTTTTTGCCGACGGTGGTGCCGCTCTGGCTACCTTGTTGCAGGCGCGCGAACACTACCCCATCAGTCTGCATGGGGTAGGATTGGGACTGGGTTCGATGCGGCCACAAGATAACCGTATCCATCTGCAAAAACTGGCGCGGCTGGTCAAGCAGATTGACCCCTGCCTCGTTTCAGAACACCTGTGCTGGGGTAGTCATGGCAGTCATCATTTCAATGATCTGCTACCCATGCCGATGACCAGAGCGGCACTCGATTTATTTGTCGAACGGGTTGATCATCTGCAAAATACCTTGCAGCGCATCGTGTTAATTGAAAACGTCTCGGCCTATCTGCAATTTGCCCAGGCCGATTACACCGAAACCGGCTTTCTGGCGGAGCTCAGTCAACGCAGCGGTTGTCAGATTCTGCTTGACCTCAATAATCTCTATGTCAATGCGCGCAACTTTGATCTGGATGCCCAAGCCATGCTGCATGAACTACCCGTCGCGGTGATTGGTGAAATTCATCTGGCCGGCCATAGCGTGACTGAGACCTGCCTGATCGACACCCACAGCACCACCGTTTGCGATGATGTCTGGCAACTCTACCAGGCCGCCATCCAGCAATTTGGTGCACGCCCCACATTGATTGAATGGGATAACGACATTCCAGCGCTGGATATTTTGCTGGGCGAAGCCCTGCATGCCAAGCAACTGGCACAATCCACCTTGCAGGCAAACCAGACGATTGATGCTTCATCAAGCCATCATGTCACGCTCTGATCCCCACAACGCCAGCCAGGCAACACTCGACGCCATGCAGGCGCTGTTTGCCCAGGCATTGAACGGCTTCAAGGATGCCACCACACTACTGACGCTGGCGCAGCAAGGTATCGAGCAGCAAGTTTGGGCCGGTGATGCTGCACTCGTGCAACAAAGACTGGCGCTGTATCGCGGCAATGGTCAGGCGGTCACACTGGCCGCGCTCAGGTTACAATTTCCGGTCGTGGCGCAATGGGTTGGCGATGATTTTTTTGAAGGCCTGGTGCGGCATTATCGCCATAGCCATGCCTCGCAAAGTGGTGATCTGGCCGAGCGTGGCAAAGACTTTGCCACCTTTCTCAAACAGTTTGGGCCAGTGCAACAAGACCCGCGCCTAGCTTGCCTGCCTGATCTGGCGCATTTGGAATGGGCCATTCATACTGCAGAAAATGCCGCAGATACGCAAGTCTTGAGCCTTGCCGAATTCCTGTCGCAGCATGCTCATGATCTGGCCGATCAGATGCTCCGATTGGCCGCTGGTACGCAACTGATTGAGTCGTCATACAGCATTCATGGTTTGTGGCGAGTGCATCAAAGCGACGAGCTCAGTGCTGGCTCACTCGATTGGTCGATACCCGAACAACTCGTCATCTTTCGACCGCAATTGCGGGTGGTGAACACGCTGTTAAGTCCAGCCGAATTTGCTTTTATTGCTGCCTGCCAATCTGGCCAGCCAATTGGCACAGCGCTCGAATTGGCATTGGATGCTGCGCAGGTAAGCAATGAGGCCAATGCTGAAGAATTCAATTTTCAAGCCAGTTTGTTGCGACTATTTGAAATTGGGCTCTTTGCATAATCCTGAAAAAAGATGAATCGCATGAGACAGGTGTAAGTTCTGGCTGACTCCTTCGACCAAACCAGACCAATCCAATTTCACTGAATGCTGATAAAAAAGGGAGTTACCATGTACTGTCTTCAATCTACGATTACCCGCCTATATACGCTGGGTGCCAATCTGGCCGATCGATTCCAGCCTGTATTTCTGCTGCTCGTGCGCTTGTATATGAGTCGCGTATTTTTTCTGTCTGGCCTCACCAAGATTCGCGACTGGGAAACCACCATCGCCCTGTTTACCGACGAATATCATGTGCCATTTTTACCGCCAGAAATCGCTGCCGCTGCTGGTGCCACAGGTGAGTTGGCCTTGCCCATTTTGCTGACGCTGGGTTTAGGTGGTCGCTTTGCCGCAGCTGGTTTATTTATGGTGAATCTGGTGGCAGTACTGTCTTACCCTGACATTGCCGAAGCCGCCAAGATGGAACACTTTTATTGGGGCGCAGCTTTTGTGATGTTGGTCGTATTTGGTCCAGGCCGCTATGCGGTGGATGCGTTCATCAAAGCACGGCTTGACAATAAGGCATAAAATCTTTTCACCACAAAGGCAAAAAGGCTCAAAGTTGAATCTGGTCCACACGGTTTGGCTTGAATCTTAATTGTTTATTGACCGCCAAGATGCCAAGGACACCAGGAAAAGCAGAATGGCTTGATACCATCTGCTTGACTTGGTACAGTACACTTATCTTTATTTCCACTTTGCTCTCGTGGTAAAACGGCGCTGCACCAACAGGATTTTTCTTCGAATCCTTGGCGTCTCTGTCCCTTTGTGTTTTGTGGTAAATAAATTCAAATTTCAAACTGGCGCTCGATACGCCGCATATCGCAACAAAGGTACTTTGCGTATCCAGCCAAACCAGCCATTTTGTTCAACCCACAAGGCATAGTCTACATAGACAGAGTCACGCGACAAATGACGCTCCTCAGTCTTGGCACGGAACAGATACACCAGATTCAAACCGAGCAATAACAGGCAATGTCGCAAGACTTCATCAGACCGAAAGTTAGCCACAAAAGGCACGGACACCAACCACCACGACAGGTTTTTGGCAATATAGGCTGGATGTTTGGTAAAACGATAAGGCCCGTTGGTGATGATGCCCCGATGCGTGAGATTGGAAAAGCGCGCGCCAAATACCACGGTGGCCCAAACATAAATCAAGACCAACAGCAAAATAACACTACCCCATAAACCATATGCCAATGGCGCGCTCCATAACCAGGCACCCCAGGCAAAACCGGTTTCATAATCCAGATATTGGCGCCCGATCAATGACCAAAATGGTTGATAACACAACAAGGCCACCACCCAGCCGCTCATGGTTGGCTCGGCTGAGCGCAATTGACTATCCGTCAATCGAAATGACATCAGATAGCTCATCGACACCCAACCGACATCAATAAAGAATAATGCCTTGTACAAGAAATCAAACCAATACTTGAAGCCCTGACTGAGCGTATTTAAATTCCACACCTGCAGGCTTGAAAGATCACTACAAAAATAAGTAAACATCAAAGGTACAAAAAAACCTTTGATCAACCAACCCAGCACATGCTGCAAGAGCATGCCACCATCGACCTCCTGCCAGCGCCCCAGTACCACCAACCCGGCCTGCCAATAACCATCACAAGGATTGATCTGGCGAGCATCCACAAAACGAAAATACGGTATCGCCAGCACCAGCCAGACTGGCACCAACCACGCCAACAGCAAATAATAGCGGCCATAGAAGCCACCACGATATTCTGGCGTCACCCAGTAAATGAATGCCAGCATGGCCAAGGTTGTCAGTAAACCCAGATACTTGATGCCAACTCGCGATGCCACCACATCACGACGTTGCCAGTCCATCCCCGTTGATTGACGCAAATAGATTTTTTGCCACAACAGATCAGGCACAAACACGCCAACAGCCGTCATCAACATCATGAACATGGCGTTATAGACCACCTCGGTAAAAGGTGGCAAGCACCGCACGATCGCAAAGGACAAGACAAAGCCCAGCAAGCCTGATGAAGCGACGAGTGGATGGGTGGCCGAATTGGGGCGGGTTATATAAGCAGTCATGTATTTAAATTTGCATGAGTATCGAGGTGCATTCTACAAATAAAAAACCCCGCCGAAGCGGGGTTTTTTACGTAACAACAGATTATTGCTGTACCCACAGACGGACGTAACTGTTAACTGGAGTACCGGTATCATTCAATACTTCTACAAAATAAATTCGACCTGCATTTTTGTAGACAAAGTATTTACCATTCCCAGCAAATGGTACTCGATTAGCATCCATACCAAAGTCATTCAGTACAGTACCTGCTGTACCTACTGCACCAGCAGGAATTGTCGATGGTGCACCACCATTAGTATATGTAGCCGTACCATCATTATTAAATGTGATCGTCTCAGTTGCAGTACCAGCACAATCTGCGGAAGATTTAAATGTCAAACCAACCAATTCAACTGCACTAGCAATTGGCGTTGTACCATCTACCAATACCAAGTTATCACTTTCAGTGCCAGCACTTGGCGCTGGGCAAAGTTGCAATGCATGACGATCATCACCTGCGGCAGAATCAAAGACGCTAAATCCACCTGTAGAAGTCACAGCACCAGATGTCCCAGCCAATGTCGTATCAACACCAGCCACATTAAAGTGAACAGAAGTAGATGGACTAATGCGTGGACGGCTCACAGAGGTAAAGCTAGTTGCCGAGAATTCCAAGTATGTTGAAACTGGCCATGCAGCACTCAATACATCAGTAATCGTTGTCGTACCAACAACGCTAGTACCAGAGATGCCTGCAACAGGTGCAACGGTCAATTTAACTGTTTCATTCCCCTCAACCAGAGTATCGCTAGCTGCGGCAATGCGAACTTTGAAATTTGCTGTACCGACAGGAATTGCATAAGTACCACCAGAAGCAACAGATGTCGATGTAGCAAAATTATCTTTGGATACCAACAGATTGTTGCTGTAATCTGCTGTAGCAGTCGCTGTAGAAGTACCACCACCCAAAGTCAAAGTCACTGAAGAAGCGGCTACTGTGGTTGCGCTCAAAGTTACTGTTGAGTCAATATTGGCACCCTCTGCACCACTTGGGCTGGACACAAATTGAATCACCGGCAGGTTGGTATTTTGAATGGTGATGGTAGAAGTCAATGCACCAGCACCAATATTGGTACCATCAGGTGTCAATGTCAGTGTTGCTGTTTCATCACCCTCAACCACTGCGTCAGTAGCCGTTACCAGGCGAACGGTGAAAGTCGTTGTGCCTGCTGGAACTGTGATGTTGCTACCACTAACCGCATTAAATGTTGTACCGCCATCAAAAGATACTTGCAGTGGCAAGGTGTAATCCGCTGCAGAAGTGGCAACATTCACCAAGTCGGCAGTCACGGTGGCTGTATTTAAAGACGCCTTATCTAGTGTGACCACTACATCAGCATTCTGACCTTCGGTCGCAGAAACATTAGGGGCTGTGGCAAGAACTGCGTTAACAGTGGAATTCTGAATCGTGATCGTTCTAGAAACATCATTGGTTGCCGCCGTACCCTCTAGATGAACTGTTATAGTAAAAGCTTCATCTGACTCAACGACATTATCAGCAAGTGCATGGACTCTGACTTGAACTGAAGTTGTACCCGTTGGAACTGTCACTTTGCCATCCGCACCAACGTCAACAAAATCAGTGCCGTTCAGTGAATACTGAATAGTTGATGAGTAATCACCGTTAGCTAATGTAGCGGAACCATCCGCCAGCGTCAGTGTAATTACTGCATCTGAAATTGTGGCTTTGTCAAATGTCACGCCGGCAGTTGCGTATGCACCTTCAACGACAGGAGAAAATTCAGCGACTGAAGAAATCACTGCTTGCACTGGTGCCGGAGTAGGAGTAGAAGAGCCACCACCGCCACAAGCTGATAAGCCAAGCGCAGCAACTGTAGCTGCCAACAATTTGATTTTAGTATTCATTTGATAAGGGTCCCCTGTTATCGGAGTTGATGAAAGAATTATTACAGGCGTTCATTTTAGTTACTAGTAAATATGGCCGGTGAGAAAAAATGCACTTTATTCAGTTGAATGCGTGGCTATTAACAATGTTTTTAGCTTGTGATGAATAACATCGCCACAAAACCAAAAGGCCCTGATGAGCCTATGCTATCAGAGCCTTTTGAGGAGACAGATTTTGCTATGTTGCCAGTGGGTCAGACTGACAATCAACACTAAGCAGACACAACAAGCTTATCTGGCGACATAGTAACCAACAATGCGCGTGCCATTCAGCTCCTGGCTTTCGGCGATGAAATAGAAAGTCTTGGAGGTATTGGTCGAAATATCGGTAGATACATATTTATAGAACCACAGGTGATCCAACGCAGTAGCCGTATTGAAAGGATCCGGCGTTGGCTGCCCATCCAGATTGGCCTTGATGGTATCCAACGTGATGCTGACTTTGTCGCCTTGAGAGTCAATATAGGTGGCAAAAAAATCCGTTCCCAAAGTGGGCATTGTTATAGCAAAAGTCAACGTGGCTGCGACTGCACAATCCTGATAATAGTCAAAGGTTTTACCAACCAGCGTAGCAACATCTGCAGAGCTCAATTTGGTGGCTGAAGCCGCTGTCAGAACATTTTTGCTCACGCCACTATCACATAATTGAATAACACCGGCTTCAGCCTGGCTCAACAGGGTATAGCTTGGAGCATTGGGTGTCTTGGATGATTTAGTCAGTTTGGGTGCAGCAACTGTACCGGAAATGACTTGAATATCATTGGCTGCCAGCGTAATGGCGTTAGCACCATCCAGCGTCAAGGTAGCGGGTTCTGCTGCCGCAGTAGTCGGCGTGGTGGCTTTATAAGCAGGAACAGACCAAATGAGAATGCCATCACCACCACCACCACAGGCAGTCAATATGGATAACAGAACAGCGGAGGCCAGTAGTGTGCGTTTCATAAAAATCTCCCAATTAATTCACGGTAAAGACAAATGTTAAATTTGCTTACTATTTTATAGAGGAGTCTATGACAAATCTTGTTCTCATAGAATCAGAAGACAACTAATTCGCATTTTTCCGACATTTATCTCTTTGAGCCAGACATAAAAAAGACCTCGCAAGCGAGGTCTTTTTTGAGTTACTCATTTTGAGTGACTGACTCAACCCTTGATTTTGAATCAGGGCTTGTAGTTTTTTACGCCATCCATGATTTCAACATGCGCGTCTTCAATGCCGCCCCAACCTTCAATCTTGACCCATTTGCCTTTTTCCAGCGCCTTGTATTGTTCAAAGAAATGCTGGATACGTGCTTTAAGGTGCTCTGGTACATCGCTCAACGCCTTGATATTGGCCGTCATTGGGCAAACCTTGTCGACCGGCACCACAACCAGTTTGGCATCCTGGCCTTTTTCGTCGGTCATTTTCAAAATGCCAACGGCGCGGCATTTAACGGCAGCACCTGCCAGCAATGGGAATGGTGTGATGACCAAGGCGTCAACGGGATCACCGTCACCAGCCAGCGTTTGTGGAATGTAGCCGTAGTTGGCTGGGTAACGCATGCCGGTACCGATGAAACGGTCTACCCACAAAGCGCCAGTTTCCTTGTCAACCTCGTATTTGACAGGATCGTGTTCTGCAGGGATTTCAATGATGACGTTGAAATCGTTAGGCAAATCTTTACCAGCTGGGATTTTGTCGAAGCTCATGATAATTATATGTAAGAGTTGATGAATACGAAAAATGGTGAAGAATGACTAGACTGGGCAGATTATAGCGGCTTGCTCTGTGCCGCCAAGCGGTAATGGATCAATGCAGTGTCAAGTTTGCCCTGTGATTCAAGCATTTCGGCCAATTCTGCGTGAGCCGAGCGCGCAATCTGTGGCAACAAAGCATCAATTTTCTTGGCAATATCCTTGCGCTCGGCCAGTGCAATGGCCATATCAAAATGCTTATTGGCTTTGCCCCACAACTGGATCAGCACACATAAACGCGCCATGGTCAGTTGTAGCGCAGCATCATCGGGATGGACTTCGAGCCAGCGTTCAGCCTGTTCAATCATCCCCTGCGGCTGATCACCGGCACAAGATACGTATTGCAATACCAGCTCGCTTTGCCAGTTTTGTCTGAGGGCATTTTCGAGAATATCTCTTGCCTCGCCAAATAACTGACCTTTGACCAGGGTGCGCGCTGCTGACAAAGCGATGAAAGGATCAATCCGATCCTCACTGGGCATATCTTTCCAGATGCGCTTGAGCGCTTCGCTGTCATGCTGACGTTCCTGAAACAGACTCTCATAAGCACGCCGCTTGATTTCAGTGGCCACCACCACATGCAACGCTTCCCGCTTGGCCAGCAAACGCACCAGTCGAATCACCTCTGACCAACGTGACAGTTGCTGATTGGCCTTGAGTGCCAAACGCAAGGTATGGATATGACGTGCGCCCTGGGACTGCAGTTGAGCAATCGCCGCCAACGCGGCGCTGGGCTGACGATTATCGACATGCAATTCGGCTTCGGTCACCAGCCGGGCAGTCTGTGCCTGCTTGTTGGTGACATGATTGAGCCAGTTCTGCTGACGTTCGTTTTCCTGCATGCGTTGCGCAGCCCGAGCAGCCAGTAAGGCAGCGACATCCTGATTGACGGGTAGATCGGCGGCAGTTGCACTGAGCCGTTCAGTACGCGCAAAGCGACCTTCAAAAAATGCCAGCAAGGACTCACGCAAAGCGGCATTGGCCTTGCGCTCCAGCTGACGCTGACGGTAATTGGCGACGCGCGCCGGCATATTCCAGGTAACGATGACGGAGCGAATCAGAAAATAAAACAGACCAAACAGCAGCAGCAAGGTCGCGGCAAACAAGCTCAGATTGATATCGACCCGATACGGTGGATAAAACAGTACGACATTGCCTTCATTATGTTGCAACAACATCGCCAAAATGGCGGCAAGGGCAAAGAGCAAGGCGCCCCAGATCAAGGTTTTCATGAATGATGATCCTTAATTGGTTTTTGGCTTGTAGCTGCGCACTGCGGCAAGGCTGTCCGACAAGCTGGGTAATTCGATGTTCACAATGCTGCTCTGAATTTGCCGCAGACCATTGACTACCACCGCCGTTTTGCGCGAGCCGGAATCAAAGTATTGTGAAATATCGCTCTGCGCTTTGGCCAGATCGGAACGGAAAGTTTTTTCATTGCGGGACAGCAATGCCAGACGCGCATTGAAAAGTCGCAGCTTGATATTTTCACGAATGAAAAAAGCCTGATCGGGCGAGGTATAGAGCGCATCCGGTTTTTGCACTTCACGCACACGTACCAGTTGCAAGACCTGATTGGCCGATTCGCGAGCAAACTGGCTGAGCCAGACTTTGACATGTTCAAACGGGCCCGGCACTACGTCTACGGCAACCTCGTTCGCGGCATTGGCGGCATCGCCCGTTTTACTGCTGCCCTTGCCTGCTTTGGCGATGGGCTTGCTGCTGGCTTTATCCCTGGCATCAACTGCAACTGGCCTGGCCTCCGGCTTGTTATCAGGCAACACGCTATCCGTCAGCATGGGCAGCACATCGACCTGATTGGCCAGTTCGTCAATCTGTACGGCCAGACCGGCCAGATCAAGCGCCGGCAAAGCCTTGAGTTTTTCAATATCGCGATTGATGGCGCGACGCATGGCAATGAACTGGGGTTTATCGCCATGAGACAAACGCATATCGGCATTGGCCAGTGCAATCAGGGCGCCCTGCACATTGCCCGACAGCTGTAATTGCTGACTGGCTGTCGACAATACTTGCTCCACTTCGGCCAGCGCCCACTCGTCACGATTGCGCGCCAGCTCCTGGTACATCTGCTCCAGTGCGGCCTGCTGACTTTGTGAATCGGTGATACGGCCTTCGAGCAAACCATATTTGGCCTGCACATCATTGAGGGATTCAAAAGCCTGTTTAGCCAGGGTTTTGGCTTCGGCCACCGAGGTATCGTTGGTTTGCTGACGCTTGGCCAGTTCGGTCTGAACATGATCAATGCGGGTATTGAGCGAATAGAACAGGTAAGCCAGCAGCACGACACCCACAATCAGCGCCAGAAACAGCAGATGCTGCAACTGCCGCAGGATGCGGGCAAAACGGTAACGATGAGGACTGGCGCGCAGAGCAGGCTCATGCGGCATGGGTTCGAGCTGGGTTGTCAATGGTGAAGATTCCAAGCGTAATCCCTGAGCAAAGTGGGAAGCATCAATGAAGCATAAACAGGGGGAAAACTGATTGTAGCGCCTTGCGGGACTTGTGGAATACTGATTCGTGCGCTGGTTGGCGCAATGTTCTGGTTTAGTACAACGCGCTGGTTGGCCTTATTGCTTTAGCGTTGCGGTGGCTGTCATACCGCGCCTGGTCAAGCACAGCATGCTTTACCGGGTGGCGCACAAAGCCGCCAGTAAACCTTCGTCGCCCGCCTCGGTCAATGTGCAGTTTTGAAAACCTGCCGCGCGGGCCACTTCCACAATCCGGCCATGCGGCATGTAGAGCTGCATGGTGGCTTGCAATTGATTGAAGTCCAGCTCGGGTTCGCCCCAGCAAATTTGCCGGATCAGATCAACAAAATGGCGCACGCTCTCAGAGCTGGTAATGGTCCAGATCACGGCCTCGCCAGTGTTTTGTTGCAACAGGCGCAACAAGGCCACATAGCGCACGGTATTGAGTTTGGGCGCATGGCGCTGATAGGCTTCCACCAGGGTGACGTCAGCACCGTCAGCGCGCAGGGTATCGGCCAGCCATTCACGGCCGCTATTGCCGCGCACGATCAAAAACCGTTTGCCTTGCAAACTGCCAAAGCGGGCCGATAAATCCTGATAGAGGGTTTCCGAATCAAAGCGGCTTTGTGGCGCAATGATGTCGGGGCTCGTCATAAACTGCGGATGCGCACCGGCAAAAGCCTGTACCGCAGTCACGCTGCCCGGCCCCATCACCGCTATGGGCAAATGGTTTGGCCAGATGGAACAGGCGGCGGCACGCAAATGGGCTGGCGTTAAGGCATGAGCAAGCGCATTGGGACTGACAAAGACCACGCAATCAAACTGTGCCAATTGCGCGAGTGCAGCCTGCAAGTCAGCCGGATCATCGGTTGGCTCAATATCGAGCAGTGGAAAGATTGCGGGCGTGAATTGCTCGGCACGCAAGGCATTGGCCAGTTTATCGGCCTGCCCGATTGGGCGAGTGACGACAACAATCATGCGAGTGCGTCCAGAATAGCCTGTGCACCTTGCGCAATCAATTGGTCAGCCACTGACTGACCCAAGATGCGGGCTGCCGCAGCGTCATGGAGCGCGGCACGTGCTTCGGCCTTGATGACCTGCTTGCCATCGGTGGCAGCTACCATGGCCTGCAAAACCAGTTCACTACCCTGCCAATGGGCATGTGCAGCCAGCGGCACGGAGCAACTGCCGCCCAAAGCGAGTGAAACCTGGCGTTCGGCTGCGACCGCCAGCAAGGTGGCTGGATGATTGAGTGGTGCAAGCCAGGCGGCCAGTTCGGGACGGTTACTGACAATTTCAATCCCCAAGGCGCCCTGGCCGGCGGCGGGCAGACTGTCGGCCAGCGATAAATGCGCGGCAATCCGCGCACTCAAACCCAAGCGCTTTAAGCCAGCGGCCGCGAGCATGATGGCGTCGTACTCGCCCTTGTCGAGCCTGCCGAGGCGGGTATCGAGATTGCCACGCAAGGGTTGGATGGTGAGCTGCGGATAAGCAGCACGCAATTGCGATTCGCGGCGCAGACTGGAAGTGCCCACCACGGCACCGGCTGGCAATTGCGCCAGTGCGGTGTAGCGTGGCGAGACCAGTGCATCGCGCGGATCTTCACGTTCCATCACTGTCGACAGCGTCAATCCCTCGGGCAGCACCATCGGCACATCCTTTAAGGAATGCACCGCCAGATCGGCGCGACCTTCGAGCAAGGCGGCTTCCAGTTCTTTGACAAACAAGCCTTTGCCGCCGACTTTGGAAAGCGTGCGATCCAGAATCTGGTCACCCTGGGTGGTCATACCCAAAATGCTGACCGCGCATTGCGGATAAAGTTGGCGCAGGCAGGCAGCCACATGTTCGGCCTGCCACATGGCAAGGCGCGATTCACGCGAGGCAATAACGAGTTGTTGAGGAGCGCTGAAAGTAGGAAAAGTGGATGCAGTCACAATGGCGTCATTCTTAAAATCGGTAGCGGTCATTCTGCGGCGGCGCACGGGGCAGCCAGCAACAGAGACAAGGGCAGCGAGAGCAGCAACGGAAAAGCCATGATAAGCAGTCTGGCAAAGTCATACTGATCGCTGCAAAATTGGCTGAATCTTAGCATGGTCTTTCCGGGCAAATCCGGTGCACAATGGCGGCTAGGTAACACGTTGAGATGGCGTCTGGTGGTCGATACCAGCTATTTCAATGCGCCCGACAATATGCCTTGAACACTCGATAAGTTAACTGGTCGAGCCTGAAAAACGCTGTGCTGGTCACAGGATGGGGCGTTGAAAACAATGGAGAAATCGCCAAAAAATACCGTACTCCCATAGAGTACATGATTAAATCAGCTTGTTAAGTGCCTATTTACTATATCGTTTTAAATACCATTAGAGAGTATATAAACTCATGAGCGATAACAACAAGCCGCCTTTGTCTGCCGCGCCCAGCAGCGAGCAGTTGCAGGCCGAGCTGCTGAAAAGCGCCCAGGGTGACAAAGTTGCCTTTGCGCGGCTTTATTCTGCGATTTCGTCGAAACTGTTTGGCGTGATCCTGCGTATTCACAATAACCGCAGCGTGGCCGAAGAGGTTTTGCAGGAAGTCTTTATCAATATCTGGAACCACGCCGCTGATTACGACCCCAATCGTGCCGAGCCGATGGCCTGGCTGTGCACGATTGCCCGCAACCGGACGCTGGATTTTTTACGGCGCGCTCAAATAACGGATGAACTGACTGAAGAAATGGAAGCTGTGATCGAATCCCCCGATGCCGGACCGGCCGACCTTTACCTGGCTGGCCAGAATGCACGCGCCCTGTCCCATTGTCTGGGACAACTGGAAAGCAGGCAGCGCGAGGCAATCAATCTGGCTTACTTTGCCGACCTCTCGCATGGCGAACTGGCCGAACGGCTGACCTTGCCACTCGGCACCGTCAAAACCTGGATTCGTCGTGGCCTGGATAAACTGCGCACTTGCCTGGGGAGGACACTATGAAAATTCGCCCACAGACTGAGCTGTCGCAAAAACTGGCGGCCGAATATGCGCTGGGCACCTTGCGCGGCGGCGCGCGACGTCGTTTTGAACAGCATGTCCTGGCCGATGCTGCCTTGCAGGCCGAAGTCAGCCAATGGCAAAACCGTTTGCAGAGCTTGCTGGAACTGGCACCGGCCGTGCCACCGCCAGCCGACTTATGGCCTAAAATTGCAGCACGACTGGCGTCGGCCCAGGCAGAACAAGCACCCAATGTCACACCTACTGCCACGCTCAACCATACCCGCCCAGCGAATCAGGCACCGGACGCGCGGCCCATAGTCAGTCAACCCGTCGACCGACCAGCCAGCCAGCCAGGCCATGCTGGTAACTGGCTTGACAAGCTCTGGCAGGCACTCGACTTGTGGCGTGGCCTGGCCTTGGCCGGTGCGTTGGCATCACTGGTATTGGCGGTATTGCTAGCGCAGCAGTCCGGTGTGCCAACTGCGACACCAACCGGTCAGCCCAAAGTCGACATCGCAGCTGTGGGTATCACTGCCAGCCAGATTGCCTTGTTGTCCGGCGAGGATGGTGCGCCCAGGGTGATGGTTTACTGGGATGACAAGGCGCAGCAGCTGCGCGCCAAAAAACTGCAGGCCATCGGCAAGCAAGCCAACCAGAGCCTGCAACTGTGGGCGATTGAGCCGGGGCAAGCGCCGCGTTCAATGGGCTTGCTGGATGATGACAGCCAGCCTGGAAAGATGGCAGATTCGACGGCAAGTTCGGTGGCAGATCAAATCACCTTCAATGGCGTGACCCTGGCGGCGCTGGATAAAGCGCAAGTCATGGCGATCAGCGTGGAGCCGATTGGCGGCTCACCACAACCGACCGGCCCGGTGATCTTGAAAGGCGCGCTGATCAGGCTGTAATGACGGTTGGCTCATCATGACTGACCTCATGATGACCGACTTATGGCAGTGACGGGTGGCAGACAAGGTGGATGGCAATGACACCGGTCTTGCTATCCAGCATTGCCACAAATCTTTGTCACAAATATACCCCCAAGAGGTATTTTTAAACAATCAATCAATACGCACCTAAGAAGCCATATTTAATTGATACTCCCTAAAACCGGATAAAAAAGATAATCCAGCACAATCCCTGCAAACACTGCTGCACCCAACCAGTTATTGTGCAAAAAGGCTTTGAAGCATTGGGCGCGATCGCGCTCACGAAGCAGAGTGTAGTGATACCAGGCACAAGCCACTGCCACGCCCAGTCCCAGCCAATATGGCCAGTGCAAACCGGCCATTGCCCCAGCCAATAGCAAGAGCGCAAAGTAAATGGCATAGCAGAGCATGATGGCGGCCACATCAAAGCGGCCAAAGGTGAGTGCCGACGTCTTGATGCCGATGCGGATATCATCATCCCGATCCACCATTGCATAAGCGGTGTCATAGGCCACCGCCCAAAACACATTGGCGACCAGCAGCACCCAGGCCAGCATCGGAATATGGTCTTGCGTGGCAGTAAACGCCATGGGAATGCCAAAGCCAAACGCAATGCCCAGATACGCCTGCGGAATCGCAAAAAAACGTTTGAAGTAGGGATACGAAAACGCCACGGCCAGTGCAGCAAATGACATGAAGATCGTGCTGCGATTGAGCGTGAGTACCAGCATAAACGCCAGCAGGGCCAGGCCCGCGCCGACCAGCAGGGCTTCTTTGGGTTGAATCAGGCCCGCCGTGAGCACACGGCCTTCGGTGCGTTTGACATGCTTGTCAAAATCGCGATCGGCATAGTCGTTGATGGCACAACCGGCCGAGCGCATGAGTACCGTACCTAAACCAAACACCAGCAGATGATGCCAGGTGGGATGCCCTTGCGCAGCAATCCACAAGGCCACCAGCGTCGGCCATAGCAGCAGCAAAATACCAATGGGTTTATCAAGCCGCACCAGCCGGTAATAAAGTGCAATACGTTGCGCGATCAAAGTCCCCATCCAGTCAGTCCATCACTCAAGCAAGGCAAAACCGCATTCTAGCCCAGTGACTATCGAGTCAATACGCAGTCAACACGAACTCAATGCAAGCTCAATACGAGATTTAGTAACTCTTTACGTCACATTGTTTGGCATTGAAGCGTTAATAAAAGCTGGAAATACGCCGCTATTCCCCTTGTTATCAAAAGACAACCATTCACGCCCAAAAATCATAATGGGTACTCAAACAACTCTAAAGTGATCCGCGACGACCATGCTTAAATTACTCTACAAACCAGCGCAATTCATGTGCCGTTACAGCTACACGGCCCGCTTCCTGTTCATGACCATCCTGATGCTCATCACCACCGCCATTTTGTCGTGGTTGCTGGTTGCCCAGTTGAATAAAGACATTGATTCAAGCAAAAAAGAATTGGCTGGTTTGCAGATTCTTGAACCAGCAGTCAGTGCATTTTTAAACGTGGCACAGCATCGCGGCTATGCCAATGCCCTGCTCACCAAGACTGCCAATAGCGCGGAAGAATTTGAAAATACCGGTGAAGCCATGACCAAAGACAGCAAGGTGGTCGGCACAGTGCTGGATCAATATCAACACTATTTTGGTATCAGCAAGCAATGGCAAGACATTGAACAGGACTGGCAAAAGCTGCACCAGCAAGGCCTGCATTTGAGTGTAAAAGACAGCTTTGATCAGCATGGTGAGCTGATCGGCAAGATTCGCAGCTTCATGGATGACTTGTCGGTTGAGAGTAACCTGATTCTCGATCCGGAAGGCAACTCCTATTTTCCGATTGCCATCCTGACCGTGAATATTCCCGATCTGACTGAACGTCTGGGACGTTTGCGCGGACTCGGTAACGCTGTACTGTCCGGTGGTGATGTGAATGAAGAGCAACGCATCAGGATTTTGACGCTCACCGGTGAAATTGAAAAAACCTTAAGTGATATGCAGAGCGCCATGGCGCTGAGTGCCCTCAACAATCCCCAGGAAAAAGCACGCATTGAAGCCGTGCAGGCCGAGATCACGCAGCGTTATCAAAACATTCGTCAAGTTGTTGAAAAAGATGTGCTCAACAACAAGCATCAGGTGACACCACAAAGCTACTTTGTGCTGGTGAAAGAGACAATGGACTACGTGGCCAATAACATCTTTACGCTCAATCTTGCAATTGCCGATAACGCCCTGAATGCGCGCATTAAAGAAAAACAAACTTATCGCTTGATGATTGCCATCCTGGCATTGTCGGTTCTGCTGGTCTTGCCTTATTCATTGGGCGGCATCTACATGACACTCAAGGAATCGATCGACATGATTCGCCAAGCCTTGGCGCGCATTGAAAAAGGTGACTTGTCACAGACGCTGAACTATCCGTTCAAGGACGAGTTATCTGTTGTAGCCAGCAGCATTAACGGCATGCGCCAAAGTTTTGCCGGCCTGATTGCCCGCCTGCAAAATGATTCCAACCAGGTGGCCGAAGCGGCTCATGAATTGGCCGCGCTGGGTGAGCAAGCCTCAGTGAATTCAACCCGCGAAGCCGATGCCGCCGCCAATATGGCAGCTGCGGTTCAACAGATGACAGTGAGCATTGGCGAGGTGGCTGGCTTTGCCAATAGCGCCGAACAAACCGCCAACGCTTCCATCAAAACTTCCAATGACGGTGTTCATATTGTGCATGAAGCCAGTGATGAGATGGCTGGCATTGCCAATATCGTCACCGATTCGGCCAGTGCGGTTGAAGAACTGGGCAATCGTTCTGCCGAGATCGGCAAAGTGATTGCCGTGATTCAGGAAATTACCGATCAGATCAATCTGCTGGCCTTGAATGCAGCCATTGAAGCTGCCCGTGCGGGTGATTCAGGCCGCGGCTTTGCGGTGGTCGCGGATGAAGTGCGGCGTCTGGCAGAACGCACCGGTAATGCCACGCTGGAGATTACCAAAACCATCAACGCCATGATTGAAGGTACCGACAAGGCCGTAGACAGTTTGCGCGCCGGGGTGGCTCGTGTACAGCATGGTGTCAGCAAGGCTGGTGCAGCCGGTGATGCCATTGGTCAATTGGCCAGTCAATCCGGCAAGGTTGCGCAAAATCTGATGGAAATTGCCGGCTCACTGCGTGAACACTCGGATGTCACCAAGTCGATTGCCGCCAGTGTCGAATCAGTATCCATCATGGCTGATGAAGGCAAACAGGCGTCCACCAGAAGTGCTTCCACCGCAGAACGTCTGCATGGCCTGGCCATGTCACTCAAACAGGCGACAGAAGCGTTTCAGTTAGGGAGTGCATGATGATTGAATTCTAAATATTTCAATGACTACTTTCTCATGACAATTTTTTAAATTCACTTTATTCAAATCTTTGTCAGCCATCAAAAAGCCGTACCGGATCGTTCAATCCGGTACGGCTTTTTTGATTATTCAACAATATCTGACGCTGAACCAACCCGGCGTCAACGCAAGTAGGAGCGCAGCATCCAGGCCATTTTTTCATGGCTTTCCAGCACGCCCGTCAAAAAGTCTTCGGTGCCGATGTCACCGGCTTTGCCAACGGCATCAATATCTTCGCGAATCTGTCGCACCAGGGCTTGATGGTCATTTAACAAGAGCTGTAAAGTATCGCGTGAAGCATGGATTTCGGCGCGCGCCTCCTTGAGTCGGGTCAGCTTGAGATATTCATTCATTGAGCCAACGGCACGACCACCCAGTGAGCGGGCGCGCTCGGCCACCTCATCGAGAATGTCATCCAGCGCTTCATACTGACTCTCAAAAAACTTGTGATGTTCGGAAAAACTCGGCCCTTCCACATTCCAGTGAAAGTTACGGGTTTTAATATAGAGCAGTACTTCGTCAGCCAGCAAAGTATTAAGGATCTCAATGGACGCATTACGCGCCTGGTCGTCCAGACCAATTTGGATATCCGATGTTTTTTCAGCCATGTCATTCTCCTGTTGATGAGCAAATTGCAAGACTTGCAAGCAGTCGCTTGCCATATCAACAGAATGTTCCGATGCGCTTGGCATGTCTGTCAGACGAACACTGACAAAACCCTAACTGACGTGGATCGAAAAATTTACAGCAGAGTGGCACCCGGTAAATGGCAATGTGCAACAGCATCGCCAATCGCATCAAGGGCCACCTTGCGGGTAAAGCTCTTGCGCCAGGCCAGCACGACGCGACGGCTCGGTGATGGTGCCGCGAGCGGGATATAGGCCAGCAGGGAATGCGGATCGTTATGGGTGGGCACCGATGTTTGCGGCAATACCGTAATGCCCACACCACCGGCCACCATATGCCGAATGGTTTCGAGCGAAGAGCCTTCAAAGGTTTTTTGAATGCCGTCGGCACTTTGTGAAAAGTGCGACAACTCAGGACAAACTTCCAGCACCTGATCTCTGAAACAGTGTCCCGCCCCCAATAACAACATGGTTTCATTGCGCAACTCTTCGGATTTGATTTCCTTGCGGCCGTCCCATGGATGCCCTTTGGGTACGGCAACCACAAAGTTTTCATCATAGAGTGGCAAGACATTCAAACCGGCATCGGGAAACGGCAAAGCCATGATGGCGGCGTCGATTTCACCATGCTTGAGCAGTTCGAGCAGCTTGACGGTGTAGTTTTCTTGCAGCATGAGTGGCATTTGCGGCACCCGGGCAATCATTTGCGGCACCAGTGTGGGCAAGAGGTAAGGCCCGACGGTATAGATGATGCCAAGTCGAATCGGGCCGCTCAAAGGGTCTTTACCCTGTTTGGCCAATTCTTTGATGGCCAGGGTTTCCTCCAGCACCCGCTGCGCCTGCGCAACGATCAACTCGCCCAATGGGGTGACAGAAACCTCGCTGGTGCCCCGCTCAAACAATGTCACATTCAGTTCATCTTCGAGCTTTTTGATCGCTACCGACAAAGTCGGCTGAGACACAAAACACGCTTCGGCAGCGCGACCAAAATGACGTTCACGGGCCACAGCCACAATGTATTTTAGTTCGGTAAGTGTCATGATCGCCCCCAGGCAAAAGTGATCAATACAGGAAAGTTGGGCGATCTTTTTTGGTGGAATTATTATTCGATGCGCTGTGTTCATTCTATAACTTATCAAAGACGTAGAGTTAAATTCAATATAAAACCACAGTGCGGTAGTTTCCCTATATGTCCTGTCACCCATCGCGTCACAAGCCTTATCAGCACTGGTTGTAACAAGTTTTCCGTCATTGCCTGCCGGTAAAAACAACCGGCAGCGCGTCATCTTCTTATGAAATTTTCAACTTATTAAGCTCGTTTTAATTCGTTTCCTCTTGGTAGGTGAGTGCATATAGTTATTCTTCCCATCTATTTAAAGAACATTGTGATGCCAATTTTGATTCGTTTGCTGACAACATTTCATGCCAAGCGGCCCTACTGCTTAAACCGATTCAGTCAATTACTGGCTGGCATGTTACTGATATCTGCTGCACAAATCGCTCAGGCAGACGCTACTTTGCTCAATGTGTCCTACGATGTCATGCGCGATTTCTACAAGGATTTCAACCCGGCGTTTCAAAAATACTGGAAAGATCAGGGTGGGGAAAGTGTCACCATCAATATGAGTCACGGCGGTTCCACCAAACAGGCGCGCGCCGTGATCGACGGTCTGGAAGCCGATGTCGTGACGATGAATCAGGCCACCGACCTGGATGTGATGGCCAAATTTGGTGTCATTTCAAACGATTGGGCCAGCAAGTTTCCAAATCATGCCGCACCATTTTCCTCCAGCTCGGTATTCATTGTGCGCAAGGGCAATCCCAAGCAGATCCGCGACTGGCCCGACTTGATCAAGGCCGACGTGCAGGTGGTGATTCCCAATCCCAAGCTGTCGGGCAATGGCCGTTATACCTATGTGTCGGCCTGGGGCTGGGCGCTCAGGCAGTCGGGCGGTAATGCAACCACAGCGGAGGCCAAAGCACGCGATTATGTCAACCAGCTCTTCAAGCATGTGCCGGTACTTGATTCTGGCGGTCGTGCTGCCACCACCACTTTTTTGCAAAGACAGATTGGCGATGTGTTGATCACCTTTGAAAACGAGGCGGAAATGATTGCCAGAGAATTTGGCCGTGGCAATTTTGAAGTGATTTATCCCAGCCTGTCGGTAACAGCCGAGCCGCCCGTGGCGCTGGTAGAAAAGGTGGTCGACAAAAAAGGTACACGCAAACTGGCGCAGGCCTATCTGGATTATCTCTACACACCACAGGGCCAGCAGATTGCGGCAGAAAATTATCTGCGCCCGCGTGATGCCCAGGTGCTCGCCAGATATGCCAGCCAGTTTCCCAAAGTCGGTCTTTTTGGCATTGAAGAATTGGGCGGCTGGACCAAGGTACAAAAACTGCATTTTGACGATGGCGGCATCTTCGATCAATTGTATGCACCTGGCGCCACATCCAGCAGCAAATAAATACCCCCAACCAGTAATTTTAAACACCCAATATTTACTTACTTATGCAGTCAATATATACAAACCAACCTGGGAGTATCGGCATAAACCCGCCTTCCAGACCGCCATCAAACAATTGGTGGCGCAGCTTGACCCGTGGCACTTTCAAGCAGCATAGTGTCTTGCCCGGCTTTGGTTTGAGCATGGGCATCACGCTGACCTACCTGAGCCTGATTGTGCTGATCCCACTGTCGGCCCTGTTTATCAAAACCGCCACACTCAGCCCCGCAGCATTGTGGGCGACGATTTCGGCACCGCGCGCCGTGGCGTCCTACCAACTGACGTTTGGTGCAGCGCTGATTGCGGCCGGTATTAACGCCGTTTTTGGTTTGTTGGTTGCCTGGGTGTTGGTGCGTTACAAATTTGCCGGTAAAAAACTGGTCGATGCCATGGTGGATTTGCCTTTTGCACTGCCCACCGCCGTCGCCGGGATTGCGCTCACTGCGCTCTATGCACCCAATGGCTGGCTGGGTCGCTATCTGGAAGGTGATCTGGGTATCAAGGTGGCTTTTACACCATTGGGCATTGTGATTGCACTGACTTTTATTGGGCTGCCGTTTGTGGTGCGCACTGTCCAGCCAGTGCTCGAAGATGTTGAGCTGGAACTGGAAGAAGCCGCCGCCTGCCTGGGTGCCAGCCGCTGGCAGACGATTCTTCATGTCATCCTGCCCACCATCACACCGGCGCTCTTGACCGGCTTTGCACTGGCCTTTGCCCGTGCGGTGGGTGAATATGGTTCGGTGATCTTCATCGCCGGCAATATGCCCATGGTGTCCGAGATCACGCCACTGATCATCATCACCAAACTGGAACAATACGACTATGCTGGCGCGACCGCAATTGCCACGGTGATGCTGCTACTGGCGTTTGTGCTGCTGTTTATCATCAACGGTTTGCAATGGTGGCAAGCACGTCGTCATGGAGGAAAACGATAATGTCCAGCACACTCTCATCCATCCTGCCTGAACCTGCAACAGGCAATCCCGGCAACGATGCAAAAGCAAGCACTAGCAGGGCAGTGGCACACTCCAGCATACATCACCACATTGTCACCACCGAAAAACGGGGCATACAGATCATCCTGATCACGGTCGCCCTGCTCTATCTGGCGCTGTTTTTGTTGTTGCCCCTATTGTCGGTACTGACCGAAGCCTTGCGCAAAGGCTGGGAAGTCTATCTGGCCAGCATTGTCGAAGCCGATGCGCTCAGTGCCATCAAACTGACCTTGCTGATTGCAGCGATAGCCGTGCCGTTGAACACCGTGTTTGGTGTGGCCGCAGCCTGGGCGATTGCCAAATTTCAATTTCGTGGCAAAGCATTTTTGATCACCCTGATTGATCTGCCCTTTTCGGTATCTCCGGTGGTTTCCGGCTTGATCTATGTGCTGGTGTTTGGCCTGCAAGGCTGGTTGGGCCATTGGCTGCGGGACCTCGATATCAAAATCATCTTTGCCATTCCCGGCATTGTGCTGGCGACGATTTTTGTGACCTTCCCCTTTGTCGCACGTGAACTGATTCCACTCATGGAAGCACAGGGTACCGAAGAAGAACAGGCCGCCATCGTGCTCGGCGCATCGGGCTGGCAAACTTTCTGGCGTGTCACCTTGCCCAATATCAAATGGGGCTTGCTGTATGGCGTGATCCTCGCCAACGCCCGGGCAATGGGAGAATTTGGTGCGGTATCGGTGGTATCCGGCCATGTGCGCGGCCTGACCAACACCATGCCGCTGCATGTTGAAATTTTATATAACGAATACAACTTTGCAGCAGCCTTTGCGGTGGCTTCGCTACTGGCCTTGCTGGCTTTGGTAACCCTGGCCTTGAAATCATGGGTGGAGGCCCATGCTGATCAGTAAATGTTAAAAGCTGTTTTTTTAACCGCCAAGACGCACAGAAATGACAAACACTGTTCACCACAAAAACACAAAGGGCACAAAGTCAAAACCTGCATAAACAACGCGACTACGCATGGCGATAGATTGGGAATAATCAAAATGCATGATTCTCTGACTTGCTTACGGATAGACATTTTGGTTTTTCTTCGTGCTCTTTGTGTCTTTGTGGTAAATGCTTTTGATCCTAAATATGTCCTTGGCGTCTTCGCGGTTTAACCACGATTATTTATTTTTTAATTCGGAATCATCATGAGTATTGAAGTCAAAAATCTCACCAAACAGTTTGGCAGTTTTACCGCGCTCAACAATATCTCGCTGGACATTCAAAGTGGCGAATTGCTGGCCTTGCTGGGGCCATCGGGTTGTGGCAAGACCACCCTGCTGCGCATCATTGCGGGGCTGGAAGAAGCCGATCAAGGCAGCATCTTGTTTGCTGGCGAAGACACTACCGAAAAGCATGTGCGCGAACGCCAGGTGGGTTTTGTATTTCAGCACTATGCCCTGTTTCGTCACATGAGCGTGTTTGAAAATGTGGCCTTTGGCTTACGTGTGCGTCCCAAGGAAACCCGTCCGTCCAATGCCGAAATCAAGGAAAAAGTGATGAAGCTGCTGGCGCTGGTGCAGCTCGACTGGCTGGCCGATCGTTATCCGGCACAACTGTCCGGCGGGCAACGCCAACGCATTGCCTTGGCCCGCGCTCTGGCGGTTGAACCCAAGGTGCTGTTGCTGGATGAACCGTTTGGCGCGCTCGATACCAAGGTTCGCAAAGAGTTGCGCCGCTGGCTGCGCAAGCTGCATGATGATATGCATATCACCAGCATTTTTGTCACGCATGATCAGGAAGAAGCGCTCGAAGTCGCCGACCGTGTGGTGGTGATGAACCACGGCAATATTGAGCAGATTGGCACACCCGACGAGGTGTACGATCATCCGGCCAGCCAGTTTGTGTATGAGTTTTTGGGCAATGTGAATCTGTTTCATACCCGCGTCAAATCTGGTTTTGCCGATGTGGGCGGAGTACGCCTGGCCTTGCCGGAATTTGGCCAGACTGAAGATGCTGCTGCCATTGCTTATGTGCGTCCGCATGAAATTGAATTGACCCGCACTGCCCCCTCAGCTGCTTCGTCAACTGCCTCACTGGCCATCGTCACCACAGTCCGCTCCCTGGGCGCGACAGTGCGTCTGGAATTGCAGGAAACTCATTCGGGTGAATCGGTCGATGTGGAACTGGCGCGCGATATCTATGATCGTGACCGGTTTATTGCCGGTGAACAGATTTATTACCGGCCCCGTCAGGTACGCACCTTTCTGGTTGATCAGGCTAACGCCAGCTAGGCCTGATTGGCCTGCATCCCAACGCATTCAGCAGTCCGTCATGTCAAGGTAGCCATGCGCTTGCCTTGACATGCACTCATCCATCATTGACCAACCGCGCCCAGCGGCGTTCAGTGGCGCTGACTGCCGCCAGCACGGCGATGACACCTCGCGCTGCGTCACGAAAAAAACCTCAACCTCAGTTAAACTCTAGGCCGGATTACGACTCCAAGCAGCCAACTCTGCACTTGCGGAGCATCACCTTAACCATTCATATTGATACCTATGCTGCCACGCTCCGCACGTACCCTGTTTTTTCTGATTTTTGCCATTGTGGCCGCATTGCTTGGCTTTGGCCTGTTTTTGCAGCACGTCAAAGGGATTGAGCCCTGCCCGCTCTGTGCGCTGCAACGCTATGCCTTTGCGGTTTTGGGGCTGATTGCCTTGCTTGGCGCATTACAGGGACCGCGTGGCTGGGGCATCAAGGTTTATAGCGGGCTGATGGTGGTGGCCTGCTTGTTGGGTGGTGGCATTGCGATACGCCATGTGTATCTGGAACACTTTCCACCCCAGTTTGCGGTGTGTGGCCCCGACCTTGAATACATGGTCGACAGCTTTCCCCTATCCAAAGCCCTGCCAATGATCTTTAAAGGCTCTGGCGATTGCAGCCAGGTAGCCTGGCGCTTTTTGGGCTTGTCGATTGCCGAGTGGTCGCTGATCTGGTTTGCAATTTTTCTGGCAGTCGCCATCTGGCGTTTTGTGAAGCGCGACAAGCGTATTGATTGATGAAAAAAATCCCTGTCAGACAGGGATTTATAGGTTAATTTAATGGAGTATCGGTCAATATTAGCCTATATAGTACGTATTTAAATACGCCATTTTTATACATCCCAGGTGTATACAAACTCTAAGGCCTCAGAGCAGATGACGGCACTGTCGGCATCCATTTGCCGCTGTTGATACCGTCAATTCAGTGACACACGTTTCCCAACCGCTCTCCATGCACCTGCAGCTCGCGGCTCAACGCTTTTTCTTGCTGCGCAAACCTGCAATCACCACCGGCACCAGCGAAATCCCCACAATCGCCAAAATCACCAGCGTCAGATTATCCTTGATGAAAGGCAGGTTGCCAAACCAGTAACCGGCAACGCTCAATGACGCCACCCACAACAGGCCACCGGTAATATTGAAAATCTGAAACTGGCCAAAACTCATCGTTGAGATACCTGCCACAAACGGCGCAAAGGTTCGCAAGATTGGAATGAAGCGCGACAGGATAATGGTTTTACCACCATGCTTTTCAAAAAAAGCATGTGCCTGATCAAGCGCCTTGCGGCTGAAAAATCGCGAGTCGGGCCAATGAAATACCTTGGGGCCAAGATAATTACCCACCAGATAATTGGAAGTATTGCCCAAAATCGCTGCCGCGGTCAGCAAGGCAATCAGCAATCCCAGATTAAGCGAGCCTGCCGCAGCAAAAGCACCGGCAATAAACAGCAAGGAATCACCAGGTAAAAACGGCAATATCACCAGGCCGGTTTCACAAAATATGATCAAAAACAGCAAACCATATACCCAGGGGCCGTATTGAGTAATGATGACGCCCAGCATCTTGTCAAAGTGCAGAAACATGTCTACAAATTGCATTAACCACTCCATCGTGTTTCCAGTCTTTTTATTGGCAAAGTTCGCTATGGTAAACGATTCGGATGATGCTTCGATAGCTCGGCCTCTTTCTCTTTATAATCTGCTCATGCCTTCCACTGCTTCCACACACTTTTCCAGCACAACTGATCAGCCATTCGGCCATGCTGATAGCGACCATGTCCACAGCCACACACCCATCAATGTACCCCAAGGCTCGGCCATTCAACCCCAGCGTGATATTGCACTCTTGCCCGATTTGCTGATTTCGCAGATTGCTGCTGGCGAGGTCATTGAGCGCCCCGCCTCGGTTGTCAAAGAACTGCTGGAAAACGCGATGGACTCAGGCGCAGATCGAATTGCGGTGATTCTGGAAGAAGGTGGCATCAAACGCGTCACCATTACCGACAATGGCTGCGGCATTGCCGAAGCGCAATTGCCCCTGGCTTTGGCGCGCCACGCCACCAGTAAAGTGGCCTCATTGGATGAACTGGAAAATGTGCTGACCCTGGGTTTCAGGGGTGAAGCACTGGCCTCCATTGCCTCGGTGGCACAACTATCCATCACCTCACGACCAACTGATAGCGAACATGCCTGGCGTATCGACAGCCGCGAAGGTCGACATGATCTGAGCCCGGCGTCGGCCAGCCCGGGCACCACGGTGGATGTGCGTCAACTGTATTTCAACACGCCAGCGCGCCGTAAGTTTTTAAAAACCGAAGCCACCGAACTGGCCGCCTGCGTTGAAATGGTCAGGCGCGCTGCGCTGGCGCACCCGCAGATTGCTTTTACGTTGAGCCATAACAGTAAGCCACTCGCCCATTACAACACCGGCAACGCCTTGCTGCGCATGAAAGCCGTGCTCAATGAGCAATTTGCCAGCCAGCAACTGCCCTTGCATGAAGACGGTGGCCTGCTCAAGCTGCATGGTTTTATTGGCTTGCCAACTGCCTCTCGAGGCCGCGCCGATACCCAATACTTTTTTGTGAATGGCCGCTTTGTACGCGACAAGCTGCTCACCCATGCAGTGCGCGCCGCCTATCAGGATGTGTTGCACGGCGACCGCTTTCCCGCCTATGTGCTGTTTTTGTCGGTGCCCCCCCATCTGGTTGATGTGAATGTGCATCCTTCCAAAATTGAAGTGCGCTTTCGGGATTCACGCGCAGTCCATCAATTTGTATTTCATGCGGTAGCCCGGGCATTGGCTGCCAGCGCAGGCGAGGTAGCGCAAGCACAAGAGGGTTTTGCCGAAACCTCAAACAATCATCGGCCCAATCAAGCTATTTCGGGTAATCAACCCTACCCCACATCACGCAACAACAACTGGATTGCCAGCGAAGGACGGCCAGCCTGGCAAGGCGGTGTGCAAGCCGACCTCGAACGACTTTTTGGCAGCAACACCACCACAGCGAAAGACTGGCCGCCAGCAGCGTGGCAAACCACCGATTCGTCCGATAGTTCGGCCATCAATCCTGTCCCAGCCGACTCCTCACAAACAGGCAATAGCGACACGGCAACCACCGTACCAAGGGCACCATTTGATACCACAGCAAACAACGCCGGCTCCTTGCAAGCAGCACATCAATACAATGACTTACATCCGCTCGGCTTTGCGCTGGCGCAGTTGGCAGGCATCTACATTCTTGCGCAAAACCACCACGGCCTGATTATTGTGGATATGCATGCCGCCCATGAACGTATATTGTATGAAGATCTGAAAACCAATCTGGCCAACAGCAATATGCAGGTACAACCGCTGTTGATACCAGTCATCTTTCATGCTTCAGACAAAGAAATAGCTACCGTTGAAAGCGAGTCGAGCGTTCTGACACAACTGGGTTTTGATATCTCGCAAGCCGGCCCCCATACACTGGCTGTACGCGGCATACCCAGCCTGTTACGCCAAACAGATATCGAAGCACTTGCGCATGATTTACTGGCCGATGTGGCCGATTTTGGTGGTTCACAAGTCTTGCTAAATCATCAGCATGAACTGCTCGCCACCCTGGCCTGTCACACCGCAGTACGTGCCAATCGCAGCCTGACGCTGATCGAAATGAATGCCTTGCTTCGACAGATGGAAGCCACCGAACGCTCTGGTCAGTGCAATCATGGCCGCCCCACCTGGCGTCAATTGACACTGGGTGAAATTGATCAGTTTTTCATGCGTGGCCAGTAATGTTGAGCGCATGAATACGACGTCATTGCAATCAAACTCACCAATTTCAGTGAATACCGAGCCAGTGCTATGTCTGCTGGGGCCGACCGCATCGGGTAAAACCGCGGCTGCGCTGGCTCTGGCTGAGCACTATCCCATTGAAATCATCAGCCTGGACTCGGCGCTGGTTTACCGTGACATGAACATTGGCACAGCCAAGCCGAGTGCCGCCGAACAGGCTGCTGTCATACATCATCTGATTGACATCATTGATCCGGCCGCCAATTATTCCGCCGCGCAGTTTCGCGAAGACGCGCTCAGGCTCATTGAACAGATTCGAGCAAGCGGTAAACGACCCTTGATCGTGGGCGGCACCATGCTTTACTACAAAGCCTTGCGGGATGGACTGAGTAATTTACCCGTAGCAGATCCGGTCGTCCGTACCCAACTTGATGAGCAGGCTCTAGCAGTAGGTTGGCCCGCTATGCACGCCCGGCTGGCCACAGTGGATCCGGTTAGTGCCGAACGACTTGAGCCCAATGATTCGCAACGGATTCAGCGCGCACTGGAAATTTATGAATTGACTGGCAAGCCCATGTCGCATTGGTTTGCTGAACAGGAACACAGTCAATCAACCAATGATTCGCCCACGCTCATCCCCATTGCACTAGAGCCAACAGATAGAAAAGTTTTGCACGACCGAATCGCGCTTCGTTTCAGACAAATGCTCAATGCAGGTTTGATAGACGAGGTAGAAAAGCTCAAGTCGCGCCCGGACTTGCACCTTAATTTGCCCTCAATGCGCTGTGTTGGCTATCGCCAAACCTGGGAATACCTGGATGGTTTTTATGATCAATCCGCCCTGCTTGAAAAAGGCATCGCAGCAACACGCCAACTGGCCAAACGGCAACTGACCTGGCTTCGATCTACACCAGAAAGAATGGTATTGGACTGCCATAATCCCAGGGTGATTGAGCAAATGCTCCAGCTAGTTAAACCATATTGGGCATAAAGAACGATCTATCGGCTCAATATACTGACCAACGAGCCATCATCCAGTTTGGCAAACAACCATACTATCCAACGGAATCTGTCAGCAACCAAAACCAATTCATTCGCAGCAATGCTCTCAAATCATCGAGAGCATTCTCATCACACCTTTTTATTGGCTTCGAGCCAGGCCCATTCTTCATCGGTAAACAACCGTGAACGTGTCAGAAAGCAACGTCCCTTGCCGGTATCCAATGAAAAGGTACCACCACCGTGCGTTTCAATGGCGTCAATGATCAATTGGGTATGTTTCCAGTATTCAAACTGTAATTTGCCGATATAAAAAGGAATCCCGGCAATATCGCCCAGATACTTATCAGCAGCCCCAATTTGAAAATCACCTTTTTTATAGCAATTGGCAGCACTGTTATCACAGCAACCACCTGACTGATGAAAAAAGACCTCGCCAAACTCTTCCTTAAGCTCATTCGCGAGTTGAATCGCAGCCTCGGTAGCAACCACCTGTTCAACCATGATTTGTCTCCTTGAAAGAAAAACGGGGCGCTTACACGCCCCGTTTTGTTACTCCTCGCTTTTATTTTTTTACTGCAGTTTCAGCTATTTTCTTAGAAGAAACCCAATTTGTTCGGGCTGTAGCTGACCAACAGGTTTTTAGTTTGCTGATAGTGGTCGAGCATCATTTTGTGAGTTTCGCGACCGATACCAGATTGTTTGTAACCACCGAATGCAGCGTGAGCTGGATAAGCGTGGTAGCAGTTAGTCCATACACGACCGGCCTTGATGTTACGGCCCATACGGTATGCTGTATTGCCATCACGGCTCCAGACGCCAGCGCCCAGACCATACAGAGTGTCGTTGGCGATTTCCAACGCGTCTGCTTCGTCCTTAAAGGTTGTCACAGCCAGCACTGGTCCAAAAATTTCTTCTTGGAAAATGCGCATTTTGTTGTGGCCTTTAAACATGGTTGGCTGAATGTAGTAACCTTCATTCAGATCGCCACCCAGTTGAGCACGAGCACCACCGGTCAGAACTTGAGCGCCTTCCTGTTTGCCCAGATCCAGGTAAGAACTGATTTTAGCCATTTGCTCTTGTGAAGCTTGGGCACCCATCATGGTGTCGGTGTCCAATGGGCTACCCATCTTGATGGCGTTAACACGAGCAGTGGCACGCTCCATGAACTTGTCATAGATGGATTCGTGAATCAACGCGCGTGATGGGCAGGTACAAACTTCACCTGAGTTGAATGCAAACAGCACCAGACCTTCGATGGCTTTGTCGAAGAATGCGTCATCAGCTTCTGCAACGTCAGCAAAGAACACGTTAGGTGACTTGCCACCCAGTTCCAGAGTCACTGGAATGATGTTCTGGGAAGCAGCTTGCATGATCAAACGACCAGTTGAAGTCGAGCCGGTGAAAGCGATTTTGGCGATACGGCTGCTTGTTGCCAATGGCACACCAGCTTCACGACCATAACCGTTGACGATGTTCAGAACACCAGGTGGCACGATGTCAGCAATCAACTCAGCCAACACCATGATGGAGATTGGTGTGGATTCGGCAGGTTTCAGAACCACGCAGTTACCAGCGCCGATAGCAGGAGCCAGTTTCCAGGCAGCCATCAGAATTGGGAAGTTCCAAGGAATAATCTGACCAACAACGCCGAGTGGCTCGTGGAAGTGATAAGCAACCGTGTTTTCGTCGATTTCACTGATGCCGCCCTCTTGCGCACGCAGGCAACCTGCAAAATAACGGAAGTGGTCAATTGTCAGTGGAATGTCAGCGTTCAGAGTTTCGCGGATTGCCTTGCCGTTATCAACGGTTTCAGCATAAGCCAACAATTCCAGATTTTGTTCGAGGCGATCAGCAATTTTCAACAAAACAGCTGAACGTTCAGCAACAGAAGTACGGCCCCATTTGTCAGCAGCTGCGTGTGCGGCATCCAGTGCCAGCTCGACGTCTTCAGCTGTAGAACGAGCCGCTTGTGTGTATGGTTTACCAGTGATTGGCGTTACAACATTGAAATACTCGCCTTTTACTGGGGCAACCCATTTGCCACCGATAAAGTTGTCATAGCGAGTCTTAAATTGTACTTTGGCGCCGGCTTGTCCGGGAAGTGCGTAAACGGCCATATTTGTCTCCTGAGTGAAATGATCGAAATGAGAACCGAAGGAACCGCAAAGGTATTAATCGGCCACTACCGAGATCGTAGTTGATATATCAATGGCAAGGCTCGTGCCATCTTCAATTTAGCTTCCAAACAATTCAAAAACAAAATTTAACTACATAAAATCAAACACTTAATACAATACCGCACGAATCCAACAACATGAGACGGAGCAAAACTTTCATGAAGCTGACTGTCACTGCTCCAATATGAGACAGTCCGAATGACACACTTTTATAATTAAAAAAGGGTGTTGCAAAGTGCGACACCCTTTCATCATAACTCAAGCAAAATTGTGATGGATGTTATTTTTCCAGCATCACTTTTGCAAAACAATTTGCCACATAGTCAACATTCAGTAGATTCAGCCCAGCAATACACATACGCCCAGAGCGAATCAAGTAAATCGCATATTTTTCTTTTAACAGATCAACCTGATTGGCCGTTAATCCCGTATAGCTAAACATGCCACGCTGAGTCAGAAAGTAGGACAAATCGCGATCTGGAACGAGTGGCTGAATAACGTCATAAAGTTTTTGACGCATTGCGCGAATGCGTTGACGCATCGCTGCCACCTCCCCTTCCCACAGCAGACGTAACTGTGGATTGGTCAACACTTCGGCGACGACCGCAGCACCATGAGTCGGCGGGCTGGAGTAAATGCGCCGTACACCCGCCTTGAGCTGCCCCAGCACCGATTGCGACTCATCGACAGTCCGACACACTACCGACAGACCACCACAACGTTCGCCATAAAAGGAAAGATTCTTGGAGAAAGAACTGCTCACCAGACAGGCGGCACCACTTTGTGCCATTGCGCGCACTGGCCAAGCATCTTCCTGCAAACCATCCGCAAAACCCTGATAGGCCATGTCCATGAAAGCAATCAAGTCTTTTTCGACCATGATTGGGATCATCTTTTCCCAATGTTCACGAGTGAAATCAACGCCAGTGGGGTTATGACAACAAGGGTGAAACAAGACAATGCTTTTGGCAGGCAATTCACTTAAGGTAGCCAGTGTCGCTTCAATACGTACATTGTTGCTGATTGGATCGTAATAAGGATACTCATTGACCGCCAGACCTGCTCCTTCAAAAACCACCCGATGATTGTCCCATGACGGGTCACTGATCCAGATTTGTGATTCTGGAAAGTAACGCTTTAGAAAGTCTGCGCCAATTTTGAGCGCGGCCGAGCCACCAATTGTCTGAATCGTTGCCACACGATTTTCCTGCATGACAGGGTGCTCTTTACCAAACAACAATTCCGCCATCGCCTGTCGATAAACACCCAGACCTTCCATCGGCAAATAGCTGCGTGGGCCCAATTGTGTCAATCGTGCCGACTCAGCAAGACGAACCGATTCCAACAAGGGAATTTGCCCGTTTTCATCGTAATAAAGACCAACACCTAGATTAACCTTATTGGGCCGCTCATCCTTGAGAAAAACCTCGATTAAACTCAAAATGGGATCGCCTGCATAGGCGGGGATTCGTTCAAACACGCTCACACTCCGATGATTTCTTCTAATTTTTTAAAAAACCGGCACAAATTGCCGGGAAAACAGCAGAGATAATCAAACCACCATTGTTTGAGCCTGTCCTGGCTGTCTTTCAATAATTTCGCCGAGCTGCCAGACCGTTTCACCTTGCGTCTCAAGAAAAGCCTTGGCTACCACAGCATCAGTCGCCGACAATACGACCACCATTCCGATGCCGCAGTTAAATACCCGGTGCATCTCGGCATCAGCGACCTTGCCACCCTGCTGAAGCCAGGTAAATAGAGGGGGCATAGTCCAGGCATCGCGATGCAACACAGCCGTCAGGTTAGCGGCGAGGATACGGGGTACGTTTTCGACCAGACCACCACCTGTGATGTGCGCCATCCCTTTGACGGTCAGCCGTTCAATCAAGGCCAGCAGAGGTTTAACGTAGATATGGGTTGGCTCAAGCAGCACATCAGCCAGACGACGGCCATGAAAGTCGGCTTGCAAATCAGGCTTGGCGACTTCAATGATCTTGCGTACCAGAGAATAACCATTGGAGTGCGCGCCGGAAGAAGCCAAACCCAGCACGACATCACCTGGAACGATGGTTGATCCATTGATAATTTTGCTTTTTTCAACAGCACCAACGGCAAAGCCAGCCAGATCATATTCACCATCTGGGTACATGCTCGGCATTTCAGCAGTTTCACCGCCAATCAGGGCACAACCTGATAATTCGCAACCTCGGGCAACCCCCTTGATGACATCCGTGGCTGTCGCAACATCAAGCTTGCCGGTCGCAAAATAATCCAGGAAGAACAGTGGTTCGGCTCCCTGAACAAGAATATCGTTAACACTCATCGCCACCAGATCCTGACCTACCGTATCATGCTTGTTAAGATGGAAAGCGAGTTTGAGTTTGGTGCCAACGCCGTCAGTTCCAGAAACCAATACAGGTTCCTTGAATTTTTTGCTGACTTCAAACAAAGCACCAAACCCGCCAATGCCACCCAATACGCCTTCACGCATGGTTTTTTTGGCAAGCGGCTTGATGGCCTCTACCAGGGCATCACCGGCCTCAATATCTACGCCGGCATCTTTGTAGGAAAGACCATTAAGTGGGTTGGAAGGATTAGTATTGTTGGCTGAAGAGGTCATGACGGAGCTGGTTTGAACAGTTAGGTAAAATTGTGAGCTGCAAGGTTGCAACAATCCGATAAACGGACGAAACCGGCTATTTTACTAGAGCAACTTCATTCAGAACGAATTGTCTAGATAAAACCCGCTAATTCTGAATGATACCCTGACAAGATGAACCTAGAAAACGATCAAAAACGTACCGTCACCCTGCTGGGACTACTGGCACTTGTTGTATTGCTCTTATATCTGCTCAGTCCGATTCTCACACCGTTTGTCAGTGCCGTCATCCTCGCTTATGTACTGAATCCTGGTGTTGATTGCTTAGTCCGAAAGCGGCTGCCGCGCTGGTTATCGGTGCTGCTGATGCTGCTGTTGTTTGTGGGTGCCAGCCTGCTCATCGCGCTGCTGCTTATTCCGGTCTTACAGAAGGAGTTGCCGGCCTTGCAACAACAGATCCCCATATTTCTGGCGCGTCTGAATGATTGGCTCGCGCCCAAATTAAAAACTTTTGGAGTCAGCGCTCAACTTGATCTGGATGGCATCAAATCCATTCTGAGTGATCAAATCGCAGCCAGCCCAGAGGCGCTGTTTGCCAGCCTGTTTGCCAAACTCAAGGCGGGTGGCACGGTGGCACTGGCTGCCTTGGCCAATACATTACTCATTCCCATGCTGGCTTTTTATCTATTGCTTGACTGGCATCGGGTCGTCCATATGTTGCGTGAGCTGATTCCACGGCGCAATGTCACCCATTCACTGCGCATGGCGCGTGCTGTCGATGAACTGCTGTCCCAATATCTACGTGGTCAGATTCTGGTCATGCTGATTCTGGCCGGTTACTATTCGATTGCACTTTTGATTGCTGGTTTTGAAGTCGCTGCCCCGGTTGGCATTTTTACCGGATTATTGGTATTCATTCCCTATGTAGGCTATGGCATTGGCCTGAGTCTGGCGATTGTTGCCGCCTTGCTGCAATTTGGTAATTTGTATGGATTGATTGCGGTTGGGGTTGTTTATGGTTTTGGCCAAATTATTGAAAGCTTTGTTTTAACCCCGATGCTGGTTGGTGAACGCATTGGCCTGCACCCCTTGGCGGTGATTTTTGCCTTGCTGGCTTTTGGGCAATTATTTGGCTTTGTCGGGATTTTGCTGGCCTTGCCAGTCTCGGCGATCTTGCTAGTCGTGCTGCGTGAGCTCAAGACATTTTATTTATCAAGTTCTTTTTATAAAGATTAATTACAACGTGCATCAGCTTTTATTCGATTTTGGCCTGACCAGTATTCCCAGCCTCGATAACTTTGTCATTGGCAATAATGGTCATCTGATTGCAGCCATTTTAGGTATGCGTAACAGCAAAGATCGACAAATTTATCTATGGGGCGATAGTGGCGTCGGTAAAAGCCACTTACTCAAAGCCAGTTGTGCCCAGTACCTGCCAAGTCGCTATCTCACGGCCGACAATCTGCCAGAAGAATTTCGTTTTGATGCGCAAGTCATGCTGTATTGTGTGGATGATGTTCACAAGTTTGACAAGTCGCAACAGATTGCGCTGTTCAATCTGATCAACGATACCCGTGCGGCTCAAATTCCTTTAGTGGCCAGTGGCGACACGCCACCAGCACAGCTCACTCTGCGCGATGATCTGACTACCCGACTTGGCTGGGGCCTGGTCTTTCGACTCAAGGCACTGGCAGACAACGACAAACAAAAGGTTTTACAAGACCATGTCAAATCACTTGGTCTCAGGCTTTCCGATGATGTGATTCCTTATCTGCTGCGCCATTTTGCCCGCGACCTGCCAACATTAATGCAACTCTTGAACGAACTCGACAAATTTTCACTGGCCATCCACAAGCCATTGACTCTCCCAGTTTTGCGAGCCTATCTGCAACAAGAACGTGATCGTTCTCAATCCCCTCTCTTTGATGTCATCGCATGAAAAAATTAGCCTTATTCGATCTCGACCATACCTTACTGCCGATCGACTCCGACTTTGAATGGGGACAATTTCTGGTTCGTAAAGGTCTGGTTGATGGCGCCTTATTTGCTCAACGCAATGAAGTTTTTTATGCGCAGTACAAAGCGGGCACACTCAACATCCACGAATTTCTGGATTTCATCCTGGCGCCATTGGCAGCACACAGTCGGGATGAACTGGACCGCCTTCATGAAGAGTTCATGCACACTGTCATTACACCCAATATCACGCAAGCAGCAAGAGACCTGGTTAGCCAGCATCAAGATGATGGCGCGTTGACCTGCATCGTGACCGCCACCAATACCTTTGTCACCGGGCCTATTGCCAGCGCCTTTGGCGTCCCTTATTTGATTGGTACCATTCCAGCGACTGAAAACGACATGCCAAATGGCCGCTTCACCGGCAAAGTCAAGGGGCAGCCCAGTTTTCGGGAAGGTAAAATCGCCCGTACCCTGGATTGGCTCAAACAACTTGATATGAGCATGGACAGTTTTTCCGCCAGCTGGTTTTATAGCGACTCCATCAATGATCAATCACTGCTTGAACAAGTGACCCATCCTGTTGCCACCAACCCCGACGACCAATTACGCCAAATTGCCCAACAAAAAAACTGGCGCATACTTGAGCTGTTTGGCGATCGGCACTCCACCCATTAATTTTTGACTGGCAACCATCGTGATCAAGCGATTCATTAAATCCATCCTTGGACTGGGCGATAAGGCAACGGCCGATCAGGCACGCAAAACCACCCGTCCAGCCAAGCCCAAAAAACGTGGCGATGGTAAAAAGTCTGACAAGACTCATCTACCCGAGATCTATCAGCACGCACAGCATCAAATCAATATCAAGCTGGCCTCACCGAATGCGATTCGTGTCACCGACACCCTGCAACAGGCAGGCTTTCAGGCTTTTATTGTTGGCGGTGCAGTCCGTGATCTGCTGCTCGGCATCAAACCCAAAGACTTTGATGTCGCCACCAATGCCACGCCACAGCAAGTGCAGCAACTATTTCGGCGTGCGCGCCTGATTGGTCGCCGATTTCAGATCGTGCATGTTCAGTTTGGCCACGAAATTATTGAAACTTCAACATTTCGCGCACTGACTACCGATAGTGCACCAACCGATGAGCATGGTCGCGTCTTGCGTGACAACATCTTTGGCGAGCAACATGAAGATGCCACCCGTCGCGACTTCTCGGTCAATGCCCTCTATTACGATCCAGCTACGCAGACCGTGCACGATTACCATCATGGTGTCGCCGATCTGCGTGCCAAAACCTTACGCATGATTGGTGACCCGGCCACCCGTTATCGTGAGGATCCAGTGCGCATGCTGCGTGCCGTACGTTTTGCTGCCAAGTTGGGTTTTCAGATTGATCCGGCAACTCGTCAACCGATTGTTGATTTGGCCGAACTGTTGTCCAATGTGCCTGCAGCACGACTCTTTGATGAAATGCTCAAGCTCTTTTACTCCGGTAGCGCCTTGGCCTGCCTGAAACAGTTACGAGAAGAAGGCCTGCACCATGGCGTCTTGCCATTACTTGATACTGTATTGGAGCAGCCATTAGGCGAAAAATTTGTGGATATGGCACTGGCCAATACCGATGCTCGCATCAAGGCCGAAAAATCCGTGTCGCCGGGCTTTCTGTTTGCCAGCCTGTTATGGCATCAGGTTCTGGAACAATGGAAAGCGCTGGAAGCTGGTGGCGAACATTCGATACCCGCGCTGCACCATGCCATGAATGCCGTGCTGGATACCCAAACAGAAAAACTGGCAATCAATCGTCGTTTTACGGGTGATATGAAAGACATCTGGTTGATGCAGCCTCGCTTTGAAAAGCGCTCTGGTCGCATGCCATACCGGTTAATGGAGAATCCTCGGTTTCGTGCTGGCTATGATTTTTTGTTATTGCGTTGCCAATCCGGTGAAATGGACGAAGCACTTGGCCAATGGTGGACTGACTTTATTGATGCCGATGCTGCTGGTCGTGAAGAGCTGATTCAATCCTCTTCACGCAAAAGCAAGGCCGATGACGCAAAACCCAAACGCAAACGTCGCAAACCACGCAAGGCAGGGGAAGAAATCAGCACCAGTACGCCGCCTATACAGCCTTAGACGATCACTTGCCCAGACCTTACATACCTTACATCATGCCTGAGATGATCACAGCCTATATTGGTTTGGGTGCCAACTTGGGTGATGCAAGACAGACCTTGCAACTCGCTGTACATGATCTGGCGCAATTGCCTGACAGTCAAATCAGCGGATGCTCACGCCTCTACCGCAGCGCACCGATTGACGCCAGCGGCCCCGATTATCTGAATGCGGTGGTCCGCATGACCACCCAATTGTCTGCACAAGCTTTATTAACTGCCTGTCAGCAAATTGAATCGGCTCATGGCCGAATACGGCCCTATCAGAATGCACCACGCACTTTGGACCTGGATATCCTGCTCTATGGCGACAATTGCATCAACATACCCGAGCTGATTGTTCCACACCCGCGCATGGCGCAACGGGCCTTTGTCTTGCGACCTTTGGCTGATTTGGCACCTGGACTTTTGATTCCGGGTATTGCCTCAATCGACACACTGTTGGCACAAGTTGGCGATCAGGATATTGCACCCTTAAATGAGCCACGCTTAATCGACTGAGAGTTTATCTATGCCCACCCTGCCCGTCTATTTACAAACCATCTTGTTATTATGTGCGTCCAATGTGTTTATGACCTTTGCCTGGTATGGTCATTTACGTGAACTCGGTAACAAGCCTTGGTATGTCGCAGCACTGGTAAGTTGGGGAATTGCCTTATTTGAGTATTTGCTCCAGGTGCCAGGCAACCGGATTGGTTTTACACAATTTAATGTCGGACAACTGAAAATCATGCAGGAAGTCATCACGCTTAGTGTGTTCCTTCCCTTCTCGGTGTTCTTTATGCACCAGCCACTCAAACTCGATTATTTATGGGCTGGTTTATGTCTGGTAGGAGCGGTGTACTTTATTTTCCGCAATTGAGCCCGCTTTATTTTTTCAATAACAGCTTGGTAAAAGCACCCACCTCAAGTGGTCGACTGTAATAATAGCCCTGTACATAATCACAACCATTCAAGCTCAGGAAGTCAGCCTGATCGACTGTCTCAACGCCTTCTGCCACAACGGTCAGGTTGAGAATATGACCCAGTGTAATCATGGCTTTAACGATCGCGGCATCATCGGGATCGTCAAGAATATCGCGAATAAATGACTGATCGATCTTCAGGCAGTCAACCGGAAATTTCTTGAGATAGTTCAAACTGGAATAACCTGTACCAAAATCGTCGAACGAAAGTTTGACGCCCATCTGCTTCAGTGCAGTCAAACGCTCAATCGACACATTCACATTTTGCATCAACAACGATTCGGTAATCTCCAACTCCAGTAAATTGGGTGCCAGACCGGTTTGTTCCAGAATACTTTGCACAAGGGACACTAAATCTGCTTGCTGCAACTGCCGCGGCGACAAGTTAACCGCCACACTGATCGGTGGCAAGCCTTGTTCTTGTAACTGCTCCTGCCAAAGCTTGGCCTGTTCGCAAGCAGTCCAGAGGCCCCATTCACCCATCAGGATAATCAAACCGGTTTCCTCGGCGACAGGGATGAATTGCGCAGGGGAAATCATGCCTTTTTCTGGATGAATCCAGCGCATCAATGCCTCGGCACCTTCCATTTGACCGCTGTCAAGATTAATCTTGGGCTGGTAATACAATTGAAACTCCTGACGCTCCAGGGCCTTGCGCATGTTATGCATCAAGTCCAGGCGATCTGCCGTGTTAACCGTCATTTCATTGCGAAAGAATTGAAAATTGTTGCGGCCCATTTCTTTAGCCCGGTACATGGCTGCATCGGCATTACGCAGCAATGTTTTGGCATCAAGCAGTTCGGGTGAAGATAGGCTCACACCGATACTGCAGGTCACGACCAGCTCTTGTTCTTGATGCAGCCAGGGACGTGTCAGCGAAGCCATGACCCGCTCAATGACCTGCGTCACCTCCGATTCAGTCACATGACCTGTGAGCACGAGCACAAACTCATCACCACCCTGCCTGGCAACGGTATCGGCTTCACGAATCGCTGACTTGAGACGCCGCGCAACGGTGAGCAGTAACTCATCACCAGATTGATGCCCCAGACTATCGTTGATATATTTAAATTGATCCAGATCGATAAACGCTACGGCCACCAGCGTGTTATTCCGCTTGGCATCCAGCAAGGCATGCTCAAGCCGATCCTGCAACAGCGTCCGGTTGGGTAGATCTGTGAGCGGATCGTGCAAGGCTCGTCGCTCAATCTGATGCTCATATTGCTTGCGGGCAGTGATGTCTTCAACCGTACCCTCAAAATAGAGCGGTCTTTGTTGCTCGTCGTAGACTAAACGGGCATTTTCAGAAATCCAGATAATGCTACCGTCACGACGATAGACACGTGACTGAAAATCGGATACTGCCCCGACCCGCATGATCAAATCAGTAAACTCGCTACGTCGCCGCGGATCAACATACAGTTGTGTCGATAGATCACGCAAACTCAAAATCAGTAACTCGGTCGAGTCATACCCATAAATTCTTGCCAAGGCTGGATTAACTGCAATAAAACTGCCTTCCAGACGCGACTGGTAAATGCCCTCAATGGCATTTTCATAAATGCTGCGATAACGTCGCTCCGCTTCAATCAGATCTTGCTCAATCTTTTTACGCTCGGTAACGTCCGAAATAAAACCGGTCAAGCCAATCACCTGGCCAGCGTCGTTAATCAGTCCACGACCTTGCTCACGAACCCAACGCACGCCGCCATCCTTGCGTTGGATTCGATATTCAACCTCGTAATACTCATTATCCAGTGCAACTCGCCCAATCGCTGCCCGCACCATCTCGCGATCCTGCGGGGCGGTAATCATCTCGTAAGTAATGGCTCGCCGCTGGAGCAATTCATCGGCACTATAACCAGTCAACGCCGCGCAGCCCGTGCTCACATATTCGAGCGTCCAATCGGCATCATTGCGACAATGAAAAGCCATGCCAGCATAACTGTCCAGCAACAGGGACAAAAAACCTGCATCTTGCGCATCATTGGTGCGATATTCGTTCATGTATTGAGTTCATCCCGGGGCGTATTTTTGAATTATTCTTAGGTAATGTCTCTACAACCTCATGCAAAATTTCTGCCTGATTATTTAACAATTGTAAGCAGCATCCCCAATTCATCATTGCTGGAAATAGACCACGAAACTCCATCAATTATTGCGACGCAGCAAATGACATACAAATCAATGACGCCAAAATTGCCCAATCTATGGGACAACGATTATTTAGCAAAAATATCTATCAATTGCAATAGATCAATAGATAGATTGACTCTTTTCCTGCCAGACTCGAATCTAACCCATATTGCCAGAAAAGTACTGAAAAACAATATACCCAGTAAGGGTATATTGCAAAACCACGATGCTTAGGTGCGTTATTATTGGTTTGTTTCTTTTACTACCGAGATGTATTTAAATAAACGGTTGCTCACGCAACCATTTGGTCGCGATCCATTTCTCACCCACCAAGACCGGGCCACCACCATGTAAAGACATTGAATCCACCGAGCCATCCGACATCTGATAAGAAAAATACACGGCGCTACCGCGCTTGGGTCGGATTTCCAGACCGCAGGAAGGAAAGATTGTTGCGCCGCCCTCAAGCACGTCATTAAGATAGATGACCAAGGTAGCGATGCGTTGTCCACCTCGTAAAAGATGGCTTCCACTACCCGCCAAAGTGGGATCAAAATAATCGAAATGTGGCTTGTACTCACCGCCAACAGTGTAGCGAAGAATCTGCAAGTCTTCACCATGTGAAACCGGCCAGTCCAGCAAAGTGGCAATCCGCGCGTCAATCAGGCTCACCAGCGGATTTTCACCCTTGCGGAAATAAGTCCCCTGGCTACGTCGATCTTCATGCTCCAGACTTTGCCCAGTCTGCGCATCCACTGTTTTGGAACAATCCAGTTTGCCCTCGGATAATTCAATCAGCGCATCACATTCCAATGCTGACAAAAGATTGTCAAAAACGGCAATGCGCGGTGCTGTCATATTCAGTGTGACCGTAATTTGCTGTTGATCCACCACAAAACGGTTAGGACCAATTTTTGCCGGATCAAGAATGTGCGTTAACGGCGCAGCATCAACATAAGTACCGGGCTGTTCCTGAACATGTTGCCGCAGGATCTGCACAGCCTCACGCCCTGCCTCACTGGCCATGAGTGTGGTCAATATCTCGGGATGGTATTTGGTGAAAGCGCTTGCAACACAGCGTTGTGCCGCACCTGGTTGATGCCCAACCGCAATCATGGCGTCTATCATGGATTGCGGTGAACAACCCCGATCAATACTTTCTTCAAGCCAGCGCTCCAGCTCAGGCGTTGTCTCAAGCATCGTATTTGGCATCAGCAAAATTGGAAAGGATGGCCAAGCAGCAGTCGGTAAAGAGTTGGAGCGGGTAAAGGGAATCGAACCCTCCTCACGAGCTTGGGAAGCTCGGGTAATGCCACTATACGATACCCGCATCATTGCCACGATTATAGTCAGCTATATTAGCCGAGTCAGCGTCTGGCGTGAATTACAATCGCGGCTTTCTGTTTGAGCCTTCTGGCGAGCATCAATATGTCCAATGAAACGCCCCTGCCGAGCCCCGACACGGCTTTGGAAGCACCTGCCGATGTGGTTCACCCGCGTCGCATCCGCAGTTTTGTACGCCGCACCGGACGGGTTTCCGGTGCCCAACAAAAAGCACTCGACACATTATCAGAGCACTTCATCGTGCCCTATAACGAAGCAGCACTCGATTACGCCCAACTCTTTGGCAATGACCACCCGGTCATTTTTGAAATCGGTTTTGGCATGGGTGAAACCACCGCCCATATTGCCACTCACCTGCCAGAGCGCAATTTTATTGGGGTGGAAGTCCATGTACCCGGTGTTGGTGCACTGTTAAAGCGTATCGAGGAACAGCAGATCAGCAATCTGCGCATCGTTCATCATGATGCCGTGGAAGTCTTGCAACACATGATTGCACCCAATAGTTTGGCAGGCGTACATATCTTTTTTCCAGACCCCTGGCATAAGAAAAAGCACAATAAACGCCGTCTGATTCAAAATCCATTTATCCAGTTTCTGGTCAGCCGGATTGCGCCCGGTGGCTATTTGCATTGTGCGACCGACTGGCAGGAATATGCCGAGCAAATGCTGGAAGTGTTATCGGCCGAACCAGCGCTACAAAATACCGCGGATGGTTTTGCACCACGGCCTGACTATCGCCCAATCACCAAATTTGAGGCACGTGGTCTACGGTTGGGGCATGGTGTGTGGGATGTCGTCTTTACTAAAAAGGCCTGATGGAAACATCAGGCCTCGTGTTGAGTAGTCTTTAGGCACCCTGCTTTAAGTGTTTAAGTGCCGTTTTATATCAAGCAGGATTAATCAGCCCAGACCACCCAGCCGGTGTAGGAAGTGACCAGCACCACAATACCAAACACAATGCGGTACCAGGCAAATGGCACAAAGTCATGAGTTGCCACATAGCGCAACAACCAACGCACGCACAACCATGCAGCAATAAAAGAAAAGACCAGCCCAACCAGAAACATGGGGGCGTCCGCCATGCTCAGCGCATGGCGCTCTTTATACAGGCTGTACACACCCGCACCAATCAGTGTGGGAATACCCAGAAAAAAGCTGAAATCAGTCGCTGCCTGACGTGACAAACCCAAGAACATGCCACCAATAATGCTGGAACCAGATCGGCTGGTACCAGGAATCATTGCCAGACATTGCACCAAACCAACTTTTAAAGCATCCATCAGCGTCATATCATCGACGCTAGCTACGCGTATTACGACATTTTTACGGCGTTCCGCCCAAATAATGATCAACCCACCCAGAATAAACGTACTGGCCACTACCTCGGGCGTAAACAAATGCGCCTTGATGGCTTTACCAAACAACAAGCCCAACACCACGGCCGGCAAAAATCCCACAAAAACGTTGAGTGCAAAACGTTGCGCCTTGGGCTGTGAACCCAAGCCCAGCAAGGTGTCGCATAGTTTTTGCCAATAAACCAGTATCACGGCAAAGATGGCACCGGTTTGAATCGCAATTTCAAATACCTTGGCTTTTTCACCGGTGAAATTGAGCAGAGAACCAGCCAGAATCAGATGTCCGGTACTGGAAATAGGCAAAAACTCGGTCAAACCTTCAACGATGCCCATGATCATGGCCTTGATTAGCAATACAACGTCCACTAATGACTCCCTGTTTAACGATGAAAGCCGCCATTATCGCAAGGCTTTGTTGCAGTGCGTGTGAATTTGGATAAATCCTTTGCCAAGCTGTTGGTGCAGGCCCACCAACTTGCCAATCATGTTCCTCCCGGAAAGGTTATTTAAAGGACTTTTCCCGCGTTAATCGAGGTTAAGTCAACAGCCATTGGTTTATAGAATAGCCATTGACTCCCACCAACCGCATGCCCGTGCCAACCATAATGAAGCCATTGAAATTAAAAACCCAATTTGCCGTGATGCTCGCCATCCTGCTGAGTGGCTTTGCCCTGTTTGGCATCATTTCACTGATCGTGACCGAACACTTGCGAATCAATGGCGAACTCTATACCGACATCGTGCGGGGCAAAGACCTGGTCGCCGATATTCTGCCACCCCCGGCGTATATCATTGAGTCAAATCTGACGGTGCATGAACTGGTCTTGAATCAAGATACGGCCAATCAAACCAGACTGATCCAATACCTGGGCAAACTGGAAAAGGATTTTGCTGACCGGATGATATTTTGGAATGAAGCACCGCTGACCAGCAATATCAAATCTCTGGTGATCGGCCCGGTGCAAACCACGGGTAAACAGTTTTACAGCTTGGCACATAGCGAGCTGATTCCAGCCATTGAGGCGCACCAGATCGAGAAGGCCAATACGGCACTCAAGCAAATGAGTGCCGTGTATGACAACCATCGTCAAGCAGTGGATCAGCTGGTCACGATGGTCAATGCCGAAAACGAACAACGTGAAACCGGTGCAGCCCGCTTTTTGAACAAGGTGCGTATTGGCTTGAGCATCTTGTTCCTGTTTATCTTGCTGCTGATCCTGACTGTCATCACATTGATAGGTCGTGCCTTGTTGCAACAGGTGGGCGGTGAGCCCAGTTATGCACTGGAAGTAGTGCAAGAGCTGGCACAAGGCAATCTCAATGTACAGATTGAAATCATCGGCAATCAGCCCAGCCTGCTATCGGGCATGCGTGAAATGGTGGCACAGATCACCCAGGTCATTCAGGGTATCAAGGATACCAACCGTGAGATTGGTCAATCGATCTATCAAGTCACCTCAATCTCCGCAGAAATCAGCGGCACCAGTGAAGCTCAGCATCATGAATCCACGTCGGTTTCGAGCGCCACGCAATCACTGCAAGGCTTGCTCGGCTCGGTACAGGATTTGGCTGGTAATGCCTACAACAAATCCGAGGCGGTCAAAAATCTGGCCAAGGCGGGCATGCAATCGGTGAACGGCATCATTGATGAAATGGATCATACCGTCAACAAGGTACTGCATACGGAACAGGCTGTGAAAGAACTGGTTGAGCGCAGTGACGAAATCAACCATATTGTTTTGAGCATCAAGGAAATTGCCGAACAGACCAATCTGCTCGCCTTGAATGCGGCCATCGAAGCAGCCCGCGCAGGTGAACAGGGCCGTGGCTTTGCGGTGGTGGCCGATGAGGTGCGCAGTCTGGCCAATCGCACTGCCGAAGCAACGATTCGGATTGAGCAGATTGTGGGCGGTTTGCATGAACGTGTACAGAGTACGCTCGAAACCATGACTGAAATGTCATCCATGGTGGGACGAGTACAAATTCAAGCTCGCCAAAATGGTCAGTCGATTGAACAGATGGCCGATCAGGCTGAGGAAAGCAGTCGTTACAGCCATGATATTTCGCTGGCATCAGATGAACAAATTGCCCAGCTTACCGATTTGCATCTGCGTCTGGAACGCCTGTTTGATACCTTGCGGACCAGCAGTTCAACCTTGGGCGTCACACATTCAATCAGCAATACCTTGCAGGAAACAGTGAGTCTGCTGCAAAAGAAAATCAGCTTTTTCCACTTTGCGCCGATTGCGTTGAAAGATGAATACGCCAACGACAAACGTCGTCATCGTCGTATTAAAAATAGTCTGTACATCAGCGCCAGCCGGCAGGATGGCCATCGCTTTGCCGCACTGGCCCGTGATTTCAGCCTGGGCGGACTGCAACTGGTGGCACCGACGAACATCTTGCTCAATGAGGGTAATGATCTGCAAATGGAAATCAAGTTACCAACCGATGTGCTTGATGAATATTTGAATCAACATCCCATTATCGTAACCGCCAAGGTGGTACGCACCATCAAAAAAGGCGCCAAGGAAAATCATTTTGGCCTGCAATTCATCAATGTCGATGCCACAACAGAAGGTCATCTCAAAAAAGCCGTGACCTATTACACCACGCACTAAAAAATATTTGAATATTTAAATTTCAAATGAGCCCTGTCAAGCTGGCAAGACTGATCATCTTTACTTCGTTGAAGCTGGCACAGCATCGCGCTGTTTGATACCCACTTTGATGCCATAAGGTCGCACCGTAATATCGCCAGGCTCGATCTTGCTGCCGAATTTGGTCAGTTCTTCCTCGGTAAAAGTATGCACGGCGGCACCATCCAGTGCTTGTTCGACCAACATACCCAGCATGATCTTGACCTTGCCGGTCAAAAAGTCGGATTGTCCAGCCACCTTATCCATACTGATTTTTTCAACCTTGGGCTCCACCAGCACAATCGCACGACTATCACTGTCATAACGCAAACCACTATTGAGTGACAGTTTGCCACCGATAGAATCACTGCCTCCCAATAGCGATGCACCGGCACCATGAAACGAGGCATCCAGATCCAGGCCGACCCGGTTGGTGTCAGGCAGCATCCGTAATTTAGGTTTGCCGGTAGTAACATCAAGCAACTCCAGCATACGCTTGTCGAGTGGAAATTTTTTAGCCAGTTTTTCTTCCAGCACACTGGTACCAAACGTGACTTCGTCAGGCAACATGGTGCCGGTGGCACAACTGGCTGAAATGCCGACCAGCAACAACATGACTAACCGTGAGGTACAAGCAGTAAAGGTCTGGCTGAGCGAATGCTTCATAAATTTCCTCTTAAAGTTCTTTTTTATATGCTAAGCAATCCCGACTTGGGTGGCATGACTTGATAACATCTTGGCGATTCGCCCAGTTTACCGCTTTGGCAAATCAGGTCTGGATTGTGCGAATTATTCGTAGCGCAAGGCCTGAATGGGTAAAAGATTGGCAGCCTTACGTGCTGGATACCAACCGAAGAAAATGCCAATCGCCGCAGCAAAACCTGCCGCAAGGGCAATTGCCTTGAATTGCAGTTGCGTAGGCCAGGATGCCAGCTGTGCCACCACATAAGTGCCGGCCACACCCAGCACAATACCGACGATACCGCCAATCAGTGAGAGTGTGAGTGCCTCCACCAAAAATTGCAGCAGGATGTCACGTGAGCGTGCCCCCACTGCCATGCGCAGGCCAATCTCGCGAGTACGTTCAGTCACCGATACCAGCATGATATTCATAATGCCAATGCCCCCCACCAGCAGGGAAACCGAAGCCACCGAGGCCAGCAAAATCGCCATCACATTGCTGGCGGCTTCCTGCACCTGCAACAGCTCGGACAGATTGCGAATGGAAAAATCGTCATCGGCCTGTTCCTGCAATTTATGGCGCTGTCGCAACAAATCGCGCATATTGTTTTCGGCGACCTTCATGTCCTGCCCCTGCTGCACTTTCACCAGGATGGTACTGACGCGCCGCAACCGCCCCTGGCCTTGTCCAAAGAGTCGATTGCGGGCAGTGGATAACGGCACCATGATCACGTCATCCTGATCCTGCCCCTGACTGCTTTGTCCTTTGCGATCCAGCACACCGATGATGGTATGCGGCACATTCTTGATGCGAATCTGCTGATCAAGCGGATCAGCATCACCAAACAATTGCCGTGCCACAGTCAGGCCAATCAGCGCCACTTTGCCCGAGCCGGATAACTCACCGGCCTCAAAACCGCGACCACTGGTGATCGCCCATTCCCGCACATCCAAAAATTCCGGCGTGATGCCATAGACCGTGGTGGCCCAATTGCTCCCGCCCGCCACCACCTGCGCACTACCGCGATTGGTACCCGATGCCACCTGTACCTCGGGCACTTCACGCTGAATTGCCTGCGCGTCGTCTTCGGTCAACGTCTGTGTGGCACCGCTGCCCAGGCGCACCCCAGACTGCAAGATGGAGCCTGGTAGAACAATCATGATATTGCTGCCCAGACTGCGTACCTGCTCCTTCACCCGCTCCTGCGCGCCCGTACCAATCGCAATCATCACAATCACCGCGGCCACACCGATGATGATGCCGAGCATGGTCAGCGCTGAACGCAGTTTATTGATGCGCAGTGCATTGAGTGCAATGCGTAAAGTGGCCAGCAAGCTCATAATACTGGCTCCGGTTTGATCAGCGTCAGCGTGGGACGCTCGGCATTACTGCCCTGCTCCAGCCTTTGCAAGGCCAGTAACGCATCTTGCGGTGACTGATGCCGATCGCTGGTGACCTGGCCATCCTTGAAGGTAATCACCCGTCCGGCAAACGCAGCAATATCGGGTTCATGGGTGACCATCACCACCGTCATGCCATCGTGATTGAGCTGTTGCAGCAAGACCATGATCTCGATACTCGTTTTTGAATCGAGTGCACCGGTGGGTTCATCCGCCAAAATCAGGCTGGGATCATTGACCAGCGCCCGCGCAATTGCCACCCGCTGTTGCTGTCCACCCGACAGCTCCTTGGGTTGATGATCCATGCGCGTGCCCAGACCCACCTGCTGCAAGCGCGCGGCCGCCTTGTTACGACGGCTTGTGCCGGAATCATCGTGGCTGGCATACAGCAATGGCAATTCCACATTTTCCAGGGCACTGGTGCGCGGCAGCAGGTTAAAACTCTGAAACACAAAACCAATCCGCTGATTGCGAATTTGCGCAAGCGCATCGGCGTCCAGGGTACTGATCGTTTGGCCGTTGAGCAGATATTCACCTGACGAAGGCTGATCCAGGCAGCCAATCAGATTCATGAAGGTGGATTTGCCCGAACCCGAGGCGCCCATGATGGCGACAAATTCACCCTTGTCGATATCAATGTTCACACCATCCAGCGCATGAACGATGCTGTCACCCATCTGGTAAGTTTTGGCGAGAGCCTTGGTGCTGATCAGCGTGCTCACAGAGGCTCCATGCCAGGTTTTTTTGAAATCGTCAGAATACTTCTCAAAATCGCCAGAAAACACCATACTATGATGGTGTATACAACAAAACAATACATCTTGAGTGCGTAAATACTGGGTGATTTTTTATAGTCCCTATCAGTATCCACAAAACACAGCATCTGTCGCAAGGCCATTGGCTACCCCGATCAGAATGGCATGCGTGGGCCAGCGCTGGCGGGTTTACTGCCTGAACCTGCGCTAGCGCCTGCCTTACTGCCCTTGTCGAGCACACCCGTAATCACCGGCGTTTGCTCGGCAAGCAAATTGGCTTCACTGGACAACACCTCGGTCATCGTGCCATCGCTCAGACCCAGTCGCACTGCAACCACTTTGGGTTGGTTGTCCTTGTCGAGCACATAGACTTTGCCATTAGTCGCGCGACCACTGGCGGCACGGCCATCCAGCTCGGCCACCAATTCGGCATAGCGGGCTTTTTGTTCGGGCTTGAGAATTGCCTCAATCCGGCTGCGCATTTCAGCGCGGTTGCGCTCGGCCAGCTTGGGCCGATCTTCAGCAGACGCATCGCGCAGTGCCATCATCTTGCCGCGCAGTTCTTCAAAGATGGTATCCAACTGCTGCTTTTGTGCTTCATCCGGATGCAGCTCGGTAATCAGGCGTTCGCGCAGCTTGCTGCCAGCATTGCCGCCACTACTCGCACCTGCATTGGCACCACCAGAATTTACCCCACCTGCTGCTGCAGCTTTATTGGCATCGGCACTATCCGCATCGGCCTTGGCCGGTTTGTAGCGCAAAGCGGCGTTGCTGAGTTTGAGAACATTGTCGCGCGTGTCGGTGACAATGCGCACATTGGCCGTCATGCCGGGCAAGAGCAACAAACTGGGGTTATTGGCGCTGATGATGACGGTGTAAGTCACCACATTGGACACATTGGCAGCCGACTTGCGGATCTGCTTCACTGTGCCGCTAAAACTGCGGCCACTAAATGCATCCACCGTAAAGGTAGCGTCCTGGCCAACCCTGATTTTGCCCACGTCTGACTCATCGATTGCGGTTTCAACCTGCATATCGCGCAAGTCTTTGGCGATGATGAACAACTCCGGCGATTGCAGGCTCGCCGCCACGGTTTGTCCCAGCTCCACACTGCGTTTGATCACCACGCCATTCACCGGTGCCATGATTTTGGTTTTGTCCAGACTGACCCGTGCCTGCGAGAGTTGCGCCTCGCTTTGCAGCACTAATGCCCGCGCATTATTGGCCTGCGCGCGCACCACGTCGAGCTGCGCCTGCGCCGCCCGCAATTGGGCCTGGGCAGCGTTATAAGTGGCCTGCGCCGTGTCCCGATCAGCCGGACTGATGAAGTTTTTTTCCAGCAGCATTTGCTTACGTTCGTAATCACGCTTGGCATTGGCCAGATTGACGTCCACCTGTGCCACTTGGGCCTGCTGCAGAACAATGTTGGCCTCCTGCGTTTTGACGGTAGAACGCGCCGCCTCCAGATTGGCCTGACTCTGGCTCACCTGATATTCAAAATTTTGCGGATCAATCTGCGCAATCAACTGTCCCTGCTTCACCTCACTATTGAAGTCAACATACAGCTCCTTGATCTGCCCTGACACCTGCGTACCCACCGTCACCGTGGTCACAGCGTTGAGTGTGCCCGATGCAGCAACAGTTGCCGTGATGGCACCCTTTTGCACCGGCACCAGCCGATACTCAAGCTGATCACGCTGCGCAAAGCCAAAGTACCAGACTGCCCACAGGAGCGAGGCAACCACCAACAAGGCAAAAGTATGGAAATAAGGGCGGGCAAAAAACTTCTGGGCAAGCGACATGAAAACGATCCGATGAAATCCAACAACCCGACTTGAGCAACAGGACAGGCGTAAAGTAAAACAATGTCAAAAGGTAGCCTCGATCCATACCTACTGAATCTGAATTGTAGGCGGATTGAACTTTCTTCAGAGTATCCTCTCAGAGGAAAGTTCCGATAGCTTTGGTTAATCCAGCCAAAGACTGTCAAATACCCCGTCGCTGTTGTGCGCCAATGCCACTCACACCAGCCTAATGACCATTCACACCAAGCTAATCGCCGCGCATTGACGCACCCTGAGGGCTAAACTAATATAAATGACTCACGGGTTATTTATTTTGTCATGAACAAATCCCCTGCTCACCTTCATTCTGACACCGATGCTGCCAAGCCCCGCTGGGAACGGCGCAAAGACGCGCGTCCGCATGAGCTGTTATCTGCAGCACTCACCTTGTTTGTCGAAAAGGGCTATGCCGCTACGCGTCTGGAAGATGTTGCCAAACAGGCCGGCGTGTCCAAGGGCACGCTCTATCTGTACTTTGATAACAAAGAAGAATTGTTCAAGGCGGTAGTAACCGAACATATTTCGCCAGCACTCAATCTGGCTGAAACCATGATCGAAAATTTTACCGGTCATTCACGGGAATTGATCAAAAACGTCATGGATGGCTGGTGGCAACAGGTTGGCTCGACGCCACTGGCGGGCTTGTGCAAACTGGTGATGGCCGAATCGAGTCATTTTCCTGAAATCGCCCGCTTTTATCATGATGTGGTGATCGACCGGGCTCACAAGATGATTCGCAGCATGATCCATCGTGGCCAGCAACGCGGTGAAGTCCGTGCCGATATCGATGAAGACCATATGGCGCATGTACTATGCTCGCCCATGGTGATGTTGATGATCTGGCATCACTCTTTTGACTGCTGTGTGGCTGAGCCAATCGACAACCAACGCTATCTGGCTCAGTACCTCGAACTCACCCTGCATGGGCTGCTGATAAATAGCGCCAACACCCACTAACAATCAGGCTGTCATGATCGCTCTTTCAAGTCACCAAGCTTTCCGTAATAAAAAAATAGCAAAGTCGATCCGTCTTTTTGGGCAAGCTCGCGCCAGCATTCTGCTCGGCAGCCTCTTGTGCATCACCTTGGCGGCATGCCAACCCAAACAGACAGCACCCGCCGCTGAAGCAGCCAAACCAGTTGTCAGTGATACGGTATCGACCAAGTCCGCAACAGGTACATCAAACAATGCACCCGCCAATCATCCCGTCACCGCAGTCAACAAGCCCATCGAGTTTTTGCAAAGTGATCTGACCACGGTGCAAAGCCAGACCATTCAGGATGGTCTGCCACTGACTGGCTCATTGAAGCCTTACAACCAGGTCACCGTCAAAAGCAAAGTTGCCGGTGAAATTTTAAACATGGTGGTGCGTGAAGGTGAATCAGTCAAAAAGGGTCAGGTACTGGCGCAGATTGACCCATTGGAATTCGACCTCAAACTGCGTCAGGCTAGCGAAACGCTCTCTGCCAGCAAGGCACAACTTGACTTGGCCAAAACCAATCTGGCCAGCAATCAGGCATTGGTAGAAAAGAACTTCATTTCCAAAAACGCACTGACCAGTTTTCAAAGTCAGTACGATCAGGCCAAGGGTAACCATGATGCCGCCAACTCAGCACTTGAATTGGCTAAAAAATCAGTGAATGACACCATCATCAAGGCGCCAATGAGTGGCATTGTGGCGGCACGCTATGCCCTGCCCGGCGAAAAGGTATCGGTGGATGGCAAGCTCATCGACATCGTCGACCTGAGCGTGATGGAACTGGAAGCCAGCGTACCCGTGGCCGACATTGGCAAACTGTCTTTGAACCAGGTGGTGGCACTGGATATTGAAGGCCAGCCGCAAACTGTACCTGGCCGGATCAGCCGGATTGCACCAACCACTCAAGCAGGTTCACGCGCGGTGCTGGTGTATGTGCGCATTGATAACCCTGGCAGTTACAAAGCAGGCATGTTTGCGCAAGGCAATGCGGTGCTGTCCAGCAAAGCCAATGCGCTGGTGATACCGGCCAGTGCATTGCGCTCCGACACCGTGGATGGTCAACCCAGTTATTCGGTTTATGCCATTGAGAATGGCCTGCTGCAACAAAAACCCGTCACGATTGGAGTACGTACCAGTACCGAAGGCGTGGCGGTGGTCGAGATCAGCCATGGTCTGTCAGCAGGCATGCCGATCGTGCGCAACAACTATGGTTTTTTAAGTGTGGGCAGTCCGGTCAATATTTTGGCCGATCAATCCGGCACGACCAAACCTGCCAGTGCCGTTATCGTGCCATCCACTGCACCGGCTGTTGCACCGGAGGTTTCAGCCCCCAGCAACAGCACCAAACAACCTTGACCCTGAATAAGCGCTAACGATCATGTGGTTCACTCGCATCAGCATTCACAACCCGGTCATGGCCACCATGATGATGTTGGCGCTCGTGGTGATGGGGTTATTTTCCTATCAGCGCATGAAGGTCGATCAGTTTCCAGAGATCAACTTTCCGGTCGTGGTGGTACAAACCGATTACCCCAACGCTTCACCCGAATCGGTTGAGTCGGACATCACCCGCAAGGTGGAAGAGTCTGTCAACGCCATCAGCGGTATCAAAAACCTGACTTCACGTTCCTATGAAGGCAGCTCGATTGTCATCATTGAATTTGAACTCAGCATCGATGCGGCCAAGGCTGCGCAAGATGTGCGCGAGAAAGTGGCACTGGTCAAGGCAAGCTTTCGTAAAGACGTCAAAGAACCGCGGGTCACACGCTTTGATCCGGCCGACACACCAATCTTCTCCCTCGCAGTCAGCAATAGCGTCGATCAAAATTCAAATATTCAGCCTCGCAGCCTGCGTGAACTGACCACACTGTCTGATCAAGTCATCAAAAAGCGTTTGCAGAATGTCCGTGGTGTTGGCTCCGTCAATCTGGTCGGTGGCGTGAAACGTGAAGTGCAAATCCAGATCAAACCCGCTGCCCTCGAAGCGCAAAACATCAGTGTTGAAACGGTGATGAATGCGATTCGCAATGAAAATCTTGAATTACCGGCTGGCAGCCTGCGCTCGATCACCGGTGAACAGATCATCCAGATCAAGGGACGGATGACCACACCCGAGGAATTTGCCCAAATCATTGTGGCCCGGCGCGGCAATCAGCCAGTCTATCTTTCGCAAGTTGCCGAGGTGATTGATGGCCAGGAAGAACAGGACAGTCTGGCCTTGATGAATGGTCAGCGCACACTGGCCATTGAAGTACTCAAGGCGCAAGGCGAAAACACAATTGATGTGGTCGATGGTCTGCAAGAAGCCATCAAGGAGTTGCGCCCGCAATTACCGCAAGGTGTTCAGCTTGATGTGGTGCGCGACAACTCGCGCGCCATTCGGGTCGGCGTGCGCAATGTGCGTCATACCTTGCTGGAAGGGGCGCTGCTGACCATTGCGATTGTGTTTCTGTTTCTCAATTCATGGCGCTCCACAGTCATTACCGGCCTGACCTTGCCAATTGCCCTGATCGGCACTTTTTTCTTCATGAACTGGTTTGGCTTTTCCATCAATATGCTCACGCTGATGGCCCTGTCATTGTGCGTCGGGCTCTTGATTGATGATGCGATTGTGGTGCGCGAAAACATTGTGCGCCATGTTGGCATGGGCAAGCACCATCATCAGGCTGCGTTGGAAGGTACCAATGAAATTGGTCTGGCGGTGCTGGCCACCACGCTGTCGATTGTTGCCGTGTTTTTGCCGGTAGGATTCATGGGCGGCATCATCGGTCGCTTCTTTCACCAGTTTGGTATTACGGTGGTAGCGGCGGTACTCATTTCGATGTTTGTTTCTTTCACGCTCGACCCAATGCTCTCCAGCGTCTGGCGCGATCCCACTCTTGAACCGGGCTATCGTGCCAGCGGCTGGTATGCCAACAGCATTGGCCGGGTACTGGCCTGGTTTGATCGTGGTGTGGATCAGCTCTCACACTTTTATCAATTTCTGTTGCGCTGGTCGCTGGCGCATCGCAAAACCACCTTGCTGCTGGCAGTTGCCAGTTTTGCAGGCGGCTTGCTGATTCCGATCATGGGTTGGGTCGGTAGCGAGTTTGTGCCCAAGGCCGATTATTCGGAATCGCAGATTGCCTTTTACACACCGATTGGCTCATCACTGGAAATCACCGAAGCCAAGGCGCGCCAGGTGACCGACGTGCTCAGAGCAATGCCCGAAGTCGCCTATGTCTTTGCCACCATCAACACCGGCACGGTACAGGGCAAGTCGTATGCAAACCTGTATGTGCGCCTGATCGATCGGCATTTACGCCAGCAGAGTCAGGCACAAATGACCGCACCCATTCGCGAACGCCTGGCACAGATTGCCGGTATCACCGTCACCAATGTGGGCACACTCGAAGCCGTCGGTGGCCAAAAAACGCTGCAAATCAGTATCCAAGGCAGCGATCTGGATGAACTCGCCCGCCTCTCCACTCAAGTGCAGGAACGCCTGCGCGCCATTCCTGGGATTGTTGATGTGGACTCCAGCCTGAAAGCCAATAAACCCACGGTCAATGTCACGGTACGGCGTGATCTGGCAGCGGATCTGGGCATTGGTGTGGCGCAAATTGGTAATACCCTGCGCCCTTTTTTGGCAGGTGACGAAACCAGCACCTGGCGCGGCCCCGATGATGAAAACTACACGGTACGCGTGCGCCTTGCACCCGATGATCGGAATACCATGAGCGACCTGACCAAACTCATGATCCCCAGCACCCAAACGACTGCGGATGGTGCCCCGCGCATGGTGGCACTGCGCCAGGTGGCCGAGCTGACACCGGGGCTGGGTGCCAATCAGATCAACCGCCGCAACCTGAATCGTGAGGTGGAACTGACCGCCAATACCGACAACCTCCCCTCGGGCACCGCCAGTAGCGCCATCAAAAAAGCGCTGGATGGCATGAACTGGCCGAGCGGTTATCGTTACTCGATGGGCGGCTCCACCAAGGACATGCAAGAAGCCATGGGCTATGCGCTGTCGGCACTGGCATTGGCCGTGATTTTCATCTACATGATCCTGGCCTCGCAGTTTCATAGTTTTTTGCAGCCGCTGGCCATCATGTCATCCCTGCCATTAACACTGATTGGCGTGTTTTTGGCACTGATGCTATTTCGCTCGACCTTTAATCTGTTTTCCATCATCGGCTTCATCATGCTGATGGGGCTGGTCACCAAAAATGCCATTTTGCTGGTCGACTTTGCCAATCAGGCACGCCAGCATGGTCTGGCTGGTCATGGCAACAACACTCTTGACGGCATGGCACAGGCTGTCCCGCTGGATGATACCCCGCTGAATCGTCACGATGCCCTGCTGGCCGCAGCCCACGTGCGTCTTCGCCCGATTTTGATGACCACTTTAGCGATGGTATTTGGCATGCTGCCATTGGCTTTGGGACTGGCCGAAGGCTCGGAACAGCGTGCACCGATGGGCCAGGCAGTGGTTGGCGGGATCATCACCGCCTCCCTGCTCACGCTGGTGGTGGTGCCGGTGATTTATACCTATCTCGATGATCTGGCGCAATGGTGGCAACAACGCAACGCCCGTGGGCAGCGCAACTCCAGTAAAATTGCGCCCGATTCTGGTTCTTCGGAGTCTGAGAAATAACCGGATGAATGACCCGATCGATTATCCGACTGATTACTTGATTAACCTAGCCATTAACCTTGAGCGTGAACATCATGACTATTGAACATAACCGTTATCTGATGATTGAGCAGCAAATTCGTCCCTGGGACGTGCTGGATCAGTCCATTCTCAATCTGCTGACTGTGGTCAAGCGTGAAAACTTTGTACCGGTTGCCTACAAAGGTCTGGCCTTTGCAGATACCGAAATCCCCCTGATCAAAGACGGTGCCGCCAACGAACACATGATGCCACCCCGTGTGGAAGCCCGCATTCTCCAGGAACTCAACGTCAAGAAACACGAACGCGTACTGGAAATCGGTGCTGGCAGTGGTTATATGGCCGCTTTGCTGGCGCATCGTGCGCAAGAAGTGACGACCGTGGAGATCAACCCGACACTGGCCGAAATCGCCAAACTCAATCTGGCTGAAAACCATATCAGCAACGTCAAGGTTGAAGTGGCCGACGGTGCCAATGGTTTTGCCAAAGGTGCACCTTACGACGTGATCGTGATTTCTGCTTCGTTGCCCTTCGTTCCCCAAGCTTTTTTTGACCAGCTCAAGGTCGGTGGCCGGATGGCTGTTTTTGTTGGTCAGGCACCCGTCATGGAAGCGCAATTGATCACCAGGACTGGCGAGAAGCAGTTTGAAACCGTGAATCTGTTTGAAACCAATGTGGCACCGCTGACCAATGCTCAGCAGCTCAATAAGTTTAGTTTTTAAATAACAAGTAGCGCAATAACGAGTAACCCAAACGAGTGACCCAACTATCGCCCCAGCTGGGGCCGTTTGATCCGAGGAGTTTTACCATGCAACAAATCAATGCCAGTCAGCTTGCCGAATGGCTCAAGACCGATGCCGACAAAATTTATATGTTGGACGTCCGTGAACCCCGCGAATGGGAAATCTGTCATATCGAAGGTGCCAGTTTGCAGCCCATGCAAAGCGTGCCTGCCGCATTGAGCACGATTCAGGATGCTCAAGGTGACAAGGCGCTAGTCTGCATCTGTCATCACGGCGGCCGCAGCATGCAGGTTGCACAGTTTCTGGAAGCGCGTGGCCTCACCAACATCTATAACCTGGCTGGTGGTGTGGATGGCTGGGCACGCGAAGTTGATAACACCATGCAACGTTACTGATCACACCGTCATAACAAGGGCAATCACCTTTATTTGATTGCTAGTCCAACTCTCACAGGATTGTTTCCATGAATGCGCATTTCCTACCACGTACCATCGCCTTGGCCATTGCCTGCCTGGCTCCTGCCAGTGCTGCCTGGGCAACCGATCTGTTGCAGGTATACCGTGATGCCGTGGCCAATGATCCGGTGATTGCCAGCGCCCGCTCACAACTGCAGGCCAATCAGGAAAAAATCATTCAGGGACGCTCCGGCCTGCTGCCTGCCGTCAATCTGTCCGGCAACTATAACAAGTCCGAGATTGATGGCAGCACCAGTACTAGCCCCACGCCCATCAACCGCAATGTCACGACTAATGGTTATAGCGTAGCGCTGACCCAACCGCTGTTTCGCTGGGCCAACTGGGAAACCTTTGAGCAGAGCAAGCTGGTGCAGGCGCAAGCCGAAGCCACGTATGCCCAGGCACAGATTGACCTGATTACCCGCGTCTCGCAGGCCTACTTTGATGTACTCAATGCGCAAGACACGCTGACGGTGCAGGAAGCCCAGATCAAGGCAATTGGTGAGCAACTGGCGCAGGCCAAACGCAATTTCGAAGTGGGCACGTCCACGATTGTGGATGTCAATGATGCACAGGCACGCTATGACCTCGCCATTGCCACCCAGATTGCCGCACAAAATGATCTGCAGGTAAAGCGCAATGCGCTCCTGCAGATCATTGGCAAGGAACCGGGCAACCTGGCTTCGCTAAAAAATGGTGTGGCCATTCAGGCCCCCACACCGGCGCGCATGGACGATTGGACTCAGATTGCAGAGAAACAAAACTATAGCGTGGTGCAACAACAGTTTGGTTACGAGATTGCCAAACGTACCACAACGATCAACAAGGCCGGTCATTACCCAACTGTCGACTTTGTGGCCAGCCGTGGCCGGACCAATTCGGAAGGCTCGACACAGCTACAGGTTGCGGGCAATTCAACATCCAATATCAACACCACCCAATATGGCATTCAAGTGGCAATTCCCTTGTTTGCGGGTTTTGCCACGCAGAGCAAGGTGCGTGAAAGCCTGGCACTGGAAGACAAATCACTGGCCGACCTGGACAATGTACGGCGCACGGCCGTGCAAAGCACTCGTCAGGCTTTTTTGGGGGTCAACAATGGGCTGGCACAGGTTCGCGCACTGGAAGCCTCGGAGCGCTCCAGCCAGACCGCGCTGGAATCCAATCAGCTGGGTTTTCAGGTGGGCGTGAAGATCTCGATTGACGTGCTCAACTCCCAACAACAACTCTTCACCACTCGCCGTGACCTGGCCAAGGCCCGCTACGACGCACTGATGAACGGCCTCAAACTCAAGGCCGCCGCCGGTGTGCTCAAGGAAGACGATCTGGCCGAAGTCAACACCTTGCTCGATAAATAAATATACTCCATATGAGTATTTTTTATTAACCATATAAAAAGTACTTAAACAGCCAGTTTTTACTGATACTCCACTAAGAACTGGCTTTAGCGTGCATAGCCTATCTTTTTGTGGCATATCTCGGAAGTCGCTTTTGGGCTGAGAAATCGCCACAATACCTATTTTTTGCCACCTCTGAATGCCAATTATTCCGTCACCAAGTGTCGGCAATATTGACATACCTTTTTTGCAGCAATCAAAAATCAATCTCAAGCTATTGATTTTATTAAATTTAATATTCTGGCACAGAGTTTGCCGAAGCCTTCCAAAAAATAGCATCAAATTTCTTTGGGGGTGTTCATGTTTTCCATTCCAGCTTCGTGCCAGGCACGACGGCCCGTTGCGGCTGCGCGCGCGTTTTTACGTTATCAACGCCAACATTCATATCGGCTGGGTAGTGCCAGCATTCTGGCGCTGATATTGGCGGGTTGCGGCGGCGGCAATGATCTGACTGGTAGTAACAGCTCGGATAGCAAAAGCGTTGCGCAAGGCCCTTCATACAGCACCGAAAATGCGGTAAACGGTCAGAGCTTCATGGTCAAAAAACAGGGTGCGCTGTCTACCTCGCTCGCACCGACTGCCGACGCGCCAGTCAATGGCATGTGGACCGATGTCGGTGCCTGGCCTTTGATTGCGATTCACACCGCGCTCTTGCCCGATGGTCGCGTGATGACCTATGGCACCACCAAGGAAGGTCAGCAAACTGCAAAATTTAATTATGATATTTGGGATGCCAGCGCCGGTGATATCAATACCGGCCATACCGTATTACCCAACAGCACTGGCACCGATATCTTTTGCAGTTCGCAAGTGCTGATTCCTAGCACCGGTGATCTGTTTATTGCAGGGGGTGACATCAACCCCAACACCTCGCCCGATCCGTTGCCAACACGGCCAACGCTCAACCAGCCCAATAACAACACGACGATCTTTTTTGCCAATACCAATAATCTGCAAAGTGGCGCCAACCTGCAACGACCACGCTGGTATTCATCCTCCATCGCCCTGACCGACGGCAATATTTACATCCAGGGTGGCAGCGGCGGCACAGATTTCCCCGAGCTACGCAAAAGCAATGGCGTCACCCAGCTCCTGAGTACGGCTGGCACCAGCGCGCTCAGCTACTGGTATCCGCATAACTTTTTGTCCAGCGATGGTCGCGTCTTTGGTATCGACTCCAATGGCAAGATGTACTACATCAACACCGCTGGTAACGGCAGTGTCACCACGCTGACCAATCTGGCCAGCGGCTTTGCCGGTACCACCGCCAGTGCCGCAATGTTTGCACCCGGACGCATCATTCAGGGTGGCGGCAACTCCAAAGGCACCGTAGTGGTAGACTTTAACGGTACTACCCCGAACGTGATTCAGGTAGGCGATTTATCCACTCAACGGCAATGGCTGACCATGACCATGTTGCCCAATGGCAAAGTGTTATCTACAGGCGGCAGTGAAGTGGCCAATACGCTGACCGGCTTAAATACCAAGGCCGAGATCTGGGACCCGACCACCGGTAACTGGACCATCGGTGCTGCAGCTATCAAGGCACGGCTGTATCACTCCACCGCCTTGCTGTTACCCGATGCCTCCGTACTGATTGCCGGTGGCGGCGCGCCTGGTCCACAAACCAATACCAATGCCGAAATTTATTACCCTTCGTATTTGTTTAACGCCAACGCACAATGGGCTGCACGGCCGGTGTTGACCAGTGTGCCCACGGTCGCCAATCCGGGTGATGCGATTGATGTGCAGTTTACTCACACCAGCGCGATTCAACGCGTGACCATGGTCAAGACCGGCTCGGTGACGCACTCTTTCAACTTTGATCAGTTATTTATCGAGCCAAGTTTTAGCACCACTGGCAATACGCTCAAGGTGCAACTGCCAGCCAATGCCGCCACCTTCCCGCCCGGCTATTACATGTTGTTTGCACTGGATGCGCAAAATGTGCCGTCAGTTGCCAAGATCATTAAAATCAATATCGCCGCCAACCCCAGGCTGGATCAGCGCTGGCATCAATACAACGCCACCACCGCGGTGGGTGGCAGCACTGGCACCGACTTTGTCATGCCCTGCTATACCGATGAAGTCATGGTCGGTGTGGTTGGCCGCTTCAGTGGTGTGATCGATCAGGTTTCACCTTTATGTGCCCGCGTCGACAAACTCACTGGCCATCGTCTGACTGACCCTTATATGGGTGGCAAGGCAGGCGGTGAAGGCGGCAGCGTGTTTTACAAAGAGTGTCCGGGTGATAGCGCCGTCAGCGGTTTTGTATCACGTAGCGGCACGGGCCTGACCGCACTCGACTTGCAGTGCTCGAGCCTGAAAGCCTATGGACAAGTCAACGCCGACAAAACCCTGCTGGGTGCCGTAGGTGGCACCGGGGACACCAATAATGGATTGACCAGCTGCCCAACCGGTACTGCCGCGATCGGTGTTGCAGGCAAAGCAGGCACTAGTGTGAATCAGTTTGCCCTGCACTGTGCCAAGGTGGATGCTACCCCCGTGCAACCTTGTATCAATGGCAATGAAGTCATCGCTCCGCTCAGTAATGGCGATCTGATCAGCGTTGGTCAAGCCTGTTCCGACAATAGCGTGGTATTGCAGCGCTATCGTGCTGGCAAATTTATTGAAGCCAAAACCATCGCTGCCTGTAGTGCCGAAAAACCTGGTCTGAGCACCTCCTACAACGAAGCCCTGGTGCAATACATCAGTTGCAGCAACCGCGCCGTACAGTTTGGATATTCGGCTGATGGCGGACAGACCTTTGAATGGGAAGACCTGGGCTTTAATGCCACTGGCGCACCGACTTCAACCTGGCGCTTTACCGGTGACTGGTTGTTTGATGTGCTGGTACGTGGCACCGATAACGCGCTCTGGAAAAAAACCTGGGATTGGCGCACCGGCTGGAGTAGCTGGCAATCTCTGAGCGGTTGCGTCAGCAACGCCGCTGCCACACCCATCCATGTACGCCCACAAGGTATCAGCTACGCTGCCACCAGTTGCAGTAGCACGGCTGTCAATGTGGTGAGCACGACCGATGGTGTCACCTGGAGTAATTGGCAAGCAGAAAAAACCAGCAGCCAATGCGCTGTCGAAGGTGGTCGCTGCACCTTCACCGGCACGCGAACCCTGCGTTTTGGCGCAGACAGTCACTTTGTTGAACGCAGCTTCAGCAATGGCGCCGACTGCAATGCCACCGCCTTTGGACTGGACCCCATCTGGTACAAGAGTAAAGCCTGCTATCTGTTGAACTAAGTTAGCTCGCTAAAAATATACCCTCTAAGGGTATAAAAAAAGCCCCTTATAAATCGCACTTATAAGGGGCTTTTTTAATGGATACTACCTTTAAAGTACTCAAAGCAACACCATCATTAAAGCAAAGGAAGGCGCGCTCAAGCGCGCCAATAATTACTCGGCAACACGCTTTTGACGGCGTGCCAAGACAGCACTGGCCAAGCCTTCAAGTACCTTGAGCGAGTCTTCCCAATTGATACAACCATCGGTCACGCTCTGGCCATAGACCAGCGGTTTGCCTGGCACCAGATCTTGACGACCGGCCACCAGATGGCTTTCTACCATCAGCCCCACAATACGCTCATCACCACCGGCAATTTGCTCGGCGATATTGGCAGCCACTGGCACCTGGTTTTCGGGTTTTTTGCTGCTATTGGCGTGGCTGGTATCAATCATCAGACGGGCGGCCAAACCGGCTGCAGAAATATCCTTGCAAGCAGCATCTACACTGGCCGCATCATAATTGGGTGCCTTGCCACCGCGCAAGATCACGTGGCAGTCTTCATTGCCAGAAGTCGACACAATCGCAGAATGTCCCGCCTTGGTCACTGACAGAAAGTGATGCGGCTGGGACGCAGCCTTGATCGCATCAATGGCAATCTTCACATTGCCATCGGTGCCATTTTTAAAACCGACTGGACAAGACAAGCCGGAAGCCAGCTCACGATGCACCTGAGATTCAGTCGTACGGGCACCGATTGCGCCCCAGGACACGAGATCGGCCACATATTGCGGGCTGATGGTATCGAGGAACTCGGTACCGGCTGGCAGACCCATGCTGTTGATTTCCAGCAACAACTGGCGCGCCATGCGCAGACCATCATTGATGCGGAAGCTACCATCCATATAAGGGTCGTTGATCAGACCTTTCCAACCCACCGTAGTGCGGGGTTTTTCAAAATAAACACGCATCACGATTTCCAGCTCGCCCGCAAAACGGGTGCGCTCTTTTATCAGACGGCCCGCATATTCCAGCGCAGCCTTGGGATCATGAACAGAACAAGGGCCAATGATGACCATCAGGCGATCATCCATGCCATGCAATATCCGATGCAATGCCGCACGGCTGTTAAACGTTGTCTGGGACGCCACTTCAGTAACGGGAAACTCGCGCAGCAGATGGGACGGAGGAACCAGTTCTTTTAATTCTTTGATCCTCACATCATCGGTACTCAGTGTCATGATTGCTCCTTGGTATAAATGGTCTTGCCAATTGGTTAAACAAGTAATTGGTTATGGTTACAAATCCGGTTGCAAATGCAGCTGTCAATACGACTATTAATACAGCTGCCTAAGGTCTGCCTGTGGTCAAAAAAAAACCGCCAGTTTTTTGCTGGCGGTTTTTTGTGGTATTCAGGTTGAATCTAACCCTCTTCCTCCGCCGTATTTGCGTGGTAGCTAAAAAAGAAGCCAAAAAAGTAAGAAGAGATGGTTTTGATCACGATGTCGCGTAACACAAAATGGATTCAAGTTCGCTATTTATACCGCAAAAGCGATGTTCTCACAAGAAAAGACTGTAACGCTACGGGTTATGCCTGATTTTTAACAACACCCAAACAACTTGTCGCAACGCCATGTCAAAGTCATGACAATGATCCTCACCCAATCATCCCATTTGCTGCAGATCAATCACGAGTGTCTGTTCACCATGTAAACAAACCCTTTCGGGATAGAACATGCTAAAAACTTGAAGTGGCTTGAACCACAGCATTTTTTATTCTATTGAGGAAATTATCATGACCAAATTGATCGCCGCTCTGATTGCTGCCATGTTTGCTACTGCTGCTTTTGCAGCTGATGCACCTGCTGAAACCGCTGCTCCTGCCGAAGCCGCAGCCAAGCATGTCAAAAAACATAAGCATCACCACCATCATGCCAAAAAAGATGCAGCAGCACCTGCTGCTGAAGCACCTGCCAAGTAATCAAGGTGATAACAATATAAAAAGCATAAAAAAAGCGGAACCGAAGTTCCGCTTTTTTGTTGGTGCCTTTTGTTGGTGCCGCCACCAGCACCCATGCCATCATGCTCAGAACATGTAGCCAACACCCACACCGAAGAGCCATGGATCAAGCTTTACCGTACTGATTTTGCTACCGCCCGATTTCAAATCGCTGGATAGGCTGATTTTTTTAACGTCCACGTTCAAATACCATTTTGGTGCGATCTGATAATCAAAACCGGCACCAACCACCAGACCCAGGCTGCTGTTATCCAAAGACAGGCCAGTTGGCAGATCCACACCCCAGATACGGGTGTAGTTCAGACCCGCACCCATATAAGGACGGAACGGTGTGCCAGTCGTGAAGTGGTACTGCGCCAGCAATGAAGGTGGCAAGTGTTTCAACGAACCAATCTTGGTGCCGGACAATCGGACATCCTGTGATTGTGGAATTGTCAAAACCAGTTCGGCCGCAAAGTTGGGCGTAAAAAAGTAGGTGAAATCGATTTCAGGAATCGTTTTGCTGTTCAGGGTCACGGCATCAGCAGGTACGGCACCAAAGGCGTCAGACTTGTCGTCCATTTTGAGTCGTTCGATACGGCCACGAACCAAAATGTCACCGGCAGATTGTGCCATAACAGGGGCGGCCATGATGGAACCCAATGTCAAAGCCGATAAGAGAGCCAGGCTGGACTTTTTCATGCTACTTTCCTTTTTAGTATGTAAAGATGGTCTGCCCATTGAAGGGACTATTTTCATAAATCTCATCATCAAGTCCGTCACCCCGCCATGCTGAATATGACGTGACTTGCTAATGTCCTCGCGTTGCTTGCTCTTGGAAAGTATTTGATTCATTTACAGGTTCCTCGCGTCATTGAATTATTGATTTTTAAGTAAATTGTTGGCCCGCTTAATGATTCACTCAAGACCCACTTAACGCGTCGCAACAATTTACCCACATTCACTCCTCCATTACTGCGAGTCATCAATGCGCAACTTTTACGCCACAACCATCAGATCAATGGAAAATTCACCAGAATCACTTGAAAGCCTTTAAACACAAGGATTTCCAAACGGAATCATGATTTTCAATCCATATTGAAAATTCCAATAAATTCAAACTGGCTACTCAATCATGCAAAACTGAAAACCAACTAACCAGTGACTTACACCTGATTTTCCAAAAACAAGCTGCTGTGCTACCCGTTGTTCAAATAAAATCGTCCTGCTATTGCAACGCAAAACCAGAAATCTATTGCTCATCTGATTCTGTTTAATTGCTGGCTTAACTTTAAGGCGATGCCTGGCTTGGCAGGTTGATATGCCTCAACGTGTCACAGTCAGGTATTTGATGTGGCTCAAACTATGGCCGAAGATGGGTTTTACCCGCTACTTACTGAAGAAACTTTAATGCTAGCGATAACTTGAAAGGCCTGCACAGGCTCATTTTCTCTATCTGGCAGACCATACTTAACAACACCTTCATGAAGCGAGCAATCTGCTCAATTCTTCATCAGATCTTTGAAAAAGCATTTTTTAAATTGAAAATTTAAATATTTGTCACGGACATCGTTACTAGACAAGCAACTCAATGAGTAACTTGTCTGGGAATCCCCCTGAAATAAATCAGCGAAAAGGAATGGCATGGTCACTGGCTGTTCACCGGACAGCCAATTTGCTGATCCATATGCCCATCAGGTAACGTGACACGTTACCTGTTCACTCACTTCCAGTGCACCCAGCTGCGTTGCACAGCATTGGGATACTCAGGTTTGCCACGGCTCCCGTTATAGCGGCCCAGGGCCAGATACAAATCACCTTTTTCAATATCCAGATAATGACGCAGGATGGTGCAGCCATAACGCAGATTGTTCTGCATATGAAACAGCTTGCCGGCATCACCATCGCCAATCTGGCGTGACCAGAATGGCATGACCTGCATCAGGCCACGGGCACCGACGATGCTGATGGCGTACTTGCGAAAATTACTTTCGACCTCAATCAGCCCCAGCACCAGCGAAGGCTCCAGCCCCGCTCGCGAAGCCTCGTAATAGATGGTCTCCAAGAATTCCACGCGGGCTTGGTCGTTGGGATGACGGGCTTTTAAGCGGGTACTCATCTCACCCAGCCAGTTCAGATAGATAATGCGATCCTCAATTTTGTCGAAATGCGGCCGTGGCGGGCGCGCATCGGCAATGGCATTGGCCATCGCCGTTCTGATGCTATCGGCCAGTTGCTCCTCTTTTTGCGCACCAGCCAGTGCTGGCAAGCTGATGAATGTCAAAGCACTGGCCAACGCACTCGTCAGCAGCCAGGTACGCTGCTGCTTGCCAACACCTGCCCACATTTTGAATGCTGCCTGAATCACGCCCTTCATGCGGTTTTGCAGCGCCAAACAATCAATCAAAGCTGGCCCTTTATAAAGCTGACAATCTCGCTTTGTGCCACGGCAGTGGCTGCGCTGTCGCGTCGTCCCTGGTATTCGAGGTTGCCTTCTTTCAGACCACGCTCACCAATGACCACCCGATGCGGTACACCAATCAGTTCCCAATCGGCAAACATGACACCTGGACGCTCACCACGATCATCCAGAATCGCATCAATGCCCTGCGCTTTCAAGTCGGCCAGTAATTGGTCGGCCACTTCCTTGACCTGTGCAGAACGGTCGTAACCCATGGGGCACAAGACCACCGCAAATGGCGCAATGGCGGTTGGCCAGATGATGCCGCGCTCATCAAAATTTTGTTCGATGGCCGCACCCAAAATCCGTGTGACACCAATCCCGTAGCAACCCATTTGCATCAGTTGTGGCTTACCGTTTTCATCGAGAAACGTCGCCTTCATGTCTTGCGAGTAACGGGTGCCCAACTGGAATACGTGGCCGACTTCAATACCACGGCAAATATCGAGCACGCCTTTGCCATCGGGCGAAGCATCGCCTTTGACGACATTGCGCAGATCGGCAATTGCATCCGGCTCTGGCAAGTCACGCCCCCAGTTCACACCGGTCAGATGGAAACCGGCTGCGTTGGCGCCACAGACAAAATCACTCATATTGGCAACAGTACGATCGGCAATCACCTTGATTGGCTGTGCCATTTTTACCGCACCCAGATAACCTGGCTCACAGCCAAACCATTGATTGATTTCGGCCTCAGTCGCCATTCTGAACTCGGCCAGACCCGCCACCTTGGCGGCTTTGACTTCGTTTAACTCATGATCACCCCGCACCAGCAACAACCAGCCTTGCACGTCTGCTTCACCATCGGTTGCCAATACCACTGACTTGACCGTGCGCTCAATTGGCAGCTTAAGAAAGCTGGCCACATCCTCGCATTTGGTTTGGCCGAGGGTGGCCACCTGATTCATCTCCTCTTGCGCAGCCGCCCGCTCAGCCAACAATGGCAGTGCCTCGGCCGCTTCCATATTGGCGGCGTAGTCCGAAGTTGGGCAGTAAACAATCGCATCTTCGCCGGTGTCGGCAATTACATGAAACTCATGCGAGCCAGAACCGCCAATCGCGCCGTTGTCGGCTGCCACCGCACGGAACTGCAGACCAAAACGGTTAAAGATGTTGGTGTAGGCATCAAACATGAGCTGATAGCTTTTTTTCAGACCATCCGTATCACGGTCAAACGAGTAGGCATCTTTCATGGTGAATTCGCGACCACGCATCACACCAAAACGGGGGCGGCGTTCATCACGAAACTTGGTTTGGATGTGATAGAAATTGACCGGCAATTGGCGGTAACTTTTGATCTCGCTACGGGCGATGTCAGTGACCACTTCTTCGGAGGTTGGCTGAATGGCAAAGTCGCGATCATGGCGATCTTTCACGCGCATCAATTCGTCGCCCATTTTGTCCCAGCGGCCGGTCTCCTGCCACAGTTCGGCGGGCTGCACCAAGGGCATGAGCAGCTCTACCGCACCGGCCTGATTCATCTCCTCACGGATGATGTTTTCCACCTTGCGAATCACCCGCAGGCCCATCGGCATATAGGTGTAGATGCCGGCACCGAGCTTTTTGATCATGCCAGCGCGCATCATCAGTTTATGGCTGACGATCTCGGCATCAGCAGGCGCTTCTTTGAGGGTGGAAATAAAAAATTGTGAGGCTTTCATGGCAGTTTTTATGTAATGGAAATTCAAAAAAAGATTGGCAACAAAATCGCGTTGCAGACATCCAATGGACAGGGTTTGTGCTGACTCGCCAGTTGTAATAAGCCGTGTCAACTCACAGCCCGATGATTATAATGATTACAATTTTAAAGGATTGCAGGATCAGCCATGTTGGATAAAGAAGGTTTTCGTCCCAACGTAGGCATCATTTTATTGAACGGCAAGAACGAAGTGTTCTGGGGCAAGCGGGTGCGCGAGCATTCCTGGCAGTTTCCACAGGGCGGCATCAAGTACGGCGAGACGCCGGAACAGGCCATGTACCGCGAACTGCACGAAGAAGTGGGACTGCGCCCTGAGCATGTCAAGATCATTGGCCGCACAAGAGACTGGTTGCGCTACGAGGTACCGGATCATTTCATCAGGCGCGAAGTGCGCGGCAGTTATCGTGGGCAAAAGCAAATCTGGTATTTGCTGCGCATGATTGGCCGCGATTGCGATGTATCGCTGCGCGCCTCGGATCACCCCGAATTTGACGCCTGGCGTTGGCACGACTATTGGGTGCCGCTTGAAACCGTAATTGAATTCAAGCGCGAGGTGTATCAACTGGCCTTGAGTGAGCTGTCACGCTTCATCAGCAAAACGCAGGAGCGGCTGGAACGGCAGCAGATTGCTGAATCTCAGCATCAGTCGGACCTCGACCAGTCAGCAGACAAAAAAAGTTAGACTGCGCCAAATTCCGAGCAGCTTTGGCCTGCGTGAATGTCGAGTAAATATATTGTCACTTGGCAAATGATGGATTTGATTGAACCCGCCGCTGGCGGGTTTTTTCATGTGGAAGCGCGTTGAACCACTGCACACAGCACTGCAGGTATTAATGGCAGCCGACTCAGATGACCATTTATCCGGTAGTGACAATACTGACGTGACAGCATTTGCCAAAAAATATACTCCTTATAGGTATTTTTTAAAGGCAAATAAATAAGCACTATACAAGCCAATAATTACATATACTCCATTAAAGTAGCTTAACTGGCACCTCGTTGACGATGAATGTCGTGCGTCATGAAAGGTCGGTCTTCGGATGGCAAGGAAAACCATTCTGGGTGCAGCAATGTACGCTCTACATCGGCCAAACCACTTAGCCAATGTTCACGCATGGTGAGCGGACCAAACTCATAATCCTTGAAGTGGCCTTCGTATTCCTTGTCCTGATAAATCAGGTGGATCACGTTAAAGCGCTTGAGACAGGCCATCTCGGCCGCCTTTTTGCACAACTCGTTGTGACTGCGTGTGGCTGCCGGAATGATTTGCAGCAACTCATGCAGCATGCGTCGCTGGGTTTGCACTTCTTTCATATAGTCGGTGATCATGCGTGTGCGGCTGGAAAACTGAATGTCTTTTTGCCGCTCGGCCACGTCATACAAATTGTCGGGCAAGTGCCCCCTGGCACTCCATAAATCCACCTGAAATGCCAGCGTGTCGCGGCGTGGCACATGGGTCAGCACATCATACAACGGCGTGTTGGACATCAGGCCACCATCCCAGTAATAGCGCATCTGCTGCGCTTTGGGTCGCCAGATAGCCACTGCCGGAAAACCGGGTGGCAAAGCACCGGAGGCCATGAAGTGTTCGGGTAGGAGCGGATCTTTGGGATCGCTGTTATTGAAGTAATCAAAGTTGCCGTTTTCAACATCAACCGCACCCACCGAAACACGCATCAAGCGTGGATCGTTGATGCGATCAAAATCGGCAAACTGTTCCAGCGTGGACTTGAGTATGCTGGTGTCATAAAAACTGGCATGCTGTACGCCCGTCACCATACCCGACAATGGCGAAGGCACACGCGGCGTAAAAAATCCGCGCTGCCCTTCCAGCATGGCGCGGCTGGCCTCCCAGGCATTGAATAGCTTGCGCATCTCGGCGGTCGCCTGCTCCATCCAGCTCATGGCCGCCGTCATCGAGGCGGGCAAAAATGCGGGCTTGCAGATGGTCTCCCAAAAAGCCTTGAGCTGTTCGACACGCTTGCCCGGTGGATTACCGGCAATGATGGCGGTGTTGAGTGCACCAATCGAAATACCCGACACCCAGTTGGGCAGGATGCCAGCTTCTTCCAGCGCCTCGTACACACCGGCCTGATACGAACCGAGCGCGCCGCCACCCTGCAAGACCAGCGCGATGGTTTCGTACTGACTTAAGTCAAGCTTGCCATTGGACCTGGCAGCCAACATTGGCGGCTCAACAGATCGGTCGGCGGATTGGTTGGCAGATTTACTTGCGGGCTTTTTGACAGCACTGGTTGCCATGATTATTCCTTTCACTCTGCCAATACCTCAGCAGATAATTCAGCCAAAACGATCAGATCATGTCTTATTTTGCATCATCCACTTTCCGGTCACAATCCTGATCGTTTTAGATGACATACCCGTGAAGCCATTCATTAGCCATTACCTATTGCATAAACCAGCCATGGCTCACCACAAACGACTGCCCCGTCAATGCGGCAGTTGGAAAGGCAGCCAGAAAGAGCACCATCTGCGCCACGTCATCCACCGTGGTGAACTGGCCATCCACAGTTTCACCCAGCATGACTTTTTTAACCACCTCTTCTTCGCTGATGCCCAGCTCCTTGGCCTGTTCAGGAATCTGCTTATCCACCAGCGGCGTGCGCACAAAGCCCGGACACACCACGTGCGAACGCACATTGTGTTTAGCACCTTCCTTGGCCAGCACCTTGGACAAGCCAATCAGGCCATGCTTGGCCGTCACATAAGGCGCCTTCAAGGGCGAGGCTTCGTGTGAATGGACCGAGCCGGTATAGATCACCACGCCACCCCGATCGCCTTCATACATGGATTGCAGCGCCGCCTTGGTCGTCAGAAATGCGCCATCCAGATGAATCGCCAACATTTTTTTCCAGTCTGAAAACGCATACTCGTTGATTGGATTGACAATCTGAATGCCCGCATTGGATACCAGAATATCAATCGGCCCCAACGCCGCCACGGCCTCGTTAAAGCCTGCATTGACGGCCTCTTCACTGGTCACATCCATCGCCACACCAATGGCCCTGCCCCCCTTGGCAACGATTTCAGCGGCCACCGCATCGGCAGCCTCCTTTTTTAAATCAGCAATCACAATCGCTGCGCCTTCAGCGGCCAGCGTTGCTGCGATCGACTTGCCAATACCACTGGCCGAACCGGTTACCAATGCGACTTTACCTTGCAGTTTCATGATGACTCCTTGTTCACTTCAAATAATCAAAAACCACCTCACCCAGATCCAGCGTCAGGTCTGCCAGAATATGTTTTGCCTCGACCACTTCCAGCATCGGCAAACGCGACACCGTTGCCAAAGCATGCGGAAACAAATCCAGCGCCGCCGGACCAGTCCAGGCCCCCTTGACGGTGACATCGCTCAGGTAATAGCGCACGATCTCGCAAATGCGCGGCGAGCCATCCACATGCGGAATAATCTTCAATAAAAAATTGGGTGTTTGACTGAGCCGACGTTGCTGCTCACCACAATCCAGCGTCTTGTGCTTGTAGCCCATGGTGCCGGTGGCCACACGTACCGGCCCGTAATCAAGCGTGCCCACCAGGGTATCCACATGCACCGCCAATGAAGGATTCGCCAGTTTTTTAGGAAAGCCCCATAACTCACGGCCACCCGCAGTGGGCGGATGATCATTCAGGTACATGGCGTGGGTATAACTGCCGCGCTGCCCATCAAAACTGACGGAAATCACCTGCCCGCTTTCAGTGTAATCACCAAAACCAGTGGAATCGGGCATGCGGATAAACTCGTAATGCACCAAATCATCCACCACCTGCAGCGGTTCGGGCACCACCGCACGCAATCGTGCCGGATCGGTGCGATAACTGATGATGAAATATTCACGATTGACAAAACGATACGGCCCCATCGGAAAGGCCGGGCTAGTCAAAGGCATGGCAAACGCCGTCTTTCTGACCAAATCAATATCCATCACAGCTTCCTGTCTTCAAGTTAAGCCAACGCTAATGCACTCATCTTGCCCAGCCAGCAGGTCTTAAGCAAGTATGAAGCCGTTGTATGACAGTACCGAGTATCGCGCCGCAGCAATGTGCGACCACCTCAGCTAAAAGCGCCTTCTTGTGTCAGCGTTGTCTGACAAGGGTGAATGATTGGTAAATGAAAAAATTAAGAAATTCGATAAAGCTGGATATGTTGCTTCATCAAAATGGATGATGGCCGATCAGAGAAGTGATTTGAAAATTTATTAATCAGACTACTCATCATGGATAGAGTGGTAGTTCTTCGTAGAAAAATATATTCTTATTCTTATTGGATAGATATTGTTCAACAACAACCTGTCCATCATGGAACACAATATTGAGTCTTCTAAGTCGATTGATGTCCACGACACGCTCCCTGATGGGAATAGTCAGTTCATGCCGATCTTTATTTGCATCCAGCCAGCTGATTGTCATTTTCTCTTCTATTGGCATATAGGCGGACCACACCGATCCACCATCGTTATCTCTTGTCGGTACACATGAAATCCTGCAAAAACTGATTTTTTGATCTCCATACAAAATCTCAACCTGGCTAATTCTTTCGTTGCTCAAGTTGACCACGCTCAGGCCAAGCTGTGACCGTTTCACGCCAAGCAACCCCTGGCAACCCGTGCAACACAGAATCAAGATCAGTAAGCTTGCCGACCATTGTTGCAACTTTTTAATACAAATCATTTTTTCCTTGATTAGCAGAACAGCAACATACTCAAAGAACCTATTCATGAACATTTTTTCTGATCAGAAAAAAATATGAACGGTTTCAATGTGTGAACGATCATAGAATTTTCCATGTGCACCAATTACTTCTTTTAAATCTTTAATGATTTCATCACGTCGCGCCACCACCTTTTCAGGAATATCTAATGTCAATATCTGCCAGAAAATAACTTCCCAGAATTTTCCACACCCCTCACCTTTTACGATAGCTTCAATTTTGATGAAATGGTTATACCAATAGAGTGCATATGTTTCCGGTCTCTCTGAGTCAAAGTCCCTTCCTTCCAGCGTGACCAAAAAGATTTTCTTTTATTTATCAATCGTCCATTTCCAGGGATCTTTGAACTGACTAAAAGGCCAAGCTTTAAATTGTGACCAATCGATCTTTGCCCTGTCTTCTTCGGAAATTAATTCGTTAATAAAAGTCACATTCCAACTCCCAAAAATGGCTCATCAGACTCATCAAGCAATATGCATTCATCAATATTTTTTCATCTATCAATACATACATTTTCAATGTTAAACATTGATATCTCGGATTAATTATTTAAATCCATAAGTAATTTCAAGCCGACTTTTTAATCAAGAAAAAGTAATGCAAACAGACCTAACTGGGGATAGTCTGTAATTATGGCCATAACTAGTCATTGCCGCTTCAATTAGATCCAAAACACTTTTGTCCTCAATCTTGATAAGACTGGGAATGTAAACCACATTAAATAATTTCCATGAAACTTCCACCCCAGTATGAGGATTTCCCTTACCACTAATCATGTCAGCTTCAAATCGAATAATTTTTCCAGCCAAGTACATGGCGTAAACCTCAGAGTGCTCATTTTCTCTTCCACGCGCACTCAGACGAACAAGAAAAATATTGCGTGCATGATCAACAGTCCAATAATTGGACTCAAATATATTGAAATATGGCGATGCTTTAAATTGTGACCAATCGATCTTTACCTTGTCTTCTTCGGAAATTAATTCGTTAATAAATGCCATATCTTGTTCCTAAAAAAATAGATCACTAAATATGCCCAGCAAAATGTCTATCCGGACAAAATAGCCATAATGCATGCTCCCCTGATTATGTTGTTTATTAATTTTTAATTTCTATAGGTTGATCTGAGGTAACATCCTTCGTACCGTAAGGTGATGGCAAGATTTTTTTATAAAAAGTCGCTCTTTTGTCATATCGAATTTTTTGTACAACTTTAATTCGTGAGACAAAACCCTCTGGTAATATGAGTCGATTGAACTGGGCAATGGGTTTATCTGCAACGCCTTCACGCGCATCCAATCTCATATTGATTTTCTTGCGATAAACGGTGCAGCCAATATGTGTGCTGACTAATGTCAGATTTTGAAAGAAGTGTCGACTGTAACCAAGCACTGCCGCAGGCCCGGTGATGCTGTCATCAGCTGATCCATCGTTGTCGTTCTCATTGGTGGTGAAGATCGCCTGCTGTTTACTTACCGGGTCAGCAAAGGCCCTAATGGCGGCACTAATTACCTTATTAAGTTTCATCCCAATAGGTTTTTCTCCCTGGAATGCCGGATTCCGACCATCGAATTTCAACCATCGTATTGAGTTATGCTCAGCAAGCCATTCAGACTGTTTGTCCGATGCCCAAGGCAATGGGGTCTTGCCCTCATCAAAGTACAAGTCCAAAATACAATATTCCTGCCTTAAGCATTGGCTCTCGACACCTGCAAATCCACACTCCTCAAAGCCCGCGTCTTCAAAACGAAATGCCACTGCTTCAATACCTTCCACAGCATCGATATATTGTTCAGGCATACCAAACAAGTCAGCAAATGCTTTGGTATAAGCCCAAATATTATTGTCCTTAGCAAATACGCGTCCTTTAAAGGTTTGGCGTGATTGATAAGACATGTCTGTCACATTGTGAAGTTGAGTGCTGGGCAATGTTGCTGTTTTTTCCTTCGTAGATGGTGAATTCTGTATAACGGGCTCAATACCTTGTGCCTTGACTTCCCTGTTGACAACGACCAAGCCCGTCAATATAGCTAAGATGGTCGGCATGGCAGATAAGATTCTGAAATACTTTACGTAAGCAATCATTTTCTTTCCTTCACTATTGCTGGTAATGCTTTATAACAAGGCGACAAGGTGTAGTGTTACTTCAAAAGTGACTCCATGCTTTCTCTAGCATTAGTATCTATAAATTCAAAGTTGCCTGATGAATGGCACATTTCAGGAGTGCCCTCAAGATTAGTCAAGTAAGGTACTCTGGCAATAATCTCTCATCAATGTAAAGCCAAAACAATGAGACTAGCTCAACAAGCCAATTACACCACGACCAAATTATCCCGATGGATCAATTCAATTTCAAAGATGTAGCCGAGCAGGCTTTCAATGTCGGCAGAGGGTTTGCGAGCGATGCGACGGGTATCGCTGCTGTTGTAGTTGGTCATGCCACGGGCGATTTCTTTGCCGTCGGGGGCGACGCAGGCGATGACTTCGCCGCGTTCAAATTCGCCAATCACTTCTACCACGCCAATCGGCAATAGGCTCTTGCCTTCATCGCGCAGTTTTTGTACGGCACCGGCATCGATGACAACGCGGCCACGCAGTTGCAGGTGATCGGCCATCCATTGTTTGCGAGCGGTGAGTGTGGCGGTTTGTGCGATGAGCTGGGTGCCGATGACTTCGCCTTTGGCGAGCCGCACCAGGACATCGGACTCGCGACCCGAAGCAATGACAGTTGCCGCGCCACTTTTGGCAGCGCGTTTGGCGGCGATGATTTTGGTGAACATGCCACCGGTGCCAACGCTGCTGCCAGCGCCACCGGCCATCGCTTCGAGTTCGGGCGTGCCGGCCACAGCTTCTTGCACGAGCGTGGCGCTGGGGTCTTTACGCGGATCGGCGGTGAACAGGCCGGGCTGGTCGGTGAGGATGATGAGAGCGTCGCCTTCGATCAGGTTGGTGACCAGAGCACCCAGCGTGTCGTTGTCGCCAAAGCGGATTTCATCGGTCACGACGGTGTCGTTTTCATTGATGATGGGCACTACGTTATGACGCAGCAGTGTCAGCAAGGTGGAACGGGCGTTGAGGTAACGCTCGCGATCGGCAAGGTCGGCGTGGGTCAGCAAAATTTGGGCAGTATGCAGACCATGCTGGCTGAAGCTGGATTCGTAGACTTGCACCAGCCCCATTTGCCCCACTGCCGCTGCGGCTTGCAGTTCATTGACTTCATGCGGACGCTTGCTCCAGCCGAGCCGTTGCATGCCTTCGGCAATCGCGCCCGAGCTGACCAGCACGACTTCCTTGCCCAGAGTTTTGAGCGCGGCAATCTGTGCCGCCCAACGCGCAATGGCTTGGTGATCCAGACCTTTACCGTCGTTGGTAACGAGGCTGGAACCTACCTTGATGACGATACGTTGTGCTGTTTCAATAATCGATCGCATAAGCCGGAAGTCAATTTGACCAATCAATATACTCTATAGGTGTAATTTTTAAGAGCCAATATATCAGCACTTAAGCAACCTAAATTAATTCATACTCCCTTAATTATACCTTATCAGCAGCACTTTCAGGGTTGTCGCCCGCATTCACAAAACGCGGATCCAGACGAATATCGGGTGCTTCAGGCGGCTGTTCAGCGCGGCTTTGCTCGGCCACAAAATCATAAATGGCATAGGTCAGCTCCGGGCAACCCAATCCGGACAGCGCCGAAATGGTGAAGACCGGCCCTTTCCATTTGAATTTTTTGACGAAATCCTTGACCAGCTTGTCACGCTCGGTTTCGGGCACCACGTCGACCTTGTTGAGCACCAGCCAGCGCGGTTTATCGTAGAGCGACTCATCGTACTTGCGCAGCTCTTCCACAATCGCCTTGGCCTCCTTGACCGGATCGGTGTTGGTATCAAACGGGGCAAAGTCAACGATGTGCAGCAACAAGCGCGTGCGCTGCAAATGCCGCAAAAATTGATGACCCAAACCAGCGCCTTCGGCAGCACCTTCAATCAGACCAGGAATATCGGCGATCACAAAACTTTTTTCGTGCGCAATCCGCACCACGCCCAGATTGGGATGCAAGGTGGTAAATGGATAATCGGCAATCTTGGGACGGGCGTTGGACACCGAGGCAATGAAAGTCGACTTGCCCGCATTGGGCATACCCAGCAAGCCTACATCGGCCAATACCTTGAGCTCCAGGCGCAAGTTACGGCGCTCGCCAGGCTGGCCGTCAGTTTGCTGACGGGGTGCACGATTGGTACTGGACTTGAAGTGAATATTGCCCCAGCCGCCATTACCGCCCTGTGCCAGCAACGCCACCTGACCATGCTCGGTCAGATCGGCAATCAACTCGCCTGAATCGGAATCGGTAATCAGCGTGCCTACTGGCATACGCAGCGTTACGTCGTCAGCGCTTTTGCCATAACAATCGGCACCGCGCCCCCGTTCGCCATTTTTGGCCATATGCTGCTTGGAAAAGCGAAAATCGACCAGGGTGTTGATGTTGCGATCAGCCACGGCATACACCGTACCGCCACGCCCACCATCGCCGCCATCAGGCCCACCGAATGGTACAAATTTTTCGCGCCGAAAGGAGATCACGCCATTGCCGCCATTACCGGCAATCACCTCGATTCGGGCTTCGTCTATGAATTTCATGATGTTTGTTTTACCGCCGAGATGCGGCCCTTGCCAAAATTACAGAATCAGTCCGACCTATTATGCATCGCTCAAGCAAATGCCAATACGACGACCAATCGGATCAGAAACTGCGGTGCGACTTGAGCAGTCTGGCAGTGAAGTCTATAAACAAAAAAAGCCCTGCGAATTGGCAGGGCCTTGTTGTGGCTAGTGGCAGAAATTACGCTGCGACTACAGATACCACGTGTTTTTTCATTGGACCCTTGGTACCGAATTCAACTTTGCCGTCTTTCAGTGCGTACAAAGTGTGATCCTTACCCTGACCAACGTTTTCACCAGCGTGAACGCGTGTACCGCGTTGACGAATAATGATACCGCCAGCCAAAATGGCCTGACCGCCGTAAACCTTCACGCCCAAGCGTTTCGATTCCGAGTCACGACCGTTACGCGTAGTGCCGCCGCCCTTCTTATGTGCCATGCTATAAGCTCCTTAACCTTGATGACCAACTGCTTAGGCGTTAATTGCCTGGATTTGCAGTTCAGTGTAGTTTTGACGATGACCCATACGCTTTTGATAGTGCTTGCGACGGCGCATCTTGAAAATTTTCACTTTGTCGTGACGACCTTGGGAAAGAACCACAGCCTTGACCGAAGCACCACTCACCAGTGGGGCACCGACTTTAATGTCGCTGCCCTCACCGACCGCTAAAACCTGGTCGAGTGTGATTTCTTGGCCAATGTCTGCTGGTATCTGTTCTATTTTTAACTTTTCGCCTGCAGCAACTTTATATTGTTTGCCGCCGGTTTTTATGACCGCGTACATTGGGAACCTCATTAATTAAATGAATTAAACACATCGCAAATTGGCTAACCAGACGAGCTGATCCACAAAATTTTGCGAATAGCCTGCCAGTTTACTTGATAAAAGCCATTCCTGCAATCATCCAATTCAGTCATTTTACAAAAAATCGGAAACAAATCAGTGACTTGCCTGCTCTCAGCAAACGGCAACAAGTTGTTATACTATGATTTTGGTAAAAATTGTAATTTATGAGCCCCTTTTGCTGCGACTGCGTAATTTCGGATTAGCATTATCAATGTACGAAAATATTTAACAATTTTTCAAATTTGACCTCGGTTTCCGCATGAATTCAATGATTCAAATCGCCCTTGGCATCGCACTGGTTCTCTTGGTTGGCATGGTTTTATATTCGCGCCGTGCGTTACACAAGGTACACGCCTACAACGACCAGATCCAAAACGTCATGGCGCTCACTAATGGCTGGCTTTGGGAAACCGACAATAGTCATCGCTACATTCATCTTTCCGAAAGTTTTGACTCCGGTGTGCGCGGCCAGTCTGAAAACCTGATCGGCGCCACCCAATGGGAAATCACCCATATTGGTGTTCCTGGCGAACGCTGGAATATGCATCGCCAGCATCTCGAAAGCCGCTCTCCCTTTCCCGAGCTGGTCGTTGGTCGCCTTGGCCCATCGGGCGAGCTATGGTATGAAAGTATTGCTGGCGTGCCGGTGTTTTCAAAAAGTGGGCAGTTTGAAGGTTATCGCGGCATCGGGCGTGATGTCACCGCATCCCATAAAAACCAGTTGATGCTGCATATCAAGGATCGTGTCACACGCATTCTTGATACGACCAACTCACTGGCCGAAGCCACGCCACACGTGATTCAGGCGGTGTGCGAAGAACTGGGCTGGACTTGTGGTGCCCGCTGGTCAATTGACCTGATGTCACGTCAGTACATTCTGGAAGAAAGCTGGTGTCGCCCCGGCAAGCTGAGCCTGTATTCTTCGACCAACCCCATTTTTTCCGATTTGCCAAGCAACTTTGGTGCAATGGAATCTGGCTTGATCTCCCGCGCCTGGATCACCCAGGAAGCGGTCTGGATCAAGGACGTGCATCACTTTGCCGACTTCAAATTGCATGAACTGGCCGAGAAGGCCGGGATTCATTCAGCCATGGCCTTCCCAATCAAGACACCGCACGATAGCGGGCACCAGACTGTCAGCGTGCTGGAATTCTTTTCCAATCACGCACAGGCTCCTGATGAATTCATCATGCAAGTCGGCCGTTCCATCAGTGCTCAGATTGGCCAGTATTGCGCCCGCAAGGATGCTCAGGAAAGACTGCGTTATGCAGCATTGCATGACTCGTTGACCGGTCTGGCCAATCGTGCCCTGTTCATGGAAACACTGACCAAATCGTTGTCACGAGCCATTCGTGAAGATCGTCGTCTGGCCGTGTTTTTGATTGACCTTAACGGTTTTAAGCAGATCAACGACACCTATGGTCATATTGAAGGCGACATCGTTTTACGTGAATTTTCAGCTCGCTTCAAACAGGCCATGCGCAACTCCGATCTGGTGGCACGTCTGGGTGGTGATGAATTTGTCCTGCTGGCAGACAATTTGACCGGCAAGGATGATATTGAAATCATCAATGAAAAAATTCTTGATCTGATGTCACGCCCAATCAAGCTGACTGATCGTGAATTACGGGTTGGTCTGGCCGTGGGAGTCGCCGTTTATCCCCGTGATGGCGTGACTGCTCAAGCCTTGATACGCAAGGCCGATCAAGTGATGTACGAAGCCAAATTTGCTCGTACAACCACATTTGCCGCCTTTAAAAACAAACCCAGCCCACAATAGTTTTATCTGAATTGATCTGCGTTTAATGTGCTTGCTTTAATTTGACAAAGAGGCACATAAAAGCCACGCAAACTCACGAATGGCATAGGCTAAAATCAGTCATACTCAAAAACTGAATAGCCTACTGCGTTTTTATGCTTGCTCACGCTCAACACAAACCATCTCGTGCTCCCCTGGCTGGTATGCTCTTTGGCTTGCTGCTATCCAGCATAGCTCAGGCGCAACCGGAGCCATCACAAATTCAAGGCATGCTCCCGGAACGGGTTGCTACTGAATTGGATCGTGCCAAAGTGCCTTTTGGCAATGCCGCGTTTTACGTGACTGAAGTGGACTCAAGCAAATCAGCACGTAATGGTACCGATGCGGCACGGCTGGTCTTTAATGCCTATAAGCCGATGAATCCAGCATCGACAGTCAAGCTGGTGACCACCTTTGCGGCACTCGATATTCTTGGTCCCACCTTTACCTGGAAGACCGGTCTGTATGTCGATGGGCCAATCCACAATGGCGTACTGGAAGGCAATCTTTATATCAAGGGCAGTGGTGATCCCAAACTGGTCACCGAAAATGTCTGGATGATGCTGCGTCAACTGCAGGCCAAAGGCGTGCGGGATATTCGTGGCTCATTGATCCTGGATCGCAGTGCGTTTGATCTTGGCAAGACTACCGATGCCGTACAGTTTGACGGCGACCCGATGCGCGCCTATAACGCTCAGCCCGATGCCCTGCTGATCAACTACAACGCCATCACTTTTAACTTTGTACCTAACCAGGTTGATGGCAAGGTGCTCATCAATGCCGAGCCACGCCAGAGCGACTGGGTCGTGGTCAATGGTGTCAAGCTAACTTCGGGTGATTGCAATGATTGGCGCTCCACCATCAAGGCCGACTTCACGACAACCTCAATGGCACAATTTGCCGGTACTTTTTCTGATCGCTGTGAAGACAAGTCGCTTTTTGTCAATGCCAGCTATCTGTATCCCAATGACTTTACGGCACGAACCATTCGTGCCTTATGGTTTGAACTTGGCGGCAAAATAACCGGCGCATCGCGTGAAGGCAAAACACCACCAGAAGCCCGTATGGTGACTGAATGGGTTTCGCCAGCATTGGCTGAAGTGGTTCGTGACGTGAACAAATACAGTAATAATGTAATGGCCAAACATGTGTTTTTGACACTGGGCCGTTATCAGGACAAGCTCAAGGACATGCCGCAACCCGCAGTCGAAATGAATGCGTTTGAATCCAACGATAGTAGCCTGCAGGCTGCTGCCGACCCAAGTAATCTACGTCCAGCTCGTTATGATCAATCGGTACGTTTTATCAAGACCTGGCTGGGCAAAGTAAATTTAAATCCCAATGATATTGTGCTGGAAAATGGTTCGGGCTTATCTCGCATTGAGCGGATCTCAGCCGCCAATATGGCTCGCATTCTCAAGCAGGCTTACCAAAGTCCGGTCATGCCCGAGTTCATGAGTTCACTACCCTTGATTGGCTACGATGGCACCATGAAAAAAAGGCTGAATAACGACAGCGTTGCCGGTCAAGCACATATCAAGACAGGTTCATTGCGTGATGTCAGTGCCGTGGCTGGCTATGTCCTGGCCGAGTCAGGCAAGCGCTACGCTGTCGTTGGCTTCATCAATCATGACAATGCCTATGCTGCACGACCTGCTCTGGATGCCCTGCTGCATTGGACCTATAACGATTTGGCTCGTTAAAAAATGATCACCGCAGATCATATTGGTTATCTGGCCGCCTTTTGCACAACTGCCGCGTTTGTGCCACAAGTATGGCTGACCTTCAAAACCAAATCAGCCACGGGCATTTCACTAGGTATGTACAGTGTCTTCGTCACGGGCGTGACACTGTGGCTGTATTACGGCATTCAAGTGACGGCATGGCCAGTGATTGTGGCTAATGCGCTGACCTTATTGCTAGCCAGCAGTATTTTGGTCATGAAACTGATTTATCGCTGATTACTTGCCAGCACCCACCGCAGCTCTGCCCAAGCGGTCGGCCACGCCCTGCCAGGCTTCATTATCGGGCAACGCCTGCACCAGGATCATATCGAATTGCAGCCTGTCGAGCGTGCGCAGTGCCGCATAAAAATCATGTGCATAATGTGCCGGATCATCAGACAAAACAATCTGCTGTCCAACATTAGAATTGATGGCATTCCGTACCAGCACCCCAACGCGCTTGCCCTGTCCAATCAATTGCGCAGCCTCATTGGCAAGACTTGCTGCATCAAGCACTGCCATCGAAGTACGCGGCGCATAGTGCGCAGCCAGACCACCTGAGTGAGCCTGCGCCTGTTCGCCCTTAGCCTCGACTTCGGCCTTGCTCAAAATGTGGATACCAAGCTTGCTTTCCAAATCTGCTTTGGAAATTTGACCTGGCCTCAGCAATACCGGAGGCATGTTGGTCAGATCAACAATGGTGGATTCGATTCCGACTTCACAGGCACCACCATCCAGAATCATCAGATCATCACCAAACTCATCACGCACATGCCCGGCAGTTGTAGGGCTGATCCGGCCAAAACGATTCGCAGAAGGGGCCGCCACGCCACCCTGACCATGCCGGAATTGACTCAGCAAAGCCTGCGCCATGGGATGCGCCGGACAGCGCAAACCAATGGTATTTGCACCTTTTGACACCGCATCTGGAATGGCTGGATTGCGTTTCAAGATCAAAGTCAAAGGACCGGGCCAATAGGCCTCAATCAATACATACGCTGTTTGAGGTATATCCGTTGCCCAATGAGTCAGCGAAGCACCTTGCGCCAGATGAACAATGACTGGATGATCCTGGGGACGACCTTTGGCGGCATAAATCTTTGCAACTGCCTGAGGATTTTCCGCATCTGCCCCCAAGCCGTAAACCGTTTCGGTTGGAAAGGCAACCAGCTCACCCTGCGTCAGTTGTTGAGCAGCTTCTGTTAACAGCGTTGACTCAAGCTGCGTGAACTGCCCTGCCACTGACTTCATGTCAATCCCAAAAAATGAACCACTTCGGAGGCATAAGCCAATGCATCTTCCAGGCTTTCAGCACTGGTACAGGTGATATGCCCCATCTTGCGCCCTTTACGTGGCTCGCTTTTGCCGTATAAATGTAAGGCAGTATTGGGAATTGCCAATACCTGATTCCAGGCGGGCTCTTGCTCTGTCTCATCGTCAAACCACAAGTCACCCAACAGATTGATCATGACAGCGGTACTGTGTTGATACGGTACCCCCAATGGCAGTCTTGCCATCGCCCTTACCTGTTGTTCAAACTGACTCACCGCACAACTATTGATGGTATGGTGGCCACTATTATGCGGTCGTGGCGCCATCTCATTAACCAGCAATGTGCCATCCTTGAGCACAAAAAATTCCACACACAAGACACCTACATAATCCATATTGGCGGCAATGATCTGCGCGGCCTGTTGCGCCTTGTCACACAGGACATCATCAGCCAGCGGTGCGGGCACAATGGTCTGATGCAAGATGCCATCACGATGTTCGTTTTGCTGAACAGGGTAGACTTCACAATCACCATCCACACCACGTGCGACCAACACGGATAATTCGTACGCCAGATCCAGCCTTTGCTCCAGCACACAAGGCACCTGATCCATTTGCTTGAATGCAGCCAAGACTTCAGCCGGGGTGCTGACCCGCACCTGACCTTTGCCGTCATAACCCAAGCGACTCGACTTGAGGATGCCAGGCAATAAGCTGCTGACATCAGCAAGATCCGCCTGATTCAAAATTTCCTTATGCGGTGCCACATCAATTCCGCATGAATGAATATAGGCTTTTTCGCGGGCACGATCCTGAGTAATGGCCACACACTCACCACGGGGCGACACAAAGGTTTGTTGCGCCAGTAACTTCATGCTCTCGGCCGGCACATTCTCAAACTCGGTCGTGACGGCCTGACACAGTGCTGCCAGCTCCTGCAGGGCTGCAGCGTCATCATAAGCGGCACAAATGTGTTTTTCAGCAATCCGACCGGCGGGACTGCTGGCATCAGGATCCAGCACCGCTACTTTGTAGCCCATTGATTGCGCGGAAAAACAGAACATCCGCGCCAACTGTCCGCCACCCATCACACCAAGCCATTGACCAGGTAGCACAGGACCATTTTTCTTCATCAACAATTCAGTCATATCAGTTTGGCAAAATCATGTCACGAGCTGCCTGGGTCTGGCGAGCACGAAATGCGACCAGCTTATCTGCCAGTTCTTTATCGTGACTTGCCAACATGGCAATGGCAAACAAGGCCGCATTGGCAGCTCCTGCCTCACCAATGGCAAATGTGGCCACGGGAATCCCTTTAGGCATTTGCACAATCGAATGCAGTGAGTCTTCACCACGCAAATATTTGGATGGCACGGGTACACCAAGCACGGGCACCTGTGTCTTTGCAGCCAACATGCCTGGCAAATGTGCCGCACCACCTGCACCGGCGATGATGGCTTGCAAACCACGTCCTGCGGCGCTATCGGCATAAGCAAACATTTCATCAGGCATACGATGCGCCGATACCACTTTGGCCTCGTGGGCGATACCAAATTCCTTGAGCAAATTGACTGCATGTTGCATGACATCCCAGTCACTGGATGAGCCCATCACAACGCCGACCTGGATGATTGATTCAGATTGCATAGTGCGTCCTCTCAAGCCAAAGTCTTGCCGCTCAGCCGTTCATAGGCTTCACGATATTTGGCAGCAGTTCTTTCAATGACTTCTGCAGGTAAAGCAGGTGCTGGTGCAGACTTATTCCAGCTGGTGATGGTTTCCAGATAATCCCGTACAAACTGTTTGTCATAGGATGGCGGGGAAATACCCACTGCATACGAATCAGCTGGCCAGAAGCGCGAGGAATCGGGTGTCAACACCTCATCCATCAGATGCAATACGCCATTGTCATCCAGACCAAATTCAAACTTGGTATCGGCAATGATAATGCCACGGGTAGCCGCATACTGCGAGGCTTCCTGATAAAGTTGAATACTGATATCACGAATTTTTGTGGCCAGTTCTTTACCGATTTTGGCTTCCACTTCGGCAAAGCTGATGTTTTCATCATGCTCACCAATCTCCGCCTTGGCGGCCGGTGTAAAAATTGGCTCAGCCAACTTTTGCGCCTGTTGCAATCCGGCAGGCAGCGTAATGCCGCAAATGGCACCGCTGGACTGATAGTCTTTCCAACCTGAACCAATGATATAGCCGCGCACCACGGCCTCAACCATAATGGGCTGTAAACGCTTGACTACCATGGAGCGCCCCTTGACCTGCTCGACTTCATCAGCCGCCACGACGGACTCTGGTGCAATCCCCGTCAAATGATTGGCAACCACATGACCCAGTTTGGCAAACCAGAATTCGGCCATGCTGTTGAGCACCACGCCCTTGCCAGGAATCGGCTCATTCATGATCACATCAAAGGCAGAGAGGCGATCACTGGTCACAATCAACAGTTTGTCAGTGCCCACAGCATAGTTGTCACGAACTTTGCCTCGACCAAGCAAAGGTAGGGATTTCAGAGAAGAATCATAAAGCGCGGCCATATCGGGTCCATCAAGTTACGGTAATAAAAAAATCAAAAGCCGGACAGCAAAATACTGTCCGGCTCCTGTTTGTAAAAAAGCGCTGGGAGCTTATTGAACAATCTGGGCTAAGTCGCCTTTTTTGTATTTTTCCGCTATTTTATCAAGAGACAGCGGCTTGATCTTGCCAGCCTGTCCTTCGCAGCCAAATTGCAGGTAACGCGCCTTGCAAATCAGCTTGGCTGCTTCGCGTGCAGGCTTCAGATAATCACGTGGATCAAACTTGCCTGGGTTTTCAACAAAGTAACGACGAATCGCACCAGTCATGGCCAAACGGATATCGGTATCAATATTGATTTTACGCACGCCATGCTTGATACCCTCTTGAATTTCTTCAACTGGCACGCCATAGGTTTCTTTCATGTCACCGCCAAATTCACGGATCTCAGCCAACAATTCTTGTGGCACTGAAGATGAACCATGCATCACCAAATGGGTGTTAGGAATGCGTGCATGGATTTCCTTGATGCGGGAAATCGCGAGAATATCGCCTGTCGGCTTTTTGGTAAATTTATAAGCACCGTGGGAAGTGCCAATCGCAATCGCCAGAGCGTCACACTGAGTCTGTTTGACGAAATCAGCAGCCTGGGCCACATCTGTCAGCAACTGTTCACGAGTCATGGTGCCTTCAGCGCCGTGACCATCTTCCTTGTCGCCCTTCATGGTTTCGAGCGAACCGAGTACACCCAGTTCGGCTTCCACTGTCACACCAATCGCGTGGGAAAACTCGACCACTTTTTTGGAAACCATGACGTTGTATTCATAGCTGGCCACTGATTTGCCATCTTCTTCGAGTGAACCATCCATCATCACGGAAGTAAAGCCTGACTTGATGGCAGCCATACAAACCGCTGGCGACTGACCATGATCCTGATGCATCACAACAGGAATATGTGGGTAGGCTTCAACAGCGGCTTCAATCAAATGGCGCAGGAAAGCTTCACCAGCATATTTACGGGCACCGGCAGACGCCTGCATGATGACTGGGGCACCGACTTCATCGGCGGCTTGCATGATCGCAGTGACCTGCTCCAGATTGTTAACGTTAAAAGCTGGCAGACCGTAACCGTTTTCGGCAGCGTGGTCCAACAGTTGTCGCATGGATACGAGAGGCATAGTAAGCTCCTGATAAAAAATCTGTTAATGAATGGCTGGCAATCGTCAAACTGATCAGATTGAAAAAATCAACAACGATCAACCACCCACCTTGATAATCTTGAGTGAATTGGTGCCACCGGGTTGTCCCATCGGCTCACCAATTGTCAATACAACAACATCGCCTCGACTGACTACACCACGCGCCAACAAAGTGGCTTCGGCTTGCGCCAATGCTTCTTCACGATCCAGACTGGTAGCCAGATGGAGTGGTGTCACATTGCGATACAGCGCCATCTTGCGTTGCGAGGTCAGATTCGGTGTCATGGCATAGATCGGCACATGAATCTTGTGACGGCTCATCCACAAAGCCGTGGCGCCAGAATCTGTCAAAGCTACCAAGGCCTTGACCTTCAAATGAAAGGCGGTAAACAAGGCTCCTGCGGCAATCGACTGATCGATCCGAGTGAAAGTCTGATTCAGGAAATCTTTATCGAGTTCCACTTCTTCGGAACGTTCGGCCTCGCAGCAAACGTTGGCCATCATCTCCACAGTTTCAACCGGATACTTGCCTGATGCTGTTTCAGCCGACAGCATGACTGCATCGGTACCATCCAAAACCGCATTGGCCACATCAGAAACCTCGGCACGGGTTGGCACGGCATTGACGATCATTGACTCCATCATCTGGGTCGCCGTGATGACCAATTTATTGGCTTCACGTGCCATCTTGATCATGCGCTTTTGCAATGCTGGCACGGTCGCATTACCTACTTCAACCGCCAGATCACCACGCGCCACCATGATGCCATACGACGCGTTGAGAATTTCAGCCAGCGCCGGAATCGCTTCGGCACGTTCAATCTTGGCAATCATTTTGGGTTTGTGATTGAGCGGTGCGCCTGCAATTTCAGCCAGTTGGCGCGCCATCTCCATATCAGTGGCATTTTTGGGAAAGGACACTGCCACAAAATCTGCCTTGAAACTCATGGCAGTCTTGATATCTTCCATGTCCTTGGCCGTCAAGGCGGGCGCAGACAAACCGCCACCCTGACGATTGATGCCCTTGTTATTGGAGAGTTCGCCACCAATCTTGACGACAGTGAAAATTTCACTGCCTAAAATTTGTTCTACCTGCAAGACGATCAGACCATCGTTCAGCAAGAGCATATCGCCATCATGCAAATCACGCGGCAGCTCTTTATAGTCCAGGCCAACCCGCTCTTGATTGCCTAACTCGCATTCAGCATCGAGTACAAACTTATCACCCGGCACCAGTTCAATCCTGCCCTGTTCAAACTTGCCGATACGAATTTTTGGGCCTTGCAGATCGGCCATGATGGCCACTTCCTTGCCGTATTTTTGGGCCAGTTCACGTACCAGCGCAGCACGACCAATATGATCTTGCGCAGTGCCATGCGAAAAATTGAAACGGACGACGTCCACCCCAGCCTGGATCAGGCGCCCCAACATCTCTGGAGAGCTACTGGCCGGGCCAAGTGTTGCGACGATTTTAGTTGCGCGATTCATTCAGGGTGTCTCCTCGTAATAGCCGTCTCATGGCCTGACAGCCTGGTCATTAAGCCTTGGCGCGCTCTTCAAGTACCGCAAAGGCTGGTAGTTGCTTGCCTTCCAGCACCTCAAGGAAGGCACCACCACCGGTCGAAATATAACCTACTTGTTTTTCAATACCATATTTGGCAATGGCAGCCAGCGTATCGCCACCACCGGCAATTGAAAATGCGGGTGAGTGGGCAATGGCTGCTGCCAGCATTTTGGTGCCACCACCAAATTGATCAATCTCAAACACGCCCATTGGGCCGTTCCAGACAATCGTGCCGGCTGACGCCAAAATACCAGTCAGTTTGGCAGCAGTCTTTGGGCCAATATCCAAAATCATGTCATCAGGCTGAACATCTTCCACTCCAACCTTATTGGCACGAGCCAAGGCTGAAAGTTCATTGGCTACCACCACATCTTCTGGAATTGGCACATCGGCACCACGTTTTTTCATCATCTCGATAATGACTTTGGCTTCTTCAACCAGATCAGGCTCGGCCAGTGATTTACCAATATTGAGACCTGCCGCCAACATGAAGGTATTGGCGATACCACCACCGACAATCAGTTGATCCACTTTTTCAGCCAATGATTTGAGAATGGTCAGCTTGGTAGAAACCTTGGAACCAGCCACAATCGCTACCAGTGGGCGCTTGGGGCTGCCCAGTGCCTTGGTCAGTGCATCCAGCTCGGCTGCAAGCAAAGGACCAGCACAAGCGATCGGTGCATATTTGGCGATACCATTGGTGGTCGCTTCAGCACGGTGCGCCGTACCAAACGCATCATTGACATAAATATCGCAAAGCTTGGCCATTTTTTGCGACAGTTCATCGCTGTTTTTCTTTTCACCTTTATTGACGCGGCAGTTTTCGAGCAACACAACCTGGCCCGGGGCGACGTCAACACCGTCCACCCAGCTGGAGATCAGCGGTACCTTGCATTCCAGCAATTGCGCCATGCGATCAGCCACCGGTGCCAATGAATCTTCCGGCTTGAACTCACCTTCGGTTGGGCGCCCCAGATGTGATGTCACCATGACCGCCGCACCCGCCTTCAGGCAGGCTTGAATGGCAGGAATCGAAGCACGAATACGGGTATCTTCGGTCACATTGCCAGCATCATCTTGCGGCACATTCAGATCGGCGCGAATGAAAACGCGTTTTCCTGCCAGTTGGTTTGATTCAATCAGATCGGTCAGACGAAGGATAGCAGCCATAGTGATGTCGAAGAATAGTGAGGTAAATGGAGGAAAATCAGAAAAGTGCTGTGATGCAGATGAGAAAGCATCGCATTTTAACTGAAGCCCTCCCAATTTCCGTGTCAACTAGTTCCGTCAGCGTTTAAGTTGTGGCATTTTCGCCGATGCAGCACGTAATTTGCCGTCAAATTCAGCGATTTTGTACCTAACCCCGGAACAAATTGGCTGGCTGGAGCGGGCTAAAATTCGCTATACTTGCTCTATCCCCCTTCTTGATGTACCGCGCCACAATCCCGACGTTGGTACTGAATGTCTGCTCACCCGCAGCAACCGGCTCTGCCCCCTTGATCTTCCATCATGAAATTTATGACGCGGGCAGTCTGCCAACTTGTTAAAATCCCATGTTTAGTCAGCGCGCCTTTTGTGCGCCTGCAGTTTTTTGAAATTGGAGAACATCATGTCATTGTCCATGGCCGATCGCGATGGTTTTATCTGGAAAGACGGCGAGCTCATCGATTGGCGGAGCGCACAGGTTCATGTGCTGACGCATACCCTGCACTATGGCATGGGCGTATTTGAGGGCGTGCGCGCCTACAAGACCGATAAAGGTCCGGCCATTTTCCGTCTGCGCGAACACACCGAGCGGCTGTTCAATTCGGCACGGATTTTTCAGATGAAAATTCCCTTTGATGTCGAAACACTCATGCAAGCGCAAAAGGATGTCGTCTCGGCCAACAAGCTGGAATCCTGCTATCTGCGTCCAATTGCCTGGATCGGCTCAGAAAAAATGGGCATTGCCGCCAAAAATAATACGATTCACGTCGCCATCGCCGCCTGGCCCTGGGGTGCTTACCTGGGCGAAGATGGCATGACTCGTGGTATTCGCGTCAAAACCTCTTCTTTTACTCACCACATGCCCAATGTCACCATGTGCAAGGCCAAGGCAGTGGGCAACTATCCAGTCTCCATCCTGTCCCACCAGGAAGCCGCGCAAGATGGTTACGATGAAGCCATGCTGATGGACCCGCAAGGTTTTGTTTGTCAGGGCTCTGGCGAAAACGTGTTTCTGGTGGCAAACGGTATCCTGCACACGCCCGACCTCTCCGGCGGCGCGCTGGATGGCATCACCCGCCAAACCGTCATCGCCATGGCACAGGATCTGGGCATCAAAGTGGTAGAACGCCGCATTACCCGTGACGAGTTTTATATTGCCGATGAAGCCTTCTTTACCGGCACGGCAGCTGAAGTCACGCCAATTCGCGAACTCGACAACCGCCCGATTGGTGCTGGCACACGCGGCCCCATTACCGAAAAACTGCAAAGCCTGTTTTTTGATGTGGTTGCCGGTAAAAATGATCAATACCGTCACTGGCTATCATTGGTAGCCTAAGGCACTATTTATACTAAGGGGTAGTAAAAAAATAACCTCTTATTTAATGCACTAAAACAGCCATATTTGTACATTTCCCATGGGAGTATGGCTGTTTTTCGATGTTTTCAACAGCTGCAAGGCCAGTTTTTCCAGCCCGCCAATCCCGTCCACCAAGCCTGATCGCCTATGTCTGTTACTCAAATTCTGCTGATTCGTCATGGTGAAACCGACTGGAATGTCGTCAAACGCTTTCAGGGTCATATTGATATTGCCCTCAATGCCACCGGTCTGGCTCAGGCACAACTACTGGCAAGCGCCCTGGCCGATCATGCCATTGATGTGATTTACAGCAGTGATCTGCAGCGGGCGCATGTCACTGCGCAAGCCATTGCCGAGCAAAAGCAGCTGGCCGTTCAACTCACACCGCAATTACGTGAACGTCATTACGGTATTTTTGAAGGGCTGACCGGTGCCGAGATTGAGTCACAACATCCAGAACATTTTCCTGCCTGGATAGCGCGTGATCCACAGCATCAAATTCCCAAGGGTGAAAGCCTGCAGGCGTTTTATGATCGCATCACCAGTGTCTTGATTGAGCTGGCGCAACAACATCCAGCCCAAACCATCGTTGTGGTGGCACATGGCGGAGTACTTGACTGTATTTACCGCCACGCCACCAAGACAGCACTCCACGAACCGCGCAAAGCCCCGCTGCTCAACACCAGCCTGAATCGTTTACGTTATGCCAATGGCGCACTGGAAATTGTGCAATGGGGCGATGTCTCCCATCTGCAAACCCAGGCACGCGACGAGATTGGGCCAATCTAGATTTCAATTGGCTTTTGATTAAACCGCCAAAACATCAAAGATGAAACGGATTGAAGTTGGTCTGGCGATCAAAGTAGTCTTCATGCTCTTTGCGCTTTAAAAAGTTGACCACTTTATACGTCACCGGAGTCATGACCACTTCCCAGCCGGTCTTTAAAAAGTATTGGGTAATGGCGACCTTGATCACATCTTCGGTAGTCCAGATGCCATAAAAGGCAATCATGTAAAACAATGAGGAATCGACCAGCTCGCCCACAATGGTCGAGCCAATCGTGCGCGACCAGAGCCACTTGCCGTGCGTGGCCACCTTCATTTTGGCAAGCACATAACTGTTGGCAAAGCTGCCACACCAAAAGGCGATCATCGAACCAATCGCAATGCGCCAGGCATTGCCAAAGACGGTTTCAATCGCAGGCTGATACACCTTCATATAGTCACTCGGGCCCGCAGGCAGATGTACCACCACCCATGACATGACTGAGGCAAATGCCAATGCACCAAACCCAGCCCACACCACCCGCCGATCACGGCCATAACCATATACTTCGGTCAGAATGTCACCAAAAATATAAGAGATGGGAAAGAACAAAATCCCCGCGCCAAACGGTGTTGCACCGAGCACCGGCAAGGTCACGACCGCCTGCTTGGCCGCACCAATAAAATTTGAACACAGCAGCACCGTCACAAAAGCAGCCATGACAAAGTCATAGTATTTGTATTGCTTGACGGCAGTGTTCATGATGAACCTTTCAACAAATGATGAGATTGAGGAAAATATTGAAGATCAAAAGCGTTTACCACCAAGACACCAAGGGCTCAAAACAGTACTTGAAATTCGCCGATTTGGCTACGTAGTCTGGGGACAGAGTAATACTCTGTCCCCGTGTTTAAACAATGCAGCACAGACAAGACTTTCTTGGTGTCTTGGTGGTAAACGCTATTAGCCTGCAAGGTTTTTCCTCGCGCTTGGGTGGTTAATGGCCTCAAATTCCCAACGTCCATCAACCCAAAAACAATTGATACACCGGATTATTACTTTCATCCCAAAAAGGATAACCCAATGAACTCAAAAAGCGTTTGAAGAGTGGCATCTCTTTTTCTGGTACCTGCAAACCCACCACAATGCGACCGTAATCCGCGCCATGATTACGATAATGAAACATGGAAATATTCCAGTTAGGTGCCATGCTCGACAAAAATTTCATCAACGCGCCAGGGCGCTCCGGAAATTCAAAACGGTAAATCAGCTCATTGGACGCCAGAGGACTATGACCACCCACCATATAGCGGATATGCGATTTGGCCAGTTCATCCTGAGTCAGATCCAGCGTTTTGAAACCATGCTTGGCAAAGCTGGTGGCGATCTTTTTGGGCTCGCTACGATTGGCAATCTGCATGCCGACAAATACATGCGCCGCTTTGGCATCAGAAATTCGATAATTAAATTCGGTCACATTGCGCTGCCCGATCAATTCGCAAAAACGCTTGAAGCTGCCACGTTCTTCAGGAATCGTCACGGCAAACACGGCTTCACGTTGCTCACCGACTTGCGCACGTTCGGCAACAAAGCGCAGTCGATCAAAATTCATATTGGCACCGCAAGCAATCGCCACCAATGTTTTATTTTTAATTTTTTCGCGTTCGACATAAGCCTTCATCCCTGCGACGGATAAAGCACCGGCCGGCTCCATCACCGAACGGGTATCGTCATAGACGTCTTTTAGAGCTGCACAAACTTCATCGGTATCGACCGTGATGATGTCATCGACAAATTTTTTGGTGACACGGAAAGTTTCTTCGCCGACCAGTTTGACAGCGGTGCCATCGGAAAACAGGCCAACGTCGGCCAGTTGCACACGTCGGCCTTTTTTAATGGACTGCGCCATGGCATCAGAGTCCGTCGTCTGCACACCAATCACTTTAATTTCAGGCCGAACCGCTTTGACATAAGCGGCCACACCGGAGATCAAACCGCCACCACCAATAGCCACAAAGATGGCGTGAATTGGCCCTTGATGCTGCTGCAAAATTTCCATGCCGATGGTGCCCTGACCGGCAATCACATCGGGATCATCAAAAGGATGCACAAAGGTCAGCTGATTTTTCTTTTCCAGGGTCAGCGCATGTTGATAGGCATCGGAATAACTCTCACCAATCAGCACCACTTCGACAAACTTGCCACCAAATGATTTGACCGCATCAATTTTGACTTGCGGCGTCGTCGTCGGCATCACAATCACCGCCTGACAGCCCAGGCGTGCCGCGCTTAAAGCCACGCCCTGCGCATGATTGCCGGCTGAAGCGCAAATCACCCCGCGCTTTAACGCGGCCGCATCCAGATGCGCCATTTTGTTATAGGCACCACGCAGCTTGAAGCTGAATACCGGCTGGGTGTCTTCGCGTTTGTAATACACCTGATTCACCAGTCGCTGTGAGAGCTTTTTTGCGGCTTCGAGTGGTGTTTCGTGCGCCACGTCATACACTTTGGCGTTGAGAATTTTCTTGAGATAGTCAGTCATGTTGGCGCAATGAGGAGGAGAATGCGGCACTGCTGGACAATGTGATGCATCAGATGCGTCACAGGAATGCCATCAAGCCGCTCTATAATCCTGCGATTTTAGCCCCTAATCCGCACCCATAACATGTACAGACTGAGTTAGTGCGAGATAAAACTGTGCTGACCCGCATCCACTATGACCCGGCCTGATGCGCAATCTGTATGGTTTGCACAGCGTGACCACTTCATTGATTCTTCTTTTTTTCTGATTGATTACCCGCCATGTCGTTTCCTGAATTGCCCGATCTCGCCGCCTACTTTACCGCGCAAGCCTCCTTGTGGGCGGTGTTTGCGGCCAGCTTGCTGGCGTCGACGCTATTTCCGATTGCATCAGAAGCAGTTTTGTTAGCCACCGTCAAAGCACGCCCCGAGCTGTTTTGGCCAGCGCTGATTCTGGCCACCACTGCCAATACGGCAGGCGGCATGATTACCTACTGGATGGGCCGCGGCCTTCATGCCAAGCTCAATGAAGAATATGAAATGGAAACGCTGGAAGCCAAGATCATCCGTTATCGCCCCTGGCTGGATCGCTTTGGTGCCAGCACCCTGCTGTTTGCCTGGGCACCGTTGGTTGGCGATATGTTGTGCCTGGTGGCTGGCTGGTTAAAACTGCCAACGCTGGCTTGCGCGGCCTGGATGACGCTGGGCCGCTTTGCCCGCTATGCCGTGGTGGCGTCACTGGCGGGCCTCATGTAATGCATACTGAAGTGGTGTATATACGATTATTAAGCCGTATAGTGCGTATTTATTGATTTATTTTAAATACACGCCAGGGGTATATATAAACAAAAAACTCACGTATCAGATGATTGATCGCCAGTTTCCCGTTGAATCGTTCAGATTAATTACTTGATACCAAAGCGATACATCAGATCGTAGAGCGTTGGACGGCTCACGCCGAGCATTTCGGAAGCGCGCACAATATTGTTTTCGGCCCGTGCCAAGGCGCTGCGCACGGCCTGCTCTTCGGCCTTGTCACGGACCTGACGCAAATTGAGGAATGGCAAGGCATCACCAGGCTGGGTGGGCAGATTCAAATCTTCGGCGGTGATCTTATGGCCATCGGCCATGATGATGGCGCGCTTGATACAGTTTTCCATCTCGCGCACATTACCGGGCCAGCGATAGGCTTCAATCGCACGCAGGGCATCTTCGGCAAAGATCAGCCCTTTACGACTCATCTGTTCGGCAATCCGAATCAACAAGGCTTTGCCAATCAGCACGGCGTCGCCTTCACGGTCCCTTAATGGTGGCAGATTGATGACCAGTTCGGACAAACGATAAAACAGATCTTCACGGAACTTGCCTTCGCCAATCTGATTCTTTAAATTTTGATGAGTCGCACACACAATCCGGATATCAACGGGAATCTCTTCACGTCCGCCAACCCGCTCAATCACGCGCTCCTGAATAAAGCGCAGGAACTTGGCTTGCAAGGCCAGAGGCAGATCACCGATTTCATCCAAAAAGAGTGTGCCGCCCTGCGCCATTTCAATCTTGCCTAGCGTCTGTTTGGCCGCACCGGTAAATGCGCCTTTTTCGTAGCCAAACAATTCGCTTTCAAGCAGGGTTTCAGGAATCGCGGCACAGTTGATGGCCACAAAGCGTTTGTTGCGACGCTCGGACAGATCATGAAAAGCTCGTGCCACCAATTCTTTACCGGTGCCGGACTCACCCAAAATCAAAGCGGTGGCATCCGTCTTGGCGGCACGCTCCACCATGCGACAGGCCTTGAGCATGGTGGGCGATGCGGTAATCAGGCCACCCAAAGCCAATGAAGGGCTGATCTTTTTACGCAGCTTGTCGTTTTCGCTTTGCAACTCATACAAGGCAAAGGCGCGGTCGACCACCAGATGCAACAAGTCGGCTTCAAAAGGTTTGGCAAAAAAATCATAAGCGCCCAATTGAATCGCCTTTAAAGCATTGGTGCGATCATTCTGGCCGGTCAGCACCACCACCTTGGTAGACGGTGCCAGACGCAAAATTTCTTCCAGCAGACGCAAGCCTTCATCAGGCCGATCAGGTTCGGGCGGCAAGCCCAAATCCATGGTCACTACGGGTGGTTCAAAACGACGAATATGGGCAATGGCCTCATCAAAATCACTGGCAAGCAGGGTGTCATATTTGGAGAACGACCATTTGAGCTGCTTTTGCAGTCCCGGGTCATCTTCTACAATCAACAGGGTAGGTTTTGATTCAGCCATAACAACTCATTTTCATGCCAATACGGGCAGGTAAATCCGAAAACACGAGCCTTGCCCGTGCGCACTTTCCACTTCAATCCGGCCACCCAAAAGCTGAACATATTCTTTGCTTTCGTAGGCACCCACACCCATGCCGTCGAGCTTGGTGGAATTGAAGGGTTTGAATAAACCACTGCGCATGAACTGTTCATCCATGCCAATACCGAAGTCTTGAATCGTAACCATTGCCAAATTATTTTCCTGGTCAAGCGTCACATTTATGGGTGAAAGTTGCTGGCTGGCTTCCATGGCATTTTGAATAATGTGACCTATTACACGTTCCAGCCGATCGGCATGGCCACGAATCATCATCTCGCGCTGCGCTGCCAGATTCACCTTGCCCTTGTAGTGCTTTTGCTTTTGCTGTACGACTTGTCTCACCAGATTGGTGATGGACAGCGTTTCAATGGATTGCATGTCTTCCATGCCACGCTTGAGCTGTTCAAGCAGACGCGTCATTTTGGTGACCGAATGCGATACCGTTTCGATCATATCGTCCTGAAACTCCGGATTACCCCGAAACTGAAAGGCATTGGCGCTCACCAAAGACAACTGGCTGACAATGTTTTTAAGATCGTGCACCACATAAGCCGACATCCGATTGAAGGCTTCAAACTCGCGCGCAATATTGAGCTGCTGATAGGCATTACGCAGCGCGATATAACTTGATGCCTGCTTGCCTACGGTCTTGAGCAGATCCGTCATTTCCCAGTTCAAGGGCTGGGTCGATTTGGCACGCGCCAGCACCAGAAAACCGAGCAGACCTTCCTGCTGCAAGAGCGGCACCACCAGCCACGCCTGCCTGTCCTGCTTGATCCATTCGGGCAACACCAGCAAGGGATAAGTGTCCTGATTTTTACGATACTCATCCAGATCAATAATCCAGCCGGTCTTTTGCAAAAAGCTGATCATGGGCGCCGCACTCGAAACGCGCCCCACCAGGGTAGCCATATTGGCTTCGGCCAAACGGTTATAGGTATGGTCTTCACCCACCACCCACAGGCCGCCTGCCGGGCTATCCACCAGATCACAAATGGCCAGCACTACTCGGCGTGGCACATCTTTCAGATCATTACCGGCGGACAAGGAGCTGGTAAAGGTCAGCCATTCTTCACGGTAGTCATAAATCGAAGAAAAGAAATGCTTATTGAGCAAGACCCGCAAGCGCGCCCTAAATGTGACGGATAAAGACACCAGTGCCAAAAACAGCACGGCCGCAAACAGCAGCACAATCTGGATCAACACACCACGGCTACCACCCCAGTAGCGCGCGTAGTAACTCATCATCGACACACCAAGCAGATAGATCGCGACCACCACAAAGGTGGCAGAATGAAATGCCACCTGACGTGAGAAAGTCAGGTGACGCGTCCAGGATGACGAGCGCGCCACCGAGAGCAACAGAATTGGTGCCACCAGCGTATTGATATAACCACGGGCCTCGGCCAAATGTGGACTCGGCTCACCTCCCACCATGACATCGGCATAAAAGAACAGGTCATAGCCAAACAAGGCCACAATCGCCAGACACATGAACTTCAGACCCCAGCGATGTTCTTTGGGGACATTGCTATACACCTGCTCGGTCAATAACAGGCCTGTCACAGACAGCAGCAAGCCGGCCAAGGTAGCTGTACCACGTGCCGGTGTGGGACCGGCGGTTTCATCAAAAGCAATCATGAAAACGCACAAGATCACCAGCACAATCAAGGCGCCCTGCACTTTGCGCTTGGGATCAAAACGCCCCAACCAGGGATGCGGCGACAATTCGGAACGCGGAAAAATTTCAGTCAGAAAAAAGAACCAGCCCGATACCCGAATCAACTCTGCGCCCACAAATAATTTGGGGCTGGGCAAAAACAGGTCGAGCAACAGAATCGCCGACCAGATCGTCTGGCCGAGCAAAGCCATCACAAAGTAACGATAGACCTCGCTACGTTGTGGCGCTGTAGCTGCCAATACCGCCACGACCAGATAGGCCAGGCTGCAAACGGCATAACCCAAAAAATTGAGACTACCCATAGGGATAAAACGACAGAATGAAAAGGTGGACTTGCTGTCATGACGCCAAACCGGCGCGCCATTCACGGTATCCGCAAATGTAACCATGTATGACATTTGTTGCCGTGAGATAAGTCACGACGTCAGCACTCATCCTGCGACAACCGTCAGACAAACAAAAAAGCAGGCAACTGCCTGCTTTTTTTCGGTTCTACAATGGTTAAAACGACGGCTCAGAGCAGCAACTCAATGACCTGTGGGTGGCCAAGAAAAGCCTGCGGACTGGCCGTCGCGCCATAGGCACCCGATAAATAGATGGCGACCAGATCACCTACTTCGGCTTTAGGCAGGCGCATGCGATCGGCCAGTAAATCCAAAGGCGTGCATAGTGGGCCAACAATGGTGACGACTTCGCTTGTATCCACATCCAAGCTCTGCTGTATACGGTTAGCAATCACCACCGGATAGTTCTTGCGGATCACCTGGCCAAAATTACCCGAAGCAGACAGATGATGATGCAAACCGCCATTGGTCACCAAAAACACCTCACCGCGAGATACCTTTTTATCCAGCACCTTGCAAACATATAAACCTGCTTCGGCAACCAGGTAACGACCAAGCTCAATCTCCAGTTTGGCGAGTGGATGGCTGCTAGCGAGCCGATCGGCCAATTGCTGAAGATTGTCCCCAATGGGTGCCAAGTCAAGTGGCTTATCGCCAGGAAAATAAGGCACGCCAAAACCACCGCCAATATTAAGATGGCGTAATTGCGTTGCCAAGACTGCTGGCCCCTCAGCCATTAACCGCATGGCTAATTCATAGGATTTTTGCTGAGCTTCACAGATTGAATTGGCATTGAGATTTTGTGAGCCGGCATACAGATGAAAGCCCTCAAACTGCAAACCCAACTGCACCACTTCATGCAGTGTTGATACGATGGCCTCGGCATCCATACCAAATGGTTTGGCACCACCACCCATGCGCATGCCGGTGCTCTTCAGCTCGAAATCAGGATTAACACGCAATGCTACCCGCGCTGGCAAACCCAATGCCTGTGAAGCTCGCGCCAATATAGCCAATTCACGGCGCGACTCAACATTGATCAACACCTCTGCAGCCACGGCACGATGCAGCTCAGCCTCGCTCTTGCCCGGGCCAGCAAAACTGATTTGCCCAGGTTTGGCACCGGCATTGAGCGCAACAGTTAATTCACCACCTGAAGCAATATCAATCCCATCCACCAAGGGCACCATATGCTGCACCAAAGGTGCAAAAGGGTTGGCCTTGATTGCGTAATGCAGACCAACACTAGCCGGTAAAACCTGCCGCAAGCTGGCCACACGTTGATTGAGCACCTGACGATCATAAACATAAAAAGGTGTTTGACCTGCCAACTCGACAATCTGTGTCAATGGCCTATCAGCCACCATCAGACATTGATTCTCAATGGCAAACTGATCAAAGCGGGCATGTACAGGAATCGTCTTGCTGATGGTTGTGTTGGAGCTAGGCATAGAATTCACAGTACGATTTGTTTTGGTTTTTATTTGATTTTTAAATATATGTCGATGTGCTTCACAGAGATGGCTTATCTTCACCAGAGTCAGCCAAGGCCACTGTCAGTTGTTGCAATAATAATGATCGATCAATTTTGCCATTGGGATTACGTGGTAATGGCGTTGGTCGCAGATCAATCCGCGTCGGCTGCATGAATTGGGCGAGCGATGCTTTGAAATGCTGACGCAAGCCACTCAACAACACCGCTTCATCTTTAGGAACTGCATGCACCACCAAAGCAATGACCTGACCCAAGTGCTCATTGGGCAAACCGATCGCGGCCACCTCTTTGACGCCCTCAACCTGATAGGCCACTTCTTCCAGCTCGGTTGGACTGACGCGATAGCCAGAAGTCTTGATCATGTCATCAGCACGGCCTTCAAAATAGAGATAGCCCTCTTCATCAAAACGTGCCCGATCACCTGAAAATACCGCAATACGCGGCACAGCACGGCCAGCCTGCTGCCAATCGGCATCACCAGGCAAGGACTTAAAACGCTCGGCGGTCAAGGCCGGTGCATTCCAATAACCCATTGCCACATGTGGCCCCAATTGCACCAACTCACCCACTTCATTGGCAGCGCAAGCTGAACCATCTGGACGTAAAACCAATAATTCTGCATTCGGTATCGCCTTGCCAATCGAATCTGGACGCTTTTCAACCTGCTCGGGATCCAGATAACTGGCCCGAAATGCTTCGGTCAAACCATACATCAGAAATACCTTGGTTTTCGGTAATGCCAATTGCAATTTGGCCAGAATGGCACGAGGCATCTTGCCGCCGGTATTGGCGATATAACGCAAATGCTCGGTCACGCTTTCCGGCCAGGTTAAACCGGCCAACTGCACCCACAAGGGCGGCACTGCGGTTAAACCTGTAATTTCGGCCTGCACCAGACTTTTTAACAAATCTTGAGGAAATAAATAATTGATCAGTGCGACTGAGGCACCACTATAAAAGGCCGTGGTCAGTTGGCTAAATCCGGCATCAAACGATAAAGGCAACGCCGCCAACAATCGATCCGCAGCACGATTTTCCAAATAGCTGGCAACGCTTTGCGCTCCGGCAATCAGATTACGATGTGACAACATCACACCTTTGGGTTTGCCAGTGCTGCCTGACGTATAAAAAATGGCAGCCAGGTCCTGTTCGGTATGATTAACTGCATCGGCATTGGGTGATAACTCCTGCGCCATGTGCCAACCATAAGTTTCACGGCCAGCCGCATCATTTTCACAATATGAAAACTGATCCACCAACTGTACACGTAAACCGTCAAATGATTGAAATGTACTATCCAACAATTGCCAGCGTATCTGACTGGAAACCAGCAAACGAGCAGCACAATCACCCACAATATGCGCGACTTGTATCGGCTTCAATAAAGGATTCACCGGAACAAATACTGCCCCCAAAGTGCTGCAGGCGAAAGCGGCCACAACCATCTCAATACGCTTTTCAAGATAAATAGCTACACGATCGCCTCTTTTAATGCCAATTTTTCTAAAAATAGCACCACACAGTTTTACCTGCTGCCATAAAGTTGTGTAATTAGCCAAAACCTTGCCAGCCCCATCCAGAATGGCAGGCGCCTGAGGATTGAATTTGGCTTGATATGCAATCAGGTGATGTAGGGAGTGGTGCATCAGTCAAAAAGTAGTCAAATAGAAGCGACAGGGTTGGTAACAGCTGCTAGATTAACCGATAGAATGTGAAGCCCTGTAATTTGTCGTCATCACTTCTTCATAAAAGTATGGTGGCAATTTGGGCACATTGATGACAAGGCATTGAATTGAATACTGAAACAATTATAAAAAACATTCTCACCGAGACATTGTCGCTGGGAGAGCACCATCCGGCCCTGAATGCAGCATCCCCCTTGCTAGGTGCCATGCCAGAATTGGACTCGATGTCCATTGTGGCCGTTCTGACCGGCATTGAGGAGCATTTTGACATGACCATCCCCGATGATGAGATTGCCGCTACGCATTTTGAGACCTTAGGCACGCTGACACGCTGGATTGAGCATTTGCGCCGCGATCTATAACAGTGATGTCGAAGGTCTCGCGTCGGCCAATACCGTGGCTCATACGCTGAGGGAGTTGCAACTTTTTGCTTTTTTGGCAAATTAGTCTCGCTGACCCACTCCACAGGCGCGAATCCACATTTTTTTGTGGTTTTCTACCGCGCAATAATGCTGGTGCGCTGTCAATCTTACAAAAATTCAAGATTGAGATCGCGCCCAAGTGTTTAATAGCCCATTTCCACACACTGTTGATAATGATGATTCTGCCCAAGCGAATCACGAGCCCGGCTTTACCCAAAGACGATTAGGCGACTTTATCAGTGACATTCCCGAGGTTTTTTGGGTATTGTCACCGGACTTGACTCATGCCATGTACGTCAGTCCCTCGTTTGAAGCCATGTGGGGTTTACCACGCACTCAGTTCCTGGCCGAGCCCCATTGCCGTTTTGATGTGATTCACCCAGTCGACCGGCAACGAGTGATCGATGCGGTCACGCAGAAAATTCGCCTTGGTTTGTACGACGAAGAATATCGGATCATTCTCAATAATGGCGTGGAACGCCATATCCGTGATCGTGCCTTTGTGATGCGTGACGCCAATCAGAATGTGCTACGGATTGTCGGTATCAGCTCTGATATTTCGCGCCACAAACTCAGTCAGAAAAAAATTCAGCAAAGCCGGATTCGTTTTGAAAAAATTACGCAACACAGTGCCGACATTATTTTGATGACTGATCAAAAAGGCGTGGTGACCTATGCCAGCGAAGCCAACTCCAGAGTTCTCGGCTGGACGACCGAGCAGGTAATTGGTCAACCCCTGCTGCAATTTGCCCATCCTGATGATTTGCCACGCATGCAATCACAGGTGCATGCCCTGCTGGACACACCCGGCATGCGCATTGAAACCCAGTTTCAGATGCGCAATGCGCAAGGCGATTTTGTCTGGATGGAGGGCACCAGCTCCAATTTGTTTGATGTACCGGAAGTCAATGCGCTGGTCATCAATTGTCGCGACATCAGCGCCCGCAAACGCGCTGAAGAAGCCCTTGAAGCCATGAATGCAGCACTGGAGGGCAAGGTCAATGAACGAACCAAAACCCTGCACGAGGCATTGGCCGAACTGAAATTTCATAACAAGCGCCAGGAAGCCGTGCTGGAAGCGTTGCCCGATGCCTTGATCCTTTGCAATATCGATGGTGACTGTCTGTCCGTCAATGGCTCAAGCCATACCTTGTTGAAAAGTAAAAATCGGCTGGTCAATCGCAATATTCGTGAATTCGGTCTACCCGTGCCGGTCACCGAGAAAGCCTTGCAGACCATTGCCAAAGCCAGTGAAACGCGCCGTTTGCAAGTCTTTGAATATCACGTGGACTGGGGCAAGGAGCGCCGCTATTTTGAAGCGCGCATCAAGGCCACCAATAGCTCACGCAAAGCGCAGGAAATTGTGATTCTGCTGCGCGATGTGACGGCCAATCAGGAAAACCTGCATCGCGTTGAACGCATGGCCACACAGGATGGTTTGACCAAACTATTGAACCGCAAAGCCATCATCGAACGACTGATCGATGAAATTGAATATGCCCAGCAATCGGAACGACGGATTGCTGTACTGTATTTTGACCTGGATGGCTTTAAACCCATCAACGATGATCTCGGCCACGATGCCGGAGATTTGTTATTGCAAACCATCGCTTCACGTATCAAGGCCTTGTCGGATGAACGGCGCTTTGTCGGTCGCGTGGGCGGTGATGAATTTGTGGTCATCATGTCGGTACCACAGGATTCTGCCATCAGTGGTTTGGCTGCCGAGCTGGCACAACGCGTGATTCAATTAGTGTCCGAACCCGTACATGTGCGTGGCCGCTCCATCAAGGTCAGTGCCTCGGTAGGTATTGCGACCTATCCACGTGATGGCCTGGAAGCCGAACAACTCATCAAGCACGCTGATGCCGCGATGTATCAAGCCAAGGCATTGGGCAAAAAAACTTTTGTGTTCTTTAATCAGAATGCACGCAGCGTGACGCTTGATCGTCTCAATGTGGACAAGGAGTTCCGCAAACTGGTTGAAAACAATCGACTCAAACTCGCTTATCAGCCACAGATTGATGCCCGCAGTGGTCGTGTTGCCGCCATGGAAGCGCTGCTGCGCACCGACTCCTATGGCATGAGTGATACCGGTATCTTTTTTACGCCGGGTCGCTTTATTCCGCTGGCCGAGCAGTCGGGTGTGATTCATGAAGTGGGCCATTGGGTCTTGCACGAAACCTGCCGCCATATGGCGGCCCAGCGTGATGCCAAACATGGTAAGGAAAACAAGCTGGTTCCGATTGCCATCAATGTTTCCCCTTATCAATTGCATAAGGAAGACTTTGTGGCTGATATTGCCGCCACACTCAAGCAATACAAGATTCCACCGGACATGCTGATTCTGGAAATCACTGAGTCATCGTCGATTCCAGACCTGGAACTGGCTGAAGACATGTTTCATGCCTTGGGCCGACTGGGCGTCAAGATTGCACTGGATGACTTTGGCATGGGGCCATCGAGTTTTGTGTATTTACGCAATCTGCCGATTCATCAGATCAAGATCGACAAGTCGTTTGTGGCCAGTTGTGATAGCAATGAGCGTGACGGTGCCATTGCCAGCGGCCTGATCACGATTGCGCACAATCTCAATATCAAAGTGGTGGCCGAAGGCGTGGAAAACCATGCGCAAGCACACTTCTTGCGCAAGGTAGGTTGTGATTTGCTACAGGGTTATTTTTTCTCACAGCCCTTGCGAGAAGATCAGCTGGGTCAAGCCTTCAACGAGAATTATCTGGATTTATTGAAGCATTAAACAAAAAGCTGGCGACCCATGCTGTCGCCAGCTTTTCCGAGTTTTCGCTCACACCGGCATTGATTAACAATCAATGCAACTACTTGACCACTCACTCATCAAGCTGACTTGATAGTTGACGTGGACGTCAACTGAAAACTCACTGACTCTGCTGTTGCAAACGCTCCCAGATAATACTGCTTGGTCCGGCATTATTGAGCGTATAAAAATGCAAGCCCGGTGCACCTGCAGACAATAACTGGTCACACAAATCCGTCACCACATCCAGACCAAAGGCACGAATGGAAGCCAGATCATCGCCATAGCTCATCAAGCGCTGCTTGATCCAACGTGGGATATCCGCACCACACATATCGGAAAAACGCGCCAGCTGACTATGATTAGTGATGGGCATGATGCCCGGCACGATAGGAATATTGACACCCATCGCGGCCACTTCATCCACAAAACGAAAGTAAGCGTCGCTATTGAAAAAATACTGCGTGATGGCCGAGCTGGCGCCCGCCTTGGCTTTGCGCTCAAAATTTTTCAGATCATCCTGAGCACTTTTGGCCTGGGGATGAAACTCGGGATAACAGGCCACCTCAATATGAAACCAGTCGCCGGTTTCGGCACGAATGAATTCGACCAACTCATTGGCGTAACGCAACTCACCAACCCCACCGGAGATTCCCATGCCCGAAGGCAGATCACCGCGCAATGCAACGATACGTCGAATGCCCTGTGCCTGATATTGCTTGAGCAAGGCGCGAATATTGTCGCGGGTACTGCCCACACAGGACAGATGCGGCGCGGCCTCAATACCACTTTGCTGGATCTCGATCACGGTTTCCAGCGTGCGATCCTGCGTGGAACCACCGGCACCGAATGTCACCGAAAAAAAACGTGGCGCAAAACGCGCCAACGTAATGCGAGCATCACGCAACTTGGCTTTGCCTTCGTCGGTTTTAGGCGGGAAGAATTCAAAACTGATATTGCTGGAGCGTTGTTGAGTAGTCATAAAAATCGTCAATTTACTGAAAGCCAATTCTTTAGTATTTGATTATTTCAATCAAAATCAAAGCATGCTTTCAAGCAGAAATTATTCAGCACGGGGAATCAACAGGCTTAATACCCACGACACAATACTGTAGAGGATGGCGCCAATCACTGCGGTACCAAAGGTATCGACCTGAAAGCCCTGCAAAATGGAACCGGCCAGATAAAACAGCAGCCCATTGATGATCAGAATGAACAATCCCAGCGTGAGCAACGTCACCGGCAGCGTCAAAATCACCAGAATTGGTCGCAGCAACATATTGATAAGCCCAATGACGGCAGCCGCAATCATCGCCGCACCAAAACTGGCAACATGTACACCCGGTAAAAAATGAGCCACCGCCAACAAGGCCAAGGCATTTAACAACCAAACAAGAATCAGGCGCATTTCACTCTCCTGTTGAGTAAGCCAAACATCACAAAAAACCTCAAAAACAATCATACTCCTAAAGAGTACTATCAATAATAAGGTTATTAAGTGCGTATTTATTGATTCATTTTAAATACACCAAGGCAGTATAAAAATATTGAGTGACCATCCAGTCAGCAATGTTAAACCAGCCAGCTTACCGGGATCACTGCCCATGTCGGTTAATCGTCACCTCATAGGCAGTGTAATCGGTATCGGCAGCACGCTTAGTAACGGTAGCTGTCTTTCTTGTAGGGACCTTGAATGGGCACACCGATGTAGCTGGCTTGCTCAGGTGTCAGTACCGTCAGTTCCGCGCCCAGTTTGGACAATTGCAAACGTGCCACTTTTTCATCCAAATGTTTCGGCAGCACATACACTTTGCCTTTGTCATAGGCATCGTTATGACTCCACAACTCAATCTGTGCAATGGTCTGGTTGGCAAAGGAGGAGCTCATCACATAACTGGGATGACCGGTAGCACAACCCAGGTTAACCAGACGTCCCTTGGCCAGAAGGATGATGCGTTTGCCATCCGGGAAAATCACATGATCAACCTGGGGCTTGATTTCTTCCCATTCGTATTGCTCAAGCGAGGCGACATCGATCTCGTTGTCAAAGTGGCCGATATTGCAAACGATGGCCTGGTTTTTCATCTTGACCATATAGTCGTGGGTGATGACGTTGAAGTTACCGGTGGTGGTCACAAAAATGTCCGCCTTGTCAGCCGCGTAATCCATGGTCACCACGCGATAACCTTCCATCGCTGCCTGCAGGGCGTTGATCGGATCAATCTCGGTGACCCACACTTGCGCCGACAAAGCACGCAAGGCTTGTGCAGAACCCTTGCCCACATCACCATACCCGGCGACCACAGCGACCTTACCCGCAATCATCACATCGGTAGCACGCTTGATACCGTCAACCAGACTTTCACGGCAACCATACAGGTTGTCAAACTTGGACTTGGTGACAGAGTCATTGACATTGATGGCCGGGAAAGCCAGATCACCTCGTGCTGACATCTGATACAGACGCAATACACCCGTGGTGGTTTCTTCGGTCACGCCCTTGATTTCAGGCAAGCGCTTGGAATACCAGGTTGGGTCGACTGCCAGCTTGGCCTTGATGGCGTTGAACAAACAAATTTCTTCTTCACTGCCAGGCTTGGACAGAATGGCAATATCTTTTTCGGCACGGGTACCCAGATGCAGCAGCAAGGTGGCATCACCACCATCATCCAGAATCATATTGGTGTAACCACCATCCGGCCACTCAAAAATACGATGGGTGTAATCCCAGTATTCATCCAGCGTTTCACCTTTGTAGGCAAACACAGCAGTACCGGTTTCGGCAATGGCCGCAGCAGCATGATCTTGTGTTGAAAAAATATTGCAGGAAGCCCAACGCACTTGCGCACCCAAGGCCTGCAGAGTTTCAATCAACACGGCAGTTTGAATCGTCATGTGCAGGGAACCCGTAATACGTGCGCCCTTGAGCGGCTGGCTGGCAGCAAATTCGTCACGGATGGCTGTCAGGCCAGGCATTTCAGTTTCGGCAATACGAATCTCTTTGCGACCCCAGGCAGCAAGTGACAGGTCGGCAACATGAAAATCCTTGGATTCGGCAGATTTCAAAACGGCGCTCATCACGCCCTCCTTTCAATTAACAAGAGTTCGTGAGCGCAGTTAAAACTGGGACGGCAGCTATTCAAGATAGTGCCGGAAGAACTTTCCGAGCCTGGCAGGGATTCTGTCGCAGCGCTCCTCGGAAAACGGATTGATTATAACGGTGAAACCGGCCAGCCGTTCAATGTAAACCCATTTGAAAATAGCTATTTATGCCATAGGAGTTTTGACTACAGTAAAACAATGTATGACGGTTTACCAGAACACAATCAAGGCGATTACACCAGCTATCAGTAAAACTCGCGTCATTTGATAGGCCGTTTTATTCCATGCCTTGAAGCGACGGCGGTACTGCCCCATCACAAACGCCACGACAAACAGCTTATTGATAAACCCCGTTTTATCGCCGGTTTCATTGGGCGAACTGGCCGCCGCAATCAGATTACGCCCAAGCCAATGATTAATAGCCTGTGCCCAACGATATTTCATTGGCCGTTCAATATCGCAAAACAAAATGACCCGATCGGTCTGCGTACCGTTTTCGGCAAAATGGATAAAGGTTTCATCAAACATCACTGCCTGACCATCACGCCAGCTATAGGGCTCGCCATCGACATTGATAAAACAGCGATCATCATTGGGCGTAGCCAAACCCAGGTGGTAACGCAATGACCCGGCATAAGGATCACGGTGGGCATTGAGATGACTGCCCGGTGGCAGCTCAGCAAACATGGCCGCCTTGACACTTGGAATCGTCTTGAGAATTTCAACCGTCCTGGGGCACAAGGTAATCGCTGAAGGATGACTGTCGCCATACCATTTGAGATAAAAGCGCTTCCAGCCTTCTTTAAAAAAAGAGTTGAAGCCTGCATCGTTATTGGCATCAGCCGCACGAATCGCCTTGAGTTGAATCAGTGCCAAAGCTTCTTCACGAATCACCTGCCATTGTGAAGTCAGCTTTTCCAATTCAGGAAACTCGCTCATTGGCAAATAGGGTTGGTTGGGAACGCGTGAAAACCCATACATGAACAGATTAAGCGGCGCCATGAATCCGGAATGATCAACCATCTGCCGAAGCAATGGCATGCGCACCTTACCGCGAAAATGCACGATCAGGATCGACAACAAGAAAAAACCGAGGATGAACCACTTCATAAATATTTCCACTGATAGTCCGAACACCCTCATTGGGGTCAAGACGAGATCAAAAACAGGACTATACCTTTTTCAGCCAGCCACTATACAAAGCAATAAAAAAGGGCGCAAGCTGCGCCCTTGATGGAAGACAAGAAAAAGCCTAGAAACCGGCGGCCGCACGCAATGTCGCGGCCTTGTCGGTGGCTTCCCAGGTAAATTCGGGCTCCTCACGACCAAAGTGACCATACGCTGCGGTCTTGGTATAGATGGGACGCAATAAGTCGAGCATCTGCACAATCCCTTTAGGACGCAGATCAAAATGCGCCAGTACCAGTTCAGCCAGTTTTTCATCACTGACCTTACCAGTGCCAAAAGTAGTCACCATGACCGAAGTTGGCTTGGCCACACCAATCGCGTAACTGACCTGAATCTGGCATTTATCAGCCAGCCCTGCGGCCACAATATTTTTGGCGACATAGCGGCCAGCATAAGCAGCCGAGCGATCCACCTTGGTTGGGTCTTTACCGGAAAAAGCGCCACCACCATGCGGTGCCGCGCCACCATAAGTGTCCACAATGATCTTGCGACCAGTCAGGCCACAATCACCTTGCGGGCCGCCAATCACAAACTTGCCAGTCGGGTTGATGAAATACTTGATATCACCGCGCATCAATTCGCGCGGCATGACCGGCTTGATGATTTCTTCAATCACCGCATCCTTGATGGTGTGGTACTCCACATCAGGCGCATGCTGGGTTGACAACACCACCGTGTCGACAGCAACCGGCTTGCCATCTTCATAGCGCAAGGTGACTTGCGATTTGGCATCGGGGCGCAGCCAGGGCAGGCGACCATCACGGCGCAGTTCGGCCTGACGCTCCACCAGTCGATGTGCATAGTAAATGGCAGCCGGCATCAGCACAGGAGTTTCATTGCAGGCATAACCAAACATGAGGCCCTGATCACCCGCGCCTTGGTCGAGATCCAGTCCTTTGCCCTCATCGACGCCCTGGGCAATATCAGGACTTTGCTTATCATAAGCGACCAGCACCGCGCAACCCTTGAAATCAATGCCGTACTCGGTATTGTCATAGCCGATCCGCTTGATCGTCTCACGCGCCACATCAATGTAGTCAACATTGGCACGCGTGGTAATTTCACCGGCCAACACCACCAGACCGGTATTGCATAGCGTTTCGGCTGCTACCCGAGAGGTTGGGTCTTGAGCAAGAATGGCATCCAGAATCGCATCGGAAATCTGATCGGCGACCTTGTCAGGATGGCCTTCAGAAACGGATTCAGATGTAAAAAAATAATCGTTAGCCACTTTGAAACCCTTTGCAAAATAAGAAGTTAGCATGTCCCACGTTGCCAAACTCCGTTTGCAGATACTGCTTACAAAGTGGCGACGCTTTAGCTGGATTTGGACTGGCTTTTAGCCGTCACGCGCTCCGCAAGTTGTCACTTAACTCAGCGATGATGCGATTATATTACGCCAATTTCATTCTTGGCGCGGGCGCATCATGCCACTCACGCATGACAAACACATGACGTTAGCGTCGCAGACTCGCTTAAAATCGCGCCATGACTTTACTATTCAAATTATTGGCAAGCCTGCCCTTGTCACTATTGCAAAGCTGCGGAGCCCTGCTGGGTTGGTTGACTTACCTGCTTTCCCCGACCTATCGACAACGCATGAAAGACAATCTGGCGATTGCCGGATTGTCTGATCCCAATATTCTGCATGAAGCCATTGCTCAACAAGGCCGTATGGTCGGTGAAACACCGCATATCTGGCTGCGCACCAATCCTGAGCGAGTCCATGAACTGTGTGTCGAAGTGCATGGCTGGGAACATGTTGAGGCTTTGCAGGCGCAAGGCAAGGGGCTGATTTTTTTGACGCCGCATCTGGGCTGCTTTGAAATGACAGCGCAATACATTGCCACCAAAATGCCCATTACCGCGATGTATCGCCCACCGCGCAAAGATTGGCTCAAACCAATTGTGGCAGCATCGCGCGCCAGACCCAATATGACCATGGCCACGGCTGATCTGAAGGGGGTACGCACGCTGGCCAAAGCCCTCAAGCGTGGCGAAGCCGTTGGCATTGTCTGTGATCAGGCACCTTCTTCCGGCGAAGGCGTCTGGGCACCCTTTTTTGGCAAACCAGCCTATACCATCACCTTACCTAGCAAGCTGTATGAACTGGCTGGCAATGGCGCCATCGTGCCCATTTACGCCGAAAGACTCGCGCATGGCCAGGGTTATCGTTTACAGGTGGTGCCATTTACCGCCAATGAAGTCAATCCGGCTACCATCAACCAAGCCATGGAAAACTTGATCAGACGCTGTCCCGGTCAATACCTGTGGAGCTATAACCGCTTCAAGGTGCCACCAGGATCGTCAGACCCTGTTTGATTCAACTAAGCAAAATGCCTGGTTTACAATCCGTCAGCCATGAAAACCTGTTCCTGCCTCAGCAATGCATCGGCCTATTGATCCCATGAAAGCGCGTCATATGGGCAAGTGGACCTCGGTCGCCAGTTTTCTCTTTTCTGCCATCGCCTTAATTGTGCCCAGCGGCTATTCACTTGGCGCATTGCTTTTGGTAGTGGGGTCCATTGCCTGCCTATGGCTGCGACCTGCAGTCAAACTCAAACAAGAAGAGTATTGGCTTATCACCGTTCTGGTACTGTACTTTGTCGTCAACTGTGCCATCAATGCTTATCATCATGCCGAGATGCGCGAATATGATGAGCTACTGAGATTTGTGTTGGTCTTACCCGCCTTTGCCTTGTTGATGGCCTATCCACCCCAAGCCAACTATCTTTGGTCTGGCATCGCCATCGGTGCCATCGGCGCTGGCACTTTTGCAGGCTGGCAAAAAATTTATCAGCATCTGGATCGTGCCCACGGTACGACCAATGCCATCCAGTTTGGCAATATCAGTTTTTTACTGGCCATCCTTAGTCTGACTGCCATGACTTGGGCGATCAAACGGCAAAAAGGTCGTGCATGGCTGTGGCTGCTGTTGCTCGGCACGCTGATGGGGCTACTCGGATGGTTATTTACAGGCAGTCGTGGCAGCGGTATCAGTCTGCCAATCTGCTTATTGCTGTTTTATCTTGTCAGCCAGAAAACATTCAACAACGCTCACTTGTTAGCGACAGCTGTAGCGGTCATATTAGCACTGGGTGTTCTCAGCATGACACCCTTTTCGGCCGTGCTGGATCGTTCTTTCGAAGCCGTCACTGAAACCGAAGATTACCTGGATCAACACAACACCCATACCTCGATTGGCGCACGGATTGAGTTATTGCGTGCCGGAATAGAAATGCTACCCCAACACATCTGGCTTGGCTGGGGCCGAGCTGGGATGATGGCGCAAAAACAGCGCTTGATTGATCAAGGCAAGATTAGTCCCTTCACCCTGGAACATACTCATTTGCACAACGAATATCTGGATAGCCTGGTCAAAAGAGGGATACCGGGCTTAGCCATGCTATTGCTTCTGTATTTTTACCCTCTGTATTTTTTTGCGCGACAACTCCATGCAAACAGCCCTTCAGTACGTCCTTACGCACTGGCCGGGGCAATGTTGATGATCTGCTATATCGGCTTTGACCTGACCCAGGCATTTTTGACTCATAATATCGGCGTCATGTTTTTACTATTCATGCTGGCAATTTTCTGGAGTAAGCTGCGCGAACAACAACAGCTTGCCATGCAGCCGCTGACGCAACACAACAACCGCTGTCAAACCCAATTTGGTAGCTCACAACAAGATCAATGACCCAAGCTCTCATACCTCAGGACTTGCTCGCCAAGCCACAAAGTATTTTGTTCATCACCCACCTCGCCTTGGGTGACTTTACTTATCTGCAAAACTTTTTTGCCAGCTTTGCCAAAGCTTTTCCACACTTGCGCGTTCATCTGTGGATTGATGAAGTTCGACGCACCGGCGACCAATCCAAATGGCCCGGCCTGCAAAAATATTCGCTGTATGATTGGGCCGCGGCTTGTCCGTATTTCCGCAAGGTCTACACCCGCACCTACAGCCCGACGCTGTATCGCGAGTCCATTGAAGACGCGCAGGACGAACAATATGGCATCGTGGTTTCACTGGCTACTTTACGTCCCAATCAGTATGCCAATCTGGCTCGTGAGATCAGCCCCAAAGGCTTTGTGGTAGGCATGAAGAAGAAACCAGGCTTGCTGCAGTTCATGCATCATCTGGCTTACCGAAAACTGGATGCCACATTGCCAACCAGCTATCCCGAACTGCCGCCGGATCATCATATCAGCGATGTATATGCCGAATGGTTTAAACGGCTGTTTGGCTTGAACGTACCTTTTGAGGCGCGCCTGCCCTATGTCAACATTCCAGCCGAATGGATCAATTACGCCCATGAGCAATTCAAGCAATGGTGCTTTGATCCGGCACGCAGCAAAGTGGTATTCATCAACGCCTTTGCCAAGACCAAAAAACGTTGCTGGCCACTGGAGCGAGTCGGTGAGTTGATCAGTGCCATGCAAAAAGAAGCACGGTGGCGCGATGCGCAATTCATCATCAATGCCATGCCGCAAGATTTAGCTGCTGTACAAAAAATGCTGCAAGACTTCAAGCTGCAACATGCTGTGCCTTTTAGCGCGGTCGATAATTTCTTTCAGTTGCCCGCCGTGTTGAGTCAGTGTCATCTGATCATCTCGGTTGAAACCGCGGTAATGCATCTGGCCAATGCCGTGCATGTCCCTGTGATTGCCTTGATGCGCATGAAAAATCCTGAGTGGGCACCGATCGACAAAGCCAATAGCCAGGTGATTACCGCTTTAAATCGCAATGACTGGGTAGATGCCATACCGGTTGCCACTGTGATGAAATCATTGCCATGAACCAAGCCAACACCCATGCTTCGGTCAGCGATACCTTTCATATCGCATTTTGCGTCGATAACAATTACTTTCGGGCGATGGGGGCAACCATGGCCTCCATCGTCGCCAACAATCCCGAGCAGCACTTCACTTTTCATGTGCTCACCTTTGATGCCGCACCGGAGCATCAAGCCCGTCTGCAAGAGATGGCGCAACGCTTCAATGTCCATACAGCCCTACATATCCTGAAGGAATCCGACTTTTCCAAGTTCAATCACTTCATTCAGCACTCGCACTATTCCTTGTCCATCTTCACGCGACTGGTCATTCCCTCAGTGCTCAAAGGCATTGCCAAAAAAGTGTTGTATATGGATGCTGATATTCTCTGCGTAGGACGCATGGATGATCTGATCAGCTTTGATCTTGATGGTCATATCATTGCCGGTGTGCCTGACGCCCCGGTCACCACCCGCCGCCGCGTCAAGGCTTTGGAATTAAAAGATGGCCGTTACTTCAATGGTGGCGTGTTGCTGATTGATGTGGATCGTTGGGAAGCCGCAGACTGTACCGGGCAAACCTTGCAGGCCTTGCTGCAACATGGCGACAAAATGCGTTTCAACGATCAGGATGCACTCAATATCGTGTTTGATGGTCGTGCTGCATTTCTGGATATCAAATGGAATTATCTGTACGATCTGATTCATGATCTCAATATCAATCGTACCAGCATGCGTCAGGTGGGTGATGCTGCACTGATCCACTTTGCCGGCTCCGTCAAACCCTGGGCGGGCTGGAGTGACCATGCCGCCGTCAAGCTGTTCAATGAATATCTGCAAATCTCGCCGTGGTCAGACATGCCCCTTGATCTGCAGCCGCGCAACACCAAAGAGATGCGCATGCACTCCCGTTTTTTGCTGCGCCAGGGCAAACCGCTCAAAAGCCTGCTCTGGTATGTGCGCTATCTCAAACTGCGTTCGGCAAAAAAACGCCAAAGCGCTAAAGTTTGATGAGTACCATGTTTACCGCGCTGTTCACCTATCTGTTCATTGGTCTGCTCTGGCTGTTGCACTGGCTGCCCTTACCGGTTCTGGGCCGCCTTGGTTCCACCTTGGGTTGCCTGCTGTATTACGTGATTGGCCATCGTCGTCGTGTGGTACTGCGCAATCTGGAATTGTGCTTTCCAGATTGGCCACTCGAACAACGTCAAACCCTAGCCAAAGACCATTTCAAACAGTTTGGACGCAGCTTTCTGGAACGTGGTCTGCTCTGGTTTGCTTCTGAAGCAAGACTATTCAAACTGATTCAGGTGGAAGGGTTGGAACAGCTCGAAGCGGCGAGTGATCAGCCACAGATCTGGCTCTGCCCACACTTTTTGGCACTCGATGTCGCCGGACAGGTATTGAGTCGCCACAAAAAAGCCGTCTCCATTTACAGCGAGCAAAAGAATCAAGTATTCGATGCGCAACTCAAACGGGCCCGAGCTCGCTTCAATGCGCCCTTGCTGGTTTCACGCAACGACTCCATACGTCCGGTCATCAAGGCCATGCGTCAGGGCATGCCCTTGTTCCTGTTGCCCGATCTGGACCTGGGTACGCGTGATGCGGTCTTCGTCCCCTTCTTTGGCGTACCCGCGGCTACCGTAACAACCGTGGCTCGCCTTGCCAAAATGGCCAACGCCAAAGTGTTTCCGGTGATTGGCAGAGTCCTGCCCAATTACGCCGGTTATGCCGTCAAGGTTTATCCGGCATGGGAAGACTATCCCACCGATGATCTCACCGCCGACACACGCCGCATGAATGCCTTTATTGAAAAACGCGTGCTGGAAATGCCAGAACAGTATTACTGGGTGCACAAGCGCTTTAAAAATCGTCCGGCTGGTGAAGCCAATCTCTATGGCCGGGCTGATCAGGCACCGCCACTTGATCCGACTTAATCTTGATTGAGCCTTGGTTCAGCCCTGGGGCGGTGCCAGATACACCTTCCAGAAAAAATAGGCCACCATGCCATAAGAAAAGATCAGCACTGCAGTACGCACCCTGTCAGGATTGACCCGTTTAGCCAGGCGCGCACCAATAAACCCACCGAGTATGGCTCCCACACTCATCAGCAGGGCCTGCGGCCAGGCAATCACGCCTGCGATCACAAAAGGGATGATGGCAATGCCATTGGTGCAGGCACTCAAAAACGATTTCACACCGTTCATTTCATGCATATGGCTCATGCCAATCAGGGTCAGCAAAGCCAGCGTCGCAATCCCCTGTCCGGCACCAAAATAACCTGCGTAGATGGCAATGGCAAACTGCCCCAACAAGGCCCAGCGTGATAACACCACGGCAGCCTCGGCATGTCGAAAACGCCGCACCAATGATGGGCCTGCAGAAAACAGCACGGCGGCCAGCAGGATCAAAAATGGCACCATCCGATAAAACAGGGTTTCCGGTGTGGTCAGGAGCAGAATTGCACCAATCAGACTCCCCACAAAACTGACCAGTGCCAGCCGCACGACAATCTGGCGATGTGGCTTGATTTGCTGATAATAGCCACTGATGCTGCCAATGGTGCCCACACACATCGACAGATTGTTGGTGGCATTGGCCACAATCGGTGACAGCCCAGCCAAAACCAGCACCGGAAATGTCACCAGAGAGCCGCCACCGGCAATCGAGTTAACTGCACCGCCTAACATGGCAGCAGCAAAGAGTAGTAATAATCCAGAAATCGGCATCATCCAAGCCATTCACCCGCTACAGGCTGTGGCATTGCGTTGAATCTGCCACAGTAGCAGGGATGCAGCTGGCCGGCAAACGGCAAGTATTCGTGCATACCGCAATAGTTCAACAATGAGCCCAATGACCAGCCAGGCGGCGCTACCGTATCAATGCTTGATGTCCAGCCTGTACACGCGCTCGGTACCGGTCTTGTCTGACTTGGTGGCGTAATAGCCCAGTGATGTTTGATAGATATAACGACACCATTCCTCGGTATCGACCCGCTTCCAGTCAATCAGTACGCAGTACCGGCCATCTTCGGAGATATGCCACTTGCCTGGTGCCGTCGAGTTATAGCTCGCCCCATATGCACCGGTACTGCTGCGATTGTCAGAAGAAATGATGAACGTACCATCGGTATCATTGGTCCAGCGATTGGTGTTGCCACTGTTGGTGAGGCGGCTCATCTTGGCACCCGGCAACAGTTTTTGCAGATCTTCCAGGGACAGCTTTTGCGGATTTTTGTCCGCCAGATCACGAAACACCTTGGGTGCTTCGGCCACATCGGGCGCATCTTCCGCATGCAGCAATTGCAGCGCACCGAAAATGCCAACCAGTCCTACCAGATACTGAATGTTTTTTTTCATTTTGAACTCGCTAGAAAAATAAAGATTATCGCTACCTGCTACCGCCAACCATGAGGTAAGCATTGACCGAGTTATCTCTATTCTTATATCGGCCAATCAATCATAAACCGCTATTTCGTCGCCTTGCTACAGTTAAATCAATTTACATGGTTAATGGCGTATCGCAAGAAGCAGCGGTTGACTGACAAGAAGTATCCGCGCAGCATTTGACAGCAAGATGTCATAAAATACGAGCATCCTTGGCTGACCTGCTGCACAAGCAATCTGCGGCAGTGACCATGCCAATCACTTACCTGACGGTTTTCAAATTGAAACTTCAATTCACCAAAATGCAAGGCGCGGGCAACGACTTTATTGTGCTCGATGGGATTAACCAGACCGTTAACCTGACCCCTGCTCAATGGCAGGCGCTGGCTGATCGGCATTTTGGGATTGGTGCTGACCAGCTCCTGCTGGTTGAAAAACCCACCCGGCCTGATGTGGACTTTCGTTACCGCATCTTCAACCATGACGGTGGTGAGGTGGAGCATTGCGGCAACGGCGCACGTTGCTTTGTCAAGTTTGTGCGTGATCATGGCCTCACGGATAAAAAATCGGTGCGCGTGGAAATCCAGACCGGCGTGATCACACTCATCATGAATGACGATGGCCAAGTCACAGTCGATATGGGTCAACCCCGTTTTGAGCACACGGCACTCCCCTTTGACGCCAATGGTCTGCATGGTCAGCTTGATCATGATGACACGCTCTGGCCCATCCCCTTATATCGTCGCGTGGTGATGGTGTCGCTGGTATCGATGGGCAACCCGCACGCGGTTCAGGTAGTGCCCAATGTGGAGAATGCCGCCGTAGCGACCGACGGCCCGGCCATTGAAAGCCATGTGCGCTTTCCCAAACGTGTCAATGTCGGTTTTATGGAAATTGTCAGTCGCGACCACATCCGCCTGCGCGTGTATGAGCGTGGTGCCGGTGAAACCCTGGCCTGCGGCACCGGTGCCTGCGCCGCCGTGGTGGCTGGCATACGCCGTGGCCTGCTCAATAGTCGCGTGACAGTGGACACCCACGGTGGCCAGCTCACCATTGCCTGGGACGGCGGTGACGATACCGTCAAGCTGACCGGCCCGGCAATCACCGTGTTTGAAGGCAGCATCGACATTTGAAGGCACTCCGCCGATGCCAGCCACCAAGCGGCCAGGGGGTGCTGATAGTGTTGCTCAGCCAACCCTGATTAACAATAGATACACCCTATCTGTATAAAATATTAAGTCCATTATATTTACCTAAGCACAGTGTTTTTTGGATATACTCCCAAAAATAGCTCCCTTTACCGTACTTTTCCTATGCGTACCGAATCCGATATGACTGAGCACGAAATTGCCATTTACCTATTGAACCACCCCGAATTTTTTGAACAGCACGCCGAAACGCTGGCGCGCATTCAACTCACCAGCCCGCATGGTCAGCGCGCCGTGTCGCTGCAAGAGCGGCAGATGGAATTGCTGCGTGAAAAAATCAAGGGACTCGAATTGAAAATGGCCGAGTTGTTGCGCTATGGCCAGGAAAATGATGCCATTGCCAACAAGCTCAACCACTGGGCCCGCGACCTGATGTTGACGCGTCAAAGCGCCAACCTGCCCGCGCTGGTGGTCGACGGTCTGCGCGAATCCTTCTCGGTACCGTTTGTCGGCCTGCGTTTGTGGGGACTGACCGAAGCCAATGCCAATCTGCGTGAGGTCGCACCTTTTGCACAATTGGTATCGCTCGATATCACCACGTTTGCCAATAGCCTGATGGCGCCGTTCTGTGGCAAAAATACCGATTACGAAGCCGTGCGCTGGTTGCCCGAGCCAGCCGCCGTCAACTCTGTTGCCATGATTCCATTACGCATTGGCGCACACCCCGAAGCCTTTGGCATGGTGGTCTTGGGTTCACCCGACGAGCGCCGTTTCTACGAAGGCATGGGCACGACTTTCCTGGCACAGATTGGCGAATTTGCCAGTGCGGCCTTGTCACGTTTGCTGCCATAAGTAAAACGAGCAAAGTGTATCCATTCGCCATGCCTTTGCTCATGCGCTTGCCCGACTAATCCCATCAGACTCCCCATATCGCAAAATAGGCTTTGACCATCATGTCCAAACAGCCTGCTGCGCGAAATCGGCACCAAAGCAATACAGCCAGTCAGAACAGCGTAGAAACCACCCAGCCAGCGCCCATCGACCGCTGGCTGATTGATCGCTATCTTGATTTTCTCTATACCCAGCGCAGCTATTCCGAAAGCACCGTGCGCTCGTATCGCAATGATCTGGGCAAATTGATTGGGCTGTTTGCCGGCAAACCGCTGTGCAGCCTGACCCATCACGACATTCGCCTGGCCGTCAGCCGCTTGCACGCCCAAGGTGACACCGCCAAAAGTCTGGCACGGCGCTTATCCAGCTGGCGCAGCTACTTTCGCTGGGTTGCCTTGCGTGGCCTGACCGAAGCCCTGGCTGCGGGCTTTGACCAGCCGCCCTTGGCCGCCAACCCCGTCGAAGGCATCCGCGCCCCCAAACTGCCCAAGCGCCTGCCCAAAGCCTTGAGTGTTGACCAGGCGCAAGTACTGCTCGATTACCCCGACCCGGCTCGCCAAGCACCGCCCAACGAGGCAACCCATCCACCACTCAGCCTGCATCGACAACGGCTTAAACAGCTCATTGCCCTGCGTGACCAAGCCATACTGGAACTCTTTTATAGCGCCGGATTGCGTCTGGCCGAATTGATCTCGCTCGACCTGCGGCCCGTCACTGGGCATGCCTATCAATCCATCAGCTGGTTGGATATCGACAATGCCGAAGTGCGCGTCACCGGTAAAGGCAACAAGACGCGCATCGTACCCATTGGCGGCAAAGCCATCAGCGCGCTGCAAGCCTGGCTGGCCGTGCGCGATGAAATGGTCGACGTCAGCCACACCACCATCGTCCATGCCCTCTTTGTGGGTGCCCGCGGTGCGCGCATCACCGGTAGCGCCATCCAGCAAGCCGTCAAGTCACGCGCCCGTGCTGCCGGTATCGCCACCAATGTCCATCCTCACGTACTGCGCCACACCTTTGCCTCACACATGCTGCAAGGCTCGCGCGACCTGCGCGCCGTACAGGAAATGATGGGCCATGCCAGCCTTGCCTCCACCCAGGTCTACACCTCGCTCGATTTTTCGCACCTGAGCCAAGTCTATGACGATGCGCATCCGCGTGCGAAGAAGAAGTAAATACTTCTTGAACAGATTATCTTCTGAGAAGACCAGAATTGCTTGAAAATTTGTTTCAATGAAATTTTCAATAAAATAAAGCTTACCAACAATCAATGGATAGACTGAGTACCGTACCCAATTCAAGCTAGCCAATCAGTTCAGCCAACAAATCAATCTGCAAATTGAGCGCCTTGGACACCGGGCAACCAGCTTTGGCAGTGATGGCAACTTCATTGAACTTGTCCAGCGTGATATGTGGGATCTTGGCCTTCATGTGCAGATGACTGTGCGTAATGGCAAAGCCATCGCCAATTTTTTCAAGGGTGATACGGCATTCGGTGTCAATCGCTTCGGCAGTAAAACCTTCAATGCCAAGCAGATTGGAAAAAGCCATCGTAAAGCAGCTCGCATGCGCTGCGGCGATCAGTTCTTCGGGGTTGGTGCCAGGCTCATCACCAAAGCGTTTATTAAAGCCGTAAGCCGTATCTTGCAAAACGCCGCTTTGTGTTGAAATGCTACCTACGCCATTTTTTAAATCACCGGTCCAATGGGCATGTGCAAATTTTTCCATGATCGTTCCTTTCGTTTAATGATAAAAACTATGCTGATTGCTGATCCGTGCCTGCTGCGCCTGGGCATCAATCACCATATGAATGAAATGCAATTTGGCAATCACCGTGCGCGTCAGGACAAAAGGGTAATGATCAGACTGCCCCATGCTGCGGGCAAACTCATTTAACACGGTGGTCAATGAGACCGAAGCATTCAACAGTCGCAAAAAGTCTTCGGCATCGGGGTGTTGCGGATCATATAGATCCTGCAGAGTGAATTTTTCAATTTCCAGTGCCAGGCTCTCGTGTGCAAAACCAAAACGGCGCGCGGTCTTGAGCGTAGCATCAATGTGCAGGTAATGCGCCCAGGTTTCTGCCCAGTCTTCCCAGGGGTGCGAGGTGGCATAGCTGCTCACATAGGCCTGTTGCCAATTGGCTTGTGGGCCCTGCTCGTAATAGTTGTCCAGCGCATCGGCGTAATCCGTGCGTTCGTCACCAAACAGCTGGCGATAACCTTCCAGCCAGGGTGTGTTGTCGATCAATCGATCCCAATAATAATGGCCAATCTCATGCCGCAAATGGCCAAGCAGGGTACGATAGGGTTCACCCATCTGGGTACGCATTCTCTCGCGATAAGCATCATCGGCTTCATTGATATTGAGCGTGATGAGTCCGTCTTCATGCCCGGTCAAAACTGGCTCACCGCCGACGGGCTTGAGAAAGTCAAACGCCAGGCCTGTGACAGGATCATCCTGACGCGATTGCACCGGCAATTGCAGGCTGAGCAATTGTCGTATCAGCAAGCGCTTGGCCAGCTCGGTTTTTTTCCAGGCCTGTTGATTATCGACCAGCGATAAATCGGGAATGGTCTGATTGAGCCGACATGACAAACAATAGGTGTGGAGCGACGACTGCGCAATCAGCCAGTTGCAGCTGGCATGACTGAACGCATTGTGGCAACGCCGATAACGATTGACCATCACATTGGCGGCTGCGGCATTCAGGCTCAAGAGGCTTTCATCGACCAGCAATTGCCAGCCATGTTGATCATCCGAACCACTCAAGGCGCCAAGCAGATCCAGCGCCGGGTCATAACCCAGCAAAGCACCACAATTAAGACATTGGGTATTGCGAAAGAAAATTGGCCGACTACAACGACAACGATAAGGTATGGCAGATAAACGTGCACCAAGACCCTGTTCACTGCTTTGAACGGAGGAGTCATCAGCAATAATGGCCATAGGTATTGAGCTACTCGTCATATTGGCATGATAAAAGAGAGTTTGAGGGGGTTGTGACATGGCGACTCCGCTGAGCAATTCATTGGGCTTACTGCGTTTGGCCTACCGCATTTCGCTTACTATACGTGCCCGCACAGTCGATGCGCCTAGGAAGAAAACGGTGCTTGCTGTCAGTACCGGCTGACATGGTCTGCCGGCCCGCTCATCATCAATGATTAAACTGATTAGCGCAACCTGCAATATGCACCGGCTCATTTCAACCACCGACTCAATACCGAGGCAACCCACGCTCATGAACATCATCACACTCAAGCCCGGCAAGGAAAAATCACTATTACGCCGCCATCCCTGGGTATTTTCGGGGGCAATTGCCAAAGGTGGTGCCGATGCTGGCAGCACCGTGGCAGTGCATGCGCATGATGGCCGGTTTTTGGCCCTGGGTGCCTGTTCGCCGCAATCCAATATACGGGTCCGTGTTTGGAGTTTTGATGACAAGGACCGAATTGATGCCACTTTTTTTGCGCAACGTGTCGCTACGGCCCTGGCGCTGCGCCAGCCCTTGCTCGGACAGTCACGCCGCCTGATTCATGGTGAAGCCGATGGTCTGCCGGGTTTGGTAGTTGACCACTATCATGGTCTGGAAGGTGATTGGCTGGTCTTGCAGTCCGGTGCCACTGGCGTGGAAAAATGGAAAGCGGTGATTGTGGATGAACTGGTCAAACAGACCGGCATCACCAATGTGTTTGAACGTTCTGACGCCGATGTGCGCAGCCTGGAAGGCTTGCCGGTCGCGATTGGTGTGCTGGCTGGCGTTGCGCCACCTGAACGACTCACCATTGAAGAATCGGGCATACAAATTTTGATTGATATTACCGGCGGCCATAAAACCGGCTTTTATCTGGATCAGCGCGACAATCGCCGTGCCGTAGCACGCCAGGTCGCGCAATTGGCGCAGACGCGCGGCAGCAGCGCGAGTCAGCCACTCACCATGCTCAACTGTTTTTGTTTTAGCGGCGGATTTTCTTTGGCCGCGGCCAAAGCCACACCTTTTTTGCAGATTACGTCCATTGATTCCGCTCAATCGGCACTGGATCTGGCGACATTGAACGCGAATCTCAATGGCGTCAGCAGCCAGTGTGAATGGGCCTGTGATGATGTCTTTAAAGCCTTGCGTGCCTATCGCGATGCGCAGTTGCAGTTTGATGTGATTATTCTTGATCCACCCAAATTTGCGCCGACAGCTGCGCATGTGGAGCGTGCCGCGCGCGCCTACAAAGACATCAATCTGATTGCCTGCAAATTGCTCAAACCGGGTGGCCTGTTGTTTACCTATTCGTGCTCGGGTGGCGTGACGGCCGATCTGTTTCAAAAAATCGTGGCTGGCGCGGCGTCTGACGCGGGCAGCGACATGCTGATTTTGGAGCGACTCGCCGCCGGGCCTGATCATCCCTTGCTTTTGGCATTTCCAGAAGGGGAATACCTGAAAGGACTGGCCCTGCAAAAAATCTGACTTGAATTTTATGGTTCAATCCCCATCTAGCAAGTTAATTTTGGCATCATTTTTGATACTGGCCTGTCAGTCAACCCTTGATCGACACGGCTTTTCGGATTTTTCTCATGGCTTCCATTCCCGTCACCATCCTCACCGGCTTTTTAGGCAGCGGCAAAACCACCCTGCTCAAGAAAATTCTTTCCGACGATCACGGCTACAAGATTGCCGTGGTGGAAAATGAATTTGGCGAGGAAAGCATTGATAACGAAATCCTGATTCAGGACGACAACGAGCGCATTGTGCAGATGAATAATGGCTGTATCTGCTGCAATATTCGTGGCGATCTGGTCGAAGCACTGAGCGAGCTGATTGACCGGCGTGGTCGCGGCGACTTCGACTTTGACCATCTGGTGATTGAAACCACCGGCCTGGCCAACCCGGCACCAATTGCCCAAAGTTTTTTCATGGCCGAAGAGTTGGCCGATGACTATCTGATTGACGCCATCATCACCCTGGTGGATGCCAAGCATGGTGATGCGCAGTTGAGCGAGCATGAAGTCGCGCAGTGGCAAGTGGGTTTTGCCGACCAGATTTTCATCACCAAAACTGATTTGGTTGACGCCGACACACTGGCCGCCCTGCAATCGCGCCTCAAACACATCAACCCGCGTGCCGCCGTGCAGATTGCGGCCTTTGGTGGCGTAGAAGTCGCACAGGTGCTGGATCAACGCGGTTTTAACCTGAACGCCAAACTTGATATTGATCCCCATTTTCTGACCGAAGATGACGAATCCGATCACGACCATGTGCATGACGAACATTGCCAGCACGATCATGGCCATCATCATCCGCAACATGATGACGCCATCAAGTCATTTGTCTATCGCGCCGCGCGCCCCTTCAATATGAGCGCGCTTGATCATGCGCTGGGCCAGCTGGTCAGCCAGTACGGCAAACAGATGTTGCGCTACAAGGGCGTGCTCGATGTGGAAGGACTGGATCGTCGCGTGGTGTTTCAGGGTGTGCATGAAACGGTTGGCAGCGACGTGTCTTCCAAATGGGAAGAAGGTGAAACACGCGGCTCCAAAATCGTGTTCATTGGTTTTGATCTGCCCGAAGCGGTGATTCGCAGCATGCTCGACAACTGTCTGGCGGTTTCGGACACGCTCGCCTGATACCAGTAATGCCGTGCCCAATGAGCGCGACCACGACCTCAGAATAGGGATACTCCCCACTTTTTGAGATTATTTATATTCAATACCATCTCTCAAGTGCGTATTTATTGACTCTCCAGATGGCAAATTTTTACTCTACCGCAGTATACAAATCATGAGCAAACAAGTCCCCGTTACCATCCTCACCGGCTATCTTGGCGCAGGCAAAACCACCTTTTTGAATCGGCTCCTCAAAGAACAGCACGGTCACAAGATCGCCGTGATTGAAAACGAGTTTGGTGAAGAAGGGATCGACAACGATATTTTGGAGCAGCAGGAAGGCGAACAAATCATCGAGATGAACAACGGCTGCATCTGCTGCAATGTGCGCGGTGATCTGGTGCGCATCCTGGGCGAGCTGAAAGACAAACGTAAAGCCGGCACGCTCAATTTTGACCGCGTCATCATCGAAACCACCGGCCTGGCCGCGCCCTCCCCTGTGGCACAGACATTTTTCATGGAAGACAGCGTGGCCGACTATTACCGGCTTGATGCGATTTTGACCGTGGTGGACGCCAAACACGCCAACTTCCAGCTCGACAACCACCCCGAAGCACAAGAGCAGGTTGGCTTTGCCGATCGCATTCTGCTTTCCAAGACCGACCTGGTCAGCGAGGCTGAACAGGCCGAATTACGTGGCCGTTTAAGCCGTATCAACGCTCGTGCACCGATTCAGGCCGTCAATTTTGGTTCAGCCGCCATTGACGACGTGCTTGACATCAACGGTTTCAATGTCAATGCGATTCTGGAAGTCGAACCGACCTTTTTTGCCGAGAACCACCATCATCATGATGACGAAGTGGGGTCTTTTGTGTTTAAATCCAGCCGCCCGTTCAATCCACAGAAACTGGACGAGTTCATGGATACGCTGGTGCAGGTTTACGGTGAATCGATGTTGCGTTACAAAGGTTTGCTCTATATAAAAGGCACGCCGCGCCGCGTTTTGTTGCAAGGTGTGCACAAGATGGTGGCGACTGACCTAGGGAAACCTTGGACAAAAGCCGAAAAACCTTCCTCTAAAATTGTCTTTATTGGTAAAAAATTGCCAAAAGATATATTTTTAAAGGGGCTTGAAAGTTGTCTGGTGTAAGCTAGCGGACTATTCTTTCCAAATCAGTTTTTGTTTTACCCTGTTGCATTGAGAAAAGAGGTTGCCATGGCTACTAAAAAAATTCTGACCGAGGCTGAACTCCTCAAAATGCCTGAGAAGGACTATATGAACGAAGCGCAATTGGCTTTTTTCAAAGACCTGCTCGAAAAAACCAAAGATGATCTGCTGCGTAATGCCGGGGAGACCACAGAACATCTGCGTGAAACCGTGTTGGTACCCGATCCTGCGGATCGCGCCACGATTGAGGAAGAACACGCACTGGAATTGCGCACCCGCGATCGCGAGCGCAAACTCCTGAAAAAAGTGCAGCAAGCGATTGATCGGATCAATAACAAGGATTTTGGTTATTGTGAAGAAACGGGCGATCCCATCGGTCTGCCCCGTTTGCTGGCTCGCCCGACTGCCACGCTGACGCTGGAAGCCCAACAACGCCGTGAAATTCGCCAAAAGATGTACGGTGACTGATCTGGCAGATAAGTCATTGCGACAGCACACTGTGCCGCAATCCTAACAACCAGCTCACCACCCGATTCTGCGTAGATACATGCTTTGGTGCAGTTGGTCTGTGCAATACCTTGAAGGTACAAGCCGATCCTCAGCGCCAACGATCTTGGTCACGCCCAATGCCGGACAGTTTCCTGTTCCGGCATTTTCTTTGGTAGCATCACAGCCACCCATCTTTTCCAGACGACCGTCACTCATTCATCATGCCCTACGCCTTTGCTCACCCAGCCCAGCCTGACACCATTCGGCTGACCTTGCTACTGGCCTGGCAACCCGCACTGCAAAACGACTGGCTGGCACAACATGCACAAGGTCGCCACATCATTCATTGCGACTTGAGTGCGGCGCACACACTGACTGATGAACACGAGCACGATGAACATTGCACGTCGGATTGCGATCATGATCACCACCACACCGATGAACATGCGCAGGCTGAATTGGCCGATGATATCTACGCCCCATTTTTAAATACGCTAGGTGCGGCACTCGCCGCTGGCGCCCGCGACATTGTGATTGTGGTAGCTCCCACGACCGAAGCAGTGCTGGTGGAAGATGCCTTGGTCTTGGCCGAAGAAGAATGGCAGGCCGATCATCCGGCAGATCATTTTGCTGCCTGCAATCATCTGCTGCTTGCCGCTGATAGCTGGCTAACCGATTTGCAACAGGCTGAATTTCTGCAAGACCTCGGGCTCGCCGCCGATGCGCTGGATGACCGCACTGTGGCCGACTTGCTGATGGAGCAGGTAGAAAGTGCCGCCGTGATTGAGGTATATATGCCGCAACTTAGTACGCCTCAAACCAGCACCGCGCAAAATCACAAGACCAATCAGATCAACCTCAGTAGCCTCACCGGCCTCTTGCATGCACTCAACCCCGGCGTGCAAATTGAATTGCCTGTCAACTTAAACACCGCCAACCAGTTCGGCAGCGACGCCAGCATTAGCAGTTGGCATTACCAATCCGAGCGTGCCTTTCATCCGCAACGGCTTTGGCAGCTGATTCATTCCGACTGGCTCACCGCCAACGGCACCGTGATCCGCTCGCAGGGCCGGTTTTTACTGGCCAGCCAACCCACCATTGCCCTGCAGTGGCAGCATGCCGGCGGCACCTGTCGTCATGCCGATGAAGGTGAATGGGACACACTCAACACACCCGACCAGCCATCCGTCAAACCCGGCCAGGACTGGCAATGTGTCGGTCTCAATCTCAACACCCAGGCATTGGCCACAGCACTGGATGCCTGCCTGCTACGCGACGACGATACCCAGCCGCTGGATGATCCGTTTGCGCAAATAGAAATTTAAATAATTGTTGTTTGAACCGCCAAGACGCCAAGTGCGCCAAGGAAACCTTGAGGTCAAAGGCATTGACCACAAAGACACAAAGGATTCAAAGAAGAACCTTGCTAGCGCAGCGCTGTTTTGTCGCCGGAAAAAAGTAGGAATATAGAATAATGCGCTATCCCCGGACTGCGTAGTGAGCGCCGGTTTTAGTCTCATGGTTTTCTTGGTGTGCTTTGTGTTTCTTCGTGTCTTTGTGGTGAAAAAGATTTCGTTTTCTCTTGCGCGTCCTTGGCGTCTTGGCGGTTCAAATCATTTTTTAATTCTTTGTCTTGAAACGTTTTTGCAGTAATCTTTGGCTCAACGATTTCTGGACAAGGAACAGATCATGCCATCACTACGTTCGATCAACCGCAGCCAATTTCTGGCAACGATTGCCCTGTTGGGCTTGATACCCAGTCTTCATGCGGCTGATCTGAATGTTTGCAGCTTGGTCACGGCCGATGATTTGGCCGCGACCAACTTTAAACTCACGGACAAGCTCAATCACAATCCTCCGCAAAAACTGCCCAAGGCCGATACCGATTTAGGGTTTGACGCAGTGATGCAAGGCTGCGATGTCGCGCAAGGCAAGGAAGGCCGCGAGCGTTTTGAGTTGATTCTCATCAGCGGGCCACGCGACATCACCGAAAAAGAGTTGAAAAGCCAATATGATCAGGCCAACGATACCGACAATCGCGTGGTGAGCCAGAAAAAAATGATCATCGGCAACAGCATTTGCCATACGGTGGTCAGCAATGCCACCAATCTGCGCGGTAAACCCGATGGCACGTTGAATGAATTCAGTTGCGCTGGCTACAAAGGCAAATGGATGGTGGAACTGCGCATCGCAATGCCAAGCAGTTCACCGCAACCCACACCAACTGACGTGAAAGCCTTGCTGGACAAGGTTCTTGGGAAATTGTGAGATTGAAAAAACGGCAAAATTAAACAAGACGGGAACAATTTTTTGACACATGGTGACTCAATGAAATCATTCAAAATAATTTGGTGACAATCTTGAAAATTCAAATATGCATGACCTTTATCAATCAGCACAAGAAAATGCATAGTACTGCTTAATGCTCAAAAATGCGGCATGTGGCAAGGTACGGTTTATGCTGAACGATGAGTCCTATCTCTCGCTCAGTGAAGGAGTTTCTCATGCTGGACCGTACGCAACCCAAGTTCTCACACGTCAAACCAACTGACAACCGCTTTCGCGGTGACGGCCTGCGCGACTTTTTTCTTTATCGCGATCTGGGTATCGCCGATGCCACCAATGGCAAAGTGCTCGCACAACTCGTCGTTGCGCATAACGCACCAGAGCGCGGCACTGGCTGGCACCGTCACGAGGCAGAGTTTCATATTGTGATCATGCTGCGCGGCTGGGCCAAGTTCATGTATGAAGATCAGGAAACACTGGTCAGTGCAGGTGACTGTGTACATCAACGGCCCGGCGTGCGCCACTATCTGTTTGATTATTCACCGGATATGGAATACCTGGAAATTGTGGGTCCGGCCGACTTCAATACGATTGATGTAGAACCGGTCTGTGCGGTACCTACACCCACCCCGTGGATTGATAAACTCTAAATACTCTCATATGGTATTTTTAGAGAAATCCATTTTATGCACTTGATGGCATAAAATGGATTGATACTCCCATAAATTCAGACTTTTCGGCCTCTAGCGCCCCAAACTGATCACCAGACGATTAAGCGCATTCATGGTCACAATGGCAAAGGTCAGCTCAGTGATTGCAACTTCGGTGAAGTGCTCTTTTAATGGCAAATAAATCGCATCGGCAGGATGACTCACTGCAACGTGAGTGATGGCTTCCGCCCAGGCCAACGCTGCTTTTTCACGTGCTTCAAAATGCCGACTATCGCGCCATGCAGCCAGGGTATCCAACCGTTGATTGGTTTCCCCATGGCTACGTAAAACACGGCTATGTTTATCCAGGCAAAAAGCGCAGCCATTGATTTGCGAGACGCGCTGATAAATCAGCTCAATCAGCGGTACGCCAAGACTGCTCTGTTCCAGTTGCGTGACCATGCTGCGCAGCGTTTGCGTGAGCTCAGGGCACAACCTGTCATAAGCCAGACGAAGAGTGGACATTTTAATTCCTTACCAGATATTGAATTTTTAAATATGGTTAATCCGTTTTTTCACCTGCTGGCCTTCCCTGGCAAAAGCCAAGGCATCTTCCAGCCGATCATTGCCCCAGAACATGGCATCGCCCACCATCATGGTCGGCGCACCAAAGATATTAAGCGCCATGGCACGATCAGTCTGCACACACAAAGCCTGTTTTATTGAGGCACTCTGTGCCTGTGCCAGAATCCCGACATCATCTTGCCCAAGCTGCTGCAGGATTTCTCGCATCGTCAGTGGATCGGCCATATCACGATCCAGGCCAAAGTTGTACAGCATGACCTGTTGGCAGAAGTCACTCATCCAAGGCAAGTCAGCGGCGAGCAAAGCGATTCGTGCAGGCAGCACCGACAGACGCGGAAAGACCGATGGCGTTTGCCAGGGCAGACCATATTGATGACACTGCCGCACCATATCCTGCTGCACATATAAACCCTTGGCCTTTTGCAAAACAAAGGGAGAGTTATCCCAACCTTGTGCCTGGAAGATCGGGCCAAGCAAAAACGGCCGCCAGCGTACCTTGACTCTGGCTTGTGCCGCCAATGTGGTGATGCGCATCACACTGAGATAACTATAGTTGCTGGCAAAATCAAACCAGAAATCCAGCTCGGCCATGGGGTGATCGTTTTGTATGGATTCAGTTTTCAAAATGAATTCCTTGTCAGCTTTTTGAGTGAATGCAGTATGCAATAAACGGTACTCAATTGACCGGCCTATTCATGCACCAGTAAACAGCGAATTTCAATGCTTTCCCGCAGCGGCGCATCAATCGGCATATCGGGATGGTCAAATGCGGCATGGGGCGTAAAACGGGCAACCCCGTTTTCTCTTGAATCAAATTGTTTGAAAACCAGAATCTCATCGCGAGTCATGGCTGAAAAATAAGACCATTGATGATTGGGATGATAGTTGGCCAGATAAATTTCACCACGACGTGAAGGATAAATGATGTCACTGGCCACCAGATTGGCCTGGGCAACACTACGTGCATCACACACGGCCAGCGGCGTATCGAGCACCGGATGCTTGATGGCGCGCCACAGATTGATGATACTGAAACGTTTGACCTCCGTCACCTGCTCGGCTGATTGCAGCACCATGCCCAGTCGCTCCTGACCCGACTTGGCCGAATAATCGTTATGCACTCGCCCCGCCGTTCCGGGATTTTGGCCATCCAGTCGGCGGCCAAAATTCATGGGAGGGCGCCCTGCTTCGCGTTTACGGACCAGATGATCAAACACATAGGCACGGCTGGCTCCTGTGATATAGCGGGCAATCTCGGCAATTTCCGGGTAATAAATATTGACGACTTCATCCTGATCATAAAAATCCCGTACCGCTGTTTTGGCATGCCAAAGCTCAAAGCCTTCTCGATCAATCGATAAGTTGCTGGCGTTGGTGCGAGCATCGCCAATCATCACCTGGCGCGACTCATATGCACAGTTATGCCACGCACCCTGATTGGGTGGTTGATACATGAAGTTGAATGGTCGTTCATTCATGGGCAGCAAATAATCCAGTTGAGCTTTGACAAAAGCAGGTTCAGCCGTTGTAGAACCAACCCGTCTGATATGGGTCTTCGGCATGATTGGCCATGCCTGACGAATTCTGGGCGGTTGATGATGTAGCGCTGAATCAGTTGTTGTCGATGACATAAGACCTCCATTCAATAATGACGATACGAGCAGTGATCCGTCTTGCCATGGCATTTTCACAATGCCATCACCAGCTCGTTAACCACATTGAAGCGGATGTTTGACTGTTACTCAATCAATAAAAACGCACATTCACATTCCATTTTCGCATGTGAAATACAAAATCAAGTCGATTGATAAATCTATTATCTTCAGACATACTGATATTCAATGACTTATTTAAATTTATCTCACATATCAAAAAAGCATGTCATCACGCCTCCTTGATCTACCGCCATTGGATTTGCTGCGCAGCTTTGTTGCTGCAGGTCGGCAGATGAGTATCACGCTTGCGGCCGAAGAACTATGTCTGACGCAATCAGCAGTGAGCCGTCAAATTCGTACCCTGGAAGAAGTGCTGGGTTATGCGCTCTTTGTGCGAGGCCATCGCAGTATTGAATTGACGAATGAAGGCAAGCGTCTGTTTGCCGGCGCCGACATCTTCATGGAACAGCTGACTGAACTAGTCACTTCATTGGATACCAGTAAAACACAGCAGGCCGTCACCATCACAGCCAGCATTGGCGTCACTGCACTCTGGATTTTGCCCTGGCTGGGCAATTTTCAATTGGCCTATCCCAGGGTGGATGTGCGAGTTGCCACGAGCAACCGCTTAATCAATATCGAACGCGAAAATATCGACCTGGCCATCCGTTATTGCAAAGCCAGTGCTGCACCCAAAGGGGCAATTCATTTATTTGGTGAAACACTCGCACCAGTGGCACATCCGTCCCTCATGGTAAGTGCCATTGAAAAACGTGATCAACTCAGCAAACAGGTTTTACTGGAATATGACGACCCAGGCCGCACCTGGCTGCATTGGTCGCCATGGCTGGCCACGGCAGGGATGAGCAAGGTCAAACCCACAGGAATTTTGCGTTTTAATCAATATGATCAGGTCATCCAGGCGGCGCTGGCTGGCCACGGTGTGGCCTTGGGTCGACTTGAACTCATTCGCCCACTCATTAACCAAGGCAAGTTGGTCATTGCCAGCCAGCTTGCCCCCACGACCAATCAATATGCTTTTTGGCTGTTAAGCCGCAATCAATTCATCAGCCCTCATGCCGGTACCGTACGAGATTGGATTTTGGCCGAAGCCGCCAAACTGACCTAGTGATCTGCTTCTTACTGTCATCGGTCGAAAATCATGCCTGGTGCGCTCTCAGCCCAACCGTAAATAAAATAAACAAGCAATCATGACCCTTCACCACGTCGCACAGCAAGCTGCTGCACGGCATAACTTTTAATCTGCTCAATGGTGACATAGCCCTTCTTCTCGGTATCAATTACGTCAAAGTTTTTATACACCTTGGGCATATTGCCATTGGCTTCATCTTTGGTGAGCATGCCGTCCCCATTGGCATCGGCTTTAGTAAAACGCTTGATCATTTCGGCTTGCGCTTTCTGAATGAATTCACTACTGCGTTCAGATTGCGTATCGGCATAAGCAAGGGTGACGCAAACCAGCAAGGCGATAAATAAAAAAATGGCTTTCACGGTGAATCCTTTCATTTTTTAAATATTAAACTATTGATTATTTATAATCATTTTTCATTCATGACGATACCGCTGCAGGGAATGAATGAAACCATCAAAATCAAAGTGATGTGCCGGGTTGTCCAGCTTACTGGGTACGCCCCAGCCAGGTGCAGCAAACAATAAGCGTAGCTTGCGCCATACGCCTTTTTGCAGGTGTATCTGCTGATAGAGTTCGGTCCAGCCTGCAACGGCCACCTTGACGGGATTGACATGATGACGCGGATAAACCAATCCATAAGTACAGGGCGTTGTTTCCTCGACATAGCTGTCGAACAGTCGATCAAAGATGATCAGGATACCGCCGTAGTTACGATCCAGATATTGGATATCGCAAGCATGATGTACCCGATGATGCGATGGCGTATTGAGCACCCATTCCAGTGGCCCCAGTTTGGGAATCAACTCGGTATGCAGCCAGAATTGATAGAGCAGATTGACCGCCAGCATACTGAAGATGGCCAGCGGATGTAGTCCGAGCAACACCAGTGGCACAAAAAATATCGACGCACCCGAAATACCGGCGGTCCACCCCAGTCGATAAGCCATCGACAGGTTGTAATGATTGGGTGAATGATGGACTGAATGTGATGCCCAAAACCAGTTGACGGTATGGCTCAAACGGTGTTCCCAGTAATAGCAGAACTCAACACCTAAAAACAGCAGCCCCCAACCCCAAGCCTGATTGAGTGGGATGGTCCACAGACGATATTGCCAAAGCCAGATAAAACCACCCGCCACGACACCACGCGTTGCCAGTCCGATCAATTGCTGCCCCAATGCCACGCCCATTGAGGCCAGGCTTTCACGCCAGTCGTAAGTGCCCTTGCGCTGAAAGAGGTAAAACCCTTCCAACAAGGCCAGCAGCACCAGAAAAGGGAAAAAATACGGCAAAGGATGGTTGAGTATGCTGTGTTCCACGATGTTCTCGCTTCAGGATCCATTCAATATTCAAAGTTCGCCTGGCACAAACCATCACCCAGACCCAGTACTTATTTGCAGGTAACCGCCGCACCACTGGCATCGGTACAGCCACCACTATGAACAACGCCGCTGTCCTTGCTATAGCTGGTATTGCCGTTATAGGTTGTGCCGTTCACGCCAGTGGCCGTGGTGGTGCGCGATTGATTGACGGTGCCATCAGCCGACCTGGTCAAACCACCCTGGCTTTGCACGCTGCCATTGGCACCACTGGCCTGCATGCCACTTTGGTGGTTGACGCTGCCATCGGCTGAATGGGTGGTCAATCCGGCGCGGCCGCCGCTGCCACCATTCGCTCCTTGATAAGCGCCGCCAGACGCAAACTGGCCATTGCCCTGACCATCGGTGGTGGCTTCGTGACCGCGCACAAAGCGACCACCGTTGGAACCTTGACCACCAGCGATCCGTCCGGCAAAACCACCGCCCTCGGCATTTTGCCCAGCCAGACGACCACGAAATGCGTGAGCAGGTGCACTGACCAACATGGCAGACATGGTCAGCAGAGTTAAACCCGTGAGCAGTGTTTTATGTTTGGAAAAATTCATTGGATACGCCTTTTCAAGTTGGTGATAGGTTCGTTGCAGATTGGGTGATGACGCCTTGCCAGTGCCACAACAATTTGTGAATACATTCACGTTGTGACTGCGGCGATTTCATCAATCGCTCTGGCATGGGCAGCACTTTACGCAGCAGATATGGTTAAACCATGTCACTCGCCAGCCAATTTGTTTCAAACCATGTCAAAGCCAATATGCATGACATAGTTTGAAATCACTTGCCAACAAACAAGGCTATGATGACGCTCAATTCATATTCATCCCATACTCAACCGACGTCAGACAACCAGATAACCCGCCATGAATACGACTGACAAGCCAATTGCTGTGCTGGTACTCGATGACGAAGCTGATTTACGCACGCTGCTGCAACGTTATTTGACTGAACAGGGCATGCAGGTGCGCACCATTGCCGATGCGCCGCAACTGGATCGCCTGCTGACGCGGGAACATTTTGATGTGCTGATTCTGGACTTGATGATGCCTGGAGAAGACGGTCTGTCAATCTGCCGACGCTTGCGGGCGGCTGGTGAAACCATTCCCATCATCATGCTCACCGCCAAGGGTGATCCGGTGGAGCGCATCATCGGTCTGGAAATGGGCGCTGACGATTATCTGGCCAAACCATTTACACCGCGTGAACTGGTGGCACGTATTCAAGCGTTATTGCGACGTCAAAACATCACCCTGCATGGTGGTAGCAAAACCCGTGAAGAGTGGATTCACTTTGGCGCCTTCAAACTCAACCTGACGTTGCGCACCCTCGACAAAGCCGGACAGAACGTCCCCCTGAGCAGTGGGGAATTCAATCTGTTGAAAGCCATGGTCTGCAATGCCGGACGACCATTGGGGCGAGAGCGGCTGATCGAGCTGGCGCATGGCCGTGACCATGATGCGCTGGATCGCAGTATTGATGTGCAGGTGATGCGGCTACGCAAATTGATTGAAGATCATCCTGCCGAACCCAAACATATCAAGACGGTCTGGGGTGTCGGCTATGTGTTTGTGATGGATGGCCATAATCCGGTTGAACAGTCCGATTAATTTTTCTCCTTCCAATTCCTTAACCATTTACTGTTGATGCGACTTTTTCCCACCTCGCTGTTTCGGCAAAATCTGTTGCTCATCATTGTGCTGATTTTGCTCGGCCAGATCAGCTCGGGATTGATTTTTTACATTGCCATTCAAAAACCCCGTGTCACCATGTTGGCCGCACTGACAGCACATCAGGTCACCGCCATGCAAGCAGCCGCCAAACAAATGCCTGAGGCCGCACTAAGTGCATTTATTCAAGAAATGAACAGCAAGCAGGATATTCAAATTTTGCCCGCCAGTTCACTGTCCCTGGACAATCCGCAATTTATCCAGTTTGATGAACCAAACAGTTTTGCCGTACGCATGTTTGTACGAAAACTGGATCAGGAGTTAGGCAATCACGTCGAAATGACGCGCTGGAGTGAAGCCACTCACAGCCTCTGGATTGGCCTGATTCTGGCAGATCGGCCATTTTGGTTACGACTCAGTTCACGTCAGTTTGATCCGGTTGCACCCTGGGTTCTGGTGCAAATTTCACTGGCCTCGACCGTGCTGGCGCTCTTGGGTGCGATTTTCATTTCACGCCGTATCAACCGGCCTATGGCGCGGCTGGTTCATGCGGCCGAATTGTTGGGCAAAGGCGAGCAGCCACCGACTTTGGATGAACACGCCCCGGACGAGATTGCCACAGTATCAGCCAGTTTTAACCGACTGGCGCTCAATCTAGCGCAAATGGATAGTGAGCGCACCATCATGCTGGCCGGCGTGTCGCATGATCTGCGTACGCCACTGACCAAACTGCGCCTGGCGCTCGATTTATCGGAACGACGCCTGGAACCTGAATTGATGCTGCAGATGGTGAGATATGTAGAAGACATTGACAGCCTGCTTGATCAATTTTTAGATTTTGCCCGCGTCGGCAGCGATGAGGTCGCACAGAAAGTAGACATCAATGCGCTGATCCAGCAAACCGCTCAGGCCTATTCGCGACAGGACACACCATTTAGTGTTCATCTGGCTATCACACCACCGCTCTTCGTACGTCCTAGGGCTTTTCAGCGCTTGCTCGTCAATCTGATGGACAACGCGGTCAAGTATGGTGAAACCAATCTGGCGCTGCGCAGCAAATTACAAGATGATCATTGGCAACTCTCGATTCTGGATGGCGGACCAGGCATTGCCTTCACAGACGCAGAACGCCTGCTGCAACCCTTTACCCGTGCCGATGATGCCCGCCAGGGCAAACCCGGGGCTGGCCTGGGTTTGGCGATTGTGAAACGGATTGTTGAACTGCATCAGGGGCAGTTGCAGTTATTGCCACGCGCCGACGGTGCTGGCGGTGGACTTGAAGTCAGAGTATCCTTACCGATTGCAAGCCAGCACTCCTGGTAGGACGTTTTATCACGTTTGACTGTGACTATCGCTGGTTATGCTGTCCTACATCACTGAACCATTGATTCAGCGATCATTCTGAGTAATATGTCCGATACAACGTCACATCGCCCCAACTGGCTCTCAAACATTTCGAGCTTTCTGCTTGCCATGGTGGTATTGCTGGTTTTATTTACCCTGCTTTTCGACTGGAACTGGCTGCGTAAACCGGTGAGCGAACTGGTCAAATCACGCACAGGTCGCGAGCTGGTGATTGCCGGCGATCTCTCTGTCCATCTGGGTAAAACCGCTTCGATTGAAATGGAAAACATTACCTTTGGCAATGCCTCATGGGGTAGTGCCGATCATTTACTGAAGGCCAAACAAATTGCGGTGGATATTCGCCTCTGGCCCTTATTGCGTGGCCAGGTAATCATGCCGGTGCTGGAATTGAATGAGGCCGATATTGCGCTGGAACGCAACGCACAAGATCAGCGCAACTGGATCTTGCAAATGGCGCCGACTGATCCGGGCAAGGCACCCCAAATTGGCCAATTGCAATTGCATCAGACCACCATTCATTATGTGGATGCCATCGCGCTGACCGACGCCACTGCCAAAGTCAGCACCACCGATGACACCAAAATGCCCACGCATATTGAATTGTCTGGCCAGCAAAATAAGGTCGCCATTGGCGGCAGCCTGGATGCCGGACCGGTGCTCAATCTGCAGGACACCCGCCAGTCATTTCCCTTGCGTGCCGATGTCCAACTGGGTGTCACGCATCTGCAACTGGATGGCCAGTTCACCGACATTTTGTCTTTGGCACAAATTGATGCCCAACTGGCCATTGCCGGCCCCGATCTGGCACGGCTCTATCCACTCGTTCCGGTCGTGCTGCCCAACACACCGGCTTATGCATTCAAAGGCCGTTTTGTGCGCAATGACACTCAATATGAGTACCAGGATTTTGCGGGCAAGATTGGGCAAAGTGATATCAAGGGTAATGCGCTGTATACCGACGTCGCACCACGCCCACACTTAAAAGCCAAACTGCAAAGTGACCTGCTTGACCTTGCCGACCTTGGCCCGCTGATTGGTTTATCACCAGCGCAACGCCGCCCGCCGCGCAGTTTTAAACAGGCGGCCGACGAACCCGCATCGGAAAAGGCCGACGAGCCAGTCACCACCCAGGACATTAGCGCCAGTTCGCAGCGTGTGTTGCCAGCCAGCCCTTTCAAGTTGGACAAGCTCAATGCCATGGATGCCGACGTGACCTTGTTTGCCAAACAGATCCATCGCCCTGATGCGGTACCTTTGGACAGCTTTAGCACACATCTCAATCTGAACGATGGCGTATTGGAACTGACGCCACTCAATTTTGATTTTGCCGGTGGTCAGCTCATCGCGACGATTCGGATGAATGCCCAGAAAAGCCCGTTTCAAACGACGGCCAAGGTCACGCTCAATCGGGTACGACTGCGCGAGTTGTTTCCAACCATTCCACGCATGGATACCAGCAAAGGCCTGCTAGGCGGCGTGATCGATTTAAAAACACAAGGTAATTCCATCGCCAATATGCTTGGCAATGCCAATGGTGAAGCCAGCTTTGCCATGACTGGTGGCGAGATGTCGGGCCTCTTGCTGGAAGCCGTGGATCTGGACGGCAGCGGCATCGTCAAATACCTGGTGGGTGGTGACAACAATGTGCCACTGCGTTGCGCTGTGGCCGCCTTTGCGGTGAAGGAGGGTCATGCCATGACTGACTCATTGGTATTTGATACAGATATCACACGCATTAATGGTCGTGGCGAAATCAATTTCAAAAATGAAACCTTCAATCTGCGCATCAATCCACAGCCCAAACAATTCAGCCTGTTTGTGGCGCGCACGCCCTTGCGGGTCTATGGCAGCTTTGCCGCACCAGAGTATGCCCTGGTCAAAACACCGCTGTTTTTACGCGGTGCAGCCAGTCTCGGTTTAAGCCTGATCAACCCGCTCGCAGCACTCATTCCTCTGGTGGAAACGGGTTCAGGACAAGATGTCAACTGCGCCGCCCTGCTCGGCCAAGCCCAATCGGCCAGCAAGGCGGCCACCCATCCCGCACCCGTAACACAAGACATCAACAAATCTAAGCAGTAAATATACTGCACTGGAGTAATTTTTTTAATCATTTATTAATGCACTATATAAGCCATAAATAGCATATACCCCCTTGGAAACCTCATTTTTAATAAAAATATTTAAGAAAACTGTCATCTTTTTACGGTAAAATCTGCCTGTGTTTTCAGTCTGAAAACCTCACTGTCACTGATTACATTACCTATGTCGCTGTTTTACTTTCAACATGCCACCACCAAAATGCTTGGTTCGCTTTTCAAGCGGCCGGCAATGGCTCGGCCAAGTAAAAATCAGTACAGCAAAAAGCAACGCCTCGCCCAATTTCTGGCCATCACACTGCTGTGTTGTTTGATCGGTAGCCAGCTTATTGGCTTGCGCCATGCCATTGTGCACAACCCGCTCACACTGGGATATAGCAGCGCTTTCAATCATGCCGCCAACCCATCTCTGACACAAACTGATATCAATGCCGGAATGGCTGCCGACGATGATCCGCTATTACCGGACAGTTCCGTAGGACATCATTGTCAGTTGCTCGATGCCGCCACCTTGGCCGATCTGGCCAGCAGCCTGCCGATCATCGTGTTGCCACATCAAGTTGCCAGCCAACTTCTCAAAGCGCCCGAACACAGCCTGCTCGGCGCTCGGCTGATGCGCCTGTACGATGGCCGCGCCCCACCTCTCCTTTCCTGAAAAACTCGCCAACCATACTGGTTTGTGCCAGGCATCCTGCTTTTTGTAGTGGTCCCACGGTCTGCTTCATGCTGCGCGCCGTCACGCCACACTCCGTGCGCCATGCACCACAAAATCTGGATGTCGGGTTTGTTTTAAATTTGAATTTTCAGGAAACCCTACATGTCATCTCGTCCTGCGACAAAAAAGATTCACCATCAAGCCCATTTTGTACTGCGTTTATCACTCCTCAGCAGCGCGCTTGGTTTAGCCTACGGTTCGGCCAATGCGCAAAGTACGCCTGCCGAAAAAACGCTGTCCGAAATTTCGGTCACCGCCAACCCCTTGGGCAATACACTTTTTGATCTGACCAGCCCGGTCACGTCACTTTCCGGTAGAAATCTCACCATCAAACAAGAAAGCTCGCTCGGCGAAACACTGAATGGCGAAGCGGGCGTGTCATCAACCTACTTTGGCCCCAATGCCAGCCGCCCGATCATTCGTGGCCTGGATGGCGACCGGATTCGACTCATGCAAAACGGAGCTGGCCTGGTTGACGCCTCGTCCTTATCGTTTGATCATGCTGCCCCGCTTGAACCCTTGCTGACTGAAAAAATTGAAGTAGTCCGTGGCGCCGCCGCGCTGATGTATGGCGGCAATGCAGTGGGCGGTGTGGTCAATACCATCGACAATCGTATTCCCAAACAAGCCATTGATGGGCAAACCGGCTCAGTGGAGGCTCGCTATGGCGGTGCCGAAACAGAGCGCGCCGGTGCCGCCGTGATTGAAACCGGCGATGGCCAATGGGCTCTGCATGCTGATGTGACCAAACGCCAAACATCCGACCTGAAAATTCCTGGTTTTGCACATTCAGCTCGACAACGGCAACTCGACGATCCCACGCTGGAACAAGCACGTGACCGTCTGCCCAATAGCGCGGCTAACACTGATGGCGGTGCCGTCGGCATCTCACGTACCTGGAATACTGGTTATGTGGGCGCCTCTTATTCGGGCTACAACAGCACCTACGGCACTGTAGCTGAACCTGATGTGAATATCCGCATGCGCTCCGACCGTTTTGATATGGCGGGTGAAAATCGTCAGATGGAAGGCTTTGTCCAGAGCGTCAAATTCAATTTCAATGCAAATGACTACGAGCATAAAGAGTTTGACGTACCGACTGGCGACATTGGCACCACCTTTAAAAATAAAGGTTTTGAAGCCCGCGTTGAAGCAACTCATCAAGCCATTACCACCCGCTTTGGCCAAGTTAAGGGCGCATTTGGCTTGCAGGTGTCACAAATTAAATTTTCGGCCTTGGGTGACGAAGCCTTTGTACCGCAAACCAAAACTGACGCCATGGCCCTGTTTGCCTTTGAAGAACTGGTCCACGGTAACTGGCGCTTCAACCTGGGTGCGCGCATAGAACATAACAAAGTACGCTCGGATGGTGGCGGCCCAACTGACCCCAACACTGGCACACTGCGATTTGATCCAGCCCAGACCAAGCACTTTACACCCACCAGCTTTGCGCTGGGTACGATTTATCAATATGCACCCGGCTATGCATTGGCCGCCAACCTGTCACATACTGACCGCGCGCCCACCTTTTATGAGCTGTTTGCCAATGGTCCGCACGCAGCAACCGGACGTTATGAATTGGGTGATACCAATATGCAGATGGAACAGTCCAATTCGCTCGACCTGGCCTGGCGCATCAAGCAAGGCGCACACTCCGGCAGTGTAGGGGTGTTCTATACCCGCTTTAATAATTTTGTCGGTTTGTTTGATACCACCAATACCCGTGATGGTGATGGGTTGCTCAACTCTGGTGCCACCGACGCACTGCCCGAACAAATCTACCGGCAAGTTCGGGCGGTTTTCAAAGGTATCGAAGCAGAAGGTCGTTTTCAGGTCTGGCAACAAGGCCCAGGCAAACTGGAATTATTGCTGCGTGGCGACATCACACGCGCTACCAACCAGGACAATGGTGAGCCCATTCCACGGATTGCACCCGCCCGTCTCATGACGGGCCTGGCTTATAGTCAGGGTGCCTGGAACGGTGGCTTGCAAGTGACCCACGCGTATGCGCAAAACCGTATCCCCACTGGTGATTTCCCCACCATGGGCTATACACAAGTCAACGCCGATATCAGTTACCGACTGCCCATTGGCCAGACTGACTGGTTGTTATTTGCCAAGTTGTACAACCTGACGAATGCAGACATCCGCAGTGCCAGCTCAATCCTGAGAGATATTTCTCCTTATGGCGAACGCAGCGTCAAGGTTGGAGTGCGGGTTGTTTTTTAAACCCGTTTTAAACACCGCATGACCCACGCCATACCAATCGTGATTGGTATGGCGATGTACTGAACGCTAGCAAATACGCCAACCTTTATTACAAATGCACACAAAATTGCAGTTGTATCTTTGCATATGTGCAAAATGTCCTCTCGACGCCCCAAGGGTGGCGTAATAATCTGTTAGAAGAATAAAAGGGGCTACTGTCTGCAGGAATACTGCCGATATAGAACTTAGCAATCAGCTTAATAATCCATTCAACAGACTAATAAAAACGAAACCGTGGCGCTATTTTCCATATTCAAGCGTAGTACCAAGCCTTCTGAAGCCCCTGCGGCACAGAAGGGGTCTACGCCTGCGCGCCGCAGTTCGGATTCGGGTAAAACACCACGCACGCCGCGTCCAACGCAACCACTGCCAGAAGAGATTCAACGGATTGCCAAGGCAACGCGCGAAAAGATTGACGCGATCGAATCGCAAATGTCACAGGAAACCAATGCCATCCGTATCAGTGGCGAGCGCCGTCCTGTGCACTCCTTGAATGCCAGCACGCCCAAGGTTTCTGCCCATACCCATAGCAGCCCATCTTCAGCCGCCAAATCACCGGCCATGCGCCAAGCGCTCGAAGAGATTCCGACCATTTTTGATTCGCAGCGCAAAAAAAAGGCTGCCGCCAACCTCAATACCGTGGCACCAATCAGTGAATTTGTCACCACCATGGCAATGACTGGCAGTCCGCTCGAAGACTTCAGCATGGATACCGATTTTTTGCTGGGCAATTCGACCAACATCAATGCGATTGAGCTGGCGGTATCACAAAATAATCCCGTCATAGAAGAGGCTGCCATTCTGTTTGCCAATGGGCAAATCAAGGCGGCCTCCATGTCGCTGGAAGATGCCATCAAGCAAAACACACTGGGCGAAGGTGAACAGCATGGCTGGCAGATGCTCTTTGAGCTATACCAGATCTTAGGTAAGCAGGAAGCCTTTGAAAGCCTGTCACTCGATTATGTCGATCGCTTTGAAAAATCAGCGCCTTCCTGGGATAACGATTTTGGCAAAGAAAAACCCTCTCGCGACCTGAACAAGGAAGGCTATGTGGCTTTCCCCTTCAAGATGGACGCTGGGATTGCCAAACAGATTGATCAAATCCGCAAACTGGCCGGGGCATCCAATAGCTTGCGCCTGGACTTCAGTCGCCCCAAGAGCATTGATACGCACGGTGCCACCCTGCTATTGATGATTTTGCAGGATCTGCGCAAATCAAAGCATCAAATCACACTGTCGGGACAAGACAAGTTTGTCGAACTGCTCAACACCCAGATTGCCGTGGAACGTCGTGATGAATCCGACATGATCTGGCGTCTGTTATTGGAGTTTTACCAGTTGCTTGACAAGGAATACGAATTTGAAGAGCTGGCCGTCAATTACTCCATTACCTATGAAGTGTCCCCGCCTTCATGGGAGTCAGCCTTGGGTCTGGTGCATACCAATATCCTGAGCCCTGATGAAGAATTTGCCAATACCGCCATGCGCCACGATGCCTATGAATTCAGGGGTGAAATCAAGGGCAAGGCGGAAGAAGAGCTCAATGCACTGAATCAGTATGCGGAGCAGCAAACGCATTTGATTATTGAGTGCAAAAATCTGAAACGTATCGAATTTTCTGCCGCCGGTTTGATTCTCAACTGGCTCTTCAATATGCGCATCATGGGCAAAACCGTCGAAATGCTCGACGTCAGCCCCTTGATTGTGGCGCTCTTCAAAGTCATCGGTGCACAGGAGCTGGCACGCATCGAACCTCGCAAGTTCTAAATTTTCCTCTTGTAATTTCAAAAACCAACCCTAACTAGTCGACTCTATACTTGGAGATCGACTTGGAACAGTATCACGGCACCACTATTCTTTCTGTACGACGCGGCAAACAGGTTGCACTGGGTGGCGACGGTCAGGTCACGCTGGGTAATATCGTCATCAAGGGTACGGCGCGCAAAGTACGCCGCCTCTACCAAGACCGCATTCTGGCCGGTTTTGCGGGTGGCACCGCTGATGCCTTTTCATTATTTGACCGTTTTGAAGCCAAACTCGAAAAACATCAGGGCAATCTGCTGCGCAGCGCGGTCGAACTCGCCAAAGACTGGCGCACCGACCGGGTTTTGCGACGCCTTGAGGCCATGCTGCTGGTTGCTGACCGCGACAGCACGCTCATCATCACTGGCAACGGCGATGTCCTGGAACCAGAAGATGGCATCGGCTCAATTGGTTCCGGTGGTGCTTACGCGCAATCAGCAGCGCGCGCGCTTTGGGAAAATACCGAACTGGCGCCCGCCGACATCATCAAAAAATCACTGACGATTGCTGGCGATCTCTGCATCTACACCAACCAGTCACATGTGATTGAAACACTGGAATAATTTTCTACAGCAAATTATTCGATGTTGACTGAGCAAGCGGCGACTCGACACTGACGAACCGCTTCAATCTTTGCAGCCCTATATCAAGATATCGACTTATGACACCTATTGAAATTGTTTCTGAACTGGATAAATTCATTGTTGGCCAGCATCGTGCCAAAAAAGCAGTGGCCGTGGCCTTACGCAATCGCTGGCGTCGACAGCAAGTGGCAGAGCCATTGCGCCAGGAAATCACGCCTAAAAACATTTTGATGATTGGCCCCACCGGCGTTGGTAAAACCGAAATCGCCCGACGTCTGGCCAAGTTGGCCAACGCACCGTTTATCAAGATTGAAGCCACCAAATTTACTGAAGTGGGCTATGTGGGTCGTGATGTCGACACCATCATCCGCGATCTGGCCGAAATTGCTGTCAAACAGGCACGCCAGGATGCCACCAAACAGGTTCGCGACAAGGCCGAGGAAGTGGCGGAAGATCGTATTTTGGATATCCTTTTGCCGCCAGTGCGCGATTTTGGCTTTAATGCCAATGAAGTGCAGGACAATCCAACTCGTCAAACCTTTCGCAAGCGTCTGCGTGAAGGCCAGCTTGATGACAAGGAAATTGAACTGGATGTGGCGCTGCCTTTGCAAAACATGGAAATCATGGGCCCACCTGGCATGGAAGAAATGACTGAACAGATTCGCGGCATGTTTTCCAATATTGGCAGCGGCAAGACACAAAAACGCAAACTCAAGGTCAAGGAAGCGCTCAAACTGGTGACCGAAGAAGAGGCCGCCAAGCTCATCAATGATGAAGAAATCAAGAGTCAGGCTGTGATCAATGTCGAGCAGAACGGCATTGTGTTTCTGGACGAAATCGACAAGATTGCCAATCGCCAGGAACATGGTGGTGCCGATGTGTCGCGCGCGGGTGTGCAGCGCGATTTGCTGCCACTCGTGGAAGGCACGACCGTCAATACCAAGTATGGCATGATCAAGACCGATCATATTTTGTTTATCGCTTCAGGCGCATTTCATCTAGCCAAACCATCGGATCTCATCCCCGAATTACAAGGGCGTTTCCCGATTCGGGTAGAAATGGATTCCCTGTCCGTCACCGACTTTGAGTCCATTCTGACCCAGACCGATGCGAGCCTTACCAAGCAGTATCAGGCCTTGCTGGCAACTGAAGGCGTTTCGGTAATATTTCATGCTGACGGCATTCGCAAGCTGGCCGAAGTCGCTTTCTCAGTCAATGAAACTACCGAAAACATTGGTGCACGCCGTTTGCATACCGTGATGGAAAAACTGCTGGAAGAAATTTCTTTCAAGGCCGGCACCGACTCAGCCAAAAACTTGTTGGTGGATGCAAACTATGTCCAACAAACCTTGGGCGAATTATCCAAGAATGAGGACTTGGCTCGTTACGTCTTGTAAATAAAGATAATCTGGCTGAAGCGATTCGATGCTTCAGCCAGTACTGGCTTGACAGACTTGCTGCGCAATAGCAACAATCATTTCATGATGTTCTAACGTCGTTTTTTATATTCAGCCCAGGCAGCCATTGTGGCAAACAGTACCGCAGCACCAACTACCTGTAAGCCCCAGGCCAAGGGGTCCCCCTCCTTGAATAAACCACTCTCAACAATCAATAAGCGCAGCACAACCACACCCAGCAATCCTCCCAACCAGGCCGATCCACCTAATTTGCGAAGTTTGGCAATACCTAGACAAGCCAGCGTACTCATCCAGATACCTAAAAATAAAGTACCAGTCCAGCTCATAGATTGAAATTCCAATTGAATATAGCGATCGATAGGTTGATAGAATAAAATTGCACGTTAAGTTTTGATAATTTTGCGTTGCTACCCAGTTAAATTTTGTTAACTGATAACACAAAGCTTATTTAACAATTCATTATGAGTATGTCGCAAGTTTAACTTTGACAATAACAACTTTTAGATTAAATTATTAAAATTTGGTTGCCATCATGGAGTTTGTATGCGCATAGCCATTCTGGACGATGATTCTAGCCAGCTTGAACTGGTCAGTCACGTTTTAACTGGAGCCGGTCACACCTGTCATCTTTATTCAGAAGGCAAGGTGTTACTACAGCAATTGCGCCGTGAGACGTTTGACATGCTGATTCTGGACCTGCAAGTGCCCGATCTGTCAGGTGACAAAATCCTGGCCTGGGTACGCGAGCATCTGCCGCGTACCATGCCTGTACTGTTCATGACCAGCCGTACGGCTGAAGATGATATTGTTTCAGGCCTCAATGCGGGTGCCGACGACTACATGATCAAGCCACTGCGTCGCGGTGAACTGGTCGCACGCGTGCAAGCCTTGTTGCGCAGAGCTTATCCAACACCGGTGATGAAAGATGTTGAAGTATTTGGCAACTATCAGTTTGATCCGCGTCTGCAGGAAGTTCAGTTCAATGATCAGAAGGTGACATTGACGCAAAAAGAATTTGATCTCGCCCTGCTGCTGTTTCGCAATCTGGCCCGCCCCTTGTCACGCTCGCATATCCTGGAGGCGGTTTGGGGACGCGATATTGATATTCCCTCGCGAACCATGGATACGCATATTTCGCGAGTTCGTACCAAGCTGGTGTTACGGGTTGAAAATGGTTTTAGACTGTCACCCGTGTATAGTTATGGTTATCGTCTGGAAAAAATCACACCTGCAGTTGAAAATTAAAAGGTGTCTGCAAGTATTGCCACAACGGTGGCAATACCTCGAAAAAAGGGATTTCGCAGGCGCTCTCTATGGCCCACCCTTTTACTATCGGCACCGTTAATCAAATGGCTATTGCACCTCGCTTTATTTTGCTTGCACTCATGGCAGCAAGCACTGCTCAGGCACAAACCAGTGCCTATCTGGCAATGATTCCCTACACCACACTGCAGGGTGACACGTATATTAAGATCGCCAGTAGTTATTTTGAAAACCCGGCCGACTGGCCCAAGCTGCTAAAAGCCAATCCCATCAAGGTGGATCGGCATCTGCAGCCAGGAACCGTCTTGCAGTTACCCGCCGATCTGCTTAAACGTACGCCTTTGACTGCCAAAGTCATTGCGATTTCTGGCCGGGTAACCAGTGACAGCAAACCGCTTGAGATGGGTAGTGAGCTACATGAAGGCAGCCAGATCAAATCGTTTGCCAATAGTTTTTTAACGCTGGAATTGTCAGACCATTCTCATATTGCCATTCCGTCCAATAGCGAAGTGCAGTTGGAACGACTGCGTCAATATGCAGGCACCGCTATCAATGACACGCGCATTGTGGTGCAAAAAGGCAAACTGGAAACTCAGGTCAGTCCACAAAAAGGCGTCAGCCGCTTTGAAGTGCAATCGCCTGTGGCGGTAGCCGGCGTGCGTGGCACCCTATTTAGGGTTGGTGTGAGTGAAGATGGCAAATCGTCTACCGGTGAAGTCTTGCAAGGCAAAATTGGTTTAAGCGATAAAAGTGGCAATGGCGAAGTGGCACTCCCGGAAAAATTTGGTGCGGTGGCCAGGGCGGGTCAGCCAGTTGGCGCACCCGTTGCCTTATTGCCGCCACCACAACTTGATGCAGACAACCAAATCCAGGATGAACCTGCCTTGCACTTTGGCTGGCAAGCCACCGCATCTGCCGACAAACCGGTACGCGCCTATCATGCCCAAATTGCCAAAGATGCTGCCTTTACGCAAGTGATCCACGAAAATCTTCAATATACTCAAGACAGTACAAAAAACAATCCCAATGAATACGCACCAAAGCAAGATGATTTTCAATTACCTACTGGGGAGTATTACTTAAAACTGACCGCCATAGATCAAAATGGACTGGAAGGTCTGCCCGCCGTGCAAGCCTTTTCACGGCGTTTGATCCATATCGGTATCAATCTGGTGAGCCCGGCAGACAACACCGCCAGCAATGACGGTCAATTTAGCTGGACGGGACAATTTCCGGTGCGTCATCCGGCGGTACGCTATCACTTTCAACTGGGGTTTGACAGCCGCTTCACGAGCCCCGTCAAATATTATCAATATACCGATCAAACTGAGCTGACCTTACCCGCCTTGTCGGCAGGTCAATACTACTGGCGAATTGCGCCAGTTTTACGCCGCGCCGATGGCACCGAAGAAATCGGCACCTATTCGGCTATTCGCCAGGTCACCATCACCAGTCCGACCCATTGAGGCCATGACGCGTCCGTCAGTTCGCTCGATTTTTTTACGTGAATGGTTTGCGCTTTCGATTCTTTTAATCATGCTGGCCATTTGGCTGGGCAGTTTAAATGGCCTGGGGCGTGCGGATAATCTGATTTACGATCGTCTGTTGCCATTTCGGCAAAGCCTCTTAAACCTTGGTCACAACAGCAACGGCAGTGAAGACATCCTGATCGTGGCGATCGACAATGAATCGCTCAATCAGATCGGTCGCTGGCCGTGGTCGCGCCAGTTGCATGCCGATCTGCTCAAACAGCTCAACAAGGCTCATCCGCGCGGGATTGCCTTTGACATGCTGTTTCCGGAACCCGAGCTGAATCACCCCGAAGCCGACCAGAATTTTGCTCAGGCCATCGGCGAGGCAGGACCACTGGTTCTGGCCATGTCGATTAATCCGCAAACCAACACGAGCGGCGCGGAAATCCTTACACCCACGACGGCATTACTCAGCAGTGTGAATCATGCGCTTGATAAGGGTTTGGGCCATATTCACCTGGCACTGGATAACGACAATATCGCCCGCAAAGTCTATTTACAGGAAGGCGCGAGTGAGCAGCCCTGGTCACATCTTTCTTTGGCTTTGCTACAAAAAGCACAGGCCATCGATACTCAACGTTATGCCATTTCACCCTATCAAGGCAAGACTGACACGAATCATCAAATTTTCAATTTTGAGCAAGATCCTGACACGACCAATCCTCCTGTCTGGCAACAAGAAAAGGATTATCTGATCCCCTTCATTGGTCCGGCTGGTTCATTCAAACAGGTTTCGTACAGCTCAGTATTAAAAGGGGAAGTGCCCGATACCTTTATCACGGGAAAATGGATTTTGATAGGCGCCACTGCCGAAGGACTGGCCGATCACTTTCCAACTCCCTTGTCGAGCCGAGCCTCACCCATGCCGGGCGTGGAAGTCCATGCCAATGTACTGGCCGGTTTAATCAGCAATAATCAGATTACCCACTCACAAATCTGGCAAACCGTACTCCTTACATTACTGCCGCTGCTGGTATTTTTGATGGCCTGCTGGAAAGCCACACCACGTCAATTACTGATGCTATGCGGCATCCTCATACTATCCAGTTTACTCATCAGTTTTGCCTTGCTACTGGCTGGCCGCTGGATCCCGCCTTTGGCAGCACTACTGGTACTTGGCGCAAGCTATCCGCTCTGGAGCTGGCGCCGACTGGAATCAGCTATTCAATTTCTTGATCAGGAACTACTGCAGCTCGATGCCGAGCCACGCATGGTTCCTGATAATCTGCACGACACGTTACCTGGCAAAGCACTTCCCCCCATGGACAAGGGCAATGCCGATGCGCTGGACAATCGCATCAGTGCCGTGCGACGCGCGACGCATCGAGTGCGCAATCTGCGCCGTTTTGTGGCGGACAGCCTGGAAAATCTGCCCGACATCACCCTGGTATGCAGCACCGCCGGTCATGTATTACTGGCCAATGCCTCAGCGCGACACTATTTTGAGGGCTTGCAACAACGCTATCTGATTGGCAACAGTCTGACTGCCCTGCTCAAGCACCTGCAACCGCGACCACTCCCCAGCGACACGATCAGCTCGTCCAAACCGTCGCCATTCAGCTGGCATGCACTGACTGATTATCAGCAGCTCGATATCCTCATGGGTGGCGTGGAAGGTCACAATGACGATGGCCGTGAGTTTTTGATCAAGAGCGCGCCTTTTTTCAACCCCAACGATACGCAACTGAGCCGCATCAATTTGCCAACCGCCTGGATTGTGAGTCTGATTGACTTGAGCCGGCTACGTCATGCCGAGCAGCTACGTGATGAATCGCTGCGTTTTTTGTCACACGATATGCGCAGTCCACAAGCCTCCATTCTGGCGCTGCTCGAATTACAGCGCGAAGCCGCTGCTGGCCGAGCCAACGGCCTGACTCACGATGAACTGTTTAGCCGGGTGGAATCCTACGCCCGGCAAACCCTGCATCTGGCAGATGACTTTGTGCAACTGGCGCGCGCCGAATCAGGCAACTATCAATTTGAAGAACAAAACCTGGCTGACTTGCTCACAGATGCGACCGATGAGCTTTGGGCGCTGGCGCAAGCACGGCAGATTCAAATTGCACTGGTGCTGCCCGAAGACGAAGTCATGATCATGGCTGATCGCTTCCTGCTCACCCGCGCGCTGGTCAATTTACTGTCCAACGCTATCAAGTACAGCCCTTCCGCCAGCAGGATTACCTGTACAGTCAGCGCCATCGAACAAGAGGCGGAACAACTGGCCCAATGCGATATCAGCGATCAGGGTTGCGGGATTGCACCGGACGACATGCCCAAGCTGTTTCAGCGTTTCAGCCGCATCATTCCACCACATGGCGAACCCATCAACCCCAGCTCACCGGCCAGTGGCGCAGGACTGGGCCTGGTATTTGTCAAAACCGTGCTGGAAAAACATCACGGCCAAATCGGTGCCCGCAGTTTGCCTGGCCTGGGTGCCACCTTTACGCTGACGCTACCCTTGGCCAAGCCCTCCTGATAGCCAAAAACCATCATACTCCCAGTCATTAATAATAAATATACTTGCTCAAGTGCTTATTTATTGATTAAAAATAAATACATCTAGGGTGTATAAATTCAAGCAGTATTCATCCTGTGCTCAGGAAGCATACTTTTTAATCAAGCAGATTGCGCTGACAAACGCCACCACCATCGGCCACCGCCATCCCGTTGTCCATTGGCTATCACACTGCTTAGCCAGTCAACGTGGTGGTGTCTGTGCTTTAGTCGCCCATGCTGATGATGCAAACCCACGCATGTTGGCGGCCTTCCAGCAAACTTCTCAACGAAATGACGGCCCTGCTCGTATAATATGGGGTTAGCAATTTTTACGGACTTTCCGGCTGCACACCATGCATTTATTGACTCTGGGCATCAACCACGTTTCTGCGCCGCTGGCTTTGCGCGAAAAAGTGGCATTCCCCGTCGACCGGATGCACGAAGCACTGGCCGCTTTCAAGCACGTCTGGACCGCGCACGACAACTGCGAAGTCGCCATCTTGTCGACCTGCAACCGTACCGAACTGTACTGCGCCAGCCCGGCTGTCCCCCCTGAAGCCGTCGCTAAACATACCATCAACTGGCTCGCCGACTATCACCAGATTGCCAATCACGACCTGCAATCCCACAGCTATGTATTGCCCCAATCCAACGCGGTACGCCACGCCTTTCGCGTTGCCAGCGGGCTGGACTCCATGGTCCTGGGTGAACCACAAATTCTGGGGCAGATGAAGGAAGCGGTGCGCTTTGCCAATGATGCAGGCGCACTCGGCACCTACCTGAATCAGCTCTTTCAAAAAACGTTTTCTGTTGCCAAGGAAGTACGCAGCCAGACCGAAATTGGCGCGCACTCGGTGTCGATGGCCGCCGCCGCGGTCAAATTGTCACAGCGCATTTTTGAAAGCCTGACCGAGCAGAAAATCCTCTTCATTGGCGCAGGCGAAATGATTGAGCTGGCCGCCACACACTTTTCTGCCCAGCATCCCAAATCACTCACCATCGCCAACCGCACACTGGAACGCGGCGAAAAACTGATCAATAAACTCGGTATGGGCCGTACCATGAGTTTGTCCGAGTTGCCGGATCGGCTGCACGAATTTGACATCGTAGTGTCCTGTACCGCCAGCACCTTGCCCATTATCGGCCTGGGTGCCGTGGAGCGCGCGCTCAAACTGCGCAAACGCAAACCCATCTTCATGGTGGATCTGGCCGTGCCGCGCGACATTGAGCCTGAAGTCGCCAAACTGCCCGACATTTTTCTCTACACTGTTGATGACCTCGGCAATATGGTACGCAGCGCTTCCGCAGCACGCGAAGCCGCCGTGGCACAGGCCGAAGCGATCATCGAAACCCGCGTACAGCACTTCATGCATTGGCTTGATGCGCGGGCCGTGGTGCCAGTGATTCGCGAATTGCATAACCAGGGTGAAAGCTGGCGACTGGCCGAACTGGAGCGCGCCAAACGCATGCTGGCACGCGGCGATGATCCGCAGGCCGTACTCGAAGCGCTCAGCCAGAGTCTGACCAACAAATTTTTGCATGGCCCCTCCACCGCGCTCAATACGGCTGCCGGTGAAGAACGTGAACAGCTTCTCAAATTAGTGCCAGCCCTCTTCAAGACTGGCACCGCCAATTCCTCTGACAATACACAATGAAAAGCAGTATCCAACACAAGCTCGAACAGCTCACCATTCGGCTGGCCGAGCTGAACCAATTATTGAGCCGCGAAGAAGTCACCAACGACATGGACAACTATCGCAAGCTCAATCGTGAGCACGCCGAGCTGATGCCCGTTGTCGATCATTACGCGCTCTACAAGCAAGTCGAACAGGATGCCGTCACCGCGCAGGAACTGCTCAGTGACGCCGACATGAAAAGCTTTGCCGAAGACGAAATCCGCGCGGCCAAAAGTCGCATGGAAACGCTGGCGCTGGAACTGCAAAAACTGCTGCTACCCAAAGATCCCAATGATGAGCGCAATCTGTTTCTGGAAATTCGTGCCGGTACCGGCGGCGATGAATCAGCCCTTTTTGCCGGCGATCTGCTGCGCATGTATTTGCGCTTTGCCGAACGCAATCGCTGGCAAACTGAGCTGATCTCGGCCTCCGAGTCCGAACTCGGTGGCTACAAGGAAGTGATCGTGCGCATCATCGGCCAGGGCGCGTATTCCAAGCTCAAGTTTGAGTCAGGTGGCCATCGGGTACAGCGGGTACCCGCCACGGAAACCCAGGGACGCATCCATACCTCGGCCTGTACTGTCGCCGTGATGCCCGAAGCTGATGAAGTCGAAGATATCGACATCAACCCGAGCGAAATTCGTATTGATACCTTTCGCGCTTCCGGTGCAGGCGGTCAGCATATCAACAAAACTGATTCGGCCGTACGTATCACCCATTTGCCCACCGGTATTGTGGTGGAATGCCAGGACGACCGCAGTCAGCACAAAAACAAGGCGCAAGCCATGAAGGTATTGGCGGCACGTATCAAAGACAAACAAACCCGTGAAATTCAGGCCAAGGAAGCCGCCACGCGCAAGAACCTGATCGGCTCGGGCGACCGCTCGGAGCGGATTCGTACCTACAATTTCCCACAAGGCCGCATGACCGATCATCGCATCAATCTGACACTCTACAAGCTCGACTACATCATGGATGGTGATCTGTACGAATTGACCGATGCCCTGGTTGCCGAACATCAAGCCGAGCTGCTTGCCACACTGGGTGAAGAATGAGCCGCACCACCGTCCAGGAAGCCCTGCGCCAGAGTGGTCTAGCCGCGCTAGAAGCGCGTCTGCTGCTCTCCTATGTGACGGGTATGAGCAAGGAGGCCCTACTGGCTCACGGCCTGACTGAGCTCACAGAAACGCAATCCGCCCACTATCTGGTACTCACTACCCGGCGGATTCAGGGTGAGCCTATCGCCTACCTGCTTGGCGAGCGCGAATTTTATGGCCGCCCATTCAAAGTCACCCCCGATGTGTTGATTCCTCGACCTGAAACAGAAGGACTGGTCGATCTGGCCCTGGAGTTACTCGGTGATAAAGCCGATATTCTGGATTTGGGCACTGGCAGCGGGGCAATTGCCATTACGCTCTCATGCGAGCGCCCCGCCTGGCAGATTGTGGCCACCGACAACTGCCGCCACGCATTGGCTGTGGCCAAAGAAAACAATCTGCGTCACGGCGCGCGCGTGCATTTTGTAGAAAGTGACTGGTACAAAGGCTTGCTGGCCGACAAGTTTCGCCATGCTTTTGATCTGATTGTGTCCAACCCCCCCTATATTGCCGCCGACGACCAACATTTGCGACAAGGTGATGTCGCCTATGAACCAAAAAATGCGCTGACTGACCACGCCAATGGCCTTACTGCACTGGCGACCATTATCGAAGGGGCGCGCCAGCATTTGCTTTCTGGCGGATACTTATGGGTTGAACATGGCTATGATCAGGCCACCCAGGTACGTGGCCTGTTTCATGCTGCGGGTTTTCACCACGTACGGTCGGTTGCCGATCTGGCTGGTATTGAAAGACTGACCGGTGGCCACATCTAAGCTTTCTAGGCCTTGGTAAAATAGTGACTTCGAATGGAGAAATAAATGGATACACAAGCTGAATTGCAAAAACTCGTGACTTCACACCCCGTTGTGCTGTTCATGAAAGGTACTGCCCAGTTTCCAATGTGCGGCTTTTCTGGCAAGGCAATCGAATTGCTCAAGGCCAGCGGTGCCAAAAACGTGATGACTGTCAATGTTCTGGAAAATGATGAAATCCGTCAAGGCATCAAGTCCTTTTCAAACTGGCCAACCATTCCCCAACTCTACGTCAAGGGTGAATTCATTGGCGGTTCCGACATCATGAACGAAATGTTCACCTCCGGTGAACTGCAAACACTGATTACAGCTGCCTAATCAATTCGGCAAGCATTTTTTACCCCTGGTCGGTACAAACTATCGGCCAGGCGGTGATGCACTTTGCATATGCTGGCTGACACGCCTGTTCGGCCAGCAATTCATCAGGTTACACTGTGGGCCTTGTCACAAGCAGCCACTTTAGATGATCCCAACTTCCAGCCCAATCAAAATCATTGTTGCCATTACTGGCGCATCGGGTGCAATTTATGGCGTGCGTTTGCTCAAGGCTTTACGCGGCCTGCCCACCGTTGAAACCCATTTGCTGATCTCAAGCGCAGGTTTATTGAACCTCAAACATGAAACGAACATGGGGCGTGATGACATCAGGCAACTGGCTGATATACATTACACGGCGAAAGATATTGGTGCAGCCATTGCCAGCGGCTCATTTGCCACGCATGCCATGGTGGTGGCGCCCTGCTCAATGAAGACACTGGCTTCCATCGCCCACGGCATGTCAGACAACCTGATCAGCCGCGCCGCCGATGTGACCCTCAAGGAACGTCGTCGCCTGATTTTGATGGTTCGTGAAACCCCCTTCAATCTGGCCCACCTACGCAATATGACTGCCGTGACCGAAATGGGTGGCATCATTTTCCCGCCGGTGCCTGGCTTTTATCAACGTCCACAAAGCATTGAGGCGATGGTTGATCACACCATCGGCCGGGTCATGGATCTGATGGGTTTGGCTCAATCACTGAGCCCTGCCTGGCAAGGATTGACAAATTCCACGACAAACGATTATGACTGACTCAACCTTCACGCTCGCCACCGGCCAAGGTGGATTGCCTTATATTTTGATTGAATCTGCCGATGGTGCCCGCGCTGAGATTTATTTGCATGGCGGCCATGTGACAAGCTGGGTTCCAGCCGGTCAATCAGATAACCGGCTCTTTTTGAGCAGCACTTCTGGCTTTGCCGAAGGGGTAGCAATTCGTGGTGGTGTACCGGTCATCTTTCCGCAGTTTGCTGCCCAGGGGCCATTGCCTAAACATGGCTTTGCACGCAACCGCCATTGGCAATTGCAATCTGCCAGCCGCCTTGCCGATGGCACTGCGGTAGCGACGCTGAGTTTACAAGACAATGAACAGACTCGTGCCATCTGGTCTCATGCATTCAAACTTGAATTACAAGTGAGTGTCTTTGAAAGCACGCTGGAACTGGCTTTGTCCATCACCAACCTGGATCAACAAGTCATCACCTTTACCCATGCCTTGCACACCTATTTGGCCGTGGTTGATATTGATGACGTGCAAGTATTAGGCTTACAACATCGTCGTTACCAAGACTCCGCATTGGGTCTTAAAAACTGTGAACAGGCCAACGAAGTCTTGCGCATCCAAGGTGAAGTAGATCGTATCTACAACTGCAGCCCCCAACCTTTATTGGTCCGAGAAGTCAGAAACGATTTATCAATTGCAACGATCGGCTTTCCCGATACGGTGGTTTGGAATCCTGGTGCGGATAAAGGTGCCGCCTTCAATGATATGCAAGCAGAAGGGTATCGCAAGATGTTATGTATTGAAGCTGCCGTGATTGAGAATCCAATTAATCTTGCCCCTGGTGCCAGTTGGACTGGCAAGCAAATCCTGACTTGCTTGCCCAGCCAACCAAGTAACTAAAAAAGACGTATGGAAGAAGTATGCAAATAAATAAGAAACATCAAACTGATTGCGCTGCTTAACCTGACCCGCAAATAAAGCACGTCGTTAAACCGAAGCAATATATCGACAATGTATCGACTTTGGAAAAGAAAAAAGCGACTTTCATTGCTGAAAGTCGCTTTTTAATTTGGTGCCGGCTGCAGGACTTGAACCCGCCACCTGATGATTACAAATCAACTGCTCTACCAGATGAGCTAAGCCGGCGAAGAATGCTATTCTAACCCAACCTTTTTGTTCTTGTCACGCTTATTTGATGCGTTTAAGACTTGGTCTGCCGGTTGGCTTGGGGCCATCAGGTTCGGGTGGTTCTGGATTAACATCTGTCACCGATTTGTCATTCTTTTCTGTTATGGCATTGTCCACAGAGGTTAACTTATGGATGCTCGCAGCAGTGCTGTTTGGCTCTTCTCCAGCCTCATCACTGAGTGGCGCAATCGGAAATGCCATGCCTTGACCATTTTCACGTGCATAGATGGCCGCCACATTATCGATTGGAATTGAAATCTCACGTGACACACCACCAAAACGTGCGTGAAACTCAATCAGATCATTGCCCATCTTCAGTTTGCTGGTTGCTTCAAAGCTGATGTTAAGCACAATCTCATTGTTTTTAACAAACTCCATTGGCACCCGTGTATTGGCGTTCACGGCAACCGCAATGTAGGGCGTATAGCCATTATCTGTGCACCATTCATAAATGGCACGGATCAGATAAGGCTTGGTCGATGTTTCAGGCATGATCGTTCCTGTAAAGCGCTTAACGGCGCATCACCTTTTCTGAAGGCGTCAATGCCTCAATATAGGCTGGACGGCTGAAAATACGCTCAGCATATTTCAACAAAGGTGCAGCGTTTTTAGACAGCTCAATGCCATAGTGATCCAGACGCCAGAGCAACGGTGCAATTGCCACATCCAGCATGGAGAAATCTTCACCCAGCATCCATTTGTTTTTCAGAAAAATGGGAGCCAGTTGCGTCAGACGATCACGAATCGCCATGCGTGCTTTTTCAACCAGCTTGACATCCTGCTTAGCTGCGTTGCTTTCCAATGCGCTAACGTGCACAAATAACTCTTTTTCAAAATTGAATAAGAACAGACGCACACGGGCACGTTGTACCGGATCAGCAGGCATCAACTGAGGATGAGGAAAACGCTCGTCAATGTATTCGTTGATGATATTGGATTCATACAGAATCAGATCACGTTCAACCAGAATGGGAACCTGACCATATGGATTCATGACTGAAATATCTTCAGGTTTATTGAACAGATCAACATCACGAATTTCAAAGTCCATACCTTTTTCAAACAAGACCAGACGGCAGCGTTGAGAAAAGGGGCAGGTGGTACCAGAATAAAGAACCATCATGGTGAGTTACCTTTTATTGTTGAGTACAAAAAACAAAGTGGGCAGTGCTGCCCACTTTGTTATAGAAATTGCCGGAATTTATTTGATGTCTTTCCAGTAGGCCGCATTCAGGCGCCAGGCAATCAAGGTGAAGATCGACAAGAACAACAGTACGCCAACACCCAATTGTTTACGATAGAGCTGCTTGGGTTCGCCCATCCATTGCAGATAGCCAACCAGATCTGCCACAGCTTCATCATATTCAGCCGGCTTCAATTTTCCAGGTGTGAGTTGTTCAAACCCGGCAAATTTATGGATCGTCTTGCTGGCATCATGCGGATCTTTTTCTTCTTCAAACTTGGCAGCACGCTGACCTTGCAGTTCCCACAACACATGTGGCATACCCACATTGGGGAAGACCAGGTTGTTCCAGCCAGTAGCACGGGTTTCGTCCCGATAGTAAGTGCGCAAATAAGTGTAGATCCAGTCGGGACCGGAACCCAGCTCCGACGCTTTGGCACGGGCAATCACGGACAGATCAGGTGGTGCCGCACCAAACCACTGCTTGGCATCCTTGGGATCCAAAGCCGTTTTCATGGTCTCGCCCACTTTGTCAGTAGAGAACAGCAGATTTTCCTTGATCTGCTCTTCCGTCAGACCAATGTCCATCAAACGGTTGTAACGCATGGAAGCCGCACCGTGACAGTTCAGGCAGTAATTGACGAACAGTTTGGCACCATGTTGCAAGGCCGCCAGATCTTTTACCTTATTGGGCGCAGTATCAAGTGGATAACCACCGGAATTGGCCATCGCCAAACCTGTCACCATCGCCAAGCCAAGACCGGCTACCGAATGAATCAGTTTTTTCATCATTGTCGTTTTCATGTCAGTTTTCCGTTTCTTGATCAGTGCGGTTGAAATGTGACACGGTCAGGAACCGGCTTGCATTTACCCCAAGTACTCCAGATTGGCATGCCAAGGAAGAAGCCAAAATAGATCACTGTACCGATCTGGGAAATGATGTTACCAACAGGTGATGGCGGCTGAATACCCAGATAACCCAGGATCAGGAAGGCCACAATGAAGATACCATAGATCACTTTATGGATCGTTGGACGATAACGGATTGACTTGACTGGTGAGCGATCAAGCCATGGCAGGAAGAACAGAATCACAACCGCACCACCCATCATGATCACACCCCACAACTTGGCATCCAGCCAGAAGAAGTTGTACACGTTGGCACGCAGAATGGAGTAGTAAGGTGTGAAATACCAGACTGGCGCAATGTGTGGTGGTGTCTTGAATGGATCAGCAGGGACAAAGTTGTTGTACTCAAGGAAATAGCCGCCCATTTCAGGCGCAAAGAACAGAATCGCCGAGAACACCATCAAAAATACGCTCACGCCCAGAATATCGTGCACGGTGTAGTAAGGATGGAAAGGAATGCCATCCAGAGGAATACCGTTGGCATCTTTTTTAGCCTTGATTTCTACGCCATCCGGGTTGTTGGAACCCACTTCATGCAAGGCCACAATGTGTGCAGCCACCAGACCCAGCAAGACCAGCGGGACAGCAATCACGTGGAAAGAGAAAAAACGGTTCAGCGTGGCATCACCCACCACGTAGTCACCACGAATCCAGATTGACAGATCAGGACCGATCACGGGAATGGCGGAGAACAGATTAACGATCACCTGAGCGCCCCAGTAGGACATCTGGCCCCAAGGCAGCAGATAACCCATGAAGGCTTCGGCCATCAGGCACAAGAAGATCGCCACACCAAAGATCCACACCAGTTCACGCGGCTTGCGATATGAACCATACATCAGGCCACGCATCATGTGCAGATAGACCACCACGAAAAACATGGAAGCGCCAGTGGAGTGCATGTAGCGAATCAACCAGCCCCAAGGCACATCACGCATGATGTATTCGACTGAAGCAAATGCGACGCTCGCGTCAGGTTTGTAATGCATGACCAAAAAGATGCCGGTCACAATCTGCATCACCAGTACCAGCATGGCCAGGGAGCCAAAGAAGTACCAGAAGTTGAAGTTTTTAGGCGCATAGTATTCAGACAGATGCGCTTTGTAGGTTGATGTCAGCGGGAAGCGGGCATCCACCCAGCCCAGCAGTTTTTCTGCCGCAGACGCATCAGCGGGAATTACTTTTTCGTTAGCCATTCGATGACTCCATTATCAGTTTTATCAATCACGACCAGCCCAGGGGCTTACGCCTTCTTATCTTCACCAATTAGCAACTTGGTGTCGGACAGATAAACATAGGGAGGGATTTCGAGGTTGTCTGGCGCAGGCTTGCCTTTGAAAACACGACCTGCGAGGTCAAATGTCGAGCCATGGCATGGGCAGAGGAAACCACCGGCCCAATCATCAGGCAGCGAAGGTTGCGCACCCGCCTGAAACTTGGAAGACGGTGAGCAGCCCAGGTGAGTACAAATACCCACCGCAACCAGCACATCCTTGTGATCTTCGCGTGAACGGAACTGATTGCGCGCATATTCAGGCGTCAATTCACCCGGCTTGCGCTCGGACTTGGGATCAGCCAGCTGATTTTCAGTTTTATTGAGCGATGCCATCATTTCTGGCGTGCGCTTCAAAATCCAGACCGGCTTGCCACGCCATTCCACGGTTTTCAGCTCACCTGGGGCCAAGGCAGAAATATCCACCTCAACTGCCGCACCAGCCGCTTTGGCTCGTTCGGAAGGTGCAAATGTGCTGACAAAAGGAACCGCAGCAGCCAGACCGCCTACACCGCCGGCAACGCAGGACGCGACCAGCCAGGTACGGCGGGAACTATCTTCTATATGGTTTTCACTCATCACAACCCCAGATTGGAAAAAAGCGTTTCAGATGCAACCCTAAATTATACGTTATACGATGACCGTAAAAAAGCCCTTGACAGCCATTAGCGAAAATTATTCCAGCCAAAGGTAAAACGGCAGTTCCCCACCCGCTCCTCGCGACACGTTTTTTAACATTGAAAAGCCGTAAGGAATTGTAACTTTGATAGTCCTGAACTAAACTCGCAGAACTTTAAGCTATTGGTTGCTTGAAGCTCTCACCGGAATCTCCGGATGCTTGTCAACTCTTAAAGGGAGTAAAAAATGGGAATGTTGCAAGAATTTAAAGACTTCGCCGCCGGCGGCAATGTGATGGATCTGGCCGTTGGTGTCATCATTGGTGGCGCATTTGGCAAGATTGTTGATTCTGCAGTTGGTGATCTGATCATGCCTATCGTCAGCAAGATTTTTGGTGGTCTGGACTTTTCCAACTACTACGTGGCACTGGCCGGCCAAGACGCCGCGCTGCCATTGGCTGAAGCGAAGAAAATTGGCGCTGTCTTTGCCTACGGTAACTTTATTACTGTGGCCCTGAACTTCATTATTCTGGCTTTCATCATTTTCATGATGGTCAAGCAAATGAACAAACTGAAAAAAGAAGCCCCTCCAGCGCCACCAGCAGCACCGGCTGAAGACATCGTGTTGTTGCGTGAAATTCGTGACAGCCTGAAAAAATAAGCAGGTGAATCATCCATAAAAAAGGGCGCTTGAGCGCCCTTTTTTATTATGCCAATGGCAATTGCCTACCTGAACAACCTTCCGAGTCCAACCCCTCCCGCCCGATCAAAGTATTCGTAGCCGCCGCAACAACAATTTTATACTCCACATCAGTAATTTTTAATAACCAATAAATAAGCACTTTATAAGGTACATTTTTCAATATACTCCTTATTTTTTAGTAAATTACTGATTAAATTGATAACCCAGCCAGAGCGCCAAGGGAATAAAGAATACCGACAAAGCGTTGCCTACCAGCACAATCGAGGCGACTTTGTCAGGTTCCTGACCATAGCGTTCGGCCAGCATGTAATTGAAAACGGCTGGCGGCAATCCGGCAAACAAAAATACCTGGAGTTTTTCCTGCCCACTGAGCGGCAACAAAAGCACGCACACACCTGCCATTACCAAGCCACTTAACGGACACACCAGTCCACCCAGCAAACCAAGCCGCCAGTTGGTCAGCGGCGTGGTGGTCATGCGCACACCCAGCGCAAACAGCATCATCGGAATGGTCGCCTCGCCCAGCAGTTTGAGCGCGCGCATCAGCGCTTCGGGCAAGGCAATATGCAAAGTGCCCAGCGCCAGGCCCAGCAAGGTCGACCAGACAATATTATTTTTGACCAGCGTCTTGAGCGAAGCCTGCCAGTTGAGGATTTTCAGCCCGACCGTAAAGTGCAGCAGATTGCACACCAAAAACATCGCCACCGCAGCGGCCAACCCCGCCTGACCAAACGCAAAAACCGCCAGCGGCAGACCCATATTGCCGGTATTACTGAACATCATTGGTGGTACAAAGGTTTTGCGCGAGACGCCGGCCAGTTTGGCGATCGGCCAGGCAATCACGCCCGAGCCGAGCACAATCAAGGCCGCACTGACAATCAGGTGACGCTGCGCCTGCAAGTCAAACTCCTTGCTGGCCAGCGAGCTGATGATGAGCAGCGGCGCAAACAGCTCAATGGTGATGAAGTTGAATTCCTTGAGGTCGAATGGCATGCGGCGGGCGCAGCCAAAACCAAACAGGACAATCAGAAATACCGGGCCAACCACACCCAGAATGGTTGCAAACATGATGCGCCTTTATGTCGCCTTATTGATTACTCAATGCCAATGAATCACGTTGTGCGCAATCAGGCCGCCTATGTCAGCCGCCCAATTTTGCCTGTCATGATTGCAGCACGCCGCGAGGCGCCTAGGCCGTCTGGATGAAAAATTTTTCGCGGTAATACTTGAGCTCGTCAATCGATTCATGAATATCGGCCAGCGCAGTATGCGCATTGCGCTTTTGAAAACCCTTAGCGATCTCGGGCTGCCAGCGTTTGCATAGCTCTTTGACAGTAGACACATCCAGATTGCGATAGTGGAAAAATGCTTCCAGCCTGGGCATGCCACGCGCCATAAAGCGGCGATCCTGGCAAATGGAGTTGCCGCTCATCGGTGATTTGCCTTTTGGCACATAGCGCGATAAAAACGCGATCAGCTGTTCTTCCGCAGCCTGCTCATCAATGGTAGAAGCCTTGACCCGCGCAGTCAGGCCCGATTTGCCATGCGTGGCGGTATTCCAGGCGTCCATCTTGCCCATGATCTCGTCACTCTGATGCACCGCCAGTACCGGCCCTTCGGCAATGATATTGAGGTTGGAATCGGTCACCACCACGGCAACTTCAATAATCTTGTCGGTATCAGGGTCAAGTCCGGTCATCTCCATATCGACCCAGATCAGGTTGAATTCGTTAGGGCCTTGCTGATCTGCCGGCAGGTTGTTGTCTTGTGTCATGCTGTTTATCCAATCGATCCAGGGAAGAAAATACGGTTTTGCGTTATGCTTGGCAGAGATTTTCGCATAGCCCCTGATTTCTTGTTCTGCCGTACACTGCCCGGCTGCGCTTTTGAAAACCCTGCAGATCTTTCAAAGCCTTTTTGTCCGGTGCATTGCCACCAGCAGAACGCATTGCCGTGATATTTTTAGCTGATTGTTTATTGACTGGATTACGACCGCATGTTCACCCTGATTTTTTGTATTGCCCTGCTCATCATGATTGGTACCCGCCTGTGGTTGTCCAGTCGCCAGATTCGCCATGTCCTGCAACATCGTGCCGCGGTGCCGGGCGAATTTGCCGATCGCATTCAGCTTGACGCCCATCAAAAAGCCGCCGACTACACTGCCGCCAAAGTGCGCCTGAGCATGATTGAAGTGGTAGTGGGTGCGGTGTTACTGGTGGTGCTGACCTTGCTCGGTGGCATTCACGCCATCAATGTGGCGCTCACCGGCTGGCTGGGGCACGGCTATGTGCGTGATCTGGCGCTCTTTGCCAGCATTGGCGTGATCTCCGGTCTGGTGGATATGCCCTTTGGCCTGTATCGCCAGTTTGTACTGGAAGAACGCTTTGGCTTTAATAAAATGACCATCGGCCTGTTTTTTACCGACCTCATCAAAAGCACCTTGATTGGCGCGGTGATTGGCCTGCCCGTGGCACTCGCCGCGTTGTGGCTGATGGAAAGTGCCGGCACCTACTGGTGGCTCTATACCTGGTTGGGCTGGATGGCTTTCAACCTGCTCATGCTAGTACTGTATCCAACTGTCATCGCCCCGCTCTTCAACAAGTTTGAGCCATTGGCCGATCAGTCACTCAAAACCCGTATTGAAAATTTACTTACCCGCTGCGGCTTTGCTGCCAAAGGCTTGTTTGTGATGGATGGCAGCCGCCGCTCGGCCCACGGTAACGCCTACTTTACCGGCTTTGGTGCCGCCAAGCGCATTGTGTTTTTTGATACGCTGATTGAGCGCCTTTCACCAACCGAAATTGAAGCCGTCCTCGCGCATGAGCTCGGTCACTTTAAACATAAGCATGTGGTCAAACGCATCGTGCTGATTTTTGCCTTGTCCTTTATTGGTCTGGCCCTGCTGGGTTTCTTGAAAACTCAAACCTGGTTCTTTACCGACCTGGGTGTGATGCCCGCCATGAATGACAACAACAATGCTTTGGCGCTGTTATTGTTTTTCATGATCATGCCGGTCTTTACCTTTTTCCTGCGCCCCATTTCGGCACGTACTTCACGCAAGCAGGAGTTTGAGGCCGATGCCTTTGCAGCTTCCAAAACCAATGCCAATGATCTCATCAGCGCCTTGGTCAAGCTGTATCAGGACAACGCTTCCACGCTCACCCCTGATCCGGTGCACTCGGCTTTTTATGATTCTCATCCACCGGCTTCGGTACGAATTGGTCATCTGAAATCTTTGACCATTCAGCACGCATGAGCGGCAAAAACAAACGGCCAGCCCACGCTGATACCAGCACTGCCGCAGCGCAAGTAACCACACCAGCAGTGACAACCTTACGCGGTGAAGTCATTGCCGCCCATGGCCGTCATTATGTGGTGGCCATCCCCAACCAGACTCAATTACTCACCTGCTCGACACGCGGCAAAAAAAGTGATGTGGCCGTGGGCGACTGGGTCATCGTGCAGCAAAGCTCGGCCGACCAGGGCGTAATTGATCGTATTGCAGAACGCGCTGCGCTGATCTATCGCTCCGACCAGTTCAAGTCAAAACTGTTGGCCGCCAATGTCACTCAACTGATGATGGTGGTCGCTACCGAACCGTTTTTTTCCGAAGACTTATTAGGCCGCGCCCTGATTGCCGCAGAAGTTGAAAAAATCAAGATTGTGATCATCCTCAACAAGACCGACCTCACCGAATTTTTACCGGCCACCCAGGCTCGACTCGCAGGCTATGCCGCCATGGGTTATCAGATCATGCCGATCTCCACCTATGCCGAGCCCGATGCTGCCCGCGCCCAACTGCAAGCCGTGCTGCAAGGCCAGCGTACTTTACTGGTTGGGCAATCCGGCATGGGTAAATCGTCCATCGTCAATTTGGTCATGCCCGAAGCCCAGGCCCGCATTGGTGAAATCTCCATTGCGCTCGGCGCAGGCCGTCACACCACCACCTTCACGCGCATGTACCGCTTAGATGATGACACCACCATGGTGGACTCACCCGGCTTTCAAGAGTTTGGCCTGTATCATGTCAGCGAAGGCCAGCTCGAACGTGCCCTGCCCGACTTTGCCCCCCACCTTGGCCATTGCCGCTTTTACAACTGCCGCCACCTGCAAGAACCCGGCTGCGGCATCCTCAGCGCCTTAAATGACAAACAGATTCTGCCGCAACGGCATGCGCTTTATGCACAGATATTGAGAGAGATTGAGCGGCCGGAGGGGCGGTAATAGTTAAATAGGTACGCAAAGACCAATTCTGCGACCTCACTTTATTACGTATTTTGCCCTGAATTCTTCGATTTTATTAACGAATTCAGTCTTATGGATCATTCGATGGCAATTTGAGCATAGAACAGTAAAATCATTTTTGGCATCCAAAGTTACTTTTTGATTTTTATAATTCGACAATGGAACTAAATGATGTGCCTCAATGAATTTTGCCCCAATTGAGCCATACTCTTTTTCAAAATCAAATCCACAAGCTTTACAAATATAGCCATGAATTTTTTTAGCTTGCAAAGCTAAACTCTTATTACGCTCTATTCGTTTATGCTCCCTTAGATTTCGTAAATCCTCCACTCCAATTCCCAGCTCATCCTCTTCAGCATCAACTTGCTCAAAAAGTTGCGACTCACTTGATGCAAGTGTCAGATATAAGTCCAAAAATCTTCTTAGATCTAAAAACAGGATTTCATCATTAGGTACGTTTACCCTGCTGTAGTAAATAGAGCAAATCGATCCATACTCATAAAGTGCTCCAAGACTGGAACTTGAAGATACTGACAGATCTATTTGACCGACCTCCAATCCCTCCAATTTATCCCCTAAGCGAGCGGCATAATCAGCGGCTTTCACGCGAAGGGCGTTCTTTGTGTCTTCACCGTATTGACTTCTGATTGAAGTCACACCTTGATTAAGGGATAAAAATACACCTTCGCAATTTTCCTTAACTAGATAGACTAAATAATAAGCATCTTGCGCACTTTCGGTTATCAATCTATCGAAGATAGCAATCCAAGGAACGCGAGCCCAGTTACCTTTTCCAGGACTACCTTCTATTAAATATCTTTCATTTAGACTACTTATCGATCGTATTTCTTTTGGAATATCCTCTCGGATTAGTGATGCCAATGGATTCTTTTTCAATTCCATTTTGGACTCTGAAAGATATTCTTCGAGAAGTAAAGTTAGTACAGCATGCAGCCCCATAGCATCAGCTCTTTACATAAAATTTCAATAGCACAATTTATAGCATCCATATATTTCTAATAGCGAAGTATTGAAAAATAAGTACCTGCAGCTCCAATTGGTCAGACCACCCCGCCCTACCCAGTCCCCACTCCTATACTGTTTGCCTGCACGAATCACCCTGCTGTCAGCCTGACCTTGCTGATTTGTACATGACGAGACGATAAAAATTGACTATGCTGGACAAAAGCTGCCGGTTGTCGCAACAACTTGCCATCTACGCTTTTAACCAGTACTGCTGCTGCCCTAAGGAAACCTGCCATGTCGACACCCCTTGCCAATGCCCGGTTGCAAGCGCGCCGGGATGAGATTTTGCCGGCTTTGCACGCGATATTGCCGCCCTACTGTATTTTGCATGCGCCTGAAGAAGTGCGCCCTTATGAGTGCGACGGTCTGGCGATGTTGCGGGCGCTACCCTTAGTGGTGCTGCTGCCAGAAACCGAAGCCCAGGTGGCCGCGGTTTTACAGTTGTGCAGCAAACTGAGTTTGCCGATTGTGCCGCGCGGTGCGGGCACTTCCTTATCGGGTGGTGCAACGCCCAACGCCGAAGGCATTGTGCTGAGTCTGGCACGCATGAATCAGATTATTAAAGTAGACGCTTATAGCCGCACGGCCATTGTGCAGCCGGGTGTGCGCAATCTGGCCATCAGCGAAGCGGCGGCACCTTATGGCATGTATTACGCGCCGGATCCATCGAGCCAGATTGCCTGCACGATCGGCGGCAATGTGTCTGAAAACTCGGGTGGCGTGCATTGTTTAAAGTATGGCCTGACGGTGCATAACGTGTTGCGGATTCGTGGCTTGACCAGTGCTGGCGAAGTAGTGGAGTACGGTAGTGAAGCACTGGATGCGCCCGGGCTGGACTTGCTGGCGGTAATGATTGGCAGCGAAGGCATGTTGAGCATTGTGACCGAGGTCACCGTCAAGCTGATTCCCAAGCCCCAGGTGGCGCGTTGCCTGATGGCGAGTTTTGCCGATGTGGCAGTGGCCGGTGAAGCTGTGGCCGCCCTGATTGCAGCGGGGATTATTCCGGCCGGCCTGGAGATGATGGATCAGGCCGCAACAGTGATGGTAGAGCCATTTGCCAAGGCCGGTTACGACCTCAATGCGGCGGCAATTTTGTTGTGTGAGTCCGACGGTACACCTGAAGAAGTGGCCGAAGAAATTGCGCATATGGAAGCGGTGTTGAGCAGTGCCGGTGCCACGCGTTTGCAGGTCTCACAAAGTGAAACCGAGCGACTGGTATTTTGGGCCGGGCGTAAAAATGCCTTTCCTGCTGCAGGGCGCGTATCGCCTGATTATTACTGCATGGATGGCACCATTCCACGCAAACGGCTGGGCGAAATGCTGACCGCCATCAGCCAGATGGAAGTGAAATATCAATTACGTTGTCCCAATGTGTTTCATGCTGGTGATGGCAATTTGCATCCGCTGATTTTGTTTGATGCCAATGATCCCGATTCATTACATCGGGCCGAGGCATTTGGTGCTGAAATTTTGGAGTTGTCGGTCAAGCTGGGCGGCACGGTGACGGGCGAACATGGCGTGGGTCTGGAAAAGCTCAATCAAATGTGTGTGCAGTTTAATGATGATGAACGCGCCGCATTTTTTGCCGTCAAGCGTGCCTTTGATCCGGCTGGCATTCTGAATCCTGAAAAGGGTATTCCTTCGCTGCATCGTTGTGCCGAATACGGCAAACAGCATGTGCATGGCGGACAACTGCCATTTGCCGAACTGGAACGTTTTTAATGACGATCATGACCCAACCTTCCATTGAACTCAAAGACCTGCTTGCGCAAGTTGAGGCAGCGATTAGCCAACGCACACCCTTGCGCATTCAGGGTGGCAACAGCAAACACTGGTATGGTGAAGTAACGCAAGCGGCCACGAGCGTGCTGGATGCCTCTGCCTATCATGGTGTGCTTGACTATGAACCGAGCGAGCTGGTGATCACCGCGCGTTGTGGCACGCCACTACAAGAAATTGAAAATTTACTGGCGCAGCGCGGCCAGATGCTGGCATTTGAACCACCGCGGTTTGCTACCAATTCCACCATTGGTGGCGTGGTGGCAGCGGGCTTGTCCGGCCCACGCCGCGCCACGGCAGGCGCGGTACGTGACTTTATGTTGGGTGCACGCTTGATCAACGGCCTAGGGCAAGACTTGCGCTTTGGCGGCACCGTCATGAAAAACGTGGCGGGCTATGATGTCAGCCGCTTGCTGGCTGGCTCGCTCGGCACATTGGGTTTGATTAGCGAAGTCTCGGTCAAGGTCTTGCCGGTGCCCACCCAGGAAAAAACACTGAGCTTTAGCCTTAAGCAGGCGCAAGCACTCCAGCAGCTCAATGAATGGGCAGGCTTGCCCTTGCCGATATCCGCATCGAGCTGGATGGATGGACAGCTCCATGTTCGCCTGTCGGGTGCGCAGGCAGCGGTTGCCAGTGCGCAAACCCGTCTAGGTGGCGAACTGCTCGACAAGACCGCCGCACAACAACACTGGCAGCAATTGCGCGATCAGCAACATGATTTTTTTAAACAGGATGGCCATTTATGGCGTTTGAGTTTGCCGTCCACTGCGCCTGCGCTGTCACTTGATGGCACTTTATTGATTGAATGGGGTGGTGCACAGCGCTGGCTGTTTAGCAATGCACAAGCCGAGCAAATCCGTGCGGTGGCACAACAGCTTGGTGGCCATGCCACGCTTTATTTTGCGGCCGCCAACAATCTGATGAACGCCAATACGCAACGCTTTACGCCCCTGTCGGCCAATTTGCTAAAAATTCATCAACGGCTCAAACAGGAGTTTGATCCCCATGGTATTTTTAATCCGGGACGATTAATCGTTTAAAAGGGATTTACCACAAAGACACAAAGTACACCAAGCAAAGCCGGATGGTTGTGATGTCGATTGACCAGCTGGCATTCAAGCAACGACTAACTGGCTCTTGCCACTATAAAATCAAGCCAATGAATCTTGGTGTACTTTGTGTCTTTGTGGTAAAGAATTTAATTTTTGAATATCAGTCATCTACAACACACACATGCAAACCGAACTCGCCGAACAGTACCGCCATACGCCCGAAGGCCAGGAAGCTGAAGCCATTTTGCGACGTTGTGTGCATTGTGGCTTTTGTACCGCGACCTGCCCGACTTACCAGATTTTGGGTGATGAGCTGGATGGGCCACGCGGACGTATTTATCAGATCAAGCAGGTGCTCGAAGGTCAACCGGCCACAGCTACCACACAGTTGCATCTGGATCGTTGCCTGACCTGTCGCAATTGCGAAACCACTTGCCCCAGTGGTGTTGAATATGGCCGCCTGATTGATATTGGCCGCAAGCTGGTGGATGAACAGGTGCCCCGCTCATTGGTGCAAGGCGCAGTGCGTGGCGCTTTAAAGGTTGGACTGACTTCCTCGTTATTTGGTCCAGCCTTCAAGCTGGGGCAGATGGTGCGGCCACTCTTGCCAGGTGTACTCAAAAATAAAGTACCGGCCTCTACGCCGGCCTTGCATCACAGCACCCGGCCTTTACCCGCAGTGACGGGCAATCGCAAAGTCATCATGCTGGCCGGTTGTGTGCAGCCTGCCATGCAGCCCAATATCAATGTGGCCACGCAACGCGTCTTGCAAACCCTTGGCATTGCGGTACAAGTGGCCGCTGAAGCCGGTTGCTGTGGCGCGATTCGTCATCACCTGAACGACCATGAAGGTGCGCTGCAACAAGCGCGTCATAATGTCGATGCCTGGTGGCCATTGGTGCAAGCCGGTGCCGAGGCGATCATCATGAATGCCTCTGGTTGCGGCAGCATGGTCAAGGATTATGCGCATCTGTTGCGCCATGAGGCCGCTTACGCCGAGAAGGCGAGCCGCATCAGCAGCCTTACTCAAGACCTGGCCGAATTTTTACCAACGCTGGGCTCAGCCATTCATCAACGCATTGCGCAGTTGGGCAACACCGGCAAAGTGCCGCAAGCCACCGGTCTGCAACGGCTCACTTATCACCCACCCTGCACCTTGCAACATGGCCAGCAGGTGCGCGGCAATGTTGAAATTTTAATGCGCGAATTGGGCTTTACCGTCAGCCTGCCCGCCGACAGCCATTTATGTTGCGGCTCGGCTGGCACCTATTCGGTCTTGCAGTCCGAACTGGCGACCAATCTGCGTGATCGCAAGCTCGCCAACATCGCCCCCACCGAGCCACAAATGATTGTCTCAGCCAATATCGGCTGTATCACCCATCTGCAATCCGGCACCCATGTGCCGGTGCGGCATTGGATTGAAGTGCTGGATCTGGCTTTATCAGTCTGACTCATTAACTCACATACTCCAATAGAGTAAAAAATATCAATCAATAAAAACGCACTTAATAAGCCAATAATAGACATTACTACTACCTAGTATGCTGTTTTTGGCGATTTTTAAGTACGTTCAAAAGGGTTTTCAGAAGGCTTTGAAAACCCTTTTTTACGCCTTCAGCAGAGCGCTTTTCTCAAAAAGCGTTAAAACAGCCTGATCGTCAAAACCAATGAATTGATGACTCATTGCCAATTTGGCACTGTGAATCGCATGATTAAAAAATGCCTTCACAAAGATTTTTGAATCCAAATGAAATTTGTGCGCGTATTGAGAGTCAGCAGGCCACACAGTGTGTGCCGCGACCAACCCTCAACTCATTTGGAGAAGATCATGTCCAACGAATCAATCATCATCAACCCAATCAATCAGTCAATCAACAACCAACGCCGTCGCCTGTTTGGCCAGGGCAGCAAGCTGGCGTTATCCGCTTCTGCCATTGCCCTACTAGCGGGCAATAGCAAACTGGCTTTGGCCGCCGATAGTGGTGCCATGGCAGGTGATGTCGCCATTCTCAACGTTGCCCTGGGTCTGGAACACGAAGCCATTAACGCCTACACACTGGGCGCAAAAAGTGGCTTGCTGCAAAAAGGGCCACTCGATGTGGCCGTGCTGTTTCAAAGCCATCACAAAGGTCATCGCGATGCACTGATTGCCACCATTGAAAAAATGGGCGGCAAACCGGTTGCCGAAAAATCATTGGATGATTACGCCAAAGCCTTGAAAGCGGATACATTGAAAAATCAAACTGACATATTGATGCTCGCTGCCAAGCTGGAACTGGGTGCCACCAATGCCTATCTGTCAGTAATCCCATCCTTCAAAAACGCTGAGTTGGCCAAAGTAGCTGGTCGTCTGGCGGCTGACGAAACCTCTCACTGGACAGCATTGCAAGGTGCACTCGGCCTGCCATTGCCAGCCATGCCGTTGAGCTTTGGTGCTTGACTGAAATATTGATTTTTCAATAAAAAAGTTGTTTCTGCGGCCTGACTCCAGGATGGATCAGGCTGTTTTAATTTGAAGTTATTCAAGGAGATCGCCATGCGCGCGCTACCCATGATGATGCTTGAAATACTAATGACATTGAATCCCGCCTACGCCCAGTCCGGGGCTGACGTCATTCAGGGTGCCGCACTGTATGAATCGCGCTGCATTGCCTGCCATTCGGTCGATGTCAATCGGGTCGGGCCGATGCATCAAGGTGTAGTAGGCCGCAAGGCGGGTAGCGTACCAGACTATGCGTATTCCGATGCATTGAAAAAATCTTCGGTGATATGGAACGAACAAACATTGGATCAATGGTTAAAAAATCCTGAAGCGTTCATTCCAGGGCAGATGATGGGTGTTTCGGTCAGCAATGCCGAAGATCGCAAGGCTTTGATCAGCTATCTCAAATCAATATCCCATTAACAAAATGCTACCAATCATGAATCGGCCATTGCCTACAAAAAAATTATAAAAAATTGAATCCAGCATGACATGCTCTTCGTAATGATGATAACCGGGCCAACTTGTGACCGGTCAGGCCAAACCGTCAATCGGCATCATCAACCAATATGGAGTCATCATGAGCACACCCTTATTTCAACCCAACAGGCAGTTGTTAAGCTGTCTGATTCCACTGGCGCTTGCGGCTGGTGTTGTCACACAGCCAGCAATGGCTTCCAGCCACCGCGAAGCACCATTCATCACCACGCAGCCCAAGGTCGATGGCACCGATTTTTATATGTTTCGCAGCTATGAACCAGGCCGTGAAGGCTTTGTCACCTTGATTGCCAACTATCTGCCACTACAAGATGCCTATGGTGGTCCCAACTATTTTTCGCTTGATGATAGTGCGCTGTACGAGATTCATATCGACAATAATGGCGATGCCAAAGAAGACATCACCTTTCAGTTCCGTTTTAAAAATACCCTCAAGGATATTTCTTTACCTATCAATGGCAAGAATGTGGCGATCCCATTGGTTCAGGTTGGTGCCATTTCCGGCATTAACCCTGGCACTCAAAATTTGAAGGAAACCTATGGCATCACCATGATCAAGGGTGATCGTCGCAGCGGTAGCAAAAGTACCCTGACCAATGCCAATGGTGGCGCCAGTGAATTCATCAAACCACTGGACAATATTGGTGAAAAAACTTTTGGTGCAGGCAATGCTTACGCCACTTATGCCAACCAATTTATTTATAACGTCAACATCCCCAATTGTGGCACTGGCAGAGTGTTTGTGGGACAACGCAAAGACCCGTTCAATGTAGCACTTGGTCGTATTTTTGACTTGTTGGACTTCAACCCAATCGGCCCCGCCGATGGCAACAAGAATCAGATCGATGACAAGAACATCACCTCACTGGCCATGGAAGTACCAATTGCCTGCCTGACCACAGGTGGCGATACGGTGATTGGTGGCTGGACCACGGCCAGCATGCGTCAAGGCCGCTTGCTCAATCCAACACCGGCAGCAGGCTATAGCAAAACCGCATTGCAGGGTGGTGCCTGGACTCAGGTTTCACGCCTTGGTATTCCGCTGGTCAACGAACTGGTGATTGGTTTGAAAGATAAAGATCGTTTCAATGGCTCCAAGCCGAGTGATGATGGTCAGTTTATTGATTATGTGACCAATCCGACCCTGCCTACTATTATTCAGACCTTATTCCCATCGGCACCCGCTCCGACCAAGTTTCCACGGCAGGATCTGGTCACCGCTTTCCTGACTGGCGTACCCGGACTGAATCAACCTAAAAATGTGAAAGGCTCGGAAATGTTGCGCCTCAACACGGCAACCCCTGTAGTCGCCAAAGGCGCGCAGAAAAATCTGGGCGTACTGGCCAATGATGCAGCGGGCTTTCCTAACGGTCGTCGTCCGGGCGATGATGCTGCCGATATTGAATTGCGCGTGGCCATGGGCGTGCTCTGTACCCTGAACAATCCAACTGCCTTTGGTTGTGTGGCCGCCGATGCACCTGCCGGTAGCGCACCATTCACTGATGGCGCAACCGTCAGTGATGCCGACTTTGAAGGCAGCTTCCCTTACCTCAAAGCGCCTAATCCCGGCACCCCTGACTAATCGACAAGGAGCACTTCATGCGACATCTTTTACCGTATGGCTTACCAGTGGCCTTGTTGATTTCACTGGCAGCCTGTGGCAGTGGCAGCAGCATCCCACCGGCCGCACAAGCTGACCCTCAAGCCGCAGCATCAGCATCATCCGAAGGCTTTGTGACGTACGTCACCGGTCTGGTAGCCAGTCTGATGGATGACATTGAACCGCAAGATGTGAGCAAAATCACTCCCAAGGAGTCCGATGATACCGAGGCCAAAAGCCTCTAAACCGTAGCAAGTGTCATCAAGCAACCAGGCCAATCGGCCTGGTTCATCAAGGGGGAAACATCATGCGTTGCTGCCACAGGCTTCTGCAAAAAAATAAGCATTCCAGGCCAGCCATCCATGGCTTAATTTGTGCCAGTATGTTGTTATTGCTTGGTACTTGTCATGCTGCCTTGTTTACCCCACAAGATGACAATGTCATTGTTGAAAAACTGGTCGACACACCGATTGGCAATGAGCGTAGCGAAATTCGCTCGTTGCAACAACAAATTATTCAGCAACCCAATAATCATCAACTGGCCAGTCATCTGGCGCAACGTTATATCGAGCTGTCGCGCCGTTACGGTGATCCGCGTTATTTAGGTTATGCGCAAGCGGCAGTCAAGCCATGGTGGTCACAAGATATGCCACCTGCCGACGTCTTATTGATACGTGCCACCATCCAGCAAAGCCAGCATGCGTTTGAAGCTTCATTGCAAGATCTGGACAAACTGACTCGCAGCCAGCCAGACAATCCACAACTCTGGTTGACCCGTGCCACCATTCATCAGGTACAAGGTCAATACCCATTGGCACGCCAGGAATGTGCGCGACTGCTGTTGTTGGCACCGGGATTGATTGCGCAAGCCTGCATGGCAGAAACCAATAGCCTGTCTGGCCAAACAACCTTTACGCAATTGGAACAGGCTTACCGCAGCACCCAAGAAGCTGATAGCAAGGGCTGGGTTGCCTCGATTCTGGCGGATATGGCCGAGCGCCTGGGTAACGAGGACGCCGCCAACCGCTATCATCAAGAAGCGGTTGCACTCAATCAGGATGCTTTCAGCAAAGCCGCTTATGCCGACTGGCTACTGGCCAGGCAACAAGCAGAACCCGTGATGCAATTATTGAAGCAGGAGGTTCGCAATGATGGCTTATTGTTGCGATTGGCGCTGGCACAAAATCAGTTAAAGCTGCCGCAAGCCAAGCAGAGCATTCTGCTTTTACAAGCACGGATTGATGACGCCCATTTGCGCGGCGATATTACCCATCAACGTGAAGCGGCGCGCTTTTATTTAGAACTTAAACATGACCAGCAAACTGCCTTGCAGTTGGCCCAATCCAATTGGCAACAACAAAAAGAACCCGCCGATGTCTGCATTCTTTTGCAAACGGCGAGTGCTGCTAAAGATCAGCCAACCATAGCGCAGGTTCACGTCTTTCTTCAACAGACCGGCTTAAAGGATCAACGCCTTGAGCAATATTGCCAGGGGTCGTCATGATCACCACCAATGCCTTATTACCTTTGGCTCAATGCCAAACTATTAACTGCCTTAAGGTCAGTGTCAAACTAGTGCAATGGCTATGCATGGCATTCACTATCACGCTACTGGCCTTGACAACACCAGCACAAGCTCACAAGGCCAGCGACAGTTACCTCAGTGTCACGACCCATCAGCAACAACTTGCCGTACGCTGGGACATTGCCTTGCGCGACCTGGATAACGCGCTCGGGCTGGATCGTAATGACGACCGGCAGATCAGCTGGGGCGAGGTGCGCAACCAGTTTTCACAAATTGATGCCTATGCGCTGGCACGTTTGACGATCAAGGCCAATGCGGATAATTGCATACCAGGCCAAGCCACCCATGCACTGGACACGCATAGTGATGGCACCTATTACGTCATGCAATTGGCCATGCAATGTCCAGCGGCTTTCAAGACATTGACACTTGATTACCGCTTGTTCAGTGATATTGACCCGACCCATCGGGGCATTCTGCGCATTCAACATCAGGGTAGGGATAGCCCTGTGGTGCTGGATCCAAATCAGGCGGCACAGATCATCCACCTTGAACAAAGTGCAGGCAGCAGTAATTGGCACGCACTGAGGCAATTTATCTGGGAAGGCATGACCCATATCTGGGCAGGCTATGATCATCTGGCCTTTTTGTTTGCCCTGCTCCTACCCAGCGTGCTGCTACGCAAGGATGGTGGCTGGCAAGCTGTCACCCACAAAATGACGGCCTTGCGCGATATTGCCAGCGTGGTGACGGCCTTTACCTGTGCCCACTCCATTACCCTGGCGCTGGCTTATCTGGACGTGGTGACATTGCCTTCGCGTTGGGTTGAATCGGCGATTGCGCTGACGGTGATTCTGGCCGCACTCAATAATCTCTTTCCTGTAGTGTTACGCCGACAGTGGCTAGTTGCTTTCCTATTTGGTCTGATACATGGCTTTGGCTTTGCCAGTGCCTTGAAAGATGGGGCGCCGTCCACCGCTTCCTTACTGGTTTCATTACTCGGATTCAACCTCGGTGTGGAGCTGGGTCAATTGCTGGTCGTTGCTGCCGTATTGCCTTTGATCCTGCTCTTGCGCAATGTGCACGCCTATGCACGTTACATCATGCCCGCCCTGTCATCGGCACTCGGCCTGTTTGGTTTGATCTGGCTGACCGAACGAGTCTTTGATTTGCGCATCATTGGTATCTAACTTGCATCACTCTGGCAAATAACAGGAGACATCATGAAGAACAATAATATGGTGCAACGCGATATATTGCCTGCTTCTATCTGGCTACTCTATCCCGTTGTCATTGCCTTGCTCAGTTTGTACTTATTTAGTCATCATAGCGTCAGCCTGCTTGCAGGTATCCTGCATCCCTGGCAAGGCTTGGATCATTTACTTGCCATGGTGGCAGTGGGCATCTGGGCTTGCCAGCAAGGCGGCAAGGCACGCTGGATTTTACCAATCAGTTTTTCAGCCAGCGCCTTTCTGGCCTGTGCCTTGGGTGCAGGCTGGAGCAACCCGCAATTGCCACTGCTTGAATATGCTGTTGCAGCATCGGCAGTGGTTTTGGCTGTGCTGTGCCTGAAACAGAGCAGGACAACTATCGCACGCGCTGCAACACTTGTCGCATTATTTGGGGCATTGCATGGCTATGTACATGGGCTGGAAATACCGCTTGAATCGCATGCCAATCCTTTACCCTTTATGGCTGGATTAGGCCTATCGACACTGGCCTTGCACCTGATTGGCGTATTACTCGGCAGCGCGATTCAATCACGCTGGATGACCTGGCGCATGTTGGCACAATCGATCAGTGGATCGATCTTGTTGCACCCGGCTATGGCACAAACTCAGGATATTCAACTCGCTCATGCGGCACATACCGAAACCTTGCCCGAAGTACAGGTTAAAGGTCACTATGACAACGCGGTCGGGACATCGGATGCCGCCTCGCAAGGCGTGATTCAGTCGTCGTTGCTGCAAAGCCGTCCGGCACTGCGTCCGGGCGAAGTGCTGGAATTTGTACCGGGCATGATCGTCACGCAGCACTCCGGGGATGGCAAGGCCAATCAATATTTTTTACGCGGTTTCAATCTGGATCATGGCACCGACTTTGCCACTTCAGTCAATGGTATCCCGGTCAATCTGCCCACTCATGCACACGGCCATGGCTATACCGACCTCAATTTTCTGATGCCAGAACTGGTCGATCGGATCGAGTATCGCAAAGGCCCTTACTTTGCTGAGAATGGCGACTTTTCTTCTGCAGGATCAGCACGGATTGCCTATCGCAATCGCCTTGACCAGAACATGGCGCAAATCACATTGGGTGCCCATGGTTATCGCCGTGGTCTGGTAGCCGGTAGTGCCCATCTTGAGAATGGTGATTATCTGCTTGGTGCATTGGAAGGTGCCAGCAACAACGGCCCCTGGGATAACGCCGAAAATCTGCGCAAGCTCAATGGCCTGGTGACTTACTCACGCGGCAGCAAGGCCAATGGTTTTGATGTATCGGCAATGGCTTATCAATCACATTGGGATTCAACCGATCAAGTACCATTGCGGGCGGTTGAGTCGGGACAGATCGGTCGTTTTGATGCAATCGATAAAAGTGATGGCGGCAATACCGCACGTTATAGTCTGTCTGGTAACTGGCGTCAGGCATTGGAGGATGGCCGGGTGGAAATATCTGCCTACGCCATGTCTTATCGTCTTAATTTATATTCAAATTTCACTTATTTTCTGGATCATCCTGACACCGGTGACCAGTTTGAACAAAGTGATCGACGCAAGGTCTTTGGCATCAATGCCAAGCGGGTCTGGATTGGTACATTGGCTGGTCTGCCAAGCAGCACCGAAGTCGGCCTGCAAACCCGTCATGATCGGATTCAGGTGGGGCTCTTTGATACCACTGAACGAGTACGTACTGCCACCACGCGCGATGATGCAGTGCGCCAAACCAGTCTGTCGGCCTATGTGGAAAACAGCCTGAGCTTTTCGGATACCTTTCGTACTGTTGCCGGTGTACGTGCTGACCATTACCGCTTTAACGTCAACGGATTATTGGCCTACAATAATGGCAGCTCACAGGCCACGCAATACTCGCCAAAGTTGTCGCTGATCTTTGGGCCATTTGCCCGCACTGAGTATTTCATCAACTATGGCCGCGGCTTTCATAGCAATGATGCGCGTGGCACCCTGACCCGGGTTGATCCCAAAACCGGCGACGCGGCCACGCCCGTGCCCGGACTGGTGGCCAGCAAGGGTTTTGAGTTGGGCGTGCGTACCGAAGCCATTCCCCATCTGCAAAGCTCACTCGCTTTGTGGCAATTAGATATTGGTTCCGAACTGGTCTTTGTGGGCGATGCCGGCAGCACTGAAGCCAGCCGCCCAAGCCGCCGCCAAGGGATTGAATGGAACAACCGCTACACCCCCATGCCGTGGTTGCTGTTTGATGCTGATCTGGCCTGGTCACGTGCCCGCTTCAGAGATAATGATCCGACTGGCCCCTATATTCCTGGTGCCGTATCACGAGTCGCATCAATCGCAGCAACCATCCGTGATATCGGCCCATGGTCAGGCAGTCTGCAATGGCGTTATTTAGGCCGTCGCCCCTTGATTGAGGATGGCAGTGCACAAGGACAGGCTTCGCTGTCAACCAATCTGCGCATTGCTTATCAATGGCAACCCAACCTCGCCTTGACACTGGATGTCTTTAATCTCTTCAATCGAAAAATCAATGATATTGAGTATTTCTACGACTCGCAGTTAAAAGGCGAGACAGCCCCTGTCGCCGACTACCACGTGCATCCGGCTGAACCGCGTACCGCTCGCTTGACCATGCGCTATCAGTTTTAATGCTATTCCCATCCTTTGCAATGAAGGATGGGAATGTCCCAATTCAATTCAAAGGCACATTGGCATTTTGGTTAACCAGTCATGAAGTGATCATTTGTTTTTTGTATCAGCATTCTTTTTTTGCGCCTGACAACACTCTCAGCAGCCTGATTCATGCGAATAATCTATAATCGCGCCAAATAGATTTCGTCCCATGACTGCTACTGCACAAAACTCACTCCTCACCCGTATCGCGCCTGACATGCAGGCGGTCGATCTGGTCATCAAGCAAAGCCTGTTGTCCGAAGTTGCACTCATCAACACGATTGGTGACTACATCGTGGCGGCTGGTGGTAAACGGCTGCGTCCGGCACTGCTGGTACTGTTTGCCAGAGCGCTGGGCTATACCGGCAAGTATCATCATCAACTGGCCGCCGTGGTTGAGTTCATCCATACCGCAACGTTGTTACATGATGACGTGGTCGATGAATCGGCACTGCGTCGTGGTCGCCAGACTGCCAACGCCATGTTTGGTAATGCGGCCAGTGTGCTGGTGGGTGACTTTTTGTATTCGCGTGCCTTTCAGATGATGGTGCGGGTTGACAATATGCGTGTCATGCAGATTTTGTCCAATGCGACCAATGTGATTGCCGAAGGCGAAGTCCTGCAGTTACTCAATATGCACGACCCTGACATCACGGAAGAAGCTTACTTCACCGTGATTTTATACAAGACGGCAGAATTGTTTGAAGCCGCCGCGCGATTAGGTGCCGTGATTGCCCAAGCCACACCTGAACAGGAAGAAGCTGCGGCCGGTTTTGGCCGTCATCTGGGCATTGCCTTTCAGTTGATTGATGATGTGCTGGACTACAACGGCAATAGCGAAGAGATGGGCAAGAATGCCGGTGATGACTTGCGTGAAGGCAAGATGACCTTGCCGCTGATTCATGTATTAAGCCAGGGCACTGCCGCAGAACAGGATTTGATTCGTGCCGCGGTTAAAGATGGTAATAGCGAACAGTTTGAAGCCATTTTTGCCGCCATCCAGCGTTGTAGCTCACTCGACTATACCCGTGAACGAGCCCGCCAGGAAGCACAGCAAGCAGCCAACCTGCTCCAGCACTTTCCAGCGACACCGTTCTGCGACACACTTGGAGAACTTTGCCGGTTTGCGGTAGATCGCTCGGCTTAGGTTTAATTGTTTAAATTGAATTAAACCAGTTCAAGCGACAATGCTTGAACCTCACTGGTCTTCCTGCTCACTCGGTACTTCCGATTCTTGGCTGATGCCCATCAAGGTACCCGTCATGCGTTCGACTCTGCCACCAAAAACCAGCACCAGCAAAATCATCAGCAAGGCAGTGCTGCCCAAGGCATATTCACCTGAACCAAACGTCGCACCCAACAAGGCACAAGCCCAGACACTGGCTGCCGTGGTGAGTCCATGAATACGCCTGGAATTACCTTCATGAATGATGACGCCCGCCCCCAAAAAACCAATACCGGTCAATAAACCCTGGACTACACGACTACTTGCCTCAACATCTGCGGCAGGCATAGAAGCAATCAGCAGCATGGCTAAGGCCGCACCAATCGCCACTAGCGAATGGGTACGAATCCCTGCCGACTTATGATGCAGCCAGCGATTCAAGCCCAAGACCACACCCACCAGCAAGGCCATGCCCAGGCGGAACAGTAAATCCCATGAAAAACTCAAATGAGTGGTGAACATGATGAGTGAGTCCTTGTAGTCTTTGTAGTCCTTTTACTCCTCTTAATCCGCTGCTCAGGCTTCGGGTTTGCCGACCCAACCGGGCAAGTAGCTTGCCTCGATATGCTTGGCGAGATCACAAGCCTGTTCCAAAACGGCGTTAGGCGATTTTTTGACGAGTTTTTTAGAGAGTCGGGCCCGAAAGTAATCGGCCCAGAGAAACTCGCTGAATGGCGTAATGTCTTTGGCAAAGGCACCGGCCATTCTGGCCAGGCCCGCCAGACTGCGATAAGGGTCATCCTCCAGATCGGCCACGTTGGTAGGCAGTCTGGCAAAAACCATCCGCTCACCATTCTGGTCATAAGGATGCACCCATTGATGAAACTCCATGACCCGCCAGAAGGTCGGCAAGTCCAGCCATGACAGGTCTTTGAGCACCGTCAGTTGCACGCTGGTTTGCCCTTCCAGATGCAAAGCCATGCCCAGATGATGATGATCAACAATGTAATAGCGCTGAGCCGGGCCGATGACACTGGGAAACCAGTGACTATTGATCAATAGCTTACGCTCTTTTTTACCTAGCGCCTGCCATTGTGCCCGCTTTTGTGCCACCTCCAGAAAACCGATAGTGGCCTGGGTCGGCATCAGTTCGTTGAGATTGGCTGAAATGACGTGATGATGCAGTGGTCGCACAGATTGGCTCCTTGAAATGGCTTATGCCATAGGATACGCCAAGCTGCCTTACATGCCCAGCTCGCTTAATCCCGAATGATCATCGGGGCGCCGTCCGAGTGGCCAGAAAAACTGGCGATCAGCGGCCTTGATGGGCATATCGTTGATGCTGGCAAAACGACGCATCATCAGACCATACTCATTGAATTCCCAGTTTTCATTGCCATAGCTGCGATACCAATGGCCGGAATCATCATGCCATTCATAGGCAAAACGCACCGCAATCCGATTGTCCGAGTGGGCCCAAAGTTCTTTGATCAAACGGTAATCCAGCTCCTTGGCCCACTTGCGCTGCAGGAACTCACGCACTTGCGCACGACCTACCGGAAATTCGGCCCGATTGCGCCAGCGCGTGTCTTCGGTATACACCATCGCCACGCGATCGGGATCACGAGAATTCCAGGCATCCTCGGCCATCCGCACTTTTTGGGTGGCCGATTCCAGGGTAAATGGTGGCAGGGGTGGTTTTTGTTCCATGGTCAATCCTTCAAGGGTGCATCACAAGGGGATCATCAATGCGCTGCATGATACGCACAGATGTAGACAGGTCTGTCTACCATTACAGTCTATCCGACGTAGACAGATCTGTCTACAATAGCCAACATGACCGCTCACACAGACATCAATCCACACCACCTGACATCAGCCCCGAGCACCCGCGAACGCATTGTGCTGGCCGCGCATGATCTGTTTTATCAGGAAGGCATTCGTGCCACCGGCGTTGACCGCATCATTGCCCAGGCTGGCGTAACCAAGGTAACGTTTTATCGCCATTTTCCGAGCAAACATGATTTGATTCTGGCTTTTCTGGCCCATCGCCATGAGCGCTGGATTGCCTGGTTTGCCAATGCCCTGCAACGCTATGGCAAGCAGGTCAAATACAAAGGGATCAAGGCGTTGCTACCGACGCTCAATGAATGGTTTACCGATGACCGTTTTCGCGGCTGCGCCTTTATCAATAGTGCCACCGAGCTGGGCGGCACACTGCCCGATGTGTTGACCATCACGCAACAACACAAAGACGACATGATTGGCCTGATTGCCAAGCTGCTGCCCGAATCAGCCGCACAACAAGAACGCGCCTTTGCCATTGCCCTGGCGGTGGATGGTGCGATTGTGCGGGCCCAATGTGATGCCAAACCGGAGGCTGCCCTGCAAGGTTTGGCAAGCATCATCAATGCCTTTGAATCAGGCAACTGAGCGCCAATATATCCCGATTCCAATGGACATGAACCCCTTCTGCACCCTGAATCAGGAGCCGCTATCCAGCCCACTCATCAGACAGATGGGTCTTGTGAACAGTGCATCGGATCAACAAATAGATATAGGGGGTATTTTTTAACAATCAATAAATACGCACATAAGACAATAAAATATTGTCATACCACCTGGTAGTATCATATATTTTATCGTTTTGATGCCTATATTTATAATGGCTTGTCTGTTATAGTTGGCGCTCTTCTCATCACTCCCTGACCAGCTTGGACGCCATACCATTATGGGCGCAATTGATTGCGCTTTTCCTTCTCCTGCTTTGCTCCGGTTTTTTCTCGATTTCCGAAACCGCGCTGATGGCACTGAATCGCCATCGAACCCGTCATCTGGCCGCCAAAGGGCACCGCGGCGCTAAACTCACTTTATGGTTACTTGGTCGCGTAGACCGCATGCTCGGCATGATCCTGATTGGCAACACACTGATCAACGCCGGCGTCACCGCACTGGTCACCGCACTGGCCATCAATTATTTCGGCAATAACGAGTCCGTGATTTCCATCGCCACCGCCGTGGTCGCATTTTTGATCATTGTCTTTTCGGAAATCACGCCCAAAGTAATCGGCGCCGCCTATCCTGAAAAGATTGCACTGCCGGCCAGCTTTGTCTTGAAGCCATTGCTCACGTTGATGTCACCCCTGGTCTGGTTTACCAATCTGTTTGTCAATGGCCTGCTCAAACTGATGCGCATCAACCCGCAAAATGCCGCTGCCGAGCAACGTGTTTCGCCAGAAGAGCTGCGCTCCATGGTCTTGGAAGCCGGTAACTTCATCCCCACCAAGCACCGCAGCATTTTGCTGAATCTGTTTGACCTGGAAAGTGTGTCGGTCGATGATGTGATGACACCCCGTGCGCAGATAGAAGGCATTAACCTGGCACTGCCCATCGAAGCCATCCTGCACGACCTGGAAACCTGCTATCACAACAAACTGCTGGTCTATGAAGGCGAGATTGATAATGTCGCGGGAATCTTACATGTGCGCAAAACTCTGAGCCTGCTGCAAGAAGCCGAACCCAGCCACGCAGCGTTGCGCGAACTGTTGACCGAACCCAATTACATTCCCAGTGGCAACAAGGTTTTCCAGCAGCTCCAGTATTTTCAGGAAAGCCGTCAGCGCACGGGACTGGTTGTCAATGAATACGGCGAAATTCAGGGCCTGGTAACCCTGGAAGACATCATTGAGGAAATGATTGGTGAATTTACCACCAGCATTCCCACCGGCGACAGCCATGAAGCCAGCTGGGATGAAAAAGGTGAAAAACTGCTGGAAGGCACGACCCAATTGCGTGATCTGAATCGGAAGTTGGGCCTCGACTTTCCTGTTGATGGCCCCAAGACACTCAATGGCCTGATATTGGAGCATTTGCAGGAATTGCCTGAGTCCGCTGTTTCAGTTCGCCTGGCAGGTTGTGTGATTGAAGTGGTACAAATTCAGAATCAGTCGATCAAGATGGTAAAGCTGTTTCGGCCAAACAATTTAGCCGATAATTCATCATCAAATTGACCTTGATTGCGTCACACACGGAAATATTTAACAGATTCGAAGAGATCATCGGTTACTAATTGTTGGTATCCTTTACAAAGCCGAAACTGGGTTGCAATATCGGCTATTAATGTGTATCAGATTGTTTTTATAAAGTTGACATTATGGCCGCTGTCGCACCTTCCAGCTTTGCTCCACCGACGAACTTCAATCTCGCCATGACCGGACTTGGTCAGGCGCTGGTTCAGGCTGGGCAGCTCAAATCCGAGCAGCTGGAAGTGATCATGCGCAAGGCCGTCGAAAACAAGAGTCAGCTGATTGAAGAAATACTTGCCAGTAAAGTCATTACCGCTGCCGCACTGGCCAAATTTGCGGCTGATACCTTTGGCTTTCCACTGGTTGATCTGGCACTGGTTCACCCGGATCATTTAGTCAAAGATGTCATTGATCTCAAACTGGTCGCCAATCTGAAGGTGCTGGCACTGGGCAAACGCGGCAACCGGCTCTCGGTGGCCATTGCCGACCCGACCAATCTGCAGGCATTGGATCGCATCAAGTTTCAGACCGAGCTATTGATTGATCCGGTCATTGTCGAATACGACAAGATTTCTCAAATGGTCGGCGGCCTGACTGAGTCTGCCGCCACCAAGATCAATAACTTGATTGGTGATGACTTCGACTTTGATGAAGAACCCGTCGATGCTGCAGGTGATGCCGCCGCGCTTGATGCGCAGGCCGAAGTCGACGATGCACCGGTCGTTAAATTTCTGCAAAAAATCCTGCATGATGCGATCAATCGTGGCGCATCCGATTTGCACTTTGAACCTTATGAAAAATTCTTCCGCATCCGCTTTCGAGTCGATGGCGTGATGGAAGAAGTCGCCCAACCACCACTGGCCATCAAAGACAAGTTGTGTTCCCGCATCAAGGTCATTTCCAAACTGGATATTTCCGAAAAGCGGGTACCGCAGGATGGTCGCATGAAATTGCTGGTCAGCAAAAATAAAGCGATTGATTTCCGGGTCTCCAGCCTGCCAACCCTGCATGGCGAAAAAATTGTGATGCGGATTTTGGATCCATCCCAAGCCACACTGGGTATTGATGCGCTGGGCTATGAACCCGAAGAAAAAAAACTGTTGATGGACGCCATTCAGCGGCCTTACGGCATGGTACTCGTGACCGGCCCGACTGGTTCGGGCAAAACCGTTTCACTCTATACCTGCCTGAATATTCTCAACCAGCCCGGCATCAATATTTCAACAGCAGAAGATCCATGCGAGATTAACTTGCCTGGCGTGAATCAGGTTAACGTCAATGACAAGGCCGGACTGACATTTGCAGCAGCTTTGAAAGCATTCTTGCGGCAAGATCCAGACATCATCATGGTGGGTGAGATTCGCGATCTGGAAACCGCCGATATTTCAATCAAGGCAGCGCAAACCGGTCACATGGTATTTTCGACCTTGCACACCAACGACGCGCCAACCACCCTGACACGGATGATGAATATGGGCATTGCCCCATTCAATATTGCCTCATCAGTCATCTTGATTACCGCACAACGTCTGGCTCGTCGCCTTTGCCCACACTGCAAGCAGGAACATGAAGTCCCTGATGAAACCTTGCTGGATGCCGGCTTCAAGGAAGACGACATTGACGGTAGCTGGAAGCTTTATAAGCCCGTCGGCTGTGACCGTTGCAATAACGGCTATAAGGGCCGAGTTGGTATTTATCAGGTGATGCCAATCTCAGAAGAAATACAACGCATTATTTTGAACCAGGGCAACGCGATGGAGATTGCCCAGCAAGCCAAACTGGAAGGCGTTCGCTCTTTGCGCGAATCCGGTCTGGTTAAAGTGAAACAGGGTTTGACTTCCCTTGAAGAAGTTCTTGGCTGTACCAATGCATAACTAAAAATAAACAGGAGAATCCATGGCGACGCGACTCGCAAGTACTGGTCCACAAGTCAAAGAACTGATCTTCGAATGGGAAGGCAAGGATCGCAATGGCAAACTCATCAAAGGTGAAATGCGCGCCCAGGGTGAAGCTGTTGTGTCGGCCACCTTGCGTCGTCAAGGCATTACCGTCAGTAAAGTTAAAAAACGTCGTCTGTCACGTGGCAAAAAAGTCACCGATAAAGACATCGCCATGTTTACCCGTCAGCTGGCTACGATGATGCGTGCTGGCGTGCCTTTGCTGCAGTCCTTTGACATTGTGGCCAAAGGACATGCCAACCCCAGCGTGACACGTCTGCTCAATGACATTCGCGGCGACATCGAATCCGGTAGCAGTCTGGCACAGGCCTTCCGCAAATATCCCCTCTACTTTGATGCGCTCTACTGTAATCTGGTTGCTGCTGGCGAACAGGCTGGTATTTTGGAGTCTCTGCTCGAACGTCTGGCCATGTACAAGGAAAAGTCGCTGGCCTTGAAAAGCAAGATCAAATCTGCCCTGTTTTATCCAGTTTCAATTTTGGTCGTGGCATTCGTTGTCACCGCCGTGATCATGATTTTTGTAGTACCGGCTTTTAAAGACATCTTCAAAACCTTTGGTGCAGATCTGCCAGCACCAACATTGGTCGTGATGGCCATCTCGGAATTTTTTGTTGCCAACTGGTATTTGATTTTTGGTGGCCTATTTGGCGGGTTTTACTTCTTTTTCCAAGCACTGCGGCGCTCTGAGAAAATGCAAGCTTTCATGGATCGCAGCATACTCAAATTACCGGTTGTGGGCGATCTGCTCAGAAAAGCGGCAATTGCCCGCTGGACCCGAACTTTGGCCACCATGTTTGCAGCTGGTGTGCCCTTGGTGGAAGCACTGGATTCAGTAGCTGGTGCGGCAGGCAATTATGTTTATAAAATGGCCACCAAAGAAATTCAACAGGACGTCAGCATCGGTACCAGTCTGACCAACTCCATGCAATCAGTCGGTGTTTTTCCCAGCATGGTGACGCAGATGGTAGCCATTGGCGAAGAATCTGGTGCCTTGGATCACATGCTCAGTAAAGTCGCCGAGTTTTATGAACAGGAAGTGGACGACGCCGTTGATGCCATGTCCAGCCTGATGGAACCATTGATCATGGTGGTTCTGGGTACCCTGATTGGCGGGATTGTCGTGGCCATGTATTTACCGATCTTCAAACTCGGTCAAGCGGTTTAATTTCAGCCACACGCTTTTCAACAGGCGGGGATTCCCCGCCTTTTTTATCGACTGCCATGAATTATTTTGCTGATTTACCTCTCTGGTTCAATATTGCCCTAGCCACTTTGCTGGGTCTGCTGGTTGGCAGCTTTCTCAATGTGGTGATTCACCGCTTGCCCATCATGATGGAGCAAACCTGGCGCAAGGAACTGGCGGAAATGAACGAGCAAACTGTTGAAGAAGGCACTTACAACCTGATCACACCGCGTTCAGCCTGCCCTCAATGCGGGCATCAGATCACTGCGCTGGAAAATATCCCGGTCATCAGCTGGCTACTTCTTAAAGGTAAATGCAGCGGTTGCGGCACGCCGATTTCAAAACGCTATCCGGCGATTGAACTGTTGACAGGCATATTGGCAGGTCTGCTGATCGCCTGGTTTGGTCCTACTCTGCAAGGCGCTGCCGCGCTGGTTCTGTTATTTTTTCTGGTACCGCTCACCTTTATTGACGCTGACACCCAGCTGCTGCCCGACGATCTGACTTTACCCTTATTGTGGGCCGGTTTGCTATTCAACCTGAATGGCACCTTTGCCGCTCTCAATGATGCCGTGATTGGCGCAGTGGCTGGCTATCTCATTCTTTGGTCGATCTATTGGGCGTTCAAGCTGCTGACCGGCAAAGAGGGTATGGGCTATGGTGACTTTAAGCTGTTAGCCGCATTGGGTGCCTGGATGGGCTGGCAAATGCTGCCCATCATCTTGCTGTTATCGTCCGTCGTCGGTGTCGTCATTGGTCTTTCGCAAATTGCCATGAGCCGTATGGATAAAGGCCAAACCATGCCGTTTGGTCCCTACTTATGCTGTGCGGGTCTGGTTGCCCTGTTGATTGGCAACCGAATTTACGGATTACTCGGGTTTTAGCATGTTGGTGGTCGGCTTGACAGGCGGGATTGGCAGCGGCAAGTCCACCGTTGCCAACCTGTTTGCAGCAGCTGGCGCTGGCATCGTTGATGCCGACATCATCGCACATGCATTGACTGCCCCCAATGGCGCGGCCATTCCTGTCATTGCAAACATCTTCGGTTCACACTTTATTGCAGCAGATGGTGCGATGGATCGCACCATCATGCGTGATCATATTTTTAACCATGCTGATGCCCGCAAACAGCTGGAAGGCATTCTCCATCCGCTGATCAGACAACAATGCAAAGAGCTGGCGCTGGCCGCCTTCGCGGCTGGCCAGCCCTACGTGATTTTAGTTGTGCCATTATTGATTGAAAGCGACCATTGGCGTACGGCGATCCAGCGGGTTTTGGTGGTTGACTGTGCAGTGACCAGTCAAATCAGTCGCGTGATGTCGCGCAACGGACTGACACAGGCGCAGGTACAGGCCATTATTGATGTGCAAGCCAGTCGAACCCAACGTCTGGATGCGGCTGACGACGTGATCGTCAATGAGTCTGGCAGCGATGATTTGCCAAATGTTGTTAAACATCTGCACACGCTTTATAGTGCAATGGCGAGTGGTCAGCAAAGAGACTAACCCAATCGGTCAATGATTGACTATAATCGGCTGAATATTAGTAGCATTAGCTCGTTACCGGGTTTTTCTGACGAGATGCCTCGCATCTCTGGTTGAACACAAGACCACTCTATTGACGGCACCTTGACTCTCTTCGAATACCCACTCAATGAACGGATCCGCACCTTACTGCGTCTGGAGAACCTGTTCGATCGCCTGGCTTTTTTCATCAGCCAGCCTCATCCACTAGAACACCATGTCGCGCTGACCACCCTGTTTGAGATTGCCGATGTCGCTTCGCGCGCCGATCTCAAATCGGATCTGCTCAAAGAATTGGAGCGTCAACGCCAAACCCTGCTGTCCTACCGGAACAATCCGGCCATTGATTCAAGCACACTGGAAATCATTCTGAAAGAAGTCGAAACCGGCATCGCCGATTTAGGCGGTATTCAGGGTAAGGTAGCGCAATACATTCTGGAAAATGAGTGGCTGATGAGCATTCGCAGCCGCGCCATTATTCCGGGCGGCACTTGCGAATTTGATCTGCCTGCCTACCACGCCTGGCAACGTTTGCCACCAGAAGTACGGCATCGTGACATCATCAAATGGATTACACCGCTGGCGCCGCTCAAAGAATGCATGTCTTTGGTACTTAAACTTTTGCGCGAATCGGGCACCAGCAGCAAGGTGATTGCGGCGGCGGGCAGTTATCAGCAAATGCTGTCTGGCAAAGTGTTTTCACTCATGCAGGTGCGCATGGACACGCCCTTGCAGGTGATTCCGGAAATCAGCGCCAATAAATACATGGTATGGGTACGCTTCATGGTGCTGGACGAAGATCAGAAAACCAAGCCGACTGACAGCGAAATTCCGTTCCAGCTCACACTCTGCAATCTCTAGGCTGAATCATGGCTGTCGTTAACTGCCCACAATGCGGTGATAGCGTGGAATGGACGCCAGAAAACCGTTACCGCCCCTTTTGTTCCAAGCGCTGCAAACTGATCGATTTAGGTGCCTGGGCCAGCGAATCCTATTCGGTACCGGCCACACCAAACCTTGACGATGATTTGGGCGAAATAAATACCCCACCCCAGTAAATATTTTAAGCCTTTACAAACGAACCTAAGAGCATTGGTTTTTACCTATACTCCTTAAAAATCTTTTTTCCTGATGATTAAGTAGTCCAACCCTCTGCCTGCATCCAGTCAAATACCGGATGTGTTGCCGGTAAAACTGGCTCGACCGACACCGGCAATTGCTGCCAGCTAAATGCCTGACCTTCCCGCCCCAGCGGCTCGCCCAGCCAGGCATTCACCTTGAAAAACTGCAAGCGCACATAGGCATGTGGATAATCGTGCTCAATCACATGCCAGGCGGAAAATTCGGTCAGCGTCACGCCTAGCTCCTCATGCAGTTCACGTACCAAGGCTGCCTCGGGTGTTTCGCCCGACTCTATTTTGCCACCGGGAAACTCCCACCAACCCTCATAGGGTTTGCCTTCGGGGCGCTGCGCCATCAAAAAACTACCATCCGGCCGGTACAGCACAGCGACTACAACCTGCGTGACTTTGCGTGTTGCAACCGGTTCGGCAGCAGGCTGAGAAGCCGGTTTTGAACCAGCCGTCACATCATCACTCATGCTTGCCCGCCCAGTCACGCGCAAATTGCCAGGCTACCCGGCCAGAACGAGAGCCGCGCTCCAGCGTGAATTGCAATGCCTCGGCGCGCCAATTGGCGGTTTCAATATCGGCTGTAACAATCCCAAAATGGGCCAGCCAGTGCGCCACAATATGTAAGTAATCATCCTGACGGAAGGGATAAAAACTGACCCACAAGCCAAAGCGCTCCGACAAGGAAATCTTTTCTTCCACGCCCTCGCCAGGATGAATCTCACCATCTTCCTGATGCTGATAACTCAGGTTGTCACTCATGTATTCAGGCAACAGATGACGGCGGTTAGAGGTTGCGTAAATCAGGACATTGTCCGATTGCGCCGCAATTGAGCCATCCAGGGCTACCTTGAGCGCCTTGTAGCCGGCCTCGCCTTCATCAAAAGACAGGTCGTCACAAAAAATGATAAAACGCTCGGGACGGGCCGCCACCAGCTCGACAATGTCGGCCAGATCGGCCAGATCCTCTTTGTCCACTTCAATCAGTCGCAAGCCGCGATCGGCAAACTCATTCAAACAGGCCTTGATGAGTGACGACTTGCCAGTACCACGAGCACCAGTCAGCAAGACATTATTGGCTGGTTTGCCCGCCACAAACTGATGGGTATTTTGGGCGATGATGGCCTTTTGTCGATCGACATGCTGCAAGTCAGCCAATGAAATCGGCGCAATGCCATGCACAACTTGTAAATAACCCCGAGCAAAAGTGCCCGATGATTTGCGCCAGCGTAACGCCACAGCCGACCAGTCCGGCGCTGGCTGTGCAGCGGGCAGCAACGTTTCCAACTGCGCCAGTACGCGCTCGGCACGATTAAGAAATTGTTCGAGTTTATCCATGAAAAGTCTTTACCGGGAATACGGCTTATCAGCCACAGGTCACTTTGCTTAGCTCAAAGAAGCAATCATTTGATTCATTGGCTGTGTGACAGCATAGGGCAGTACTTACAACGCACCCGACACTGTCATACCAAGCCCATATTTAAATATTGAAAAACCAACACACTCAAGAGCGATAATCTGCATTGATGGTCACGTACTCATGTGAAAAATCGCAAGTCCATACCGTGGTGGTGGCGCTGCCACGATTTAATTGCACACGGATGGTGATCTCGCTTTGTTTCATGACACGTTGACCATCTGCTTCGCGGTAGTCCGGATTACGACCACCGTTTTTGGCAACCCAAACGTCATCGAGCCACAGATTGATTTGCGCAACATTCAAATCTTCAACACCCGCATAACCGATCGCAGCCAAAATTCGACCCAGGTTGGGATCACTTGCATAAAAGGCGGTTTTTACCAGCGGCGAATGTCCAATCGCATAAGCAATCTGGCGGCACTCGGCAACATCTTTACCAGCTTCCACCTGAATGGTCATGAACTTGGTTGCACCTTCACCATCACGCACAATCAGTTGCGCCAATTCAATCGACAACTCGGTAATAGCATCGCGCAATACGACATAAGCTGGAGCCTGTTCACTTTCCACCACCAAACCAGCCTGACCAGTGGCGGCAATGATGAACGAATCATTGGTAGAAGTATCGCCATCAATGGTGATGCTATTGAAAGAACGATCCGCCGCATATTTGACAATGGCCTCCAGCACTGGTTGTGCCACTTTAGCGTCAGTAGCCACAAAGCCGAGCATGGTCGCCATATTGGGGCGAATCATGCCGGCACCTTTGGATACCCCCGTGATGGTCACGGTTTGCCCATCAATCACGACCTGTCGTGAGGCTGCCTTGGGTAACGTGTCCGTTGTCATGATGGCTTGAGCAGCATCAAACCAGCTAGCGGTCTGCGCCTTGGCCGCCACTGCTACGCCTGGCAAGAGCCGCTCCATGGGCAATTGCTCAAGAATCACCCCGGTTGAAAAGGGCAGAATTTGTTCAGACTGCAACTGCAAGCTATCGGCCAGTGCCGCACAGGTCGCCTTGGCATTGGCAAGACCCAACTCCCCCGTACCGGCATTGGCATTACCCGTATTGACGACCAGTGCCTGTATGCCCTGACCTGCAGCCAGATGTGCTTTGCATAGCTGCACTGGCGCTGCGCAAAAACGGTTTTTGGTAAATACACCGGCCACACTGGTGCCAGGAGCAAAAGTCATCACCAGCACATCTTTGCGATTGGGTTTACGAATCTGCGCCTCGGCATAACCGATGGTCACACCAGCAATGGGATACAGGGAAGCAGCTTGAATTTCAGGAAAGTTGACGGCCATGGCAGCTCAGCAAGAATGAAAATAAGAAATTAAGTATGGGTGAACAAGAACGTATTTTAGGAGGCTTTTGTGATGCCAATAAGGATGCCAATAAAAAACCCGCCAAAGCATATCGCCCGGCGGGTTTTAATTGGGCTAAGAACGATCTAGGCGTAGCTGCGTACGCGCAACGACAATTCTTGCAGCGCTTGAATACCACTTTCTTCAGCGCGTTTGCACCAGTCTTGCAGTTGATGCAAAAGTTGCTCGCTGGAAGCGGTAGAGCGTTGCCAGATGGCAGCCAGTTCTGTACGCATTTCGTAAAGAGTTTTCAAGGAACCGCTATGCGCAAACACTTCGGACAGCTGCTCACGTTGCGGTGCGTTGAGTTGCTCGACATCACGATGCAACCATTTGCGTGCGGCCTTGAAAAGACCTGAATCGACAATCTTGCTGCCATTTGGGCAGGCCGCCAGACGAGCGCGTTCAATGTCATGTGTTTCTTTGAGTGAACGGGCATACTTGGCCATCAGATCATAACGGTTGGCAATCACCGCTTGCAGGGTATGCAAATCGGCGACCATTTTGGGGCCTTCCAGTTTTGGCATCGGCGCAACTTTACGCACAGTCGCCAAGCCAAAAGTTTCCAGAATGCGGATGTACATCCAGCCGATGTCAAACTCAAACCATTTGTTGGACAACTTGGCCGAAGAACCGTAAGTATGGTGATTGTTATGCAGTTCTTCACCACCAATCAAAATACCCCAAGGAATCAGATTGGTACTGGCGTCTTCACAATTGAAGTTGCGATAACCCCAGTAGTGACCAAAGCCGTTGATGATACCGGCTGCAGTAATCGGAATCCAAGCCATCTGCAAAGCCCAGACTGCCATACCCGCCACGCCAAACAACAGCACGTTGATGATCAGCATCATGGACACACCCAAAATCTGGTAGCGGCTATAGAGGTTGTTTTCAACCCAGTCATCCGGTGTGCCATTACCAAACTTGGCAATGGTTTCCTTGTTATCGGCTTCGGCACGATACAGCTCGGCACCTTCGAAGAAAACTTTTTTGATACCACGAGTCTGCGGGCTGTGTGGATCATCGACAGTCTCGCATTTGGCGTGATGCTTACGGTGTACGGCGGTCCACTCTTTGGTAATCATGCCGGTGGTCATCCACAGCCAGAAGCGGAAGAAATGAGCCACAATCGGGTGCAGATCAAGCGCGCGGTGCGCGGAATGGCGATGCAGATAAATCGTGACGGCAGCAATCGTGATGTGGGTCATCAGCAGTGCGGCGCCCAAAATTTGCCAGCCTGACAAATGCAGCAGGCCTGTGTCCAGAAAACCTAATACGGCATCCAGTACGGTTTGAAACATGAAATCTCCTCGGCTTGATTGCCTATAACATAGGAAGCTTGCTATTGTACCCTTGCTGGCCTACCCCGCCCTTTAAAAAAGCGTGAAAAGCACAAATAGTGGGCAGTTTACTGACCTGGATCAACGGCTTTATCATCCGTTTCGGCAATAAATTTACCAGTAGATGAGGGATGATTATCGAGATTTAAAGGGATGTTGGAAACAATTCGCACATCTCGTTGCGGGAATGGTACATCAATACCTTGCAGTTGAAATTCTCTCCAGATGGCACGATTAATATCGGAACGCACACCGAGTGTGCCTTGCTCGGCATCATTGATCCACAAACCCAGTTCCAGATCCAGACCATCGGCACCAAAGCCCGTCAAATAGGCTGCCGGTAGTGGCTCAGTCAGGGTGCGAGCATGTGCTTTAGCCTGCCCCACCAAAATGCCCAGCGCCTTTTCCAGATCGGATTGATAGCTGATCTGGACATTAACCTTGAGACGCACATTCTTTTCGGTGTAAGAATGGTTTTGTACCGGACTGGAGACCAGCATTTCGTTTGGCACCAAGGCTTCTACACCATCGAGGCCACGCAGTACGGTAAAACGAGTGCGAATTTGGGTGACCGCACCATAATATTTGTCGACCGTGATCATGTCGCCGATTCGTAGCGAGCGATCCAGCAAGATGATGAAGCCCGCTACATAGTTGCTGGCAATTTTTTGCAGACCCAGTCCCAGACCGACGCCGAGCGCACCACCAAAAACCGAGAGAACCGTCAGATCGATACCCACCAGCGATAAGCTGATCAGCAAGGCTGCCACAATCAGGGCCGCACGTGACAGGCGCGACAAGACCACGCGAAAATTATTGTCCAGTGCGTTAACTTTCATCAACCGGTCTTCCACCGCCGTACCCAGCCACATGGCAGCCAGGACAGTGACAATCACCCACATGGCACCTTGCATCAGACCAATCAAAGAAATCCGCTGCTTGCCCAGGGGGAAGGTAATGGCCTCCAACCAGTTGAGCACATCGTCCAGCGTTTCGGTCACATACAGCACCAGCGCAATTGACACCAGCACAATGATGATTTTTTCAGCCAGATAGAGCAGGCCACCCACATGATTGGCATCGGTGGCAAAAACTCGCCGGAGGATATAAAAAACAATATAGGTAAGCGCCATGCCAAAGGTGGGAATCAGCGCAAAGCGCAGCATGGTGACATGGGTGAAGGGTTCCAGCACATAGCGCGCCACGCCAATCAGCAAAAAGGCAAAGAGTGGCGTCAGTGCGCGCGCCAGACTGGCCGCCGCCAGCAAGGTGGCGCCAGTACGCTGTGCATAATGTTGCTTGAGCCATTGCCGGGCCGGACGAGCGAATGCCAAGGCCAGCAGCCAACTCACCAACAAAATGCCAATCTGGATGGCGATTTGTGGTGCGCGAAAATCGTCCAGCAAATCACGAATCAAGCTGCTGAGAATCATCTCTCTCATCCTTTTGCATTCATCACACCCAATATAGTATCCAGGGGTATTTTAAATTAACCAATATGTACATATCTAAGCAGGTAAATATTAAACATACCCCCTTAAAAATACTTAATCAGCGGTATTTTCCATTACATCATCAGACGCTCCATCTATGGCGTCATCAACTGTTGTTTCGATCGGCTTATCTTTCATCTTGGGCTTTTTTTCTTCCGCCGCCGCAACCAGCACCGCCGCATAAAAACCATCGGTACCATGTTCGTCTGGCCACATTTGCAGATCATCGCCCGGCATGGTCAAGGCAATCCCGCGGCTGGCCAAAATCTCGTTGACGGGAACCCGCGTAAAGGTGGGATGTGCCGTCAGAAAAGCATCCACCACGGCTTCGTTTTCTTCACGCAACAGGCTGCAAGTCGCGTAAATCAGCCGACCACCCGGTTTGACCAGGCGCGCCGCCGAAGCCAGGATGCTGCCCTGTTTTTCATTGAGCTCGGCCAGACCACCTTCATGCTGACGCCATTTCAGATCGGGGTTACGGCGCAAAGTGCCCAAACCACTGCAAGGCGCATCGACCAGCACCCGATCAAACTTGGCCACCAGCCGTTTCAGGCGTGAATCGCGTTCCGAATCCAGCACCATCGTCTGCACATTGGACAGACCGCTCTTGGCCATGCGTGGCTTGAACTTGGCCAGTCTTTTTTCGGAAATATCCATCGCATACAGACGACCGGTAGAGCGCATCAGTGCGCCCAGCGCAAGCGATTTGCCCCCTGCGCCGGCGCAAAAATCGGCCACCATATCGCCGCGTTTGGGCGCGACCAGCTCAGCCAGTAACTGACTGCCTTCGTCTTGCACTTCGAGCGTACCGTCTTCAAACAAGGGCCAGCGTTGCAGTGGTGGCTTGCCGGAAATCCGGATGCCCAATGGCGCATAAGACGTCTCGGTAGCGGTCATCTGCGATTCTTCTGCCAGGCGCTGCACTTCGGCCAGCACATCATCGCGCTTGGCTTTGAGCAAATTGACCCGTAAATCCAGTGGCGCCGAGCTGTTCAAGGCATTGGCCAGCGTTTCAAAACGCGCCGCGCCAACCCGCTTGGCCAGCCGATCAGCAATCCATTGTGGAAAACTGGTACGAACCAATACCGGCAAAGCACTGCGATCAATCGAAGCAATCCGTTCCAGCCACTCCAGCTCTTCCGGCGTGGCGCTGCGCTTGAGCAAATCTGCGGCCGCTTTATGACCGCACTCGGCCATGCCCTGCAAGGCCAGACGGCGCTGCATGGGGCCAATACCGCTTTGCGCATTCTGCGAAAACTCGCTCTTGCGGCGCAATACGCAAAACACAGTTTCGGCGACCACCGCTCGATCACGCACACCCAACTTGCTCTGCTCGCGGAAAAAAGCTGACAGCAAGGCATCGGCCGGACCATCCAGACGTAACACCCGCTCGGTAGCCGACAAGGCGGCTTCAAAGGTATTCAGATTGGCAATTTCCTGATCGCGAGAAAACGTCATACGCCGCTTGGGTGCCGACTTTGATGTCGATACCGCAGGACGGGCGGTATTGGAACGATCCTTACGGGGACCGCGGATGATAGAACTCATGATGACTCCAGGCCTAAACAGGCCTTAAATGCCGGTACGTGACCGGCCTTGTTGGTTTCAAACCAGACCTGCCCCTGCAAAATAGCTTGCAGAGCAGCTGGGTAAATACGATGTTCCATGGCCAGCACGCGCTCAGCCAGGATTGGTTCATTGTCTTGCGGTAAAACTGGCACCACGCCCTGCATGATGATCGGGCCATGATCCAGTTCCGGCGTCACATAATGCACCGTCGCACCATGCACCTTGACGCCTTCCGTCAAAGCTTTCTGATGGGTCGCCAGACCCGGAAAACTTGGCAATAACGACGGGTGGATATTGACCATGCGTCCCAGATAACGCGCTACAAAGGGCGCCGTCAAAATCCGCATGAAACCGGCCAGCACCACTAAATCGGGCGCATAGCGATCAATCACCTTGGACAATTCGGCTTCAAACGCCTCGCGTGTTGCAAAACCCTTGCTGGTAACGACTTGAACGGGAATCTGGTGGGCCTGGGCAATCGCCAGGCCTGCCGCATCGGGACGATTGGCAATGACTGCAGCAATCTGCGCGTCCCAACCCTGTTCCCGGCAGGCTTGAATGAGGCATTCCATATTACTGCCCCGGCCTGAGATCAGGATGACAATTTTTTTCATGGGGCGAATTTTAACAAAACGAGCCAGCTTTCGGCCAAAAGCCCTATTTTTCTTTGCCTGACTGTATTTTTAAGTCATCTCAAAGCAGATGCAGAAGACAGATTGGACCGGAATCGGACCAATCAGGTAGAAAACTCGCAGGTTTCGCTGTGAGAAGCGGCCAAACGAATATAATCAGAAACTTTTGATTCAACGGCAGTCTGGCATCCATTGTGAAAGTATTCCGCGGGCTCCCCCGACCTGACAACCAAACTCCCTGTGCACTGGTGATTGGCAATTTTGATGGCGTTCATCGCGGTCATCAGGCCTTGCTCACCCGTGCTCGTGCCGTGGCCACCGAACGCGGCCTGCCTTTGTGTGTGATGACTTTCGAGCCGCATCCGCGTGAGTACTTTGCCAAATTCAACCCCGCCATTCCCGTTCCCAACCGGATTGCCAATTTGCGCGACAAACTCGACGCACTGCGTCGCCAAGGTGTGGACTTTGTGGTGGTGGAACATTTTCATGCCGCTTTTGCCAGTCTTTCCCCGGAAGCATTTATTGAAAATATTCTGGTCAAGGGCTTGCAAGTACGCTGGTTGCTGGTGGGCGATGATTTTCGCTTTGGCGCCAAACGCGCCGGAGACTTTGCCTTATTGGAACAAGCCGCACAGCAATGGGGCTTTGCCGTTGAACGCATGCAGACTGTGCATCATGACAATGTGCGGATTTCCAGCTCCGAAGTGCGCACCGCACTGGCTGATGGCAATCTGCAACTGGCCAAGGAACTGCTCGGTCATCCCTACACCATCAGCGGACATGTTTTGCATGGCCGCAAGCTGGGTCGCACCCTCGATTTTCCAACGCTGAATCTGCGCGTCAAACCTGATCGCCCTGCCTTGAAAGGCATTTTTGTGGTGCGAGTACATGGACTGACTGCGCAACCGTTGCGCGCAGTAGCCAGCCTGGGCGTGCGTCCAACTGTGGAAGAAGCGGGCCGAGTGCTGCTGGAAGTCCATGTATTTGACTTTGACCAGACCGTTTACGGCAAGCTGGTAAAAATTGAATTTTTAAAGAAACTCCGTGACGAGGAAAAGTATGACGACCTCGCCACCCTGCGGGCTGCCATCGCCAATGATGCCAGCCAGGCACTGCAATACTTTGAAACGAATCCATCATGACCGACAAGATCGACTATAAATCCACCCTCAACTTGCCTGATTCCCCCTTTCCGATGCGCGGCGACTTGCCCAAGCGTGAGCCGGGCTGGGTCAAACAATGGCAGGAAAATAAGATCTATCAAGCCATTCGTGAAGCCAGCAAAGGTCGTCCCAAGTTCATCTTGCATGATGGCCCGCCCTATGCCAATGGTGACATTCATCTGGGCCATGCAGTCAATAAAATTTTAAAGGACATGATTGTCAAATCCAGAGGCATGGCCGGCTTTGACGCGCCCTATGTGCCGGGTTGGGATTGCCACGGCATGCCGATTGAAATCCAGATTGAAAAACTGTTTGGCAAGCACCTGCCCGTGCAGGAAGTGCAGCAAAAAGCGCGCGCCTATGCCAGTGAACAGATTGACAAACAGAAGCAGGATTTCATTCGTCTGGGCGTACTGGGTGATTGGGACAATCCTTATAAAACCATGAACTATAAGAATGAGGCTGACGAGCTGCGCGCGCTGGCCAAAATTCTTGAAAACGGCTATGTATTTCGCGGCCTGAAACCCGTCAACTGGTGTTTTGACTGTGGTTCTGCGCTGGCCGAAGCCGAGGTGGAATACAAGGACAAAGTCGACCCGGCAGTGGATGTGGGCTTTGCTTTTGCCGAACATGACAAACTGGCGCAGGCCTTTGCTGTTGATAGCGCACGCCTGCAAAGCCAACCCGGCCATCTGGTAATCTGGACCACCACGCCCTGGACCATTCCTGCCAACCAGGCTTTGAATGCGCATCCTGAAATTGAATATGCGCTGGTCGACACCGATAAGGGTTGGCTGATTTTGGCTAAAGATCGCGTCAGTGCTTGCCTGGAAAGCTATGGACTGACTGGCACCATTACCGCCACCTGTCTGGGTGCCGCATTGAGCGGAATTGCCTTTCATCACCCGCTTTATCAGGCCGATCCAGGCTACGATCGACTCTCGCCGATTTTCCCGGCGGAATACGTCACGCTGGAAACCGGTACTGGCATAGTGCATTGCGCCCCTGCCTATGGTGAGGAAGACTTTAAATCCTGCCGCGCCAATGGCATCAAGGATAGTGAGATCCTCACGCCGGTGCAGGGTGATGGCATGTATGCTGCTACCCTGCCCTTGTTTGGCGGCCTGAAAATCTGGGATGCCAATCCCAAGATTGTGGAAGCCTTGCAAGCTGCTGGCAGTTTGTTCAAGGTCAAAAAAGACGAACACAGTTATATGCATTGCTGGCGTCATAAAACGCCCATCATTTACCGCGCGACCAATCAGTGGTTTGCGGGCATGGATGTCAAGCCCAGCAATGGTTCAAGCACCTTGCGTGAGAGTGCACTGGCCGCTGTAGAAGCCACCCAGTTTTATCCGGGCTGGGGCAAGCAACGCTTGCACAATATGATCGCCAACCGTCCTGACTGGACCTTGTCACGGCAACGTCAATGGGGCGTGCCAATGGCATTTTTCATTCACAAGGAAACCGGTGCCTTGCATCCGCGCAGTGTTGAACTGCTCGAACTGATTGCGCAACATGTTGAACAGGAAGGCATTGAAGCCTGGCAGCGCCTCAACATCAAAGAATTGCTGGGCAATGAAGCCGATCAGTATGTCAAAAACAAAGACACCCTCGATGTCTGGTTTGATTCAGGCACGACGCACTGGCATGTGATGCGTGGCTCACATCCCGAGCTGGATACACCGGCACATCAGGCTGACCTGTATCTGGAAGGCTCTGACCAGCATCGTGGCTGGTTCCATTCATCGTTACTGACTTCCTGCATGATGAATGGGCACGCACCCTACAAAGGCCTGCTCACACACGGCTTTACGGTCGATGGTCAAGGCCGCAAAATGAGCAAGTCGGTTGGTAATGTGATTGCCCCCCAGCAAGTGTCCGACAAGATGGGGGCCGAGATCATTCGACTCTGGGTTGCCTCGACCGATTATTCTGGCGAACTGTCGATCTCGGATGAAATTCTCAAGCGTGTGGTGGAAACCTATCGCCGGATTCGTAATACGCTCAAGTTTTTGCTCGCCAACACCGCCGACTTTGATCCCAAGGCACATGCCTTACCCGTCAGCGAATGGCTGGAGATTGACCGTTACGCGCTGGCGCTCACGGCCACCTTGCAACAAGACACCTTGGCAGCCTATGAGAAATATGAATTTCATCCGGTGGTTGCCCGTATTCAAACCTTCTGCTCGGAAGACTTGGGTGGCTTTTATCTGGATGTATTAAAGGATCGACTCTATACCTCAGCCGTCAATAGTCCCGCGCGTCGTTCTGCGCAAAACGCGCTGTATCACATCACCCAGGCTTTGCTGCGCCTGATGGCGCCCTGGTTGTCGTTTACTGCAGAAGAGGCCTGGCCACTGCTGGTGCCTGGCAGCAAAACCATTTTTGTTGAAACTTACTACGAGTTCCCAAGTATTGCCGAGAGCGCCGAGTTGCAAAGCAAATGGAATGCGCTGCGGGAAATTCGTGCCGAAGTCACCAAACAGCTGGAAGCGGTGCGCACCACCGGAGCGATTGGCTCCTCCTTGCAGGCCGAGATTGAAATCAAGGCCAGTGGTGCCAAATTTGCCTTGCTGCAGGGCTTGCAAGACGATCTGCGCTTCATTCTGATCACCTCGGCGGCCAAGGTCACTGAAGTGGTCAGTGCCGCTGATGAAGCCGTTATCGTCACACCATCCAGCCATGCCAAGTGCGAACGTTGCTGGCACTACCGTGCCGATGTGGGCAATAACGCCGATCACCCACATTTATGTGGACGTTGTGACAGCAACCTGCATGGCAGTGGTGAAGTCCGGGGGTTTGCCTGATGACGGCCAGTAAAAAAGGGCTGTTTGGCTGGCTGGCCCTAGCCGCATTGGTGGTATTGCTCGACCAGGGTAGCAAGTTGGCGGTTTTGAAAAACATGGCTTATGGCGTGAGCCATGCCATCACACCATTTTTCAATCTGGTACTAGTCTATAACAAAGGGGCAGCGTTCAGTTTTCTGGCGCAAGCCGGTGGCTGGCAGCGCTGGCTGTTTACCGCATTGGGTGTAGCGGCGGCTTTATACATTGTTTATTTGCTGCAAAAGCATCGCGGTCAAACGCTCTTTTGTCTGGCACTGGCCTTGGTGCTGGGTGGTGCATTAGGCAATGTGATTGATCGGGTTGCCTATGGTCATGTGATCGACTTTCTCGATCTGTATATTCGCCAGTATGATTGGCATGTCTTCAATATTTTCAATATTGCCGACTGTGCCATTTCGGTGGGTGCTGTCTTGCTGGTGCTGGATGAGTTGAAAAGAGTGCGTAAAACAAAGTAAAGTGTTTTTGAGTATTTTTTGAACCGCCAAGACGCCAAGTGCGCCAAGGGAAACTTGAAAATGCATTAACCACTAAGACACAAAGAACGCAAAGAAAAACATTGGTGATTCACGCAGTTTGGTGCGGGACTGCGGATCACACTGTCCTCTGGCTTTTCATAGAAGAACAACGCTGCTCAAACTGGTTTTTCTTAGTGTCCTTTGCGCTCCTTGGTGCCTTTGTGGTAATAGTTTTTGATTTTAAGTTTCCCTTGACGCACTTGGCGTCTTGGCGGTTAACAATCATTACTGACTAGGATCGATCATCATGGATCTTGCCAACAAGAAGATTGTGCTGGGATTGACCGGTGGCATTGCCTGCTACAAGTCGGCCGAGTTATTGCGCCTGCTGACCAAGGCTGGCGCACAGGTACAAGTCGTGATGACAGAAGCTGCCGAGCAGTTTATCACCGCAGTCACCATGCAAGCTTTATCTGGTCAGCCGGTGTATACCAGCCAATGGGACGCGCGCATGGCCAATAATATGCCGCATATTGATCTGTCACGCGGTGCCGATGCGATTGTGATTGCGCCGTGCTCTACCGACTTCATCGCCAAGCTGGCACATGGTCTGTGTGATGACCTGCTCTCCACTTTATGTATTGCCCGTGATTGCCCCTTGCTGATTGCCCCGGCAATGAATAAGCAGATGTGGGAAAACGCCGCCACTCAACGCAATGTCACCACGCTCAAAACAGATGGTGTGACAATTCTGGGCCCCGACTCTGGTGTGCAGGCCTGCGGTGAAACCGGCGCCGGGCGCATGCTGGAAGCCGAACAATTGTTTGCAGAAATCTGCGCGTTTTTCCAACCCAAAGTACTCGCTGGAAAAACCGTGTTGGTGACGGCTGGCCCCACCTTTGAACCGATTGATCCGGTGCGTGGTATCAGCAATCGATCGTCTGGCAAGATGGGTTTTGCAATTGCCCGCGCTGCACGCGAAGCAGGCGCGCAAGTCACCTTGATTGCCGGTCCTACTGCCGAACCTACACCGTATGGCATTGAGCGGATTGATGTACAAACTGCCCAACAAATGCACGATGCCGTTCATGCGCATATCAGCCATCAGCATATTTTTATTGCCGTTGCCGCAGTGGCCGATTGGCGAGTGAAAACGGTCAGTACCAGCAAGCTCAAAAAAGCGCATGCCAACGATGTACCCACTTTGGAATTTGTTCAAAATCCAGATATTTTGGCCTCGGTTGCAGCGCTCTCCAATGCGCCATATTGCGTGGGCTTTGCTGCCGAGTCGGACAATCTTCTGGAACATGGTGCAGCCAAACGCATTCGCAAAGGCATTCCCTTGTTGGTCGGCAATGTGGGACCTGCCACCTTTGGTGCTGATGACAATGAGCTGATTTTGTTTGATGCCAATGGCCATATCAACCTGCAGCGTGCCGACAAACTGACACTGGCGCGGCAGCTGTTGGCTGATATCGCCCGCCGCTTAAGCAAGCAGCAACGCGCATGAACGACCTCACACCAAAAAATGGTGATTTTGCCAAACTGGTGGAGAGCCTGCATGCGCCTAAACAGCTCGCACAACAAGTCGCCATCGCCCAGGCCAATAGTCTTGATCAACATGACGAGCAAACTGCCACCGAAAAAGCGCAAAACCAGCTCACCGCACAAGTGATCGCCACTGGTTTGCCGCCTGCCAAAGGCTTGGCAGGTTTGCAACGAGGCTGGGCTAAACTGACTGGTCAATTGCCCTTGGGTGTGGATGCGCCCACGCCCTTGTTGCACAAGACCATTGGCGGTGGTGCAGCATTACTGGAGTGCATCCGCTTTGGTTTTTTGGCTTTGCTGATGGTTGTCATTGGCTTGATGCTGGTGTTTTCCTCACTCAGCAGCAATCAGCCTCACCTGATCATGACCTTGATTGGCCTGGCGCTCTTGCCGCTGGCCTACTGGTTTTTTCAGACTGCGCAACAAAAATGGCGCTTGTTATGTGCCGTGGCACAGGCCCGGACTGAGTAAAATCAGCTTAATTCATATAACACCGACACAAAGCAGACAAACATTATTTGAAATTTCAATATCAACCTATTTACATAAAACTTATGTCACTGACTATCGACCTTAAAATTCTGGATCAACGCCTGAAAGACCAATTACCGGCTTATGCTACACCTGGTAGTGCCGGGCTGGATCTGCGCGCCTGCATTGATACACCCATCATCATCGCGCCAAGCACCACGCATTTGATTCCGACTGGCATGGCGATTCATTTGAATGACCCTGGCTATGCCGCGCTGATTTTGCCACGTTCGGGCATGGGCCATAAGCATGGCATTGTGCTGGGCAATCTGGTGGGTCTGATCGACTCGGATTATCAGGGCCAATTGATGGTCAGCACCTGGAATCGTGGCAGTACCGCTTTCACGCTCAATCCGATGGAGCGCTTGGCGCAATTGGTGATTGTGCCAGTCATGCAAGTCGGGTTTAATATCGTCGATGAATTTGATGCCAGCCAGCGTGGTGCCGGCGGCTTTGGCAGTACCGGGAAACACTGATGATCAAGATTATTGTCATATTGCTGATTGGCATGGTTGCCGGTATTGGCGGTGCCTGGTTCTGGTTTACGCAGAGCATGGATCAATCACTGGCCAAGGTCGAGTCGATGACACGCGAAGCCAGTACCAAACTGCAAATGGAAAAGCGTGCCCTGACCGCATCGCTGGAATCCACTGCGATTGCCGGTGTGGTCAAATCGCGCAGTGCCCCCACGACGGTGGTGCCACCCACTGCAGTGGCCCCAGCCAGCGCCGGTGGTGGCATTCGCAAATGTGTGGTGAATGGCAAAACAGTCTATTCAGATTCTGAATGCAATGACAAACCCAATAGCCGCGAAGTGAAAATTCACGACACACAAGGCTACGACTCTGCCGCCATCGCCGCTCAAAGTGAACGTGCCGTGGTCGCACTCGGTGGCAAGGTGGGCAATAAAGAAGGCAATACGAGCAATGCGGAAGGTACTGGCGAATCCGTCAAGGAAATCATGATGCCCAGTAATGATACCGTCTGCAAATATCTGCAAGGTGAGCTTAATCGGCTCGACACCTGGGAAAAAGTTGCAGTATTACCATCAATGAAAAACTGGGTGGTCAACCAACGTGGCCGGTTCAGCCAGCAGCGCGCTCAAAACCGTTGTTAAGCTGAAAAAGGCATAAAAAACACATACTTCCCCAATGTATTTATTGCCATCCTGGAGAAGCAATAAATACGCACCTGAGCGCTTGATTATTTAATTCAAGCATCATTTTCAAGGGAGTATAGGCATCTTATTGGGTTTGGAATACCTCACGGCCATTCAGTCCCAAACTTTCATCAAACCTCAAAAGCCCAGCTTGTTCGGCATTACTCGCTCAGCAATTTTTCAATTTCGCTCAAGGTTCTGACCAGCGCACCGCGATTGGCTTCGGCAAAGGCACGGCCAGCCGCAGCCATGGTTTGACGTGCGACGGTATCATCCAGTAATTGCGTGGCTTGCTGAATCAGCTCCCAAACATCCACCACGCGCCGCGCCGCGCCCGCTGCAATGGCATCTTGACTGGCCTGGGCAAAATTGAAAGTGTGCGGCCCCAGCAGTACCGGGCAACCGGCTGCGCAAGCCTCGATCAAATTCTGCCCGCCCAGCGGCAATAGGCTGCCACCAACATAAGCCACATCCGCCAGACTGTAATAAGCACTCATCTCACCCAGTGAGTCGCCCAGCAAGACGGTTGAACCGATGCTTGCTTGCCCATCCCAATCTGAACGACGGGTGAGCGTCAAGCCTTCACTGTCAATCAATTGGGCCACCTCGTCAAAACGCTGCGGATGGCGCGGCACAATAAGCAGCAATATATCGTCGGGACGCGGCTCATGACGCCACGCCTGCAAGATCAGCGCTTCCTCGCCTTCACGTGTTGAAGCACACAGCCAGATGCGACGATTCGACAATACGGTTTTCCACTGCTGGCCCAGCGCCAACTTGTCAGCGGGTAAGGCCATGTCAAACTTGAGATTGCTGGTGATCGTTGCCAATGGTGCGCCGATGATGCGTAGCCGATCTGCATCGCCAGGCGTTTGCGCCAACACTGTGGTAAAGCTGGCATAAGCAGGCTGGGCAATGGTAAGCAAGCGCAAGGATTGTTTCAGCGACTTTTCAGATAAGCGTGCATTCACCAGCACCATCGACACCCCCTGCTGCTGCGCGGCTTGCATCAGATTGGGCCAGACTTCGGTTTCCATGATCAAACCCAGCACAGGCTTGAAGTGCTGCAGAAAATGAAACATGAACCAGGGCAAATCATAAGGCAGCCAGCAGCGCAGCACGGTATCGCCAAACAGTTCTGCCGATGCAGCCCGGCCAGTTGCGGTCATATGCGTGAGCAAAATTTGATGATTGGGATAACCTTGCTGCAAGGCACGAATCAAGGGTTCAGCAGCTCGCGTTTCGCCCAGCGAAACCGCATGGAGCCAGATCACCGGTCGACTCGGCGTTACTTTGAAATAGCCCAGACGCTCGGCAATATGCTGCAGATAACCGGGCTCGCGCTGGCCACGCCACCACAAACGCAGCAAGGCAAACGGCAATATCAAACACCATAGCAGGTTATAGAGTTGCCGCATCATGGCCTGCGATCAACAATATGACTGACAAAAAATGAAGAATTGAACTTCACTCAGACCAACTCTCGGCCGGTCAATTTTTGCAAAATCGACAAGGGTGCCGTCTCAGGCCGCTGCATATCGGCCACGGCAATATGAAAAGTCTGCTCCAGCATGAACTGCCCCGCCATGGCCGCATGACTGGCCTGATCAGAAAAGCACATCCAGGTGCTACCGGGAGGAAATTCAAACTGTATTTGTGGAGAATGCGCCTGATAATGTAAATCAGCTTTCATCGCATCATGCAACTTGAGCATGATATGGTCATATTCACTGCGTAAACTTTTAGTCAGATGCAGTTGCTGCATCAGCCAGGCCGAACCTGGCAGCGGCCGATCAATATTGGGCAAAAACCGTTTGGCCATATCAGTAAAAGGTTCGCCCACTCGCCAAACTCTGGGTACGCCATGGGGATTGATGTTGTTGAAAACACGCAAAATCCGTTCACCATAATTGGGGCGGGAAGGAAAGGCATCCACATGTAAACGGGTATCATCCTTGCGCCATGACATCTTGCGCTCAGCCACATTACCCAGGCGCAAACTGGTATTGGCAATGCGCAGTTTGCCTTTGTAATGAGGCAATAAATTTTCGACCAACAGCAAGGTATGCTCATGATAACGCTTGAGCATGGCACGTTGCTGATCGGCATTGGCCACCGTCCCACTCACCAGACCAGTGGCGGGGTTGTAGCTGATATTTTTGCGCTTTGGATCGCTCAGGCTTGGATCAAGCAACTCAAGTTCACCGGGTATCAGGTCAAATGAAAGCAGCATGAAGAACAGTACCATCCCCTGCTTGAGCGCGTTGACCCATTGTGCCGCCTGAGCACGATCGGGCACTGTCTCCCAATTCGGTAAATCAACATGAACAATCGGATCATTACTTAATTTATTCATGATGTTGCTCCTTGCTTAACCAGTTTTGAGCTGCGGCCTGTACGGCCTGTAAGGCTGGTGGTTGACCGGTATCACCCAGATTAATGATACGCTCAGACCAGAAACCCTCCGTCTTCCAGCGTGGCGAATCACAATATAATTCAATGGTTGGACAATACAAGGCGGCAGCAATATGAGTCAGCCCGGTATCCACTCCCACAATCAAACGCGCATGAGCAATCAAATTCATGGCCTCATCCAGCAGCATACGTGGTGCGACTTGTGAGGATGAAATTGCGGCGGCCAAACGCTCGGCCACCATTTTTTCAGCGACTGAACCCCACGGCAACACCACCGTATTACCTTGTTTGGCCAACCATTGCCCCAGTGCAATCCAATCGGCCTCGGGCCAGCATTTGGCCAATCGCGCCGTGGCATGAAAAAACACCACATAGGGCACATCACTTAACCACGCTGGCCTTGCAGTAATTTGTCCAAAATGAAACTGGGGTGGCCGCTCGATTGAATACCCTAATGCCGCAGCAGCAATCAGGCGCGAACGAGTCACCGCATGGGTTTTGACATCCACTTTTAAACTTTGATCATGAAAGATACGTGAAATGGGTTCATAACCTGAATCTTCTGTGGCGTTACCCAGGCCCCATTTGACACCACCTGGCAACATCCTGGCCCAATGCATCAGCAAACCGGTTTTAAACAGGCCCTGGGTTTCCAACACAAAGTCGTATTGATCAGCTTTTAGTTGCTGATAAAAGGCACGCATTTCCATTTGCGTAGCGCGTCTCAACAAGGTCTTGCGCCAGCGTCGCAATGCAAAAGGGATCACACGGCGCACGCCCTGGCAACTGGCGACCAAATCGGCATAACTTTCTTCCACCACCCAGTCAATCTGGGCTTCTGGAAAATGCTGAATAATATCGGCCACCACTGGCATGTTGTGAATCACATCGCCTAATGAAGACACTTTGATCAAGAGAATTTTCAACTGGATTTCCGCAGCTACCCGCAGGTAAGAGCCGACATTCTAGCGAAAAGCCGACCCGCACAGCAGATTAGTTCAATTGTGCCGACAAAGCCGCATTAGCAGCGCAAACAATCAAAAAGGGATGGTCTTGCGACACATCCCTTTCATACCTAGATGCTGCTTACACGCAGCAAGCCACGAAGTAAGTTACCTAGAACGGCATGGCAGCATCGGGCTTGGCTGTCAGAATCACACGCTTGAAATCAGCCTGAATACGCTCCAGTGCCGCCTGTGAATCAGCCTCAAAACGCATCACCACCACAGGCGTGGTGTTGGAAGAGCGCGCCAGACCAAAGCCATCGGCATATTCCACACGCAAACCATCAATGGTGATGACTTCATTGGCATGGGTAAACTTGGCGGTTTTTTGCAACTCGGCAATCAGGGTAAAGTTTTCTCCCTCGGCCAACTTCAGTTGCAGTTCCGGTGTGGAGGTAGAGTTAGGCAAAGCATTCAGCACGGCACTCGGGTCGGCCGACTTGGTGACCACTTCGAGTAAACGTGCACCTGCGTACAAGCCATCATCAAAACCATACCAACGATCTTTAAAGAAGACATGGCCGCTCATCTCGCCAGCCAGCGGCGCACCCGTTTCCTTGAGTTTGGCCTTCACCAGTGAATGACCGGTTTTCCACATCAGGGGTGAACCACCATGTTGCTTGACCCAGGGAGCCAGGTTGCGAGTACATTTGACGTCATAAATAATCTGGCCGCCAGCATTGCGCGACAAGACATCGGCTGCAAACAGCATCAGCTGACGGTCGGGATAAATGATCTGGCCATCTTTGGTCACCACGCCAAGGCGATCGCCATCACCGTCAAATGCCAGGCCCAGTTCAGCATCGGTTTCTTGGAGACATTTGATCAGGTCTTCGAGGTTTTCTGGGTGCGCAGGATCAGGGTGGTGGTTAGGGAAATTGCCATCTACTTCGCAAAACAGCTCAATCACTTCACAACCCATTTTGCGGTACAGCTCTGGGGCAAAAGCACCAGCTACGCCATTGCCGCAATCCACAGCGATTTTGATGGGACGTGCAATCTTCACGTCAGAGACAATGCGCTCTATGTATTGGGCACGAATATCGTAAGTGCTGTATTCACCAGCACCAGTGGCAAATTTTTCACCTGCAATGGTGTCATACAATGCCAAAATGGCATCGCCGTAAATAGCCTGACCCGCCAAGACCATTTTGAAACCGTTGTAATCAGGCGGATTGTGACTGCCCGTCACCATGATGCCGGAATTGGCGCGCTTGCCACCCAACTCAATATTGGTGCCAAAGTAAACCATGGGTGTTGCCACCACACCCAGATCAATCACATCAACACTAGCAGCTTGCAGACCTTTGGCCAGTGCCGCGGTCAATTCTGGGCCTGATAAACGGCCATCACGGCCAATCACCACGGCTTTTTCACCTTGCGCCAAGGCATGCGTGCCAAAAGCACGACCGATGGAAAATGCCACAGAAGCATCCAATGTTTTACCAATCACGCCACGAATGTCATAGGCTTTAAAAATGGAACGGGATAATGCAACAGCAGAAGTGGAAGACATAGACAGTCCTGTAAAAATAAAAATCTGGTCAGAAAAACGGCCAAATCTGGAAACACAAACCCAGAACCTGACAAATTGGCGCTTTACCTCATCTAATCTGCGATAATAAGGGCATTCAGCCTTGAAAACACAGCGAATTTTTCATGTTAACCGAGCAAATCAATCAGATGATCAGCAGCCATGTGGCTGAGTCAATCCGCGTCAAGCAGGCCTTGCTTGAGGATAAAGGTTTGATGCAACAAGTATATGACGCCTGCCAGGTCTGTATTGAAGCGTATCAACGCAACAACAAAACCCTGTTTGCCGGCAATGGTGGCAGCGCCGCCGATGCGCAACACCTGGCCGGTGAATTTGTCGCCCGCTTTTATTTTGACCGCCCCGGATTGGCATCGATTGCACTCACCACAGATACCTCCGTCATGACCGCCATTGGCAATGACTACGGCTACGAGCATTTGTTTGCACGCCAAGTCGAGGCCAATGGACGTGCTGGTGATGTGTTTTTTGGCTTTTCCACCTCGGGTAATTCCCAAAATATTCTTCTTGCCTTACAAACCTGCAAATCCATGGGTATTACCACCATTGGATTGACAGGGGTCAAGGGTGGTCAGATGAATGAATTATGCGATATTTGCATCAAGGTACCCTCCACCGACACCCCCCGTATTCAAGAGTCTCATGGATTGATCGGCCACATTATCTGCGCGGTAGTTGAAGAGGCGTTATTTGGACAAAGCCATCGACCCAGTTTGTAAGGCGTGAATGTACTTTTACGCAAACTGCTATTCATGCCTTTATATCGAACACAGCGTCTCCAATACACCTGTCAATCAGGTCAACTCATCAAGGCATGACTGCAGTGGACACCATGGCAACAGATAAGTCCCCCCTCGCCTTTATCACCGGAGCAACTGGCTTCGTTGGACAAGCCTTATGCCATTTACTGCTTGAAAAAGGTTGGCAAATTCGGGCCGCAGTGCGTTCTACCAGCAGCGAGAATCCTTTACCAATCGAATGTGAACAATGGCAATGCGGCAACCTAACTCAGACTGTTGATTGGCAAAGCGGACTTCAGGATGTAGATTATGTGTTTCATTTGGCTGCACATGCCCACCAACTACCCGGCGCTATCCCCAATGACCCACGTTGGTATGCCGTCAATGAAATCGCCACACGTGAATTGGCAAAAGCCGCTGCAAAAGCCCAAGTAAAACGTTTGATTTTCGTTAGTACCATTAAAGTCAACGGTGAAGCCACCTTTGATAAACCCTTTACCGAAGTAGACCCACCCAACCCACAAGACGACTATGCCAAATCCAAACTAGCAGGCGAAATGGCACTCAAAACAGTCAGCGCCGAAACAGGTTTGGACTGGACCATCATTCGTCCGCCACTGGTATATGGCCCAGGCGTGGGTGCCAACTTCATGCAATTAGTCAAACTGGTCAAGACCGGCATACCACTGCCCTTGGCTTCAGTGAAGAATAAAAGAAGTCTGATTTATGTGGGTAACTTGGTTGAGTGCTTATATACCTGCGCCACTCATCCCAATGCGTCCAAAGAATTATTTTTGGTTGCCGATGAACCCGCCCTATCCGTCCCAGAATTGATTACCCAAATTTCACAAAGTTTGGGACAGAAACGAGTGCCACTATTTCACTTTCCAGTTGGCTTACTGAGATTGATTGGCAGGGTGACAGGGAAACAGTATGCGGTGGAGCGGTTGGTGGGGTCGTTGGAGATAGTACCTTATAAATTACAAAAAATGACCACAAGATTACCCAACTCAGACATTCATCTTAAACAAATTATTATTAACTCTTACATACCAAAATATTAGTTGAGCAATCGTTTTCGACACACACCTTTCAATATTCAGAATAAAGACTACAATTAAAAATAAAACAAGCTCAGATTCCAGTCTGACTACAATCGCCTATCAGGGCATCAGTTATTTTGAGTAAAAATATGTTTTTTCATTCTTTAAATTTTATGTAATGCGTAATTATTCTTCGAATCCATTAGAAATAATAATAAGCCTCCGTAAAAACCGACATCTCATTCTACAAATGAGTAAACGGGAAATAATTGGTCGCTATAGAGGTTCACTGGTAGGCTTGGCTTGGTCATTTTTCAACCCAGTATTGATGCTAATAATCTATACATTTGTTTTTTCCATAGTCTTCCAGTCACGATGGGGACACCTACAAAATGAAAGCAGAACTGATTTTGCCATCATTTTGTTTGTTGGACTAATCGTGCATGGACTATTTGCCGAATGTATCAATCTAGCTCCATCACTCATTACAACTAACGTGAATTATGTAAAGAAGGTAGTTTTTCCGTTAGAAATTTTGCCTTGGATCACCTTAGCCAATGCTTTTTTCCATGCAACAATCAGCCTTGCCGTTTTGCTAACCGCACAATTAATATTTAATCAACGAATTCCAAATACTATTATTCTATTTCCTTTTGTGGTCTTACCCCTAATACTTGGCACAATGGGGTTAGCTTGGTTTCTTTCTGCTCTAGGCGTATACCTACGTGATATAGGACAAATAACCAATATGCTGACTACAATTATGTTATTTGTTTCGGCAGTCTTTTTCCCCTTAACTGCTTTACCAGAAAAATATCAATATTTATTGGGATTAAATCCGTTGGCCTTTCTAATTGAGGCCAGTAGAAAAGTATTAATTTTTGGTGAAGTTCCAAATTTGAGTGTTTGGTTAATGAATCTACTTCTTGGAATATTGTTTGCGTCTTTGGGATTTGCTTGGTTCCAAAAGACTCGAAAAGGATTTGCTGATGTCCTGTGATATTGCCATTCACATTAAAGATATTTCAAAGTGCTTCCAAATTTATGAACGTCCATATGATCGACTAAAACAATCAATTTATCCTCGATTACAACGCTTAGGAGGACTCTCACCCAAAAAATATTACAAAGATTTTTGGGCATTAAAAAACATATCTCTTTTAATAAAGCGTGGAGAAACCGTAGGCATAATTGGTCGAAACGGCAGCGGCAAATCGACGCTTCTACAAATTATCTGCGGCACACTTTCTCCTACCTTTGGATCTATAACCACACAAGGACGAATTGCTGCACTATTAGAACTAGGAGCTGGATTCAACAATGAATTTACTGGACGAGAAAATATTCTATTAAATGCTGCCATTTTAGGCTTTTCACACAGTGAGATCATAAATAAGATCGATCATATTGTGGACTTCTCTGAATTGGGTGAATTTGTCGATCAACCCGTAAAAACATACTCTAGTGGTATGTTAGTCCGACTTGCCTTCTCAGTTGCAATCCACATTGATCCTACAATTTTGATTGTAGATGAGGCGTTAGCGGTTGGAGACGCACGCTTTCAAGCGAAATGCATGAAGCGCATTAAAGATATCAAGCTTCAGGGAACTTCCATTTTATTTGTAAGTCACGATATATCCTCTGTTAGAACACTTTGTGATAGAGCCATTTGGCTCGATTCTGGAGCAGTTCTTGACCAGGGAGATGTATTTCCTGTGACGGGGCGATATATGGAACATATATTCAAAGATGATCCATTAGATCCCAACACTTTTAACTGCAACCTACTTGATCCATCTAAACAAAACCCTGAACATTTGCTTTCTCATCAAATAGGTAAATGTGAAAACAATCTCGAAGGGCAGATTTTGGATGATCAGATGACACCAGGAATCTCCACAAACGGGTTAAACGCCAGACCAGTCACTCATTGGGGGTCAAGTAAAGGAATCATACTAAACGCTACAATTAAAGATCTTAATACAAATAAAAATGATATTTTGCTATTAGATAGTCCTTGTGAGGTTTTAATTGAAGTGAATATCCCCAATGATATTTCTAGAGAGCATCTAAGCATTGCATTTTCCATCAAGGATATGAAAGGAACCGATTTATTAGTTTCTGCTACTTATGACTCTAGAAACAACTCTTTACCTAACACTCAACATTTCGAAATCTCTTTTAAATTTAAAAATTTACTAGTTACAGGAATGTATCTTCTAGTCGCGGCTGTTGAAAATCGTCAGTATCGCGATATCCATTACTATGAATATATTGAAGGTGCTCAGTATTTCTCATCGATATCTAATACGCGTGTTTTCGGAATATACCATCCCATAATTGAACAAACGATTCGCATCAAAAATGACTGATCTTAAAAAAGTAAATACTGATACTTACTGGAATACCCGCTTTGTTGAAGACTGGGAAACATTTGAAGGTCCAGAACAATCCCGTTTTTTTGCTCGCATAGCAGTAGAGAGTCTACCCACTTGGTTTATGCACGAACTCAAGACGCAAGCCTTAACACTTGCAGATTGGGGGTGTGCACAGGGTGATGGCACGAATATATGGTTAGATCACATTTCATCTCAACAAGTAACTGGCGTAGACTTCTCTTCAATCGCAATTGATCAGGCCACACAGCGTTATCCTCAATTACGCTTCTTAAAAGAAAATTGGCTGGAAATACGGCCTGAACAATTTGAGATTTTCGACATTGTATTTTCATCTAATACACTGGAACACTTCCACAACCCATACGAGGTTCTTAATAAAATAAGTGGACATGCAAAGAAGGCCATAATATTGGCATTACCTTATAAAGAACTTAACAGAATTGAGGAACATTTTTCTTCATTCTTTCCAGAAAATATACCCTTTACGATATCGAATGGATTTATCCTAATCTGGGCACAAGTTGTTAATTGCAAAAATCTCCCCGAGACTCGATGGAGCGGCGAACAAATAATATTAATGTTTGCCGATCCTCAATGGATCAATAGTCTGGAACTGAAACTGAATTGTATAAAAATTGAACACGCACCGGTAGTAGACTTAGGTACGCATCACATAACAATGATCGAGCGAGATACCGCAATTGCCGAAAGAAATCATTTAGCTCTTGAGCGAAATACCGCAATCGCCAATCTTAATGCTGCTATGCTAGAAAGCGAAACTGCAATTATCGAAAGGAATCATTTAGCTCTTGAGCGAGATACCGCAATTGCCAATCTTAATGCCGCTATGCTAGAGAAAGAATCAGCAATTGCTGAAACAAAGACAGCAATTGCTTCAGTACATTTAATGCAATGTAGCTTATCATGGCAGCTAACAAAACCCTTACGATTGATGAAGTCGTTACTAATTAAACCTCAAGCATATAACAACAATAACGATCCCAAAAATCAACAATTGAAGCAAACTCTATTACAAAGCTATCACAACCTCCCACTTCCAACCTCAGTTAAAAAAACACTGAGCAGATTCCGCCACAAAATAAAGCACCATAGTATTAACAAGAGTCTGCAAACTCTTGTCCATACTCCTCCCCTTTTAACAGCTACAAACAAACCACTGCCAAAATCCACAAACTCACCCGATTTCATTGTATGGGGTGTTATTGACTGGTATTTCCGTCATCAACGTCCTCAACAACTCTCCATTGCTTTTGCCAATAATGGTCATAGAGTTTTCTACATCTCTCCTAACTTCATAGACCGGAGCAACCCTGGTTTTGAAGTTGCAGCGATCGACTCCTCAGACATGCTTTTCCAAATCAATCTGTATGTTAAGCACGCTCCCATCATATACTCATCTGCTCCAAATCAAGAAACACTTGATCAACTTCGGTTAAGTATCGGAGAAATGCTTATTTGGGCTGATAGCCAACAAGTTATCTCACTGGTTCAACATCCGTTCTGGTGTGACATTGCTTCGGCGCTCCCGAATAGTCAGTTAGTATATGACTGCATGGATCATCATGAGGGATTTGGTAATAATGCGGAATCATTACTACAGCTCGAAAAAACTCTCTTGCGAAAAGCCATACTTACTATAACAACCTCAACATGGTTAGATGAGGCTGTAGCCACACAAGCCAAGCGACACGCACTCATTCGTAATGCAGGAGACTATGTTCACTTTTCTACCCGACCCGCAGCTTCCTATCGAGATCCGTTAGGACGAAAAGTTATTGGTTATTACGGAGCGATTGCTGAATGGTTTGATGTTGACTTAATTGAAGAAATTGCGAATCATCATGCTGACTGCTCCATACTGTTGATAGGTGCAGATACAGTCAATGCAAAGTTCAGATTGAAGAAGCTCCCTAACATCACGTTTACTGGCGAAATGCCATATGACAGATTGCCGTTCTATCTATATGGATTTGATATTTGTATACTGCCATTCAAGGTAATCCCCCTAACACTAGCAACAAATCCCGTGAAAGCCTATGAATATTTAAGCGCAGGTAAACCAGTTGTTAGTGTTAACTTACCCGAAATGAAACAATTTGAAGAGTTGGTATATGTAGCAGAAAATTCAGAAAACTTTGTGAACATCATTGGCAATGTTCTTGATTCTTCTGAATCGGAATCTTTAATAAGTCGTCGCAGAAGTTTTGCCCAAGAGCAAACATGGGGACATCGTGCTAAAGAATTTACTCAACATTTGAAGTCTTCAATATATCAAGATAGGGTTAGCATCATCGTAGTGACATATAACAATCTTGAACTCACACGCCAGTGTCTGAGCAGTATTAGAAAATATAGTCAATATAACAATCTTGAAATTATTGTTGTTGATAATGCATCGACCGACGGTTCACAAGAGTTTCTGAATACATGGGCTACGGAAGAGGTCTATCACAAACTGATACTAAATAATGACAATAAAGGATTTGCTGCAGCCAACAATCAAGGAGTAAATATAGCATCTGGTAAATATATTGTCCTCCTCAATAACGACACTCATGTAACTCCAGGTTGGGTACAAACTTTGATCAATCACTTAGAATTTGATGAAACTATTGGCATCATAGGTCCGGTAACGAACAATATAGGCAATGAAGCCAAGATAGACATTAATTACAGCGACATGACAGATATGCTCAGAAAATCAGCGTCTTATACAAGACATCATTGTGGACAAGCTTACCAACTAAGAACAGCTGCATTTTTCTGCGTAATGATGAAAAAAGATATCTTCATGCAAGTAGGCCCATTAGACGAAGCTTTTGGCCGTGGATTTTTTGAAGACGATGACTATTGTCGCAGAATAGAAAATTTAGGTCTAAAAATTGTATGCGCTGAAGATGTATTTATTCACCATCATCTTTCAGCATCATTTAACAAACTAAAACATGAAGATCGTCGTCGCTTATTTGAAGATAACAAGAGAATTTATGAAAAAAAATGGGGTAAATGGGTCCCGCATAAATCTAGAGAGAAATAAATATGACGACTCGCGTCTCATATGTTTCTCAATATCGGCTAGTAATCTATGGATTATTAATACTAGCAATAATCTTTTACTTTGAAACATATTTGTCTGTGTCAAAGTACCCACCTAACTCAGTACCAGTCCATCATGATGACTATTCAAATTATGCATCAACAATGGCTGACTTCCAATGGTCATGGAATAGACCACTCTCCACGTTCATTATTCATCTTCTTGGAAACTTCGAACCTATCTGGTTAATTTCAACAGTCCGACTTTTAAGTATTCTGTTTGTATTTCTAGTTTGGACATTACTATATTCACTGGCTCAACCAAAAAACGTTTATTTATCATTAATGCTTTTTGGTATAACAACATTCTCAACCCCAGTAATTGTCGAATATGCTCGCTATACTGGAATGATTACTCATCTCCTCTCTGGCTGCCTAGGTATCGCTGCTGTACTTAGTCTTTTTAAGTCTGCTTCATTATTTCAAGATAGATATTCTGGGAACACATGGCTAGTAATATCAATTATGTTGTTAATACTATCTTCACTCACTAAAGAGGATTTTGTACTTGTTTATGCAGTTTCCTTAATTTATGCCGCCTTACACTGGCCTTTAAGAAGAAAGACTTTATTAGTAGGGGCTAGTAGCGGTTTACTAGTATGCTTAATTTTAATTACGGCATCAAAACTCTTCGCATCCTCAGAGTTCCTTGGCGTGACAGATCAAACTTCAACGTACTATATTAACCTCTCTCCAATTTCTATAATTAAAACCGTTTTATTCTATCTTCTTAGCAATTCTCACCCAGCCATGAAAATTCATGGCTGGATTGTTTTATCAATTTTTTGCTTGACAGTTATATTCGCCATCATCTTAATAAGAAAAAAATGGGAATTCTCTAAAACAATATACTTCTTGCTAGGCAGCCTAACACTTATTGCACCATATTCTGTGCTACCCAACCATATAAACCCATACTACGAAATCGTCTGGTTACCAATGTTAATCTCTGCTGTAGTGATGGGAGCCATGGAAGTCATTTCCCCCTCAATATCATCGCCATTTCTAAGAACTTGTCTCCCGAGTCTAATTCTCTTAATAACTTCATTCACATTTTCGTTTTCAGATTTTGAAGGAAGAAAGAGTATTGCTAGCTGGTATGACATAAAAAATCAATCCAATATTCGAATACTATCCATTCTCGAACAAAATAAAGCTTTAATAAATTATACAAAAAACACATGTATATACGGTGCCGATAACTTCTCTCCATGGTATATGCATGGTGGTCAATACCTTACAAAAGTTATGGGACTAGATTCAAACTGGTTTATTCTTAGTGCCCCAACATCAGATGAATATACAGGACTAAACATAGGCGCGGCCAATTCAAAGAAGAATGTTTTAGTTATCAACAATATCAATGAGTTTCCTTTAAATTGCACTCACCTAAACCTTAGAAAATAGATTCACATGGCCTTCTTGTCTGATGTACATATTGGAAAAGAAAATAATCTAACATTCATTCGACTATTTGCAGCTCTGGCTGTAATTTATGGGCATGCTTCTGCGATTATTCCAAATACTAAAGCAGATTGGGTATCTAGAACTACAGGATACGCTTTTAGTGGCGGAGTAGCAGTAGATCTTTTTTTCTTAATTAGTGGATTTCTAGTTACTGCAAGCATCATAAATGGTGGCCCGCGTCATTATGTGATCTCAAGAATAGCAAGAATATATCCAGCACTATGGGCACATCTAATATTAGTCACATTTATTCTGGGATCAGTTTTAACAAAATTACCACTCTGTGACTATATTACAAATAATTACGTATGGTCATATTTTATCAATCTTGCAACAACGTCAAAAGGCGCATTCTTTTTACCAGGAGTTTTTGAGGATAATTTAAATCATGCCATTAACGGCTCAATTTGGTCTGTTTTAATTGAAGTTTGGCTATATATCTGTGTACTTTTACTATACTTTTTGGGCTTACTTAAATCGCGCGCTACATTCAATGTCACGTTCTTTATTCTCATAATTGTATTTTGGCAGAATAATGATTTAGTCCCATCTTTTTTTTCTGGGGCAACAAATCTACATGTTTGCTTTATGTTTTTTATTGGATCCTTTTTATTTATCAATCGACATTCAATCTCAACTAGTCCTTATTATCTATTCATTGCCATATTACTTGCAGGCATCACGATAGGTACAGATCGCTTTGTCTATACCTACATACTAGTATTAGTAACTTTCTTTTGCTCAACAAGCTTCTCTTCACAATTTTCTTGGATGAATCGTTTCGGCGATTATAGTTTCGGGGTATATTTATACGGTTGGACTTCTCAGCAGCTTATAGCACAAGAACTACCCAACTTATCCGCAACCACTCAGACTTTGATTTCTATGGGGTTATCATTGTTGCTAGGAATGCTTTCTTGGCATTTAATTGAAAAGCGCGTACTTAGAATTAAAAACTTATACATCAAGAGTGATCAATAATATCTCTCACCAGCATTTAATAAGTTATCGGAGTTTTCTTAAATTATGATTCCACTTTTCTCAGCAGCAATTGCAAATTCAAATGTGAATTTTGTCGACCCAATCAAGCGGGTATTAGATCGACATTGGTATGTACTAGGAGAGGAAGTAAGCAATTTTGAGGCAGAATTTGCTCGTTATATTGGGGTTTCCCATTGCATTAGTGTTGCTAATGGAACGGATGCACTTGAGATAGCTTTACGTAGTCTAAATATTCAAGCAGGCGACAAAGTAGTAACCGTCGCGAATGCTGGATTTTATAGTAGCACTGCCATATATGCTGTTGGTGCAACCCCCGTATATGCAGACATAGATCCCAAAACCATGACAATGTCACCCAAAGCACTTAAATACGCGTTGAACAATAAACCCAGCGCAATAATTGTCACCCACATCTTTGGGCAACTCGCAAATATTGAGGAGTTAGCACAAATTGCTTTAGATTCTAATATTCCTTTAATAGAAGATTGTGCACAAGCACATGGTGCCCGTCGGAACGGCAAAATAGCTGGCAGTTTTGGAGATATTGCTTGCTTTAGTTTTTATCCAACAAAAAACTTGGGGGCGTTAGGCGATGGCGGGGCGGTTGTAACTAATGATGTTAAGCTTGCAGGCCGGCTTACGAAACTAAGACAATACGGTTGGGGCACTAAGTATCAAGTTATTTGCAAAGGAGGGTTTAATAGTCGGCTTGATGAAATACAAGCCGCCATATTGCGTGAGAAATTACCATATTTAAACAGCTGGAATAATGAAAGACGCCAGATCGCAATACGATACAACGATGCTTTTTCCATTTTTCCCGAAATTTTGCTCCCCCTCATAGGCGAAGATTACGTTGCACATTTGTATGTAATACGCTTAGAAAAACGTGACGAATTCCGACTCTTTCTTAAAAAACACGGTATCGCATCTGATATCCATTACCCAATTCCTGATCATCTACAGACAGCCTACTTTAACAATACAATCAGTAATTCTCTTTCCATAACCGAAGCAGCTTGCGCACAACTAGTTAGCCTTCCATGCTTTCCAGGACTATCAATGGATGAAGTATCTACTATCATAACGGCTGTCAAAGCTTGGTTTAGCAATTAAGAAAGTACTACATGCTAACCTTAGTGATACCAGTTTATAAAAATGAAGCATCGATTCCAGCCTTACTAGACGTGATTAGCAAATTAAATTACGAACTTGATGGTGCATTTGAAGCCGTCTTTGTGATTGATGGGAGTCCCGATCATTGCTATGAGTTGTTACGGACAAAGTTACCAAGATGCATATTTAGATCGCAGTTAGTACTCTTATCTCGTAATTTTGGCTCTTTTGCTGCAATTCGAGCAGGCCTAGGTATAGGCCGAGGTGATTACTTTGCAGTAATGGCCGCAGATCTACAAGAACCTCCAGAAATGGTTTTAGAAATGTATGGAATACTACATAAAAGCGAAACTGATGTAGTTGTTGGCGTGAGAGAAGTGCGCAATGACCCACCCATAACAAGGTTTTTAGCTCAGATTTTTTGGGGTCTATATCGCCGTTATGTAATGCCAGAAATACCACCAGGTGGTGTTGATATCTTTGGCTGCAATCGGCATTTTAGAGATACATTATTAACTCTAGATGAGCGTCATAGCTCATTAATTGCTCAAATATTCTGGCTAGGCTTCAGGCGCAAGTGCGTAACATATAACAGACAAGAACGGCAGCATGGCCGCTCGGCGTGGACATTAAGTAAAAAAATAAACTATTTGATGGATAGTTTATTTGCATTCACTGATTTACCGATCAGATTGTTAATTAGAGGTGGAGGATGCACAGCACTGTTTGCAGGATTATTGGGAATATTTGTTGGACTAGCCCGCTTGTTTGGGAGGATTGAGGTGCCCGGCTATGCAATGATAATTAATGTTGTTGTTTTTCTTGGAGCTGTTAATTTATTTGGTCTAGGCATCGTAGGTTCATATGCATGGCGTGCGTATGAGAATACAAAATCACGTCCGATCGCTATTCCAATAAAAGTGGAGATATTTCCAGCATGATAACTAACGATACAACAGCATTCTTTATCCATCCTAAAGCACTATGTGAAACTAGTCATATTGGCAAAGGCACTCGAATTTGGGCATTCGCCCATGTTCTACCGAATGCTCAAATAGGACATGATTGTAATGTTTGCGATAATGTATTTATAGAGAATGATGTTTTGATCGGGAATAGAGTAACTCTTAAATGTGGTGTGCAGCTATGGGATGGTATTGAAATAGAAGATGATGTTTTTATTGGACCCAACGCAACATTCACCAATGACAGATTTCCTCGCAGCAAACATCATCCCGAAAAGTTTATACGCACAACAATAAAAGTAGGAGCATCTATTGGTGCGAATGCCACCATTCTCCCGGGCGTTACCATTGGTGAGCGAGCAATGGTTGGCGCTGGTGCCGTTGTGACTCGATCTGTGCCACCTAATGCAATAGTAGTAGGAAACCCTGCAAAGATAATAGGCTATGTTGATGCCCCAGACCATTCCAGCAGCTCATACGAAAATTCTCCTTCCATAATTCCAGGCACTCATCAAACATCTGTTCGAGGCGTGACACTGCATACTTTGCGTGTAGTCCCAGATATGAGGGGCAATCTCTGCGCAGGAGAGTTTGAACGCAATATACCTTTCACACCATTCCGGTATTTTCTAGTTTATGACGTTCCAACTGCTGAAACACGCGGTGAACATGCACATAGAAGCTGTCACCAATTCTTAATTGCCGTCAAAGGGAGTGTATGTGTAGTTGCAGATGACGGTCGAAAACGCGAGGAAATTAAACTTGACAAAAGCAACGTTGGGCTCTATCTCCCACCATTAACTTGGGGAATTCAATACCGCTACTCATCAGATGCCGTGCTTTTAGTTTTTGCCTCTCATTACTACGATGCATCTGACTATATTCGCGACTATTCCGAGTTTGTGACAACAGTGCGAGAAAAAATCCACGTTTGAATATGCATACGCGTTATAAATTTATGCGCTGGGTTCGATTTCTAGCTGTTGGAACACTCAATACTGGAGTTACATTAGGACTCTACTATCTATTACAAGAAATTACATACTATCAAATAGCGTACACCATTGCATATGGAATAGGAATCTTAATCTCTTATTATTTAAATACCACTTTAGTATTTAAAGAACCTGTTAGATTAAAGAGTTTAGCAACCTATCCGTTAGTCTATCTCACTCAATATCTTTTATCTGCATTATTTTTGAGTCTATTTATCGAAATTTTCAATATCTCAACCCAAATAGGGCCAATATTAGTTTCTATAATTATGATACCAATAACTTATCTAATGAGTCGATGGGTACTAACAAACAATACTCCAACAAAGTACAACAATATTGAATTATGAATAAAAAAATATTATGTGTGATTGGCACTCGCCCAGAGGCCATCAAAATGGCCCCACTTATTATTGGCTTAAAACAACAACCATGGGCAAATGTAAAGGTTCTTGCCACAGCCCAACACCGCGGTATGCTTGATCAAGTATTAAATTTCTTTGATATTCAGCCAGATATAGATTTAGATATCATGCGACCCAATCAAGCTCTAACATCTTTGACCGCAAGAATTTTGTTAGAACTTGATAATATCTTAGATACGGAGAAACCTGACCTTGTTCTGGCACAAGGTGATACTACGACAGTAATGAGTGTAGCTCTAGCTTGCTTCTATCATAGAATTCCATTTGGCCATGTTGAAGCTGGATTACGCACTTGGGATATGCAAAACCCTTTTCCAGAAGAAGCTAACCGTGTGATTGCTGGTTGTCTAACACGCTGGCACTTTGCCCCGACCGAAAGCTCGCGTCAAAACTTACTCAAAGAAGGAGTAAAAGACCACGACATTGTTGTTACAGGCAACACAGTAATTGATGCTTTATTAATGACAGCGTCTAAGGAGACTCATCTAAATATTCCGCTAGATGATAATAAACGACTAATATTAGTTACATCACATCGTCGCGAAAATTTTGGTGACCCATTTAAAAATATTTGTCTTGCGCTCAAGACACTGTCAGAAACCAACCCTGATATTCAGATTCTTTATCCCGTTCATCCCAACCCGAATATAAAAAACGTAGCTTATGAACTGCTAGGTGAATGTAAAAACATTATCCTACATGATCCTTTAGACTACGCTCCATTTATTGCCGCAATGAAACGAGCGTATTTAATTATCAGCGATTCCGGAGGAGTTCAAGAAGAGGCTCCTGCGCTGGGCAAGCCTGTATTAGTTTTGCGTGATGAGACCGAACGCCCCGAAGCAGTAAAACTGGGGGTGGTAAAGCTAGTCGGATCTAATTATGAATCCATTATTAGAGAAACACAGTCACTCCTAAATGACTCATCTGCCTACAAAAAAATGGCTCTTGGAATTTCCCCTTACGGAGATGGAAAAGCCTCTAATCGAATCATTGCTACTCTACAAAAGTACTTCGCTTGATGCAGCTTGTATATATTGCTCCAGTTGAGTGGGTCAGTTTTGCACAAAGGCCACACAAGTTTGTTATGTGGTTCCATACTCAAACCAATGGGAATGTTTTATGGATTGACCCATATCCCACGCGCTTACCATCAATAAGCGACTTGCAAAGATTGCGCCGTACAGCTTCAAAAGCTGTAAACAAATCACCACAATGGCTACAAGTTATTAAACCATCTGCCCTACCAATTGAGCCTTTACCATGCTCAGCATGGGTTAATGCTTTAATATGGCAATCAACATTGAAAAGAATAGATGAGTTTTCCAACAATCAAGACACATTATTATTGATTGGAAAACCTTCTGCGTTTGCACTAACCGTTTTGAGACGAATGAAAAATAGCATTTCCATCTATGATGCTATGGATGATTTTTCTGCTTTTTATTCTGGTATTTCCAGACACGCCATTTATTCGCGAGAACAAAAAATAGTAAATGGCGTCACTCATATGCTGACATCTTCTACGAATTTATATAAGTTATGGAGCAAGTTTAGATGTGACATACAACTTATATTTAATGGTTTAGATACCGAATCCATATCGACAAGAGAATTTTTTAAACCGGAGAGAGAAAAAAAAATATTAGGATATGTTGGAACCATTGGATCATGGTTCGACTGGGAATGGGTTATTGAACTTGCTAAAGCAAGACCATCTGATATAGTTCGATTAATCGGGCCAGTATTTGTATCAAATCCTACCGACTTGCCACGTAATATAGAAATACATCCGCCTTGCCATCATCTACAAGCCATCGAATACATGCATGATTTTGACATTGGACTTATTCCATTCAAAATAAATACTCTGACTAAATCAGTAGACCCTATTAAATACTATGAATATACGGCACTGGACTTAGCCATTATTTCCACAGATTTTGGCGAAATGTCATATCGCGCTACAAATACAAATGTCTTTATTTGCAAGAAGGGAGCGGCTATTAATCACGTAATTGAAAAGGCTCTGCTCTACAAGAGAGACCCTAAAAAAGCCAAAGAGTTTTGTATTAATAACTCTTGGGATACTCGATTTTCCACTGCAAACATTATCTAGACATACATATTTCAATTATTAAATATTGCATATACTAGCTAGACTCGATAATTATAACTTTCCCCAAAAAGCGGCGACCTTAAGTATGAGAGTTCCTAGTACTGTCTGCCGATAAATACCTAGCTTCTTAAAAAGAACCAGTCGACTCAGCCGGTTAGCTGTCTTATATGCTCTGAATTGAGACAATCTTACCTTTGACTCAAAGGATATTAGATCCACCAATTTATCTAATCCCAGCAAATGTTGATCAGTCCACTTAGAAAAAGTACCACCAACTCCCATTGCCAATCTTTTAAAAAACGCTCTAAAGCCTAGATTTTTTCCGACCAAATTCTTCCCATGCTGACGATACCGCACCGATGGATGCGCATCATACTTAACCACTCCACCACAAGCAGTAACGACCAAATATAACCACCAATCATGTGATGGCACATCAACATCAGAGCCAGCTTTAATCAGCAAATCTTTTGCTGCTTGATTAAAAACGATTGTGTTTGCGCCAGCAATACTTTGCACCAGTGCATTTTCAAAACTGGGCGGACGCTTGAACAGTGTAGAAAATCCAATACTTTTGCCATTTGAGTCTATCAGACTTGTACGCGAACAATACATGGCTGGCGTTGCAGTCGGCACTTCATTCAACCACTTAATTGCTCGCTCTAATTTATCCTGCTCCCATATATCATCTTGATCGCAATATGCATAAAATTCAGCCTTGATAAACTCATCACAGGCCAAAGATAAAAAGTTGGCGACAAAACCCCTGTGCGGACCATTTCTAATGAATATTTTTTTCTCACCTAAATTCGTTTTATAGTTTTCTAGAATTTCAACTGTTCTATCTGTAGAGCCATCATCTGAGACATGAATAGCCCAATCAGAAAAGGTTTGATCAACAATAGAGTCCAGTTGTTCTTTTAAAAAATTTTCACCATTATAAGTACCCATCAAAATGGCTACAGTAACATGCTCTTGATTAGTTTCCTTTAACGACATCTTGACTGAATGACTAATAAGTTCAGATATACATCGCTATTAAGAAATCAACAACTCTTCAGCCGTCACAGTCGCCGTCCCCAACTTGCCAACAACAATACCGCCAGCCTGATTGGCCATGGCAACCGCCTCAACGATTGGCATACCGGCATCCAGCATCACAGCCAATGTGGCAATCACCGTATCACCTGCACCGCTCACATCAAAAACTTCTCTGGCTTGTGCAGGGAAGTGGTTGACCTGGTTATTTTGATAGAGCGTCATACCTTCTTCTGAACGGGTCAAAAGCAAGGCATCGAGATTCAATGATGTACGCAAATTTTGAGCTTTGTTTGTGAGGTCTTCTTCATTTTGCCATTTGCCAATAACCTGACGTAACTCAGCGCGGTTCGGGGTAAGAATAGACGCATGATGATAGCGACTATAGTCATCCCCTTTGGGGTCAACCAACACATTCTTTCCTAGCGATTTGGCGGCAAGGATCATGTCGGACACACATGCCAGACTACCTTTGCCGTAATCGGACAAGACCAGCGTGTTATAGCCTTCAAGCAGACTCTTATATAAATTGAGTTGATTACTGATCAGTGTTGAATCAGGCGTCTTTTCAAAATCAATACGCAATAGCTGTTGCTGACGGCCAATAGCACGCAATTTGATGATGGTAGGAATCAGCGGGTCACGAATGCAATGCGATTTGATGTGATCTTTATTCAGTAATTGTTCAACGATATTGCCAGCTTCATCGTCGCCAATCACGCCCATTAAAGCCGCCTGTGCACCGAGTGAAACGATGTTTCTGGCAACGTTCGCAGCGCCACCGAGCCTGTCTTCAGTATGATCAACCTTTAAAACCGGCACCGGTGCCTCTGGCGAAATTCGCTCCACTTGGCCAAACCAGTAACGATCTAACATGATATCGCCAGCAACAAAAACGCTGGCTTGTTGAATTTTTTGTAGATTCATTGTCATTGCCTATGACCCAGCCAAGCTGGTCAGGATTATTTGTTTTATTTATTGCTTAGCAAGCTGCTCAGGTAAATTATCATCCCTATCAATAGACCTGATCGTGTTATCGGCCACGATCTTAACAGGTGCAGCTGCCTCCATTTTGCCAACCACATACTCTGGTACAAAACTGTTGAGCTTAAGTTTGACTTCCGTATCCCGGTATGTTTTGACATCCTCAATCCAGCTCACCAGCGATTGATAACTGATGCCATCCATGATGGACTCCACTTTGGCAACCCATAATTTGGCATGCGCTGTTCGCATGTTTTTTTCATTGTCAGCAAGCAATTCTTCAAACAGCTTTTCACCCGAGCGCAATCCAGTAATCTTGATTTTGATTTGCTCTTCGGTGTAGCCGGACAATTTGATCATGTCACGAGCCAGATCCATGATCTTCACCGGCTCCCCCATATCCAGCACAAAAATTTCACCACCCTGCCCCATCAAACCTGCTTGCAGCACCAATTGACTGGCCTCAGGAATGGTCATGAAATAGCGGGTCATATCCTGATGCGTTACCGTAATCGGGCCACCGCGTTCTATCTGTTCCTTGAATTTAGGAATGACACTCCCATTGGAACCAAGCACATTACCAAAACGCACCATCATGAATTTTGTGTTGCTATGGCTCTGGAATTTTTGCAGTAGCATTTCACCCAGTCGCTTGGTTGCACCCATCACATTGGTAGGGTTGACCGCTTTGTCTGTGGAAATAAAAATCAGTTTTTCAACTTCATATTTATTGGCCGCTCGTGCGAGCTGATAAGTGCCCAGCACGTTATTTTTTACTGCCTGCCAGGCATTATTTTCTTCCATCAAAGGCACATGCTTGTAAGCAGCAGCATGAAAAACAATCCTGGGTTGAAATTTAGCCATCACCTCATCAAGCCGCACCGCATCCTTGACATCACCCACTACCGGCACAATTCTGATTGAAGGGAAGCGAAAACCGAACTCTTCCACAATTTTGTAGAGTGCAAATTCACTTTGCTCAAAACAGATCATCACGCTGGGACGATATTTGGCAATCTGCCGACAGATTTCTGAACCAATCGAGCCGCCAGCGCCCGTAATCAACACGGACTTTGCCGAAAAGAAGTTGGACAAACCACTGATATCCAGTGAAACCGGATCACGCCCCAATAGGTCTTCCAGTTCGATTTGACGAATTTGCGAGTTTTGTACGCGCCCACTCACAATGTCATCCATATCTGGCATGATCAGCACTTTAACGCCCGACTCTTCACACAACTCAAAAATACGACGACGAATTTTCTGATCCGGATTGGGAATCGCAAGAATAGCGTGACGCGCTTTGGTTTGTACGGCAACGCGCGACAATTCGCTCCAGCGCCCCAACACTTTGACGCCCTTCATGGAGCGCCCCAGTTTGGCTGGGTCATCGTCGAGTAAACCTACTACCTGCCATTCGGCGCTACGCTCAATTTCCTTGAGCAAGCCAGCCGCCACATCGCCCGCACCAAAGACCAGGATGGGCTTGCCTTGCTCCTTGAATTCACCATAGGTAGCGTGCTCTTTCCAGGCACGATAGCTGATTCGGCCAGCACACATACCTAAAATCAGCATGAGCGGATTGAGCATGTAAATTGAACGCGGCACACCTTCACCATAGCGCCAGAGCAGCAGTACCGCAGGCACCAATATCGCTGCAAACAGCACCGCCATCACAATGCGCTTGAGATCATGAATACTGGCATAACGCCAGATGCCGCGATATAAACCAAACGACCAGAAGCTACCCAACTGAATCAGCACCACTACCGGTAAGGTAGCCCACATGGCATTATGAAAAAATGGCGGAATATCCAGATTGAAGCGGAACCAATGCCCACTTAACCATGCCGCGGCGGCAACCAACACGTCAAATAGCATTGCCATACCATTGCGTACTGTGCCACTCAGATCAGTTATCTTGAATTGTGTCATAGTCAATTTCTATTGATATTGATTTTCAGGCTTGCCAACTTGCCGATACCGCAGTTGTACCAACACAGAGAGCGCTGCCAATAAAACGAGCATGGCTGTCAACGCACTGGCCTGCACAATCCAGCTGAAGTTGAGCACATACACACCACACAAACCACATACGATCATGCACAAATAAGCAAACCAAGCCACTTTGTCGTGACTGACTCCGGATAGGACTAATTTTTGATAGAAATGTTCGCGGTGGGCCAACCACACCTTTTTACCCTGCCCCAGTCTTTTGATCAGCGTAACCGTGGCATCGTAAATAAAAGGCAAAAAAGCCAATACCGCAAAAAATACTGACCAAACATGCATTTGCACACCCTGCCAGGCAATGGCTCCGGCAAAAAAACCTAATGGAATGGAACCCACATCACCCATAAATATTTTGGCGGGATAAAAGTTGAAACGCAAAAAAGCCAACGCTGCACCAGCGATAGCCAGACAAAAACCAGCCAGATGATGGGCATTACCCAACCAGGCAGCCAATGCGTAACAGGCAAAACCAATACAAGCCATCCCGCCAGCCAAGCCGTCGGCACCATCCATGAAGTTATAGAGATTGGTCATCCAGACCACGCTCATCACTCCGACCAAAACCACCCATAACTGCGGCATTGTGATGGGCACTCCCACAATCAGCAGGCTGGCCGTTGCAGCAGCTAAGACCTGCACCACCAACCGCGTCAAAGGACTTAAATGATACAAATCATCCAATCTTGCAACGATGGACAAGCCAATTCCGATGACAACGACACCCAGCAAAGTCGATCCTGCCGTGTCATTCATCTTAAGCAAAAACAACGGTAATACACCCGCCAAAATGCCCAGCATGATGGCAATTCCACCAGTACGAGGCACCGGCTGGACGTGCAAGGAGCGGTGATTGGGCTGATCCAGGGTTTGAACCAGCCATTTTTTTTTGAGCATGGTGCTTAAGCACAGGCTACTCACGAGCCATGCCAAAATAAAGCAACTGAGTGCCAGCATCATGTTTTGTGGAATAGTTCTTTGATTTTCAAAGGAATTTATTGTTAGCAAAACATTCTAACTGAATCAGATGGCTTTATCGACTAAAGATCTGTACTACGATAGATTTGCTACAGTATTGGCCTGTTTACCTTTTTACGCTTTACTTATTGAGATTATTTATTCATGTCGATTTTTGCCATTGGCGACTTGCAAGGCTGTGCCACGCCACTCCAGCAATTGATCAGCAAACTGGCTTTGCAACCCAGCAAAGACCAGCTTTGGTTTGCTGGTGATCTGGTCAATCGCGGCCCCGACTCCCATGCCGTATTGAACTGGTTGCGCCAGCAAAAATATATCACCGTTTTAGGTAATCATGACCTTCATCTGCTGGCCGTCGCCCATGGCATTCGTCCTCCGGCTAAGCGCGATACGCTCACCGAGTTACTGCAACCGGCCTCGGCCGAGCTACTTGATTGGCTGCGCCAACAACCGCTGGCGCATTTTGCAGATGGCCATTTACTGGTTCATGCCGGTGTGTTACCGCAATGGTCGCTGGCACAGACAATGGATCTGGCGGCGGAAGTCGAAGAACAATTACGCGGCCCCGATTATGTGGATTTTCTGGCGCAGATGTATGGCAATCAGCCTGACCAATGGCACAGTTCACTCAAGGGGGCCAAACGCTGGCGTGTCATCGTCAATGCCCTCACTCGTATACGTTTTTGCACGGCCGATGGTGTCATGGACTTCAGCAGTACCGAAAGTGCCGCCAATCCTCCCGGCGGTTTCATGCCCTGGTTTGACGTCTCAAATCGACAAACCCAAGATGTCACGGTGGTATTTGGTCATTGGTCCACGCTGGGACTCACCCTGCGCGACAACTTGATTGGGCTGGATACGGGTTGCGTGTGGGGTGGCAAACTGAGTGCCGTCAAACTGACAACTGACCCTGGTCAACGCGAAGTATTTCAAGTGGACTGTCCAGCAGCACAACAACCAGGCTAGTCAAAGCCAATCAAACCAACTTAACCACCAAGGAAAGACATGGACCAGCGTTCGCCACTCAAACAAGCAGAACAAAAAATACGAAAGGTTATCTAGCTATTTTCTCAAAAAAGCATAGAACGTAACCCGGCTTTTTAGTGTGTCTAGTGTGTCCTTAATGCGCTTCGCGTCTTTGTGGCAAAAGCTTCATAAACCCTTACCTTGGCTTATCATTGATTCAAGCCGCCTTGTCCATCATCTCCGGCCTTTTCAAACCAGATCGCAAAGCGGCAATCTGATCGCGTGATTGTTGCGCCAGCCAGCGACGCAATTCACCCGGCGATAACTCGGTATGGGCATGCGGATCAATCGGCGCACCGATGGTGACCTGCACAGTCAGATTGTGGTGCGCCAGAATCAGTCGGATCGAATCAATCAGACTCATATCACCGATATAGGCGGGTGCCGTGCTGATAGCGCCACCGGCATCGAGATAGGCCAGACCGATTGGCAAAATATCACTCGCCGATGTCACTGCTGCCGCATATAGATTGGCATGAAACGGCAATAGATCCAGCCCGTCGCTGGTGGTGCCTTCCGGAAACACCGAGAGCGCATGCCCCTCACGCAGCAGATCGGCCATATGGTGCATGATGCGATGCGCATCTTTGCGACTACCGCGCTCGATAAAAATGGTACCGGTCTTCTCACACAACCAACCCACCAGCGGCCAGCCACGGATTTCGGATTTGGCGATAAAGCGCACTGGCTTGACACTATGAATCGCATAAATATCCAGCCAGGAAATATGATTGGACACCACCAGTAAACCTCGCTTGGCCACCTCGCTCTGCGGCCAGCGACCCACAATTTGAACTCGCAAACCACAGATTTTCAGGGCACGGCGCGACCAGCGTTGAATATGATGATGTTGCGATGCTGGCGAAATAAGGGGAAAGAGTACGGCGCAAGTCAGAAGGCCGCGCAATAAATGCAGAATCAACAGGGTAAAGCGTAAGGCAAAACGCATCGACTACCGTTCCAGAAAAATCATCATAAGCTGATGGTTAAAGACAACGCACCGTCGTCCGTCAATTCAACCTTAAAAATCCCAAAAATACTTATACTCTTAAGTAGTACATCCAATAATAGCCTTGTATAGTGCATTTTATATAGCCTATTATTTATACTACCAATCAGTATCTATTCTGACAGGGAAGCTCCCTGATAACGAATTTCACCCGCCACCAAAGTCATGACCGTTTTGCCCGTCAGCTCGTAGCCCAAAAATGGGGTGTTTTTACCCTGACTCTGCAAGGCCTTGGCTACAACCGTCCAAGGCAGATTCGGATCAAACAGACACAGATCGGCACTGCTGCCCGGCTTGCAATGACCGGCATCAATGCCTGCCAATTGCGCAGCACTGGCGGTGACTTTAGCCAGTGCGACCGATAGATCGACCTTCTGTTGCTCGGCCCATTTGAGCGTGAGCGTCAACAGCAACTCCAAACCCGTGGCACCGGGAGAAGACTCGCCAAAGGGTAGCAGTTTTTCATCATCATCCACTGGCGTGTGGTCCGACACAATGGCATCGATCGTGCCATCGGCCAGCCCTTGCCAGATGGCATCGCGATCACGACCGCTACGCAATGGCGGCTGCAGATGGTAGTTGGAATCAAAATAACCAATATCCACATCAGTCAGCAGCACGTTATGAATTGCCACATCGCAGCTTACCCGCAAGCCTTCGGCCTTGGCGGCACGCACCAGCGCCACACCCGCCGCGCTCGAAATCCGGCATAAATGCACCCGTGCGCCCGAAGCTCGCATCAACTCAAAAATCGTGTGCATGGCCAGCGTCTCTGACATCACCGACACACCCGACAAACCGAGTCGCGCCGCTACGGGGCCACTATGCGCCACACCACGCCCCAAGTAAGGGTCTTGCGGACGCAACCATACCGTAAAGTCAAAGGTGTTGGCATATTGAAACGCGTGCAGCATGACTTGCGTGTCGGTGATCGGAAATTCAGCCTGCGCAAAGCCGATACAACCCGCCTCGGTCAACTCGGCCATTTCGGTAATGACTTCGCCTTTTAGACCGACAGTCAGTGCACCCAATGGATAAACGTGTGCCTGCTGCAAATTTTTAGCGCGAAACTTGAGCATTTCCACCAAGCCCGGCTCGTCCAAGACCGGCTCGGTATCAGGTGGACAAACCAGACTGGTCACACCACCGGCCATCGCGGCAAGCATTTCAGACTCCAGCGTGGCCTTGTATTCATAACCAGGTTCACGCAAGCGCGCACTCAAATCCACCAGTCCCGGGCAAACAATCAAACCCGTCGCATCAATGGTCTTATTGGCATGAAAACCTTCTGGTGCAATTCCAATCGCAGCAATCTTGCCTGCAGCAATAAAAATATCGTGCTTGCCATTCACGCCACTGGCCGGATCAATCAAGTGACCATTTTTAATTTGAATTTTCATTATTTCAATTCCCTGCCACAATGCCCATGACGGCCATTCGTACTGCAATACCAAAGGTTACCTGCGGCAAGATGACCGATTGCGCACCATCGGCCACGGCACTGTCAATTTCCACCCCCCGATTCATCGGCCCCGGATGCATCACAATGGCATCGGGTTTGGCTAGAGCCAATTTTTCTGGTGTCAGACCATAGTTCTTGAAATACTCACCAGCTGAAGGCAGCAATGCACCTTTCATACGCTCGTTTTGCAAGCGCAGCATGATGATCACATCCACATCCTTCAAGCCCTTGTTCATATCATGAAACACCCGCACACCCATTTGTTCCAGACCACTTGGCAACAAGGTACGTGGGCCAATTGCACGTACTTCCGGCACACCAAGTGTGGTGAGCGCGTGGATGTCGGAGCGGGCCACGCGTGAGTGCAAGATGTCACCGACGATGGCCACCGTTAAATTGGTGAAATCCTTTTTATAGTGACGAATCGTGTACATATCCAACAAACCCTGGGTCGGATGGGCATGACGACCATCACCGGCGTTGATCACATGCACATGCGGTGCGACGTGCTGGGCAATCAAATAGGGCGCACCAGAGCTGGCGTGACGCACCACAAACATATCCGCATTCATCGCCGACAGGTTATTGATGGTATCGAGCAGCGACTCCCCTTTGGAAGTACTGGACGCATTGATGTTCAGATTGATCACATCCGCCGACAGGCGCTTGGCGGCAATCTCAAAGGTGGTCCGTGTGCGTGTTGAATTTTCAAAGAACAGATTGAAAATACTCTTGCCACGCAACAATGGCACTTTTTTGACTTCACGATCCGACACCGATAAAAATGATTCCGCCGTATCCAGAATTTGAATCAGTGTTTTTTTAGGCAAACCTTCAATACTCAACAGATGCTTGAGCTCGCCATGTTCATTTAGTTGTGGGTTACGCATCCGCGTCCTCCAGGTGCAAGGTGAATTTTCCGTTAGTCGCACGGGACAGCACTAAATTCTGGCTGTCAGGCAAAGTCAGGGTATGGGCACAAAAACGCGCGGCAATAGGCAGTTGACGACCACCTCGATCCACCAGCGCGGCCAGATCGATGCGTGCCGGCCTGCCAAAATCAAAAATCTCATTGACCGCAGCACGTGCCGAACGGCCTGTGTGCAAGACATCATCCACCAGCAAGATCGCATGATCATTCACATCAAACGAAAGCTGTGTGCTATGGCTATGGCCGCTCATGCCACGCTGAGCAAAGTCATCGCGATGCATCGCAGTACTGACAAAACCCAGTGGTAAGGAATGCTCAAGTTTCAATCGGCTGGCCAGATCAGTTGCCAGTCGTTCGGCAATCCAGGCACCGCCACTATGAATGCCTACGACCGCCCAGGATTGGCTCGATTGGCTGATGACATCGGCAATCTGTGCCAGCAGTTGCTGATACAGATTTTCAGCATGAAGATTGAGTGCGTTCATGATGGCGTTCAGAGCCCGGTTGATGTGGAAGAAGTGGTGCTGGCGAAGGCAGCAACCAACGGCGGTTCATCAAAATATTGCTGCAGAATAATACGCGCCGATTCAGCGTCAATATCCTTTTCACCGTTGGCTTGGGCGGCCACTGATGAATAGCGCTCATCAATCAGCACCACAGGTAGATTAAAGCGGCCATGCAGTTGATTGGCAAAACGGCGACATTGCTGCGTCATCGCGTGTTCGGCACCATCCGGATGGGTTGGTAAACCCACCACCAGTCGCTGTGGCTGCCATTCGGCCAGCAGTTTTTCAATTTGGGCAAAACGGCTGATGCGATCGCGATTGGCCAGCGTGGTGAGCGCCCGCGCCGATTGCATGACGGTATTGCCGACGGCAACACCAATCCGCTTCATGCCATAGTCAAAGGCCAACAGGGTGGCTTCGGGTTGAAATTGCTGAGTTGCTGGCACCATTATGCGTGGCCTGCCTCGCCAGATAGCATGGCCGGATCAAAACCCAGCAGACGAATTGCAGCGTTGAAACGTTCTTCGATCGGCACGTCAAAAATAATGCGCTCGTCGGCTTCCACCGTTAACCAGCCATTATTGGCGATTTCTTCTTCAACCTGGCCAGCGCTCCAGCCCGCATAGCCTAATGTCACCAATAGACGTTTTGGCCCCTGCCCTTGGCCAATGGCTTCAAGTACATCTTTTGAGGTGGTCATTTCGAGCTTGTCGGTAATCATCAGCGATGACATATAACTGCCCATGGCCTCATGCAACACAAAACCACGATCGGCCTGCACCGGACCACCAAACAGCACAGGTTGTGCAGCCAGTGGCTCAATATCGAGTGACAGCTCTATTCGCTCAAACAGGGTTTGCAGATTGAGGTCGGTGGGGCGATTGATCACCAGGCCCAGAGCGCCGCGCTCATTATGTTCGCAAACATAAACCACAGTGCCCGCAAAGATGGCGTCGACCATGTTGGGCATGGCAATGAGGAATTGATGTGTAAGATTAATGCTATCGGCCATAATGCACGGGATTTTACTTGATTCAGGATTTGACTAGTCGTATGTCTGCAGAAAAACCTCAATTCTCTTCGGCGCTGGTCTGGCTACGCCGTGACTTGCGGCTTGATGACCATGCCGCTCTCTATCATGCGCTTAAATCAAGCCAAAAGGTGTATTGCTGTTTTGTGTTTGATCAAGCCATTTTAAAACCCCTGCCCAAGGCCGACCGACGCGTCGAATTCATCCATACAAGCCTGCTAGAACTGGATGCCCGCTTACAGACAGCAGGCAGCCAATTACTGGTGCTGCACGACCTGGCTAGTGCAGCGATTCCAGCATTGGCCAAAGCTTTGCAGGTGGATGCGGTCTTTGCCAATCATGATTACGAACCTGCCGCGATTGAGCGCGATGCCGCAGTAGCGGCAGTCTTAAATCAGCAAGGGCAACAGTGGCTGAGTTTTAAAGACCAGGTCATCTTTGAAAAAAACGAGGTGCTCAGTCAGGTTGGCAAACCTTTTTCTGTTTTTACCCCCTACAAAAATGCCTGGCTGAAAACACTCACGCCGTTTTATCTGCAGGCTTATCCTGTGGTAACTTATCTGGATCGACTGGCCAAACGCGATGAACGGCTCAAGCAATACGCGCTTCCCGGCCTGCAATCGATTGGTTTTACGCCGACCAATCTGGCCGATCTGAAAATCCCCACTGGCGCCAGCGGCGCACAAAATCTGTTGGACGATTTTTTGGCGCGAATCGATCACTACCACGAGCGACGGGATTTTCCGGCCATCAAGGGCGTCAGTTATCTATCGGTACATTTGCGCTTTGGCACCATTTCCATTCGCACTCTGGCACGCGCTGCCCATGCACACATGCTGCAAGGCTCACGCGGGGCCGAGGTATGGCTGAGTGAACTGATCTGGCGCGACTTTTACTTCATGATCCTGTTTCATCATCCTCGGGTGGTTGGGCAGGCATTCAAACCGGCTTACGAGGCCATTGCCTGGGAACAGGGTGAACATGCGCACGACCTGTTTGCTGCCTGGCGCGAAGGTCGCACCGGTTATCCGCTGGTGGATGCGGCCATGCTGCAGCTGAATCAGACCGGTTATATGCACAACCGCTTGCGCATGGTCACCGCCAGTTTTTTGACCAAGGATCTTGGCATTGACTGGCGCTGGGGCGAGGCGTATTTTGCGCGTCAGTTAAACGACTTTGATCTGGCCGCCAATAATGGTGGCTGGCAATGGGCGGCATCGAGTGGTTGCGATGCCCAACCCTACTTTCGGATTTTTAATCCGGTCACGCAGTCCGAAAAATTTGATCCGCAAGGTAAATTCATTCGCCGCTATTTGCCGCAACTGGCCAAGTTACCGGATCGCTTCATACATGCGCCTTGGCTCATGAAACCGGCTGAACTCAAAGCTTGCGGCATGGTGTTGGGTGAACACTATCCCATGCCGATTGTGCAGCATGATCTGGCTCGTCAACAGACGCTGGCGCGCTATGCGGTGGTGAAGTCAATCAAAGAGGATGAGTCGTAATCTCAATTTGGTGCTGCTCAATTTGCTGCTTCAACTCAGCCAGCAAAATCAGCGCACTCACCACCACTGAAAGCGCTCGCAGACAAGTGCGTTTAACCTGGCAAAGCGTACCATGAGGCATCCTAAAAACATAAAAAAAACTGCATACCCCCTAGGAGGATATGCAGTTTTTAACCTCTTAAGTTTATTTTTATTAACTCAATAAAAATACACTTAATGAGTATCTCAGTTCAGGCTATGCTTGGGTGCTTTGCTGCCCATGTACTGAGCCACTTTACCCAGCAATTGCTGATCTTGATAAGGTTTACCCATGTACTCGTTGACGCCCAGCTCCATCGCATAGTTACGGTGTTTATCGGCGGTACGTGAAGTGATCATGATGATTGGCAGTTTACGCAGCCGCTCATCAGCACGGATGTTGCGCGTCAGATCAAAACCATCCATACGCGGCATTTCAATGTCGAGCAACATCACGTCGGGTGTGACGCCCTGCAATTGCTCCAGCGCATCCACACCATCCTTGGCCAGCAGCACTTGATAACCTTCGCGCTGCAAGAGCCGCTGACTGACTTTACGCACGGTCAGCGAATCATCCACCACCATCACAGTTGGCAGGCTGGACAGCCCAGTTTCAGCTTTGGTCTGGCCACCATCAACCTGACCTGGCTGGTTAGTCGTGGCGACGGCAACGTCACCGTCAGCTTGTGGCAATTGTTGCGACTGACCTTTGGACTTGAATTCCAGGGCTTTGCCAACCAGTTGTACCGGGTTGAAAATCAGAATCACATCACCACTGGCAGAAATCGTCGCCCCCGAGATACCGACCATCCGTGCCAGTTGTGGGCCAATGTTCTTGACCACCACTTCACGGTTGCCATGAATTTCATCCACATGCAAAGCAACGCGTTCAACACCACTCCTGGCAATGACAATTGGTGAATACTTTTGCGCCAGCGGTGCGGATTCGGTATCTTCCAGCATATTGCCAAAGTAGAAGAAATGCACATCTTCATCAGCAAAGCGTACTTTGCCTTGATCGTACATGCGAGTCAGTTCCGGCATTTTGACTTGCTGAACCTGCTCAATGATGGACGACGGGATGGCATGCACACGTGAGCCGATGCGTACCATCAACACCTGCGTAATCGCAGTGGTCAGTGGCAGGTAAATGGTGAAGCGAGAACCCTGCCCCAGCACCGAATCCACCACGACGCGACCACCCAGTTCCGCAGTTTCGGTTTGCACCACGTCCATACCCACGCCACGACCAGCCAGCTGAGTCACTTCATCGGCAGTCGAGAAACCGGGTGTAAAGATCAGGTTGGCAATTTCGTTTTCAGACAAATGGGCATCTGCTGAAATTAACTTGCGCTCAATAGCACGGGAGCGGATCTTGTCCAGATCCAGACCAGCACCATCATCGGCCACCACAATAATGATCTCGTTACCTTCCTGACGAATTTCCATGCGCAGTTCGGCGACGTCCGACTTGCCACTGGCCAGTCGCGCTGCACGAGATTCGATACCGTGCACAATCGAGTTACGCAGCAAATGTTCAAACGGCGCCACCATGCGTTCCAGCACACCGCGGTCAATATCCAGATGCGCACCGACAATATCCAGCGCCACCCGTTTGCCCAGTTCTTTGGAAGCCTGCCGCACCACACGATAGAGACGCTCGGTAATACTGCCAAACGCCACCATGCGTGCACGCATCAGATTTTGCTGCAGATCCCGTGTCAAACGTGATTGCAAGATCAATTCATCTTGCGCACTATCCAGAGCACGACTAATGTTTTGCTGAACTGTGGCCACGTCACCAACCGACTCCGCCATCATCCGGGTCAATTCCTGGAAGCGGGTAAAGCGGTCAAACTCCAAAGGATCGAAAGTCTTTTCCGTGTCTTTGCTCAGTGCCATACGCGACTGCATCTGCGTCTCGGCCTGGATATCAATATCACGCAATTGGGTGCGCAGACGCGACACGTTCTGGGTCAGATCACTCACCGCGGAACGCAAGACAGTCAGTTCGTTATCCAGTCGAGCACGCGCAATATTGACCTCACCGGCGTTGTTAACCAGGCGATCCAACACATGTGACTGAATCCGCACCACTTGTCTTGGTGCTGCGGCCAGTTCCTTGTCAACATCGGTACGTACCCACTCAGACGGCATGATGCCATCTTTGGCCATACCCATATCGGCGGGCTTGGCAGATTCAACCAGTGCTTGCGCAGTATGCGTTGTTTCTTGCTCTTCGCTCGTGGCTGGTGCTGCCTCGGCCTGATCATCCATTGTCATTGACAAGGGAACTGGTCGTTGTGCGTTTGGATTTTCCAGCAGATCGAACAGGTACATGGATTCATCGGCTGTCGCAAACAAATCTTCCAGCACCGCACTCGGAATTGGTGACAGGCGCATGGCCGACTCAACCCGGGTTTCCAGATCATGCAAGACTTCACCCAGCTGCATCGCACCCGCCATCCGGGCACTACCTTTAACGGTATGCAAGAGACGCAGCAGCGGATTCAGATCGGGTTGCGCCGTATGATTTTTTACCGATTCCTGCCATGCGGCCAGATGGCCAGCAATCTTCGGCATGTTTTCATGACCTTCTTCCAGAAAGATAGCCAGCAATTCGGCGTCAACGGCTTCGTCGGAATACTCATCAACGCTATCGTCAACGATCGTTTCCTTGATGACCGGAATCGAGACCAATGGTGCAGCAGCCACAACGGGTTCGGGCAGTGGCTCAGGTTCACTCAGCAACTCAGCAACTGACTCGTCAAGCCCGGGCGCGTCTGACACCTCGACAATAGCCACCACTGGCTGCTCAAGCGGCAATTCAGTAACCATCTCGGATTCCGCAGACTCAGCAGCAGGCAGTACTGCGCTTTCAATCATGGCAAGCGGCTCATTGACCAATTCTGGTTGATCAGCCACCAATCCTTCAACGACAACCGGTGTTTCAGATTGGGCAAAATCAGGCAACTCAGCATAAGCAATCGGTGCAACTTCGATCTCAGCCACTGGCTCAATCACCTCGTTGGCTTCGGCTACAACAGCAACCTCTTCAACCACCGCATCATTGGCCACCTGCTGAGTTTGCTGTACCGCTTCTTGCAAGGCATTATGCAAATCAGTGATGGATTGTTCAACCACTTCGTCACGCTCAGCCAGCTGACCCGCAGCAAACTGATGCAACATGCTATTCATACGATCAACAGCATGATCCAGAATATCAAAGTGATCGGCATCCAGCTCAATCGGTGTATGCTCGGCAGCCGTACCCAATTCAGATTCTTGCGAGTGAAAAGAATGAATCAGTTTTTCAAGGCGTTCGGCAATCCGGCTGACACACTCCAATCCCACCAGTTCTGATGCGCCACCTAAAGAATGCATCGACCGCAGTGTTTCAAGACGAGCCAAACGAGCTGGCTCATGACGCCACTCTGAAAAATCGGTAGCAATGAAACGAATCAGCTCATCAGCCTCATTGAGGAAGATGTTATAGAGTGGCAGACTGATTTTCAGCTCACCAATCTGTTTGACACGCTCTTCCGGCTGCACGGCCTCAACATCGCGTGGTGTCAATACCGGCAAAGCAGCAGCAATGATTTCAGGCTCAGTTTCTTGTACTGGTTCAGCCAGTATTGGCAATTCTTCCATAACCTCGTCAACGACTTCCTCAGGAAGCTCGTCAACAACAGGTACGGCAACCAGGGGCGTTGCATCAATCGAACCGCTGAGTTCCAAAGCTGGCAATTCTGATACCAACTCAAGTGGCTCAAGGTTCAGGTCGCTGCTCAAATCAGCCGTCAGCTCATTGGCAAAATCACTGGTCAGATCATCAGACAACTCGGCAGGTAATGCTGTGAGCTCAATGGTTTCGATAATTGGCAAATCATCGGTAGTGACTTCATCAACCAAAGACCGATCTGACTCATTGCGCTCGGCAAGAGATTCAATAATGGTTGGCAATACCGCCTCAACCACAGGCTCGTCTGATTTTTCCAATTCTGGCAGAGCTGGCAGTGTTGCTTCAATTTGCGGTTCAACCTGAACAGATTCAACAGGAGTTACGGCAACTGGTGCAGCTTCAACCACCATGACCTGGAAGTCACCACCCTGACGAACACGTTCAGAGCAGGCAATCATGGCATCTGGCAAGCGAGCTGAATAACCGCCCTGGCTCAGCTCTCCAACCCACGCATCCAATTCCGCCGAAACATAATGCAGCAGCTTGAACAGATCCGGTGTACCCGGCGTGCCATTGGCGAGCCACAGATTAAGCGTCTGCTCAATCGACCAGGCGGCTTCTCCAAACTCTTTGAGACCCACCATCCGCCCACTACCTTTGAGAGTATGGAAAGCACGCCGCAAAGTCGTCAAATACTCAACATTATCAGGATGTCCTTCTGACAAGCCCAAATGATTATTGACTGTTTCCAGCACCTCTTCCGCTTCCATGAGGAAGATTTCGAGCAACTCGGGATCCACATCCGCCTGATTGATAACGACTGGTACTGGCGTGCTAATGGTCGGCACCGGTGGCTCAACCAGCTCAGGTTCCTGAGCAAGCGCCTCGGTTTTATTGATGGCTTCATCAGCAATTGGCTCAAGGCGTACGATTGGTCCAGCAGTCCGTGTTGCATCCCGTAGATCCAGCGACTGCTCTTGCTTGAGTAACTTAAATTCACCGGCCGCAGTATCAAACTCATATTGTTTTTTGACCAGATCAGGCAGATAAGGCAACACTTCAATATAGACATCCAGTGCACCAAGAATACTGGCCAGTCGATTGAAATGCTCAGCACGTTGTGACTCGTCAGGTGCGGTATGAATATCCAAGAATAAACTTAAAGTCTGCTTGCAGGATTCGACCGCGGCAAAGGCGTTGTCATATCCCAAGGCGATAAATACGCCGGACATCTGACCCAGTTTTTCGAGCGCTTCGGAAAGACGAGAATTGTCCTCGGGACGACGGAAAAATTCATCCAGTGTTTTCTCAGAAACTCGCAAATTACCACGCAACTCATCAATCACCGATTGCAGTGTTGACTTCTGCATCGCATCACGGGAAATATCATCCATCCATGCTTCAGTGGCCTGCAACGGCTCATGCCTGAGCAGAGTAGCCAAGCGAATAGTGATCTGCTCGGCACGAACATCAAATGAATCATCAAGGCGAATAAAGTTTTGTAACGCCTGCTCAATGAAGAGCAGCGCCAGCGCCGCTTCCATGCCAACGGTTTCTTCAGGTGCACGATTGGTTTGAGCAATCTGTTTGGCCAGCAGTTCTAATTGAAAGCACAAATTGGCCAGCATGCCACGCTTGAGCTTGGCGACCACCATGTGCAGATTGGCCGTTTGTGCGACCATATCCGCAATCTGCGCCAGCTCACCTGAAATCACACGATTCCAGCACTGCTTGGCACGCATCAAACTTTCGCCAGCGTCCGCCAGTTGTTTCAGATCAACGACACCATAGTAAGGGCGTGAAAAATCCTTGGCATTGATTTTAGGCAGCTTGAAAATCTGCAAAGCACGATTGAGGTAGCTATCAACGTCAAGTTGATCGCGCTCGGCTTGCGAGAGCTGGAATAACATTTCTTTAAGCAGTTTGGCTGGGATGCCCTGACCTTCCTGAATCCGGCGAACTTGAATATTGATCGCACCAGCCAGACTTTTCAGGTTCTTGTCGATGACAAGTTTTTGTAATTCGGCTGCTTCAAACAAGGCCGTTGCTGCCAGAAAGAATCCTTGTGGTTGCTTGTCCTGAAACAGTTGCAAAATATTGGCAGCACTCTGCTTGAGTCTGGTCGCCAACAGTTCTGGCTGTTCACTTTTCAGAAAACCCAACAGATGCTGCTCATAGTCCAATCTGGCAACATTGAGTTTTTCAACATCGGCGATGAAATGATTCGAAGTATCGGTAACAAACCCGGACAAATCGGGGAAAAACAAATCAGCAGGACGAGTGCCCATCTCGCCTAACAGAGACTGTAGGGCATGATACTGTGCAAATAACCGCACCGGCACCACGGCACCACCACTTTGGATATCTTCCAAATATTCAAGTACCGCTCTTTGCGCATCCAGAATGCAGGTGACGCATTCATTACTGACCGCCAGTTTACCCTCTTCCAATCTTAATAAAACTGCTTCCAGCAATTGACAGAGCTGCGCTGCGCCTGGCACATCAATAAAATAAACTGGAGCCACCGACTTATGCAATTGTTGTCGTGCCGACCCAATATGTTTAAGCTGAGCCACATCATCCAGCGTGGCTGTGAGTATCGATTGCAAGGACTCTTTAGACTGGGCAAAACCGTCGCGAATCTGCTCGGTCACCCAGAATAAAGCCCCCTGCAGAGACTGTGCAGGCGAAAAGGATAACAATCCACCCTCAGTCTGCTTAGTGTCATTAGCCATTGGTTATGCGCCTTTCTACAAATAGAGTTCCAGACGAAAACCTGCTTATGCAACCCTGAATCGGGCCACGGAATTTTTAAGCTGTTCAGCCAGCGCAGTCAGCTCACGAATCGAACTGGCAGTCTGTTGCGTACCCTCAGTAGTCTGCTCAGTTACTTCCAGAATGTGCTGAATGTTTTGTGCCACACCACCTGCCGAATGAGCCTGTTCTGCTGTATTTCTTGAAATGGTTTCAATCAGTTCAGACAGTTGTTTAGAAACCCGACCGATCTCACCGAGCGCAGAACCTGCCGCATCAGACAGCTTGGCACCCTCAACCACACCCTGAGTACTTTTTTCCATCGCACTCACCGCATCTTGTGTATCGGTCTGAATCGTACGAACCAGCGCACCAATCTGTTTCGTCGCCTCACCAGAACGTTCCGCCAGTCGCTGCACCTCTTCCGCAACCACTGAGAAGCCTCGACCCGCTTCACCAGCAGAGGCCGCCTGAATCGCAGCGTTCAAGGCCAACACGTTGGTCTGTTCAGTAATGTCAGAAATCAGTTCGATAATCTCACCAATCTCCTGGGAGGATTCACCCAGTCGTTTGATCCGTTTGGAGGTTTCCTGAATCTGTTCACGAATTTCGTTCATGCCTGAAATCGCATCCTGCACCGCGCGTTGACCTTCTTCTGCAGCTTGCAGAGATTGACGCGCCACATTGGCAGATTCCGCAGCATTGCTGGAAACTTCGTTAATCTGTGAAGCCATTTGCAGCACCGCTTCACCAGTTGCCCGAATTTCACGAGACTGCTCTTGTGAAGCAATCATCAACTCAGTAGAAATCATTTCAGCCTGGCCAGAAGCCTGTGTCACCTGCTCAGCGGCGTTAGTCACGCGACCTACCAGGTTGCGCAACTCTTCCACTGTGTAATTAACCGAGTCAGCAATCGCGCCTGTAATATCCTCTGACACCGTAGCTTGTTGCGTCAAGTCACCATCCGCCACTTCCTGCAACTCGTTCATCAAGCGCAAAATCGCAGCCTGGTTAGCATCATTCTGACGTCTTACTTCAAGCTGACGATCTTCTGCTTCCAGACGACGCTGTTCTGCTTCCAATGCCACTTCGCGGCTTTCTTTCAAATACAAGGAAGACAAAATTGCGGCGCCCAGCAATGTGATCAGACCACACAAAACCATTGGAAGTCGGAACCAGAGTCGGTTTTCAGAACTATCCACATAAACGTCACGTAATCCCGTCAGTTCGGAACGCAAATTTTCGTTGTCTTCAAAAATAGACTTGGTCGCTTGTTTAGCAGCAATCAAACTTTGCAAATTGCTCAAAATCAGGCCGGATGATTCTTGAATATTAGTAAATACATTGGCCAACTCCTGAAGCTTGGCCTTTACTTCTGGATCACGTGATTCGGCAATTCTCAGATTGCTGTCACCATGATTGAACGCATCCATCAGATCACGGAATGTGTTGGCATCCTTACCCAGCAAGAAAGCAGTTTCAGGACTGATACCCTCAATACTCAAAAACTGATTCACGCTCTTACCAAGTCGCTGGGTCAACATCATCAACTGACCTGTTGCTGCAATCTCTGTGTTACTGACATTATTTCTTAACTTGAGTGCTTGAATCTGCTCAACCAACTCCAGCATAACGGGTGTTTCATCATTGAAACGTTGCATCGTATTACCGAAATTCATCAGCATATCCTGACGTTCCAACACGGCTTGCGCATTTTTATCAGAGTTACCCCAATCCTGCGCCAGCTTCTCCAGCTTCAGCGCCGCTTCACCAGAGCTGTTGTTCTTCAAAATTTCAAAATCCCGATTGATCGTATCGCGGCTTTCCTTTAACTGTGCAAACGCAATGCTCTTACCTTCCATGGCACTCGGTACCGCTTTGGCCAAACGCTGTGAATGCATCAGCATTTCACCAGAAATATTGGCCTGCGAACCAGCCTTGGAAGCCAGGTAACTATCTGCCACCATTAACACCACCAGACCGGTCAGTGACACACCCACAATCTTGAACCAGGTTCTAAATTGCTGTTGTTTATTCTGGCCGGAAAAAATCCCTTGTACTGCTTCGAGGACACCACCAATCTTGCCAGCAAATGCGCCAAACTGAAGTGCACTGGTTTTCTTATTGCCTGAGTCAACTACATCGTTTTCGGCAGCGACAGCCATTGCAGCATGATCCATTGACATGGTCGCTCCGCCTGCTTGAACAGACATATACCCATCATCTGCAGCATCAATCGCCTGAGTAGTCACGCTATGAAGAAAATCTGCAGCCTCTTTTTTGGCAAGTTTGAAACTAGGCAGTTTGAGTGCCATATGCATACCTCGTTTGGTTATTTTTTAAGAATGACAACGGGCTGATGTCTCCGCCCACCTTCCCCGTTACTTTTCAATTTTTCTTTTTTGTTGCGCGCTGCTAAATCTACTTGGATACCTGTAAAAACCTGGGATCCTGAGCCAGTTCTTTCAGAGAAAGTCTGGTCCATTGCTGCTCTGATGCATCAATGAATTGCGGTTGACCACGTCCATCTTCATGGCCTGCCGGTTTCATTTGCAAAAGATTTTTGAGGCCCAGCATGCGACTGATCAGAATGGCCGCATGGGCATCAAGTCTTGCGTTAAACGACAAAATCCGACTTTCCTTGCCCAACGGTGTCGCTGCCAGACCAAGAAACTCATTCAGATCAATCACACTGGATAATTCACCCCGAATATTCAACAACCCTTTGAACCATGTTTGTGTCAATGGCACACTGGTCGGTGCACTGACTGGCAGAATTTCACCCGCCTCGGTCAGGTCAATCAACCAATTGGTTTTACCGATTTGCACACCCAGCGCAGTCGTACCCAACTGAGCTGTTTTAGCCAAACGCAAACGTTCAATCAGGTCGGCCTGAAAATTTGGCAAGCTGATCTTTTCACGACGCAACCGTCGCGTTGGTCTTTCCTGTAGATCGATTTCGGACATAGCTGCCTTCCGCTTTCCTTAGTTTGGGTTTAAGAAAAACTCGATTTAATTAAGCGCCGCAATCTTGTTGAGCAGTTCGTCAGGATTGACTGGCTTAACAACGTAATCTTTAGCGCCTTGGCGCAATGCCCAGATCTTGTCAGTTTCCTGATTTTTGCTGGTACACATGATGACGGGAATACCACTGGTTTCCGGGTCTTTGGTAATCGAGCGGGTCACCTGAAAACCATTCTGTCCTGGCATGATGACATCCATCACAATCAGTTCAGGCTTATCCAATTTGATTTTGGAAATGGCTTCTTCACCATTTTGTGCTGTCGTCACGGTATAACCATTGCGGGTCAACAGGTCAGAAACAAAAAACAGCTCGGTTGGTGAGTCATCGACTACCAGGATTTTAGAAATTGGCATGGTTCTCCCTCGTGTGTATTTAATTATTAGTTAGTCACTACTGCGAGCTTGTTGGCATAAGCTTTAACAGTTTTGATCAGGCTATCTTTGGTGAATGGCTTGGTCAGATAATCATCTGAGCCAGCCATGCGACCGCGTGCACGGTCAAACAAACCATCTTTGGAAGACAGCATGACCACCGGTGTTTGACGGAATTTATCGCTGCGCTTGATGAGCGAGCAGGTTTGATAGCCATCCAGACGTGGCATCAGAATGTCGCAAAAAATCAGGTCTGGCTTGTAATCGTTGATTTTGGAGAGTGCATCAAAGCCATCCTCGGCCAAAATGACCTCGAAGCCAGTTTGTACCAGGAAAATTTCCGCACTACGGCGAATCGTGCTGCTGTCATCAATGACCAGCACTTTGAAGCCTGTCTCTGATTGCTGCATACCCATAATCTGTCTCGCTTTAAATATGTTGCTGTTAAATGTCAGCTTTATTTACAAATCGATTCTAGCTACAGAGTATTTGCCGCTACAAGTAACCATTTGTTTCTAGTTAGAAATAGCGGGCATATTTCAGGTTTAAACAAGCCGTATTTCACGGTACACCCAATACGGCGCTTGATTGTCCTAAATCTGCACCATTTCAAAGTCTTCCTTGCGGGCACCACACTCCGGGCAGGTCCAATTAATCGGCACCTCTTCCCAGCGAGTTCCTGGCGCTATCCCCTCTTCTGGTGAGCCTTGTTCTTCATGATAGATCCAGCCACATATCAGACACATCCAGCTTTTATATTCGTTAGCAGACACTTCAGTTTCCTGTTTTAAGTTGTTAAATAAGTTGTTAATAATCGGCTATGCGAGAATAGCAGCTTGATTTTACGTGATGAAATCACTCATCCTGCAGCTAAGACCTCATTTGTATTATTAACTAATGTCAGAATCTCTTACAAAACCCAATACCACCGCTGTCGTACTGACAATCGGCTTTGCTGATCCGACCGGCGCAGGTGGCATTCAGGCCGATTTGCTGACTTTTGCCAGCATGGGCAGTCATGGCCTGAGCGTCATGAGCGGTCTGACGATCAGTGACTCTACGGGTTACGACGCTTTTCAGGCCATTGATAGTGACTGGGTTGACGACCAGGCCCGCGCCGTTCTGGAGGATATGCCGTGCACTGCCATCAAGATTTCGGAGGCGGGCAGCCTGGAAAATATTGCCGTCATCGCAGAAATCGCTTCGGATTACCCTGATTTGCCCTTCATTTTTGCGCCCTCGCTGGCCTTGCACAATTGCCTGGAAGAACAGGACAATTTCGGTTATCCAGAATTACTGGAGGCCGAGGTCGGCCTGCTGCTGTCTCAATCTTCGCTCTATATCGCTCATATTGAGTTAGCCATGCGCCACGCCTTTTCGGATACCAGCGATGTCGATGGCAGCGACACCAAACAAATTGCGGATAGCCTGTTGGCGCGTGGTTGTGAGTATGTGCTCCTGCTAGGCACGACCGACCTGCGCAAACCTTTCTGCAGCTCGCTCTATGCCCAGGAAGGGCTGGTACGCCAAGATATTTGGGAAACCCCGCCTTACAGCTTGATGGGCGCGGAAGACACTCTGGCTGCAGCGATCAGCACATTATTGGCGACTGGCCTGGAAGTGCCTGTCGCTGTCGCTGAAGCCCACGAGTTTTTGAAAAGCAGCCTGCAACAACCCTTGCGTCTGGGCATGGGTCACACCCTGCCCGACCGTTTTTTCTGGATCCGCTCCGAAGAAGATCAATAACGCTATCTGTCCGATATTTACTTTGAGTATGCCTATGAACAACGAAACCCTCTTTGCTCGCGCCCAGCGCGTCATTCCTGGCGGTGTTAACTCGCCAGTGCGCGCTTTCAAGTCAGTCGGCGGTACGCCGCGCTTCATCACCCGCGGTGAAGGCCCTTATATTTTTGATGCCGAAGGCAAACGCTATATTGACTATATCGGCTCATGGGGCCCGATGATTGTTGGTCATGCTCATCCCGCTGTTACCGCGGCAGTTCAACAGGCTGCGGCCAGTTCTTTGTCGTTTGGTGCACCGACCGAAGCCGAAATTGAAATTGCCGAACAAGTCATCAGCTTGCTGCCCTCTGTTGCGCAAATTCGTTTTGTTTCGAGCGGCACCGAAGCCACGATGAGTGCGATTCGTCTTGCTCGCGGCGCCACCGGGCGCAATAAGATCATCAAATTTGAGGGCTGCTACCACGGTCACGCCGATAGCCTGCTGGTCAAAGCCGGCTCGGGCTTGCTGACTTTTGGCAATCCCAGTTCGGGTGGTGTACCGGCCGATGTGACCAAGGACACGCTGGTACTTAACTACAACGATACCGCTCAGCTGGAACAGGCATTTGCCCAATTTGGCAATGACATCGCCTGTGTGATCGTGGAAGCCATTGCTGGCAATATGAATCTGGTGCGTGCCAAGCCCGAATTTTTGCAAACCCTGGTCAGCCTTTGCACCAAACACGGTGCAATCAGTCTGTTTGATGAAGTGATGACCGGCTTTCGGGTTGGTTTGCAGGGCGCGCAAGGCCACTATGGTCTAACGCCCGACATCACTGCGCTCGGCAAAGTGATTGGCGGTGGCTTACCCGTTGCCGCGTTTGGCGGTAGAAAAGACATCATGGCCAATCTGGCGCCACTTGGAAATGTGTATCAGGCTGGCACTTTGTCAGGTAATCCGGTCGCTGTCGCGGCAGGTTTGGCAACCTTGAAACTGATCAGCACTGCCGGATTCTTTGACAAACTCGGTGTGCAAACCCGTAAATTGGCTCAGGGTATGGCTGATTTGGCCAAAGAAGCCGGTGTGCCATTTTGTTCAGACGCTGTTGGTGGCATGTTTGGCCTTTATTTTGCCGAGCAGATTCCAAGCTCCTATGCCGAAGTCATGCGCGCCGATGTGCCACGCTTCAACAAGTTTTTCCATGCCATGCTGGATCAGGGTGTGTATCTGGCACCTTCTGCTTTTGAAGCTGGCTTTGTGTCAGCGGCTCATGACGACGCAGTGCTCGATCAAACTTTTGATGCGGCCAGAAAAGCTTTCAAGCAGATTTAAAAATTTGATGATGGATTTTTGATTGATGTGGCCTGGATGACTTGACACTCGCCAAGTCATCAGCCACACTTGAACCATGTCAACCGCACAGACCCTTTCATTGATCGCATCGATCACTGCCTGCCTGCTCAGTATTGAGCTGGGTCTGTCTGCTATGGCTTCTTTACGTGCACGCCGTTTGGTAATTGCACGTCCTGCTGCTCTGACGCTACTAGCTCGTCTAGCGTCTGGCACACGCGACTAAACACCTCTCCCTTTCTGCTATTGCTTTTGTTGTGGTTCACTCGCTGAACCACTCCTATATCGTTTATGTGCCTCGCTTATGTGCCATTGGTGCATGCTACTTATTCGCTGCACCTGCTTTTTGAAGGACTCATCATGTTGAAATATCCCACCACCAAGTATCGTGCCTTTGCGCCAGTCAGTTTACCTGATCGCCGTTGGCCCAATCAAACCATTACCCGACCGCCAATCTGGATGAGCACCGATCTGCGTGATGGCAATCAGGCGCTGTTTGAGCCAATGAATGCCGAACGCAAGCTGGCCATGTTTCAACAACTGGTCAAGATCGGCTTCAAGGAAATTGAAGTGGGCTTTCCTTCTGCCTCGCAGACGGATTTTGATTTTGTGCGTCGTTTAATTACTGAAAACCATATTCCCGATGACGTCACCATTGAGGTGTTGACCCAGGCGCGTGATGACCTGATTCGCCGCAGTTTTGAATCCTTGCAAGGTGCACGCCGCGCGATTGTGCATATGTATAACGCCACCGCGCCCAATTTTCGCGAGATTGTTTTCAAGCTCGATCAAGCTGGCGTCAAACAGATTGCCGTCGATGGCACACGCTTGATTCGCGAGCTGGCCAACGCCAATCCACAAACCGAATGGGTTTATCAATATAGCCCCGAAGTGTTTAGTGGCACCGAACTGGCCTTTGCCAAAGCGGTGTGTGATGCCGTCTCGGCCACCTGGCAACCCACAACCACCGCCAAGATGATTTTCAACTTGCCCGCCACGGTAGAAATGAGCACGCCCAATGTCTATGCCGACCAGATTGAATGGATGCATCGTCATCTGGAACGCCGTGACAGCATTATCTTGAGTGTGCATCCCCACAATGATCGAGGCACGGCGGTGGCCGCAGCCGAGCTGGCCGTCATGGCTGGTGCTGATCGCGTGGAAGGCTGTTTGTTTGGCAATGGCGAGCGCACCGGTAATGTCGATATCGTAACCCTGGCCTTGAATCTTTATACCCAGGGCGTGCATCCTGGTCTTGATTTTTCCAATATCAATGAAGTGGCTCGGGTGGCTGAACATTGCACCCAGTTGCCCATTCATCCGCGCCACCCCTATGTGGGTGATCTGGTATTCACGGCGTTTTCGGGTTCGCATCAGGACGCCATCAAAAAGGGCTTTACCGCACAAACACCTGACAGTTTGTGGGCTGTACCTTATTTGCCCGTGGATCCGGCCGATCTGGGCCGCACTTACGACTCGATCATTCGCGTCAACAGCCAGTCTGGCAAAGGCGGTATCGCCTACTTGCTGGAAACCGATTACGGCATTGTCATGCCACGGCGCCTGCAGGTTGAGTTTAGTAGCGCGGTACAAAAAGTCACCGATGGCACCGGTCAGGAAGTGACATCGGCGCAAATCTGGGAACTGTTTTCCGACGAATATTTGCGCCAGCATGAGCCGATTCGCTATATCACCCATCACTTGCGTGAAATCGATCAAAGCAATCCAAGTGCACAGGCAATTGATTTGACCGTGCGCATCATGGGCCATGAAACCACGTTGCACGGTCAGGGCAATGGGCCTATCGACGCCTTGCTGGCTGCCTTGACGCCAATGATCAAAGTACCGTTGAAACTGCATAGTTATGAAGAACGCTCGACCAGTCAGGGCGCGCAGGCAACTGCGGTGGCCTATGCCGAGATGGTGGCCGATGGCATGGCCGGCAGCGTGTTTGGCGTGGGTCTACACCCCAATATCGTGACTGCGTCGGTGATGGCGGTGATCAGCGGGATCAATCGGGTACACGAACGCTTGATCGACGGCAGTACGATTGCCAACACTCAGGAAGTGGGACTGTTTACCTTACCGCAAACCGTGTGAGGTCTTTCACCAGCCAACTGGGAAAAAATATACTACTCTAGTGTAATTTTATAAGGCCAATGAATAGGCACTTAAGCAAGTAAAAATAGCCCATACTCTATATGAGTATGGGCTATTTTGCATTCATTCAAGGCCAAATTGATTCGAATGGTTCAGTGAAAAAACAGCGTCGCCAAACCCAGAAAGATGAAAAACCCCATGCTGTCAGTGGTAAAGGTCAGGAGCACCGATGAACCCATCGCAGGGTCCCGATCGAGTTTATGCAAGGTGAGCGGCACGAGCGTACCGATCACTGCGCCCACCAGCAGATTGAGCAACATGGCCGACATCATCAATAAACCCAGCGTCACGCCTTGAGCTGTGTGACGATACAGCAGCCAGGCAATACCTCCCGCAATCACCCCCCAAAACACGCCATTGAGCGTGGCAATCGCCAGCTCTTTCAGAATCAGCCGTTTGACATTGGCAAAGTTGACTTGGCCGAGCGCAATCGAGCGAATAAACAGCGTCATGGTCTGGTTGCCTGAGTTACCGGCAATCCCGGCCACAATCGGCATGAGGGTGGCCAGCGCGACCACTTTTTCAATGGTCGCCTCAAAGCCACCAATCACACGACTGGCAAAAAAGGCCGTACACAAATTGACCGCCAGCCAGAGCCAACGGTTTTGTGCCGACTTCCATACCGAAGAAAACAAGTCTTCCTCTTCGCGCAAACCGGCTTGAGCCAGCACTTCGGCTTCACTCTCTTCACGGATCACGTCCATCACTTCGTTGACCGTCAGGCGACCAACCAGCCGACCAAACTTATCCACCACGGGTGCTGACACCAGGTCATAACGCTCAAAAGCTTGCGCAGCTTCACCGGCATCGTCATCCGGTTCGAGCGTGAGCACCTCACGATCCATGAGATCTTGCACCTCGGCGTCCGGCTCATTCAAGAGCAGCTTGTCAAACGACAGGCTACCCAGATATTTATCCTTGCGATCCACTACAAACACCTGGTCGGTCTGCTCGGGTAATTCTTCAAAACGACGCAAATAGCGCAGCACCACTTCGAGGGTCACATCTTCGCGAATCGTGACCATTTCAAAATCCATACGCGCACCGACTGAATCTTCGGGATAGCTCATAGCTGCGCGCAGTTGTTCGCGCTCTTCAATGGTCAGGCTCTGTTCAACTTCTTCGATCACCTCGGCTGGCAAGTCAGGTGCCAGATCGGCCAATTCATCGGCATCCAGACCTTCTGCAGCGGCCACCAGTTCTTCGGTGTCCATGCTGGCAATCAGTGTTTCCCGAACTGCATCGGACACTTCCAGCAAAATATCGCCGTCGCGCTCGGCCTTGACCAGATCCCAAACGACCTGCCGATCCTTAAGTGGCAAGGCTTCCAGAATGTAGGCCACGTCAGCAGGATGCAGCTCTTCCAGCACACCGGCCAGTTCAACCAGATGTTGCCGATGAACCAGGCTTTCTACCAGATTGTGGCGTTCGTAATCGTTGCGCGCTTCTTCCTGTCGATGCACCAGGTTTTCAACCAGATGAAACTTGGCCAGCAGCTCCTGCACCCGCGCCAGCGCGTGTTGCAGATCTTCTGTGGCGCGTGGCTCACTGGCCTCGACCATGGGGCGTTGGACGTGGTTGGCGTTCATGGCAACTCCGCACTGCCCATACGACGGGCAATCACTCCAGAACGTTGTGCCAGGTAAGGTGAATTGCGGTTCTGATCAAACTTACGCGGACTGGGCAACATCACCGCCAACCGCGCTGCTTGTGCAATACTCAGATTGGCCGCCGATACATTGAAATAATGGCGTGACGCCGCCTCGGCACCATATACGCCGACGCCCCACTCTACCGAGTTGAGATAAATTTCAAAGATGCGTTCTTTATCCATCCAATATTCGAGCATATAGGTAACGATAAATTCCTGTGCCTTGCGTAAATAACTGCGCTCACCGGTCAAAAACAGGTTCTTGGCCAACTGTTGCGTGATGGTCGAACCACCGACCATGATTTTGCCTTTCTTGCTGTTCTTTTCATAGGCTTTAAATATCGCATCCCACTCTACACCATCGTGTTCTGCAAAATTTGCGTCTTCTGAGGCAATAATTGCACGTTTTAAGTGTCGCGAAATTTGTGCATAGTCGACCCACTCGTGCTGCAATTTGATATTGGGCTGCTCTTTGGCCAGGATATGTTGCTGGGCACGCATAAATGCTGTGGAGCCTGGATTGACATGCACCCATAAAGCAATCTGCGCAAACAGATAAAGTTGAATCCCGATCAGTCCCACACAACTGATCCAGAAAACGCGCCATATCAGGCTTTTCAGCATACCGATCACCGTCTGCCTGACAATTAACGTAACGATTGCAAGACGGCTTGCGTGTCAGGCTTGACCTGGCGCCACAAGTCAAATGCGGCGGCAGCCTGCTCAACCAGCATGCCCAGACCATCGGCCACCTGTGCGCCATGCGCTTGCGCCCATTGCATGAAAGGCGTGGCCTTGCCGTACATCATGTCATACGCCAGCACGGGTTTGCCAAAACTGGTCGGTGTCCGCCAATTGGCAGGCAAGACCAGTTCATCAGACAAGCCTGTCGAGGTGGCATTGATGATGATATCGGGCACCGGCAAATCGCTATCAAAACCGCTGGCCTGCAATACCACGCCCAATGACTGCGCGGGCAATATCTTGGCCACCTCGTCACATAAGGCTTGTGCCTTGGCAACAGTTCGATTGACGATAGTCAGGCCCGCCGGTTGCTGCTCCAGCAAAGGTTGCAACACGCCACGCGCTGCGCCACCAGCACCCAACAAAACCACTGACTTGCCACGAATGGCGATTTGATGGTTCAACGCAATATCATTCACCAGACCCACGCCATCCGTGTTATCGGCAGTCAGCTCGCAACCATCCCACTTGAGGGTATTCACCGCACCGGCCAATTGGGCACGCACGGTCATGTGTCGCTGCAAGACTGGCATATTGCCAATACTTTGCACTTGCTGCGCCCAGGCAAAGGCATCCAGCTTGAATGGCACTGTGACGTTGGCACCTTTGACGCCAATGCCAAACAACCAGTTGGCAGCTTCTGCAAAACGATCTTGCGGCACCAGCAGCCGGCCATAATAAATCGACTGCCCCGACTGCCTGGCAAATTGACCATGGATCAACGGTGATTTGCTATGTGCAATGGGATGACCGATCACCACATAGCAATCAGTCTGTTGCGCAAGATCGAGTAGTTCACTACCGCCCGCCGCGTAATCGATGACTTCGTTCAAATCAGCGGCCATAGGATTGTGTGCTGGTTTCAAGACCATCATCACGCGTAAATTTAAATTTGGAAATCACTTCCAGCTCATCATACTGAGCCGCAATTTCAGACGTGAAATGTCCAAACGGCGCAGAGGAATAGACGATCGCCTGCGCCCGCTTATCAAGCTCAGGATTGCCGGAAGCCTCGCGCAATTCAATCTGTTTGATGCTGCCATCAGGCTTGATCAGAATTGCCAACACCAATTCACCATAGAGTTTTTGTCCGTTGATTTGCGGGAAGTTCAGTGTGCCACGCTTTTCAATGCGCTCCCGTAATTGGGCGTAATACATCGCATACACCGTCTCTCGCGTATTGGCCGAGATCTGCGCACGTCGTGGTTCTTTTTGTGATTGCTGGGTGGTTCGCTCAATCGCACCATCCAACTTGGCCAATTGACGGGCTCGATCCATCAGGTCTTGCCCGGAATCTTGCACAGGTTCAGCATCCGGTTTTTTATCGGTTTCCTTTTCCAATGTCACCTTGCGCTCTTTGAGATCAGTCATGAGCTTGCGTTTTTCAACTTCAAGCTGCTCTATCTTCTTGCGCGTCTCAATAACGGAATCACCTTCCTGGGTCGACACAGTCGGTGGCAAGGGTGTGGCAACCCGGCCATTTTTGGCATTGCCACCACCATCCAGATTGGCTTGCGCCAGGGCTTCGGGCTTGACGGGTTTTGAAACGCTCTTGGCATTGACCAACACCACTTCCAGCGGAGAGTCCGATGCCTTGATTGCCTGAATCGCTGGCGGTACAAACTTCACAGCCAGCAACACCACATGCAATGCCACCGATACCACAATCGCCAGACCCAGCGGGCTTTTGAGCCTGAAGCCGCTTTGCATGACAGCGGGTTCGATCGGGTCTTCGTAAACTGCAGCAAGTTGTGGTGACATCATGATTGCATTCTCACAAACGTATTGGTTGCAACATCACTCGGGCTGTGCAGACGAGGGTTGCGTTTCGTCCGGTGCCGCCAAATTATCCGCCAACTGATCTTCCAAGTTAGCGGCCTCTGGCGTGGCGATCTGTTCATCGCTCACCAACGCCTCCTGTTCCAGTTCGGCATCATCCAAAGCGCCAACGTCATCAGACTCGCCACGCGCCACTTCGGCAAAACGCGCCTCAACATCGGTGGTCACTTCATCAACGGCCAGGATGTTGAGCCAGATCTGCGCGCCGCGCGGCAAGCTGGGCAACGAAGGCATTTTAAAGACCAGTGGAATATCGGCCAAGCGCACAACTTCATCTTTTAATACCGCAGCCAGCAAGCGCTGTTCGACCTGCCCGCCGACTTTGCCGTGTTGAGCCAGCCAGCGCAAACACCAGTAGCGTTCCATATTAGATTGAAAGTCACCATAAGCACCATAAGCTGCATCAAAGGCACTCACAATCGACATCAGTTCGGCTGATTTGGGCTTGAAGGGCGCGGCCAAAGCAGCCGCCACACCATTGTTGACCACGGCAATGATCTGCCACTGATTGACTAGATCGGTATAACGTCGCAGCGGTGAGGTACTCCACGCATACTGCGCCACACCCAGACCCATATGCGGCGCGGCATGTGTGGTCATGCGCACTCTGAGTTGGGTGGGTGTACCAGTTTGCGAACGATAGATGCCTGGCACATGGTGATCTGCCAGCAACTTGCCCCAGGTGCTGTTGGCCAGAATCATCAGTTCGGCAACAATCAAATCCAGTGGTGAACCACGCTTGCGTTTGACAATGCGTACCTGCTCCTGACCATCCACCTCGTCAATCAAAAAGTTGTAGTCGGTACGATTATTGTTTTCCGGACGCAATCCATAACCAGCTCGCGCCTCGGCACGCTTGACGAGCAAGGCCTGGGCAAAATGCCAGAGCCAGGTGATTTCCTTCTTAAAGGCATAGTCACCCTGATCAGCTTGCAGATTGGCCTCGGTAATCACTTCATCAAGTTTGTCATGACGCAGATTGCTGGCAATCTGTACACGTTCAACCTTTGATTCGGTTGCCACAACACTCAAGTCATCCGGATTCACCGTGGCATATAAGGACAATGCCGCGCAGGACTTACCTTCATTGAGTGAATAATGATTGACCAGCTCGTCAGGCAACATGGTGATCTTGTCACCCGGCATATACACCGTGGACATGCGAGTACGTGCCACCTGATCGATGGCATCATCTGGCTTAATCGCCAGTCCCGGTGCGGCAATGTGTACACCAACCCGAATCTGACCATCGGCCAGCCAGGTGACCGACAAGGCGTCATCAATTTCGGTCGTGCTGGAATCATCAATTGAAAATGCCTGAACTTCAGCCAGCGGCAAACTGGCAATATCAAACTCTGGCGCAGGTAAAGGGGCAAAGCCAGTGCCATGCGCAAAGTGCTCTGTTAAAAAACGCTGCAGATGCAATTGATGTGCTGAACTAAAAGCGCCAATGCGCAACATCAATTTTTCAATGGACAGACCGGTAGCATGGGCCGCCGCATCCAGTGCCTTATATTCAATGGCATTTTTATCTGGGGTAAAAGTCCAGAAAGCCGGTTTCAACTTATAGGGTTCTGGCAAGGTAAACTGCTGTAATTGCGCTTCGTAATCAGCCCGTTTGAGTTCGAGCAGACGCTTTTTTTCAATCCCGGCCAGCGCCGCTTTGAGTGTTTCGGCACTGGCCGTTTTGTAATTGCCACGCCCTTTGCGATTGAAATAAACCGGTGCGCTATGCAGCTTCATCAGCAAACCTGCCAACTGACCCGGTGTGGCTTTACCGCTGAAATAGTCAGCGGCCAAATCAGTAAAAGCAAACTCTTCCTGTGGTGCACATTCCCACAAAAAGTCCAGATCCAGCTCACTTTGAACAACGTCGGCTTCGGCCAGCAACTGGCTTGGTGTCGGCGCCTCAAACTGCAACAAGATGGCGTTGGCTTTCACCTTGGTACGTTTACCGGTGACAGTTTCAACCTGATAGGCACCACCCTGCTCAGACAATACGGTGCCGGCCTTGAAGTCGCCACTTTCTTCAAACAGCAGATTCATGACAACACTCCGGCAAAGGCCAATACCTGATCGGCATATTGGGCAAACTCAGTAATACCATGATCACTGCCTGCCAGCACCAGTTGCCGGGCACCCGGGTAATGCCTCACCATATCGCGCCAATCAAGCACTTCATCGCCCTTGCTGGCGATCAGAAAGTAACGTTGTGGGCAGGTTATGTTGGGCACCATCAGCGCCCGGAGTTCATCGATATATTCGCGCTTGAATTCAAACGGTTCGTTATTATGAAAATAGGTACTCACGCCAATATAACTTTCCAGATTTTCCGGCGGCTTGACCGCGGGATTGAGTAAGACTGCACAACAGCCCATTTGTTCAGCCAGCCAGGTAGCATAAAAACCGCCCAATGATGAGCCAATGATGGTCAAGTCTTGAGCATCAATTGATTTGACGAGCGACTGGGCCAATGCAATGGCCTGTTTTGGCGAAGCTGGCAAAAACGGGCAAACCCATTGATGGGCCAGACCCACAGCAGTCATCTTGTCAGCCAATAACTGGGCCTTAAAGGATTGGGGTGAAGAACGAAAACCATGCAGATACAAAATCATGCCGCCAATGCCTTTAACAGCTGATTATGAATGCCACCAAAGCCACCGTTGCTCATGACCAGAATCTGATCTCCAGGTTGTGCGACCTGCGTCACGGCCTGTACCAAAGCTGTCAGATCATCAAATGCCTGCGCTTTGTTACCAAGCGGGGCCAAGGCTTCAGCCAGATTCCAGCCCAACGCATCTTTACCCGCCTTGGCACCATAGCCAAATACCCGATCCGCACCCTTCAGACTATCAGGCAATGCGGCTTTCATGACACCTAGCTTCATGGTATTGGAACGGGGTTCCAATACCGCCAAAATCCGCGCTGCCGGATTGGTTTTACTGATCTGTTTGCGCAAGCCATCCACAGTGGTTGCAATGGCAGTGGGATGATGCGCAAAGTCGTCATAAACCTTGATCCCACGAACTTCACCACGAACTTCCATGCGCCGTTTGACGTTTTGAAACTTACCCAGCGCTTCACTAGCCACCGGGATAGGCACACCGACATGGCGAGCTGCAGCAATCGCGGCCAAGGCATTATTTTGGTTGTGCGCACCTTGAATCGTCCAATTGACGGTACCCGCGTGCTTACCTTCAAAGATGACATCAAAGTCAAACGGATTGACTGTGCCATTGGGCACCAGCCGCCAATGCGCTTTTTCTGCCGCTGGCTGGCTGGCATCAAACCATTCCCGCTCACTCCACAAACCACGTGCCATCACGCGCTCTAATGAGGCTTCATGCCCGTTGGCAATCACGCGGCCAATACCAGGGACGGTGCGCACCAAATGATGAAACTGGGTTTCAATGGCCGTGATATCGGCAAAAATATCGGCATGATCAAATTCAAGGTTATTCAAAATGGCCGTCTTGGGCCGGTAGTGAACAAACTTGGAACGCTTATCGAAGAAAGCCGTATCGTACTCGTCAGCCTCAATCACAAAAAATGGTGTGTCTGTCAGACGCGCTGACAAACCAAAATTAAGTGGTACACCACCAATTAAAAAGCCCGGGTTATAACCAGCATAGTCAAGAATCCAGGCAAGCATGGAAGAAGTGGTGGTTTTGCCATGCGTGCCGGCAACCGCTAAGACCCAATGTTGATGCAAGACATTTTCACCCAGCCATTGAGGGCCAGAAATATAAGGCAATTGGGCATTGAGTATGGCTTCCATGAGCGGATTGCCACGTGATACCACATTACCGACGACAAATAGATCAGGCTTCAGCGCAAGCTGCTCGGTGCCAAAACCTTCGATCAACTCAATGCCCTGAGCCTCCAATTGAGTGCTCATGGGCGGGTAAACATTGGCATCGCAGCCGGTGACCTGATGACCTGCAGCGCGTGCCAACAAGGCCAGACCACCCATAAAGGTGCCACAAATACCGAGAATATGAATGTGCATGAAAAATTCTTAAAGTCAGAGAGTCCGGGTTCCTCAGTCGACTTACGAGGAATGCAGCGGCGAAACCCCTGATTTTAGCTGATCGAAGCGTCTTCGTTGGCAAAGAACGCCAAGACCTCTTGGCGCTTGACCAATGTATCACCATAACCTAGCCGAACCAGCGCCTGGGTATAACCGGATTCAAAAAGTAAATAGCTGGCCAGCGCTGCGCCACGTGCTTCGGTACCACCCACACCCCCCAATAAAGCACGGATTGGACGAGGCAAGCTGCCAATATGTTCAACCGCCAGTTTATCAAGACGTTGGCTGGGCGATATCACCAGTAAAGAGATGGGACGCAAGTCGGTATGCGCCCGCTGTTCTGGTGTCAAGACCTTCAGGGTGCGGTTAATACGTTGCAAGCGCTCAATATCACCCGACAAACTATCCAAAAAAATACTGGACAGGGCATGCCCGGAAATCTGCGCCAGACTTGGATATTGGTTGCTGCCATGCATATGCAAACCCGGCGCATTGGATTGGCTGGCCAGCTGGGATTGACCACCACCGATCACCAGGATTTTCTCTGCCCCCAAATGAATGGCCGGGCTGATCGGTGCCAGCTGACGCATGGAACCATCACCAAAGTATTCGGTGCGATCACCCAGCTTGAGTTCGTGCGCAGGAAAAATAAAGGGGATGGCCGCCGAAGCCATCAAATGATCGACCGTAATCTGGCCAGCCTGCGCCAGACGTTGGGTTCGATGCCATGGCGCAATTGCATGAGCTGCCTGATAAAAAGTATGATGCTGCCCCGAGGTGTAGCTGGAAGCACTGACCGCCAAAGCCCGTAAACTGCCCTTTTGCAAAACCCGCTGCAAACGGTCTAGGTCCAGATACTCTTCCAGCAAATCACGCAATGGACTGTTATCGAGCAATGAGCGTGGCTGCTTGCGCAGCATCCAGCCAAACGACAGTGCGGTTAACCATTGCGAACCAGTTCGAATGACACTTAAAGAGTCACTCCGATAAACCTGTTCAACCCGAAAATGCTGCCAAACGCCAAGCAGATAATTCAGCGCCTCAGAGAAATGATCAGCGCGACTCGCCAGTGCAGCAGCGTTGATGGCACCAGCCGATGTGCCACAAATGATCTGAAAAGGACTGGCATGAGGCAGATTAGCCTGATCGAGAATTTGATGGATGCCTTTGAGCACACCGACCTGATAAGCCGCCCTGGCACCGCCACCGGTCAATATCAAGCCAGTCAATGCCATTGAGCCTCCTTGCAAGATTGAATATCGTCTCAAAACAAGGCCTGGTGAGGCCGCCAGCACCCGCATCAACTGGACATTTCGCCAAGATGGCCGTCTTTACTGGTTGCTAGCTAGGCGCTCAAGTGCATAAATAGGACCTGCTAAAAAACTCGTTATGACGCCAAGCTAGTGTGCCACGATTGCCATTTCTGCGGTGACTGAATTGCCTTTGCCATGATATTCAAGCTTACGTGAAAGACTCTTCACCAAGGCAATGCCACGTCCGGAGAAATTTTCGTTTAGCTCAATGGACGGTTCTAAATATCGTTGAAAATCAAATCCGGCACCACTATCTTCAATGTTGATACGCAGATATTTATCGTCACCGGCCAAAAAAGCATCAATACTGACTTTAAGACGGGCATGCTGCAAACTATCCAGGCGGCGTTGTCGCTCTTCCATATAAAGATCAAATCCATCAGGGCCAGATTGTTTAATTTTTGAATCCAGGCCCAAGATGCCATGATCGACGGCATTGATACAAAGTTCAGACAAAATCAATTGCACACGATTGCAAACATCTTCTGAAAGACCCATACCGCGAATCCGCTGGACCGTATTTTGAACTGGTCGATCACGTTCAATCAATTTGGCACCGATCGTAAAGCTCATGCCCCAATCTTCATCGATATCGACCGTCACCACGTCTGGCTTGCTTTCGCCATCATGTAATTCACTGATATCTTCATGCTTGCAATCCATCACCACAACAGAAATATCGTCATGCGCTTCTTGCCCATTCAAATGCGCGGTGATACGTGCCTTAATCGCTTCAAGACGATGTGCCGGTTCGACAGCCACCGCACTTTCGAGCAAAGCGGCGGTACCAACCATGTCACCATTTTTAGCTGTGGCTTCAGCTGCACCATCCGAAAAAATCAGTAATTGACCATCTTCTTTCCAATGATATACCTCAGGCTTTGCTTCAAATTCGGTCGGCGACAAAATACCCACGGGCACATTAATCGAATCAAAGCTATGTTCTGGGCGATTACCTTCAATATACCAAGCCGTTGGTCCACCACCATTCCATACTTCAATTTCACGATCACGTGGCTTGATAGAAACAAAGGTCAGTGCCACAAAACGATCACGCGGATTGAAGTTGTAGACCTGCTTATTGATTTCAGTCACCACATCACCCAAATCAAAACCTTTGGCTGTCATCGTATAAAAAGCCTGGGCCACAGGGATCAGGCTGATCGCAGCAGTCAAACCATGGCCGGTAGCATCTGCCAGAATCAAATGGAGATGACCTAAATTATTTCTCGCAGCAGCGACAATATCGCCACTAAAACCGGAGGCAGGCTGAATCCACCATTGCAGCAGTGGGTCACTCAGTTTTTCGGTACGGATGTAACGCGAAATCAAAAACTTGGCAATTTCGTTTTCGGATTCAGCTTGATCACGATACTGTTGCAACTCACTATTCGAATGTTCAAGCAGACGCTGTGCACGCACCAGTCGGCGCACGGCATTCAACTTGGCCTCCAAGATTAGAAAATTAATTGGCTTGCTGATGTAATCATCACCACCCTGATTAAGCCCAATGGCAAAATCGACATTGTCAGCCAAACCACTGATAAAGAAAATTGGCACCCATCGATTGGCACTAATTTCCTTCATACGCCTGGCTGCTTCGATTCCGCCCATACCAGGCATGATGATGTCCATCAGGACAATATCAAATCGCTGCGCGGTAAAAAGAGCAATCGCTTCATCACCACTACAAGCAATGACACTATGATGGCCCAATGTTGTCACAAACTGAGAAAGCATAACGGCATGCAGACGTGTGTCATCAACGACCAGAATGCTTAAATGCTCTCCAGTGGAATTTACGTCTTTAGTCACAGCTTTCTCTAATGGGTAGTTCATACCATATCAAATAGTTTATTGAAATTAGCAACTTCAAGCACTTGCAAGGCAACACCATGACAACCGGCAATCACGATACTCTTGCCAGCCGATTTGGCACGATCACGCAACAACAGCAACATGCCCAGAGCAGCACTATCTACATACTCAACTTTTTGCATATCAATCACAATCTCCTTACAGGCCGATTGCGACAGCAGCTCTTCATAGGCGCTACGAAATTCTTTATGGCCGCCATAATCAAAACGCCCATCAAGGCTCAAATGTCCTTTGCCACCTTCCAACCCACTTAATACACGGATACTCATAACGCCTCCACTTAAAAAAGATCTACACTGCCACTGTCCATTGCTTGTTGACTGACCGGATTATGATCAAGTAACTTGGCATCTTCAGTGACTCTTTGCACGTTCACCAAGACTTGCTCCGGATGTTCAAGATGACTTGGCAATTCGTTCAACACCGGATTAAGTGCCACCAAGGCAAGACCACGCTTTTCAAGGTGTTTAAGCAACTGGCTCGTCAAATCCTGAAACTGCAAGGACATGACGCCGATATGGCTGTGCATCTGAATCTGACTGCTTAACTCTGAAACTTTCGCAATCGCCGCATCCCGATTACTGCTCAAAGCTTGCATGGAGCTTGTCATGGCTTCCACATCTTGCTTGGCTTTGAGGGCAAAGTTCATGTCCTTGGAAGCCATTTCTGTAATGCTATGTTCGGCACCATTGACTGAATCTGTTACAGCCTTCAAGTGCTCCTTAATAAAGCTGCTAAATTCTTTAGATCGACCAGACAATTTGCGCACCTCATCGGCCACAATCGCAAATCCGCGGCCGACATCACCAGCCTGCGCAGCCTCAATGGCAGCATTGATTGACAATAGATTGGTTTGTGTTGCAATACTATCCATCTCACCCAATGTGCCGTTAATCTGCTTGACCTTGCAGGCAATATCATCAATATGATCAACCAGATGCATGGATAACTGGCTATTTCTGACGGTTGCATCCACAAACATCTGCATGGTTGCAGAGGTAGCCTCGATGAATTGCCCTAAAGAATCGGCAAAGCCCTCGCTATTACCTTCCTTTTGGTCAGCCATTGAAAATATCATCTCTTGCTGAGCCCGAACACTTGCCTCCATTTCGGTAAAGCTGTTGATGAGCTTCTTAGAGGCATCACTGATAATATCGGATGTTCTCATGGTCTCGTCAATCATTGCCTGTCCAATCTCATGCGTCATCGAGGCAACGTTCTGATTGATTTCCAGCATCACGGCAGTTTTATTGTGATTTGAATCAGACTGTTCAATATCCTCGTTAACCGAATGAGGCTTTCTGGCAAAAAATACATTGACTTGCATGAGAACAAATGGCGTCATCACTAACCACAAAATAGTGAATAGACGGCTATCAAGTAACAGATAAAGCGCCGCACCGACAATGGCAACTGCCAAGGCTGGCAGCCAGTTTTTTAATTGAAATCCGATGCTTGAATTAACCGCTGGTGGAAATTCACTTTCATCAGAATCAAGATGCCCAAGTTGATAACTCATAATTTTCTTTGATAGAAAGGGATGACATTAATTAACGGCTGAAAAGTTCAATTCATGAATACTGTTTACACTCGAATTGCTCGATCACCCGATTGCATGATTTTTTCCAGGAGACGATCAGCGATCTTGCCCAATGGCAGAACTTCATCAACGGCACCCACAGCGATGGCCTCTTTAGGCATGCCAAATACCACACAACTTTCTTCGTCCTGTGCCAGATTGAATGAACCCGCCTGCCTCATATGTAGCATTGCCAAGGCACCATCCTTACCCATACCAGTCAGCATCACGCCAAGCGCATTTTTACCTGCGGACTTGGCAGCCGAATCAAATAAAACCTCCACAGAGGGCTTGTGACGGTTGACTGGCGGCTCATCCGACAATTGAGTCATGTAGTTGGCACCGCTTTTAGCCAACAACAGATGCTGACTACCTGGTGCAATGTAGGCATGTCCGGGCAAGACTCGCTCACCGTGCACGGCTTCCTTCACCGTAATTTTGCAAAGACCATCCAGTCTTTTGGCAAATGAAGCGGTAAAACCGGCTGGCATATGCTGAGTAATCAAAACGGCCGGTGCGTCTGGTGGCAGCTGACACAAGACATCCTTGATCGCCTCGGTACCACCTGTAGAAGCGCCAATAATGATTAGCTTTTCGGAACTAAGTCTGGTATTGCCAACAGCAGGAATTGGCCGGCTTCTTTGCGGAATTGGCAAGCCAGGCAAAATGGCCTTCACTTTGGCATGTGCTGCAGCACGAATCTTGTGAACAATGTCATCAGCAAATGCATTGATGCCATTTTGAATATCCACCTTAGGTTTGCTGACAAAATCTACCGCCCCCAACTCCAAGGCACGCATGGTAATCTCTGAACCACGCTCAGTCAGCGTTGAAATCATCACCACAGGCATAGGGCGCAAACGCATGATTTTTTCAAGAAACTCAAGACCATCCATGCGCGGCATTTCAACATCAAGCGTAATAACGTCTGGATTGGTTTGCCGAATAATATCCCTGGCAATCAGTGGATCTGGCGCTACTCCCACGACTTCCATATCATTCTGAGCATTAATAATGCGACTCAGCAAGCTCCTGATTAAGGCAGAGTCATCGACCACTACAGTTTTTATTTTTTTCATATTGCCCTCGCATTAAAACAATTCAACCTCACCCGACTTCGGCGTGACATCCAGACGATGGCGATAAGTGCTTTCTCGTTCGACCAGTTTGGAGGCATTATTTTTACCAAGCCTCTTAACCATGACCTTGCCAGTTGCCGCATACATCAAGACTTTCCTGGGATCTTCACCCAACAAATCTTCTGCCACGATCGGAATGCCCTCTAACGCTAAAAACTCTTTCACAAATTGACTGTTTCTTGTACCTACATCGGCATAGGTCAGATTTTGTAAAACATTGCCGCCGCCAAATACTTTGGCTTCCAGATGATTTCTTCTTGCCCCCATCTTTAACAGGGTATTGATCAAGACTTCCATGGCAAAGACGCCATAGCGTCCAGATGTTGCTCTGGATGGATCATCAGAACAATCACCATCCGGCAACATGAAGTGATTCATGCCACCCATACCCATCTTTCGATCGTAAATACAAGCGGACACACAAGAACCCAAAACCGTAGTAATAAGCATATGTCTTGAGGCTGCAAAATACTCTCCTGGAAGAATTTTTGCCATATCCAAACCAGTGGTCACATCTCGCAACAACTTGCTCTGCAAAGGTATTTCATAGTCATCATACATAGTCTATGTCCTAAGCCATTTTGCGCAGTCGTTTAGCATCTTGATGAAAACGATTCAGATATTCATCCGACAACTGATACACCGTTTTTTCCTGCAGATCAAACAAATCACGGGCAAATGCAAAGCTCTCTGAATGACCAGCAAAAAGACGTCCATCCGCAGTGAATAGCGGCGCCATTTTTTCCAGAATTTTTCTCTGTGTCGGCTTATCAAAATAAATCATCACATTGCGACAGAATATGACTTGGAAAGGCCCTCTCATTGGCCAGCTTGGACTGAGTAAATTGAGTTGCTTGAAAGTAATCAACTCTTTCACTTCCGGGCGCACCATGACTTTTCCAGCATTGGCGTTCTTCCCTTTTAGAAAATATTTTTCGATAATCTGACTAGGCACTTTTTCCATGCCAGCTTCGTCATAAACACCCTGATTAGCCTTGGTCAAAACATTCGTATCAATATCAGTAGCCAAAATTCTTACTGGCGGGTTTTTACCAAAAACTTCCAACGCTGTTATGGCAAGCGTATAGGGCTCCTCACCAGTTGAAGCGGCACTGCACCATATATTGGTGGTCTGTCCTCTGGGAGCGGTCTTTAACAAGTCCGCTAGTACTTCAAAATGGTGTGACTCTCTGTAAAACGATGTCAGATTGGTAGTCAGTGCATTAATGAAATGCTCCCACTCATCAATCAACCCTGACTCCAATTTATCCAGATAAGAAGAAAAACTGCCAATCCCAAGCACTCTTAAACGTCTGGCCAACCGGCTATATACCATCGTGCGTTTACTACTATTTAAAGAAATACCAGCACGCTCATAAATCAGACTTTTGACACGGTCGAAATCCTTTGTTGAAAATTCGAATTCGTGCTGCGCTTTATCTTCAAGAATTTCTGACATGATTCACCTTCACTTAGTTTGCATCACCAAAATTGTCATTACAATTTTTAGAACTCTTCCCAATCATCGGTACCGGTAGCCTGAGCTGGCGCGGAGCGGACTTTGCTTGTTGACGCTGTCGAAGTGGCTTTCTTGGGCAAACGCTCCACATTCTTCGCACGATTTGGTCCTCTTCGCTCTACCTGATGACTCGATTCTCTACGCGCCATGCCTGCACCCGATGATTCCATCTGGGTTCTAAATACAGCCACCGCACGAGTCAGGTTATTGGATTGCTCTTCCATCGATTCAGCGGCTGCCGCCGCTTGTTCAACCAGGGCCGCGTTCTGTTGGGTAACCTGATCCATTTGGTTGATGGCTTGGTTGACCTGTTCGATACCAGCACTTTGCTCACTGGAGGCAGCAGTAATTTCGGCCATGATGTCGGTGACTCGTTTGACTGAGTTGACGATTTCTTCCATGGTCTTGCCTGCGTTGTCGACCAGTTTGGTACCCGATTCCACTTTTTCCACAGAGTCGGAGATGAGCGATTTGATTTCTTTAGCCGCTGACGCTGAACGTTGGGCGAGGTTGCGTACTTCACTGGCCACCACGGCAAATCCACGGCCTTGTTCTCCGGCTCGGGCAGCTTCCACAGCGGCGTTGAGGGCAAGGATGTTGGTCTGGAAGGCGATGCCGTCAATGACGCTGATGATGTCGACAATTTTTCGGGAGCTTTCGTGGATGGAGCTCATGGTGCCCACCACTTGGCCAACGACTTCGCCACCTTTGACTGCCACATCGGAGGCTCCGATGGCTAGTTGGTTGGCTTGACGGGCATTTTCTGCATTTTGTTTCACCGTCGCCGTGAGCTGCTCCATGCTGGAGGCCGTTTCTTCCAGACTGGATGCTTGTTCTTCAGTACGCGATGACAAATCCGAATTACCCGCGGCAATCTCTTTTGCCGCCGTGTTAATCGTCTCGACTGACTCACGAATCTGACCAATGATTTCGGATAAACGGCCCATCGTAGAATTAGAATCCTGCTTGATGGTAGCAAATGTGCCTAAGAAATCCATATCAATGGTCTGAGTCAAATCACCTTGTGCCAAACTATCTAATACACGCACCACTTCATTGAGTCCAACTTCATTCGTGCCAAGTACTTTATTCATTCCTTCTGCAAGTTGTAAGAAGAAACCTTCCTTCTTATCAACACCAATGCGTTTTGAGAAATCCCCGGCAACCGCTGCCGCTACAATTTCAGCAATTTCTTTCTCAGCGTTGACTTCAATCGTTCTGTCCAACCATTCAACAACTGTTCCTAACCGCGTACCATCTATTGAAAAGATCGGATTTGCGATCAATCGGAATGTTTTACCGGCTACCAGAATTTGTGTTTGATAAGTAGTCTTAAGCTGGCCCAGCAAATTGCGTTGATGACTGGGATTTTTATGGAAGATGTCAAAATTACTACCAACTATCTTCTCCGCACTAAACTGTGGCAATACTGTTTTCAAATCAGACTCACTATCGCGCATTAACTTGTCAGCAGAGCGATTTACATAACGAATCACACCATCAGGATCAGCCACCATGACGTTGACTGATGCCGTATCCAAGGCAGATTTAATTTTTCTGGTTTCCAGAGAATCTGAAGCAGATTGTTCAAATTTTTTACGAACAATTTCAGTCGCCTCATATATTTTTTTCTTCTCCCCAGGCATTTCTTCCAATTTTTGTGAAAAATCACCCTCAACATACTGGCTCATCAAATCGACAACTTTTGCATTAAGATCAATATGTGCAGTAACCATTTGATTAATATTAGAGGCCATTTCACGATAGGCCCCTGTAAACTTGACCTCACTCATGCGCTTGCTGATGATGCCATTCTCATTATGAAATCTGGACATTTCATTCTGTTCATGAACAAACTCTCGCAAGTTTTTGATGACTACATTGACCGATTGTGCAATATCCATCAACTCATCTTTACTATTGAAATCGACCATCTCACTCACATGACCATCAGCAATGTTGGTCGTTGCACGTTTAATTTCCAAGAATCCTTTTTTAGTTGCCAACAACAAACCAATGAATAGATATAGGCACAAAACAATGACTGATCCGACACCAATAAAGATAATATTCATTTGTGAGGTGTCTCTTTGAATTCTGGCTTGTAAAAGCATATCCAATTGTTCAAGGCTCTGATCAAAGAGAACGTAACTCTCTTCAATGACCGAGGTTCCCTTATCAAAATAGGCTTTTGGTGTTATTCCCAAAATATCACCAGCAGACAACTTTAGAACCATCGTATTCTGAAACTCATCAATCAATGACAGTGTTTTTGCTGTGTTGTTTTCCAATGCATTCTTAACCGAAGCATTAGCACCAAAGACCTTATCCATATTTGATTGCAATGAACCTTCATCATTTTTATATAAACGCTGCAATATGGCTAATTCAGTTCGTTCATTGATATTGATGGAACCTCTTTTTAAAATTCCGGAACCCATGCCACGTAGCTTAGCTACTGACTCAATCAGTGATGGCAAGCGTACTACCGCTGTATCCATGACATAGTAAGAATCCAGATCCGGATCCAAGGTCAAATTCGATGAATCTGCTGCGGTCAGAATAAGTCTGGTTAATTTATCGATGACTTCATTGTGCGCAGTCCAACTCTCGCCGACAGTGAGCTTGGCATTACCTCCTTGTAACTCTTGCCAAGCATCAAAAAAGGTTTTGTACGCTTCTTCGGTTTTGAGTTCGGCACCCAATTCCTTTTCAATTTTTCCCAACTCAGTAATTGCTGCCTCAGTCTTATTGCTAAAATCACTTAACTTGGCAAGCATGCTATTGTCACCATTTAAGACTAATTGGGACACACCGCGATGTAATTGCACCTGCTGCAATACCTGACGAGATGCCTTAACCAGCCGAACACCACTTCTCTCGGACTCAGCGAAACTAATTTCAGTCTGAAATTTCCCATGAAGGTAGTACACCATAAAAATGCTTGGCAGCAAAAGTATGATACCGAGTAAACCAATTTTCTTTGAGAAGCTTAGTTTATTCATCAACCCAATCACTGGGCTCATCATTTGGCTAGTTATAGACATTCCATCATCCCTTTTAAAAATTGATTTTTTATTTTAGTGATAGCGTTATTTAGAACTCTTCCCAATCATCGGTACCGGTAGCCTGAGCTGGCGCGGAGCGGACTTTGCTTGTTGACGCTGTCGAAGTGGCTTTCTTGGGCAAACGCTCCACATTCTTCGCACGATTTGGTCCTCTTCGCTCTACCTGATGACTCGATTCTCTACGCGCCATGCCTGCACCCGATGATTCCATCTGGGTTCTAAATACAGCCACCGCACGAGTCAGGTTATTGGATTGCTCTTCCATCGATTCAGCGGCTGCCGCCGCTTGTTCAACCAGGGCCGCGTTCTGTTGGGTAACCTGATCCATTTGGTTGATGGCTTGGTTGACCTGTTCGATACCAGCACTTTGCTCACTGGAGGCAGCAGTAATTTCGGCCATGATGTCGGTGACTCGTTTGACTGAGTTGACGATTTCTTCCATGGTCTTGCCTGCGTTGTCGACCAGTTTGGTACCCGATTCCACTTTTTCCACAGAGTCGGAGATGAGCGATTTGATTTCTTTAGCCGCTGACGCTGAACGTTGGGCGAGGTTGCGTACTTCACTGGCCACCACGGCAAATCCACGGCCTTGTTCTCCGGCTCGGGCAGCTTCCACAGCGGCGTTGAGGGCAAGGATGTTGGTCTGGAAGGCGATGCCGTCAATGACGCTGATGATGTCGACAATTTTTCGGGAGCTTTCGTGGATGGAGCTCATGGTGCCCACCACTTGGCCAACGACTTCGCCACCTTTGACTGCCACATCGGAGGCTCCGATGGCTAGTTGGTTGGCTTGACGGGCATTTTCTGCATTTTGTTTCACCGTCGCCGTGAGCTGCTCCATGCTGGAGGCCGTTTCTTCCAGACTGGATGCTTGTTCTTCAGTACGCGATGACAAATCCGAATTACCCGCGGCAATCTCTTTTGCCGCCGTGTTAATCGTCTCGGTAGAGCCGCGAATATTGTCAACAATACCTGCCGTATTTTCTACAAGTGCATTAATTCCCTCACAAAGCTCGGCAATTGATCCGCTCTTACCATCCAAATCAACACGCTCAATAAGATTGCCTTGCTTTGCCTCTGCAATCACATTTCTTGCCTGATCTACTGCCTCTTGCATCATTCTTGCCGCATTGACCTGCTCTGTGACATCCGTAGCATATTTCACTACTTTGAATGGTTTACCATTCATATCCATGATAGGGTTATAGCTGGCCTGAATCCAAATTTCTTTACCACTTTTACCAATACGTTTGTATTGACCCGCGTCGTATTCTCCGCGCCCTAATTTATCCCAAAACAAGCGATAGTCGGAAGTCGCGCGATAAGCTGCATCCACAAACAGACTATGATGCTGTCCTTTGATTTCCTCCAACCGATAACCTAAAGTATTTAAGAAATTATCGTTAGCAGTCAGAATCTTTCCATCAAGACTAAATTCAATTACAGCTTGTACGTCACTAATTGCCTTCAATTGACCTGCAAAATCAGCAGCACGCAATTTCTGGTCGGTGATATCAGTCGCATATTTCACTACCTTGAATGGTTTTCCATTCATATCCATGATGGGGTTATAACTGGCTTGAATCCAAATTTCCTTGCCACCTTTACCAATGCGCTTGTACTGCCCTGCATCATATTCACCACGACCCAAGCGCTCCCAGAACTGGCGATACTCTGGGGTACTACGATATGACGTTTCTACAAACAGACTGTGATGTTGACCCTTTATTTCGTCCAATTGATAACCAAGCGTATTCAAGAAATTTTCATTTGCTGTAATAACTTTTCCATCCAGACCAAATTCAATAACCGCCTGGGCCTTGCTAATTGCATCTAATTGCCCGGAATAATCCGCATTCTGCAATCTTTCTGCCGTGATATCAGTGGCATATTTGACAACTTTAAATGGCTTGCCATTTTTGTCCATAATTGGGTTGTAGCTAGCCTGAATCCAGACCTCTTTACCTGCCTTGCCAATTCGTTTGTACTGCCCTGCATCATATTGACCACGACTGAGACGATCCCAAAATTGACGATATTGCGTACTACTTCCATATGTCGAATCAACAAACATGCTGTGATGTTGGCCTTGGATTTCCTCAAGTCGGTAGCCCAAAGTATTCAGAAAATTTTCATTCGCAGTCAGAATTTTTCCTTCAAGGTCAAATTCAATCACTGCTTGTACCTTACTGATTGCAGCAAGCTGACCACGCAGATCCTGAATGGCATCGTCATCCAAAGCATTTACTTGGACGGGTTCCGAGAATAGATTCTTGAGAGATAACATAGTTTTTCCTTTAAAAATACAGCTATACCAATCAGGTGTTAAGCAATGCTTTCGACATCCTCAAGGAGTTCCATTTCCTTGCCAGTCATTAATTTTTCAATATCCACCAGAATCAACATGCGTTCGTCGACAGTGCCAATTCCGGTTATATAGCGTGTATCTAGTGCTGCGCCAAACTCTGGACGAGGCCGAATATTTTCATCATTCAAGGCCAATACATCCGACACACCATCAACCACGATACCAACCACACGTGATGCCACATTGATAATGATGACCACGGTAAATTGATCGTATTCCGCCTTACCTACTGTGAATTTGATTCTCAAATCGACAATTGGAACAATTGCTCCTCGCAAATTGATGACACCCTTGATAAATTCCGGTGCATTTGCAATTTTTGTTACTGCGTCATACCCTCGAATTTCTTGGACCTTAAGAATATCCATGCCGTATTCTTCTGCACCCAGCAAAAAGGTCAAATACTCTTTATATGAAGCATTCTGAGTCGAATTTGATTCGGACCTAGTACTATCTGTGGCTACTTGCATACTTTCCTCCTATTGTTTAGACAACCGGACTAAGCCGGGCACATCCAGAATAAAGGCCACTTTTCCATCACCCATAATGGTTGCACCGGACAGACCTGGAACTTTTTTATAGTTACCTTCAATACTCTTAACTACAACTTGATGCTGCCCTTGCAATTCATCGACAAGAAATGCGCTCTTGATACCATCAGCTTCAAGAATCACCATGATTCCTTTATCTTCAGATTCATTTTCAGTATGAATATTGAATATCTTCTTTAATGAAATAATCGGCAGATATTCACCTCTCACATGTAGTACATGTTCCTGACCTGAAATTGATCGGATTGAAGAAGGATCTGGACATAATGATTCGACAATCTGCGCTAACGGAATAATAAAATTTTCATCACCGACACCGACGGACATGCCGTCAAGAATGGCCAGCGTGAGTGGCAGACGTATAGAAATACGTGTACCGATACTCATGGCCGAATCAATCTCGACTCTACCGCCCATTGATTGAATGTTTCGTTTAACTACATCCATACCAACACCACGCCCAGAAAGATCCGTGACTTGATCCGCTGTTGAAAATCCTGCCTCAAAAATTAATTGCCAGACATCCTGATCTGGCATGGCATCATGAACCGCAAGGCCCCGCTCTTTGGCTTTAGCCAAAATCTTTTCACGATTTAGGCCTTGCCCATCATCGCCAACCTCAATCACAATACTGCCGCCCTGGTGGAAGGCTCTTAGTGTGACCGTTCCTTGCTCAGGCTTTCCTGCGGCCAATCTTGCTTCGGGTGACTCCACGCCGTGATCAAGGCTGTTGCGAACCAAGTGTGTTAATGGATCGGATATTTTCTCGACTAAACCTTTATCAAGTTCAGTTCTTTCACCGATCATTTTTAATTGAACCTGTTTGTTCAATTTACCTGCGATATCTCGAACCAGCCTCGGAAAACGGTTAAATACCACTGCAATTGGCATCATACGAACGGACATGACTGATTCTTGCAAATCCCTTGTATTTCTTTCGAGTTGCGCCAGACCAGAAAATAATGCTTCGTATTTAGCCGGATCAAATTGTGAGGCGGTTTGAGCGAGCATTGATTGGGTAATAACCAATTCTCCAACCATATTGATTAATTGATCGACTTTCTCGACACTGACACGAATTGATGCTGACTCGGCATCCTTAGAAACTGGCGGTGTTGTTGTTCGTTCTTTCTTCTCAGGAGAAGTAGACTTTTTTTCCATCTCGAAAGCTGTATTTGTTGAGTCAGCTATTTGATTATCGAAGAAGCCGTAACCGTCATTCTTATTCTCTAATGATGAATTGACATTTGCCGTTTCATCATCACAACCAAAAAAACCATAACCGTCTATACCTGTAGCATCTTTAGCAACTTCTTCCACGTCCTCGTCGAAAAATCCGAAGCTATCATCACGCTTAGATTCAGGAACGTTATCTGCCGAGTACCTTACGACCTTAGACGTAGGCGTTTCTTGTTTTTCTTGATTCACATATGCTTGAATTCTTTTAATAACCGGCTCGGCTGCGAGAGAAATCTGACCAGATTCACCCTTATAAAATTCAAGCTGCGCCTTTAAAACATCGCATGACTCCAGCAACACGTCGATCATAGCGGTATTTAAATGGATCTCATTCTTTCGAGCCAAATCTAGTAAGGTTTCCAATTCATGAGTGATATTGGTCATTTCACCAAAGCCAAAAGTCGCACTACCACCTTTTAAAGAATGTGCGGCCCTGAAGATGGCATTTAGCTCTTCGTTATCTGGTTCATCTAGATCAAGACGAATCAGCAGCTCTTCCATCGAGGCTAAATTTTCTGCTGCTTCCTCAAAAAATACGGCCTGAAACTGACTGAGATCCATTAAATCGGAAGTCATTTTGTTCTTCTCCTTGAGGAATTTATTTCAATACCTTACCAACTACCTCAAGAAGTTTAGGAGGATCGAATGGCTTAACGATCCAGCCAGTAGCACCTGCTGCTTTGCCCTGGGCCTTCATACTGTCTGATGACTCGGTTGTGAGTATCAAGATGGGAACAGATTTATACTGAGGCAGAGAACGCAAGTTTCTAACTAGCGTGAGCCCATCCATTCGTGGCATGTTCTGGTCAGTCAAAACCAGGCTGGCAGTACATGTCTTAGCCTTATCTAGGGCCTCTTGACCATCACCCGCCTGAATGACTTCGTATCCTGCAGCCTTAAGGGTAAAGGCCACCATTTGTCGTATAGACGCTGAATCGTCCACAGCCAATACTGTTTTAGACATTTATAACTCCTGAATTAATAAATCACTTATGGGTTTCAAACCCAGACTTGCATCTATCTGTGATGGATTATCAGGAGTGGTAACGATTTTCTATGAAGGAAAAAGAAGGGGAAATAACCCTTAGTTCTGGTCTTGTTACAAATATTGCCTGCCAAAACATGCTAAATACAAGAATGTTATAAAACGGCTGTTACAAATTTCATATGTGCTGACACTTGAACTTACTTGTGAGTTGAGTAGACTATGGTTAAGTATTTGACTAAGAACATTAATTTTATGGACACCCATTATCAAGACGACCTGAGAAATAGCATTGCACTAACTGCTGCCAGACTAATCGTTGAAGAGGGATTTGATTATGAGCGAGCAAAAAACAAAGCACTGAAACTGCTCAAATTAGACACTAGGCAATCCTTTAACCTCTTGCCTAGTAATGAAGAGATAGAACTTGAAGTGACAACATATCTCGATACATTTTATGGAGATACACATCCAGCATTAATCGAAAATTTACGGATCATCGCCTTGAATTGGCTTGATAAGTTAAACCAGTTCAATCCTTACCTTGTTGGTCCGGTACTTACGGGAACAGCAACTGAACACAACGATATAAGTATCATCTGCGACTCTCATCAAAGTAAAGAGCTGGGTTTTTACTTGATTGATTTGAAAATCGATTATGAGGTTACTGAGAATCTTAACTACACTACCAGAATGCCAACAGAACGCTATAGTTTTATGTGGCCTTTAGAAAACACCCACAATACACAAACCGGAGAGCACACCAAGACATCGATTGGTATCCATATTTCTATCGTGTCACCAGAAGACTCAAGAAATCTATGGAAAAGAAATCAAAGAGCTAATGCGAAACAATTAACTGCACTGATTAAAACAACTTAATGCAGTAGTATTTTGAGATCTTCAACAAACGAAGATGTGTCTTGCCCATTACGGACAAATAGCCGGATCTTGCCACCTTTATCAAAAACATACGTACCGGCAGTATGATCAATCGTGTATGACTGAGGTGTTTTACCAGGTACCTTGCCAAAATAAACTTTAAATTCTCGCGTTGTCGCCTCAATCACCTCTTTTGATCCATATAGGCCTATAAAGCGCTTATCAAAACTAGGTACATACTGTTTCAATAACTCTGGGGTATCCCTATCAGGGTCTAATGTCACAAATAGTACCTGCACATCCGACGCTGATGGACCAAGAACCTTCATTGCCTCTGAAAGCTCAGTCATTGTAGTCGGGCAAATATCCGGACATTGCGTATAGCCAAAAAACATCACGACAACCTTACCAGAATAATTCTGTAAAGTGGCTGGCTGACCAAACATATCCGTTAAGGAAAAACCTTGCGCGTAATCTGCACCAGTAATATCGACATTACGAAATTTCGCTACTGGTGGTGTACACCCAGTGAAGATAATAGAAAGAAAAACAAGCGTAACTAAGACCGAGCATATTTTACGAATACACATACATATCTACTTCACATAATGATCTACAAGCAATGCCAAAAATAAAATTGACAAATAGATAATGGAAAAACGAAATAATTTCTTAGCCAAGGCATCAGTATAGTGGCGATAAACATTCCAAGCATGATACAAAAACATTGCACCCAAGATGATAGCGCTGACTAAATAAAGCACACCACTCATTTGTACAACATACGGCAAAAGACCAGTTACAAACAAAACGATGCTGTACAACCAGATATGCAAACCTGTGAAATCTAAGCCATGGGTTATTGGCAGCATTGGCAAGCCCGATTGCTCATAGTCTTTAGATTTATACATGGCTAGCGCCCAAAAATGGGGGGGGGTCCAAACAAAAATGATCAAAAATAAAACCAAGGCCTCTGGTGTCACCTGGCCAGTCACTGCGGCCCAGCCCAAAACCGGCGGCATTGCTCCTGAAGCTCCGCCAATAACAATATTTTGTGGTGTGGCTGGCTTAAGCAGTAACGTATAAATCACCGCATAGCCAACAAAGGTTGCCAACGTCAACCACATCGTCAATGAGTTAACAAAGGCATAAAGAATCCACATACCTAAGCCGCCAATTGCACCAGAAAAGAGTATCGTCTGAAGCGGCGATAGATCTCCCGTAGCGGCTGGACGCCAGCGTGTCCGTGACATTTTGGCATCAATCTTACGCTCCAATAAACAGTTGAACGCAAATGCTGCTCCTGCCAAAAGCCAAATTCCAAGTGAAGCTGCTACCAATACCTTCCAGGAGGGCAATTCTGGTGTGGACAAAAACATGCCAATAACCGCACAAAAGACGGCCAACTGGGACACTCTGGGCTTTGTCAGTGCGTAATACTGAGCCAGCTTATTGGATATTGAATGAGAGATAACTTGTTCCATAGTTGTATCACCTGTTTTAAATATCCTAATGGGACTTGTATTTTTGATTTGATGAAATATGTAATGCCGACAAAATCGAAACTAAGCATACAACGAGACCCGCAGCACCTGCACTATGCAATAAAGCAGATAACAAAGGCCAGCCAAAATATATATTAGCGATTCCAGTAATTAACTGTAGTAGTAATATGCCGAATAGCAAATTAGCCCATTTCCGTAATTGACATACTTTTGCACACTGTATGGCAGTAAAAATTAAATACGGAATAACCATAAATGCCATACAACGATGTGTCCAGTGGATTGCCACTAACGCTTCCAGCCGAAGAAATTCACCATTGGCGTTTTTTCCCAACTCTCGCCATAAACTAAAACCATCCTGGAAATCCATTCTAGGTAAGAACGCCCCCTGACAGAAAGGAAACTCGCTGCAAGCCAAGACAGCATAATTGGTACTGACCCAACCACCCAACGCGATTTGCAATACCAACAAACCAAGCGCCATATAGACTATTGTCTGTAGTCCAGATTGTTTATTGGTATCGACTGGTAAACCTTCAACCCTCACGTTCTCTCTCTGATAAAACCAAGTCAGAACAGCAAGAAGACTTAAGCCCAATAAAAGATGGGTAGTAACAATGATCGGCTGCAATTTCCAAAGCACCGTAAATGCCCCAAATGCACCTTGTAAACAGACTAAGAACAGCACCATCAAAGGGAACATATCGATTGCAGTCTTGTTCTTCCGTGATTGGATAACAGACCAACATACCAAAATCAGTATTAATAAACCAACCATCATTGCCAAATATCGATGGATCATCTCAATATTAGCTTTGAGCATAGTGACTGGCCCAGTAGGCATCAATGCCGCGGCCTCTGCGATATGCCGACTGGCACTCAAAGTATTACCATGACCATAACAGCCAGGCCAATCTGGACAGCCTAAACCTGAGTCGGTCAGCCGAGTGAAAGCCCCAAATACAATGAGATCAAATGTTAGGAATAACGTCACTCCAATCAGCTTACCGTATTTTGATACTTCTTTTGAAAACCAAACAATAGCTAATGGCCCCAACACCAATAACGCCGAAATGAATACTAATTCAAACCACATGGCTTTAACCAATTGAAGAGGCTTTTAATAACCTTATGATGTCTTTCTTAACCTTGCTAGGATCGGGTTGAGCAGGAAAGCGCATCATCAAATTACCCAATGGATCTACTAGAAATATATGTGTAGATAACTCATTGATCGACTCCATCTCTCCCTCAGATAACCATGCAACTATTTGCTTCTCATCTGCTCTTAAAAATAAAGTTCCCGCATATTTTTCTGATAGTTGTGAATCTACATTCTCGTTATCAGTAACGAGACGTAATCGTGTAATCCTGTCACTATCCTTGCCTTGTGCCAACCGTATCTGGCGCAAATAGAAGAGTTGTTCTTCGCAAGCCTGATCACATTTTGCACCACCAACCGTGATCATCAACCATTTACCTTTTAGTGAATCAATCGGAAAATTAACAAGATTGGTTTCAGTCAATATCAACGAAGGAATTGTTTTTTGGGGTTCTAATAATTTGCCATAATTTAAACGTCCTGTCGGTTTAATAAAATAATAGCTAATATATGAAGCAATCATTGGTAATGCACATATAACTAGCACAATCATTAACTTACGCCGGCCTGAGTTTCTTTTGGAAGTGATATATTGGGCATCCACACCCTGTACCTGCTTACTCATGTTCTCTACTCAAATTTCTTTTCTTAAAAAATACCTGATAACAATAAATAATAATGATGGTTAACATCAAGGTGAACCATTGAAAAGCATAGCCATAATGTTTCTCGATCCCAAAATCAGGTACCGGAAAATCTTGAACCAACCCCTCATTCAAGCGCTTGTCATCATCTTGTTCAAGACCAAACAGCTTCAACAATTTTATCTTTAAACGACTCTCTTCCCGTTCAAAATCAATATTCTGGACAATAGTAATTGAAGCGGATGTGTCTGAATTAGAGATGCCTAGTTCCAGTACTTTGGATAATTTATGTAAACAACGTACTGATAACTCTTGGGGACCAACAGGTTTGGCAAATGGTGGAAGACTTTCTCGATTGATTGAATTTCTAGGAATCCAGCCTCTATTAATCAGCAACGCCACATTTTTATCCGACGATACAATAAAGGGGGTAACAACATAAAATCCCGCCTGATGCTGGTAAGGCCGATTATCTAAATACACTGTGTGTGCATGATCAAACTCACCTAAAAGTCGAATCATTTGACCATCATATTCACAGTCACCATTTTGCAACAGATCTTGTATGCTGATCTCTTTTGAGTGCACTCCTTGTTCCCAATTGATTTTAGCTAGTTTCTTTTGTTCAGCCCTATTTAACTGCCACTTACCAAGTAAAGCAGTAAGAATAACAAAAATCAGTGCTGCGACCGTTGGCAATAATGCTAAACGCGAGGACAATCTCATTTTTTACAACTCAGTCACCAACAATAATCAGGAGATTAGTAGATGCGAATATTTATAGCATTAGCATTTACAGGTATCTTGCTGAGCTTAGGCTCAGCTTTATTCTTTCTAATGAAAGATAAGGGGGGGACAAATCGCATTGTCAAAGCATTAGCTTTTAGAGTTGGGCTTTCGATCCTACTCTTTCTAATTATTTTGTTCTGCTACTGGATGGGGTGGATTCAATACACTGGCATTCGTTAATAAAAAACGCCGCTAAGCGGCGTTTTTTATTAAAGCCAGTACACAACGACATAAAGTCCTAGCCACACAACATCCACAAAATGCCAATACCAAGCAGCACCTTCAAAAGCGAAGTGTTTTTCCGGTGTGAAGTGACCCTTTATAACTCGCAACAAGACGATAAACAGCATAATCGCACCCATCGTCACATGGAAACCATGAAAGCCAGTCAACATGAAAAAAGTTGAGCCGTAAATACCCGAAGTCAGCTTAAGATTCAAATGATGATAGGCTTCAATATACTCATTTGCCTGAAAATACATAAAAATTGCGCCTAACAAGATTGTTGCAGCAAGCCAAATAGCAGTAGTACTTCTTTTGCCCTCTCTAAGGGCATGATGTGCAATTGTCAACGTCACACCTGAGGTCAACAACAATCCTGTATTGATAGTAGGAATCCAGAATGGCGTCATTGCCTCGAATGGTTCGATCAAACCACCAGGACCGGCATTAGGCCATTGAGCTGAAAAATTGGGCCACAAAAGCTTATTATCCAAGTCACCCAACCAAGGCATTGCAATTGATCGAGCATAAAATAACGCCCCAAAAAACCCTGCAAAGAACATCACTTCAGAAAAGATAAACCAACTCATACTCCAACGATATGAGAGATCTACATTTGCACCATACATGCCACCTTCAGACTCAGAAATGGCATCGCCAAACCAGTTATAAAGGACAAAAATAAAGAAAGCTAAACCGAATGCCACGGCATAGGGACCCCAGCTAATATGGTTTACCCATGCTGCCGCACCCGCACCAGTAAACAACAATCCCGTTCCCGCAGTAATCGGATGACGAGATGGTCCTGGAACAAAATAATACGGCGCATTCTTAGTTATTGAACTCATTTATGCGTCTCCAAATCAAGTTTTAAAATTAAGCTACTACTGATCGCACTACCATGATCAATATGAAAACAAATATCGCCGCTGCCAATACACCAGCCAAAATAACATGAACCGGATTTAGATTTTGAGAATCACTCTCATAATCCTTTTTTTTGCGAATTCCCAAAAATGACCAAGCTACTGCTTTTAATGAATCAATGAAAGATGCTTTCTTCATAACAGCATCAATTTGTCTGTGCAACTTCAGCACCGATTTCAAAAAAAGTATAGGACAAGGTTATCGTCTTAATTTCTGTTGGCAACTTAGCATCCACATAAAACGTAACCGGCATTAACCTAGTCTCATTTGGATTCAGATGCTGCTGTTTAAAACAAAAGCACTCCATCTTTTTGAAGTAAGCAGTTGCTTGCGCAGGTGCATAACTTGGAATAGCTTGCGCCGTTATTGCTCTAGGTTGAGAGTTAGTTACTTCATATTCGACAGTAATTAATTCACCAGGATGAATAGTCACATGATTCAGTTTTGACTTAAACATCCAGGGGCCTCTAACATTCGCATCCAGTTCCACATTTACCAGCCTGGATAAATCCACTTGCGAATTCACTGGCATCTCAGATTGAACCTCTTGCCTGGCAAGAACATTAACTCCGGTCACTTCACAAATTTTTTTATACAAAGGCACCAACATATATCCGAAACCCAACATCAATACAACAATGACCATCAACTTAACAAACAAATGCTTATTCAGAATCCGGGTTGAATATTCTGTGCTGGGATTAGGTACATTCACACTTAAATACTTATCATCCATTAAAGAAAAATATGCTTTGCCATAACACCAATAAAAAAAGCAAAGGCAATGGAAAATAAAATCATAGCAGTCCTAATATTTTTAGAACCACCTATCTCCCTATTTATTTCCTTGGTCATATTGATTTTGTCCAAATTATTTAAACTGAGGCGGTGTCTCAAACGTATGGAATGGTGCTGGACTTGGTACTGTCCACTCAAGACCTTCGGTTGCCTCCCAAGGATTAGCAGGCGCAGGCTTGCCACCTTTAATGGTGGGCAATACAACCGCCAACAAGAAGTAAACCTGCATCAAACCAAAGCCCAATGCACCAACGGATGCGATCATATTGAAGTCGGCAAATTGCATTGGGTAATCCGCATATCGGCGGGGCATCCCTGCCAATCCCAGAAAATGCATCGGGAAAAAGGTAATATTAAACGTGATCAAAGAACCCCAAAAGTGGAATTGACCCCGACCTTCTGGATACATATGGCCAGTCCACTTTGGCAGCCAATAATAAGCACCCGCAAACAGTGCAAACAATGATCCCGCTACCAGCACATAATGGAAGTGAGCCACGACATAATAGGTGTCCTGAAGCTGGATATCGATTGGTGTTACTGCGAGAATCAAGCCAGTAAATCCACCCATCGTGAACACAAAAATAAATCCAACGGCAAATAGCATTGGCGTTTCAAATGTCATTGATCCGCGCCACATGGTAGCAATCCAGTTAAACACTTTCACACCTGTTGGCACAGAAATCAGCATGGTCGCATACATGAAAAACAATTGTCCTGTTACTGGCATACCCGTTGTAAACATATGATGCGCCCAAACAATAAATGACAAAATCGCAATTGAAGCCGTTGCATAAACCATCGATGCATAACCAAATAAAGGCTTACGAGCAAAGGTTGGAATAATTTGAGAAACAATGCCAAAAGCTGGCAAAATCATAATATAGACTTCAGGGTGCCCGAAGAACCAGAAGATGTGCTGATACATGACAGGATCGCCGCCACCAGCAGCATTAAAGAATGATGTTCCAAAATGACGATCTGTCAGTACCATCGTAATTGCACCAGCCAACACAGGCATAACGGCAATCAATAAGTAAGCAGTAATTAACCAAGTCCAACAAAACATTGGCATTTTCATCAACGTCATACCCGGAGCACGCATATTTAATATGGTTGTCACAATATTGATTGATCCCATAATGGACGAGGCACCCATAATATGCACTGCAAAGATGGCCATATCCATACCAGGTCCCATCTGCACAGACAAAGGCGCATACAGAGTCCAACCAGCGGCCGTTGCACCACCCGGAACCCAGAAAGAACCTGCAAGCAATAGTGCCGCAGGCGGCATCAGCCAAAAACTAAAGTTATTCATGCGCGCAAAAGCCATATCAGAAGCACCAATTTGCAATGGAATCATCCAGTTTGCAAACCCAACAAATGCTGGCATGATTGCACCAAACACCATGATTAATCCATGCATGGTCGTCAGCTGATTAAAGAATTCCGGTTGCATCAATTGCAAACCAGGCTTGAAAAGCTCGGCTCTAATACCCAAGGCGAGCACTCCACCAGTCAGCAGCATAAGAAAGCTGAAAAACAGATACAAGGTTCCAATATCTTTGTGATTTGTCGCAAATAACCAGCGCTTTAGCCCGTGCGGGTGACCATGATCATGTCCAGCATCATGTCCTCCATGTGAGTGATCAATCGTGGTACTACTCATGCCTACTCCTTACTCAATCTTAAAGATGCTCAACTATGATAATTACTTACGTGCAGAGGCAACATCTGATGGCTGAACAATCTCACCAGTTTTATTACCCCAATTATTCCGAGTAAAGGTAATAACCGATGCGATCTCAACATCACTCAGCGCCTTCCATGAAGGCATGACATTATTTTGACCATTCAGCAGTACTTTAATTTGCCCCTCTTTAGGACCAAGAACCACTTTGTCTCCGTCCAACGCAGGAATATTGCCCGCACCCTTACCTGTTGGTTGATGGCAAACCGCGCAATTTGATGAATAAACCTTTTCACCTCGCGAGCGCAACTCATCCAGAGCATAAACTTTAGTAGGATCATCCAGCTTTGCTGCAAGTTCTTTTTGCTTAGCCCCAACCCACTTTGAATAATCCTCCGCACTCACCACATTCACAACAATTGGCATAAAGGCATGTTCTTTGCCACACAATTCGGCACACTGACCTCGATAAACACCTATCTTTTCAGCCCTGAACCAAGTATCACGCACAAAACCCGGAATAGCATCTTGCTTGACACCAAAAGCTGGGATCATCCATGCATGAATAACGTCAGCAGCTGTAGTCACTATACGAATCTTTTTGTTTACAGGCACCACAACAGGATTATCAACCTCTACCAGATAAGTATCGCCCTTTGGGGCCGCCTCCAGACCCAAACCAGGCGCACCAATATCTTCACGCGGAGTCGAAAGTGTCGACAAAAATGAGACACCCTCGCCCTCACCACGCAAGTAATCGTAACCCCACTTCCACTGATATCCCGTCGCCTTGATCGTAATATCGGCATTTGACGTATCTTTCATGGCCACTACCGTTTTGGTGGCAGGCAACGCCATGGCAATCACAATAATGAATGGAACCAAAGTCCAGGCAATTTCAACCGCCGTACTCTCATGAAATGTAGCCGGCTTTGCACCAACCGAACGACGATGGCGAAGTATTGAATAAAACATGACGCCAAACACAGCCACAAAAATTGCCAAACAAATCAGCAACATCATGGTGTGGATGTCATAAATTTCTCTTGCAATTCGGGTAACCGGCTCAGCCAAATTAAGCTGCCTCACCGCCGGACCGCCCTGCATATCATTAACCGCGTACACCGGCAATCCCACAAAACCAGTTAACACAGGTAAAGCCCACTCTTTTAGAACTCTATTCATGACCCACCAACCATTAAAAAGTTACCGACTTTCAATACAACTCAAATTCACTTAAGTATTTATTAAGCACAATTTGCGCGGCATCAAAACATCGCTCGTATCATACTTATAGAATGAGATTTATACAGCAATAACCCTTACTATGGCACTAGGTATAACCATAACCTCGTGCTTGAACAAGTCAGAAGTCATTATTAATCTTCTAAAATAGCTTGCCTATGGACGGTTTATCTGCTCTACAAGTCTCCGAAGTTCTGCAGGATCATATGCAGTCAGTACTTCCTTGATCATCTTTTCAGTCTTGGATAATTCTGTTCTCAGAATCTCTTGCTTCACATCCAGCAATTGCGATGGGTGCATAGAAAAACAAGTAAGACCCATACCCAACAACAACCTCGTCAACGTGGTATCCCCTGCCATTTCGCCACAGACTGATACAGGCACTCCAGCCAAACCAGCCTGAAGAATTGTCTGATGGATCAAATGCAGGATGGCTGGATGGATAGGATCATACAAATGAGCTACCGTATTATCCGTACGATCAATCGCCAAAGTATACTGAATCAGATCGTTTGTACCGATTGATAGAAAATCCAACTTTTCTAAAAACAATGGCAATGCAAAAACAGCAGCCGGGATTTCTATCATGGCACCGATTTTGATTGCTTCATTAAATTTTTTATTTTGTTTGCGCAGAGATTTTTTTGCCAGCTCCATGGCCTCAAGCGTCAGATTAATTTCATGGGCATGAGCCAACATGGGTATCAATAAGCGCACTTCACCAAATGCGGAAGCCCTTAGAATAGCCCTGAGCTGGGTTTGGAACATTTTGGGTTCAGCAAGACTATATCGAATAGCACGCAGGCCCAAAGCAGGATTGGGAGCTGCTTCATAGTCATTAACATGTTTGTCTAACGTTTTTCCCATTGGCTTATCCGCACCAATATCAATGGTTCGAATCGTTACCGGACGCCCCTGCATCGAGGCAATCACCTGACTATATGCGGTGAATTGCTCCTCTTCATCAGGCAAGTTACCCGCACGATTCATAAAGAGGAATTCAGATCTGAACAAACCGATACCATCGGCGCCATTGGCCAAGGCATCATCGGCATCACTGGGCATTTCAATATTTGCCAACAGCTCAATTTTCTTACCGCAAAGGGTTAGTGCTGGTGTGTTCTTGAGCCGATTTAACTTGCGCCTTTCCAGGGTTCGCTCACTTTGACGATATTGATATTCCTCCAATATCATAGGGGAAGGATTGATAATAACAATGCCAGCATCACCATCAATGATAAGTAAATCATCTTGACGTATTAGCTGACTAGCCTGCTGCAAACCAACTGTTGCCGGTATATCAAGACTTCTGGCAACAATCGCTGTATGCGATGTTTTACCACCTAGGTCGGTGATGAACCCGGCAAAGGTTTGCTTTTTGAATTGCAACATATCTGACGGTGCTATATCGTGAGCAACCACAATTAGATCAGGTGCCAAGGAGCTTGCCATACGCTGATTATTTGCAAGCGACGCCAGCCCTGGCATACCTGCCAACACCTTAAGCACACGATCCACAACCTGCTCTATATCGGCTTTTCTGGCACGCAGATACTCGTCTTCAATTTCATCGAATTGCCTAACCAATACTTCGAGCTGAGTCACCAGTGCCCACTCGGCGTTATACCGACGACGGGATATCAGCTCAAGCGGTGCAAGAGCCAGCATGGCATCGTTCAAAATCATGAGATGCACGTCCAGAAATGCGCCCATTTCAGATGGAGCGTCCACGGGCAAATCTTGACGCAATGCTTCTAACTCCTGCTGAACCATAGAATTAGCATTGCTCAAACGAGCTATCTCAGACTCAACCTGCTCCGCATCAATCAGGTAATGCTGCACTTCCAAAGCTGCTGAGGCGAGCATATGAGCACGCCCAATTGCGATACCTTTGGATACAGCAATACCCTGCAACGAGAAAGCCACTCAACACCTCACCTAAAAATTCGTCTTAATAAAAACAGTCATTACTCAGGCTCACCAAAGCGATTGGCAATCAAATTTAAAATCGCACCAGTCGCCTCTTCCTCATCCACGCCCACCACTTCCAACCTAACCTCTGACCCCTTTCCAGCAGCCAGCATCATTACACCCATGATGCTTTTTGCATTCACCCTTCTGCCATTTCTGGAAAGAAATATTTCAGATTTAAATTGGCCAGCTAGCTGTGTCAGTTTGGCCGATGCTCTTGCATGCAAACCTAATTTATTGACTATGGTCGTGTCTACTTGTGCCATGACGATCTGTTGGAAAAGATTGATTTTGCGGAGCGGAAGCCCCAACTTGAACTACACCCTGAGTACCACCGGCAACCGCTTTTTGTACCAGCATATCCAAAGACTCACTTCGATAACCAATGGTACGCATTAGCATTGGTAGATTCACCCCGGCAACAACCCGTATTTTTCCCGCCTCAGCAAGACAGGCGGCAATATTAGATGGCGTAGCACCAAATAGGTCGGTAAATACGATTGCGCCATTATTTTCAATCAGACCACTTAAAATATGGCGCGCCTGCTCCAATACAACCGCTGGATCACAATCAGCCGAAATGTCCATCGCCTCAACTCGAACTGGGAGTGATGAAAACACATGCGCAGCGCAATCCCTTAATGCAGTAGCAAGTGGTGCATGCGCAATAATCAAGATACCAGCCATATGGATTGGTAATTTAAGTGATAATAAATTGTAATTTAGACTATTGATTTACCAATAGATAGCTCGACTGCATCCATGAACATTGCAGCCACATTAAAACCTGTTTGCTCAGTAATCTCCTGAAAACAAGTTGGACTCGTCACATTGATTTCCGTTAAATAATTACCAATCACATCCAACCCAACCAGGAATAATCCTCGGGCAATCAAGGTATCCGCCAAGGTATTCACAATAGATCGATCTTTTTCAGTCAAGGGCTGCGCAACACCCGTTCCACCAGCCGCCAAATTGCCACGCACTTCACCCTCGGCTGGTATTCTCGCCAAAGCAAAAGGCACCGGCTCGCCATTAATCAACAAAATTCGTTTATCGCCTTTTGTAATCTCAGGAATATATTTTTGCATCATGATGGTTCTGGTTCCATCGGCTGTCAACATCTCAAGAATTGAACCCAAATTCAGTCCGTCTCCACCAACTCTAAAAATACCCATCCCCCCCATACCGTCGAGTGGTTTGAGAATCACATCACCATATTGACGATGAAATTCGCGTAGACGTGCCATATTTCGACTAACCAACGTCGGAGCCGTCAATTCCGGAAATTGCCCAATAGACAACTTTTCGCTGTGACTCCTGATTGCACCAGGTCTATTTAAGATATGTGCGCCTTGCGTTTCTGCAATTTCAAGCAAATAGGTCGCATAGATATACTCCATATCAAACGGCGGATCTTTGCGCATGATAACCGCATCAAATTCCTCTAGACCCAACACTCGGGCTTTACCAACCACGTACCAGTCAACTTCCTCACCCGTCATAACGAATGACGTGACATTAACCCGGACTTTCCCCTGCTCCAGATAGATATCATCCAGTAAACAATAATTCAGCTCATGTCCCCTATGCGCTGCTTCGCGCATCATGGCATAAGTTGAATCCTTATAGATTTTGAAGGACTTGATTGGATCAATAATAAAAACAATCTTCATCTCAAACCTCAAGTGCTTCTGGATCTGTTCTTTCCAGTTCAATGGACGCTGCCAGCAAAGCAAGACGTGCCACAACACCATACATATAAAAACGGTTTGGTGCCATCACACCTGGTTTGGCAGTTATATCTGGCAAGAAATTTTGAGTCTCAAAAGCCAATGGTACAAAGTGCATGCCAGGCGCATTCAAATTTTCATCAATATCACGCTCGGTATGCACCCGATAGAACCCACCTACCACATAACGGTCTATCATATAGACAACAGGCTCTGCAACTGCCTCATTAATATTTTCAAAAGTATGAACACCCTCTTGAATAATGACCTCTGAAACAGCCAGTCCGTCTTTAACGACACTCATTTTGTTTCTTTGCTTGCGATTTAAATCTTTTACTTCAGAAGCATCTTTCACCGACATGATACCCATACCATAGGTACCTGCATTTGCTTTGACAATCACAAATGGTTTTTCCTTGATGCCATATTCACGATATTTTTTTCGGATCCGCGTCAACAACATATCAACATTACTGGCCAGGCAGTCCTCACCCGTTCTTTCCTGGAAATTAATTTCTCCACAAGTTGCAAAATAGGGGTTAATCATCCAAGGATCAATATCTATCAATTTGGCAAATTTTTTTGCAACATCTTCATACGCTGCAAAATGATTGGACTTGCGACGCACGGCCCATCCTGCATGTAAAGGGGGCAATAAAAACTGCTCATGCAAATCCTCCAAAATGCCAGGAATACCTGCCGACAAGTCATTGTTGAGCAGTACTGTGCAAGGATCAAAATTCTTCAGACCAATTCGCCTGCCATTGGTAGTACGCTCTAACGGTTCGAGTATCAGCACTTGACCATCAGGCAACTCAAGTGGAGTAGGTTCAGTAATTTCGTCCGACAATGAACCGAGGCGTACATTCAAACCTGTTTGCCTGAATATCTGCATCAATCTAGCGACGTTTTGCAGATAAAACGTATTGCGGGTGTGCCGCTCAGGTATTAGCAATAGATTTTTTGCATCAGGACAGATTTTCTCAACAGCCGCCATAGCAGCCTGTACCGCCAACGGCAGCATCTCTTGCGAGAGATTATTAAAGCCACCGGGAAAGAGATTCGTATCGACTGGTGCCAGCTTAAATCCAGCATTTCTCAAATCGACAGAACAATAAAAAGGTGGCGTGTGCTCTTGCCATTCCAGCCTGAACCATCGCTCAATGGATGGCATGGCATCAAGAACCCGATGTTCCAGATCTAATAAAGGGCCTTTTAATGCAGTAACAAGGTGGGGAACCATAACTTTTCCTTTCAAACTGCATTTGATTTTATAGGTTAAATCAAATTTCCGTTTGATTCACATTGAATCACGGAAATATCCCCCACCAACAAAAAAAGCGCCCGCAGGCGCTTTTTTTGTCAATACAAAGAATACTTAGAAATGGTATGCAGACTCACCATGAGCACTGATATCCAGACCTTCGCGTTCTTCATCTTCAGGGACACGCAAACCAATCACAATATCAATCAGTTTGAGCGCAACAATCGAAACAACACCAGATACAACCACGGCAGTCAAAACAGCCTGCGCCTGAATCCAGACTTGCCCACTGATTGAGTACTCAGCGGTACTGGTGGCATTGGTTACATAATCAAAGATTCCTGCACCACCCAGAGAAGGCGCAGCAAACACGCCTGTTGCCAAGGCACCAAAAATACCACCAAGACCGTGTACACCGAATACATCCAGCGCATCATCGGCACCCAGCATTCTCTTCAGACCTGAAACACCCCACAAACACAATGGGCTGACCAGTGCACCAATAACCAGCGCACCCTTAACACCCACGTAACCACAAGCTGGTGTAATTGCAACCAAGCCAGCTACTGCGCCAGATGCTGCACCCAACATGGATGGCTTACCTTTGAAAAGACCTTCAAACAGGCACCAGGATAATGTAGCAATGGCCGTTGCAACCAAAGTATTCACAAATGCCAGAGCAGCTGTACCACTTGCCTCCAGGTTGGAACCAACGTTAAAACCAAACCAACCAACCCACAGCAATGATGCGCCAATCATGGTCATAGTCAGACTATGTGGTGTGAACGCTTCTTTACCGATACCAATCCGCTTGCCAACCATAAATGCGGCAACCAAACCAGCAACACCCGCATTAACATGCACAACAGTACCGCCAGCAAAGTCCAACGCCCCTTTAGCCCACAACCAACCAGCAGCTGCAGTCACTGTTGCCAGTGTTTCATCGTTTGTGATTGCATCGGGACCATCCCATGCCCAAACCATGTGTGCCATTGGCAAATAGGCAAAAGTGAACCAGATGACCATGAACCAGAGAACAGCAGAAAACTTCATACGCTCGGCAACCGCACCAATGATCAAAGCTGGGGTGATAGCTGCAAAAGTCAGCTGAAACACAACAAACAACATTTCAGGGATATAAACGCCCTTGCTGAACGTTGCACCACCCGTGGCGAGATTGACGCCATTAAGGAATAGCTTGTCGAAACCACCAATGAAAGGACCATTATTGGTGGTAAAGGCCAATGAATAGCCATAGATCACCCACAAAACTGCAATCAATGAGAAGGTAACAAAAACCTGCATGAGAATTGAGAGCATGTTTTTTGTACGAACCAAACCACCGTAAAACAATGCCAGGCCTGGGATGGTCATCAAAATAACCAAGACAGTTGCAACATACATAAATGTTGTATCGCCCTTATTCGCTTCGGGTAAAGCTGGTGCCGCGGCTGCTTCCGCAGGAGCAGCTTCTGCCGCTGCCGGAGCTGCTTCGGCTGGTTTTGCCTCGGCCGCAGGTGCTGCAACAGGTTCGGCAGGTTTTTCAGCTTCTGCCAGGATAATTGGCATAGCTTTGGCAATGTGCTTTTCAGCAGCAAAACTCGACGTGGTTGACACGCTGAAACCCAGCGCGCAGAGCCACATCAATAACACCAGAAAGCGTTTCATATTATTTTCTCCATTTCTTGATAGTCGGAATGTGTGACTTATAGCGCCTCTTTACCGGTTTCCCCAGTACGAATACGTACTACTTGTTCAAGGTCGTAAATGAAAATCTTGCCGTCACCAATTTTGCCGGTACGAGCCGCACCTTCAATGGCTTCAATGCAACGCTCAACAATATCGTCTGCAACCGCAGCTTCAATTTTGACCTTAGGCAGAAAATCAACCACATATTCCGCCCCCCTGTATAACTCTGTATGGCCTTTTTGACGACCAAAGCCCTTCACTTCCGTCACGGTGATACCTTGCACACCGATACCCGAGAGTGCCTCACGCACTTCGTCAAGCTTGAATGGCTTGATGATGGCTGTAATCAGTTTCATAACAATTCCCCTTGTTCTGGAGTTAAGCTAATTGGGCTTGCACCCAATTAGCCAGGAAAACAGCAATTAAAAAGTCTTGCCGATTGAAGCAAACAGACGTGATTTGCCCAAGTCTTTACCGAAGGCATTGTGATAGAACTCGCCATCATTGCCCTTGGCATTGGTACCGATCACCGCCACAGCTAAAGCATAGCCTGACAGATCAATCGTTGCACCAATTTTGTAATCGGTGTAGGAAGCGGCGTCCTTAAATGGGCCATGCACATTCTGACGACCGACGTGACCATTGATAATGATGCCATTACCCAAATCGTAGTTACCAGACAGATCAAAATAACCACTACCTTTGGAATCAGCAGCACCGAACAAATTACCTGTTGAACGTGAGTATTTGAAAGTGAAGAAACTGTAGCCTACGGAACCATAGATTTCAGTGGTGTTTGGACTGACAAAACCAGTTGGGTAAGTGCCTGGGTATTGGTAACGCAGAACACCGACATCAAATGGTACGTCTTCTACGATTGTGCCTTTGTAGCCACCATAGAAATCCATTTCAATATTGCTGCTGACCGAACCTGCACCATTAAACGGTGCGCCATTGACAAGAGCACCACTGTCAGAAAGCCAGCTGATACTGGAGTTCCAGTTACCGACATAAAAACCGTTAGCAAAAGCATAGTCAAAACCACCTTGAATAGCTGGCTTACGATTGGTTTGACCGATACCACGATAAATGTATTCGGAAGCCAACGTCAGATTACCAGTTAATGGCGATACTGCAGGAGCAGCTTCTGCTGCAGGTGCAGCCTCTTCAGCAAAAACCAAAGATGTAGCAGCAACACCGGCAAATGCCAGACTCAAAGCGATGATATTTTTCTTCATATATTCTCCAGGCGAAAGTTAAAAAAGGTCGCTTGGGGGCAAATGCATTTAGTGTGCCAATTACTTCCGCACCTTTTGCTGGCAAAATGGCCCTACATTGATTTTGTCTTCTATTTGTAACCAAATAATTCGGATTTGCGGCTTACAAGGCATAATCTGTGTGTCTTCGCCAAATATGTACTATTCCATACAAAAGGTGGAATTGGCGCACCTTTACAATGCATTTACATTTATTTTTCACTGTATTGGTGCGCTTTTATGGTGCTAAATTATTTTGGTGCGATTTTTTTAAATTAACACTCAATTTTGGGGCACGCCATGCAAACCAATTCTTTTTTCCAAGACTTTCAAGCCCGCATCAACAAAATTATCGAAAACTCGCCTGCCAAAGATATTGAGAAAAACGTCAAAGCCATGATGGCGCAAGGTTTTAGCAAAATGGATCTGGTCACCCGCGAAGAGTTTGACACCCAGGCGCAAGTACTCGCTCGTACGCGAGAAAAGTTGGATGCGCTGGAAACCAAGGTAGCGGCACTGGAAGCAGCACTGAAATCGACATCTGGACAATAATTTAGTCGTGGCTTTAGCCGTCCTCAAAAGTCGGGCTTTATCGGGACTCAATGCCGCTGAAGTCAGGGTCGAAGTCCATCTGGCCAATGGCCTGCCTTCCTTTACGATCGTTGGCCTACCCGAAACCGAAGTCAAGGAAAGTAAAGACCGGGTTCGTGCAGCCATTCAAAATTGCCGGTTTGAATTTCCGGCGCGCCGCATTACCGTCAATCTGGCTCCGGCTGATCTTCCCAAAGAATCCGGACGGTTTGACCTGCCCATCGCGCTGGGTATTTTGGCGGCCAGTGGCCAGATTGAAACTCGCCACTTGCAGGAATTTGAATTTGCGGGTGAGCTTTCGCTTTCCGGTGAATTGCGACCTATCCGTGGTGCGCTGGCAATGACGTATGCCATCTGGCAATCCAATCAAAAGCATAAAAATGGTGTGCTACTTGAGAGTCCTGCAAAAAATCGCGCCTTCATTTTGCCCAGTGCCAACGCCGTAGAAGCCGTGCTGGTACCCGATGTCACCATATTGCCCGCCAACAGTCTTTTGCAAGTTTGCGCGCATCTGCGCGCCATGACCGACGCCAACGCTCAGCAAGACTTGATTGAGTGTGCCTTACGCCCAGAATCGCTTCAATTGCCCAGGACACCTCTTCCCGATCTGGCCGATGTGAAAGGCCAGCTACAGGCACGACGCGCACTGGAAGTGGCTGCTGCTGGCGGCCACTCGGTCATCATGGTCGGCCCGCCCGGCACAGGCAAGTCGATGCTGGCGGCACGCTTTGCGAGCATTTTGCCGCCCATGACAGATGCCGAAGCGCTGCAAGCCGCCGCCATCGCCAGCATTACTCGCCAAGGGTTTGTGCTGGAGAACTGGAAACGCCGACCTTACCGCGCACCGCATCACACCGCATCCGCTGTGGCACTGGTAGGTGGTGGTGGTGAACCACGCCCCGGTGAAATCAGTCTGGCACATCAGGGCGTTTTATTTTTAGATGAGCTGCCCGAGTTTGATCGCAAGGTGCTGGAGGTATTGCGCGAACCACTTGAGTCTGGTCGCATTACGATTTCGCGTGCCGCCAAACAGGCCGACTTTCCTGCGCGTTTTCAATTGCTGGCCGCCATGAATCCATGTCCTTGTGGTTATCTTGGCCATATTTCAGGACGCTGCCATTGCACTCAGGAAGCAGTCGCCCGTTATCAGGACAAAATATCTGGCCCCTTGCTGGATCGTATTGACTTGCAAATTGAAGTCCCCACACTCTCACAAGATGAGTTGATCAAAGCCGCACCCGGTGAAAGTAGTGCTCGGGTTGCCGAACGGGTTGCCGCTGCGCATACTCGTCAACTGCAACGACAACAACAAAACAATGCCGCCTTGAGCGGACAGGAAATTGAAAGTTGCTGTATTGTCGATGAGGCAGGTGAAGCGCTGCTGCGCAATGCCATGACCCGGCTTAACTGGTCGGCCCGGGCTTATCATCGGGTATTGAAGGTGGCTCGCACTATTGCCGATCTGGCTCAGGCAGACGTGATCCAAACCACACATATTGCCGAAGCCATTCAATATCGGCGTGCCTTGAAAGCCAGCTAAATTAAACCAAATCAAATAATCACACCTTGGCGATTTTCCTCAAGCCAATTAAATCGAGCCTGACAGGGTAGTGCACCATCAAGCAGTGACATCTGGCAACCTTCTTGCTGAATAAGCACCATCTTGTCGTGGTGCTGCTATGAATTCGCTCTTTTACCCCACCTTACTGTTATGTGTCATGCTACTCTGGCTGTGGCGAGTGGCACAGCATGGCCGTCAGCAGCGCAAGGACTTGCTGTATTACGGCATGCGGGTCGCCCGACAATCGCTTGAATTGATATTACTCACTCAACAGCATCGTGGCTTGATCAATACGCAACTCAAGGGTCAGATTGATCTGCATCGGGATATTGAACAACGCCGCAAAAGCATTGAGGAAGTGCTATCCCATATCACTCACTTTCTTAAAGAAAATGATTGTCTGCGTGCCATCATGGAACCAGCCGATATTGATTTGTATCGGCAAGACTGGCATGCGCTGCTCAAGGCCATTGATAGTGGCCTGACCGCCAGCGCGGCCTTTAAACGTCACACGGTCATGATCACCCGGCCAATGAACTGGCTGGCGCAACTGGGCCAGCACACCCAGGACTTGCCTGCCACCTCGTTGGCAGATAAAACACGGCTCAATCTGGTCTTTCATACCTTGCCAATCCTGGCTGAGCTGCTGGCGCAAATTCGGGGTATTGGTTCTGGCATGGTGGCCTTGGGTAAAAGTGATGTGATGGAGCGTCATCAGCTTTTGCAATTACGCAAGAAGGCCTTACTGCTGCTGGCCACGGCCAACACCTTGCCACCTGACCAGATTGGCAAGGTACATGTTTTTTTAAGTAATGTACCCAACCTTTGGGCTGAGGACCCAGACAAAGCCATCACGCCACTGGTTTACTTTGCGCAAGCCACCGAAGCCATTGATACGGTTTTTGCCATGATTGCTGGCTTGTTGGGTGAGCCCGATACGGTCATGCAAGCCGAGTTTTCTGCCTGATACTGATACGCCAAGACCGTATCGCCCAGTGCCTGCAGCAGCACACAGTCATGCGCATGACATAGCAGGCTACTGCCCTCGGATAAAAAATGATCGGTCTCTTGCCAGGCCTGAGTTAACCAGACAGTGCCCTTGATGATTTGAATGCGCACCCTATTTTGTGATACCCGATCAGCTTGCCCACTACCAGTCAATGCATCAGCATGGCGCTGAATACGAGCTTTGATACGCATCAGCCAGCCTGCCGTGACTTGCTGCAACGTCCAACATTGCTGATCCTGCAAATAAACCAATTGTGATACGGGCAGTCGTGGTACTGGCTCTGGTAAAAACGTGACCATAGGGTTCTCCTGCAACCCACTCAAAACAAGCAAGACACCCGTGCTGGAGTGGGTACCAAATCGATAGTTAATCAGGCTACCAGTGTAGGTAGTCCAATCATTGTGCAAAAGGCATAGGCCTTCATCATCAGCAGCAGCACAGAATTGTTTTGCAGCAACTGTGCTGATTGTTTTATCCATCGTCTGTATCTGTTATGGTGCACGCTATGGCCGCAAGATAGCAAATGAATAACGCCTCTAGCTCCATCACGACCAACCACCATCGACAAGCGCAACCACACCATGTCCTCTGTCCTTAACTCGGCTCAGTCAGCTCATTCAACTCAGTCAGACCCGCTCTATCGCCAACTCGCCAAGAAGCTCGAAGCGGCGATTGCGAGTGGCACACTGGGTGAAGGCGATCGGATGCCGTCGGTACGCACCTTGTCGTTGCAGCATGGGGTTTCCATTTCTACCGCCATTGCGGTTTATCGTGAACTGGAAAACATGCGACTGGTGGAGGCGCGTCCCAAATCGGGCTATTTTGTGGTGCCGCGTGGCGTGCCTGGTCTACCTGTACGGCTAGGCAACAAGTTAGCCAAACCACGATTCATGGACGTACCCACGCCAGCTACGCCAACACCGCTGGTGATCGGCCCCGCCAGCTTTGTACACATCTCGCAGCAGACCGATGCAATGATGAGTCTGTCGCAATCATCCTGCCGCATCCGCCTGGATACTTGCCGATTAACCGGCGTCTACCCGGTGCAAAAGGTACAACGCCTGATGAATACGGTGGCGCGTCGTCAGCCTGGCTTGCTGATACAAGAAGCGGTGACAGCTGGTCATCCGGTGTTGCGCGCCGAGCTGGCCAAACGTGCGTTGCTGATGGGCGTACCACTCAGTCCCGACGATATTCTCATCACCAATGGCGTGACCGAAGCACTCAATCTGGCTTTGCGGGCCGTGGCCAAACCAGGTGACACGATTGCGGTGGAATCGCCGACCTTTTTTGGCATTTTGCAAATCCTCGAAAGCCTGGGGATGAAAGCACTGGAAATCCCCACGCACGCACGTGATGGTTTGTCGATTGAAGCACTGGGTCTGGCCATTCATCAGGCGCAAGAGCAGGGACAACCCATCAAGGCGCTGGTGGTGATGTCCAACTTTCACAACCCGCAAGGCAGCCTGATGCCCGACGACAACAAGGCGCGGCTAGTGCGGCTGATGCACAATCATCACATCCCCATTATTGAAGACGACTGGAGCGGTGATCTTTACTTTACCGAAGGCCGCCCGCAAAGCCTGAAAGCCTGGGACACGGGCAATCAGGTGATTTTATGTTCATCAGCCACCAAACCGATTGCGCCAGGCTTGCGCATTGGCTGGATGGCAGGCGGTCAATGGCAGGCGCAACTGGAGCGCCTCAAATACACCACCTCCATCGCCAACATTGCCTTGCCGCAAGTGACGATTGCCGAATTTATCAAGACCGGCGGCTATGAACATCACCTGCGCAAATTGCGTGGCTTGTTTCATACCCAAACGCGGCGCATGGCCGCGGCGATCGAGCGCTATTTTCCGGAAGGCACGCAGTTTGTCACGCCACAGGGTGGTGCCTTATTGTGGGTGGAGTTGCCACAAGGAGCCAGCGGCCAGTTGATGTCATCGCGTCAGCTGTTTGAAATGGCGCGTGCCGAAGGCATTGGCATTGGCCCAGGCACGCTGTTTTCCAACTCGCAGCGCTTTGGCCATTACATTCGCATTTATTGCGGTGGCGTGTGGGATTTTGATCTGGATGCCACCATCCAAAAACTGGGCATTTTGGTATACGCCTTGCAGCAGCGCAGCTGAGCGCAGTAAGTGCGGTGAGTGCCATCTTGGCTGGCAAAGGCTGCCAGCCGGGTTGATCGCCCATCGTCAGTTCTGATCTGGCGACGAATGTTGATACGCAACATATACTACCCATCAGTAATTTTTAAATATCAATATATACGCACTGAATGGGTTAAATATTAATCATACTCTCTATTAATGCTTAAAAACTGGACTTTTATGATGATAAAAGTACCATAAAACATACCTTAGCCAGGCAATCAATTGCAGGCTCAAATAGACCAATAAGGTGGCCCGAAACGCGCCCGACACAGCCAACCCGGCAGCGCGAAATGCATCCACACCCAAGCCAAAACCCCATTGCAGTAGCAACGCCCCCAAAAACAGCATGAAGTTATAGGCAGTGTTGGCGCGCCCCGTCATTTGTGCGGCAAATTGTCCGGCAATACAGCTCTGAAACCAGGCACCGGCTGACATGAGCATCGCCAACAACACCCACAGCCACCACCAGTTGGCAACCACCAATGCGAGCATGCCTTCCACCAGCATCACACCCAAATAAAAAACGATCACGAGTTGCCAGATGCTGTGACCTTGCTGAGTGAGTCGCGGTGAAAGCCAACCCATCAACCCACTGGCGGCCAGAAAAAACAGATTCATCACCAACAACACTTGCGCCGAAGCCGCTGCGCTCATGTCCATCACCTGTACCAGCCAGGGGCCGATCCACAAGGACTGCATCACCAAAAAGCCACCTTGAAAAGTCATACCCAAGGGCGCCGTCGCCATAAAAAAGCGTGAACGAAATATGGTGCGATAGCCATTGGTCAAGGCCGCGTTATTTGTTGCAATATTCAGTGTTGAGGTGGTGCGTGTTGAAGACTTGGCTGCGGCGGGTACCGGTTGAGCCACTTGATCAACATTAGCGTCAAGTTGTGTCAATGAAGAGGAACTGGCTGCCGGGGCATTGGCTGCTCTGCTTGCAGCGGATTGACTTTCCTCCGCACTCGCTGGCAATAAAACATACAGCAACAGCGCCGCCACCAACACGCAAACCGCCATCCCCAAAAACAAGGGGCGCCAGCCATAGAGTTGCGTCAGCCATTGCACCGGCGCAGTGGACAATGACGCACCGGCCACGCCTGCCACCACCATCCAGGAAGCCAGCCGTGGTTGCAGGCTCGGCGCGAACCATTCACGAAAACCTTTGAAGGCCGACATCAGCGCGGCCGAAAAGCCCATGCCAATCAATAACCGTGACCACCATAAAGTGAGCAAGCTATGGCTCATGCCAAACGCCGCCACACCGGTTGCGGCGACCAGCAACAAAGCGGCATTGACGCGCCGCGCACCAAACTTATCGAGCGCCAGACCCAAAGGTAATTGGGTGATGATGAAGCCCAGAAAATAAGCGCTGGACAGCAAACCCAAATTGGCGGCCGACAGACCTATTTCGGCCACCAGTAACGGCGCAATCACCGCGTTGATGGTGCGCAGCCCATACGATAAAAGATAGGCCACCGCAAAACAGGCAAAAATGCGGATCGACAGGCTGAGCGAAGTGCTCGTTGCATGCTCCGCTGATGGGTTCGGCGACATACCCGCTGACATATCAACTGACATGTCCAACGAACCAGACTTGGACGCTGCGTCAGTCTGTGGCGCGGGCTTGGCGGAAGATGAAAGGGGAAGCTGATCCAAGCGCAGCTTAATCGAGTACGAACGAATTTAAAAACTGGCTCGCGACTTCATCAAAATGCATATTGCCTGCATCACCGGTATGCGCCGCGCCAATCACCGCCACTTGATAAACCCGCCCCTGCTTGTCAGCAAAATAGGCACGCACCACACGCTTGTCGGTGCTTTGGGCCTGCCACATTTCGCCAGACCGCTTTTTACCATCGGCCTCTTTGATGACGACCATTTGCGGCGCTGTGGCAGTCGCGTTATTCAAATTTTGCAGCAGCGCCGCTTGCAGGCGCGCCTTGAGCAACGCAAGCTGCTCGCGCCCAAACTGTTCCGCCTCGGCCGAGCTGGTGTCATTGGCACCGGGCAGATCAATATAGCCAATCGCAAAAGTTTCATCGCTCCGCGCTGACTGCATGGTCATGCGCAGCAAGCCAAATGGCTCGCCCAAGGGCACATCACGCGCTGCGGTGTTAGGCTTGGCCGGAAACTCAATCGCATAACGACCGGCATCATCATGCACAGTACGCCAGTCGTACTTGGGACTGCAAGCACTGACGAGGCCCACCAAAAGCAAGCCTCTCATCACCCGCCAGCCCAAACAGAACAAAGACCTTAACCGGGCTTGCGGCATTATTTCAATGCGCCAAAAACCTTGCTGATGGCAGCACTGCCAGCCCCTACCGGGTCTTGGCGAATCGCTTTTTCTTCTTCACCAATCATAGTGTACAAACCTTCCAGCGCCTGCTTGGAGACATAACCTTCAATCGAAGCATCTTTGCCCTTGAGCAGATTCTGTGGCACTTTGGCAGCCAGCTCGTTGTACTTTTGCGCCACGCCCACTTTACTCATTGACTGCTTGGCAATGGGCAAAAATTTCTGGCCCAACGGCTCGCTGGTTTTCTTGCGAAAGAAATCGGTAACTGATGTTTCACCACCCGCCAAAATTCCTTTGGCATCTTCCACGCTCATGGTTTTAATCGCATTGAGCAAAAGATTCTTGGCTTCCGGCACTGCAGCTTCAGCAGCATGGTTCATGGCTTCGACCAGTTCATCGGCCTTGCCTCCCAAACCGGTCATTTTCAACAGCCCCTTGGCTTTGGCCAGTGGCCCCGGCAAATCGATCTTGACCTTGGGGTTATTCAAAAAACCACCGGGCACGCCCAATTTTGCAATGGCTGCTTCTGAACCTTTTTCCAATGCGGCTTTCAAACCACCAGTGGCTTCCTGATTAGTCAAATCTCCCAATGACAGGGCCAAAACGGGATTACTCATCAGCAGGCTGGCGAGCAGACCATAACCAGTCACACTTATAATGTCTCTGCGGCTTATGCTCATTATTTTTTCTCCTTTTGTGTTTGGGTTACCCATGTCAGCAACCTCCAGCGATTCTAAGTCTTTTCCAAGAGTCATATTGTCAATCATTATTGGCTTGGTCATCCTTGCTGCGGGCTGGTTTGGCTATCAACAGGCCACCGCTGCCAAACCGGCGCCGGATGCCACCTTTACGCTGCTCAATCGTGACGTGGTGAAACTCTCATCACTGCGCGGCAAAGTCGTCATGGTCAATTTCTGGGCGACCAGCTGCTCCACCTGTGTGGCCGAAATGCCCAAGATGGTCGAGACCTATCAGCGTTATCAGGATAAAGGACTGGAGTTTGTGGCAGTTGCCATGAGCTATGACCCACCGATGTATGTGAGCAATTTTGCCGAAACCCGCAAGCTGCCTTTTAAAGTGGCGCTCGATACCGCAGGCGACGCTGCACGCCTGTTTGATAAGGTGGAAATGACCCCAACCACCTTTGTCATCAACAAACAGGGCCAGATCGTCAAGCGTTATCTGGGTGAACCCAACTTTGCCGAACTCTCCAAACTACTGGATAGCACCTTGGCAGAGGCCAGCTAATTCAGACCAGCCAACCACTCATCCAGCCACAGCTTACCTTCATCCCAATCACCCAGATTGCTTTGGCTGTTGATATGCCCAAGCGCACCGGCATCAATCAACCTGGCTGACCAGGCCTGACAAAATTGTTGAGCACGTTCCAGACGGCAATAAGGATCATTGCCACTGGCAACGGCACAAGCAGGAAACGGCAAACGTGTCAAAGGAATCGGGCTGAAATGCTGGATCGCAGCAGGAGCATCGACCCGCTCCACATCGGCCGGTGCCACCAGATAAGCAGCCTTCACCAGATTGGCCGCGGCACCGCCCAAACGGCTGGCCCAGTGCACCAAGGTAATACAACCCAGGCTATGCGCCACCACCACGAGCGGTTGCTCGGTTGACTGATGCACTCGGCGAATCGTGTCATCCAGTGTGGCAACCCAATCAGCCATCACGGGCGACTCCCAATCAGCCTGCTCTACCCGCACGGTATTGGCATAGCGTGCTTGCCAACGCGTCTGCCAATGTGCTGGGCCAGAGTTTTGATAGCCGGGTATAACGATGAATAGCGGTATTTTGTTCATTAGGAAGCAATTGCGGACAAAGTTGGCTTGAGCAATAGAGAATGATTGATTATCGTCTGTTTGCTGGTCGAGGAGAGCAATAGGGCCAGCAAGACACGAGCCACAGATTATCTTCCGTATGAACATGCTGCTGCTGTCCGGTCAGCCCATCACAAGATGGGACACCATGGACAATTAAGCTGGTCATGCCTTTGATGACTGATGACTCATATATAAAACAAGTGAATCATCACTCAATAACAAAATGAATAGCATGATCAATCTGCTGGCAGCCCCATGCCTGGCTTTTTTGACAATGCGCAGCAAGCGTATGGTCAAATTGCGCGCGCTCACGATTGATGACCATTCATCGTGTTCGTCATAATGAATCTATTTTCTTCCTTACTTGACCCCATTGAACGCCTGACCAGCTCAATCAGAAAAGCCCATACCTGGTATTTGCGCAAGCTGCATCCTTATTACGCCGAAGAACCGCAAGCCAGTCAGTTTCGCAGCAAACAACTGCAAGCCGTACTGCTCATCACGCCTTTGACGTTGATTGCCAATCTGCTCAATGTGGGCATTGTGGTGAGCAGCTTTTTCCACTCGGGCAAAAATCTCTGGCTGTTCATATGGGCTGGCCTGGTTTTGTGGGCGGCATCACGCAGCCTGAAAGACTGGTTCAGCCTGCATCGCAAACAATATCCGCAGCAAGTGCCTGAAGCGGCCATGACTCGCACGATTCATCATGCCATGCTGCTCGCTCTGCTGTGGGCCATCATCCCGGTCGTGCTGTTTTCTCGCGATGACCCTGACAGTCACCTGATTATCACGGCCATCATCACCGGCATGATTGGCGCTGGCGCTTTTGCATTGACCAGCATTCCCCGCGCTGCGATTGCGCATGTGCTCATTCTGGGTTTGGGCTGGGAAATCGCCATGCTGATTCAACCCGGCAAAACCAACTGGGAACTGGCTTTGCTGCTGCTCATTTATGCGGGTGTCATCATCAGCACGGTGATCAGCACCGCGCGCAACTTCGGCGCCAACCTGATTGCCCAGGCCGAGATTGAAAAACAAAAGGAAGTGATCAATCTGCTGCTCAACGACTTTGAAGAAAACGCCAGTGACTGGCTGTGGGAAACCGACAAGTTTGGCAAGCTGCGCCATGTTTCCAATCGGCTGGCCGAATCATTTGCGGTATCGGCCGATGAACTGGTCGGCGAGTACATGGTCAATCTGATTGAATCCACCTGCTCGCGCCACACGCCCGAAGAAACCGAGAACCTGGAAAAACTGCACGAGTTTTTGCGTGGCCTCACACCGTTTCGTGATCACGTCATCAATGTCATGGTGGCGGGTGAGCCGCGCTGGTGGGCACTCACCGGTAAACCGCTGCTCAATACGCACGGTCAGCTCACTGGCTGGCGCGGGGTGGGTTCCGATATTACCCATGGTCATCGGACGCGTATTGAAATGAGCCGACTGGCCAATTTTGATGGCCTCACCGGGCTGGCCAATCGTTACCAGTTCCGCTCGCAACTCGACATGATTGCACCGATTGCCGACCAACCCGGTAAACCGTGTGCACTGCTGTATCTGGATCTGGACAACTTTAAAACCGCCAATGATCTGTATGGTCATGATGTGGGCGATCAGCTGCTCAAGATCGTCGCGCAACGTCTGCAAAGCCGGATTCGTCGGGGTGATTTACTGGCGCGTTTGGGCGGTGATGAATTTGCGCTGATCAGCTGGCATAGCACCACGCCTGACATGGTGGCCGATCTGGCCAATCGCTTGATAATGGCCTTGCGCGAGCCAGTCGTCATCAACGGGCAAACTGTACCGGTTGGTACCAGCATTGGCATTGCCCTCGCTCCTGTGCATGGCCATCATCCTGAAAAACTGGTCAAGAGCGCAGACATGGCGCTCTACGCCGCCAAAGAAGCCGGCCGCAATACCTACGCCTTTTTTACCGCAGCCATGGACAAGCAGGCGCAGCATCGTCTCAATATTCAACGCGACCTGGCCGTGGCAATCGAGCAGCAACAATTTGAACCGCACTATCAGCCACTGATCCGCTTGCGCACCGGAAAAGTGGTGGGCTTTGAAACACTCCTGCGCTGGCGTCACCCGACGCGCGGCATGATCCAGCCCGCCGAATTTATTCCGATTGCCGAAGAGACTGGCCAGATTGTGGCCATTGGTAATTGGGTGTTGCGCCAAGCCTGCTGGCAAGCGATGACCTGGCCGAGTGAGCAGCGCGTCGCGGTCAATATTTCAACCATTCAGTTCAGTTCACCCAAACTGGTCGACGATGTGCGTGAAATTCTGCAGGAAAGCCGCTTGCCACCACATCGGCTCGAACTGGAAATTACCGAATCCATTTTGATTCAGGATAGTCAGGCCGCGCGCACCACGCTCAATGCGCTGCGTCAGCTGGGCGTGCGGATTTCGCTGGATGACTTTGGTACCGGCTATTCATCGCTGGCTTATCTGCGCAGCTTTCCGCTCGACAAGCTCAAGATCGACCGTTCATTCATCTCGGCGCTGGGTCGCGATAACGATGCCAAAGCGATTGTGCAGGCCATCATCCGCCTGGCCGAAGCCTTGCGTCTGGACACTGTGGCCGAAGGAATTGAACAGCAGGAACAGATTGATATTCTGCGCGCCATGGGTTGCACCGATGTGCAGGGTTTTTTGCTGGCCCGCCCCATGCCATCCCGCACCATTCCGGCCTATTTGCGTACCACCTAGGCACTCATTCAAAATTATACTCCCAGTAGGTATTTTTTAAGACTGTTAAATAACGCACTTGAGGGAGATCAAATAACCCATACTCCCTAAAAAATACCTACTAGAGACATTTTTTAGGGCCTGATTCAATGACTCAGATTAAGCTTTGCTACGCAAGGCCGCTTCTTCTTTTTCGATCCACAGTTTGAGTTTTTCAACGTGTTCGGTTTCTTCGGCCACAAACTCCTTGGCGACCTTGCGGATTTCTGCATCAGTGGTTGTGCCGGCAATGGCGTAATAAAACTCAAAGCCACGACGCTCGCCCTGCAGGGCAAACTTCAATGCGCCCAGGCGGGACAAAGCCGCATCGCCAGCCCACAAGGTCGTTTTTTCTGGCGTTTGCATTTCGGGCCAGGCCGAACTGGAAGGCAGCGTGACCACAGCGTCATACTTGGCACACTTGGCTTTGGCTTCGTCCAGATGCATGCGTGAATAGCCACCCAACTGGGCAAACAATTCGGCAACATCCTGATTGCCACAAGCGGCCATCGCCGTGCTCAATTTTTCAAAGTGAATCGCCGCATCTTCTTCCACCTTCACCGCATAGCTGAGGAACTGATCGAGCGTTTTGATTTCCACGCCACCTTTATAAACAGCCGCCGCAATCGACAGGGTTGGGCCTTTTTTAGGTGCGGTTTCATCTCCCACAAAGGCAATGAAAGTATCTTCATTGCGCACAAAATATTGGCAAGCCAAACGATAGCGCGGCGGCATGTCGTTGACTTCGGCATCCATGATTTCTTCTTTTGTGATCTTGCCCAATTGCTTGAGCATTTCCTTTTCTTTTTCGGTCAGGGCAATACCGTACCGCACGCCATGATTCAAATGCTTGACTTCCACAAGGCATGAACCGCATTCGCCGTCCTGACAGTCAAAGGGGATGGGAATATGATGCTCTTTGGCCAGCGCCAAAAGCGTACCGCGATCGCCAGCGACGGCGTAAACCGTAATATCGCGCGGCATGAGTGGAGATGAAAAAGTAACATTTGCCATGATCTAACTTCCTTATTAGTGAGAGGAAGTCACAAGATAGCATCAAGCACATCAATAAATATTTGTTTTAAATCAATAATTTAGGATAATTTTTGTGTAGCATTTTATTGTTGGCAAACCATCATTTTGTCGCCTTAAAAACAAATAATCAGACAAAAAAAGAGGTGCAAGTTAATTAATCACTTTAACTTGTGCTGCTAGCAAAAAAATTTAGCAGAGGCATCGCCAAGCTATTAAAGGCCGAGCGGCCGTTATGACAAATTTGGCAGCAATTTATTGGTTCATTTGGTCTTGATATTGCCCTGTAAGTTTCTCTTGAAGGCAATCAGCCACGAGTGGCCGCTTGTCAAATCGATCCGACCTACTCTATAGAAAATACTCATGGAAACTGTTGAAGAATTTTTGGCTTACTCCATCAAACTCGAAGAAGAAGCCGCTCTGCGTTTTGACCAACTGGCCGACGCCATGACCTCCAGTGGCAATGGTGCAGTGGGCAAACTGTTTCGCCGTCTGGCGCAATATTCACGCATGCATCTCAACGATGCGCGCGCCCGTTCCGGCTTTCGTGACATTCCCCACATCAAGGCCAATGAGTTTGACTGGCCCGATATTGAAAGCCCCGAAACTGCGGCCATTTGGGCGGCGGATCCGTTCATAGGCCGCGAGCAAGCACTCCAGGTTGCACTGGATGCCGAAAGCGCCAGCCTGGCCTATTACCGCAATATTCTGGAGTCCACGCAAGATCCCGAAATTCGCACCTTTGCCAAAGAGTTTGTCGAAGAAGAAACCCAGCACGTGGCCGAACTGGAACGCTGGCTGGCGCTGCATTTGGGCGGCAAGCCACTCCCGGTGGATCAATAGGCAGCTCCTGAATCCATCCGCCGCCGCAGACAAATCACTCTCAAAATATACTGACAGGGTGTAAAAAATAAATCCTATATAAATAGCACTTGAAGCATAGTAAATTTACCTATACTCCAACGAAAAACGCCCTTAAAGGGCGTTTTTCGTTAGGCCATGTTGATGCCCGAATCAACGCATCAACAGCTCAAGCAAAGCCTATCACGCTACCTGGCTTAATGCTTAGCGGTACTGACCACAGGCGCCATTTTGGTTTTGACGGCTGCGGGTAACTCTTTGGCAGCCAGCACCTGTACTTGCGGCACCAGCTTGTTGACGGCATTTAAGAACGCACCGGCAATCATCTTGCCTTCGTTGGTATTGCCCCAGCCCATGCCGCCAGCGCCGCCCGTCTTGCCGATGGCCAAACCACCCAATCCCAGGTCGGTCGCCTTGGCAGAACCTTCGGCCGAACCCAGTTGCTCGGTGGTTTCGTTGTCGGTCAAAAACAGCACGACTTGGGCTTCCTTAAACTTGACCTGCTCGGCCAGCCCAACAAACTTGCTGAGAAACGGGATCATGCCCATGATGCCGCCAATCGAGCCACCCGCATCTTTTTCGGAAAACACCAGATTGGGCGTGAGCGCGTATTGCGCCTCAATCACCTGACGTTTTTTGATGGTGGTGTTTTCACGCGTCAAGCCACCCTCGGACAATTCTTTTTCCTGAATCGTGGTTTTCAAACCGGCATTGCGATCCACCACCCTGAAGCAGCCGGTTTGCTGCATCAGCAAACGCAGCAAAGGTACGGGCGATTCGGGCAGGTTGTACCTGGAAATATAGGGGCCATAACCAGCCGGATTTTCCACCAATGCCACCGTGGCAATTGGTGCATCACATTTTTGCAGGCTGGCCGCCTCGCCCTGCGTACCGGCGCTACCGGCTGAGCCCGTTACCGGTGACGCGCCCAGGTTTTCTTCAATTTTTTTACAACCAGACAGCGTACTCAACGCCAGCAGCCCCGCCAAACCCAGCGCAGCCGCGCGACGTGTTAATAACCAGCCAGCGTGTTGTGGCATATGCATTGACCTCTCCCTTGTTTTATTTGATTACGACATTTGCCGCGATTCTAAGCGAACGCAGTGTCTCATGGCGTGGTTGACGCATTGCGCTGGCATCGGTCAGACAGCTCAGATAAATTCAGCCTTCATTTGATGCAGATCGGCCACACTTAGCATGGTTGCAACTTATTGCGCCGCACAACAATTTATAATAAATAGACAGCATAAGATTAGCTGTGTCAATAAGGGGATAAGATTAATCCCTATCCAAATCGAAAGGACGTCAAGATGAAGACTATTAAACCAACCACTCGCCTGAGCGCAATGCTGTTAACTGCTGCATTGAGCGCCTTACCGATCGCCAATGCCGCTGCCAATTCTGTTACTGAGCAACTCAAAACCTGGGATGCCGACAACGACAACACACTGGACTTGGCTGAAGTGAGCAAATTAGTTGAAGCACGCTTTGATGCACTCGACACCGACAAAGACGGCACACTGGATAAAGCTGAAGCCAAGGCCATCAAAATTGGCAAAGGTAAATTCGTCAAGGCCGACCCGGACAAGGACGGTACACTCGACAAAAAAGAAGTCGTCAGCATAGCTGAAAGCTACTTCAAGGCTGCCGATCCTGACAAGGATGGCACCGTATCAGCCAAGGAACTCTCCAGCAAAGCTGGTAAAGCCTTGGTTGCCTTGTTCTGATTGAAATATTGAATATCAGCAAAAGTTAGCGATCAAAGCAAAAAGGGCATGCGCAGGCATGCCCTTTTTTATTGAAAATCTACTCGTTAAAGCAGTTAAGTTATCTGCCTCATCATCAAACAAAGCGATATTAATCTACGCGTTGTGCCGCCACAATCACCATCTCCACCCGCCAATCCGGATGCGCCAATTGCGCCTGTACCGTCGCACGTGGAGGTGCCGCAGCCGGTGCCACCCAGGCATCCCACACCGCATTCATTCCCGCATAATCATCCATGCTGGCCAGATAGATTGTCGCCTGCAAAATACAAGCCTTGTCACTGCCGGCCTCGGCCAGCAAACGATCAACATGTTCCAGCACCTCAGCAGTCTGCTCGGCAATATAACCATTAGGATTGCGCTCAGCAATCTGCCCGGCCAGATAAACCGTACCATTGTGAATGGCGACTTCGGAAAAACGTTGGCCAACATGGTGACGAGTAATGATCAGTTTGTTCATGGTGATATTTAATTTTCAGATGTAAGAATTAGACAAGATAACAAGAGGAATCAATAAAGATAAATTTTGATAAAGCAATCTCCATGAGAAATCAATTTTATTGATGAATGAGTCTGCATCAATAAAAATTTGTTGAGGAATTCCATCCCATGGAACCTATCAATCAATGAGGTTTAATGTCTTTTCCAGTTCTCTTCATAACATAAGCCATCCACCAACTCATAAAGAATTGTCTGCCCAGAATTTTTTCATCATTTTTCTCTGACAACTGAAATCCTTTGTTTAATGAGTCTTATTTTGGAAGCCCCCATGTGATAGCGCTTGACGCTCGTCTACTTTCTTGTAGGCTGCCCGAGCTGATCGCGTGTTACCCAATCAAATTTTCATCCAAGAAATCAACTGAAGCTTACCATTGGTTTACACATTAATCGGCATGACTATGCTTCATCAGCTGCAATTACCCGTCCGCCCAACCCAACTAGTTTCCATAAACACCGATTATTTCATGATCAGCATGAACTAACTCAGCTATGCTCCGCAGCACCAATGTTAAAAATATTCTTCACGAAAAAATCGACACATCATCGTCATGAACAAATCCAGTCAGCCAGAACCTATCAGCTATATCGAGAGACTATCAAACAATGTGGATCAGTACATTGAATCAGTGATTGATTATCCGGATGTGCGCCTCAACGAATTTCTGGCTTTACAGTCATATGCCAATTTGAATAGCCCACAAAGATTGCTGGAAGTACCTGCCGAAGGCAAGATGCTGGAACTGCTTTACCCAATGGCAAACATTGATCGGGCAGATTTTCTTAAATTGCATTTAAGCAATTATGCTGAAAATGTCATGCTGACCAATTGGGATCTGGATGGTATTGCAGCTGATACCTACGATGCCTTGCTGGCCGTCGTACCATTTCATCATGCCAATGCAAAAGAAAAGCAGTGCTATGTGACAGGTGCCTGGCAAGCATTAAAACCTGGCGGCGTGTTGGCAATTGCCGAAGTAGCTGAAGATTCCCCAGAACATCATTTTCTGGATGGTTTCATCAACGCTCATACCGCATCAGGACACTGTGGCGCCTATCCTACCCAAGCATTTACCCAAGTTTTGCTAAATCATGGGTTTACTGACGTAAGTACCACCATGCTGGCTTGCCCGTGGATTTTCCATTCAGAAGCTGAGCTGCATACTTATTTGACCAGACTTTTTGGGTTGACAGCAATGAGTGTTGAGACACTCATTGCTGCACTGGATATCTGTCCAGGTCTTCAACGCAAGGATGGACGAATTGTCATGAGCTGGTCATTGCGTTATTTCCGAGGTGTCAAACATGCACACGGCATCTGATTCCTGGCTCAGACAATTCAGAACCACGCTCATTGCTGGCATTCAATTATTGAACGAAGATGGCTGGCTATATGAACGACTGTTTTTGTCTTACCATTATTTATTTTTCATACATCGCCACAAAAGAATTCCCAAAGCCAAACAACAACGCTTCAACGATTATCATTTCTTTCGAAAAATCAATGGTACATTGCGTGACCCACTTAAACGGCACGTCACCGACAAAGAGCATGGCAAGCAATTTGTCAGCGATCATGTCGGCACTGGTCGCACTATGCCCACGCTGGCCATACTACAAAATCATGCAGAGATAGACGCTTACCTGCCGAGTGAGTTTCCCGTTGTCATCAAACCGACGCACTCTTCAAACCGCATTTGTTTTATTCATCAGACACAAGACTATTTGACCGCACTGCCAAAATTGCATCAATGGTTGGAGCATGATTTTTTTCTACATGAGCTGGAACATAACTATGCCGGACTGGAAAAAAAACTCATTGTCGAACCCTATTTAGATAACGCCTTTTATCTAGAAGGTTCCATTCATTGTCGTCAAGGTTCAGCGCGCATCATTTCAGTCATTGATCGCTTTGATAAGGAAAAACGACGCGAATCTTTTGATCAACATTGGCAAGCATTGCATGTTGCCCTTGGACAACCCTATCAGGAATTGCATCTGCCATCACCACCATTTCTTGAGCAACTTTTAAAAGAAGCCGAATTGCTCGCCCAGAATTTTGATTTTGTGCGGGTGGACTTTTATGCGTCCAAAACAGATTTCATCTTTGGTGAGCTGACCAATCTCCCCGGTGGTGGACTGGCTCGTTTCAGTTCAGAAGAAGGAGAGCAGCGCTTCAATAAGGCGTTTTTTGACAATGATCAAAGTTTGAAGCCTTGATCATCCAACCAAAATTTTTATAGAATCAATAGTAAAGCCAGCTGCATCAAACCAAAAAGCGCAACGCCATCTTCTGCTTTGAATAAAGTGAACAATGGCGTTATGCTACCAAGTTACTCAATAAAATTGATCATTCATTATTTTCTTAGATCCATTAAATACGCTTTTCTTTGATAGATTCATCCGCCGCATGAGCCTGTTGATCCGCATGGTATGACGATCTGACCATGGCACCGACTGCGGCATGTTCAAAGCCCATCTTGTAGGCCTCATCTTCAAACATCTTGAAGGTGTCGGGGTGAACATAGCGACGCACAGGCAGGTGCTCGGACGAAGGCATGAGATATTGGCCCAGGGTCAGCATATCAACATGGTGGGCACGCAGGTCGCGCATGACTTGCAAAATTTCTTCGTCGGTTTCACCCAAGCCAACCATGATGCCTGACTTGGTCGGGACATTGGGATGCAGTTCTTTAAAGCGCTTGAGCAGGTTCAGCGAATATTCGTAGTCGGAGCCGGGGCGGGCTTCTTTATATAAACGTGGCACCGTTTCCAGGTTGTGGTTCATCACATCGGGTGGCGCGGCCTTGAGAATTTCAAGCGCCCGATCCATACGACCACGAAAGTCCGGCGTGAGAATTTCAATCCGTGTCATGGGTGACAGCTCACGCGTCTTGCGGATGCAATCGACAAAGTGCTGGGCACCGCCATCACGCAAATCATCCCGGTCAACGCTGGTGATCACCACATAGTTGAGCTTGAGTGCAGCGATGGTCTTGGCCAGGTTGTCTGGCTCGTTCACATCCAGCGGATCAGGGCGGCCATGTCCAACATCGCAGAATGGGCAACGACGGGTGCACTTATCACCCATGATCATGAAGGTCGCCGTGCCCTTGCCAAAGCATTCGCCAATATTGGGACAGGAAGCTTCTTCGCAAACAGTATGCAGATTATGTTCACGCAAAATCTGTTTGATTTCAGTAAAGCGACCCGTTGCTGAACCCGCGCGTACGCGAATCCAGTCGGGCTTGGCGAGCTTTTCGGCCGGAATAATCTTGATGGGAATGCGGGCCGTTTTGCTGCCCCCCTTTTGCTTGGCAGTCGGGTCGTAGTGAGGTGCAGCGCTCTCGGTAACGGCGGGCTTGGAATCCATGGTCTCGGACTTTCTATATAGCGATTAGCGTATTTTTTACTGATTGATTGGCCTATTGTAAGGACTTGCTGGACTCACCGTATGATCTGACTCAGAGCCTGGCACAGAATCAAACATCGCGGCTGACACAACTTGTCCGTATCAGATACCATCTCTGCAATTTTCATGCAGGCTTTTCAATGAATTCAATCAACCGTGCAGCCAGCGTGTTCGCCACATTCTGCCAACTGGCAGTGCAGCCTAAGGTGGCCATATCCACTGTGCGTAATCCCTCATATCCGCAAGGGTTGATGAGATCAAACGGCGACAGATCCATCGCCACATTGAGGCTCACGCCGTGATAGCTGCAACCCTGTCGGATTTTTAAGCCCAGGGCGGCAATTTTGGCGCCCTGCAAGGCTTTGGGGGCAGTTTCGTCCAAATACAGGCCGGGTGCACCCTCTTTACGTTCGGCCGCAATGACATAGTCACGCAGGGTTTGCAGGGTAGCTGCTTCGATCTTCCAGACCAGCTCGCGCACCAGTAAACCATGGCGACGCAAATCAAGCAGCAGATAAGCCACCACCTGACCAGGGCCGTGATAAGTGATCTGGCCGCCACGATCCACCTTGACCAATGGAATGTCGCTGACCTGAAGCAAATGTTCCATCTTGCCAGCCAAACCAAGCGTAAAAACCGGTGGATGTTCCACCAGCCAGATTTCATCTGTGGTCTCAGCAGTACGTGCCGCAGTAAAGGCTTTCATGGCCTCAAAGGTGGCGCTGTAGTCGGCCAGACCGAGTTGTTTGACCACAATTGCCGAGGAAGCCATGCGAATAGAAATGATTTTGCTGACTAAAGCGCCATGGACACCATCGGATGCGCAGTCAGCGCCCGATAGATGTCATCAAGCTGCACCCGACTGGTAGCGGTGATGGTGAAGGTAAGCGACAAATAGTTGCCCGCTTTGGATGGCCGCATTTCAACAGTAGCGGGATCAAAAGTCGGATCAAAGCTCAGAATCAGCTCGGTCATGGTTTGAGCAAAATCGGGATGTGTTTTGCCCATGACCTTGATGGGGAAGGCCGAAGGAAATTCGATCAGACTTTCTTCAGGTGGAATCGGCTCCAGGGTCATGATGCTCTCCTCATGCGCTTTCCAATCAATTGGCTTATTTGAACCACAAGCGGATCGTGTCCCACAGACGACCAAAGAAACCAGCAGTTTCGACTGTTTCCAAAGCCACAACGGGACGCTCGGCAAAGGGTTTGCCATCCACTTCCACCCGCAACACACCTACCTGATCACCCTGTTGTAATGGTGCGAGCAAAGGCTGGGTGCGATCCAGCGTCGCCTTGACGCTATCCGCCTGACCTTTGGGTACCGACAGATACAGGTCTTCTTTCAGACCAATCTTGATATTGGACAGTTTACCCTTCCAGACTTCGGGCGTACCCAATACCTGATTTTTTTCGTAAACACGCACGTCATCAAAAGCGCTGAAACCAAAGTTGAGCAGCTTTTGGGATTCCACCGCACGGGCAGCATCGGAGGTGGTACCCAATACGACGGACAACAAACGACGCTGTACATTGGGCACATTGGGCAGTGGTCGATGGGCTGAAGAAATCAGGCAAAAACCGGCTGCATCGGTATGACCGGTTTTCACGCCATCTACCGTAGGATCCATAAACAACAAGCGGTTGCGGTTGGGCTGCTTGATATTGTTGTAGGTAAATTCCTTGATGGAATAGAGGCCGTACTGCTCGGGGAAATCAGTAATCAGGCGGATCACCAGTTTGGCCAGATCATTGGCCGTGCTGTAATGACTGGGGTCTGGCAAGCCGGTTGAATTTTTAAAGTTGGTATTGTTCATACCCATGCTTTTGGCCTCACGATTCATCAGCTCGGCAAAGGCAGCTTCGCTACCACCAATCAGTTCGGCCAGGGCAATCGAGGCATCGTTACCAGACTGGATAATCATGCCATGCAGCAAGTCGTCCACCGAAACCGGTTTGGCAATATCAATGAACATGCGCGAGCCTTCTGGCTTGTAGGCATTTTTGGATGGCGTGATCATTTGATCAAGCGTGATCTTTTTTTCTTTCAGCGCGCTGAAAGAAAGATAGGCTGTCATCAGCTTGGTCAGCGAAGCAGGCTCGACACGCATATCAGGCTCTTGCGAGGTGAGCGTCTGACCGCTGTTCATATCAATCAATAACCAGGCCTTGGCAGCCACGGCAGGGGCCGCAACCTGCGCCTGCGCGCTTGGCAGTGCCAGCGCAAAGGTCAGGGATGCAGCAGAAACAAAAGAGACGATTTTTTTCAACATGGTTCCGTTAGAGAGAGTACCCAAGCCTATTTGGCCCAGGCATTGATAATGAGTTGTTTGACAAGCGGTAGCTTGCGATGAAAAAAGTGATCCGCACCGGGAATCACAATCATGGGCAGCTCTTGCGGGCGCGCCCAGTCATACACGCTTTGAATCGGTACGGTGTCGTCGAGTTCGCCATGAATCACAATGGTATCAGCCGGTACAGTGGCCACTTCCCAGCGACTGGCGGCCGTGCCCACCATCACCAGACGTTCGGCCGCACGGCCTTGCTCAACGAGGGTTTGCGCCACATGCGAGATCACAAAACTGCCAAAGGAAAAACCACCCAACGCCAAGGGCGGCGGTTGGGTGACGCATTGCCCGGCATAGTTTGCTTGCAGCCAGTCAATCACGACCAATAGATCAGCGCGCTCGCCAATCCCGTGATCATGCGCACCTTCGGTCTTGCCGACACCGCGAAAGTTGGCGCGAATGGTAATGTAGCCCAGTTGCACAAAAGCACGCGCCAGCGTTTGTGCCACCTTGTTATCCATCGTACCGCCAAACAGTGGATGCGGATGCGCAACCAAAGCCAGTCCACGGGCAGGCAAGGCTTCGGACATATCAATGGCGACTTCAATTTTGCCGACAGGACCGTCGATCAGTTGTTTTTGAGTATGGATATTCATGCAGTGCTACTTAAACCTTGAGACGCTCGACCGGCTTACCCTGGATCAGGTGGGATTCAAGAATTTCGTCAATATCGCTATTATCTACATAGGTGTACCAGGTACCTTCTGGATAGACCACCATAACCGGGCCAAGTTCGCAACGATCCAGGCAACCGGCCTTATTGACGCGAATTTGACCAGCACCCGATAAACCTTTGTTCTTGACCGCTTTTTTCATGTGATCAAAAGCTTCTTTGGCGCCCAGATTGGCACAGCAGGCTTCGCCTTCGGAGCGTTGGTTCAAACAGAAAAAAACGTGATGTTTGAAATAGGAATCCTGGCTCATGATCGGTAACACCTGTGGAGGGCAAAACGGGATTATACGTGGAGAAACTGCCAACTTGTTGCCATTGGCTTGTCATGCCGACAAGTGTAAAAAGAGTATACAAAAATTGCCCCTGGAAAGCTTATTCCAAGCACTTAAAGGGGTTTTAAGTCTTTATACCCCTATGCAGTATATGCAATTTGTCGACGCGTTTATCCAGATTGACCAGCAAACAAAGCACTGCCAGATAAGGCCATAGCATGGACACCCATAAAGCCAGCTGGTTGAAATGAATCAACTTGCCTTGATGCCAGGCATCAATCATGGCTTCATAAAATGGATTGGGTGGCATCAGATTACAGAGCAGCAATTGCAGCAGCAGACCCAGCCAAGCCCAAAAACGGCGCTGCCTTGGGCCGGCAATACAGGCCACAAAAGCCAGTGTGATACCCATCAAAATACCCGCCATGGCACCGGGCGTTGCCCAACCCAGCATGTCGGCAAAGGAAAACTGAGAGGTCACAACCAGGCACTTGAGCAGGATCGTCGCGCTGAGCGCCACACCAATCAATAGTCGTGCCGGTGCGCGAGGCTTGGCCAGACACATGCAAAACATGGCGGCACCAAAGATGGCGCTGGTGGTCACGGCAAATTCGCCAAGCCGATGCAGATCAGCATGATTGGGCGTACTGTCTTGCAGCCAGTGCGACAGATCCAGCCAGCTCAACACTTCACGCATCGTCCCTTCAGCTTGTTGCTTGCCCGTAATGGACTGATAAAGCGCCAACAAGATTTCACCCAGCACACCACCATTGCCAAACAGATAGGCTTGCGGATAGAGCTGCGCAAAAGGCCAGATCAGGGCAATGGTCAGATGCATGCTGTGGCCCGGCTCAAACCAGCTCAGACGCAAGCGACGCAGCCAACCGCGATCAATCAGCTTACTGGCGAGTGGCAAAGCCAGTGAAGCACCCACCAGCGTACCGGCAATATTGGTCAGCAAATCAATATTGGATGAAGTGCGCGTGGGCAAAAAAGTCTGCAGCGCTTCCATGCTGCCCGAGACCAATGTCCCCAACAGGGTCGCACTCAATAAGGCCCAGAGTCCACGAGGCCGTGGATACATGGCCAGCACCAGTAAAAAGCCAAAAGGTACATAACCCAAAATATTGATCACGAAATCAAACTTGTAGAGATGCCAATTGATGGGCGCAAAAACATAGGCCCATACCGGTGTACCGTCATCGCTCCAGCCCGACATCGGGTACAGGCTGGCATAGGCAATGATGACCAACAGCACCAAGGCCATGGCAACCGCCAATGGCGAGCGATGGCGTTGCCAGCTTTTGCTTTCTGCCTGATATGTCATGTGAAGTAATGCCCAAATAACCAGGCCGCATTGTGCCTTATTTTGATGACATCACCTGCTCACGTTTATGTTCATCTTGCCAGCCCAATAATCGCTTCGCCAGCTCGTCACCGGCTTGTGCCAATGCTGCCGCACCACCCGCCGCATTGGCGCTTGCTGCTGGTGCCTCGACTTGCATGAGCTGTTGCGCCTGCAAGATACCATTTTGATAGAGCTGAGCCTCCACCTGAATCACGGCACGACTACTGTCAGGCCGATCAAACCATTGTGAAAATTCCAACACCCTCACTGAGAGATTGCGTGGCCCCGCAGAACTGCTGGCATTGCTGACAGCAAGTGCCGCCAACAATCCCACGCGCAAGCGTTCCTGAATCAATTGGGCCGGCGTGGCCGCCCAGCGGCTATTGGCATAACGTCGCCAAACCTGTGCATCGTCATAGAGCAGGCGGTAGACCATATCAGTACTTGCCAAAGCTGGCGTGGCACTGACTTCCACACGCATGCCAGCAGAATTTGACGTTACCTGAGTGAGCTTGATGGTGCCCAGATCAAACACCGAGGCCATGGTAACTGGCGGTGTTGAACAGGCACCCAACCAGCAGCCAGCAAAAATCAGTATGACAGTAAGAGTACGACGAATCAGCATGATGCCCCTCCGCAAGCAGGTTGATGACGCGATTGAAAGCCCGGCTCACCCGGCCCTGGTATCTCTGGTTGACGTCCGAATAACAGACTTTTGGGCTGACGCTCAATCAGATTACCGGCACGTTCCAGTGCCGTAGTGGCGGTTTGCGCCCGAATCAATAAATCGTTGAGTTGCGGCAGCAGATCACGATCCGCCTGCTGACTGATATGTTGCAGCGAAGCGCCAATCTGGCCGGATTGCAGCTTGAGCTGATCCAGGGTTTCATTGAGCTTGTTGCTGGTTGTCAGCAACGGGCCTTGCGGGCTATTGAGTTGGGTCGTGAGCTGGCGTAACTCCTGACTCAAACTGTTCAGGTTGATGGCCGTCTGCTGAAACTCGGCTTCCAATTGCGGAATCCTGGCCAAGGCGGGTTTGAGCTGCCCGGGGATTTCAGAATAGGCATGCACTGCCTGATCCAGCGAGCTGACCAGATCGGACAATTGTTGCTGTCTATCGGTATTGAAAAAGGTGGCCAGCTCACTGGTCAGCCGTTGTGCATCACTCAAAATCAGGTCGGTCTTGGCCTGTACCTTGTCAAACAGGCTGGGCTTGATGGGAATCCGTGCCGGGTGTTCCAGAGTACCTTTGAGCAACGTATGCGACATACCCTCATCATCAAGCTGGATGTACCCCAAACCCGTCACGCCTTGTGAAGCAATCACAGCAAAGGTGGATTCCGTGATCGGGGTGCCGGCATCAATCGTGATATGAATCACGATCTGTCCGGCCTTGTCGGCACCGGCCTGTTGATCAAAACCAATGCTGTCGACCAGTCCTACATCCAGTCCGCGGTAACGCACTGACGCTTGCGGGTTAAGTCCGGATACCGAACTTTGCGTAACTAGCTCATAACTGGCCTTGACGGAGCCATCATGATTGAGCCAGATCACCACCAATGCCAATGCAATCATCAGCCCCAAGGTGAATAACCCGGCCCAAAAAGCATGCGATTTATTTTCCATGAGAGAGCAACTCCATGTGTTGTCCTTGAGCGAGTGCGCCAGCCGCACGGCGACCGCGTTCGCCAAGGAAAAAAGCCTGAATGAATGGATGATCCACCTTGAGCACATCAGCCGGTGCAGCACAGGCAATCACATGCTTATCGGCCAATACGGCCACGGTCGTGGATAACTTGAAAATCGTATCCAGATCATGGGTGACCATGACTACGGTCAAACAGAGTTGCTGATGCAAGGTGAGAATCAGATCACAAAAACCTTCGGACAAAACCGGATCAAGCCCGGCTGTCGGTTCATCCAGCAACAGCAACTCCGGCTCCAGCACCAGTGCCCGTGCCAGCGCCACGCGTTTGATCATGCCGCCCGATAAATCAGATGGCAATTTGCGACCATCGGCAACCGTCAGTCCGACCATCAGCAGTTTGAGATTAACCACTTCGGCAATCAATGTGTCAGGCAATCCACTCAATTCACGCAAAGGCACTGCCACATTGTCAAACACACTCAATGTAGAAAACAAAGCACCCGATTGAAACAACATGCCCCAGCGGCTACGCAATTGATTCATGGTCGCTTGTGTGGCCTTGCCCGCCTCTGAAAAAATCGCCTGCCCCAATACCGAGACAGTGCCAGCAGCTGGCGTTTCCAGGCCGATCATCTGGCGCAGCAAGGTGGTCTTGCCAGTGCCAGAACCGCCTACCAGGGCCATGATGTCACCCTTGTGTACCGTCAGATCAAGGTGATCATGAATCACCGTCGGACCAAACTGGGTGCGTAGTTGGCTGATCTCGATGACGTTCATGTGCCCATCCCCGAAAAAATGATAGCGAACACGGCATCCGCCAAAATCACCAAGGTGATGGCCGTCACCACCGAAGTGGTGGTGCCCTGGCCAAGGCTTTCGGTATTGGCACGAATCTGCATACCAAAATAGCAGGCCACCAGACCAATCAGGGAGCCAAACACCACGCCCTTGCCCAATCCCAGCCATAAGTTATAGGGCGTGATGGCATCTTGCAGGGTCTGGATGAAATAGGCATAACTCAGACCCAGCTCCATACGCGCTGCAAACATGCCCCCCACCAGTGCCAGCGCATCGGTCCACAGCACCAGCAGGGGCATGGCAATCATCAGCGCCAATACGCGCGGCATGACCAGGCGATAACCGTGGGCAATGCCCATCACCACCAGGGCGTCGAGTTCTTGCGTGACCCGCATCACGCCAATTTGCGCAGTGATGGATGATCCGGAACGACCTGCCACGAGAATGGCCGCGAGCATCGGCCCTAACTCACGCACAATACTGATGGCCAGGAGATTGACAATAAAAACATTGGCCCCCAGCACCTTGAGCTGCTGGGCCGACAAAAAACTCAACACCACACCAATCAAAAATCCGACTAAAGCGGTGATCCCCAAAGCCTGCGCGCCACTGCGATACAAATTGGCGGAAATTTCTTTCCATGGACCACGCCAGGGATGACTGAGCAGCGTCAGCAGATCCAGCACGAACTGGCCAAACAATTCAATAAATTTGCGCGCATGCTGCAAAAAGTAAAGCAGCATGCCACCCAGGCTGACGATCGGCCACCACCAACTGCGGGACTCGATCATCAAGGCTGGACCGGCAGCCAAATCGGTCAAGCCTTCCTCAACCCGATCAAACAGTGCACGCTGGGATGGACTCATGGTCCAGCTGGCTGGCATTGGCTGGGCAATGATCTGTCGTAAAAACTGGGCACTGGCCAAATCCAGTCGCTCAATCCCGCTCAAATCCCAATGGAGCTGCCGATGCTGCTGCAAGCTGTCCTGCAAGGCCTGCCATCGCTTGCCTTGGGCCAATTGTGCAATCGTCCAGTTGCCAGCCAACAATAGCTGTGACTGACCCGCTGCATTTTGCAGCTCCAGATTAGGCGGTTTGATCTGTTCGGCAGAAGTTAAATTCACGTGAAATCAGCGTTTTCAAAAAACTTGGGTAAGATTTTGCCTATGACCAGCTCACTTACCATGATTGATACCCGCAAGCTGCACCATTATGTCGATGCCCAGACATTGCAGCAAGCATTAGCACCAGCCTTGTTAACACACCCCAACTTTTCTGGATTGCAAGTCGAGTTGATTGATAGCACCGCTTCAACCAACAGTGATTTACTACAGCGAGCACGTCAAAACATCATGGCGTCTCATGCCACCAATCAAGATCAAGCCATCTTGCTCCTGGCTGAAGCACAGACTGCCGGACGTGGCCGCCTGGGACGACAATGGCATAGTCAGCTTGGGCAGACACTCACTTTTTCACTGGCCCTGCCCTGGCATGCACCATTGCAACAACTATCTGGTGCGAGCCTGTTAGTCGGCCTGGCCCTGGCGCGCACCCTGCAATGCTTGCGCGATGCACAAACGAACCATGCAAATCAACATGCCACTCTACATGCCGTTCAAGCACCTGAGGCTGACATCACCTTGAAATGGCCGAATGACGTGCTGTATCAAGGCAGAAAACTGGCAGGTATTTTGGTTGAAGTGGCCAAATCAACGCAGGCATCATCTTGTCATTGTGTGATCGGGATTGGCATCAATCTACAAGCACCAGCACCACTTGCACAATCAGACACCACCAATCAGGTTTTGCCAACTGCGGGCATTGATGAGCTATTTAATGATGCGCTGCTTGAACCTGACAGCGCTACACTGCTTGCCATGCTGATGATTGAAATACTGAAAGACTGGCAGATCTTTTCTCATGCGGGTTGGGCACCTTTTATGGAAGAATGGCAGAACTACAACCATCATGCCAATCGGCCAGTGAGCATCTGGCTTGACGGAAAAAACTTACACAATGGCATTTGTCGCGGTATCAATGCGCAAGGCGGTTTATTGCTGGAAACTGCACAAGGCAATCAAACCATTATGTCCGGTGATCTGGCTGATCCTTCAAACAGTCAATATTCATTAAGGAGTTTGGCTTGAGTCTGCGATCGACAAACCTTGCGCTCTTGATTGACGTTGGCAACTCGCGCATCAAATGGACGCTGGCCGATTTATCCCAGGTACATTGGCAGCCCATCCAATTGACTGCATCAGCCAACCACACAACCATTGGTGTGACTGACTTAAGTATTTTTCCCAGCAAAGATGTGGCAGCGTGGCAAGCTGCGTTGCACACCCAACTTCAATCTATTACGCCAGCAGTCATATTCATTTCGCATGTGGCGAGTCAATCAATCCGCGTGCAATTGCAAACCTTTTTACAGCAACTGGCACCAACCATCACGCCACAATGGTTGCAGGCAGAAACCAATCTTGATTTTTTAATCAATGGCTATGCTGACCCTAGCAGATTGGGTTGTGACCGTTGGGCGGCCTTATGCGCAGCCGCGCAGCTGTTGCCAGGTCAAGCTACCCTGGTCAGCACTTTTGGTACGGCCACCACGCTGGATGCACTATTACCATCCACAGAAGGGATGCGTTTTATTGGTGGCCAAATCTTGCCCGGCTACCAAACCATGCTGGCTTCTCTGCATCAAAATACCGCACAGTTGCCACTCGCCGATGGGAAACTGGCTGATTTTGGGCTTAATACCAACGATGCCATAATGTCAGGCTGTGTTGCCGCGCAATTGGGCGCATTTATGATTCAATATATGCGATTGAAGCAATTGCATGGCTCTGCACCGGCCTGTTTGCTCAGTGGTGGTGGCGCGCAGCAAGCCGCACCGCTGATTGCAACGACCCTGGCACAATGGGACAAGAACACTCATGCTGCTGTCAGCAAGGTTGCCCAGGTTTGGGTTCATCCCAATCTGGTGATTGAAGGTTTGTTTGTTCTGGCGACCCGATCGATTCGATCGGTTTCTTAACCTCTGATAGATCGATCTATGTCACGTTTTTCTTGGACTATTGTTCTGCTGTTACTGGTACTGGCCAATGCTTTGCTGTTTGGCGTACAAAAAGGCTGGTTGGGGCAGGTATGGACCGAAGGGCGTGAACCTGAGCGCATGAAAAAAGAACTCGCAGTCGATCGATTCAAGCTGATTGCTCCGCTTAACAAACCAGACAGCCAACCAGAAAAAACCATCGCTCAAGCCACACCGAGCACTTCTGAGACACCAGTGATTGCGGAAACCAACGCCGCCAGCAACGAGTCCATTGAGAAGCCCAATCATTCAACTGATAGCAAAGCAGCCGAAGCAGTCACGCCTGCCGTGGCTGCAGTCACCGTGCCGGCCAGCATTATTCCAACCATGCCACCGACCAATAACAGTGCCGCAACGATCGCATCAACGCCAGCTGCGGCTCCCAACACGACTGCTGCACGGTGCCTGCAAACTACCACTTTAACCATTGAAGATAGCAATGCTTTCAAAACAGCAATCAAATCCTTGAATCTGAAGAGTGAAAGTCATGACGCTTCTGAAGCATCCAGCTGGATGGTGCATATACCATCACAACGCTCACAGGAAGAAGTGGATGCCCGTGTCGAAGAATTGAAAAAAGCCGGTGTGAAGGATTACTTTGTCATTCAGGATAATGGGCCAATGCGCATGGCCATCTCGCTGGGTGTTTTCAAGGTTGAAGAATCTGCGCGCAGCTTTCAACAAGGCCTCGTGAAACAGGGTGTCACTCAAGCTACCTTGACACCGCGCCTGGTCAATAAGGTACAGTTGAAATTTTCAGAAGTCAATGAAGCCGATGCCGCCAAGCTGCGCGAAGCTTTTAAAACCGTCGTGCACAGCGCTGGCCCCGGCAAGCCCAACCCCGAATTGAAGGACTGCGGCAACACCACTGCCAGCAAACCCTGAACTGATTTTGCATGACCGATCCCATTTTTTTTGCTGCCCATACCTCGCAACGGGTTCGCCAGCTGTTTGAACGACGTGCCAGTCGTTTTGGCGAAACCGATTATCTGGTGGCCGAAATTGCCCGACGCATGTTTGAAAAACTGGCGATCATCAAGATCACACCACAGCGAGTCGTTGATGCAGGTTGTGGTCATGGCTTAAGCAGTATGCAATTACAAGGCCTGTATCCAGATAGTCAGGTGCTGGCGCTGGATATGGCCTGGCAGATGCTGCAACAGGCGCAAACCAATTTACCTGCAACAGCTTCATTGCTGCAACGCTTGATCAAGCGCACTCCAGTACCCAATCTATTGCAGGCTGATATGCGCCATCTGCCCCTCAAACCACAAAGTCTGGACATGATCTTCAGTAATCTGGCGGTGCATTGGGTGGCTGATCCCGGACAACTCTTGAAGGACTGGGCAAGCAGTTGCAAGACGGGTGGTCTGGTCATGTTGAGTTGTTTTGGCCCAGACACATTAAAAGAGTTGCGCAGTGCTTATGCGCAACTCGGGCGGGCGGAACGCATCAACCCGTTTGTGGATATGCATGACTGGGGAGATCTGTTGGTGGAAGCGGGATTTGGCACGCCAGTGATGGATATGGAAAAAATCATCGTCACTTATGATGATGCCAGCAAGTTGCTCGCCGATGTGCGCTTGTTGGGTGCAGCCACTTTACCCGATGCACAAGCCGGACTGAAAGGTCGTGGTTATCAGAAAAAATTATTAGCCACACTGGAAAGCCAGCGCAACACCAACGGCAAACTCACACTCACTTATGAAATTTTATATGGCCACGCCTGGAAAGCCGAACCACGACGCACCAGTCGTGGTGAAGCAATAGTAAAATTTGAAAAGTTGCGCCCTTAAGATTTGAACGCTGACATGCACCAAGGCATGCCAGACCCGTCAAACCTTGTATTCAAACGCAATATCAAGAACCTGATTCGACCAGACTTTGCTCAAAATGTTGCACCAGCAAGTGTAATTCTTGTGCAGTTTTTGATAGTGCCACCGAAGCTTGTTGCACTTCATTGATCGCCTGTGTGTTGTCATGATTGAGTGCATTCATGATATCCATGCTATGCGCCACTTCGGTTGAAGCCTGCGTCTGTTCGTTAAGTCGTTCCGCAATCTGTCTTGCCGATACCATGCTGTCTTCGCTTACGCGCGCGATCTCGCTCAGACTATCATTGGATGTGGCAATCATGCTGGTACCACGCCCCACTTCTGCGGCAGCCTGGCTCATGGTTTTCAAGACCAGATTGGTTTGTTCCTGAACGCGCTGAATGATGCCGGCAATATCTTGTGTGCTTTGCTGAGTGCGTTCAGCCAGTCGCCGCACTTCATCAGCCACAATGGCAAAACCCCGACCACTCTCACCCGCTCGGGCAGCCTCAATGGCAGCATTGAGCGACAGCAGATTGGTCTGCTCTGCAATTTCACCAATCGAGCTGGCCACCTGATTGATGTGCGAAACTGCATCGGTCAAATCATTCACCTGATTACGCGCATTGTCGACCACGCTGACCACTTGTTGAGTCGCTTGTATCGACTGTGCCATCCGCTCCGTTCCTTCCCCCACAATCCGCTGCGCAGCTTCAGAATTATTTGAGCTGGCCTGAGTAGCATCAGAAATTTCGGATACCGAGATGGTCAGTTGTTCCAGGGCGGTGGCGACACTGGCAAAGCTGGTGGTCTGTTGATTGGAGCGTTCCAGCAGACTGAGTGAAAGCGAATCAAGCTGCCTGGCCTCGCTGCGCACCTCATTGCTGGCCAGCAGCACATCACTGATGATGGCACGCAGATTGATCTGCATGGATTGCAAGCCCGTTAGCAGCTCAATAAATTCGGCATTGCCCGATAACCTGATCCTGGCATTGAAATTACCTTCCGACAAGGCCAGCATGCCACGCTTCATTTCATTGATTGCTTGAGTCATGGTGGCACTGAAATACAGACCACCGCCACTGGTCGCAAGCATCAGAATTGCCGCAAAGAGCCAATCCCAGCCCGTGCCGGCAAATAGCTTGATGCCCAGCGCCAAACCCAGATTGAGCAATGAGAACAGCAATACACTTTGCTTCATCGACATCGTACGATGCACAGGTGTCATGGGCATGGCCTGCTGACCTTGATTTACAGCGCGATACAAAGCTTCCGCTTGCTGCTTTTGCTGCTCGGTGGGTTTATTGCGCACCGACATATAACCTGTCACCTTGCCATTTTCAGTGATTGGCGTGACATAGGCTTCTACCCAGTAAAAGTCACCATTCTTGCAGCGATTCTTTACCAAACTGCGCCAAGGTTTACCGGCTTTAATCGTGGTCCATAAGTCGGCAAAAGCAGCGGCGGGCATATCAGGATGCCGCACAATATTGTGTGACTGGCCGAGCAACTCTTCTTTGGTATAACCACTTAAACGCACAAATTCTGGATTGACATAAAGAATCCTGCCTTTCAGATCGGTTTTGGTGACGATCGATTTGGCGGGATCCAGGTAATGCTCAACCTGGGTGGTGTTGACTTGCATGCGGGTGGCACCACCGCGCAGTGCGGTAGATAACTCGTTGTCAACCGCCGGGCTAAACGCCTCTATCACTGCGGACATTGTTACTCCTTCATTGGACTAATTAACAGGGTCCTGAAAGAATAAGGGTAATGGCATAAAAGTATTGCAATGAGATGAAGGGGGTTTCCCTAGCTATTTCACAAATAAAAAATATACTATCTATCAGTATTTTTAAAACCCATTAATTTACGCACATAACAAGTCAATATATGAATATACTCCACATAATTTTGTTAAATTGGTTAAATGGGTTGAATTCTTTTTCACTATGACTAATGTTTTTCAGCCTTATTGCGGCAGCGCATAGTGCTCCATCACGGGTGCTTCGGCAAAGAATGGCGAGATGATCGCGCGCCATTCCACAAACTTGTCGGAACCACGAAAATCCACCATATGATTGTCCAGCGTTTGCCATTTGACCATCAAAATGTAACGATCTGGCGTATCCAGTGAAGACTGCAAGGTATGTGAGACATAGCCCTTGGCCGATGCGATCACCTTTTCAGCAGATGGAAAGACGGTAGCAAATTCGGTAGCACTGCCGGGCTTCATATTAAACACAACGACTTCAAGAATCATGAGGGCTCCTGCTTAAAAAATAGCGAGGCTGGCAGTTTACCAAGCAGACATTGATTCGGACAAAACCGTAAGGCCGCAAAGACAATAACCCCGTACCAGCGCACGGAAATACAATATGACACAATAGTTCACAATAAAAAGATCCATTGGAGAAACTCATGCTGCACCGCTACCTCATCACCTTCAAACGCTATATGGGCTGGCCCGCCTCCGCCTATCAGACCAGCGAGCAGATCGTTGCCACGCTGGGTGGCTTATTGGGCCTGCTTGCCGTACTGTTGATGACACGATACTTGCTGGGCCCAACGGCCGCAGTGATCATCGTGCCATCGATGGGAGCCTCGGCAGTGTTGGTATTTGCCATCCCCCATAGCGTGTTTGCCCAACCCTGGTCGGTACTGGGTGGCAATGTGCTCTCGGCGCTGGCCGGGGTAACCGCTTATCGACTGATTGCCGACCCCGTGCTGGCTGCAGCACTTGCCGTCAGTCTGGCCATTGGGGTGATGCACATTACCCGCTCCATTCATCCGCCAGGCGGTGCAACAGCGTTGGCGGCGGTAATCGGCGGTCCATCGATTCATTTGCTGGGCTATCAATATGCGCTCATGCCCGTTGGTTTGAACTGCATCATCCTGTTGCTCATCGCCGTGGCATTCAATCATTTTTTTGCCTGGCGAGTCTACCCGGCCGCACGCATGCGCTACAAAACACTGGGGGGTTTGACGAACGCCGCAGCAACACGACAGCAAGTGCTGGATGTGGATATCAACAGCGCAATGGCGCAACTCAATGTCGTGATTGACACCAGCACTGATGAACTGCGCGCCCTGTTTGATCTGGCCAATAACGCGGCACAACAACGTCAACAAGCGGCCTTGCCCCTGGTGCAATTAGGCAAGTTTTATTGCAATGATCGTCCTGGCCAGCAATGGTCGGTCCGACAGATTGTCGATGAACGCCGCTCCGATGATCCAGAGCTTGATCTGGTCATTTACAAGGTGGTCGACGGTTATGGCCTGCATAACCACGGCAATTGCACCCGTAATGAATTTGCCCGCTGGGTCGGCAGTGAACTCAAGCCAAGAGACCATCAGTCTTAAATAAGCTGCCCCATGTAATCAGCACACTTAATTGCTGGCCACCAGATAAGTTTGCAATCGATCAGAAAAAGCGGCCAGCTTCTCGGGCTGCTCAGTGACCACACCAATACTGGACGCTTTGAGCCGAACGATCTGCGCGGTATAGCCAGCACGCGATGAAGTTGCCGGTTTAAGATGCGCCCCCACCGGCGGGATGATCAGACTGACCTTGCCCAGATCGGGTGTTTCAATCACGGCATGCAGACCTTTGCCGCCAGGCAGATCACAATAGTCCAAGTAATGCACTTTACCCATTCCTGCTTTCAAAGCCAAACCATAGTCTTTCAATGCGGCCTGCACCGAAAGTGTCGGTACTTCCAGTGACGTTTTGAGTGCCTCCGGCTCACCAATGACTTCCGTCAACATCAGATCTCCCCAGACAGGCTGAACAAAACTGGGCCATACCATCCATAGGCCAAACATGGCACTGGCCAAGACCATCGCTGACAATCCAAGCGGTCGCAGCGTTAACCAAGTATTTATCCAATTTTTAAATAATTGCCACTGATTTGACAACCGGCTATTTGATACTCGATTGCGCAATTGCATTTTGAGCAGAATACGCTCTTCAAGTTGTGCAGGCACAGGAATATCAATCGCTTGATGCAAAATGATTTCATCACGCTGCAAACGTACCAAAAACGCTCGGCAGGCTTCGCATTGCGATAGATGCGCCGACAACGGCGACGATTCGGCACGCGGATCAGCCAGGAGCATACGTCGGGTATCCAGACAATTCATAGTAGTTGCTCCCCCTTACTCAAAGTCGTACTGAAATCTTGCTTATCTTGATGCAATTGCTTGCGCAACCATTGTCTTGCCCTGCTTAATCGAGTGGTCACAGCACCGGTTGATGTTTGATATAACTCAGCCAGTTCCTCTGCCGAATAACCGCCTAACACTTGCAGCAATAAAGGTTCACATAGACTGACCGGTGCATTCATAAGCATCTGACGCAAGCCATACGCCTCATCCAGACCCAACCCACCAGCCATTGGCATTTCAACCTCATCCATATCCACGGTATCAATCTGCTTGCGTTCAAAACGTCGTAGAAATTCATTTCTTAAAATACTAAATAACCACTTCTTTAATGTCACCGCATCGTTTAGCTTGCCCCAATGCGACCAGGCACGCTGAAACGATTCCTGCACCAAATCTTCGGCCACATGATGGTCGTGACACAGCCAAAAAGCAAAGCGGTACATATCTTTGCTATAACTGCGCACGGCCAATTCAAATTCGCGTTCTTGTGTTGTCATTGTGGTTCACTCACTCATGGTTGAATAGTGAGAGAACCACACAATGGCGCGACCAAGCTACAGACATGATGCGCCTTTACCCACCCACCATATCTGTACCGCCCAACTTGTACGCAAGTCAACATCGCTTTAATTCACTTCATCGGGTGAAGTACCCACAAATACCTTCACATTCATATTGTCAGTAGCAGCGGGCAAAATGTTTTTCAACACAATGATGGGGTGATCCAGCGTATCAAACTGCCATTGAAAGGACTTGCCGGTATCGGCATTCACAAAACGAATCCGCTCATTTTTTTGCACATTGACCCAATGTGTGTTTTTGTCGATCTGAATTTCGCGATCGACTACCGCGCCATCAATTCGTGAGCCCAGTGGTGATTTAACCGAAAAAGCAGCGTGGGCCTGCAATGCTGCACTCAATAAAGTCAAGGCCAGCAGGCTACGACGTAATACAGGTGAAAGAGTTGTGAAAGACATGACGTACTCCGATCTCTATGCAATGGTTAATCAAGGAAAGTCGAGTCGCGCCGTGAAATTTGTTGGGCATTGCAACTCGCTTATGCATAAGACCGGTTGAGACCGGAAATCCTTACATGCGCGATTAAAAATAATTGCCATCAGCACATCCCTACGATTTTTCAAGTCACATTTTTAGATTTTCTTTAGACCCGCTTACGCAATCTTTAGAAAATTTTTAGCCCTTTCCCGTTACGCTCTCCGCTATCAATCACCGTTTCGGGAGCCCGCCATCGTGGATATTCTCTTCATCAGTGCCATTGCCCTGTTTTGCTTGCTAAGCGGATTATTTGTAAAGGCTTGCGAAAAATTGGGGGTACAGCCATGAATCTGTTTTATGTATCAGGCGCCGTGGTTTCGGTCAGCCTACTCATTTATTTACTGGTAGCACTACTCAAAGCGGAGCAATTGTGATGAACACACAAGTGCTACTCCTGTTGACGCTTTACATGGGGATTTTGTTCCTGCTGGCTTATCCGCTGGGGATTTACCTGGCCAAGGTAGGCAATGGCCAAACCATTACCGGTCTTGCCTGGTTAGGCAGAGTCGAATGCAGCCTCTATCGTCTGGCAGGCACCTCACCAGCCACTGGCATGGGCTGGAAAACCTATGCACTGGCGTTACTGGCATTCAATACCCTCGGTGCCCTGTTTGTTTATGCGGCCCAGCGACTGCAAGTCTGGCTGCCACTCAATCCACAGGCAATGGGCAATGTCAGTCCTGATTCTGCTTTCAATACGGCAGTGAGTTTTGTCAGCAATACCAATTGGCAAGGTTATGCAGGTGAATCCACCATGAGTTATCTGACACAGATGCTGGCACTGACTGGCCAGAATTTTTTCTCGGCCGCCACCGGCATGGCGGTGGCGTTTGCACTCATTCGCGGATTTTCACTTCGCTCGGCACAATCGATTGGCAACTTCTGGGTCGACCTGACCCGTTCAACCCTTTATGTCTTGCTACCGCTATCGATCATCTTAGCCATCTTCCTGATGGGTCAGGGCGTGATTCAAAATTTCTCTTCATACCAAGAAGTGCATTTGCTTGATTCTGTGACCTATCAGCAACCCAAGACGGATCAGGATGGTCAACCCTTGAAAGACGCTGAAGGTAATCCAATCATGACCACCCAAACGACCAGTACCCAAGCCTTGCCGATGGGCCCGGTAGCATCTCAGGAAGCCATCAAGATGCTGGGTACCAATGGTGGTGGATTTTTCAATGCCAATTCGGCGCATCCCTATGAAAATCCGACCGCGCTATCCAATCTGGTACAGATGCTCTCAATCTTTCTGATTCCTGTCGCACTCTGTTTTGCCTTTGGTCATATGGTCGGCGATATTCGCCAGGGTTGGGCCATCATCGGTGCGATGACTATCCTGTTTCTGATCATGACCGTTGCAGTCATGCTGGCCGAACAGCAGGCGCACCCGGCCTTGCAGGCTATGGGAGTCGATCAGGGCAGTAGTCTCTTGCAATCAGGCGGCAATATGGAAGGCAAGGAAACCCGCTTTGGCATCCAGGCTTCCGCCCTGTTTGCGGCAATTACCACAGCAGCATCCTGTGGCGCAATCAATGCCATGCACGACTCATTCATGCCATTGGGTGGTGCTGTGCCATTGATCCTGATCCAGTTTGGCGAAGTGGTTTTTGGTGGGGTTGGTTCAGGTCTCTATGGCATGTTGATTTTTGCCATTCTGGCCGTGTTTATAGCTGGTTTGATGATCGGCCGAACACCCGAATATCTGGGTAAGAAAATCCAGTCCTATGAAATGAAAATGACCTCCATCACGATTCTGGTAACACCAGCATTGGTACTGATTGGCACTGCCTTGGCAGTCATATTCGAAGCCGGTACGGTTGGCGTAGCCAATCCGGGAGCTCATGGTTTCTCCGAAATCCTGTATGCCTTCTCATCAGCCGCCAATAATAACGGCAGCGCCTTTGGCGGCCTGAGCAGCAACACCCCCTTCTATAACCTACTGCTGGCCATTGCGATGTGGTTTGGCCGCTTTGCCATGATTGTGCCAATCCTGGCGGTGGCTGGATCGCTGGCTGCCAAACAAAGGCTGGAGGTAACGGCAGGCACGATGCCCACGCATGGACCGCTGTTCATTGCCTTGCTGGTTGGCACAGTGATTCTGATTGGTGTCTTGAACTATGTACCGGCGCTCGCACTCGGGCCCGTCATTGAACATCTGCAACTGTTTTCTGCACGCTAAGCGAGGTTGCCATGTCTATTTCAGCATCAGAAACCAATCACAATGCCGCGAGCCATCATCCACAGCTCAAGCTGCTCGATACCACTCTGCTCAATGCCGCTCTGGTGGCCACCTTCAAAAAACTTGATCCTCGCCATCAGCTACGCAATCCGGTGATGTTTGTGGTCTATATCGGCGCCATCCTTACAAGCCTGCTCTATATTCAAGCGTTGACCGGCGTTGGCGAAGCAAGCCCTGGGTTCATCTTGACCAATACGATCTGGCTTTGGTTTACCGTCCTATTTGCCAACTTTGCCGAAGCCCTGGCCGAAGGACGCAGCAAAGCGCAGGCGAGTTTTTTACGAGCACTCAAGCAAACTGTTGTGGCACGCAAATTAAGCGCCCCCACCCGTGACAGCAACAGCACGCCCATATCCGCGAGCAATTTGCGTAAAGGCGATTTTGTGCTGGTCGAAGCTGGCGACATTATTCCTGCAGATGGGGAAGTTACAGACGGTGTGGCATCAGTTGATGAGAGCGCCATTACTGGTGAGTCCGCTCCGGTGATTCGCGAGTCAGGGGGTGATTTCTCTTCCGTGACTGGCGGCACCCGGGTCTTGTCTGACTGGCTCGTAATAAGAGTAACGGCTAATCCCGGCGAAGCATTCATTGATCGAATGATTGCCATGGTGGAAAGTGCCAAGCGCCAGAAAACACCCAATGAAATTGCGTTGACCATCCTGCTCGTGGCACTGACCATCATCTTTCTGCTGGTCACAGTGACCTTGTTGCCATTTTCATTATTCAGCGTTGCGACGGCCGGTGCTGGGTCACCCATCACCATCACCGTGTTGATTGCCTTGCTGGTCTGCCTGATACCGACCACCATTGGCGGCCTGTTGTCCGCCATTGGTGTGGCCGGCATGAGCCGCATGATGCAGGCCAATGTGATTGCCACTTCTGGACGCGCCGTTGAGGCCGCGGGCGATGTGGATGTGCTGCTGCTGGACAAGACCGGCACCATCACACTGGGCAATCGTCAAGCCGCCGAGTTTGTTCCTGCACCAGGGGTCAGTGCATTACAACTGGCTGATGTCGCACAACTGGCTTCATTGGCCGATGAAACCCCGGAAGGACGCAGCATCGTGATCCTGGCCAAGCAACGCTTCAATATTCGTGAACGCGATATGGCGACACTCAATGCCACATTCGTCCATTTCAGCGCACAAACCCGAATGAGTGGCATTGACATTGGTCAACGCGCTATTCGCAAAGGCGCGGTCGATGCAGTTAAAAAGCATGTGGCAGAACTGGGTCACAACTTTCCTGCCGCCGTAGCCCAGACAGTTGACGCCATTTCTCGTCGTGGTAGTACGCCCCTCGTGGTGGTAGATGATGGCCGAGTAATGGGCACAATTGAACTAAAGGATATTGTCAAAGGCGGGATACGCGAGCGCTTTGCCGAATTACGTCAAATGGGCATCAAGACCATCATGATCACCGGAGACAATCAATTGACAGCAGCCGCCATTGCGGCTGAAGCCGGGGTGGATGATTTTCTCGCAGAAGCCACCCCCGAACAAAAATTGAAGCTGATCCGCAGTTATCAGGCTGAAGGTCGGCTGGTAGCGATGACGGGAGACGGCACCAATGATGCCCCGGCACTGGCTCAAGCCGATGTCGCCGTAGCGATGAACTCCGGCACCCAGGCCGCCAAGGAAGCGGGCAATATGGTCGATCTGGATTCCAATCCCACCAAGCTGCTTGAAATTGTTGAAATCGGCAAGCAGATGCTGATGACGCGCGGTGCGCTCACCACTTTTTCAATTGCCAATGATGTGGCCAAATATTTTGCGATCATCCCGGCTGCTTTTGTGAGCACCTATCCACAACTCAAGGCGCTCGATGTCATGCACCTCACCAGCCCTTCATCGGCCATCATTTCGGCAGTCATCTTCAATGCACTGATCATTATTGTCCTGATCCCCTTGGCGTTGAAAGGCGTGAAATATCGCGCCATCGGTGCCGCACTGCTGCTCAGACGCAACCTGCTGATATATGGCCTGGGTGGGTTGGCCCTGCCCTTTGTCGGCATCAAGCTGATTGATATGGCTTTGGCCCTGATTCACTCAGTCCTGCACCTCGCCTAGGAGAAGATAATGAAATCACTGATTCGTCCGGCTCTCACCCTGTTTGCTGCACTGACACTGATCTGCGGTGTACTGTATCCCTATGCCATGACCGGCCTAGGGCAATTATTGTTTGCGCAACAAACTGCCGGTAGCCTGCTGATACATGATGGTCAGATCATCGGTTCAAGCCTGATCGGTCAGGCATTCACGGCCCCCCAATACTTTTGGGGCCGTCCTTCGGCTACCGCACCCATGCCCAATAATGGTCTGGCGTCCAGTGGCTCCAATCTGGGGCCAAGCAACCCTGCTCTCCTGGATGCAATCAAAAGCCGAATTGAAGCATTGCAGGCGGCCGATCCAATCAACCAGGCCGCCATCCCGATTGATCTCGTCACCACTTCGGCCAGTGGCCTTGATCCCGAAATCAGTCTGGCTGCGGCTTATTATCAAGCGGAACGTATTGCCAATGTACGTAAAATTTCAATGGAGCAGGTACGGCAATTGATTGAGAAAAATAGTCTGCCCCAATACCTGGGGTTTTTGGGCGAGCCGCGCATCAATGTATTGCAACTCAATCTGACGCTGGATCAAGTAAGCCAGATTAACCAGTCAACTGGACAATGAGACTATGGCAGAATCGATGAAAACTGCGTGGCGTGCTCACCCCTTATATGGCCCAGACCGATTTCCAGCGACCCGATCCTGATGCCCTGCTTGCCCAGGTTCAGGAGCAGGAACGGCGTGCGCAACGCGGCAAACTGCGTATTTACTTTGGTGCTTGCGCCGGAGTGGGCAAAACCTACGCAATGCTGGCGGCGGCCAGCAAACTCAAACAGGAGGGTCATGAGCCCATCGTTGGCATTGTGGAAACCCACGGCCGCACTGAAACTGCCGCACTGTTAAAAGGGCTGGAAAGTATTCCTCTCAAGCAGATTGTCTATCGCGGCAAAGCCATTGCCGAATTCGATATTGATACCGTGCTGGCACGCCATCCTGCACTGGTGCTGGTTGATGAACTGGCACACACCAACGCACCGGGCTCACGCCACCCCAAACGCTGGCAGGATGTTGAAGAATTGCTCAATGCCGGCATGAATGTGTTTACCACGGTCAATGTGCAACATCTTGAAAGTCTCAATGATGTGGTTGCCGGCATTACCGGCGTGCGGGTGGCAGAAACCCTGCCCGATACCGTGTTTGATGAAGCCGATGAATTGGTACTCGTTGACATTCCTGCTGATGAACTGTTATCGCGCCTGAAAGCTGGCAAGGTGTATCAGGCACAGCAGGCTGAACGCGCCTCCCGTCATTTCTTCAGAAAAGGCAATCTGATTGCGCTACGTGAACTGGCACTGCGTCGTACTGCCGACCGGATTGAAAACGATGTACAGGCTTATCGGATTGAACAATCGATTGATACTGTTTGGAAAACGGATGCGGCCCTGCTGGTCGGTGTTGGCCCACGCCCCGGTGCCGAACATGTGATACGTAGTGCCGCCCGCTTGGCCAACCAACTCAATGCCGAATGGCACGCCGTTTATGTAGAGACACCCAAGCTGCAACGTCTTCCCTCTTCACTACGACAAAAAATTTTGGAATCTTTGAAGCTGGCACAGGATCTGGGCGCAACCACCACCGTCCTGACCGGTCATGAAGTGGCAACGGCGATGGTTGAATACGCCCGCAGTCATAATTTTTCAACCATTGTGATTGGGCGCGGCCATTCGTTCTGGCCCTGGCGTCCCACGCTGACCAAGCGCATTGATACGCTGGCACCGACACTTGATCTGACCGAAGTTGGACGGGTCAGCAAAGTGACCCGTGACAGCAATCAAAATAATCAACCATTCAATCCGGGCAAATCGGTAGCACTGGCGCAGCCACCTCAAGCCAGCCGCCAATGGCGCTACCTGGTTGGTGCCCTGGCCAGCCTTTTGACCGGCCTGATTGCCACACCGCTGATTCCCTACTTTGATCTGGCCAATATTGTCATGGTTTTCTTGTTGACAGTAGTGCTGGTCGCGGTACGTTTGGGGCGTGGCCCGGCCATCATTGCGACCATGGTGGGCGTGGGTGTTTTCGACTTCTTTTTTGTGCCACCCAGGTTCTCTTTTGCAGTCAGTGATCTGCAATACATTCTCACGTTTGTCATCATGCTGATTGTCGGATTGATCACCGCTCACCTGACTGCCAATCTGCGCTATCAGGCGCGTGTCGCCGTGCAGCGGGAATCGCGTTCACGGGCGCTGTATGAGTTTGCCCGTGCCTTGTCCGGTACCTTGCAGACCGAGCAGATTTTTGAAACGACCCGCCTATTTATCCAGCGTACCTTTGATGCCAAGGCAACTTTATTACTACCGGATAACTTTGGCCGTTTACAACTGCCACCAACCCTGCAGGATGATGCCTCCCGATCAGCCAATCTGAGCGTGCTGGATATCGGCATTGCACAATGGGCTTTTGATCATGCTACCGCAGCCGGTATGGGAACCGATATGCTGCCCGGTAGCAGCAGTTTTTATCTACCACTGGTCGCCCCCATGCGCACCCGCGGTATTCTTGCGCTGCAGCCCAATAGTCGGCGCTGGACCTTGATTCCGGAACAACGCCAACAGCTTGATACCTTTGCCACGCTGGCGGCGATTGCGCTGGAGCGCCTGCATTACAGTGAAGTGGCACAGGATGCCTTGATCCATATGGAATCGGAGCGCTTGCGCAATTCACTGTTATCAGCGCTCTCGCATGATTTGCGTACCCCCTTGACGTCCATCGTCGGACTGTCCGAATCGCTGGCGCTATCCAGGTCGATCAGCGCACCGACTGACCGCGAGTTTGCCCAGGCCTTACATGGTGAAGCACTGCGCATGAGCAACCTGGTGACCAATCTGCTGGATATGGCAAGAATTGAAAGCGGTATGGTCAAACTCAACATGCAATGGCACTCACTGGAAAGTCTGGTAGGTAGCGCCCTGCGCGCCAGTAATTCACAACTGGTCCGGCATCACGTGCAAACCAATCTGAGTCACGACTTGCCGCTGCTTCAGGTCGATGCCATTTTGATTGAACGGGTGTTATGCAATCTGCTGGAAAACGCCGCCAAATATACGCCAGCCGATACAGTCATCACGATCTCGGCACATGTCGGTGACGCTTTCATGTACATCACCGTTGCCGATAACGGCCCCGGTCTGCCTGATACCCAGGCCGAAAAACTATTTGAAAAATTTACGCGTGGCGAGCGTGAATCAGCCACGCCCGGTGTCGGCCTGGGATTGGCAATTTGTCGTGCCATCGTCTCAGCCCATGGCGGTACTATCTGGGCAGAGCAATCTTCGGCAGGTGGCGCTGCCTTTATCTTTACGATTCCCCTCGGCACCCCGCCTGCAATGCCTGAACTGGACGAAATGCCAATGAATAATAAAATTTCAACATCATGAGTGAACCTACCCCAATAGCTTTATTGGTCGAAGACGAGCCGCAAATTCGCCGTTTTGTGCGCAATGCCCTGGAAGCAGAGGGCTGGCAGGTTTGGGAGACGGAAACGTTGCAACGCGGACTGATTGACGCTGGCACGCGCAAACCCGATTTGATTGTGCTCGACCTTGGCCTGCCTGATGGTGATGGCGTGGACTTCATCAAAGATGTCCGGCACTGGTCAAACGTGCCCATCATCGTGCTGTCGGCACGCGTTGATGAATCAGACAAGATTGCGGCACTGGATGCGGGTGCCGACGATTATTTAACCAAACCTTTTGGTGTCGGCGAGTTGCTCGCACGGGTACGCGCCACACTGCGCCGCCAACGGCAACCTGCTGCCAGTGTCAATGGTGTCGTGCAATTTGGTGATGTTAAAGTGGATCTCAACAACCGACTCGTCAGCAAGGCCAATCAGCCGGTACATTTAACACCGACCGAATATCGGCTATTGAGCGTGCTGGTCAATCATGCTGGTCGGGTCGTCACCAATCCGCAGCTGTTGAGTAAAGTCTGGGGGCCAAGCCATACCGATAGCAGCCATTATCTGCACATTTATATGGGACATCTACGGCAAAAACTGGAAGATGATCCGGCCCAGCCACAGTACTTGCAGACTGAAACCGCGGTGGGTTATCGCTTATTGCTTACGGCTTGACTTTTGGCCTGATGATCGGACGTTGAAGTTTGCAGACACCCAGTCATACCTTAACTGGCAAAGCAGTTAAATCAAATCAGGATAAAAAAATATACTGGGCATAGTAATTTTTATGATCATTACTATAAGCACTTAACAAGCCAGATTCAGATCATACTCCCTAATTTCAAGAGAAAATGATCTAAAACAAGGTCATTCTCCAACACTGGCAAATTGCCTGCTCACAAATGCCCAGATGATGCGCGAGGCATCCGGGCCATGGGGGTCGCTGTAGGCGCGGCCCTTTGCGCCACCACTCCAGGCATGACCCAATCCGGAAATCTGGTACTGAGTCGCCACCAGTTGTTTGCCAACACGATAATCGGTAATCGTGGCAGGGTAACGAGCACCGCGTTGCAAAACGCGTGAAGTAACCGCCGTTGTCCCGCACAGGGCCGCCCAGCGCCGCGCCGCAATGGCCCCATTACTGGGAGCGACAACGCCATCAGCGCTACCCTGTATCACCAGCAGGGCCGGCAAACGCGTACCAGGTGGAAAAGGGTCAAGCGGTGTAATGACTTTCTCACGCCCCCGCATGGCGCGCAAAGCAGTGACTGAAGAATGTGCCATACCAGGGGCTACCCCCGAATGCATGACCACTGCCCGAAAACGTTCAGGATGTCTGGTGGCCAGCAAAGCGGCCATACTGGCACCCGCTGACAGGCCAGCTACCGCAATCCGCGTAGCATCAACCGCATGCAGCAGACAAACCTGATCAATCGCCTTGTCAATGATGGCGGCTTCAGCTTGCGCCAAGCCAGATCGGGTTTCATACCAATTCCAGCAACCCTGCATATTGGCCAGACGATCCTGCTCAACATAGAGCACGATAAAACGTTCGCGCGCGGCCAGGCGGTTCATGCGACTGCAAGCCGCCAGTTCCTTGGCATCTTGCCCACAACCATGCAGCATGACCAGCAAGGGCAGTGACTCATCATGCTGTAGTGCCGCGGGTTGATAGAGCCAGTAGCGGCGCCCGCCCGTCGCCCCCACAGCAATACCCATGCTCATTTTTCCCGCAGCCAACGCCGCGCTGTTAGAACTCGCTATCTTTTTAACAACGGGCGTACTGCGCAAGGCCTGCTTGACTGCCTTGGAACCCACATTGATGGCACTGCGTGTCAGGGCATTGAGGCTACGTTGTAAGGATCGGCTCCAGATGGATTTTTTACGCCTTACCATATCAAGAAAATTTTAATAAATAGCATATCAACGCTGAATAAAATTGTGAGTTGGCATTGAATTGGATTAAATCGACCAGCTCAAGGATATAAACCCCGCTCTTCACGGGCAATCAATATCCGCTCGCAAGCAACGGCAAAAGCCGCTGTGCGCAGGCTGATCCGCAAGCGATCCGACGTGGCCCAGATGGCCTTGAAAGCATCCCCAATAATTTTGTCCAGACGCAGATTGATTTCATCTTCGCTCCAGAAAAAGCTGGAAAAATCCTGTACCCATTCAAAGTAACTCACGATCACACCACCTGCATTGCAGATGACGTCGGGCACCACCAAAATATTGCGTTCCTTGAGCATATCATCGGCATAGGGCACGGTGGGACCATTGGCACCTTCCAGCACCAGACGGCTTTTGATGCGACGCGCCCGTTCGGTGGTGATTTGTCCTTCCAGAGCGGCAGCAATCAAAATTTCATTGTCGATATCCCAAAAATCTTCGGCAGCAATCACTTCGGCTTCGCCAAAACCAGCCACACCGCCGGTCTGTTGGACATGGGCCGTCAAGGTCATCACGTCCAGGCCATGCTGATTGAAGAGAGTACCGGAATGATCTTGTACAGCGATGATTTTGCCACCCGCCTGGGCAAATAATTCGGCGGCCGAGGCCCCCACATTACCAAAACCTTGCAAAATGACGCGTGCACCATCCAAGGCCAGATTGATGCGGCGCGATGCTTCTCGCCCAGTGACAAAGACACCACGACCCGTGGCTTTGACGCGTCCCAGTGAGCCCCCCAGATGCACCGGTTTACCGGTGACGACGCCAGTGACCGTTTGGCCGGCGTTGATGGAATAGGTATCCATCATCCAGGCCATGATCTGCGCATTGGTGTTGACGTCGGGTGCGGGAATATCCTGCTGGGGGCCGATGATGGAGCCGATCTCGCTGGTGTAGCGACGCGTCACGCGTTCCAGCTCCTTGATTGAAAACTGCTTGGGATCAATCCGCACCCCGCCCTTGGCGCCACCAAAGGGTAAATTGACGGCGGCATTTTTAATCGTCATCCAGCCCGACAAGGCCATGACTTCTTCAAGATTGACGTTGGGATGAAAGCGTACACCACCCTTACCCGGGCCACGACTCATATTGTGCTGCACCCGAAATCCCTCAAAGTGCGCCACGCGGCCATCATCCAGTTCAACCGGAATGTCGACAATCAGGGCACGCTTGGGGCGTTTCAAGGTTTCCACCCATTTGGCCAGATGGCCCAGATAGGGTGTCACCCGATCAATCTGGGAAAGATAAGTGCCCCAGGGACTATCCATATTAGGGTGGACATAGGAAAGACCATGATTCAGTTCATGGTCAGGCAGACTATGCGTCTGTACTGTTGAAGGCATATTCATGATCCATCACTCCGGTTATCCATGCACCAGCAAACTCATGCAATAGTCTAACCGGTTTATGCCCACATCATGGCCAGTGAGGCCACATTATGTTGCCTAAGGCACTGTAGACAACCATATGCAAGCTTCTGATGACTTGTCATATTGCTCAAGTCATTCGAACAATCTGGCTGACCACCATGACATCAAGTATTCGCACTCGCAAGGAACCAGCACTTGCATGACACGACCATTAAACGGTGTACACAAACAAGCAGCTAATGATCATGAGGCGGCTGCCAAACAACACCAGCAAGCGGCGCAATCGCACGATCAAAAGAAATTGCCGGAAGCCAGAGATAACGCCAAAAGTGCCATGGATTGCTGCAATCCTGCCAAAAAAAGCACTGACACCGCCTGTGCTGCAACTACCAAGTAAGTGAATCAAATAAGTGAGTCAAATTAGCTTGTTCAAACAGCATCATCACTTGAAGGTCGGCATGCCGATTGATCCAAGGCAAAGAGGGAATAAAAAATTAATTCCTGAATTTCCTATCGTTGAATCAGTCTAATTCAGATTAATTCAATCTTCACAGGAGGGTATATGACAAGTAGATCCCCAAACCAGCCAAGCAAAGGTGGGCATCACCAGCCCGTTCAAGCACCACCCGCTCATGATGACAAGAAAGTAAAACAAGCGGCAGAAAGTCGTGAGGTGATGGGGCGTCACAAAAATGACGGCCAAAAAGGCCACAAAGGTGCACGTTAAACAACAGCGTGCAACGGTAGCAAGATGCCCGCTGCGCCTTCAGCTGCACGTGGGCATCATCGCACTGACAATATACTCTGTACCGGTATATTTAAATATCCATATATAACGCACTGAACAAACCAAAATAATCAGATACTCCATTGAATATGCGATTGTTTTGTTCTAACAGTCGTCTATCTGTACTTGCATGATGGTTACGCAGACCAAACCACTATCGCCAGGCGTCTGCAATATCGATCCATAAAACGCCATCACAGGTCAAACCTGGCCGTGCTAGATTTCGATCTGGGTACCCAATTCAATCACACGATTGGATGGAATCAGGTAGTAGTCTGCCGCACTCGGTGCATTGCGTGACATGGCGACAAATAACTGTTCGCGCCATCGTGCCATACCACTATCCGGTGTCGAAATCAGTGTCTGGCGCGCAATGAAGAACGAGGTTTCCATCATTTCAAATTGAATGCCAAGCTGCCCGCACTGACTCAATGCTTTGGGCAGATCAGGCTCATCTTTGAAGCCAAGTTTGATATCCAGCTGAAAACAGTGATTACCCAAATCTCTGACCTGCACTTGCTCGTCCAAGGTGACCCAAGGAACTGGCGCAATATGTACAGTCAAAAAGACGAGACGTTCGTGCACAACCTTATTGTGCGACAGATTATGCAGCAAGGCGTGTGGCACACCATCTGACTCACCACGCAAAAAGATGGCCGTGCCTGGCACCCGCACTGGTGGCGCCATGAACAATGAAACCAGAAAGCTTTCGAGTGGAATGGCGTGCTTTTGGAGGTTTTCAAATACCAGTTGTCGGCCGCGTTTCCAGGTCGACATGATGGTGAAAACCGCCGCACCAAGAATCAAAGGAAACCAGCCACCATGAACGATCTTTAGCGCGTTGGCAGAAAAAAATGCAAGATCAATCGTCAGAAAGAAACTGCTTGCCAGCAAGGCCAGCAAGAGATTGTATTTCCAACCATAAAAGATCACAAAAAAAGTAAGAATAGTCGTCACCATCATCGTGCCGGTCACCGCAATCCCATAAGCAGCGCTCAGACTGGCAGACGAGCCAAAGCCCACAACGGCAAGCAGTACGGCACACAATTGCATCCAATTAATGGAAGGAATATAGATCTGCCCCATTTCACTGCTCGAAGTATGGATGATCTTCATGCGCGGCATGAAGCCCAGCGCGATGGCTTCGCGTGTCATTGAGAATGCACCCGATATGGTGGCTTGCGACGCAATGATGGTCGCCACTGTCGCCAGTACAATCAGGGGATAAACACTCCATGTACCGAGCTGATGAAAAAACGGATTATCCAGCGCATCAGGCTCACTCAGTAACAGTCCACCTTGTCCTAGATAATTGAGCGATAACGCTGGGAAAGCAATCAGAAACCAGGCAAGCCGAATTGGCTTTTTACCAAAATGGCCCATATCGGCATACAGGGCTTCGGCACCAGTGAAAGCCAGTACCACCGAGCCCAGCGATAAAAACGCCGCCAGCCGGTTATTGTTTAAAAATTTAAAGGCATACCAGGGATTGATGGCTTGCAGGATTTGTGGCGCCTTCAAAATATTGATCACGCCCATCACCGCCAGCGCCAAAAACCAGATCATCATCGCGGGCCCAAACAATTTGCCGATCCCGCTTGTGCCGCGTGACTGAATGGCATACAGAAAAATCAATACGATCAAAGTCAGCGGCACCACAAAATGCTCCAGCCCGGGTGTTGCCACTTCGAGCCCTTCCATCGCTGACAACACCGAGATTGCTGGTGTAATGACGCTATCGCCAAAAAATAACGCCGTTCCACACAGTCCCAATAACATCAATGGCTTGTACCAGCGAGAAGTCTTGGTCACCGAGGTCAGCGCCAGTGCCATCAAAGCCATGATGCCACCCTCGCCGCGATTATTGGCACGCAGGATCAAGGTGACATACTTGAGCGCCACAATGATGGTCAGCCCCCAGATGATGAGCGAAATGACGCCAAATAAGTTGGTCTCATCGAAATGCAGACCATGTTCGGTATTAAAAATAGCCTGCAAGGCATAGAGCGGGCTGGTGCCAATATCACCGTAAACAATACCCACCGCAGCGAGGGTCAATGCGGCGACACTACTTTTTTTATCCGGGGAATGCGAGGAAACGCTCATTGGGACTTTATCGAATATGAAATTCTGGACAGCGAGGTCATCACCACTCGAAGCTAAAAGCTAAACACGAGGAGCCACGAGTTCATGAACTCGTGACGTCATAAATCAACCATAAGAAGATTGTACCGGGGTATTGTAGCAATACCCATGACGGCGATTGTGGGAGATTGAAACTTGAACACCAGATGTTGCGGTCTGCCCAGACAAATTTCAAACCAATTTGATATGGCTCAGGAGAAATCAGCGCTTTCGGGCGCAGGCCATGCAATCACACCCATAAAAAGCAAGCATCTAGGGACAGCGAAATGAGATTGATACCAATCACTGTCGGGTGCACCAGCACTGATCAAACCAGCAACACTAAACCAGCCAAGCGGGCAGCAAGTCAGTTAAGTAGGACAAGAAATCCCCTGCCACCAATTAGGCGGCATGATGCCGTCCAGCCCCACCCGATATGAGCAGGTTAAGCAGCGACCAACTGCACCATTAAATACAGAAAGTCACTGTTATAACCAATATTTACTCAGGCTTAGCAACTTCTACAGGCGCGTCAGCCGACTCGGCCAAACCACGCCAGTACAAGGCCTGATTAGAAAGCTGTACTTTTTTTCCGGACATCAACGCATCGGCAAACCAGGCCTTACCGTTCCACTCTGCAAAAAAGCAGGTGCGTTTAGCCAGGTTCAAATCAATATCAGTCAATGATTTTTTGGAAGATGCCACCAGATACTGACCAACCAGCTTAGGTTTTTTGGCAGGCGATGAAATTTTGCTTAAATCTTTTTCTTTAAATGTCATTGATTGGCTTCTTAAAATGAGCAAGGAGACCATATTCTATCAATAAGTTGAGATTCAAGTTTATTTATGCATAAATTAGCTCAAAATCGAGTTTGTATATAAATAACTTTTGAAATATTTGAATTCCAAGAATGGAATAATCATTCCAAACGCTTTATCGTGAAAAAACGCCGATTCTCATTTATCTATTTTTTTATAAATCAAGAACAATCATTTCCAACCCTCGAACATGAAGCACATTATTTAAATTTCACATTTCATTTCTTCAGACTCATTAATGACCCTAATAACAAATATATCAAGTCATCAAATAAAAATCACATCACGTGCAACTTTTTAAGGCATTCGATCATTGACCAGCAGCAAGCGAAAACAATCACTGCCATCAATAGAAAAGGCTTTTTCAACATAACCGCTTATTAAACAATCACCCCAATCCAATTACCGCTAAATCATTTTTCGCATAACCTTATTCGCTCTACAGATATGACTGATTAAACTAATCCGTTTTTATTCTTTGTCTGCTTAGTCACTCTATTCATATACTTCCCCCATCAATAGATGGAAAAGGTTGTTATGAATACGAGCACTAGTAATGCACTCAGGGCATCCCAAATTGATGACGTGGTAACTCAGCTCGGTGCAATTCGTATCCAATCCCTGGAAAATCGCCATCGTGGTGATCGACCACCCAAGCTGCCCTCCCGCAAGGTCTTAATCAATGTTCTAGAAGGATTGGGTGCAGCACTCTTCCCTAATCGCCTCGGACGCCCCGATCTAACTGATCAAGGAATTGATTACTACGTGGGCCATACTCTGGATGTGGCGCTCAAAGCGCTGGAAGAGCAGATTCGCCGTGAGCTGCTGTATGTATCAGGTCTTGATCATCTTTCTGATGCAGATCGATTGCGTGCCGAAACCATTTGCCAGACTTTTGCTGGCCGTTTACCCAATATCCGGCGCTTGTTGGATACCGATATCGAAGCAGCTTTTCAAGGTGATCCTGCTGCGCGCAGCATTGATGAAATGCTGGTTTGTTACCCGGGTATAACGGCAATCACACATTACCGCATTGGCCATGAGCTCTATTCGTTAGGTGTGCCACTGCTCGCGCGCATCATTTCCGATATCGCCCACTCTATTACCGGCGTGGATATCCATCCTGGCGCACAGATTGGCGCGCGCTTCTTTATTGATCATGGTACCGGTGTAGTGATTGGTGAGACCGCCATTATCGGTGAGCATGTCCGCCTTTACCAAGCCGTCACACTCGGGGCCAAACGTTTTCCCATTGAAGCGGATGGCACACTGGTCAAAGGCGAGCCTCGCCATCCCATCGTGGAAGACAATGTGGTGATCTATGCAGGCGCCACCATTCTGGGGCGCATCACCATCGGTCAAGGCTCAACCATTGGCGGCAATGTCTGGTTGACACGCAACGTGCCAGCCAATAGCCATGTTTATCAAGCGCACGTGCTCAATGAAATTGTGGTGAGCAGCCATGACACACCGGGTTTGCACCCTTCAACCAGCAATAGTCACGTCGAATAAATATTCGATTTTTCATTTTTCTTTATAAAAAAGTATCAAGGAGTTTTTCATGTCAGATATTCATGAGGCACAGACCGCATTAGGTGATGTTGCCGCCCGTACGCTGGCCAATGCCACCAAAACCGTACCGATGTTATCGCGCATCACACCACGTTGGCTGGTACATATGCTGCAATGGGTACCGGTTGAAGCCGGTATTTATCGAGTCAATCGTGTCAAGGATGAAAAGCAGATCATCGTGGATTGTTCCAGCCGGGATGAGCGCGCACTACCAGAAACTTTTGTGGACTATGAAGAATGGGGACGCGAGTACATGCTAAGCGCGGTCAACACGGTGGTTGATGTGCACACTCGCGTGTCTGATCTATATAGTAGTCCGCACAATCAGATTCATGAGCAATTGCGCCTGACCATTGAGATCATCAAGGAGCGCCAGGAAAGTGAACTGATCAATAACAAGGAATATGGCCTGCTTACCAATGCAGCCCCGGAACAGCGCGTACAACCGCGTACTGGCGCACCAACACCTGACGATCTGGATGAGCTGATCGCCCGTGTCTGGAAGGAACCCGCCTTCTTTCTCGCCCATCCTCAAGCGATTGCTGCTTTTGGTCGTGAATGTACGCGCCGTGGTGTGCCACCACCCACCATTTCCTTATTTGGATCGCAATTTCTGACATGGCGTGGCATTCCCCTGATTCCTACTGACAAATTATTGGTTGAAAATGGTAAATCCAATATCCTGTTAATCCGTACTGGTGAAAGCAAGCAGGGTGTAGTGGGATTGTTCCAACCCAATTTACCTGGTGAGCAGAGCATGGGATTGTCGGTTCGCTTCATGGGTATTAACCACAAGGCCATTGCCTCTTATCTTGTGTCACTCTACTGCTCTTTGGCGGTATTGACGCCGGATGCGATTGCGGTGCTTGAGAATGTCGACGTAGGCAAGTACCATGTCTATAGCTAATCCTACTCCCCAATCATTGGCAGGCACGTCGCCAACTGAGGGGGCTTGGTCAGACGCATTGGCACTGGATCCTGCTTTACTGACGGGCCTGCCCGATGAAGCGACGCTCAGTAAAATCGCCAGTGAGTTATTTAATGTAGCACCTAGTACGCCTGTCAGTGGGGGCGGTATTGGTTTATCACTTGGTAGCGCACCATTGGGTTTGGCAAACTTGCCAAATGTGTCGTCTCAGGCTATCCCCGCTGTTGCGGCAAGTACAGTGATCCAAGATGCTTCGGCGACAGCGGAACAATCTTCCCTCATACCAGCCACAATACCTGAGCTGCCCTATCAGGAAGTGCTAACTGCCTTGTTCAGCCAGCACACCTTGAGCGCACCACATAACAGAGTGGGTTTGCCTCCATCGGCAAGTAGTCGGATTAACAATTCAACATCCAATTATTACTTTCTCGACCCATCCAAACTACCGGCTAATTCAATTGGTGTTTCCACCCAGCGATCTGTTCAGGTCCCCACGTGGCAAGAAGCTCATAAACATCAGGCATTACCCACAACCAGATCAAGTGGCCCTGAGTTGGATTTTCACGCCATTCGTGGTGACTTTCCCATTCTAAAGGAAAAGGTCAATGGCAGGTCGTTAGTTTGGTTGGACAATGCTGCCACAACACAAAAGCCTCAATCAGTCATTGATAGAGTCAGTTACTTTTATGAGCATGAAAACTCTAATATTCATCGTGCTGCACATGAACTTGCTGCCCGTGCTACCGACGCTTATGAAGGAGCTCGTGAAACTGTAAAACGGTTTATCAACGCTGGTTCAGTGAATGAAATCGTTTTTGTGCGAGGTACCACAGAGGCAATCAATCTGGTCGCACAAAGCTGGGGGCGTCAACATATCAAGGCGGGTGACGAAATCATCATCACCTGGTTAGAACATCATGCCAATATTGTTCCTTGGCAAATGTTATGTGCCGAGAAAGGTGCGTATCTGCGTGTTGCACCAGTTGATGATAATGGCCAAGTGATTCTTGAGGCTTACGAGAAACTGCTTTCCCCACGTACGAAACTGGTTTCATTTACACAAGTCTCCAATGCATTGGGTACCATTACTCCGGCTAAACAGATGATTGAAATGGCACATCGTCATGGTGCCAAAGTTTTACTGGATGGTGCACAGTCGGTCTCGCATATGCGTGCTGATGTACAGGCACTCAATTGTGATTGGTTTGTCTTTTCTGGACATAAGGTATTTGGACCCACCGGGATTGGCGCACTCTATGGCCGTGAAGATTTGCTCAATGCTACCCAACCATGGCAAGGCGGTGGCAATATGATTGTTGATGTGACTTTTGAAAAGACCATCTACCATCAAGCCCCAGGACGCTTTGAAGCTGGCACCGGCAATATTGCTGATGCGGTCGGTTTAGGTGCCGCACTCGATTATGTCATGAAGATCGGGATTGATAATATTGCATGGTATGAACATCAGCTACTGCAATATGCGACCAAACATCTATCCGATATTCCTGGCTTAAAACTGATTGGTACTGCACCAGATAAGGCTGGTGTGCTGTCATTCATCTTGCCGGGTTTTCGTACAGAAGAAGTTGGCTCAGCACTCAATCAGGAAGGTATTGCGGTACGTTCTGGGCATCATTGCGCCCAGCCTATCCTGCGACGCTTTGGTCTTGAAACCACGGTCAGACCCTCATTGGCGGTCTACAATAATTGTGCTGATATTGACGCTCTGGTTGCGGCGATTCGTCGGCTTCAGGGTGGTCAACGCCCAATTTTTGATCAACATCAAAAATAAATCCATTCTCGTTCTATCCGTACACGGTAGAACGAGAGTTGATTTATTGACGGCCATCCTGTGCAAATCAGAAGTACCACCAGGATGCGCCAGATTGATGCTTATCAAAATTAAGCTAATCAACCATGTTCAATCTCGCCGCGAACTGATTCTAATGCGCAGATTGCTAGCGTCTGGCGAGATAGTTGAGGTTACCCCCTCCAAATCCCCTTTTTCCGGCATTGCACTACCACTTTTTGAAATACGCGCGCCCACGATTAATGCTGGATATTTGGATAAACTCACATTCGGCGTCATCCTCATCGAATCATTCAGCACAAAGCTGAATGGTAGATCCTTAACTTGCTTACGCAATACAACCAGTGGAAACCGTGGTCCATTGACGGCACGTGCAAATATATAAACGGTATCAGAATCTGCTACTTGTGAACGCAATGATGGATCTAACTCGACCACGCCAGATAATTGGGCTCCGGGTACTGATTTCTGTAAGTTAGGCGAATCATTCGCCGATGATGACAACTGATTGGTTGACTCACCTGCCAACGTCGATTTTTCTGCAAGGCGTGCCTGAGCCGTCTCAAGATTACTAAGTACGATCTGAACTATGTCAGAATCAGCCGGTACTTGATTAAGCACTTTCTTCCAAATTGTAATCGCCTCTTGATAGTCACCACGCTCAAAGTTGGCGCTGCCTAGCAAGACCAATGCATTCAGATTCCGAGGATCAATGACCAGGGCTCGCTTAAGGAGCATCTCAGGCTCACCATAAAGACTTTTACCCTGCTGCATAGCAAGCACATCAGCATAATCGGTAAAGAATTGTGCATTGAGTAATTGCGCATCATTCGAAAATTGGCTTAATAAATGTGCATAAGCTTTACTGGCATCAGCATAACGTGCCATTGCGGTATATGAACGTGCCAACAATAACCATCCCTTCGCATTATCAGGTTGCGATGCCATCTGTCGAGCAAGTTGTTCTACCATGGCGCCAGCTTGTTGTATTGTCAGCTGATCAGATGCCTCACCTGATACGTCGGCAAACACTGGTCTAATTCCACTTGGCGTGCCTAATAAGGTATATAGCATTCCGGCAGTAGCTATGAATAATGCACCAATAACAACACCCTGGATAACCGAGCTTTTACGAGCCGAAAATGATAAGCCCTCATTATGCAAATTCTCTGCCGTTCTAAGTGTCAGTTCATTGCGAGCTATTTGATATGCCCCTGCATCAATGACTCCATTAACTAAATCCCTATCCAGCTCTTGTCGTTGATCGCGCAATACCAGCAAATTCACTGAGCCCTGAGATACCGAGACGGACTTGCCTTTGGCGTAACCCAATAACGATGGCAAGATACAAAATAACGCCAATGAGGATAGCAGTCCTGCTAGAGTCAAAAAGACAATCAAATGGATTCTCCATTTTTTGAATCTGAAAGCAATAAGGCCTCTGCGTGACGCAGATCGGACTCCGAGATTTCATATGGGCTGGTGGCACTTGTCTGTCTTCTCAGCTTAATGAGCAGAAATAGAATGCCACCAATAAACAGCACCAATGGCCCAAACCATAAAATCCACGTTGTCGACTTGACTGGTGGGCGATATAGTATGAAGTCACCATAGCGTTGCACCATGAAATCCATGACTTGCTGATCACTCATACCTTTAACCAATTGCTCACGAATCTGGTTGCGTAAATCAATTGCCAAATCAGCATTGGAATCAGCAATGGTCTGATTCTGACAAACCAGGCAGCGCAGTTCTTGTGCAAGGATCATCACATGTTTTTCAAGCGCGACCTGATTGGCCTCAAAAGAGGCTGGTTGCGCGACGACAGTAGAAGCCCATATTAGAAAGAACATAAAAAAACTAAAGCAAGCTGTTCGGCACTTAGGCATCGTTAAGCTCCTTAAGCAAAGGCAATAATTTTTCCGCTATGACTGTTTGTGTCACAGGTCCAATCAATTTAAGTCGGATCATGCCACGCTTGTCGATCACAAAGGTTTCTGGTACACCATACACACCAAAATCGATCCCCACCCGACCTTCTTCATCAAAAGCTGAAATGAAGTAAGGATTACCAAGTCTATTCAGCCATGCTATTGCATCTTGGCGTTTGTCCTTATAGTCAAGGCCAATTATTAAAACTGACGCCGATCTGGAAAATGCCAATAGTGCCGCATGTTCTTCGCGACAAGCGGTACACCATGATGCCCAGACATTAAGCAACCAGACCTGGCCTGACAAATCCTGAGTTGAAATCAATTTATCCGGTTCTTGCAACCGAGTTAATTTGAATTCAGGTACTGGCTTACCAATCAAAGCTGAAGGAACTTCAGCTGGTTTCAAATGTAATCCAATGCCAAGAAATACGATCAGAATCACAAAGAAAAATAACGGAAAAATAAATCGCTTCATTACGACACCTTAGCTTGCGTGGCTACTCAGATAACGACTATCAATCTCATTTTCTGGGTTTGTCATAACCTGTTTTCTTGATCCCACACGATAGCGTCTATCAAACGCAGCAAATAAACCACCTAATGCCATAATGAGGCAGCCAGACCATATCCAGCTGACAAATGGCTTGTGCTGTATACGAACGACCCAGGTAGACTCACCTAACTGTTCTCCTAATGCAATATACAAGTCACGCGTGAAACCCCTATCTATTGCTGCCTCAGTCATAGGCATTTCTTGAACGGTAAAAAAACGTTTTTCAGGTATGAGCGTTGTGACTGATTTTTCATCTTTTGTGACATCAAAGATAGCCTGCATGGATATGTAGTTTGGGCCGGCTATTTTGTTTACTTCCTTGAAGTGATAAACATATCCTCCAACCGAGGAACTCCCACCGATATTCATGCGTTTATCCTCTGCAACTTCGAATCCCTTAACCAGAGTCACGCCGATAATGAATATCGCAATTCCTGTATGAGCGATCAGCATACCCCAGTAGCTAAACGAAAGACTGGTCAATTTTTCTGACAAAGATACGACTGACGTAACATGACGAAGCCGTAATAAGAGATGCCGAATCGTAGCAAGGAGTATCCATAATGCAGTACCGAGTCCAACTGCAACGAGTGCTGAAACCCTAAAGAGTATCAGGGCAATAATTACTATGAATAGCGTTCCAACAACTACCCAAAAAATTTCCCTCATTACAACATTCAGGCTAGACTCTTTCCAGCGCATATATGGACCTACCGCTAACAGTAAAAGTACAGGCAGCATCAGTGGCACAAAGACCGCTTCAAAATATGGGGGGCCAACAGAGATTTTTCCCAGATTAAGTGCATCTAGAAACAATGGGTAAAGCGTACCCAATAAAATCGTTCCTGCCACAACAACGAGTAACACATTATTAAGCAGCAACATAGATTCCCGAGAGAATATATTGAAGCGCCCACCCATACCAATCTGGGGGGCACGCCAAGCAAAAAGCAGGAGTGATCCACCAATGACTATTGTCAAAAAAACGAGAATAAACAAACCACGCCTGGGATCAGTAGCGAACGCATGTACCGAAGTCAACACGCCTGAACGAACTAGAAATGTACCTAGTAATGACAGTGAAAATGCCATGATTGCCAGTAGTACGGTCCAGTTTCTGAAACTACCACGCTTTTCAGTTACAACTAACGAATGAATCAATGCCGTACCAACCAACCATGGCATCAAAGAAGCATTTTCCACGGCATCCCAAAACCACCAGCCGCCCCAGCCCAATTCATAGTAGGCCCAAAAGCTGCCCAGAAAAATTCCCAGTGTCATGAACATCCAAGCCATCAATGTCCATGGCCTGGACCAACGGGCCCATGTCGAATCGAGCTTACCGCTAATTAATGCAGCAATAGCAAACGAGAAAGCCACCGAAAAACCAACATAACCCATATATAACAAAGGAGGATGAACGATCATGCCAAAATCCTGCAGTAACGGATTTAGATCGCGCCCATCGGCTGCTCCAGGCAAAAGGCGTTGAAATGGATTGGAAGTAAACAACATGAAACTTAAAAAACCAACACTGATAAGCCCCATCACACCCAAAACTTGAGCCACCATTTCTTCTGGAAGTTGTTGACTGAATTTGGCAACCGCACTGGTCCAAAATGCCAACATAAGTGTCCATAATAATAGCGAGCCTTCGTGCCCTCCCCATGTACCGGCAAATCGATAAACCGCTGGCAAGTTTGAATTTGAATTAGCTGCAACATACACAATTGAAAAATCATTATTAACAAAAGAATATGCCAAACAAGTAAATGCCAGAAGTACGAATAAGCTTTGACCAAACGCCGCAGGTCTAGCCAGCAATATCCAAGATGGGTTACCACGCAATGCCCCAGCAATTGGCAAAATACCTTGCACAACGGCCAGACATAAGGCAAGAATCAGCGAGAAAATACCTAACTCAGGAATCATCGCTTCGCCTCTTTTTCTCTATCAAGAAAATCAACTTTTTCTTGAGATCCATTTCTAGAATTCGATTTGACATCTCGTGCTGATCGAATGGCGTATGCGGCATCAGGTGGCATGTAATTTTCATCATGTTTGGCGAGGACTTCGTCTGCCCAAAAAACACCATCTTCTCGTAACTTTCCCTGGGAAACTACGCCCTTACCTTCCTTGAATAAATCGGGAAGAATACCTTGATACATCACAGATATATGCTCCACCGTGTCCGTCACTATAAAAGTAACGCCAACACCATCGGCTTGGCGTTGTAGGCTATGAAGCTCAACCATGCCACCAAGGCGAAAAGTTCGATTTTTAGGAGATTCCCCCTTAAGTACTTGTGTTGGCGTAAAGAAAAAGATCAAATTTTTTTGAAATGCGCTAAGAATCAACCAAGTAGCAAATGCCAAGGCAGCTAAACTAGATCCAATTAAAATTAAACGCTTATGCCGAGTTTTCATGGTTTTCTTTCGGCTATCTGTCTGGCTTTTATCTGTTGATGCAGCTTGCGCAACAGTGAACGTCGCCGAAAAGTCACACCGATGACTTCACCAATCATCAATAGAAAAGCACCTAGCGCTGACCCCCAAACGTATAAACCATAGCCTCCCATGGCTAAAAAATCACGCCAACTTTGCCATATCATGCTAAGTCTCCAACAGCACCATTTCTTTTACCCAATCAGTATGTCGTTCACGCTCAAGCACGATACAACGTACACGCTTAAAAATAATCGCAATGCTGTATGACCAGAATCCAAAGGTAGTAATCAACATGCCATAAAGCATCGTGCTTGCCATGCTGGAGCCATTGCTCACACTAACAGAAGCACCTTGATGTAAAGTACTCCACCACTTCACTGAGAAATAGATAATTGGTACATTGACGACACCAACCAGCGCCAGTATTGCACCAGCTCTATCGGCACGACGCGGATCGTCCACTCCCGACTGCAAGGCAATAAAACCAAGATAGAGAAATAACAAAATCAATTCCGACGTCAATCGGGCATCCCAAACCCACCAAGTTCCCCAGGTCGGTTTTCCCCACAGTGCTCCAGTCCATAATGCCAATATCGTAAACATCGCCCCTGTCGGTGCCGATGCCGTTGCCAACATCGCGGCAAGACGAACATTAGTCACTAATCCAATACCCGCCCAGAAAGCCATAGCCAGATAAATCACCATCGACATCCATGCTGCGGGCACATGAAAAAATATGATGCGGTAGGCCTCTCCCTGTTGGTGGTCGGTTGGCGCAATAAAAAATCCAATATATAAACCTGCCGTACAAAGAAAAAAGCTAACCACATAAAGTATTGGAATCAATCTACCGGATAAAGAAAAAAAAACCGATGGAGCCGCATATTTGAACCAGCGAATACGCTGCTTCAATTTTTCATTTTTATATGGGTAATTTCTGATATTTAATTGCATGAATAATCTTCAATAACTTTCACAATCGGTTTATTCCACTGCTATTCTTAATGCGGCAGCAGTTACCCATGGCGCCAATGACAACGCCATGCATAACATACCGCCAAGCAACATCAGATGTCCATTGATAGCTAGTCCCGACGCCTGTGCACCAACAGCCCCTGCTCCAAAAATCAGGGTTGGAATATAGAGTGGCAAGACCAGTAATGACACCAATACATTGCTATTACGAGTACCCAAAGTCAATGCCGCACCAATGGATCCAATTAAACTAAGGACTGGTGTCCCAAGTAACAGACTAATCATCAGCACGGCAATACAGTCGACATCAAGATCAAACTCTGCCGCCAAGAGTGGTGTCACTATTAGCAGGGGCAAACCTGATGCCAACCAATGAGCGATGATTTTCCCAAACACAATCAAAGACAACGACTCGGATGACAAAACACTTTGCTCCAGTGTTCCATCGGCATGGTCGAACACAAATAGACGGTTTAAAGCCAACATGGATGCAAACAATGCCGCCACCCAGATAACGCTTGGTGCTATGGTGCGCAACAATGCAAATTCAGGTCCGATACCAAGTGGAAAGAGAGCCACTGCAATAACAAAAAAAAACAAACTATTTAAAGCATCTGAGCGACATCGAAATATTAATAATAAATCTCGCCAAATTACGACCCGCAAGGTTTTTAGCATATAGACGCACTATCTATATTGAGTACAAGCGAATGTTGCGCGATTAACTCAATCTCTTGATGTGTTGTGTAGATCAACATGCCACCATTTTTTAGATGGTTATTCATAACATCAATTAAATCGGTGACTGCACGTTTATCCAATGCAGTAAATGGTTCATCCAGAATCCAGAGTGATCGCATTTCAGGTAGACGCAACTTTGCTTGCGCAACCCTCTTGCATTGACCTTGAGACAAGATTTTTATGGGGTAATCTGCCACAGTACTCAGCCCCACAAGATGTAACACGCGATAAGCCTCTTTTATGGAAACCACGTCACCAGTAAGTGCCGAACCAAATAAAATATTTTCGCAAGCAGTTAGATCCCCTTTGAGGGCATTCGCATGACCTATATATATCAAGCCTTGATTGAACTCATAATTAGCATCTCTAATATCCTGACCATTCCATTTAACTATCCCTTCAATTGGCTTCGTTAAACCACAAAGTATTCTTAGCAAACTAGTTTTACCACTTCCATTTTCGCCACAAACACGCAGTGCCTCACCCGGTCCGATTTTTAAATTAATATTTTCAAATAGAGGTATATCACTATAAGAACAGGCTAACTGAATGGCTTCCAATAACACGCTTTAATCACATTAAAATTAATAAATCAATAATTTATCTTAAATCCAATAAATTTGAAGATAATCGCTATTCATGGCTAATATAGCAACATCCACTTAACAAGTAATCGAATGAAAATACTTATGCTTATGCAATTTAATAATTTTGCCAACAATCTTAGTAATAAGCGTATTTCCGATTTACATATTAAAAGACATTCTTTCCAAATAATCGGGAAAATCGATAAACTCAAAGATGTTTCATTTTTATACTTAACGAAACTTAAGTAAGTTGATATTCATTTTCCATCAATATCTGCGCTGCCATCATTTTCTATAAATTTGTACAAAAACAAACTAATCTGAATAAATTTAAAACTGCTAAAAACTTAAATCATGTATCGATCAAGATTCTTAAAATCAATTGCAGTGACTTTATTTTCGATTGTTGTTATGACATCCGGACTCTGCGTTGCGAAGTCGAAATATGCAGTCATTCCCAATGAAATTAGTACTACTAATTTTTTTTCCAGGAACATGCTGAATACCAATAGACAAACATTCAAGCTTGAATCTTTCAAGGGAAAAACGCTGTTGGTCAACTTTTGGGCAACTTGGTGTTCAGCATGCATCAAGGAAATGCCTGAATTATCTGCACTACAAAATGAGCTGTCTGCACAGACGATTCAAATCATCGGCATTGCCATTGACAATCAAGACAAAATTATCGAATTTGCAAAAAAATACGATATTCACTATCCAATTTATATGACAGATATTTCTGAGCAAGGTCTGCTCAGTGAATTAGGAAATCAATCTGGTGTACTACCGTATACCCTACTGATTGACCGGAAAGGTGTCATTAAAAAAACTTACCTTGGCCGCCTAAATATGGATGACATCCGAAAAGACTTGCTAGTCTTGGATAAAAAACGCTTTTAATATGATTTGGCAGGAAATGAATTGTTTATTCAAAAATATATCAATACCATTATTTATCTTTTTATTATTTTCTCAATATCTCCTACTTTAGCCGCAGATAAGAACACAGAATTTCCCATACCAAGTAAATACAACGGCAGCATCGAAAAAGGAAAAGAAAAATCGCTTGCGCATAATTGTTTTGAATGCCATGGAGAGAAAGGTATTGGCACTTCTTCTGGATATCCAAATCTTGCCGGTCAATACCCGGAATATATCATCAAACAAATTCAGAATTTTAGGACTGGTGAACGCAGAGCGCCATTCATGAATAATATTGCTGCAGTAATTGATGATCAGGATATGATTGATGTAGCCATTTATTTTTCAAGTAAACAGAAAAATAAAGAAAAAAATACTCTTGAAAATAAAGTTGCAAAAGATCTCTATTTCAATGGAGATAAGACTCGGAATATTATTGCTTGCAGCCTTTGTCACGGAAATAATGGTCAAGGAATCCGTTCATCGGAACAGGTCTACCCAATGATTGGAGGGCAACAAATGTATTATTTAAGAGAACAATTACTGAACTGGCGTTTAGGTACCAGATCAAACAGTCCAGATCGCATAATGAACAAAGTTAGTCAAGCATTGACTGAAGAAGAAATTGAAGCCTTATCGCATTTCATTTCTACGATGTAATACTGAATTTGCACTGCGAGCCACAATTTACCCATTACAATTAATGAGCCACCTTTGTGCTCATTAATCGTAATTATGTTATTTACTAGATAACTGTTGTACCACTTCAAGCGCCTTTTCCACATTAACATCTGGCGCAACACCTCCCACAGTAGCGGCTATTCTCCCGTCTTTGTTAACAACAAATGTTGTCCGTTCGGCAAATCCATGATTAAGATCTGCTCCGCGCGTATCTTTTTTACCTGGCACCACATCTCTGATTTTCAAATCATAAGATTTAGCTATTTTTCCATCTACATCTGATGCTACCGCCACCTTACCTGCACAATACTCTGGATCCGCAGAAAACTCATTTAACCTGGCAATATTATCTAATGAGACACCAACAACCGTAGCACCTGCTGCGGCAAACTTTTCATAATTAATGGCAAAAGTGTGGGCTTGAATATTACATCCACCGGTATAAACTGCCGGATAAAAATAGACAACCACTGGACCTTTTTTTATGGATTCTTTAAGAGAATAGGAAAACGCCTTACCTGCTACGGAGGCTTCTGTTTTAAAGTCGGGTGCAATATCACCCTCGTTTAAAGCTCCGAACGAAGCATTCACAAAGGTAGTCAGCATAAAAATAGTGCTACAAATATATTTCATACTAGTCTTTCTTAGGATTTTTTATAGAAGTTATGACATGTCTTGCAGGTTCTTGATAGTGTCGTTGCGGAATTAATTGCCGAATCAAAGTCTTTAGCAGTGATTGCTTTTGCAATTTCTGCCGTTAATTCCATACTTTTCTTGGAGAGAGAAACCGCATCTTGTGCATCCCCCTTAGCAACAAAATAAGCTTCAACCTTGATGAACATACTTTCAAGTTCTTTAACATTCGCTGTTGAAGACTTACCATCTTTTAATGCCAAATTTGATCCAAGACTTTTATTTTCATCCTCAATCGCCTGCATTAAGTCTGTATCCAAATCGGTTTCAGCTGACCATACATTACCAACCAAAAAAACCAAAAAACCGATAATAATAAATCTCTTGCGCATATAAACCGTGGCTGCAAAACAATAAAAAAATGTTGCAGGCACTTGTTAAGTTATTCCTGCAACATTCCTATTTAGGCTGCCTTAAATAAGGATATCCTTGATTACTTTTCCGTATACAACGGTTGGACGCTCAGAGCGACCATTATTGAGGAAGGTTGTTTTTAAATGATCCAAACCCAATAATTGAAGAACCGTTGCTTGCAGATCGTAAGTGTCTACTGCTGTATCCTTATCAGCGACCTGAAGACCAATTTCATCAGTCTGTCCATAAGTGAACCCTGCTTTCAATCCACCGCCAGCAAGCCACTGGGTATAGCCCCAAGGGTTATGATCGCGACCATTTCCACTTTGACCGTATGAAGTGCGACCAAATTCAGATGTCCAAACTACCAGTGTTGAATCAAGCAAACCTCGTGATTTCAAGTCTGCCAACAAACCAGCAATTGGCTTGTCAACCATTTGGGCCATCAGGCCATGATTCTTCTCCAAATCATTATGTGCATCCCAGCTTTGTCTATCAATATCAGCTCCCTCAGGAAAGCCTGATACAACCTGGATAAATCGTACGCCATTTTCAACGAGTCGACGTGCGCGCAGTAAGACCTCACCGTAGCTCTGACTAGTCTTATCGTTTAGTCCATACATTTCTTTTGTTATATCACTCTCTTTACTGATGTCTACAGCCGCAGGCGCTGCAGCTTGCATGCGATCCGCGAGTTCGTATGACTGTATCCTGGCTCGCAATTCTGTATCAGCCGAATAACGCTCCGCACCAATGGAATTCAAACGCTTTAGCAAATCAAGTGAAGTACGCTGCTGCTGAGCAGTTCGAACATCAGGACGATCGAGATAGAGAATTGGAGAGGCACCCGGGCGGAATGCGGTTCCTTGATACACAGCAGGTAAGAAGCCGGCACTCCAGTTTACCGAACCAGCTTGCGGTTCACGGTCACCGTTATACATTACCACATAGGGTGGCAAATCCTTATTGGCTGAACCCAGTGCGTAGGTTACCCAAGCACCCAGCGATGGACGACCGGGATTAAGATCACCCGTATTGAGTTTCAGAATCGAGATATCATGCGTGGCGCCAACTGTTGTGCTCGATTTGATAAAAGTCATTTTATCGGCATGTTGCGCCAAGTTGGGTAATAAATCTGAAAACCAGGCACCACTTTCACCGTATTGCTTCCATGTACGATTTGATGCAAATAATTTTCCAACACCACCTTGCGTACTAGTCTTGATGCCTTTCAAAAATGATGATGGCACTTCCTGACCAGCCAATTTAACCAAATCCGGTTTGTAGTCATAAAGATCTAAAGTACTTGGTGCGCCATTTTGATGCAACCAAATAACGGATTTAATTTTTGCAGGAAAATGAGGTGCTTTTGGCGCAAGTGGGTCAATGAGTTCTGCAGCAGTTGCTGCTGAAAGGCCACCTATTCCAGGTACAAGGCCACCCAATGCCGCGCCGCCAATACCCATGCATGCGTTACGCAGAAAATCACGGCGTGAATCAATACTCATAGTCGTATCCTTATTTCGTAAATGAATAGGTCATTAGATTAAAAACGGTAGGCAAAATCGTTAGAGTTGGCCACGGTATGAACCAAATCAACAAATGCAGCTGACTTAACCGGATCAAAATTTTTGGTATCCTTCAATCCCTCAGGAACTGCCACCTCAAACTTGCCTGTAGCAGCTTTTTGTTTAATGATGATTTGCTCATTAGCCAAAAACTCTTTCAATGCAGCCCGTTCAGTCTTATTAGGCTCACGTGCAAACAATATTTGATAGAGTTTACTCAGTTGTGCGGACTCATCTGGGCCCGCCTCATTAATTACTCGACCAGCCAAAGCTTGAGACCATTCAAATACAACATCACTATTAAAGAGTGTTAAAGCTTGTAATGGTGTAGTGGTGACATCGCGTTTGTGATGAGGTTTGCTTGGATCAGCTGGATCAAAGTTTTGCGTCACTGGATATGGAAAACTACGTCGATTGAAAATATAAATACTGCGACGGTACCAGTCATTTTTGTCCTCTGACACAGCCCATGCCCGATTCCCGTTAAAGTCTTGCGACTTGCCAATATCATTGCTGACTTTGATGATTGGCGGATAGACCGCTGGACCACCTATTTTGTCAACCAACAATCCGGAAGCATAAAGTAATGAATCGCGAATTTCTTCGGCCTCAAGACGTTTACGTGGATAAACAGCCAACAGCTTGTTTTCTGGATCGAGTTTGGCAACATCATCACGTTGATTTGAAGATTGACGATAAACGCTGGACAGCAGAATTTGACGATGCAGTTGTTTAATACTCCAACCCTTGTTGACAAAGTCAGTAGCAAGATAATCCAACAATTCTGGATTGGTTGGTTTTTGACCTGCCCGCCCAAAATCAGCAATCGTAGGAATGATGCCTTTATCAAAATATTGTGCCCAAACACGATTCGCGTAAACGCGAGCGGTCAAGGGATTATTGGCATCGGCGAGCCAGTTAGCCAGTGCTGAGCGACGACCTGAAGAAGTTGTTGTCGGTGTAATTTGTGGTTGATTTTTACCAGTCCACAATGCGGGAATTGCAGGCTGGACTTCTTCAGTTGGGCGCTCATGAATACCGGTAAAGCGAACAAATGTAGGTGGGGATTCTGTATGACCTAACTCAGTCGCTGCAGTCAACCATTTTGAACCTCTAACGGGTTTGATATTGTCAAACTTTTTCAGTTGTTCAGCCAATTGCTGATATGCCTTTAACTTTTCCGCATTGGCTGGATCATAATCCTTGCGATCTTTTTCTTGGCCAGTTTCGCGCAAATAAGCAACAATGTCCTGATCGGATGCAACAGTTTTTAAACGGAAATTAACCCAACGATCTAGCGCATTCCATTCAGACTCTGGTTTGAAAATAGCGTCACGGCTATCAGTCAAATAACGCTCATTGTGATACTTGCGTCCCACTTCTCGAACACTATCAAGAATTGCTTTTTGCTTATCACGAATATCTTTGGTTGCCTGGTTATAAGCTGACTGAGCCTTTTGATATTCTGCATCAAACTCGGTCTCAGTACCTTTAGTCAAAGGCACAGACTCATCAAAACTGGTATTTGCAAAAAAAGCCTGAAGCTGGAAATATTCTTTCTGGCTGACTTTATCCGACTTATGATTATGGCAACGCGCACAGCCAACCGTGGAAGCCAAGAATACCTCACCAACCTGGTCCGTCATATCGGTTGCAATTTGATATTTACGTTGAACCAAATCACGTGAGTTAGCATTATCAGGATAACCCGCTAAAAACCCCGTTGCAATTTTAGCTTCCTGACTATCTGGAAATAATTCATCACCTGCCACTTGCTCTTGAATAAAACGGTTGTATGGCTTGTCCTGATTAAATGCATTAATCACATAATCACGATAGCGCCAATTGTTAGGCCGAGTCTGATCATTTTGAAACCCGGAGCTGTCCGCATAACGCGCCAGATCAAGCCAACGGCGCGCCTGCCGCTCACCGAAATGATGAGAGGAAAGCAGGCGATCTACCAACTTCTCATAAGCGTTAGGAGAGCGATCGCTTTCAAATACTTTTACTTCCTCTGGCGTTGGCAATAGACCCCAGGCATCTAAAGTTGCGCGACGAATAAAGGTCGCCCGATCGGCTTCAGGGGAAGGCGCAACACCCTTAGCTTCCAATTTTTCAAGAATAAATGCATCAACAGGCGTACGCACCCATTTCTTCTGCTTAACAGACGGTTCAGTTGGCGCTTTGATCACTTGATAAGGTGACCAGGCTTTGACCGCCGGTAACTGAGCAGTATTAGCATCTACTGCAGCAGGTTTGGCATCATCGGCAAATGCTTCGACAACAGCCGCCGATGTAAACGCCAGTATCACGGCAAGATATATGGCTCTTATTTTCATTAAATCACTCCGGAAATTTAAAATCTGCTCTTTTAGCCTCCAAAATAAGGCTACCGACAGAGCCATATCAGCACAATCCATACCAGTTTTTTTTAAGAAAAATTACCACTATCTCATTGTTTTAATTAAATAATTTTTCTAGTTATTAACAAATACAATTAGTCACTGCATAAGTAAAAACAGTGTTGCTGACACTGCAGCAATTACCTGAATAGAAATCAACAGCGTAATTTTCAAGAATGATGTGGGCGAGAACCGTAAGCCGAACGCTGACAGAAACAAGTATGTGAATACTGACCAAGGTTTTGCATTAGCACAGGGAGACGTTATCCAATGCAAATTTTCTTAGGCTAGCGAACTTGTGTTAGATAGAAAAAGTAATAGAAACCCAACTTGTTAAGCAGGGTTTCTATTTTTTTAATTGATAATTTATTACTGGCCAATCGCAGCACGCAAATCATTGAGACTCACAACACGGCCATGCAACGGTGCAATTTGTTCAACCTGCAAATTGAGCTTTTGAATATTCTGATATAGATTGACAGAATAAGGATTAGGTGATGTTGGTAAAGGGGCATTAACGGCCGTTGGCGTGAATGCATCCGCCTCTACCAAAATTTTCTCTGCAGGAAGATAAACTAAGGAAAAGGCATCATTATGTCCATTGCCAGCTATCTCATGAATTTCAATGGTACGCTTACCATCAGACAAGATTTTTTTACCAGTAAAAGTATCATAGTGTGCGGTTAGCTTTGACTTAGCGAGACGATCAGGATTAATGGAGTGAGGTGTTACCCACGCCTTCTGATAGTAGGGTTGATTCAATCTTTGAGTGACAATAGTGGTGCCTTCATCAACATAAGTACGCAAACCGCCAGAATGATCGAAATGGACATGGGTATTCACCAAATACTTGATTGGCTTGGCTGGAATGATTTCTTTAATTTTGGCAATCACTGCTAAAGATCGATCTTCGTTCAAAGGCGCTTCGACTACCACCACATGATCTTTTTGCTCAATAGCGACACTGTGATGTGTTCCGCCCGTGAGATAGTAGATACCTTCAGCCAATTTGTTTGAAGTGACTGTTACAGGAGGTATAGGCAAGCTTGCAACATTTTCTGGCAAAGCAATATCTGAAGCAGAATTCTGCTTAACCTCAGATACAGCTAACTCTAAAACAGGATGACCACCCTGTTTTCTAAGAAGATAAGTCGGAAATGCAATACCACTAAAATCTTTATAGTTAGCATACTCAGTTTCAACCAACGTGTCACCGAGCACAGGATTATCAATCCAAGTCTTAATTCTCTCTACCTGATTCTTATGATTGATGATTCCAACATAATGGAATTTTTCATCGACTGAAAATGAAACTGTAATACCATCTTTTCCAGACTTGGTGGTTGCATGATTAGCAAGTGCCGCTTTTATAAAACCTTGAGGTGTAGACCAAATTTCAGCATTACGCTCTTCAACAGCAAGTGGCTGGGCGGTCGCAACGAGTGGAGAATCTTGAGGTGCACCCACTTGTGGTGCCAGGCTCCATGCTTTTCCACCACTGACATATTGATCCACTTTTTGCTCTACAGGCGTTGGTCTTAAGCGTTTTGGCTCAATTGCTTGCTTACGCGTGATTTGTACTCGCTCTGTGGCCGTTTCGTAGTTGAAATCAGCGGTATACCTACTAACATTAAAACGTGGCCAAGGTAATCCTGGCCTGGGTGCTTGCCCAAACTGAAACCAATGACCGGTGGCAGAAAATTCGAGTGACTTAATTTTAGCAACACCAAGTGCATCAGCAGCAGACTCCAACGTCACTGACCATGCAGGTAGTGCAGTCAGTGAAAACACGAAAACCAGACCCGTTAACGGGAATTTCATTAAATGCATGAATCCTCCAAATTGACTTACAAAGATTAAATGTCTATTTGCTACCAGAACGGTGCTTTAATAGATAATGACTGAGTCACAGAAGGTGCTAATCCACTGGCAACAACATAAACAACTGTTAATGAGATTGCTGCCGAAACAATAAAAGAAATTGCGCTGCGCCCAACTCTAACGAGCCTTAGGTTGCCTTGAGTAATTTCAGGAGATACCAAATTTGGATCGATTTCTTTTCGGCCAGTCAACATTGGGCGTACTAAATTTTCACGTTTGAATCGAACGTAGAAAATAATAGCCACCACATGCAAAGATACCATTGCGATTAAGCCGTACTTTAATAAAGCATGAAGGCTACGCATATGATTGGAGGATTCTGACTCAATCAAATATGCCAAAGGACCTTGAAAGGTAATATCATCATTTGCAAAAAGACCGGTGCCGATTTGAGCCGAAATGATTGCCAGCAAACCAAGCACCGACAAAGCTCCTAGCGGATTGTGTCCTATACCACGCCACTCGCCACGAAGATAGTCCAATATTGCTCTTGGTCCTCGAACAAAATTCACAAACCTGGCAGTGCGAGAACCAACCACACCCCAGATCAGACGAAAAATAATTAAACCAAGAATAAACAATCCTAAACGGCCGTGCCATTCAATTAGATCACCGCCGATCATGCCAGTCACAATGGCAGCAGGAATACTGGCTGCAAGGAGCCAGTGAAAAATTCGGATCGGTAAATCCCATACATACTGAGATTGCATTCTTATTCCTCCAAAAACCGTCAAGTAAATCACTGCATCTTGACTTCCTACCATACAAAAGACCACCGCCAGACAATAGCAACGGCCTTTTTAAATTATGATTAATTACTCTTTCGCTTTGTAATCATCATGGCAAGCTTTGCAAGTCTTCGAAAGCTTGCCTAATTGCTCTTTCACCGCAGTCGCATCAGAATTGGAGGCGACCTTGACTAATTCATTGGCTTCCTTGGAAAAATTGCCAAATAAATCGGCAACTTTTTTTTCGTCCTTAAACAATTCAGGTTTGGCTGCTGTATCGTGCCAACCTTTTCCTTGCTCAGTTCCTGGCACGAATAAAACGCTTAAACCAGAATTTGATATTGCAGCAATCGTGTTTGCAGCCCGCAGAACATCTTCTTTGTTATAAGTGCCTTCGACATTGGCCTTAATACGTGAACTGTTCCATGCCACAACCTGAAATACAGACTGACGCCACTTAATCAAAGCCTCTGGTTTAGGCGCCTGCTGTGCCACAGCCCCTGCAGAAATACTAATGATTACTACCGCCATCAGGGACTTAAAATACTTCGACATTTTTCTTCCTTCAGTTAAATTAAAAAATTTCAAACACGCAAGTTTTTATCAAAGAATTCCACGGTTCTTTTCCATGCCAACTTTGCCGAGATTTCGTCATAACGTGGAGTCGTATCGTTATTAAATCCGTGTTGAGCACCCGCATAAATGAAAGCCTGATAATTTACATTTGCGGTCTTTAAGGCAGCCTCATAAGCTGGAAGACTAGCTATCAAGCGTTCGTCCTTCTCACCGTGATGAATTAATAAGGGTGACTTTATTTTTGGAACATCTTCAGATAACGGAGGGCTCCCATAAAATGGCACTGCGGCAGCCAGATCAGGAATTTTGGTAGCCAAAAAATTGGCAATCCCACCACCATAACAAAAACCGACCACACCTACCTTGCCATTTCCTTCTGGCAATCTCTTAAGAATACCGGTTGCAGCAATAAAATCTGCTCGACTTTTGTTTTGATCCAGTTTTTGAAATAACTCACGAGCCTTATCCTCATCACCAGGATAGCCACCCAGCGGGAAAAGCGCATCGGGTGCAAATGCAATAAAGTTATCTATCGCCAAACGACGGGCAATATCTTCAATATGTGGATTTAATCCACGATTCTCATGAACCACCAAGATAGTTGGCAATCTCCCCTTGGCATTTTCTGGCTTCACAAGATAACCACGCAATGTGCCATACCCGTCTGGCGATGGATATTCCACATAACTAGCCTTAACGCGAGAATCACTCTCAAGCACCAAGGGTGCAGCGAAACTTGGCGATAACTCGGCTAACAATGCAGTCGCGGTTAATCCACCTACTGTGTATTTGCTTACCTCCTCAAGAAAGCCACGCCGTGAGATTTTTGCGTGAACATAACGATCAAAAATCCTTAAGACTTCAGGATCAAAATCCTCTGCAGTTTTACGTTTCATTTAAGACCACCCTTAAGTATCGCAACTTCTATGTTTTGTAGTTTTGATTTCCCATATCTATTTATTGGACAAGGCAGGAAATATGCCAACTTCAAAAGATTTATTATTTCTTTCAGAATTTATGATCAATTCGGTTATGAAATATGAGCCAATTACTATCGTTCATTTTTCACCATCCAAATTCATTTTTTAAATTTAAATTTTTTTAAGCAATATCGTTACGCCACCTGCTGCATCAGCAACAGATGCCCGACCACTCTGCTGATTAAGCAACAGTCAAAGAGCTCAGAATAAATGTATGAGGGAGTTGCGTGACCTATTTGACAGGCACAATAGCTGCTAAAAATAATGTGTAATACCTTGCTCAATAAATTTGAAAATCACGGCTTAAACTGTGATGTATTGCTTCATGACATCAATTAATCACTTAGTGCTCATTCACCATCAGGAAAGTAAAAGTAAGCATGAAAATCGCGATGAAACTCTCTGTATTTATCTTTTCCCTAGCAAATTCATTTGCCTATGCGCAACAAAATAGCAACACCAATAACTCGGCAGCAGAGAAACCGCCACAAGCACCAATCAGTTTTTTTGTTACTAGTACAGGTGTTGGAAAAGGGGCTGACTTAGGTGGATTAGAAGGCGCAGATAAACATTGCCAAAGCCTTGCAAATGCAATTGGCAGCACAAAAACCTGGCGAGCCTACTTGAGCACACAGGCTCAAAATGGACAACCTGCCATTAATGCAAGAGATCGTATCGGCCAAGGCCCCTGGTATAACGCACGCGGTGTTATCGTGGCCAAAGATGTCGCACATTTACATGGTGATACGCTGGATGGCGCCAGACTGGGTAACAACCTAAGTCGAACCACAGCATTGACCGAAAAGAACGAACCAGTTAAAGGTGCTGGCGACACGCCAAATCAACATGACATTCTTACTGGCTCGCAGCCAGATGGCCGCGCATTCGCTGATGGCAATGATCACACCTGTAAAAACTATACCAGTACTGCCGCAGATGGATCTGCACAGGTTGGCCACTTCGACCGGACCGGTGGTGGCAACACATCATGGAATTCAGCACATCCAAGTCGCGGCTGCGGGCAGGAAAATCTAGTCGCAACAGGTGGTGCAGGGCTGTTCTACTGTTTTGCCACTAATTAGATTTAGTCTCTATGCTACCACCCAGCGCTTTTGCCAGAAACGCGGTGGTAGTCAATTGTTGACCCAGTAATTGGGCTGCCAAACGCTGATTGTTCAACATGTTTTGTTGGGCAGTCACAATCTCAAGATAGGTGGCAGCGCCACCCTGATAACGATACGTCGCTATATCAAGTACCTGCTGTGAGCTGACAATCGAACTTTGAGCGTACTGTCTTGCCTTATCTAAGGCTTGCAGACTACCCAAGCCATCTTCAACCTCTTGAAATGCACGTAATACAGTTTGCCGATAATTCGCAATAGAGGCCTCATGAGCCGCTTTACTTGCCTGCAGCAAGGCTTTGTTTCGACCACCATCAAACAAGTTATAGGCAATACTTGAACCAAAAGACCATAATGAGCTTGACGCAGTCAATAAATTTTCAATCGTACGGCTTTGCAAACCTGTACCAGCTCCTAATGTAATGCTTGGAAAAGCTGCCGAACGTGCTACGCCAATTTGTGCATTAGCTGCTGCTACCGCTCGCTCAGCCGAGGAGACATCAGGTCTGCGCTCAAGGATATCTGAAGGTAGTAGCACCGGCAAAACCGGCAGCCTTGTTGAAGACTGCAACGGTTTGGTAGCTAATTGCAAATTACTTGCTGGCGTACCTAGCAATGTGGCAATAGCATGCTCAATCTGTAGTCGCTGACGATTCAGCAAGGCCAATTGCGTTCGAGTGGCATCAAGTTGAACCTGCTGTTGGGACTGATCAAAACCGGAAGAAATTCCACCTTCATGTCGAGCAACAAGTAGGCTAATTGCTCGTTCCTGCAAAGCTACCCCCTCTTGTACAACATCAATTTCCGTGTCAGTCGCACATAAATTGAAATACAAAGTTGCCAGATCAGCACTCAATACCAATAAGGTATTTTCTAGCTCAGATTGTGCTTGTTGTGCATTCGCCAAAGAAGCTGCCACATCACTAGCCACTCGCCCAAATAAATCAAGCTCATAACTTACAGTCAAATTTAGAGCATGCTCACTTTGGGGAATTGCTGTTACTGGATTGGCAGAATAGGTAGCACGGTTCTCAGAAGGCTGTTGACGTCCAGTGCGTCCGATAAAATCTAAACGTGGCAAAGTACTCGCTTCGGACGATTGTGCCAATGCCCGAATCTGAATAAGTCTGGCACGTGCTATTGCCACTGTTTGGTTATGCTCTAATGCCCGTTGCTGCAAGTTATTCAGTGTTTCATTTTCATATATTTTCCACCAAGCACCTTTAGGTAAAGCATCCTGAGGATTGGCATCACGCCAAGGAGATTCTGACTGCCACTTCAACGGAACTTCTGCTACTGGGTGTTGATAATTTGGTGCAGCAACACATCCTGCCAATAACAATGTTAACAAGCAGATCGGATATGTTTGATTTCGCTTCATACACCAACCCTGCCCGAATAAGATGGACCCGGAGTGACAACAGATTGCCGATTGGATTGATTTGCACCTTTTTGTGGTTTATCTGATGGTTTATCGACAACCTTATCAGGTGGCGCTGCTTGGGCATAGACTAACTCACTCTCCTCTATAGCATCGTGTGGATTGAGCACAATATGATCGTTGGGAGTAACACCATTTAACACCTCCACAAAACGACCAAGATCTCGTCCGAGTTTGACCTGATGTATAGCAATACGCTGCTCTCCTTGTTCCTCACCATTCACGACAGCAACACGGGGACCTTCTTGACGAAACTGCAGCGCAGCGACGGGAACCAATAAATTTTTACCTGGATTAGTTAAAGGTAAATTAACCTCAACGTAAGAACCAGGTAATAACTTACCATCTGGATTTGGCAAACTCACCTCAATTTGCATTGATCTCGTTGTGCTATCAATTGCACCAGCCGTACGGACGATGGATCCTTTGTAGGTTGCTCCAGGACGCTCAAGCAATTGAACATTCACCTCCTGACCCACATTAACAGCACTCGAATAATTTTGTGGTACAGCAATATCAATACGCAAGGGATCAATTTGAGCAAGATAAAATAACTCACGATTGGTACCATTATTTCCTGCACCGATCAAAGCACCTACATCAACATTTCGTCTAACAACAATACCGGAGAACGGTGCTGTTACTCGTCTGAATTCTTGTAATTGCTGTAATCTTTTAACATTCGCATCCGCCGCTGACAGGTCGGCTTGAGCCTGCTGGACAGCCGCGCGACGCTCATCAAGCTCTTGCTGAGATACTGCATCTCGTTGGCGTAACCCCTCCCAACGGTGCAATGTCGATTGTGCCAATTCAAGTCGAGCCCGAATCTGATCACCATTAGCTCGCGCCTGTTGCAACTCTTGTTCAGACTCAGGTGCGTCAATAACTGCAAGTAACTCTCCCTTCTTGACTGGCTCGCCAATTCCTTTAAACCAAGCTTGAATATAGCCATTTGCCCTTGCATAAATTGGTGCTTCTACATGACCTTTTAACGTACCAGACAAGGTGATGTTTCGTTTTGGATCACCTAAACGGGCCTGTACGGTCTGTACCGAACGAATGGCATTTCCAGCTGTACGTGCAGCCAATAATTTGGCTTCCCGTACTTTACTGTAAGTTCGAAGACCAGCTCCTATCAATAAAATCAAAAATAAAACTAGGGCAATGAATCCCATTCGACGAATCGTACTCGAAGGCTTGGATAAATTTAAATTGTTGTCATTCAGATGAATGTCTGTGGGAATGGAATGAATGTGGAGCGTCATAGATTGGCAGTATTGACTATATTAGGTATTGCAGTACCTGGCTCGGTATGCAATGTTGGTAGACTGAAAGATCCCTTTGCTTTTCGTAAAGCGGCAAAAACCAATGGAACGAAAATCAAAGTAGACACGGTAGCAAAAGCCAGCCCTCCAATCACAGCTCTACCTAATGGTGCGTTCTGCTCACCGGCCTCACCAAGCCCGAGTGCCATTGGTAACATACCGACAATCATCGCCATGGCAGTCATCATCACCGGCCGCAAGCGAGTTGAACCAGCTTCTAAAACAGCACTAATTGCCGGTACACCTGCCGCTAGGCGCTCGCGCGCAAAAGAAACCAATAAAATACTATTTGCAGTAGCCACACCAATGGTCATGATTGCACCTGTCAGTGCTGGCACACTAAGCGTCGTTCCAGTCAGAAACAAAATCCAAGCAATACCTGCCAAAGCAGCTGGTAAAGCTGTGATGATGATCAAGGCATCAAGCCAAGATTGAAAGTTGACCACAATCAATAGATATACCAATATGATAGCCACGATGAGGCCAACACCAAGACTGGAAAAGGCACTCTGCATCGTCAACACCTGGCCATGCACGTTGATATCCGAACCTCTGGGCAGCTTGGCACGAATTGTTTCGATCAATTGATTAATTTCCGCATATGTACTACCAAGATCGCGGCCATCCACACTGGTATAAATATCAATAACAGGTTGTAGGTTATAACGTGAAAAATTGGCTTGCTCAGTCGTAGACTTCACACGCACGACATCACCAAGTAATTGTGGCAAGTTGCTACCAGGACCATTGCCACTGGAAGAAGCATTGACCGGAATATGCAATAAGGCATCGAGACTATCAATGTCGTGCTGAAGCGATTGCACTGAGACGCTTAATACATTGCCATTTGCCGGATTCAACCAATAAGTCGGCGCAGTCTGAAAGCTCGAACTCAAAGAAATAAGTGCATTCTGGGCAACATCACGAGCTACTAAACCCGTTTGCAAAAGTTCAGAACGATTCATTTCCAATGATTTGGTATGCCGATTAAAACGCTGATAAATATTGGCATCCACCACACCAGGCACCTGCCTGATCTGATTGACTAGTTCGCTCACTAATTTCAGATTTTCCTTCGTGTTATTGCCAGTAAATTGAATATCAATCGGTGCACTAAGGCCAAAATTTAATGTCTGGCTGACCATATCAGAGGGTTGGAAATAAAACTCCAAACCCGGAAATTCTCTTGGAAGCACCGAACGTAATTGACGCATATATTCATTGGTTGGGGCATGTCCTTTTTCCAATGAAAGCATAATTTCGGTATCGCTGCCATCGAAAGTACCATTATTGTTATACAGCGTATTAAATGGGGTATATGGACCACCGATAATATCAATAACCGAAGTCAGCTCCTGTTTTGGAATGATACGTTTAATCACTTGCTCAACCTTGTCGATCAGATTTGGCATTTCTTCTACCCTTGTTCCAACTGGTGCTCGCACATGCAAACGCATTTGCCCCGCATCGACAGTTGGAAAGAAATCACGCCCCAGTAAAGGATAAATCGCCAGAGATAATATTGAGAAAATTAAAAAAATACTACCGAATACCAATTTACGCTGCAATAGATAAGCTAGCAAAACGACGTATTGATGCCGTATACGCTCGAAGCCATTATCAAATACCAGATGAACACGTCGCAGTAAACTGATTGACTTTTCATGATCAACCTGATGAACACGGTATTGCATTAAATACATGACTAATGTCGGTATCAACGTGCGTGACAATATCCAGGATGCCAACATGGCAAATACCACCGCCTCAGCCAAAGGCACAAACAAATAATGAGCCACCCCCTCAAGGAAGAACATTGGCACAAATACAATACAAATGCATAGTGTTGAGACCAAGGCCGGTGTAGCGATCTCCGCCGCGCCATCAAGTATGGCTTGTTTAGGGCTTTTACCAAAATGTAGCTGGCGCTCGATATTCTCTATCTCTACCGTTGCATCATCAACCAAAATACCCACGGCCAGGGCCAATCCTCCCAACGTCATGATATTGATTGTTTGACCGATCAAATACAGCATGATGAGAGAACACAAAATTGACAATGGAATAGAAACGGCAATGATTGCCGTACTACGCCAGTTACCAAGGAATAATAGAATCAATGCTGCTGTTAAAGCACCAGCAATCAATGCCTCCTGTACCACACCGTTAATTGCGGCACTAACAAATACTGACTGATCTGCTAACGGTGTAATGTTGATATCCGGTGGTAAGGTAGCCGCAGCTTTTGGCAAGACTTCAAATATTTTCTTGATGATTGACAAAGTTGAGGCTGACCCATTTTTCATAATCGTCATCAACAAACCGCGCTCACCATTACGACGAACCACATTGGTCTGTGGCTGAAAACCATCTCTGACATTAGCCACATCTCGAACATATACCATCGCGCCATTAACACCACTATGATTGGATATAGGAATATCACCCAATGCAGCCATTGTTGTGGGTGAACCATTGAGCGCTACACCAAACTCAGTGGCACCAATTTTTGCAGTTCCGGTAGGAAGCGTTAAATTTTGAGCACTAATTGCATTCACTACATCCACCGCAGTAAGTCCATGTGCGGTAAGCGCTGGAAGATCGAGATCAACTGAAACTTGGCGATTTTTCCCACCATATGGAAAAGTTACCGCAACCCCTGGAATAGTGACAAAGCTAGGACGCAAATTATTGAAGGCTTGGTCATTCAATTCTTGATCAGACAGTGTTGCACTACTCAGACCCAGTTGCAATATAGGCAAGCTGGACGCTGAATATTTGATAATCGTAGGTGGAGTCGTACCAGGTGGAAGTGAGCGCAATGACCCCTGAGTGGCAGCCACTAACTGAGAAATACCCGTTGCAATATCAACATCTGGCTGAAAGAACACCTTGATCACCGCCAAACCTGGCAGCGTCTGCGATTCGACGTGCTCCATATCACTCACTGAATTAGCTAAATTACGCTCAATCGGTGTCGTGATCCGATCCTTCATTTCTTGAGCGCTTAATCCCGTGTAAGACTGGAGAATAGCAACGACAGGAATATCAACTTCCGGAAAAACGTCAATAGCGGTGCGAAGCAAAACAAAAGGTGTTGCCAGCAAAATGAGCAATGCTGCAACAATAAAAGTATAAGGTCGCCGAAGCGCGATCTGAACGATCCACATAATTAAAGATGATTATTTGATTTTCACGCTGACGCAGACTTTTGAATCGTCGGATGCACATACCCATCAACAGAATAAGCCGCCATAACCCGTGCGTCACTCATCATCTTGCGCAAGTTCTATTTGTGCATCTTGACAATGCGTTGAACAATATCCGCAATTTTCAGACCAGGCCAAAATCCTCTACAACAAGACAAACTCAGCTCCGGATGTTGAAAATTGACCAAAATAAACCGAAATATTGTTGGCCTAGCAACACAAGATGCTGCATAACTATTAGGAGAAAATCGCTGGCGTGACTGTAACGATGCACATTATCAATTTATGAATATAGATTGTTGAAATCATTCGTTTTCAAATTCAACAGTTCTCACTAATCTTTGTCTCAATAATATTTTAGGCATTGGCGTGAACAAACTACTCACTTTTCCAGATTCACAAGGCATGGTACTGTCAATTCGTGCCAAAGCACTTCTTTTCCACGATCCTCGCTCTATTGAATTACTGGAACAGGTGGAACGAATTGCACGAAGTGATGCAACCTCTCTAATCATTGGACAAACTGGTACAGGAAAAGAATTGGTTGCCAGACACATTCATGATTTAAGTGGACGTGAAGGGCCTTTTATTGCTGTCAATTGCGGCGCATTTAGTGAGTCACTGATTGACGCCGAATTATTCGGTCATGAAACTGGCGCATTCACCGGAGCAAGTCAGGCAAGAGCTGGATGGTTTGAAACTGCCAATGGTGGCACACTTTTTCTTGATGAAATTGGTGATCTATCCCTAGCCCTACAGGTGAAATTGTTACGCGTATTACAAGAACGACAAGTTGTCAGGCTAGGTTCTCGACGACCAATAGCACTTGATGTCCGTCTTATCGCGGCTACCAATGTTGATTTACATAAAGCCATAGAAGCTGATCGATTTCGATCCGATCTCTATTATCGTTTGAGTGTCGCCGTTATCAATTTGCCGCCCCTATGCGACCGGCCCGGGGATATCTTGCCATTGGCCAATCATTTTATAGTTACTTATGGTGATAAATTAAAACTTAAAAATATCACTCTATCAGCTGATGCAAAAGATGCTCTTCAATCTTATGATTGGCCAGGTAACATTCGAGAACTGGAAAATGTAATTCATTATGCCTTGATCGTCTGTCATGATGATGTCATACAGGGTGATGATCTCAGACTGGTTGGCGCAATGCATAGAAAAAATCATCAATCGCATGATACTGCGTCTAAAAGAAATGAAATTTCATCTCAGGCTGATGCAAACAAAGTCAATGTTGCTGAAACTATTCATTCAGCAAAACAACGTCTAGAAAAGCTGATCGGCGAACTGATTGACAATGACGAACAGAATTTATTTGACAGCATAGAAGAAACAGTCATTCGCACTGCCTTTACTTGGTGCAATAAAAATCAGGTACATACGGCTAAGATACTTGGAATCAGCAGGAATATATTGCGCACTCATCTCAAGCGATTCAGCTTGATTGGCTTAGATACAAATTTAGCGCCTGATACCAGCAATTCGATTGTATTACCCATCAATGAGTCGATTTCTCCTACTCAATAATCATTCATGATTTACAGCCTGCTATAAGCCACGCTATTAACGATGGCTTATAGTCATCAGTTGAGATGAACAAAATCAAATTGTTGAAAAAAATTCTCTTGATTCGAAGCATTAATGCGCCTCAGTGGTGGCGATGTACGCAAAAAATGCTCGGTATAAAAAATTTGAATCAATAATTTTGGTGAGTCAGGATGAAGACATAAGTATCCTCGCTGGCTATATTCATAACGAGGCTTATCGATTTTCTCTGGATCATATTGATCAACCTGATCAGTCAAATACTCTGTACAAACCACACCTTTGAAAAGAGTTTTTTTAACTTCCATCAAGATCATTTGCCTTCCTGCAACCTGTAACCTAGCTGCCAGAATTAACCTGGCATGACTGAAAAGGTCTGTCTCACTAGTAATTCCTGATAAGGTGGATGATCTGCTCAATATATCAACCCCAGCTATTAGCCTGTAAAAGACATCATCATTTGAATTTTTCAGATTATTCGGATTTTTATAAAACATGATGCCATCGTCTTTACGCCCACCTAATTTCCAATTTTCCTCTCTTGGTGCTGAGATAGAAAATCCATAACCAGTCAATCGTTGACTTTTATCAATAGCAATTGATTGTTCAGTTAATGATGAACACGCCGATAGCATCGTGCATGCAAAAGCATTACATAAGATGATTTTTGAAAAAATTTTGATATACAAATCAATATTCATTACAACAATCCGATGATGATAGGACGATTTTTATCTGCTGGTCATTAAACATTAGAAAAACAAGTAATGCTGATGGAGCAACAACTCGGCATATTTGATCGTCATAAATAATGATAGATTTTGTCCAATTTTAAATAAAATATTGAATATTAAAAGAATAAGACCGTTTCTTATAAGTATTTAACGCATACCCCTTGGATCATCTATTGGCATGTAAGTTGCAAAGTTACTTCTGTTCCATTTCTCAAAAAGTTGCAATAGGAATCTTTAAAGCATCTTCTCCAGATCAGCGCTAAAGCGCAATTAACATGAATACATCAACCAGAAAGTTACTTGTTATGACCACAATTAAGACAACCCTGCTTATTACTTTAAGTCTGCTGAGCTCTGTTACCTTCGCTCAACAAACAACACCTGCAGCCAACAGCCCTGCCCCACAGGCACAACCCTGGATTTATAAAACCAAACAGCTTAATCGCGCACAGATTGATACCCTGTTAGCCAAACCAGAAAAGGTGGTCATCATCGACGTAAGAAGACCAGATGAATTAATTTCAAAAGGTTCATTTCCAGCTTTTTTGAGTATCCAAATCAAAGAACTCGAAAAAAATCTGAAATACATTCCTAAGGAACGTGCCATTATTACGGTGTCCAATCGGGCGCATCGGGCTGGTGAAGCAGGTGACTTACTCACAGGTAAAGGCTACAAAGTTGCAGGCGCAGCAGGAACATTAGATTACGAAGAACAAGGTGGTACAGTAAGTCGAATCACCGCACCGCCACCAAAACAATAATTAGTATTCGCAAATAAAAAACCGCTCAGTTTTTGAGAGCGGTTTTTTATTTAAGTAAATTCAAACAGAATCTGATATAGGTATTAAATATCGTCAACCCAGATCGTATTTCTTGCCACCAAATTCATTGAGAACACTTTCCTCAAAATTTGCGAACTCCTGACCAGTTCGATCCCGAGGACGAGCCAAGGGAACATCAATAATTTTCTTGATTCGGCCAGGTCGGGGCAACATCACAACGACTCTATCACCAAGATAGACAGCTTCTTCGACATCATGCGTTACAAGAATCATGGTGATACCTTCCTGTTCCCAAATTCTCTGCAACTCTTGCTGAAGATGCGTGCGGGTCACTGTATCAAGCGCACCAAAGGGTTCATCGAGTAATAATACTTCTGGACGATTCACCAAAGCACGCGCAATTGCAACACGTTGCGACATGCCACCGGATAATTGACCAGGATAGGCTTCTTCAAATCCTTGCAACCCTACCAAAGCGATATGCTCTTTCACAGAAGCAGTTTTCTCTTGGTCAGTACCTGGTGCATTGAGAAGCCCAAGACTGATATTCTGTTCAACCGTTAACCAGGGAAATAAACGATGCTCCTGAAACACAATACCGCGCTCCAGACTGGTACTGACAATGCGATTACCATCTAACAGGATCTCTCCTTGGTATTCACTATCCAATCCGATCAACAAGCGCAACAGCGTTGATTTACCACATCCACTTGATCCAACAATACTAATGAATTCACCTGGTTTGATGGATAAATGAATATTTTCCAGCACAGAAAGTGCTTCACCCTTAACCTTGTACTGTTTACTTAAATTGGAAATTTCTAGCGTAGCTGCATGTGCCATAAGTGGACACTCCAAATTGAAAAATAATTAGACGCGATGATCACGCCAACGTAAAACATAGGCTTCAATACGAGCTGCGACACTATTTAAAACAACGCCAACAGCACCAATCACCAGCATACCGAAGATAATCAACTCAATATTGAAAGCAGCTCGACCTTTGATGACAATATTACCGAGACCGTTACCCCAGTTTGCCAACAAAAACTCCGAGCCGATCGTCGCTACCCAAGCATAGACCAAACCCAGCGTTAAACCAGTTGCTATCTGAGGGGTTGCTGATGGAAGAATCAACTTGAACAAGGTTTGTGAGCGCGAAAAGCGGAAAACCTTGGCGACCTCTGCATGTGCTTTGCTGACTCCCCTCACCCCTTCAAAGCTGCCGAGCGCCACAGGATATAAAGTTGATAGCGAAATGAATACCAGTTTTGACAGCTCCCCATAGCCAAGCCATGAAGAAAGAATCGGCAACCAGGCAAACAGGGAAATTTGTCTTACTGTGTGAAATGTTGGTCCAACTATTCGATCAGCCAGTCGCGACACCCCAAGCACAGTTCCCAGGATCACGCCACCAAGTGAACCCACAACAAACCCAGAAATGTCTCTACCCAGACTGAATAGAACACCTTGATAAAACAAAGGGTCTTGCAAGGTTTGTAAAGCAACTTTGATCACATTGCCAGGCGGGACAATCAAACGCGTATTGACCCAACCTTCTGCGGTGATTAACCACCAAACAAACAGCAAGCCAACTGGTAGGATCCAGCCACGGAAATCAATTTTTTTCCATGCTTGTATAAGAGACAATCTTTTAGGCTTTTTTTCAGCCTCCTTAACATCAGGGATGGCTCCATCTGAAGAAACAATTTCCGATGGTAATGTGTTAACAAGCTCCGACATAATGCTCAACCTTTTCCAGTTCAAAATGCAGAGACACGCCAGGTCTGCAGCCTTGCTTCAATAAAACGTAATGCCAGATCAAGAGTGACACCAATTGCACCAATTACCACCATCCCAACAATGACCAAATCCAGCTGTGCCAGTTGACGGCCCCAGACCATCAAATATCCAATTCCTTCACTGGATGCCAATAGCTCAACAAACACCAGCGTTAACCAGGCTTGCATGACTGCTTGACGCAAACCATTGAACAAACTGGGCATAGCCGCCGGCAAGACAACTTTGCCAATAATTTGTGGCCAGGTAAAACGATACACTTTGGCAACTTCAAAAAAAGTACGTGGAATATTGGCAATCCCTTTTAAGGTATTAACCGCCACAGGAACCACGACAGCAATGGCAATAGCAGAGATTTTGAGTGCCTCATCAATACCAGCAAAAATAATCAGCAACGGTATCCAACCTAAAACAGGAAATTGCGATATCACGCTAAAACTTGGGAAAAGATAAGCCTTGAATGATTCAGATAGTCCCATGCCAAACCCGAGTATCAGACCAATCAACGTTCCGATCAGCAGACCCCAACCCACTCTTGATGCGCTGATGGCAATATGAGATTGCAGCTCACCTGACTGCCACAATTCATTAAGCGACTGCCACACCAATTCAGGTGCCGGAAGAATTTGCTCTGGAAGCCATTGCTGATTTACCGCCAGCTGCCACAACCCCAATAGCAATACCGGTAGTAGCAAGCCGGTGCCAATTCGGATTACTGGCCGCAAAAAATGCTGTCTTAACAGACTAATAAAATCAAAATCAGCACGTTGCGCTGGTTTGAATACACGGTAATCAGTGGATACTACAGACATGACTTATCCTCCCAAAAGTAAAACAATTAGGCTAACTTACGCCCAGGCACCTTGACCTTGCCTTGCGCATCAAACTGTGGCCAATAATCTTCAAGTTTCAATTCCTTCAGCGCAGTATTCAAATATTTAGGTTCTACCCAACCTTCATAAGGCACATCGCGGCGAATCAATTTATAGTTCTTGATTTCCTCGATCGATTTCTGAATGCTTGCATGGTAGTAATCATCCAGCAAGGGGTTAACCCGTTCACGCAGATCTTTGGTAGAGTCCCATTCGGTCTTATAGTCCACATAGGGCGTACCTGAGGTTGACCATAGTTGATACTGCTTTTCACGATTGGCTTCAAGGGTACTCCATTGAGCTACCTTGACCAAACGCGTTACAACCCGCTGAACAATTTCTGGATATTTCTTCTCAAACTCTTCACCAACCCAGACTGAACCAGGACGTAAAATATAAGGGTCAGCCTTGACCTCATGAATCCGGCGTGCCACGCCTCGCGCCTCCAAATCAAATGGGGCGATGATCGTTCCATCAATATCACCGGTCGACAAAGCAGCCAGCGTTGAATCACGATCCAAGCTGATAATGCGAAAATCTTTATCACTTGCACCAAACTTTTCAAGAAAACGGTATAACTGAAGTTGGCCCGCGGTACCCTTGAAGGTCGATAAACGCTTGCCTTTGAGTTCGTTCAAGTGCTTCGTGTTTGAGCCTGCTGGCACTACAAAATAGCTATCACCACCACGACCTGATGACAACAGGATTTTATGTTTTAGCCCAGTGGAACGACCAACAATCAGCGGTAAATCACCATGACCAAAAGCAAAATCGGTCAAGCCATTGGCGAAAGATTCATTCAAGGCAGGGCCTGCACCTGGAAAAAATTTCCATTCAATCTTGATATTGTCAGCTTTGAATTCTTCATCAATCGCCCGCTGCAGATGAGAATTGGCAGGGAACGATGCACCGACGACTGGTCGACCACCAGTTCCAGCACCCGGGAAACTTACTCTGATGACAGTGGGCTTGTCATCTGCGCCAAATGCACGTAATGGGTTTAATCCAACAATAGGTACTAGTGCACCAAGCGCGGTAGTAAAGGTACGACGTTTCATTAAAATTTCCTTTGATGTCAAGTTAGTTTGATGAGTTAGGCAAATCAGAATCCATATTGGAATTGCACTTGCACGCCATTGGTTTTTTTACGTCGATCCAGCGTATAGCCGCCTGCAGCTGCATCGTTATGAGTAATCAGGTAATTGAATTGCAGCTTGGTTGTTTCAGCAAAAAAAGCGTTCAAACCCAAAGTAGTAATGTTGGTCTTGTCACCAATTGCCGCTGCACGAGTATCCGCATCAAAGGTGTCGTATCGCAAAAAGGCCTGAAAAGATTTAGGCCAAAAATCATCAAACTTGGCAAGTGACTTTTCACTTGCGAGGAACTGCTCACCCCAGGTATATCCAAGGTTGATATATTGTCCCCGCGATTTTTTATTGAAGGTAGGCGTTGCAGCGGTTGCTGTAGCAGCTGCCCCCGTGAAGGTGTCGTCCTCACCCTCGACATACTCATACGCAATTGAATATGGCAGATGGGTCCAGTTAATATCAATCCCTTTACGCTTGGACTTACCCACGGCGACGACTGCATTACTGGTTGTATTGGCCAGGTTGTTATAACCACGATAATAGGATGCACCGATCGTCAATTGACGTAACCAGCTATAGTAATCAGCGGGTACGGTAAACGCCACACGCCCCAGATAGTCTTTCTGACCATTGTTATCCGACTTGTTAGGCCCACTACCATTCACAATACCAAAAGCATATTCAATCAGCGATTGACGATAATTATTGGTGTAATCCACATTCACAAATGAGTCGCCACGATAGATCAGACCAACCTGACGGGTATTGATACCGCTTAGTGCAGAAGTAAACTGTGCCGAATTAATGACCGGACGTACTTCTTCGTTGGCCTGCGCCTCCAAACCAAATGGCACAAGCTGCTGACCAAAGGTCAGCGAACCCTTGGCATCTTCAGGGCCACCGTTGGTTGGGAAAAAGCTATAGGCAAGAAATGCGTTGGTCAGGTTGAATTGACTACCATTAGGCGCCGAGACCCCCAAGGTTCGAACAGCACTACTCGCCGAACTTGGATTACCTGCAGAATTACTGGCGTAAGCAAAACCCACGGAGTAAGTCAGATTCTTACCTTCTTGATAATCGCGATAAAGATTACCGGTGATATTCAATTGAGCCAGCGGCACATCAAAACTGGTATTACGATCACGCGCCTGGTAAGTGGTATTTCCACCTGTTGCGCCATTACCCACGCCAGCATTCTGAGCAGGATTCTGCCAGGTAAAGCGCGACTGAATCGTACCCCCAATCAAAGTATTACGTGTGGTACTGGCTCGATTACGCTCAAGAATTCGCGACTGATCATATTTGTAGTTTTCAAAGTCGGTACGAAAACCCTGGATATCTGCTTTAGTGGCAGGTGTCAGCGCATCGCGAGACGCCGTGTCAAGATCGGCCGATGGCAATACAGCAACCGCTGGCTCCTGCTTGGCAGACTGTTTGATTTGGGTTTTTAGTTCCTCAAGCTGTTTTCTCAGCTCAACCACCTCCTTGGACTCAGTGGCAGATTGAGCCTTGCTTTGATTAATTAATTGTTGAACTTGATTACGCAACTCAATAAGTTCATTATTATTTTGCGCCTTTGGTTTAGCTGCTTGTGCCGCACCAGCCGACAGACTGAACAACACCGCTACAACCAAAGCTTTTTTTCTGAATTGCCGTTCCGATTGATACACGCTTTAATCTCCCTGAGATAAATAAATTGAGAAAAATAATTATTCCGATTTTGCCCATCGGTTTTTTCAGAATTTATTTATCGCAGAAAGCATGCCATGTTTTTTATGCTGTTTTTATATCATTTAATCAATGCATTATGAAAAAATTGTTTGCGCTGCAGCAGATTTTTATTCAGCGATGGCTCATATTCAACACCTCAATTTTTTGCATAAGTAATCACAAATTAATTATTTTTAATTCAAGTTTTTTCAAGTTATAAACGTGTTAATCGTGGCTCTTTTTCTTGAATGGAAACAGCTCAAATTGAGTTGGATAGCAGAATGATCATTGATATAGACAATTCCGTCGTGGATTGTAGAATTGGATTTTTATCAAGGCACAAGTCACATCTTGTCAATCTTGATTATAGTGACATGCTCGGCTTACGAACATTGACCGATCAGTCAATTTATCTGGCAATCAATTCAATTTTTAAATGATGAACAATCGAATAATCTCTGCCTGCAATAAAACCCGTTTGGATTTTTTTGATGTGAATTAAATATCGGTAAGAATCTTCTAACGATGTCGATGCTCAATATTCATTGAGTGCCATCAACACCCAATATACTACTAACTAGTATTTTTAAATAACCATACTAAACGCACTTAATGAGAATAAAATGACGGATACTCCACCAAATTTATAATTTCCAACGAATTTCCCGCATCATCTCAGTCATCTTCCAACAAACTACGATAACGATCTGCTTGCACTTTGCCATCAACAGCATGAGTACGCACATCATCAGTAATTGGCAACATCGTGGCATTCCAGGTTTCCCATTCCTGCTTTAGTTTGGCAAAAATGGTGGGATTTTTTTCTGCAAGATTGGCACGTTCACGAGGATCATTAGCGACATCAAATAAAAATTCATTTTTAGCAATTTTTAAATACTTCCAATTTCCTGATCTAACTGCACGTTGTTTATTGGCTTTGTAACGCCAAAATAGCGTACGTAAAAAAGGTTTATTTTCCCCCAGGATGACAGGCAGCAAGTTTTCACCATCGGGTTTATAGGCAGCATCAGGTACCCCACCTGCAGCCGCAACCAAAGTAGGCAACCAATCCATACTAATGGCAACCTGCTCTGTTATTTGTGCTGGCTTAATCTTCACCGGCCATCTCACTATGGCAGGAACTCGAATTCCACCTTCCAACAGCTCAGTTTTTTGACCACTAAAAGGCCAGGTTTTTGAAAAGCGTTCACCACCGTTATCACTGGTAAATACAATAATCGTATTCTTGTCCAGATCACGTGCCTGCAAGGTTTTTAGAATCCGCCCGATTGCAGCATCCAGTGTGGTGACCATCTTGGCGTAGGTTGCCAAATCACCACCATCATAATGAAATAAGCTTTTGATTTCACGTGAAGTTGCCTCATCTTTAGGCCCTTCCCAAGGCCAATGTGGCGCGGTGAAATGTAAGGATAGAAGAAATGGTCTTCCTGGTGATTGATTATCGATGTAATCAATCGCACGGTCAGCAATCAAGTCGGTGTAGTAGCCAACTTTATGTACTGGCACCTCATCTTCAAACAAGTCCTCTTTGACATTCTCGCCAACACCAGGTTTATGAGTGAAATAATCGATAGCACCACCATAGTTACCAAAAAAATGATCGTAACCACTTTTTAATGGGCTGAATTTTGGCAAGTAACCCAAATGCCATTTGCCGAACAATGCAGTGGTATAGCCATTTTTCTTCAACAGCGATGGTAAGGTTGGATGATCTGGCGGTAAGCCAATCGTATCTGAAGCACCGGTAATCGGCTCCTCCAACCCACCCCGTAAACGATACTGATAGCGCCCAGTAATTAAACCAAAACGAGTCGCCGAGCAGACCGCCGAGTTCGCATACGCCTGCGTAAATCGCAGGCCTTGCTGAGCAAGCTGGTCAAGATTAGGGGTTTGAAAATCGGTTTGTCCATAAACACTCAAATCTCCATATCCAAGATCATCGGCGAGGATGAAAATGATATTAGGCTTACTACTTTTTTCTGCCGCAGATACATCATGCCATTTACCGGCGAGTGAAGCCACAGACAATGTAGAAATCCAATCCAGTACACGACGACGATTTTTATTAAAGATAGCCAACGTCTTTTCCAGTTCTAATTATTTAATATCAAAGCTAAACGTTAACGGAAACTAAACAGCCTCATACTAGGTACCGACTTTTCATCGCTCGACAATCTATGTCAACCATGGTGTAAGTTTATTTCCACACCATACCCATTGATAAAGATCATTATCATCAAGATGCGTTTGTTACTTCCAAAGAAAATTACACGGCTATTGTCAGTTTTTTAAGGGTTGTCGCACTAGCACCAGCGAATAGATACCTGAAATAACGCGTATCAAGTCTGCCGATACTGTTAGCAAACATATCGATAGAAGCATCAACTGACAATATTGTAGTTTTGCATCCAACGTTTATTGATAAGGATAGGTTTTAATATTGACATTGCTGTCATTACAGCAATGAGCCATTGCAGCTTTTATGCCAATTTTCTTAATTCCGGAAAATTCACGATTTATCTGTGGAGAAGCATGATTTTTCTACAGTCATGCTTAAAACTATGCATCATTGACTACTTACACCAGCAAACCAATTGCTGAATATTGAACAATCAGTGCTGAACAAGTGTTCACAAATCCACACACTCTCTCGATGATGCCAAAGTCTTTGGCTAATCGCTTGAATAACAACATCATCTGCTCACAGAAAAGCAACTATTCATTCATCCATTGTTGCAAATGGATCTTCAAAGATCTTCCATCCATCTGGGCCTTTGGACATTTCTGTATCCGTAAGAAGCGATTTATTCAAGCCATCCTGAATCGCCTTTTCATCATAATCGCAGCCAATAAAAACCAGCTCCTGACGCCTATCGCCATATTCTTTGGACCATTGAGACGAAATGACAGCAAGACTTGCGGGTTCTTTGGGCCATTGTTCATCCGCAATAGCGTCCCACCAGCGGCCAATTTCTCGCGTGTGACAAACATCGCCAGCCTGTGACCATTCACCAATAAAATCATGGCGAGTGGCCAGCCAGTAAAATCCCTTTGAACGTAATATGCCATGCCATTCTTGATTGATCAGTGACCAGAATCTGAGGGGATGAAATGGCCTTCTGGCACGAAAGACAAAACTATTAATGCCATACTCGTCTGATTCAGGCGGATGCTCACCACGCAACTTCGTCAACCATCCTGGCGCCGTTACTGCCTCTTGAAAATCAAATAAATGCGTATTTAAAATACGGTGCAAAGGAACTTGCCCGTTATGAGCCTCGATCAATTCAGCTTTGGGATTAAGTGCCTGCAATATGCGCCCTAGAGTCAGCAGATCCTTTTCCATAACCAGATCTGTCTTGTTAAGCACGATAACATTGGCAAATTCCACTTGACTGACAAGTAGATCGACGACTGTCCTTTGATCATCTTTTTCCAGGCCGACTTCACGGTCTCGTATAAAATCGATTGATCGATAGTCCTTGAGAAAATTATAGGCATCTACCACAGTTACCATGGTATCTAGCTGAGTCACTGCTGATAGTCCGTTGCCGAAGCCATCGGAAAAAGCGAAAGTTTCTGCAATCGGCAAAGGTTCACCGATGCCGGTTGATTCAATGAGGAGATAATCAAATTTACCTTGTTGCGCCAACCGGGAAACCTCATTCAGAAGATCCTCGCGCAAAGTACAACAGATACAGCCATTGCTCATCTCAATCAATTTTTCCTCAGTATGGGACAAGGCATAGCCTGAATGATTGGCATCTCTGTCAATCATGGCTGCATCCACATTAATCTCGGACATATCATTGACGATCACTGCTACCTTGAGACTGTCACGATTGCTCAGAATATGGTTGAGCAGTGTCGTTTTACCAGCACCCAAAAATCCGGATAAAACCGTGACAGGCAAACGTTTGTTCATCTGACTCATGATCCAGTCTTTAATTTTTTGGTCTGGATTACCCAGCCGGCATGCTCTATGATCGAAGCACCCGCACTAGGTACAACCGTATGATCCAGCCAGCATTTGGTTGGCAATGCCAGGCTTCTTGCCATGGCTTTGGCTGCCGCGATGTTACTTTCAATGGTGGCCATATGATGCAATCGTGTACTGATCATTTCTCGCGTCAGGTCGCGTGTAATAAAAACCAGTCGGCCGCGCTGATCACTAAACGGTTTTTGCTGCGGCCATTCATTTAATTTCAGGGGGGGATAAGCAACGTTTTGTACACAATGAATGACATAGGGCTTGACATCACCGATCACGTTCATCAAGCCTTTGACTCGCAGTATCCTGTCGCCATAGTCATGGAGCAAACGGCCCATTGCGACTGCAAAGCTATACCATGAAACAGCTTCATCAAAAGTGATGACAAAACTGCGAATATTGTCTTGATGCCTCACCGCCGACTTGGTTTTCACCAACGGAGATAATGATCCCTTACGCGTCCAATTAAATGCGCCATTCAGTTCCGGATTACCGGCTTGCTGTTTTTCTTCTTCAATTTCACCCAACCACTTTGCCACATCAGCCGACTTTCCGACTGACGAATACAATCCACAGCCAAAGAACAAATCAGGCTCGATCTGGCCTTGCTTGACTTCGATTTTTTTAGCACCAGGATTAAATCCTGATAACCGAACAATCAGAGCCTGTTTCGCTGTTGCATCGGCCAAATCACATTTGGTGATCAACAATCGATCTGCAGTAGCCACTTGCCGGATCACTTCTGGATATTGGTTTAATTGCTCGTCACCATGGGTCGCATCAACCACCGTGATCACACCATCACACATAAATCGGGCAGCAATAAATACATCCTGGGTCAAGGTATAAATCACCGGGACAGGATCAGCCAATCCAGTTGTTTCAATCAGAATTCGTTTGATTGGAGGAATCTCACGCAGAGAACTACGCTGCATTAAATTTTTTAACGCACGGACAAGATCACCTTGCACGCTACAACATATACATCCGGAATCAAGAATCATTAGAGATTCATCAACCTTATCAACCAGATAATGATCAATGCCGATTTCACCAAACTCATTGATCAATATGGCTGTACCGGCCATATCTGGATGACTCATCAGTTGATTGAGCAAGGTTGTCTTACCTGCGCCAAGAAATCCGGTTAACAGGGTCACAGGAATCCTCATATCGACACTTCCCAATGAACTGCTCGACATGGTGTTATCAGGATTCATCAGTGGCACCTTTGTAAGCCAGGCTGGCCTGGTTAATTTTCGATCCTGATTGTGGAAAGTTTTTCCAATACGGTCTCAGGCTTGGCGTCTTTGGGTACGTCAACAAAATAAAACTGATGTGGCAACAATTCAGGTAATGGCACTCCCTCCCATAACAACGGTGTGATATCCACGCCTTGTGCCTTACCAACCGGTGGCAGGTCTTGTTGGCCAATAAAAATATCCACTTCCTGCAAGGCATCATTCTCGACCAGGCCATCACTGTTCATCCGAAAAGCCAGCGACCAACGATAGTGTTTGACAACGTTCATGATTGGTCGATACAAAGACAGATCTGCTTTGGCTGACTGATCATGCTGTACGGTATCATCCAACAATACCCCGCCAACCTCAAACGAGGAAAATGCTCTTAGAAAATCAGCCATATACATGGCTGCATCTTCAACACTGCCATCATCAACCTCAGTCAACTCACGACCAGCCATGGCACTTGCTTGATATAACCAGCACCTTGCTGATGGCATCGACAAGACCAAAGGCACTTGACCACGTAATTGCACCAGCACCGCCCCAATGATTTCGGCCAATAAGGCCCTAGGCCCGGTCTGTTCAAGGAGCTTACGTAATGGGTAGGAAAGCTTGCGCTTCCCTACCATTTCCGTTGCAACATCGGGATGCTGCTTTAACCATGATTCAAAAAGCTCGCCAATCTCAATGACAGCCACATCGGGTTTCAACAAGCCTTGCGCCTGCGATGAATAAACCAGATATTGACTGGCACTTTCCCAAGGATTACCAGACTCACCCAATAGTAAGCGACGAGTATAGGAAAACGATTTAAGCCAGGTTCGAATACCTAATGTCGTACCTCCAACCGGCAAGAGATCAGCGAGATGTTGACTCATTTTCTGATATCTCCTTTAGCACCCAAAGCAGCAAGCATACCTTCCAGCTCCTCAATCCGTACATCTTTGGGATGACGCATATAGTTAGGCTTCGGCTCACTTGCCTGACGAGTTGAATCAGGTGCCCCCACATAGAGGGTTGAAACATCATCACCCCAACAACCAAAATATTGCAGATAACTAGGTGGCGTTGGCTTGTTCCAGGTTTGGATAAACTTCTTGAAAGGTACACCGCGGGAGATTCGATCCTTACGCTCCTGATCACGGGCCGCTTTGGTGGCTTCAAAGTTAATTGCCAATGTATTTGAATCGAATTTCACCTTATAAAGTCGCTCGGCAACACCGTGTGAGATCAGGCCTTCTTCAATATCCTTGATAATGGAAACCGGATCACGTTCCAGCAAGTCACCATAGCCGGCACCCGCACCTTGCGAAATCATGAACAGCTCACCACGTTTGGAAATCTCAAAGCCCATACCCATATGATGCGTGGTGTAACTTGCACCTTCAAATGGTTGCTCGTTCATGATTTCTTCAATGGAATGCTTGAATTTCTCAGGTGTATTCAGCAAGATGTCATACACATCGACACCTTGTACCTTGGACATTGGGTAGCAACCGCAGGCATAGCCACCAAACAATCCCTGAATCGGTGGAATCTTGGCGCCTTGACAGGTCGTCATGAAACCCCATTGCTCACTGTCCTTGGTTGCCACGATCATCGTGTAGCCTTGTCCACCACGATATTTTCCAGGAGCAATCGCATCGCGGGTCATTTTCTTGGAGACTAATTGCAGAAAAGGAACATCTTCCTCGTTCAGCTCCTGCTCACCAATATCAGCCATTGTTGCAAAAATTGGCGCCAAAGCATGCTCGCCATCACGATCTGCAACTGCGCCAGCACCCATACCGTTCAAGTCGGCACACAAGTTACCCAATGTTTCACCATGCTGACTGACACCACCCCAAATAAAGGTGTTGATCATATTGAAAGTTGGTGCATGAACCTTGGTATATTTTTCTGGACAGCTGTACAGAAATTTGGCCACTGCATGCTGACCTGCGGTAAAACCTGTAAAAATGGACATCAAACTCTGTGAGTTAGGCGCGCTATAAGAACAGTTCACAATCGAGTGTGGATCGGTAATCACTTCAATTGGCGCAAATGCTGCCTGACCACGTGGTAAATCAGGCCAGACATAGCACAGGAAAACCTGTGCCAGCATGCCCTTCAAGCCAGCAACAATAGTGTTGGTGGCGCGATTGGTAAACTCTGGGCTGGACCCACGGAAATCAAAAATCAGTCGATCGCCAGTTTTAGTCAATTTGCAATTGATTTTGACAACGCAGTTTTCGCGCAAGGTGGAGTCCTGAATGATATAGGTACGAACCGTCATATCGGGCCACTCACTGACACGACGCTTCACCTCGGCACGGACGTTCTCCATTGTCAGGCGCAACGTCGAAATCAGAGCTTCTGGGCCATCGGAACTCAAGGTTTCGACCAGACGTTGCTTGATACGCAAGCAGGCAAACAGCTTCACCTTCATGTCTTCATACTGCAATTTGGGCTCACGAACCGAGTTCTGCAGGAAAGTCAGAATGTCGCGCTTGATCTCGTAGTTTTCGACTACCTTGAATGGGCTCATTTTCAGCCCTTCATCACAAGGGCTTTCTGCCATTGATGGCATACCACCTGGCTCAATCGCACCATTCTCACCTTCATGAACGGTAGATGCCACCCAGCAAACCAATTTACCTTCCCAGAAGATTGGGATGATCATGCTCTGGTCGGTGTTATGCACGTTGCCATAACGGGAGTCATTATGAATAAAGCCATCACCATCCTTCACTCCGACGGTTGGATCATTCATCCAATTTTTGATAATGAATTTGATTGGATGATGTACCAGTGCAGAAAAGATCAGCACACCACCGGCACTGGCAATCGCCAGATCACCCGATGCCGAATACACACCAGTAATTACGTCACCCCATTTGGCGCCAGGCGCAGCACCCATCTGCTCCACCATCTCATAACCCTCATCACAACCGGCTTGAATCCGGTCACGAATTTTGGAAATGGTATGACTATCACTGACTTTTTCAATACAGGTATTTTCTACTTCACTTCTTGGCATGAGATCATGATTTTGCATGATCTCAGGATCAGGACCAAGAAACAGTGTCGTATCGCTGAGAAATTTTTTAATCAGCGCAATTTCATCTGGGCTTGGAGTTTTTGCCACTGTTGGCGTATTAATTTCACTCATTTTTAATCCTTCTAATTGATTACGTTCGCTCGACATTCCTGAGGCTCAAGTTCTCAAGAACCAGGAGGCTCCCTGTTTGGCCGCAATAAAATTCCAGCCAGGATCAACCAGGAAGGTCGTGACTTCAGAGGCAATAATTGCAGGACCTGGAATTTGCACGCCCGGCAAAATAGCAGCACGATCCCAAACAGGCGTATCAAATGAACCCTGATGGCCCACGAAATAGCACTTACGGCTTTCCTTGGGTTGCGGTGGTGCTTTTCTTTCTGATGCAGGCACTGGCTTGATATCTTCAAACTGAACCGTTTCCAATCGCACAAAAGCGGCCACACGCATGGTGTTGATCCGAATCCCCGCCTCTGGTGCCTGACTACCTTCACCAAAGCGTTTACCGTAATCACTTGAAAACTGCGAAATGATGTTGAGCACATCACCAGGCCCATTGACCTCATGTTTTGGAATCACCGCAGTGGTTTGTACCAGCTGGTTACCATAACGCAGATCCAGTTCGAGACTATGGCAGATCTGCTCCAGCGGCACACCTTGTCTTAACAAATCTTGTGTACCCAACTCTTTGAGCTCAGCGACAATGCCATTGAAACGATCATAATCATCATAAATATGACGCGTATTTGAGTCATACAAAACCATGTACAAGGATTTCTCGTGGATATGCAACTGATGCATATTGCCAGCACCTACCGCCGAGAATACAGAACTGAAGGGCGGTGCCAGAATCTTGTCAATACCCAGATTCTGGGCAATACCACAGCAATGCAGCGGGCCATTACCACCATAAGCCAGATAGGTGAAATCTTTAGGATCATAGCCACGGGCGCGCAGTTCGGTGAACAAACCATTGGCCATGTTGTCATCCACTTTTTGTCTGATGAGTAATGCGGCTTCAATCACATCACAATCGAGCTCATCACATAAAGCATCTTCAATCGCTGAAACCGCACGCCGTGGGTTCAATGGAATTGAGCCACCGGCATAGTTCTTGGGATCTAGATAACCCAATACCAGATCAGCATCTGTGACCGTAGGATTCATGCCACCACGATCATAGCAGGCTGGCCCTGGATCTGAACCAGCACTCTCTGGACCACACTGTACTGTCTTATACATGCGATCATATTTGGCCATGGATCCACCACCCGCACCCAAGGTTACCAAATGCACCATAGGTACCGAAACCAACCAGCGATCAATCACCGGATTAAAGTCATAATGCTTGATACCACCCTCAACAACAATACCAATATCGTAGCTGGTGCCGCCCATGTCGGTAGCGACAACATTACCCAAATCAGCCTGCATTGCCAAATGCTCGGAAGCAGCAATACCCGATACAGGGCCAGAATGAATCGTTTGCAAAGCATCCGTTGAGTTCAACTGTGCCATACCACCCGAGTTATGAATAACCAACATGGGTTTTTCATAGCGGTGGGCACGCAAGTTCTGCTCAAGTGCAGACAACGCGTGATACATCGTTGAGTGCAAATAACCATCCACAATGGCAGAAGTAGCTCGAACGTACTCACCTTTCCGCCCTGCAACTTGATGGGAAAGAATCACTGGGATTGCACCCAGCAGATGGGATGGATACTCTTCCAGCAAGATTTCTTCAATACGCTGCTCATGCGCCGGGTTTACTACGCTATTAACCAATGCAACCACAATGATTTCAGCACCCAGATTAACCAGAGAGCGAATCTGCACGCGAACATCGTCTTCATCCAGCGGCATGACCAACTTACCCTCAAAGTCAAAACGCTCACGCACACCACGAATCATATGGGCAAGAACCAGAGGGTCTGGGCGTTGTGCATTGGGCATATCCTGCTGACCCAGATTATCCAGACCTTCACCATAACCACGAGCACGACTAAGTGGCACCGTCGCCTCATACCCGGCCGTTACCAACATACCGATCTTGGGGCCTTTATGCTCAATCAACGCATTGGTTCCCAAGGTAGTCGCATAACGAACTGAATCGACTCCACCAAGAATTTCTTCGAGTTCCAAACCCAATACATGATTTGCCTTACCCAACGCCTCATTAAATCCTAGTGCCAGATTTTGATGCGTTGTGAGTGCCTTTGCCTCAATATATTTACCATCCCATACCACAAAACAGTCAGTAAACGTACCACCAATGTCAACGGATACACGTCTCATACCATCTCCTTCATTTTCATATCGTGAGGCCGGCTTATTGAGCCAACCCCACATTTCTGTTGTGTATTAGTGATTCTTATGGCCAGCGCCTAGAACCACCTCCGGACCGACCACAGGCTCTTTAACCTCTTCACGATTCGCCCATTGCGCCTTCAAGGCAGCAATATCGACTTCCATATCGTAGAGCGGTGGGTGTCCAGGAATCGCATATTCCGTTTCAACTTGGGTACCGCATTTCGGACAGTAATACTCAAGAATCCGAACCCATTCTGGATCTGGACTGAAAGTAAATTTGTACTTCTCAGGATCAATAATAGGAGGATGAATTTCTCTTGGATCTCTGTTATGAACTAGCAGTCCTTCCTTGTAACTCTGATTGGCAGGCCCGATAGTGTGATTACAGACTCGACATTCCCATTGCTCATCCTCGAGATTGATTCGAAGATATTCCGTCATTAGTACTTTCATGATTCTCAACCTTTCTTATTCAAGAGGATGTCACCAGCATCACTGATCACATAATTCCAGTTTGCCAATACACGGCAAGTGAAAAAATCTTCCTCAATAATTGCTGGCCCAACACCATAATCACCCGACTTCATATCGTTAAGGCGATATACAGGCACATCTACTCGCCCCATACCCTTAACAAGAAGATTACGTTTACCGCTGGGCACACTCAGATTTTTCTTTTCAAACTTGGCATGACCGTCACTGGTTTTACGAAGCACCTTAACTGCAGCCAATTCAACATCAACGGATTCAAGATTTTTAAATTGAGCTGGCACAGATGTAGCCGAAGTAAGTGCCTGACTTAGTTCATTACCACCTTGATTAGCAACCAAGCGAATACGAACTTCATATTGCCCCTCAGAAAATCCTTCGGCATACATATCTCTTAACGCTTTGATCTTCAACTCATCTACCGTTGACTGCAGATTAGCGTCATTGAGGCCATACACGGTACTTGAGTAGAGTTGCGAAATATCACATTCACCAATGCCATAAGCACTAAATACTGCAGCCATTTTTGGCACTGCTACCGTGCTGATTCCGGCTTTTTCTGCAATACCACAAGCATTGAGAGGACCAGCACCACCAAAGGCCAGCAAGATGGTATCTTTGGATATTTTTGTGACTCGATGCAATTCTCTTGCGACCTTGTCCTCATACGAAAACTGCATCAATAAAAGCGCTTCTTCCAGGCTCAGGCCAAGTGGCTTGGCAATACTTAGTTCTACGGCAGTTGCTGCTCGATCGGCATCAAGCACCAGATCACCACCAAAATACGAGCGAGGATCCAGAATGCCACTCAACAGGCTGGCATCAGTAATCGTAGCTTCCTTACCCCCCCTCCCAAAACAAGCCGGACCGGGCACTGCCCCCACACTTTCTGGGCCGATTTGCATGTGCCCATCTACCACTTTGAAGATTGAACTTCCACCTACACCGGCACTGACAATTTCACACAAAGGAAATGAAACAGAGATTCCCTCTACATGACCACGCCGCTTTTCAGCGACAACATCGTTGAGACATTGCCCAATATCAGTCGTTGTGCCACCAATATCAATAGCAACAACATCCTTAAAACCATAAGCCTTTGAAAAGGTTTTCATCCCCTCCATACCACCTCTAGGCCCGGAGCTATAAGTTTTAATAGCGACAGATTTGGCCACACGAGACGCATCGCCATCATTTCTAAAAATTAACAATGGATTTTTGGTACGATAACTTCTCAGTCGATTTTCGGCGTTATAGAGGAACTGTTCCATGGCCGGATGCAGAAATGAGTTAATCATCGCCGTCCAGCTACGTCTTTCGACATCACCATCAGAACCCAAATCACCGCCAAATAAAATTGGCACTGCGCCCAACAAATGACGGGGATATTTTCTAAGTGCAACTTTTTTGAACTTATCTTCAGAATCCAGGAAATTACGGCCGACACCACTCACTACCAGCCGATTCGCGCCTTTGGCTGTCAAACCATTGATAGCTTTGACGATATCGACTTCACTGCTATCGCCGCTCAGTACTTTCTCATCCAAGATAAATGTACGGTCACCAATCAGCGCGCTATAAAGCTCTGGATCTTTATCAGAAAGCGCTTTGAAAATGGACTGGTTACCACCCAGAAGAATCAGACCAAGTCTTGGCCCTTTTCTTTCACAAATGGCATTGGTTCCCTGAGTAGTGGAGTAACGGATGAGATCCACTTCCTCCAATAGTCTTGCGACATCAGGCTCGCCGTAAACGACGCCGGAAGCCTTTTGCAGGCCTTCAAAAAAACATTTACTGAGATCATACGGTGTAGTTAATACCTTGGTTTTACTAACTGAACCACTATTGATAATGCAAATATCGGTTAGTGTTCCGCCGTTGTCTATATTTATCTGTATGCCCATAAATATGGTCCTAGTTGAGGTTAATCAGATTTACTTTCTAGCGTATTACCCAATTAAATCGAGTACGATGTTTTTGAATATTTGATTTGATGTCTCCTATGATGGATTTATATTTATCAGTATTTGCTACTGCGTTACACACCCTTTACGCAAACGATGTGCCAGTGATAAATTCATCAAAATAAATTAATAACCATTTGAATTAATTGATATTTTTTCTATATAAAAAATATTTTCTGACAAGAGTCCGATTAAACTTAATGGACAGTCCAGTAATCGGACTGTGCTTTATTGATTTTTCTCAAAACCAATTTAAGTAATCTGATCTTCATTACTTCATGTTCAACAATATCAATCTGAGTCCAAAAAAAAGCGACCCGAAGGTCGCTAAACGAGGAGACTGTTCAACTGCTTTATTTAATGATTCAGCGTAATAAAATTGATTATTCTTCTTTCACCATATTGGAGACTTTTTGAGTAGCATCTTTGGTTCTTTCGGCAAGTTTACGAACTTCATCGGCGACGATTGCAAATCCCCTTCCCGCCTCTCCAGCTCTTGCCGCTTCAATTGCAGCGTTCAATGCCAACAAGTTGGTCTGATCTGCAATATCTTTAATTGCATTCACAATGCCAGTAATTTTCACTAAATTACTTTCAAGTTGAGAGCGATTTTGGACTTCTTGCTTTCGTAATTCCAACTCGATTTTTGAAGCATGGATATCACTAATTGAACCCACCATATGCGAAGGAACTCCTTCAGTTGTGCGATGCGTCATCACCCGAATCCGATACCATCGATATCCATCATTTTTTGAAAGAATTCGGCATTCGCAATCAAACAATGGCAAAGCAGAATGATTTAAAAGATGTTGTTCAATACGTTCAATAAATTTGGATTTATCTTCTGTATGCAAGCGAGCCAATAAACTTGAAAATTCAGCTTTAAATTCATCAATATCATTAAATCCAAGCAACTTTCTAAATTGCTGAGACCACTGAAATATATTGCCGGAATCGTTAATATTGTCGGTTCTCAAATCCACATACCAAAGTCCATCACCGATGACTTGAACAGCCAAATTCAGTTTGGTCAGTGTTTTATTGAGTTCGAATTCTTTTTCCTGCTGTTCAGTAATATCCGAGAGTGATCCTGCAACCCGTAAAGCTTTACCACTACGATCTCGAGTGGTCGCGCCTCGTGCTCTGAACCAGCGATACTTGCCATCCTTGCAAGAGATTCGGTATTGAACATCGTATGGTGTATTACCCGAAGTATCATCCAAATGAGCCTTAAAGGCGCCAAGGGTCATGGATACATCATCCGGGTGAAGACGATTTCCCCAGCTACCCAAGATATTAGGAAAATCTGCTTCATCGTCAAAGCCCAGCATCGTTCGCATTTGAGGAGACCACCATACTGGATAATCGAAATCGATTACTTTGTCAGGATATATTTCGATATCCCACAATCCTTCGCTCGTAGCCAGCATGAGTAAATTAGTTCGATCTAACTGGTATTTGGATTCCTTCGCTGATTTTTCGGCCGCTGAGATTAAATTCCCTGTATTTATTTCGAGTTCAATCAGCTTATTTTCTGCAATGTCGGCTTTTTCCTTCAAATTAAAGATTAAGCAATTTAATTTTTCAGACAGAGACTGAACACGTCGGCCACCAGATAGACTCAACCGAACTGTCTCTCTTTTATTTACATCAGAGAGTTTATCTTCAAGTTGCTTAATCAAATCATTTCCGAAAAACCACATCAGCGATTTCTCCTTATAAATTCTATTTTTAAATTAAACAGGGGAAAATTTTATAAAATCTGATAAATCAAAATGAAAGATTTGCACCGGTTTTCTTGGTCAGTTCAGATTCAGTCACACCAGGTGCAAGCTCAATGACATGCAATCCATTTTCTGTCACATCAATAACTGCCAGATCAGAAATAATTCGATCAACAACCTGTTTACCCGTCAAAGGTAAATCACATTCTTTCAAAATCTTGTGTGAGCCATCTTTTGCGGTATGTTCCATCAAAATCACGACACGCTTAACACCAGCCACCAAATCCATTGCCCCACCCATTCCCTTGATCATTTTTCCCGGGATCATCCAGTTAGCCAAATCACCTCTTTGACTGACTTGCATGGCACCAAGTATTGCCAAATTGATATGCCCACCTCTAATCATGCCAAATGAAGTCGAGCTGCTAAAAAAGCTCGCACCCTTTGTGGTTGTGATCGTCTGTTTTCCAGCATTAATCAGATCAGCATCAAGCTCCTCTTCCGTTGGAAATGGACCAATACCAATCAGGCCATTTTCCGACTGCAGCCAGACTTCCATATCAGCGGGAACAAAATTGGCCACCAAGGTCGGTAGTCCGATGCCCAAATTCACATAAAAGCCATCATGCAATTCACTGGCTGCACGCACGGCCATTTCATCTCTAGTCCAAGCCATTCTTAAACCTCGTTAATTAGTTGAAAGCAATCAAGTCCGTAACGTTTTCTGCTCAATCCGTTTTTCTGGATTGGTATTAAGCACAATCCGCTGAACAAAAACTCCCGGGGTATGAATTTGCTCGGGATCAAGCACGCCGTTCTCAACAATCTTTTCAACCTCGACAACGGTCACTTTGCCGGCAGTAGCTACGTCCGGATTAAAATTTCTAGCCGTTTTATGAAAAATCAGATTACCTGCATAATCAGCCATATAAGCTTTAACCAAAGAGATATCGGCAGTCAACGAACGCTCAAGCACAAACACTTCGTTATCAAAGGTACGCAACTCCTTCCCTTCCGCCACGACTGTACCTACACCCGTTTTAGTAAAGAAAGCTGGAATGCCAGCACCACCCGAACGCATCTTTTCTGCCAAGGTTCCTTGCGGAGTGAATTCAAGCTCCAGCTCTCCTTCAAGATATTGCCGCTCAAATTCTTTATTGCCACCAACATAACTAGAAATCATTTTTTTTATCTGCCGACTCTCCAGCAGGATTCCCAATCCAACACCATCTATCCCAGCATTGTTACTAATTACGGTCAGATTCTTGACGCCCGAAGCTTTCACCTCATGAATGAGAATCTCTGGAATACCACACAGACCAAAGCCACCAACAGCCAACGTTTGATCATCTTTCAATAAATCCTTTAGTGCCTCGTGCGCACTCCTGAAAATCTTATTTGCCATACTTGTCTTTCTTTATCTTCAATTTTTAATTTCTGCTAACAATAATCAGCAAATTGAGCCTGATCATTAGAAAGCGATTTTCTGGATTAATGAGCACGCTCTAAAATGCTGACGCAATTAACCACTGCAGAACCGCCCATGTTGAAAATTCCCGCTAGTGAGGCATTCTCAATCTGCATTTCCAATGCTTCATTGCACAATTGCATTGCCGAAAGTACATGCATGGACACACCCGTAGCACCAATCGGATGCCCTTTTGCCTTTAAACCACCGGAAGGATTGATTGGTATCGAACCATTCAAATGAACTGCCCCCTCATCAATCAGTCGGCCACCCTCACCGGCATTTGCCAAACCCATGGCCTCATAGGTCAATAGCTCTGCAATAGTGAAACAATCATGTATCTCAGCAAATGAGATATCTTTGATAGAACAACCTGCCTGTGCCAAAGCCAGTGCCCATGCGCGTTTAGGACCTTCAAATGCAATGGGTACTCTTTTTGATAAAGGCAAGTAGTCATTCACTTGTACTCGTGATCTGAATTTAACTGCTCGTGGGAATTGATTAATGATCGATTCGTCTGCTAAGATCAAGGCCGCAGCGCCATCCGAGACCAGTGAACAGTCGGTTTTTCTTAACGGTTCCGCAATATAGGGGTTTTTGTCTGAAATCGTATTGCAGAAATCAAGAGTCAATTCTTTACGAATATGCGCCCATGGATTATTGACGGCATTTGCATGATTTTTGACTGCAATTTTTGCCAGCGCAAGTGAGTGATCGCCGTATAAATCAAAGTAGCTCCTTGTCAATTTTGCAAAGATGCCTGGGAAAGTAAGGCCACTGGCTGACTCTTCTTTGACATAAGAGCAATCTGCCAAAACATTGGTGACAATTGAACCATCAACCTCAGTCATCTTTTCTGCACCGACTACCAAAGCAATTTTCGACCGGCCAGACTCAATAGCATCACAGGCTGAATACACAGCAGAGGCACCCGATGCACAGGCATTCTCTATCCGGATGGACGGTTTCCAGCGTAAGCCATCATCCGCTCCCAGAATCATTGAAGAGCAAAACAAATCTGGTACAAGTCCACCATTCAGATTGCCAAGCCACATGGCATCAACCTCATCAGCTGCAATTTCTGCATGATGAATTGCACCACGAGCGGCATGAACGATTAGCGACTCCAGACTGATCGTATCCAGTTTGCCAAAAGGTAAATGAAACCAGCCAACAATATGTGCTGCCATGATGTTCCCGTTTCAAATCAGAATATGGGTATGACCTATGTCATACCCACTGTGTTTGCGGCTTAATTACCGCCGCCACCAGTCGCAACCTCTTCCAATTTATTCAAGGAAACATCCGTTTCTTTAACACCCTTCGGATTGGCTTTCATGTTTGAAGACCAGGTAGTCGAATGATTGCGCTTCACATCAATCACATGTCCGACCACCGGCATGACTGCCTTATAGCCATCTTCACCCACATCGGGGCGATTCTGGAAAATCATGAATTTCCAGAACTCCCCCTTCTGATCGTACATCTCGCCCAGATAAGGTCTTGGGAAATCAACTTCCATATAGACCACTTTTTTGCTGTAAGGATGCTCAGCCGGTGGTGTACCCTCAACCACATAAACCTCCCTCGGTTCCCATTCAATCGGGCTGGCCGGGAAATAGTAAGGTGCTTCAGTTAAACCAACTGAAGGAAATTCGGCTGGTGTATCGCGCTTACTTTTATCAACACTGACCAATGGGCTATGCGCAATAGCAAAAACCCAACGCTTACCAACTAATTTGTTGGCACGATATTTAGTTGGAAATGCATCCCAGATATCCCAATCATCATATAACTGATCGGTACCACCAATTGGATCCATCCATGCGCCACCTGACAGGCGACGTGTTCTTCTGACTGACTTCAAATAGGCCCATGTATCATCAGGTTTGGCTGAAGTCGAATCGTTATAACGGATTGAGAATGTACCAAGCCCGCGAATATCTTGTGGACTGGTTGCAAAGAGATAGGTCTTTTGAGCAATCGTGCCATCGCCTTCAGCGATTGGGCCATTATCAAGACGACCCTCCATGTAATAGCGACGCGATTGCCAACGCTGAACACGCTCCACCCCGCTCTTACCATTAATAAACACAAATGATATGTCACGCAAATCCATCGTAGCGCCATACGTTGCCGCCCGCAGATTCCAGATGACTTTGTCACCGGCATTGGGATCATCCATTTTGATGCTCTCTGGCGGGAACAACATACCTGCCTTCCAACCACTCACAGTACGGGTTGCCGGATCGAACTTGACATCTTTAGCATATTTATTGGTTGCCTCGACATACTTCGGATCCATTTCAATCTTCTTGGAGTGAGCAATTTTCATTGTCAGACCAAAATTTTTGATCATCATTTCGAGCTTTTCCGGAATCATGCTACCAACAGTTTTACCTTCAAAGGTTTCTGTTTTGGCCTTTTCAAGATTGTCTTTGTTAATGACAAAACCGGGTGCCAGCTCACCAGCCAGGGCTTGATTGACAAACAATGTCAACGCAAGCAGGCATGAACCTTTAATTACCTTCTCAGACATCAACGATTTGTTTTTTACTACTGTTTCGCGATCGATCATTATGTGTCTCCTATTAAAACTGACGTGTTAGACGGAATGTCAACTGATTGCTTTTATTGAAGTATCCGAATAGCTGTACTGATGGATTGGGATCAAATAACGTAGCTGAAGTACTGCGAGCCCAAAAAATATCTGCCTCTACCTTGGCTCGCCATTGATCACCCAATGTCAAATCCACACTCGGGATCAAGAAGCCCCCGCCATGATTCAGATCAAAACCAACGGCAACTCCTGGATTGATCGTGTCACTGCGATAATTCAATACCGTAAAAGCAGTCAGGATTGGATTGTGTTCAGTAAGTGGTGCACCATAGGCAAACAGACGAACCAGATCATCTGATTTCTTATAGTTTTGTACCCACGTATCAAACAATTGGATGGATGAGAATGATGGACGTGATGTACCCAAGAGATGTTCAAAGTGAATATTCTTGTCGGCCCGTAACATCATGGTGACGACATCTTTCTTACGAACGCCACCTAAGCCAAGGCCTGCTGCTGCACCCAAAGTCGGGGTAGTCAACCCGCCAGTACCAATGTTGTAGGGTTGATTATGAGTAAACGCCAGTTCTGCACTTAACACTGCATCAATGCTTGGCGCATAACCACTAATGGTGGCACCAAATACATCAATTTTTGGATGAATTAAATCAAAAAGTGGACCAGCCGGTGCTTTTCTGTAAGGGGCAAATACCGAGTTAGCAACTGGATCCGCAGAGAAAGTTTTGACATAAGCCAAAGAGTAGTTCACGTCGCCTGCTGTACCACTCCAACGAATCCCGCCAGTCGGATCGTTTTGATCACCATCAGGATGGTTGCAATCTTTCTTTGTCAGCGCAGTCAGGTCAAAACCGCGATACGGCTGAAAGAACCAGCGCCCACCGCGAATATCATAGGTATTACCAATATCCTGGCAACGATCAATACCTGGCCGAATATAAGTTTGAAATTGCCCCTTCCATTCGGGTACGTCATACTTCATATTGGCTAACCAGAGAGGCTTACGCCACTCTTCGTTTTCACCTTCAAGAAACAAACGCCAACTCAAATCGTAGCCATGCACCACATCCATTGCATGAAAGAAGTCTGACTCGCCCCAGACAATTTGCTGCTTGCCTAAACGAAATGTGGCCCGATCACCGGCAGTAAATTCTGCCCACAGTTCGCGTATATCAGCCTTGTCATAGTTATCGAGAATATTGTTGCTTTGCCCACCCGTCGTGCCGTTGGTTTTCCTTAGATCCTCCAGATCTTGAAGATAAGAAGTCTTGTATTCCTTATCTCCTCTGGCTGTTGCTTTCCATTTGACAGGACCAGTCTTGGCATCCGCATCCAGCATGATAGAGCCCCGAATCATCGATGGCTTCCATTTGTCATTTGCTTTGGTTTCTGGCACATCCTGCATATTGAAAGCTGCCCAGCCTCGCAGATAACCCCCTAAATGAAAGCTATTACCATTTTCATCAGTAGCTTCTTCGGACTTGTCTTTTGCTGTAGCCGCATTCATCGCCAAAGTCATGGTACATAAAACCCATGCTAGCCGTTTCATATTCATTTTCATTGTCTACCCTCCACATTATTTTTTTAAGCAGAAATATTTATTGCTGATTTGCAATTCAGATAAGCACTTCTTCTCTCTTCCCTCCCATCGAAACAGCCTCATTAGAGGACTCGAAAATACGCCCTGTAATGAATTTTGGTTTGAATACATAGACCATGACAGGCATGATGAAGAGAGCACTTGATGCAGAAATAAACAGCCAGAGTGCAATAAGCAATCCCATATCGGCTTGCAATTTCAGGGAAGAAAAGCTCCAGATGATGACGCTTGTAACCAAGGTGATTGCTGTAATCAGAACACCCTTACCGGCGCTCATCAGGGATTTACGGATGGCCTGTTCAAGATTGCTGTGATGATGCAGCTCTTCTCGAATACCATCAACAATGTAAAAGGTGTAATCAACACCAAGGCCAATACCAAGTGCCACGACAGGCAAGGTATTAATGTTCATACCTATACCCTTCCAGGCCATGTAGCTAAAGGTCAGTGTATTTGAGAGAAGTACCGGCAACATGAAAAATATGCCAGCAACCGTTGATCGATAAGTAATCATGCAACACACCATTAGCACCAACAGTGCAAAAGCAATTGCTTCAATTTGTCCAGCGAGAATAACTTCATTAACCGCTGCGAGTACACCAACCAAACCACCCGCAAGTTGAAATTCTGCTCCTTCCATTGGGTGATTAGCTACATAGTCATTAATTCTTGATACTGCAGTGCGAATGGTTTCACCCTGATGATCACGGAAAAACAATGTCACAGCACCATTGAGCGCCTGTGGATCCATAAAACGATCCATATCACCAGGATCACTGCCTGACACAAACATGAATACCAGCTCACCGTTTTCATTCGCGCTATTGCCAAGCTCTTGATATCGGACATTGCCCTCGCGAATGACTCTTTTTACTTGAGGCAGTACATCAGCCATTGACAAACTACCGCCAATTTCAGGTTGAGCTTCCATATACTTTTGAAAAGATTCCATGCCTTGCAAAACAGATGGCTCTTTAAGCGCCCCTTCTTCTTTTCCATGGACCACAACAAACATGCGATCAGAACCCTGAAATTTTTGATTAATGGCTTTTGCATCTTTGTTATAAGTTGAATCCGGCCAAAGAATGGGGGATCCAGGATTGGCATCACCAACTTTCAGATTAAGTGCATAAAATCCGGATGCTACGAACGCAATACATGCACCGGCAATAACGGTATAACGCCAGCGGGAAGTCACAATACCGGCGCAAAATCCCAATACACCCCGCAACAGACCCATGACATTAATTGGATGAATATATTTAATTGATGAGCTGCACCATGAAAGCATGACCGGCGTCAGAATCAGTGCACTGACAATGATCGAAAGAATCCACACCGTACCAATCAGAGAGATTTTTTCCAGCATTGGAATTGGCGTGAGCGCTACCACCAGAACACAACCAGCATCGGCTACGATAGCCAGCATGCCTGGTTTAAATAAATTCAAAATACTGGACTTTGCAGCCTCCAGCGCCGTCATTTTCTGCGCCATGATTTCATCGTCAAATCGTGAAACCAATTGGACAGAATTGGATATGGCTTGTGCAGTAATCAGAAAAGCGACGACAATAACCAATGGATCCAGATGAAACCCCATTAATTTAGCCGCACCCAATGCCCAAACAGCACTGACAAATCCGGTGAGCAATGGCAGCAAAGTACCATGCCAAGTTCTTGTGATTAATAACAACAAAAGTACGAGTGAGCCAACGGTAATAAAGAAAATGTACATAGTTTCAGTTAAATAGTGATTCACCAATCCATACAAAATTGGTTCACCGACCATCCTCACCATCACGCCATCGCCTTTTGCCCTCTCAGTAATCTCTGCAATCTGTTCATAGGCCTTTGAATAATTTACTGCACCATCTACAAAGTCGGCGGTTATCAGGGCAGCTTTCATGTCCATGGATACGTATGGCCCATAGACCAAGGAATTATTTAATACCGATTCTTTTAATAGCTGAATCTCGGCATTATTCTTTGGCAGGTTTGGCCACATCAAAGAGCGTGACTCAACACCTTCCGTCGAAGCCCGAACCTCTTTCATTTTTTTGGATGCAAGCGAAGTGATTTGATAGGTATCGACACCCTCTACTTTTTGCAACTCTTGCGTAATCTGCCTCAGCTTGCCGAGAACAGTCATATTGAACACATCGCCCTGCTCAACTTCGAGCATGATGCTCACCATGTTTGAGCCGCCAAATGTCTGCTTGAATTTATTATTCACAGCGATGTAGGGATGGCTTTTTGGCAAGAGATCCGTAAACACCGTTTTAATTTCGATATGCGCCGCCAAATAACCCATGACAAGCGTTATGGCGGCAATCACCAAAACAACCATTACACGAAACCTTAATACACGATCAATGAATCCTGACAAGACTCTGAATATTGCGTTTTTCATTTTTATGTCTTTCCAAAGCAATAGTGATAATTAGCAATCAATTCCGACCAAAAACATGTAACGCACCCTGTTTGAGCTCTGACAAATTAGCGCCTGCCAAGTAATATTTATCTTGCGCGAAAATAATTTGGGTGTGCCATGACAAGTCTTTATCGTCAATGCGGCCACCACGCCAATCCTCACCGCCCATGTCGCTACTAATCATGATGCCCTTATCACCGACAGCAATCCAATGCGAGCCATCCCAAATAACGCTGTTCAAATGCTCTTTAGTAGCGGGCTTAACCAGCGTCCATTTATTTCCGCCATCAGACGTGCGCAAAACCACACCGGCTAATCCCACAGCAACACCATTATTTGCATCACGAAAATACACAGATAAAAGACTGGACTTGACTGGGCTAGACAATGCATTCCAAGTTGCCCCACCATCTACGGTTTTCAGCATTGCGCCAAACTCGCCGACCACCCAGCCTTGATTACCAATGAAAAATACGTCATTCCAGGCCTGATCCTTTTCTACCACGGCTCTTTGCCAAGTCTTGCCATAATCATTCGTTCGCAATACAGCACCCAATTCACCCACAGCCCAGGCAATGCCATCGCCATACCCCCTGACCCTCAATAATTTATTGGCAACCTCAGAATGAGGGGCCTCCACTTCAACCCAGTGCGTGCCACCATCACTAGTTACAGCGATACGACCTTGATTACCAACTGCAATGGCCTGCCTCTCATCCCAGGCAGATATCGACTGGATATGTGAACTGAGCGGTGAAACCTGAGCCGCCCAGGTTTCACCATCGTTAACGCTACGAACAATTTTTCCATTTGACCCAACCGCCCATATGACATCGGGTGCAGGAATTGTCATGCCATAAAAAACATCTCGCCGCTCTAAAGGCGGACTAATCACCTTCACAACACCCGATTCTGCTTTCACAAAGAAAGCCAAATAAAGCAATCCACCAACAATCATGAATGGCAGAAGGGCTGAGATAATTGACGATATGAAACTTGAGCTACGCTCCTGAACCAATACGCTAGACATATTTAATCTCCCAACCACATTTGAGACAGAGATATTTTTCTGAACAACAATTCAAATATAACCAGCGTATCTGGATATGAAATATCGAGGCCAAAAGCACCCCTGTGAATGACAATCATTTTTTGTCTCCGTGTCGTTATTGTCAGTAATGTCATTAGCCAATCGATAATTGACCGGCTTTAATTTTTTATATCTAATGCAACTTAGGTGCCAATAGGAAAATGGTTCGAATAATAAAATCAACTTATTGATTTAAATGATTAATCCTTAATGTCCGGAACCACGATTGAGACCGATTTTTGGTCAAATGCAATCGGTCGGTAGTTCGATAATTGGATAGAAGCACCAGACTTTCAGAGGAATTGCCGCACGATTCGTGGGATCGAATAGTCGCCACAATTATTTGAATTTGTGACAACGGCGATTGATATCGCCACTTGATTAACGTAGATTTTTCGACTAGATTCCCCTTGCTTTCTGCAAGGAGAATTTTGATTTTTTCAAGAAATGATGAGCAAGCTATTCATGCATCAACTTAAAAATCAGCTCATTGATATTCTTGACTTGAAATTTTTCCATCAGCCTAAAGCGATATGTTTCAATCGTTCTTGGGCTTAATCTGAGCAATTTGGCGATTTCTTTACTGGTAAAACCCTGATGGATATCAGAGACAATTTGTCTCTCACGTACAGTAAGCATTTTATGGAAATTTTTATAGCCACGAACCCACTCGAATGTATAGCCAGCCAACGAGAATGGATCAGAGTTTGACTCACATCGGCCCCTTACCCTAAACCAATTGAGACTACCATCCTTTCTCTTCATTACCCGCTCATCACTGCACTCCCCATTAATCCGCATAGATTCGATCCAATGATCGCCAACATCCTGATATTCCTGCCTGCTTGGGTACAAGCCTTCTAATGACATACCAATCAGCTCACTCCGGTCATAACCGAACATATTGGTAAATTCATTGTTGCAATGAACGATGATTCGCCCAGATGAGACCAATATACCCATGGGAACCAAATCAAATAATTGCAATAGCTGACTGGTATTCTCGCTTAAATTCAAAATATCACTTTCTTATTTTGATAGTAAGTACTCATACTTACTTTTTTAATTTATTCATTTATTCAAGATAAATTTAAAAAAAAACGAGCAAATTAGATGCCATTCAATAAATTATTTTCCTGTTAGGTAATTGGACACTCTTGATAACAACATCCATTAAATATCATCTTCAATCCATATTTCGCACGACTGATTATCAAATTCGTTCTGTTTTTGATCTGGTCTGATATTTTTTCAAGCCAGTTTATATAAAAGAATGCATCGTATTTTTACGACTTATATATAACTACTCACTTAGATAAAGTCATTGAAGCAAATTGTTGATGCTCAACATTTAATCATTCAGACCTCCGTCGGTGATTAGGCAGACCGTTGATCAATAACAAATTGTGTCAGGCGTTTTTAAAATCAGAAATCGTATTTAAAAATTATTAATGATTAAAATTATCGGAGACGAAGATGAAACCTGTAAGTAAGAATATAAAATCGGCAACCAAAATAGCCATGGCACTCATATTGCTGGGCACAAGCTATTGCGAAGCTGCGACACCCAATGATGCGGCAGACAATGGTGCTGACTGGGCTCAATATCATCGAGATTATCGCGGCTGGCGCTATAGTCCGCTAGAACAGGTCAATACCAATAACGTTAAAAAACTCAAAATTGCCTGGATTCATCAGCCTGGTGATATTGCACAGGGATTACAAGCTACGCCGATCGCCATTGATGGCATTCTTTACTATATTGCTGCCAACAACCGGGTCTTTGCAGTGGATGGAAAAACTGGCAAAGAGCTGTGGAGCTACTTCACTGAACTGGACCCTATCGTTTCAAAACTGCTCTTTGCCTCATACAATCGAGGTGTCACGGTAGGCCTTGGTAAAGTATATTTCGGCACACTGGACGGTCGAATTATCGCGTTAGATCAGAAGACCGGAAAAAAACTATGGGACACCAAACTCGTTGATACAGAAAAGAGTGCAGGAAGTAACTTTACCTCCCCACCAACCTTGGCTGGTGATGTGCTCATCATAGGGCCAACTGGTGGCGATCTGGCGCAACGTGGCAAAATCCATGCGGTGAGCGCACAAACAGGCGAACGCCTTTGGGCCTTCGAAACACTCAAAGATGATCCGGCAAGCTGGCCAAAAGGTGCGATTGATACCGGCGGCGGCGGTACCTGGATGGGTGGTCAATATGACCCAAAGAATGATCTATTTTATATTGGCACATCCAATGCGGCACCGGACTTCGATGGCTCGGTTCGTCCTGGCAACAACCTCTATACAGCGACACTTTTGGCCATCGAACCCAAGACAGGTAAATTAAGATGGCATCATCAAGAAGTACCCCATGATGTCTGGGACTACGATGCGGCCTATGAATCTGTCATGCTGGACAAGGATGGTAAAGACATTCTTTTCCACCTCAATAAGGGTGGTTATGTTTCAGTATTAGATCGTAAAACCGGCCAAGTACTGAATGTCTGGCCACTGGCCGAAAATATTAATTGGGTTGAGTCCGTTAATCCAAAAACCGGTGAACTGATAGGCCGTAACGAACCAGAAGAAGGTAAAGCCAAAACACTTTGCCCAAGCGTCCTTGGTGCAAGAAGCTGGAACCATGGTGCCTACAGTCCAAAAACTGGACTTTGGTATACCAATGCGCATGAATTCTGCAATACAGTAAAAGTTGGCAAGCAAGAACCCAAGGACATGGCTTTTTCGCAACCTTACTTTGCCTTCGCCGAACTCAATTTTGCACCACCGCCCGCTACTGGCAAACCTAGCAGCAGACTGCAAGCAGTAGATCCATTAACCGGAAAAACGGCCTGGAAGATTCCTTCTGATTTACCCAACCTTGGATCGGTTCTGGCAACAGCAGGCAATCTGGTATTCAATGGTGATGTACATGGTCTGGTACATGCCTATGACGCCAAATCAGGCAAAGAACTTTGGAATTTCAATACTGGATCTGGTATTCGCTCGGGTTTGATCAGCTACGCGGCTGGTGGCAAGCAATATATCTTGGTGCCATCAGGTTTTGGATCGCTGTTTCCAGCTTTTGCTGGAGCCGTTTATCCAGGATTTAAAAATACGCGTGGTGGCGCAGCGCTGATCGCATTCACAATCGAATAAATTTTATTCTTATCCAATTGATGTGCAGATATCTCTGATTCTGCACATCTTTTTTTGCACACTCATTATGCACATCTATCAGACCTATCTTAAACTTGTCTTTCTTGTTATTGCAAACTTACTGATTAATCAATCCATCCTTGCCGACGAGGCAGCACCACCAACCACCAATGAGACAGCCAAGACCATTGCACCTACCTTGGAAGATTTAAAAAATCCGACATGGATTGCCGATGGGAAAAAGCGCTTCATCCAGACTTGCGCTTATTGTCATGGCCAGGAGGGTGATGCAGGAAAAACAAAATCATTCAGATCACGCATCGATTGGGATCCTCAGTATATTCACGACACCATCGCTAACGGAAGAATTAATGGTGCCAATGTCATGCCATCCTGGAAAGGTTCAATTCCAGATGAAACCATCTGGAAAATTGTTTCATACATTCGATCCTTGTCAGAATCCAACAAGCCAGAATAAATAATTCATATTTTAAATAAGTTCAATAAACTTGTTTGCATCGTATTTTTACGACTTAATTTCGCATCAATCAAAAGCTAACATGGTCTCGTTATGATCTTCATTTTTTATAAAGACATGAAGATCATAAGTTAAAAAAATGATTAACTAATGGAGACCTTAATGAATAAGAAAATTATCACACTTGCATTACTTTCGATGCTACCCGTGCTGGCCAGCGCAGAATCCAATGTAACCCTATACGGTTTGGTCGATGGTGGTTTTTTAACACGTGGCAATGAGAGTGGCGCTTACAAACAGGTGGCTGGTGCAAACTTTAATGGCCGCAAAAATGAAATGGCAAGCGGTATTGAATCAGACAGCCGCTTTGGCTTACGCGGGACGGAGGATCTTGGTAACGGATTGACCGCACTGTTTCAACTCGAAGCAGGTTTTGCACTGGATGATGGCAAGTCGACCCTGAATGACTCACAAAGCAATGGGATCTTCAGAAGAAATAGTTATGTTGGTCTTACCAGTGCATCGGGTACTGGCGTAATCGGTCGCATAGATGGTGGTCGTTACAGCATTGCAGGAAAATATGATCCATTTGCCAATGGTACCGTTGCCAATATGGCTTCGGTACAGGTTCATGGAACTCGTGCTGACAATGCTATTGCCTATATCTCGCCAGTATGGAGCGGATTTTCTTTTCTTGCCGCTTTTACACCAAACCTGATTGGTCAAGAACACCCGGGTAATGTTGGTGATGGACGATTGTGGGCAATTATTCCTTCTTATACCAATGGTCCACTTAACGTCACGGTGGATTACGAAAGATTGACACCTAAAGGTGCCGAAAAATATAAAACCCACATTTATGTTGCTGCAGCCTCTTATGATCTAGGCTATATCAAGCTGCATAGTTATTTTGAGAAAATAAAAACTGACAACTATTCAGATTTGTTCAAGGGAACACTCGGCACCTATAACGCACTTTTTGATCACAATAGCTGGATGATTGGTGCATCTGCCCCAATTGATGATCGAACCAAAGTACGCGCATCCTATGTGAAATATGATGACAAGACATCGCTAGATGCAAGCTGCAATAAATATGGCATTGGCGCAGTCTATACTTTATCGAAGCGCACCCATATTTACACAGATTACGCTCGCATCAGCAATCGTAGCAATGGCATTTGCTCTATCGCACCGTCACCAGTGAGTACCGCGGTGGACTCTGGTGGTACAGGATCTCCTGCAGGCGGTTATGGTGTATCGGGATTTGACTTTGGTATTAGTCATTCCTTTTAGTTTTTTTTTGACATAGTTTTTTTTAATTGTAGATTGCCCGCCGTCCGGTTTTCGTACGGTGGGCAATCTGCGTACGAAAACCAGACGCCATTTATTTTATTGTCTTAAGGGTAAGACCTTACCTTTAACACTTAACCAATCTCAAAACACCTGTAAGAATGTTTGGCATAAGAATTGCGCTTTCATATATGCTCAATTTCAACATGACAAGAATATCCATAATCAAATGGAATTTGATCAAGCATCAGGTAATCCTTAAAACAGCCGAATCAACTCAATCTGCTTGAGAGTGATAAGGGATTAAAACCAGACTAATACATGTTTTAGGTTCACATATTTAGATGAAATGATTTGAATTCATCAAATGCAATTCACATTACATAATAAATAACTAGGAGACCAACATGAATAATAAGGAGTCCAAGCAAATCTTTTCCAGTCCTGAAAATGATAGCCGCATCATGTCTATCTGGGAGCGCTTTCGCACTGGAGACACCTGTAATTCTGATGCCCTGCGTAGACTAATTGATGATTCGTGGAATCGATGCTTTAGTGCACAAGTTGATGCCAGTCGTTATCAAGCCCCGGCACCACTCCCTGAAGACTCTTTGTATTCGATTCGCTCGGACTGCCAAGAGCTTGTCACCGAAGGTTCTCCTGTCATGGCCCATGCCAGAGAATTTTTATCTGAGACAGGTACCGTCATGGTACTCACCAACCAGGAAGGTATTATTCTGAATCTGGAAGGTGACACCTCGACACTGGGTGCGGCAGAAGATGTCCATCTGCTTCCTGGTTGTAGTTGGAGTGAGTTAGCTTGCGGCACCAATGCCATTGGCACTGCTCTGGAAGTGGGACAACCGGTACAAATTCATTCTGCCGAACATTATTGTGCGGGCATCAAACGTTGGACCTGTTCTGCCACAGTCGTGCGTGATCCTTTTGATGGCAGCATTTTAGGTGTGATTGATGTATCAGGATTGCAAAATACCTACAACCGCCATAGCCTGGCGCTGGTCGTCACCACAGCAAGCAGAATTGAGAGTCGATTAGCTAAACGCGAGATGGAATTACGATATCGCCTGCTGGAAAGTTGCATGCAGAAAATTTCAAGCAACACGACTGATGGATTGATCATCTTTGATAAGCGTGGCCGTCCAGTCAAAGTTAATGACAAGGCTGATGCTGCTTTTCGTGATCGCAGTCAACTTTATCATCCAGGACATTCTGGCAATATATCCTCTTTATCATTGGGAATGACCGTTGGCAAAGAAGCACCATTAAACACGCCCCACTGGATTCCTAAAGAATGGTTTGAACCAATTTTGATCGATGGCCATCGCATTGGTACCGTATTAACCTTACCTATACGCGAAAAGACCAAATCTTTTCATATTTCTGATCTTCCAGCGACCAACACAACGACGGAAAAGTCACCGGCCTTTAAACGTGTGATTGGCGAAGACAAAACCTTACTGGAAGCCATCCAATGTGCAGAACAACTGGCTCGCTCCAACGTGCCAATTTTGTTATTAGGTGAAACGGGGGTTGGCAAAGAAGTCTTTGCACATGGCATTCATGACTCCAGCAATTCAAAATCCAATTCTTTTGTGGCTTTGAATTGTGGCGGCCTTTCTCGTGAATTACTCACCAGCGAATTATTTGGCTATAGCGAAGGCGCGTTCACTGGTGCCCGGCGTGGCGGCATGATTGGCAAAATTGAAGCGGCCAATGGCGGTACTTTATTTTTAGATGAAATCGGTGAAATGCCGCTGGATCTTCAACCTCACTTTTTACGGGTACTGGAAGAAGGTGAGATTTATCGTATTGGTGAAAATACCCCACGCAAAGTTAAATTCAGATTGGTTTCGGCTACCAATCGAGATTTGCGCAAAGAGGTTGCTGAAGGACGATTCCGGATGGATCTTTTTTATCGGATTTCGGTTACCAGCATTACGATTCCTGCGCTGCGCGAGCGTGCCAGCGATATCAGTCTGCTGACCAATTTCTATCTGGACAAGTTGTCACATCAACACGGCTTATCCCTTCCAACGCTTGACTCAGATGTCATTCCTTGCCTGAACAAGTATTCTTGGCCGGGTAATGTGCGCGAGCTCCGCAATGTAATTGAGCGCATGATCTTGCTGACGCCAGACTCAATCTTGAGAAAAGAATCTTTGCCGCCAGAAATCAAACAACTGACCATGCCCACTGCCACACAAGAAAAGAACGCCCCGGTTAACGCCGAATCGAAACGTCTTGAACAGATGGAGCAAGAAGCTATTTTGGCGGCGATTGATCATTGTCATGGCAACATGACTGCAGTCGCCAGAGAATTGGGTATTGCGAAAAGTACCTTATATGTGAAACTCAAGAAATTTGGCGTTTCACCGGTTGAGGCGGTACGCAGTTATCAATAGACCTTTTTTAATTATTGATATTTTGATTATATTTTTTAGCTTAGGAAGATCATCATGGCATTAAAAGATGTTGTTATCGTCAGTGCTGTCCGTACCGCAATCGGTACATTTGGTGGCGCCTTGAAAGACTTGTCACCAGCTGAAATTGGCACTGTAGTCGTCAAAGAGGCTTTCAAACGTCCTTCTCTCGATGCGGCGCGCGCCACACAAATCGTGTTTGGCAATGTGATTCATACCGAAGCACAGGATATGTATTTATCTCGTGTTGTCGGTATCAATTCGGGCATGCAGAAAGAATCCACCGCACTGACCTTGAATCGTCTTTGTGGGTCAGGCTTGCAGGCAGTGATTACTGCAGCGAATGCCATTCAACTCGGTGATGCAGACATCGCGGTAGGTGGTGGTGCCGAAGTCATGAGCCGTGCCCCCTATTCATCTTCCACCCTGCGCTGGGGAACACGAATGGGTGATGCCTCCATGACGGACATGATGATTGGTGCCTTGTCAGATCCCTTCGGCAAAATTCATATGGGTGTCACTGCAGAAAATGTCGCTGAACAATATGGCATTACTCGTGAACAACAGGATGCCTTTGCCTTGGTCAGCCAACAACGTGCCGTCGCAGCCATCAAGGCTGGTCATTTTGACTCGCAGATTGTCCCAGTCGAGTTGAAGAGTCGCAAGGGTACGACCTTGTTTGATACCGACGAGTACCCCAAGGCAGAGACGACCATGGAGTCACTGGGCAAGCTTAAACCTGCCTTTAAAAAAGAAGGTGGCACGGTCACAGCAGGCAATGCTTCTGGCTTGAATGATGGCGCTGCGGCCTGTGTGTTGATGAATGCCGAATTAGCCGCCAAGGAAGGCATTCCCGCATTGGCTCGCCTGGTATCGTATGCCGTGACCGGTGTTGACCCCTCACTCATGGGCACCGGCCCCATCTCTGCCAGCAAACTGGCTTTGCAACGGGCGGGTCTGTCATTGGCCCAGATGGATGTGATTGAATCCAACGAAGCATTCGCTGCGCAATCTCTCGGTGTCTGTAAAGGATTGGATCTTGATCCGGCAATCACCAACCCTAACGGCGGTGCCATTGCGCTTGGTCATCCCTTGGGTGCATCGGGTGCCATCATCTTGACCAAATGCATTTATGAACTGATCCGTACCCAAAAACGCTATGGTTTGGTGACCATGTGTATTGGCGGCGGGCAAGGTATCGCCGCCGTGATTGAAAGAATGTAATCTTGCTTGCCCACTTTCAGTAAGACCCATCGGATCGCTTATTGTCATTCAGGCAATGAACGATCCCGTCAAACAGACAAACTTTGCTACACGCTTTAATCGGCACGATAAAACCGGCTGTTTGAAAATTTCCGGATAGATTGCAAAAATATATACTACCCATCAGTAATTTTAAATGGCCATATATATTGCACCTAACAAGCCAATATATACCGATACTCTATATAAAGTACGGTTCTAAATGAATCGAAGCCGTCCAATAATGAACAGCCAAATCCATGATTTATATAGAGTGCAGTGCTTTGTAAGGTCCGTTGGGATTTTGCGGTCGTTCTTCAATACGCCACCGATTCACCATCTCATTGCATAACCCCCCTGAAGATAGCGCTACGTTGACACGCCTTAATTTTTTGTTGTAAAAACATCTTCTGGCCCAAACCAGCCAACTGGCTCCAGTGCCATTTCCGCTGGCATGCCAGTGCATCACCAACAGCCAAGTACAAGTCCTCAGGCAGAGCAGCTTGTACTGATCAAATAGCATGGTCTGATAAATGCTGTGCAATCAGCATGAGTGTCGCGTATGGCGGCGGTTTTACATCCGGGTGGCATTGCCCGAACCGCATCGATCAACGTCTAATCCCATCTTGACTCGCCCCTTGCGAGGCAATACGTACTCTCACACAAAGACATGCCCGGATGTGATCTCTCGGGCCGAGTCTTTTCTCTCTCCCGCTTCCAAACCCGAAACAATTATCTGTTCGAGCAACCATTCGCGAGGACGGAATTACAAGGACATGTCATGACCAGCATCATCGAATCCCCTGCATTTCACCGCCTGGAAACTGAAGGCCGATTATTAAAACCATCACTCAATGGACCAACAAAAGTTGCTGGCCGTTTTGGCTTTCGCGGTGATATCGCGCTGACGATTGACCCACCTGTCACACTAGAAGCCGCCTTTGCTGCAGCCGACAACGGCGAAGCAGCCATATCATTTCTGGCTGGCTCGCTGACAACCTTCAAACATCTTCCGGCACTGGTCGAGGCGCTTGGCGAAAACATCAAGGCAGGTGGCAAATATTTCATCTATGTGTCTGATCTTGGACGCTCTTCGCGCTATCAGATTGAATTCAATGGCGTTTCGTTTTACATTCTGCCCATTGACGATACCTCGGTCTATAACGAGCTGATCGATTACCTTTATCTCGACAAAACCAAGATGAAGAAGATGGATACCGCAGAAAAAGTCGATGCGATTGCCGATGGCGCGCTCAAGTATGGCGAGAAATACGAAGTCATCAGCTATGAAGAAGGTCTGAAACGACTTTAATTAACAGTGCTGATTGTCGGGATAGTGACGCATTCAAAACCGTCAATTCCGACAATGGCATTGAAGTTGCCAATAGGTGATCACTCTAAATATAGTTAATCTAGGTTGGATGAGAAATCTTATAGCCTGATTGATCCGCTACGCACTACCCTTCACTTTCATTATCTGCATCTTTATAAAAGCTTCAGCCAATGGGGAAGTCTGATTTCTCACAATCAAAGCACTTTCGGCATTTGCATCCTGGTCTTTTAATGGCACAAAAGTAACGCCCATATTATTTACTAACGTCATTCTCTCTGGAATGACAGCTATTCCATAATTGGCTGCGACCAAGTCAAGCATTGAAGTTTTCGGTGAAACAATTCTCGCAGGAACCGGGACAAGACCTCTTTTTAAATACAAATCTGTGACTATGCGGGCCAAACCGCCCATTTCTCGATGGAAAGACGATACAAGAGGCTCGGCAGCTATATCAGCAAGAACAATCGACTTTTTATGAGCGTACCGATGATTTGCGGGTAAAGCTACCCAAAGCCGCTCAGCTTTAAGATCAATGAATCGCACTCTCGAATCTCTTTTCAGCACTGGCAGTCTGATCATTCCTACATCTGCCTTTCCTTCAGCGACTTCCGTTACCTGAAATTCTGAAGCTGAACGATCAAGATCAATACGTGTGCTTGGATACTTTTTTAGAAATGTTTGAAAGACACTCATTAAGCTACTGACAGGTATCGTGCTTGAATGAAGCAATCTCAGGACGCCAGACTCTCCACGTGCCACATGCAAAGCTTCATCGGCTGCCTGTGACAATGTGTATGGGACTGACAAAATCCGATCTCTATATCTTTCGCCTCCCGCGGTAAGACTAACGCCCCTAGGTTCGCGGACGAACAAGGAGAATCCTAGTTCAGCCTCTAACAGGGAAATTTGACGGCTCAGAGCCGGCTGAGCAACATATAGAATCTTAGCCGCCTGAGATAAAGAGCCTAGATTTGCCACCGTAAGGAAATACTGAATTTGTTTCAGAGTAGTCATGATTCAACTCCAAATAAGGCATGCCTTTATGTTATACCTTTGATCATTAATTGGTATTTGTGTTATTGATTGATCAGCGTCAAAATCGTCTCTCCTTGATGACCCCAATCAGCTCACAATGACCAATCTATCTTTTCTGCTTTATGCATTTTTAGTTGTCATAGCCGGAATTAGCGTGGCAATACAACAAGTATTGAACGCTAACCTGAGAGCTCACATTGGATCAACATGGTGGGCTGGTTTCACCAGCTACTTTGTGGGGGTAATGGTGATGTTAATCATCGCTTTGACGACTTCACCAATTACACGACTTACCGATGCTTTCAATAACACATCTTCATGGTACACATGGATTGGTGGATTGTTTGGCGCGATTTTCATAGCTATCTGTATTCTAATGATTCCTAAACTAGGCGCGACTACAACAATTGTATTGATTGTGGTTGGCCAGATGGTGGGCTCAATGACATTGGATCATTTTGGCCTTTTTGGACTGTCAGAACAACCCATGACAATGCTAAAACTAACAGGAGCTACGTGCTTGCTTCTTGGCGTAATTCTTATCCGAATTTAGTTGAGCATGGATATTACTTCTCATCATTTTCTGGTAATCCAAACAATCACCAGAAAAGTTCGCACGAATCGAAATCAATTAGAAATGGTGAGTCATACTCAATAAATACCTACATGTCATAAGTCATAAATAGAAACTTCATTAATCGATGATATATCTGAGCACTGCCTCACATCGATAACTAATTCTGATTAACATCTTGGATTTTTATTTTTACAGCAGCTTCCCCAAGCTCCGCCTCTCAGTTAAATTATCATGAAAGTTAGATGCCATTTTGTATAGCTAGATAAAGTTTAAAAATAAACGACTAAATAGTTGTGCAATTGAAGTCTGTATAAATCACCAATTAACAGCCCAAAAAATTATTCCACGGTCACCGACTTGGCCAGATTGCGTGGCTTGTCCACATCGGTACCACGCACCAAGGCCACATGATAAGACAGTAGTTGCAATGGCAGGGTATGCAAAATTGGCGACAACCAACCTGCGTGATCCACCAGATGAATCACGTGCACGCCATCACTCGCTTCCACCTTTGAATTACGGTCAGCAAAGACATACAACTCGCCACCACGGGCACTGACTTCCTGCATATTGGACTTGAGTTTTTCAATCAGAATGTCATTGGGCGCGATCGTGACTACCGGCATATTGGCATCCACCAAGGCCAATGGCCCGTGCTTCAACTCACCTGCAGCATAGGCCTCGGCATGAATGTAGGTGATTTCCTTGAGCTTGAGTGCGCCTTCCATGGCGATGGGGTAATGCACGCCACGGCCCAGGAACAAGGCATGCTGTTTGTCGGCAAAATGCCTGGCCCAATTCTTCACTTCTTCTTCCACGGCCAAAACATTGCTCATGGCAACTGGCAAGTGACGCAACTGCGCAAGCAATTCCTGCTCTTTACCTTCAGAGAGACGGCCATGCATTTTGGCGAGCACCAGAGTCAATACAAACAAGGCGGCCAATTGTGTGGTGAAGGCTTTGGTGGAAGCCACACCAATCTCGGGACCGGCACGCGTGAGAAAGCGCAGCCTGGAATTACGGATCAAGGCCGATTCGGGCACATTGCAAATGGTGAGCGTATTGTGCATGCCACGGGCTTTGGCAAATTGTAATGCCGCCAAGGTATCCGCCGTTTCACCGGACTGGGAAATGGTAATCACCAAAGTGCCTGGCAGTGACACACTTTCGCGATAACGATACTCACTGGCAATCTCCACACTCACTGGTACACCAGCCAGCGACTCAATCCAGTAACGAGCCACACAACCGGCATGGTAGCTGGTGCCACATGCCAAAATTAAAATCTGTTTAGTCTCTTTGAAGATGGCTTCGGCTTCGGCACCAAACAAGCCCGGTGACAAAGCGGTGGCATTACTGACCATTTCAAGCGTGGCCGCAATCGCGCTGGGTTGTTCAAAAATTTCTTTTTGCATGTAGTGGTCAAACTTGCCCAACTCGACTGCATCGGCAGAAAGCTTGGATTCCACCACTGGCCGTTGCGTGGCATGACCATTCACATCATAAATTTCATAAGCCGTTTTGCGAATCAACACCACATCGCCTTCTTCCAGATAAACCACATTGCGTGTTACTTGCAGCAAGGCAGAAGTATCAGAAGCCAGAAAATTTTCACCCTCCCCCACACCCAGTAGCAAAGGTGCACCTTTGCGGGCAGCGACCACAACATCGGGTTGTGCTGCGTGAATGGCGCCAATGGCAAACAAACCTTCCAGCGTGTGCGAGGCTTTTTTGACAGCCTCCAGCAGATTATTGCCCTTACTTACCAGATGATGCAAAAGATGAACAATGACTTCGGTATCGGTTTCAGAAGTGAACACATAACCCAGCTCTTTCAACTGGGCACGAATCGGCTCATGGTTTTCAATAATACCGTTATGTACAACCGCAATTTCAATACCATCGCGTGCAGAAATATGGGGATGCGCATTACGCTCCGAAGGCACGCCATGTGTCGCCCAGCGGGTATGAGCAATACCTGTCACCGCATTGGCATCAGTAGTTTTAGCCTGAGCTTCCAGTTCTGCCACACGCCCCACACTTCGCAAGCGCTCAATATGATCACCTACCACCAAAGCCAAACCGGCAGAATCATAACCGCGATATTCAAGTTTTTTCAGGCCTTCAATCAGGATCGGCACAATATTGCGATTGGCAACAGCACAGACGATTCCACACATAAGCAGCTCCAGATAACAATCTGATCAAATATTTGAAATTTCAACCAGATAGGAATGTCAATTTTTCAATAAGTCATCGAATCAACTCGATGAGTTTCACTTTTTCACTTTAACGGGACGTTGCCAACCAGCAAGGCTAATCTGTCTGGCACGCGAAACAGTCAGCGCATTGTCCGGTGCATCCTTGGTGAGTGTGGTGCCAGCACCGAGTGTAGCGCCCTTGCCAACCCGAACCGGTGCAACCAGTTGCGAGTCAGAACCGATAAAGGCATCATCTTCAATAATGGTGCGATGTTTGTTGGCACCATCATAATTGCAGGTAATGGTACCCGCACCAATATTGACGCGCTCGCCGATTGTGGCATCGCCAATATAGGCCAGATGATTGACTTTGGACTGCGCCGCAATCTGGCTGTTTTTTACTTCGACAAAATTACCAATATGCACTTCATTAGCCAGCTCGGTGCCTGGGCGCAAACGGGCAAATGGGCCAATCATTGCCTGCTCACCCACGACCGCATCCTCAATATGCGTAAAAGCTGCCAGCTTGGTACCAGCAGCAATGCATGCATTTTTGATTACGCAGTTGGGGCCAATCTGTACACCATCACCCAGCTGGACCTTGCCTTCAAATACATTATTGACATCAATAGTGACATCACGGCCACATTGCAAGTTACCCCGAATATCAATCCGGGCCGGATCAATCAGCGTGACGCCGACTTCCAGTAACTGCGTGGCCAAGTTACGTTGATGAATCCGCTCCAGTTCAGCCAGTTGCACCTTGCTGTTGACACCGAGCGTTTCATAAATCGCAGCGGGATGCGCTGTTGTAATCCGCAATTGTTGTTGGAGTGCAGCACCAACCACATCGGTCAGATAGTATTCACCTTGCGCATTATTGTTTTTCAATTGTGGCAAACAGCCTTTCAAAAACGGCGTCGGCATGACCATGATGCCAGTATTTACTTCGGTGATAGCCTGCTCATCGGCACTGGCATCTTTCTGCTCAACAATCCGCACGATCTGTTGATTGGCATTACGCACAATCCGGCCATAACCGGTTGGATCATCCATCACCACGGTGAGAATCGCCAAAGCATCTGCGCCCGCTGCGGCTATCAAAGCTTGTAGCGTTGCAACCCGCGTTAATGGCACATCGCCATATAACACCAAGGTTGGTACAGCATCATTCAAATAGGGAATGGCTTGCATGACGGCATGGCCAGTACCAAGCTGTTCGGCCTGCATGACAAATTGAATGTCATTGGCGGCACATTGCTGCTCTACCTGTTCGGCACCATGACCAATGACCACCACAATCTGGCCCCGTTCAAGTTGCAATTGTCGGGCATTGTCGATGACGTGCCCCAGCATGGGTTTACCCGCCACCGGATGCAATACCTTGGGCATGGCGGACATCATGCGTTTGCCTTTACCGGCTGCGAGAATGACTATATTCATGGTGTAGAAATTAAATAGAATGAAAAAATTCTAGCACGCAGTTTTTGCCATAAACGCGCCAGGAATGCGGATTGTGAAGGTGGTACGGAAATAGGCTGAATAGGTCACAAAATGCGCCTTGGCTGTGCCGTTAAAAGAGTTTTTCAGGCAACAAAGGTGTAATCAACTGTAACAGAGGTAATGCCCAGCCCTTTTTTCCCGGTTCATGATCACGTACCTCATGATGTAAATCCGCACCACCCTGCCATTGAATCACCTTACCAACCTTGCCACTATCTGCCGGCGGATCCACCAAACTGAGTCGGTAACTATGTTCAATGAGTCGATCTATAAATACCTGCGTTTGCTTGGCGAGTTCAGGACTACGAATCACCAGGCCAACCTCGGTGTTCTCACTGTGTGAGCGCGGATCAAGATTCACCGAACCGATAAATACCACCTGCCGATCCACAATAATCGCCTTGGCATGCATGCCAGGGTGCGAGTGCGCTTCCATCAATTTATCCTGATTCTTGATCGGCTTGAAGGGAGACAACTCATAAATTGTCATACCCTGAGCCAATAATCCAGCACGCTCTTTAGCATAAAGTGTAAATGCCAGTGGCGCGTCCATGGCATCCAGAGAATTGGTTAATAGCTGAACTTTTTTCCCTTGCCTTAAAGCATCGCCCAGCAGCTCAAGCATGCCAGCCTTGGGGATGAAATAAGGATTGAGAAAAAAGATTTCCTGCCTGGCCTTTCTGGCCAGGGTAATCGCATCATCATATGCTGTGTCGGGTACCTTGCCATCAATCGCTTTTTCCGGCTGGTCCACCACCACATAGGCAGGGGCATTAAGTAACTCCAGTTGACCACTCTCAAGTTCGCTAAGCAGCTTATGTGAAGCAATTAAACATTCACATTCACGATCTTCGACCAAAGGCTTTTGATTAGCCTCATTGGCATCACGCAAATTCATATGATTATTTTTGAAAGTGGCAACCGGATAAGCGAGGCTGCTATTCCAATAATCATCAAAAGTCTTGGATAAATCCTTGACGACTTTACCCGTCACCAGCAAATCCAGATCAATCACAAAGTTGTCCGGATTACTGTCGAAATTTTCATCGCCAACATTGCGTCCGCCGGTCAGTACAATCGCATTATCGGCAATGAATAATTTGTTGTGCATGCGGTGATTGAGTTCTTCAAAACGCTGGATGGATGTGAATACTCGCGTCAATAACGAATCTCGTGCAGCAGCAAATGGATTGAACAAGCGAATCTCAATATTGGCCTGCTGAGCCACCTGGGCAAACAGTCCATCCTTGCCAGCCGTATGGTAATCATCAATCAATAAACGGACCCGCACACCACTGTGTGCAGCGATTTGCGCCTGCTCCAGCAAGGCCTTGCCGGAGTTGTCGTCATTGAAGACAAAATACTGCATGTCGATGGTTTTCTCGGCTTTTTGCATCAGGGCCAAGGTCATGCCGCGCTTTTCGGCACCGGTCGGAATCAGCCTGAAACCAGAAAGCGCTGGATTGCTCACCGAGCGCTGGGCAATTTTGCCCAGGGTGGTTTGTTGCGGCTGGGTCAGCGCATAAGAAGGATGTTTGTCAACTGGCTCGGGAAGACTGACACAGCCGGCCATCAATCCGATCAAGCCACCAATGATTAGCCAACGAATCAAGCCGATGAACATCTTACTCAAATCGACTGATGGATATGATGCTCTCCACGCTATTTGATAGTTTGTCATCGGTTGCACAGGGCTCTTCATCAAAAGCAATATCGCCATTGGCATCAGCTAGTCCTGTTGGTTTGAGATTGAAAAAATCAAACAATTGACGATCCATCAAATGTGATGGGGTGATACTGGATAAAGCAGCAAAGATATTATCAACCCGCCCCGGAAAACGTTTATCCCATTCGCGCATCAGTGCCTTGACTTCCTGGCGCTTGAGGTTTTCCTGACTGCCACATAGATTGCAGGGAATGATGGGAAACTGTTTAACCACTGCATAGCGTTCAGTATCTTCCTCCTGCACATAAGCCAATGGTCGAATAACGGTATGCTTGCCGTCGTCACTCACCAGTTTGGCTGGCATGCCCTTGAGCTTGCCGCCATAAAACAGATTGAGAAAAAAGGTTTCCATGATGTCATCACGATGATGACCAAGCGCAATCTTGTTGCACCCCAGTTCACCCGCAACGCGGTACAAAATACCGCGGCGCAACCTTGAACAAAGTGAACATGTGGTCTTTCCCTCGGGGATCACGCGCTTGACGATGGCGTAGGTATCCTGATTTTCAATATGGAAAGGGATGCTGAGTTGTGTCAGGTATTCTGGCAAAACATGTTCCGGGAAACCAGGTTGCTTTTGATCAAGATTGACCGCCACCATATCAAAATGCACCGGCGCACGTTCACGCAGCTTGAGCAGAATGTCCAGCAAGGCATAACTGTCCTTGCCACCCGACAGACAGACCATGACTTTGTCACCCGCTTCAATCATGTTGTAGTCGGAGATGGCCTGACCAACCAAACGACACAAACGTTTATCGAGCTTATGATTTTCGCGGGCAATCTTTTCTGCCTTTTTGCGATCCAGCGATAAATCCGTCGCTTCCGGAACAGCAAAATTCATGTGGTTTCCTTGAAATGCAATACTTCGATGCCTACACCGGCGCAATCGGCATACACATCGGGTTTTTCGGTTGAAACACGCACCGCTACCACCAGCGGATGCGTCAGCAGGCGTGCTGCGATTTCATCGCACAGCGTTTCCTGCAAATTAATATGAGTGCGGCCCGCTTGCTCATGAATGATGGCACGCACAAAATCATAGTCCAGCACTTCGGCAATACTATCTTGCTGCGGTGTAGTTTGCTGCAGCGGCACAAACAGATCCACATTAAAAAGTATGCGTTGCGCGTTCAACTTTTCAAAATCGTGAATACCAATTTGCACCGGCACAGCCACATCACGCAAAAATATCCGTCGACAGTGCCGTAATTGGGGCAAGGCCAATAAGCTCATCTCAACCCCGATTCATCAACATGACATCACGCGATAAAGCCTGCAGATGCTGACCACCGTCCACCAATATGGTGGTGCCAGTGATGGCCGGTGATTCGGCCACAAAACGCACGGTTCGCGCAATGTCTTGGGGTGTAGAGGAACAGCCCAAGGGCGTTTGTTGATGTGCCACCTGAAACTCCTGCTCGGTCTGATCCGCAGAAGGCAAGCTGATGCCAGGCGCCACACCAACTACACGAATGCGCGGTGCCAAAGTCTGCGCGAGCATGGTCGTGGCTGCCTGTAAACCGGCCTTGGTCAGGGTGTAGGACAAAAAATCCGGATTGTAGTTATAGAGCTTTTGATCAAGCAGATTGATCACCACAGCTTTTTGACCTTCGGCCAATGTTTCGGCCAGCGCTTGCGTCAAGACCAGCGGTGCCGCCAGATTGGGTAATAAATGACGCAACAGACTGACGTAATCAATATCACCAATACAGTCATACTCAAATAGCGCAGCATTATTGACCAATACACTGACTGGCCCGAGCATTTCAAAACACGCTGACAACAATGCACGTGTCTGGCCTTCATCAGCCAAATCGGCATGCAAGGCAAAAGCGGCCACGCCCAACGCACGGATTTCCGCCACCGTGGCGTCAGCCTCCTGCTGTGAATGGCCATAATGCACGCCAATTGCGTAACCGGCATGCGCCAATTCCACTGCAATGGCCTTGCCAACACGTTTGGCAGCCCCGGTCACCAGCGCCACTTTAGGCAAAGGGCTGGGCAGCTCGGCGACAAGTGGTTGATCACTGGATGAAAGACTCATGAGTACAATGCGCACATGAAAGCACGCTCCAATTCTTCACAAAATCCAATTTTACCTGTCCCTAGCCAGGATGCACTGGCGCACACTGTCCGAGTGGTCGAATATCTGCGCGAACAGATTGTCCAGGCTGGTGGCTGGCTACCCTTTTCGCGTTATATGGAATTGGTGCTCTATGCGCCAGGACTCGGCTATTACGCAGCAGGAGCACGTAAATTTGGCCAACTCGAATCCGATGGCAGTGACTTTGTCACCGCGCCCGAAATGACCCCACTGTTTGGCCAGACGCTGGCCAGCCAACTGGCTGAATGGCTACCCAACACAGCACCACAAATCATGGAATTTGGCGCCGGCACTGGCAAATTGGCAGCACATTTACTCAATGAACTGGCACGGCTTGAAACGCCTTGTGAGCAATACTGGATTATTGAATTGTCGGGAGATCTGCGCGAACGACAACGTGCTACCCTGCAGCAACTGGTACCCGAGCACGCGCACAAGGTGCAATGGCTGGACAGCCTGCCAAGCACGTTCAAGGGCATCATGCTGGGCAATGAAGTCTTGGATGCCATGCCGATTGGGTTGTGGCATTGGCAAAACGCCCAATGGTCGCAACGCGGTGTGGTGTGGCAGGCGGCTGAATCCAGCACCACACCAGCCGATGGCTGGTTTGCCTTTGCGGACCGTCCTGCCGACGCAACAAACCATCCTCGAGAAGCCCTTCCCGACTGGACACCCACCAATGATCCCTATTTGTATGAAACCCATGCTGCTGAACAGGGTTTTATGCGCTCGTTGGGTCAAGCCCTGGAACAGGGTTATATCGTAATGATTGATTATGGCTTTCCGGCACATGAGTACTATCACCCGCAACGCAACGAAGGCACCCTGATGTGTCATTACCGGCATCATGCGCACGACGATCCGTTTTATCTACCGGGTTTGCAGGACATTACCGCCCATGTCAATTTTTCTGCGATTGCCGCTGCTGGCCAAGAAGCTGCTCTGGAATTGCTTGGCTACACCAGCCAGGCTCGCTTTCTCATTAATTGCGGCTTGACCGACCGTTTGGCACAACTTGATCCCAGCCAGATGGCGAACTATCTGCCGCAAGCCAATGCATTGCAAAAACTGGTGTCTGAAGCAGAAATGGGTGAGCTGTTCAAGGTGATTGCCTTTGCCAAATCAGCCGATCACGGTGCCAGCGGATTTATGCGCGGTGATCGCAGTCATACGCTATAGTCACACCAAATACTGATGATCAACACCATGAAACTGCACTCAGCCACAACAACCAGGCCAAACTTCAATTCACACCTTATTGAGATGATTTCATGATGCGCTGGTTGCTGGTGATCTTTTTCACCGTTGTGGTCTTCAGCAGTGCCTTGCCATGGCTGGAAAAGCTGGGGATAGGTCGCTTGCCGGGTGATGTCCGTTTCAAGCTGTTTGGCAAAAGTTTTCATCTGCCCTTTGCTTCGACCATTTTGATTTCACTGGTCGCCCTGCTGATTGGCAAGCTGATCTGAATTTCGCTGATCAAACCTGCTTCAAGATCAGCCGATGACAAAATAATTAATTTTCCAAGTCGGTCATCAGATCAATATCTTTCAGAATGCCAGAATCATTGACCGGGCAAAGATGGAGTGCTGCACGATGTCGCTCAATGATTGCGGCACCACCTCGATCACCCTGCAAATTCACAAGTTCATGCTGTAATTGCGCCGCAAATCCGACTGGATGTCCGACCTGACCCTCAATCACTGGCCGGGCAATCAGGGCTCCTTGAGCCAGCGCCGAAAGTACTACCTGATAACTGCCTGATTCGATGAAAGGCATGTCGGCCAAGGCAACCAACCAGCCCCAACGGTTAGGCGTTGCCGTAATCGCAGCAGCCAAACTATGCCCCATACCCAGATGTGCCTGATGACAGACGATATGGCGCAAATCGGCACGGTTGAGCAGCACAGCCAAGTCATCATCACCTGGCCGGATCACCACCACCGTCTGTGTGCAAATACCTGCCAAATGGCGCGCTGAGGCCAGCACCATGGGCGTGCCATCGGCCATGGGATGCCAGCGCTTATCGGCACCAAAGCGCTGGCTGCATCCAGCCGCCAAGAGAATCCCGACCGGCTGACTCATACCACCTGACAACCCTCGGTAAAATTCGACTCTCTGCTTAAGCAGGCATGCTGACCATTTTTGATTGCCGTCATTTCGGCCAAGATGGAGATCGCAATTTCCGGTGGTGTATGACTGCCGATTGGCAAGCCGACGGGCCCATGCAGACGCTCAACCTCGGCTCTGGACAGATCAAAATATTCCAGCAGCCGTTCCCGACGCTTTTGATTATTGACGTGTGAACCCAGTGCGCCAACATAAAAAGCCGGTGACTTGAGTGCCTCCAGCAAGGCCATGTCATCGAGCTTGGGATCATGCGTCAAGGCGACCACCGCGCTGCGTGGATCAAGGTTCAACTCAATCACCGCATCATCGGGCATGGCCATGATCCGTTCTGTGCCCGCAACATCCCAACTATCCGTGTATTCTGTTCTGGGATCGCAAAGATAAACCCGATACCCCAGTGCCAGCGCCATAGAAGCCAGGTAATGCGAAATCTGTCCAGCGCCAATAATCAGCAATCGCCAGGCTGGCCCATGCAGTGTCACGAGCGTATTGCCATCCCATTGCAGCGCTTCACCGGCACAACCACCATTGAGCGTCACGAGACCATTCTGCAGACCAATCTGGCGCTGCACCAGTTGTCCCGTGGCAATGCGTTGCGCCAGTTGTTCCAGCAGCATTTTGTCTGGCGCGGGCTCCAGTACCAGTTCGAGTGAACCACCGCAGGGCAAACCAAAACGATGGGCTTCATCTGCCGTCACCCCATAATGCAGGACTTGCGGTTGTGTTCCCTGAAATTCACCCGCCAACAGTCGCGCAATCAGATCCTCTTCAATGCAGCCGCCGGAGACCGAACCCTGCACCAGACCATCGTCACGCAAAATCATCCAGGCACCCGGCGGACGTGGCGCAGATCCCCAGGTACGCGCCACGGTGACCAGTACAAAATGATGCCCTGCTGCAACCCAGCTGCGCGCTGTGTTGAGTACCTGCGCATCCAGATTATCCATATCAGGCCACCAATTCTGCCGTCTTGAAGGGCAGGCTGCGCAAGCGCTTGCCGGTTGCGGCCGCAATCGCATTGGCAATGGCCGGGGCGACCGGTGGCACACCAGGCTCACCGATGCCAGTTGGCGGCTCGGCTGACGGCACAATATGAACTTCAATTCTGGGCATATCGGCAATGCGCAAAACCGGATAACCATCAAAATTACCCTGCTCGACCCGCCCGTCCTTGAGCGTGATGGCCTGATACAGCGAGCTGAGCGCAAAACCAATTCCGCCTTCCACCTGTGCCCGGATATTGTCGGGATTGATGGCCGTGCCACAGTCCACGGCACTGACAATCCGATCCACCTTGACCATACCGTCCTTCTTCACTGTCACTTCGGCGACATGTGCCACGTAAGAGTTGAAAGACTCATGCACGGCGACCCCACGCGCGCGTCGCTCACCTGGGCCAGCCTTGAGCGGTGTGCCCCAGCCCGCCTTGTCGGCAGCCAGTTTCAGCACACCAGCATGGCGCGGGTGCTCAGCCAGCAATGCCAGACGAAATGCCACCGCATCGCTGTTGCTGGCAGCGGCCACCTCATCCATAAAGGCTTCGGTGGAAAATGCGGTATGGGAAGAGCCGACCGAGCGCCACCACAAAACCGGCACACCCACATTTTGTGGTGTGTGCAAGTCCACCGTCAGATTGGGAATGGCATAAGGCAGTGTTGATGCCCCTTCTACAGAAACACTGTCAATCCCGTCCTTGATCAGCATCTGCGCAAAGGGTGAACCCGCCATGATGGATTGACCCACCAGCCGATGCCGCCAGCCGATCAATTTGCCATTGCCATCCAGCGCCGCTTCCAGAGCATGATGGAACATGGGCCGATAATAACCGGCACGCATATCATCTTCCCGCATCCAGACCATCTTGACCGGAGCCCGGCCATTGATGGCCTTGGCAATCTGTGCCACTTCGAGCAGATAATCCGAGTCCTTGCTGGCACGGCGACCAAAACTGCCACCCGCGTAAAGCATGTTGATCTTGATCTGTTCCGGCTTTAAGCCAAGCAGTTGCGCAAGGTGTACCTGATCAGGTGTATGAAACTGCTCACCATTCCAGACTTCACAGGCATCAGCACTCAGGTTGATGACGCAATTCATCGGCTCCATGGCCGCATGGGCCAGATAGGGAAAATCATAGGCTGCACGCACTACCCTGGCGGCACCGGCAAACGCCTTGTCGTTATCGCCGACCTGGCGGGCTACCTTGCCGGGCTGTTTAGCCAATTCCCTGTAGCTGGTCATCAACGCCTCACTGCCCTGTTTAAAGGCGGTGCTGTCATCCCAATCGATGGTCAATGCATCTCTGCCTTTTTTTGCGCTCCAGGTGTCTTTGGCCAGCACGGCAAGACCTTGGGGAATCTGCACGACATCGACCACACCTTTGACGGCCCTGGTACGGGTGGCATCAAAGGATTTAACTTTGGCACCAAATAGTGGTGGATGCGCCACGACTGCCACCAGCATGCCCGGCAAAAATACATCCTGGGTGAAATGCGCAGTACCGTTGATCTTGGCGGCTGTGTCACGACGTTTTGCCTGCTTGCCAATCAGCCGGAAATCCTTGGGTTCCTTGAGTTTGACAGCTGTGGGCACCGTCATTTTGGCGGCATCGCCCGCCAGCTCACCAAAGGTCATTTTGCGACCACTGGCCACATGACTCAGCACACCTTCCTGCACCAGGATTTCCTGCGCCGTCACTTGCCAGCGCTGTGCTGCGGCAGATACCAGCATGGCACGCCCTGCTGCACCTGCCTTGCGCATCTGTTCCCACGAGTTGGCCATGGCAGTACTGCCACCGGTACCCTGGGTTGGCCCCCAGAACAGATTGTTATAACGCGTGGGATCGGCTGGCGCGCCTTCTACACGCACCTGATTCCAGTCAGCGTCCAGCTCTTCGGCCACCAAAGTGGCCAGGCCGGTATACGTGCCCTGCCCCATTTCAAGATGCTTGGAAATGATGGTCACACTATTGTCACTGCCAATCCGCAACAGTGCATTGGGTTCAAAATTGACTGGCGCAGCCAACCCCGCACCGGCCTTGCCAGGGCCAGCAGCAGGCAGTTTGTCAGCAGCCAGCACAGGCAGGCAAAAACCCAGTGTCAGTCCAGCGCCGTTTTGCAACAGGCGCCGACGGCTCAGGTTGGTAATGGTTTGATCGATCTTCATCTGACTCATTCTGTTCTCCTCAAACCAATGACTTGGCGGCATCGTGGATGGCGGCACGGATCCGCACATAGGTAGCGCAGCGGCACACGTTGCCGGACATGGCGTTATCGATATCGGCGTCGCTTGGTTTGGGATTATTGGCCAGCAGTGCCACCGCACTCATGATCTGACCGGACTGGCAATAACCGCATTGCACAACGTCGAGTTTCCTCCAGGAGGCCTGCACAGCCTTGCCTACTCTTCCAGAATCGATGGCCTCGATGGTAGTGATTTTTTTACCGGCCACCGCTGACACCGGCATGGAGCAGGAACGGATTGGTGCTCCGTCGAGATGCACGGTACAGGCACCGCACAGCGCCATACCGCAGCCATACTTGGTTCCGGTCATATGCAGGGTATCGCGCAAGGCCCAGAGTAGCGGCGTATCCGGCTCAACGTCCAATGCAACGGACTTGCCATTGATATGAAGTTGTATCATCGTGTAGCTCCAGGTAAGAATATGATGAATGCAGATTGCACATCTGCCGTGCCTGCAGTTTGTTCCAAGTCATGCCTGATTCGATAACCTAAAAATACTAAGTTATTGCCTGATCCTCCAAAAAATGATCGGCCCTACTCGACGGTCTCCTATTCACCGATTATGCTTGCCCAATGAATACCATTACCAATACACCCGTCAAGCTGACTGGTATTGACGACCCGATGCACATCTGGGCACAACAACGCGATACCTTGGCCAGCATCATATCCCGACACTGTCCGGCCAATGGCATGATCAACACGCCCATTCCCGGAGTGCGGCTGTTTCGCGGCTCGACCACTGCCACGCCGACCTGCACGATTATCTGTTCCAGCTTTTCAATCATGGCGCAAGGCGCCAAACAGATCACGGTAGGCGATGTATCGTATGAATACGACGCTCGGCATTACCTGATTTCATCGGTCGAATTACCATTGATGAGCTGCATCACCAGAGCCTCGGTGCAACAGCCCTATCTGGGCTTGGCGATGGACATTGATCCGCTTAAGTTGAATGAACTGGCAAGCACACTGCCACAACATAAACCAACCAATGAGGTTGATCGTGGTGTCGCAGTCGGCATGCTCAGTACCGATATCCAAAACACTGCCTTACGACTGGCGGGATTGCTGGATAGTCCACAAGATATTGCGGTACTGGCCCCACTGATTGAAAAAGAATTACTCTATCGCCTGTTGACTGGTGAGCTGGGTTCACGTTTGCGACAAACAGTTGCGCAGGGCAGCCATAGCCATCAGATTGTGCGAGCTCTGGGCTGGTTACGTGCCAATCTGGATCAACCCATCAGCATTGACCAACTGGCACAACTCACCAATATGAGCAAGTCCTCTTTACATCATCATTTCAGGACACTGACCGCCATGACACCTTTGCAGTATCAAAAGCAATTGCGGCTGCAGGAAGCACGCCGACTCATGTTGCTGGGCAATCATGATGCCGCTTCGGCAGCGCATCAGGTAGGTTATGAAAGTCCTTCGCAATTCAGTCGAGAATATCGCCGTACATTTGGAACCTCACCAGGACGCGATGTGGCGCATTTACGGCTGTCTGAAGACAAATGATCATCCGTGCTTTGCCACGATGACTGCCTGCATGATCAATCTGTCATTCCAATTCAAAGCAGTTCAGGATGACGATCAGTCCCAGATCATGTTTCTTCTGACCAACTCACCATCCTGTCGACAAACCAGTGCCATTGGCGATCGGCAATACGCTCATATTGCCAGTCTGCTCAAGCTGCTTTTTTGAGATCATCCAGCAAAGCTTGTGCTTCAAATGCAACTTTGGAGGCCTCAAAGCCTTTGCCATAATGAACGGTCCAGACCAGTTTTTCCAACATGGTCAAAACATTCTGCGCTGCTTCTGTATCGAGAGTCATGGTACGCTCCTTTTCTGTGTGGGTTTAAAAATTTAAAAATCAAAGGTTGGATGGCAAAACATCCAGCGCCACCAGCTGGCTATGCAGGGCGTCATAGGCCTTATAGCCCTGGCGTCCTTCAAAGATCGGATCATTGTCGAGTGCATCAATGGCCACTTCTTCAGACATATAAACACGACAGGTTTTCAAACCATGTGCCAGCGCGCTGATGGCTGCACTTAGCTCTGGCACTGCTTCGGTTTGATAACTGCCAGACTCAAGCATATAGTCAGCACGATAGAGTGTAGTGTCCCAGCCATGAGCTGCGGCCAGCGTCACAATGGCTGCATCAGCTGACACAGCCGTGTCAGGGGTGCGCGCCGAGAGCGCCAATAATTCGCGCGGAGTGGCTGCCTGGTAAACCAGTTGTTCTGGTTCGGTGCGAATCACGCTGATCTTGCGAAGCAGATCATGCTGATCAAAGGCAAACCAACCGTTGGCTTCGCCTGCCGGTGTCACTTCGAGCACATAAATCATATTGACCCCTTCCGAGTGATTGAATTTTTACTAACTGCGTTTTGCTGACTATGACAATTCGTCAGACCAGCTACCCAGGTAGCTTGGCAAGTTTCTGACAAAGTCGACAAAGCCGACCGATTTGAAAGAAAGTCAGCCCAGTTTTAGCCTGCTTGATTACCAATACGCAGAAATCATGCGCGCTTTGATTTGGAACAAAGATTGCACTAGGAAACTTTGCTAACACACGGCGTCGATCCGGCATCGTGGTCGCATGCGACTTCCCATTCACCGATTTGCAGGAAGAACACTATGATTGATACCGCTATCATTGGCGCTGGCCTGAGTGGCCTGGCAATTGCCCGTCAGCTTGGCCTGCAAGGCCGCTCATTCAAAATTTACGAAGCACGCGACCGGATTGGCGGACGGATCTTGACCGACCACAGCGAACGCAATCAGATGGCACTGGATATGGGCCCCACCTGGTATTGGCCCGAGACCCAGCCGCGCATGACACGACTGATTGAAGAACTGGGCCTGCACAGTTTTGCCCAGCATGATGAGGGCAAGGTATTACAGCTCAATGATCCCAATAGCAAACCCGAAGTGCTGGATGTAGCAAGTATTCATGGTGGCGCACGCCGTTTGCAGGGCGGCATGAGCACCTTGGTAGCGGCCTTGGCGCAAGGCTTGTCGGAAGACCAGCTGCAACTTGACTATGCACTCAAATCACTCACTGACAAAGGTGATCATGTGCTCCTGCAGTTTGAACATCAAGGTACCACCGCGATTGTTCAGGCACGCCGTGTGATTTTGGCCATACCACCGCGGCTGGTTGCCGAACGGGTGATATTGACACCGATGCTGGATACCGCATTGATGGATGCGATGGCCGACACGCCCACCTGGATGGCCTCGCAAGCCAAGGCAATGGTGAGCTTTCACACGCCCTTCTGGCGCGCCGATGGTCAGTCCGGCAATGCCTTTGTGAATCACGCCCAGATGGTGCTCAGTGAAATTTTTGATGCCTGCGATGCCACAGGTGAGCAAGCGGCACTCGGCGGATTTTTTGCTCTGCCACCAGCCTTGCGCCAGTCCTTCAAGGTCAGCATGCCGATGTTGCTGGAAAGCCAACTGGTACAGGTGTATGACTTCAAGGCACTGGATGGCGAAATCACCATGCAGGATTGGGCCACCGAGCCCTTTACTGCCAGCGCACTGGATCAAACTCCGCCGGTCATGCATCCTGATTACGGTCATCCACTATTGCGTCAACCGCTCTGGCAGAGCCGACTCCTGTTAGGTGGCTCCGAAACGGCCAGCTATGGTGGCGGTTATATGGAAGGCGCTTTGGAAGCGGCTGCACGGATTGTGCGCAACCTCGCCTATGCCTATGCCAATGAACAGATCAGCCAGCAAAATCCCATTACTTCGCGCAAGGAGTTCGCCATGACCAACAGCCATAATGAACAATGCCTGAGCCAATTCATGACGTGGGCGACCACCCAGCGCATGAATGCGTTTGAACGCTACCGTCGTCATCTGAATCATGATCTGGCGACTCAGCATAAAGAGCAATTAACCCAGCGTGCCTTGCTGGCTACGGTTGAGCAGATTTATAGCGAAGCCTTGATCGAGTTGGATCAACTCAGTTTTGATACACGCTCCATGTTGATCGAACAAGGCCGCGCCAGTTTGACGCAACCGGTATTGCGCTGCTTTAGCGGTTTTTCCAAAGCCATTCTGGACGATGCGGTGAACTTCAATAGAAATTCCTGCGCCATCTCCAACTTCCCGATCGAACATGATCCGGATGCTGAATATGTGCAGACGATTTCCTACGATCTGGCGGCCGCCTGGAAAGAATTTGCCATGAACGTCAATGCACTGTTGATTGGCAAGATTCCTGTTGCTGCCTGACAGAGTTTGATATTGCAGCAGCCCATAAAACAGGATTGATTGGCGGTACAGGCGGCGATCAGTCGGCCGGAATACAAGATCGGCACATGAAAATTCCGTACGTAAAAAGACCCACCCTGTAACAGGCTCAGGGTGGGTAAGGCAATTGGTCAAAAAAACAGCTGACAGACACCTCGTCTCGCGCAAAAAATCTGCTCAAATTCTGAGCAGCGATTTTATTAAATTTATTTATTTAATTTTTGCACTTTGACGTTCGGCCTTGCTGTAATTACTGAAGTGACCTTCCTTGGCGGCCGCTGCACGACCCCGGGCAATAATGCCAGCAGTTTGTCCCGGTGGAGCAGGCTTGGAAATCTGCTTGGCTAGATCAACGCTGGCGCAATGCGGACAAGCGGGCACGCTGCTACTGCGTACCAGCAGCTCAAAAGCCTGGCCGCAGGCGTTACAGTGGTAGTCATAAAGTGGCATGGTGAATCCTGATAAAAAATCTGGTTAATCTGGTTTTTAAGCAATGAAATTTCAGGCAATAAGACTGTCCAGATCAACCTGAACCTGTCCGGCAACAATTTGCAGGGCGTATTCCTTGAGTGCACAACCCTTGGGTTGCAAGCCTTGTCCGCTGTGGCCGTCAAACACCCAGGCATGCGCCGGACAGGTCAACTGCTTGCCGTTGAAACGGGCATTGGCCAGCGAAACCTGCTGATGGGGACATTGACCATCGTAAGCCTTGGGCTTGCCGCCATCGGGCCAGACCAGCAGGACTTCCTGACCATCCAGCGTAAAGGGGACTACTTCACCCTCGTAAAGACTGTTCTGTTTGCAAAGTGTGACGAATGCCATAATCAATTCCTAACGCAACTCCCAACGTCATTTCAATCCAACAAATCATTTCAGCAAACCACTGAGCCTGATGAATTCGATCCAGCAAGCTTGTCAGCCGCTGGTTGGCAATTCAAACCTGTTCAATATCCATGCAAACCTCATCACACATCGGCCGAAAATGCCGAAGGATCAATTTCCCAATGTTCAATCAACTGGCCAATCTGCACCCCTTGTGCATCGAAGGAGCGTTCTTCATAGCGCACCTTGCCTTCGCGCGACATCACAAATACGCTGCTGCTGCGCGTACCGTATTCGGACCCAACCACAAAGCAGGCCGAGCGACGAATGTTTTCTGCTTCGTCCAGACCAATCTGCGGCAGGTCAACCGTGGTGGTAGTGCGATCTGACAGCATGGCAAAACCGGCGGCGGAGATATTGTCCACCGTCAACTCCCCCTCGGGTAACGGCACAGGTGTGGCAAAAGCGGCCAGGCCATCATTGAGTTTGGGATAGGCATCAAGCAGTAAACGAAAGCCGCCATACTGTTTGATGAAGGCACCGAACACGGTATCAATACGCTCATTCTGCGGCCAGCGCTGATCCAGCAGGCCGTTGGACAAAGTGTGCATACCCTGCGTCAGCGCCAACGGCAGGCGTGACTTGGTCGCCGCATAAAAAGCCTGGCGGGTATTACCCACAATCAGGTTGAAAGGCAAATGCGCCGACTTGTTGCGCATGAAACGGCGTGAGTGCACCACCGGTTCTTCTTCCGACGCCAGATAGTCGATTACCAGCTGACCGCGCGATGGCGTATCGGCAGTGGGCTGTGTGTCATCGGTAAAACCGGTGACCAGTGCAAAGCGACCATCACGCATAATCCCCAGCCAGGTCCCGCCGCCTTGCTCGTCTTGGCCACCCAGCCATTGACAAGGCATATCATGCCAGGCAGGCAATTGCGCAGGCCGGGCATGCAGCTCATCACGATTGAATAACACCACGACTGGAAAGTCGGGATGGGCACGCCAGGCAATGGCTGCAAGACTCATGGCATTCCTTTCGCCCCTAGGGCGTGCTGCGGCATTGTTGAAGACCGGCCCAGATTGGGCGTTGCCAATGCCAGCGCAATAGTCAATGCCAGTGCCATCAATTTGATGGGCGAGCAGCCAGGTAATCTGCCAGAATCGCTGCCAAAGCAGGGCATGATTGGACGAACCCGACAGCGCACACAACAAAGTCCGGCCCGATCGCCAAAACGCCTTGAAATTGGACAGCACAGCAGTCTGAGTGCGCATGGCATTCCTTTGCGACAGCATGAACCGGTGATAAAAACAGCCTTGTCAGTTTTAAGACAAAGCCACCCTTACCAACTTACTGAGCAAAAAGGATACCGCGTTGCAATATTTCAGAGAAAAAGGTACTTCTCGGGAGTAAAAATTATTAACCAATATATACGCACTACATGAGTCAATAATCAATACAACTCCCCTCCAGTATAAGGATAAATAGAATAATCGAGTTGATTGAGTAGCCTGGGCTGATGACCAATTCATGCTGCGCCGGTGGACTTCATGACGCTGGCGGTGGCTGTTTGATGACTATGCGTCAATGGTCCGGCGATCGGATTGCGCCGTTCTGATGAAAAAGTGGAAAGCAAACCCGGCGCATTAAAGGACGGATCGGCGAGAGATTGAAATAGCGATCGCCACCCTGCAGTGGCAATGCCAAGACCTGAGCAAAAGACGCACGTAGATGGTTGATGGAAAGGTCGATGGCTTGCCGCAAAAACCGATGATGCGTGCTGCAAGCCATCGACTCGCCAACGAGTCGACTCAGCGGCTTATTTCGACTTGCCGTCCACAATCACCCATTGCGCCTTAGGCATGGCATGATGATGCATCTTGACGGCATCATCGGCATTGGTCGGCGCAGAAGGTGCCGGTGTAGTTGGCTCGGGTGGCAGCGTCACCTTGCAGACCAATGAAGTATTGGTACCCGGTACCTTGATCAAGGCGCCATCGCTATACGGCTCACCCGCATACAAACAGGTCGAAGCATGATGCATCATCATCGCATGCATATGATGCATGCCTTCCATACCACCATGACCACCGTGTTCCATCATTCCCCGTCCCATCATGCCATCCTTGTCACCATCACCATGATCATGCGCAGGTGGTGGCACAGCAGGCGCATCACTGGCCGACAAAGCATAAGTGGAAACACTGGCCAACATGGCCGCCAACAACAATGACAAGGTAAAACTTTTGCGTAACATTATTCTTGCTCCTCAAAATTTAAATATCTGCTGCTTATGACAAAGACTGACAATAAAGCAGATACATGAGCTCAGATTAACCAAGTTGCCCGTTCGTTCCATCAAAAAGATGAGATTTACAACCTTGTTTGGTTTATATCAAAGTGGATACAAACTGGTGACAATGCAGGTTGAAGATGTGCTAACGACCAGTTTTATTTACCTGATCACCTATCTGATCAGGTAAATGTCACTTTCCCGTCACCACCTGCACTGCCGCTACCCGCGCCTCGTGCACGGCCTCTTTGATGCGTTGTGGATTGTCCTTGAATTGTGCGGCGACGGCACCGGCATCCACGGCCAGGGCGGCACGCAAGGCAGGCAATAAAATATCGGGCGGCGCATAGGTTTTCACATCATAGCCCGGACGGCCTTTGAAATCGCATTCGCAAGCCAGTAGTAAATCGGCAAAGCGTTGCGGTTTGCGCAAGGCATCACAACGCTCGAACAGACGCACAATCGTCGCGGCACGCATTTCATCGGCCCGGCCAATGGTGCCATGTTCACGCGCTGTCATGATGGCCAGATCACGACATTCAGTCGGCACTTTGAGGCGTGCGCAAACCGCCTCCACCAAGGCCACGCCCTTGGTCTCATGACCAATATGGCGCGGCAAAATATCTGCCGGCGTGAGCCCTTTGCCTAGGTCATGCAAGAGCGCGGCAAAACGGATGGGCAGACTGTGGCTGCGCCGCGCTGCGTAATCAACAACCATCATGATGTGAATGCCGGTATCCACTTCGGGATGGTGCTGTGGTGGCTGCGGCACACCAAACAACTGGTCCAGCTCGGGCAGCAGTCGCGCCAATGCGCCACACTCGCGTAATACCAGCCACATGCGGGAAGGCCTGGCTTCCGTCAATCCACGTGCCAGCTCCTGCCAGACACGTTCAGGCACCAATGCATCAACCTCACCTTCGGCCACCATATGCTGCATCAGACTTTGCGTTTCAGGTGCCACATGAAAGTCGCTGAAACGTGCCGCAAACCGAGCTAATCGCAAGATGCGCACAGGGTCTTCCACAAATGCCTCACTGACATGACGAAATACGCGTGCCTGCAAATCGGCCTGACCGTTGTACGGATCAATGATGGCACCGACTTGCTCACCCTGCGCATTGATGGCTTGTGCCATGGCATTGATGGTCAGGTCGCGACGCAGCAGATCTTCTTCAAGCGTGACACTGGCATCATAAAAAACCTGAAAACCCTTATAACCTTTGGCGGTCTTGCGCTCGGTACGCGCCAAGGCATACTCGGCATGCGTGTGCGGATGCAGAAACACCGGAAAATCTTTACCGACCGGACGAAAACCCTGCGCTGCCAGCTGCTCTGGCGTGGCTCCGACAACGACGTAGTCACGATCCTGCACCGGCAAGCCCAGCAAGGCGTCACGGATCGCACCGCCAACCACATAAATTTGATAAGAAGATGCTGGCAAAGCAGCAGAATGGGCTGAAGTTGTCATCAGCCAACTATAGCAGGAAAAAGCGTGAAAATTGATTACCAGCAATATGCCGGATAAAACTTTAAACCCTTTACCGCCAAGACGCCAAAGAACACAAAGTTGTCAGCTAATAGTCGATTGATACGGAAACAGGGTGTCGCTGGACTTGCCATAGCAAAGAAATGAATCATGTGATGTTTTTCTTGGTGCGCTTTGTGGCACTTGGCGTCCTCGCGGTGAATGTTTTGACTTTCAATTTTTTGAATTTTGGCAGTGAATCATTCACACACTCAATACTGTTCAAATTGAGGAATCACCAGGTGTTCAGCCAATGCCCCACCGACCCAGGCTTGTACGGCAGGCAATTCATGTACTGCGCGAACATATTCAGCCAGTGACTGCGGCACGTCGATCGCATAGGTCAGCAAACGCATCACCACGGGCGCAAACATGGCATCGGCAATCCCGAATTTGCCAAACAGAAAGAAACCATCCGAACGCTCCAGACAGTCTTGCCAGATGTCAAAGATGCGGCTGAGATCACGTCTGACTGCATCGGCATCGACGCGGTCAGCCCAAATCTGCGCGGGAAAGGTACAGCGAATATTCATCGACAAGGCACTGCGTAAATCAGCAAAGCCTGCATGCATTTCACAACTGATACTGCGGGCACGAGCACGCTGGCCGGGTGATTCGGGCCATAGCTGCAATTGCGGATATTTTTCGGCCAGATATTCGCAAATGGCCAGAGAGTCCCAGACCACACGAGCACCATCAACCAGACACGGCACTTTGCCGGAGGGTGACACTGCCTGAATTTTTTGTTTGGAATCGGGCAGGTAGAGCGGCAGTAAAGCTTCTTCAAACTCAATATCATAATGGCGCATTAGCACCCAAGGTCGCATCGACCAGGAAGAGTAATTTTTGTTGCCGATATAGAGTTGCATACGACCTCCCTATGATTCAAGGCATTGGCAGGGTAACCATACCTTGGCTGATTAACGTGGGGGAATAGGTATGTTTGATAAATCCACCACATGCAACCAGAGATCAAACTGACAATAACCCATATGACCCGGTGCCTTGAAGTTGACCACCCCACTGGCGCGCTTGCCACTGATGCTCAAAGTCTTGAAATCCCAATTGCCGGTCATGCGACCACCTTTATGCTCCACCTCAAGCCGGGTACTCCAACCCGGATTGTTGACAATTTCATATATGCCCGGATGGGTTGCCTCAACCGTTTTGACATCCATCGAAACTCTGGCATTGGGCAAAATGGAAATGACACGGAAATCAGCCTTGTTGCTGCGCGTATCCACAATCACATCGGCACGTGCTTCGGGATTGCTGAACTTCATGCCATCGACATCACAATCAAAACGCTGCTGTGTGGGCAAGGCTTCCACCACATCGGTCGCGCGTTGTGCAGTCCAGCTGCCGGCAAGGCCAACACCCGGATTTTTCCACTGGCCCTGACCAGCGCCCGCGGCAGTGAGCTGCCCCGAAAACTTGGCACCAGTGGAAGTCATGCCCCTGGGTGCCGCCGTAAAGTTGGTCTTGCCATCTGCCTCGACCTGACCACTGATTTCAATCGGCAGTTGCGTTAATTTTGAAGCACCAATGCCTTTGATCAGGCCTTGTTCATTGACCGTTGCAGTGCCCGAACCAGTATCGCCCCCACCAATGGTGAAATTCCAGGTGCCTTTGAAGTCTTTGAAGGACTGTGCCTGAACCAGACCCGTTGCTTGCAATGCAAACAACATGAACAGCATAGAATTTTTTGGGGAAGTGAAAAATGTCGGCATCGTCATGGTTTAAATAATTAAAAACAGGCTGTTGATCTTAATGGTCAGTTAACGATCCAGCATCACAATCGTTGACAAACCATTGACAACCAGGGGCAACCTTGACAACCACGACGCCCCATTCAACTTAACGATGCGCCGTTTTACGATATTCATCCATCCGTGTACGAGGATGCGCCCCCGCCAGGTACAGCGGTGCAATGTCAGCCAAGGCATGCAATTGCACATTGAGTTCTTTGGCCAAAGGTTGGTTCGCTACATTGTCCACTTTCATTGAATCCAGATTGTCCCGTGACATGAGCTGTCCTGGCAGATGCTCCAGCAGCCAGGCCTGCAAGCGCCCCAAAGCATCTGGCAGCGGAATCACCGGTCGCGGATGACCGGAAGCGCGCCCAGCCATTTCTACCAGTTCTTGCAAAGTATAGACTTTGGTACCGGCCAATTCATAGGTCTTGCCAAAAGTTACAGAGTTGTCGAGCGCATTGACAAAGGCTTGTGCCACATCTTCCACAAAAATGGGTTGAAAACGGGTACGTGCACCAGCCAGTGGCATGATGGGCAACCTGGCTTGCATGCTGGCAAACATGTTTAAAAATTGATCTTCATAACCAAACACGACGGATGGCCTGAAGATGGTGGTGGCCACACTGGATTCTGACAGCGCCGCCGCTTCACCCGCCGCCTTGGAACGTAGATACATGGATGGCCCGTTGCTGGCCGCACCCAGGGCACTCATATGCAGATAGCGCGGTTGCGGCAAAGTGATTTTTTCAGCGAGCGCGGTCACGATACGGGCAGGCAGCTCTACATGGGCCCGCTCGAAATCCACCCCAAACGGCACCCCCTGACGACTATGCAAGATGCCCACCAGATTGATGACGGCATCATGCTCGGCAATCAGGTGTTCGAGAAAAACGGTGCTGATATCACCCTCCACCACATCGACGGTGGGCAAGGGCAGGAGATGTTTGGCACGCTCGCGGCGGCGGGTCGGTACGGTGACGTATTTGCCCGCATCCACCAGTTTTTTGACCACATGACTACCAATAAAACCACTGCCGCCTATTACCAATACAGTTTCGTAGCCCATTATCATTCCCTATTTTTAGTCGTGCATGGCGGTGATTGGCTGACTGATGAACCATACGGAACGGTACCAAACGGTAAAAAACAGTCACCACCACAGGATGCTCATTATCGCTAAAACTCTGGCGCTTGTTAAGAAAGCGGATGCCTGACAGGCGAGGCGTCGTGTTGCACTGCAGTGGGCGGCAGCAAATTGCCTGGCAGCACTGAAGTGCAATGCGGACAACGTGTCGCCCGGAAATCAATGGTGCTGCGGCAATAGGGACATTTTTTGTCGGTCGGCTCATTCTCCTCATCGGGTTCGTCAAAGGCGCTGTCGAGCTTGGCCTCGGCTTGGGTGAAAAGCCGAATCAAGATGAACATGGCCATCGCCACCAGCAAAAAGGCAATGAGGTTATTGATGAATAACCCATAATTGATGGTCACCGCGCCGGCCGCATGGGCGTCTGCCAAGGTTACATAAGGCCCACGATTTTCCGGTCCGGCCTTGAGGATGAAAAACAGTCCTGAGAAATCGGTGCGGCCAAGCAAAAGACCGACCGGTGGCATGATGATGTCATCCACCAACGACTTGGCTATCGTGCTGAATGCCGTACCGACCGTAAAACCAACGGCGAGGTCGATCAAATTGCCACGCATGGCAAACTTGCGAAAGTCTCTAAAAAAACGCATCTTCACAACACCATCTTCAATTTTTCAAATTGAATGATCCATCTATCATGCTCTTCATGCAAGCGGGGCTGCAGAACCAGCAATCGGATTGGCACCCGATCACCTAACGCCCTGCACAAGCCCAGGCTCAAGCTAAACAGCACCAGACTTTAAATCCGTCCCGTGACCAGCAGCACCACCAGCACAACCAACAAAATACCGGAGACACCACTTGGCGCGTAGCCCCAGTTGCGACTGTGATTCCAGGTTGGCAAACCACCGATCAACATCAAGATCAATAAAACAAGCAGTATGGTACCGAGCATGATGGTTTCCTTTTTTAAAGTGAACTTGCTTGAAAACACTTTAAAGACTCATCATGGCGACCACCATGAGCACAAAACTGGAATGACTGTCAGTGCTGGCTGACAATAGAAACAAGGCATTTACGGGTAGAACATGTACAGCGTCATGAACCGCTTTGATACTGCAATATCAATATACTCCCACCAATTTGAGCATTTTTATATTGAATTAACCGCTCAGGTGCGTATTGATTGGTTCTACAGGGTACCGCTTTTTACTTCCCGGCAGTATATATTCTAAGGTGTTTGCCAGAGCAGCAGCAGCACGCTTTGCGTCACCAGTGCATTGAGCGGCTGGTCGTGGCTTTCGTGAGGCAGCTGGTCGAGCAAGGCGTCGTCAAACACCAGACCAACGGTATGAATAGGCTGCGGCGAGTGATGATGTAATTGCGCCAATGTGCGGTCATAAAAACCTGCGCCATAACCAAGCCGATAACCCTGCCGGTCGGCCGCCACACAGGGTATCAACAGACAGTCGGGCATGATGATTTCATCGCAGATTGGTGTGGCAATACCAAAACGGTCTTTGTGCATGGCGCAACCAGGCTGCCAGCGTAAAAACTGCATGGCGTCATCTGGATGGCCGACGCTCGGCAAGCCAATCACATAGCCCTGCTCGTGCAATTGCTGCAATAAGGGCAAGACATCGGGCTCATTGCGAAATGGCCAATATGCCCCCACGTTGAAGGTAGCTGACGCAGGATGCGCAGGGTGCGCTTGATGTTTCCGCAAATGATCCTGCAACAAGGCCATCATGCGCGCCGAACCCAGGGCATGGCTGGCGGCATCCATGGCAATGCGGGTATTCAGATATGTTGTTCTGAGGCTGGCTTTATCCATAAATGGCTCAAGGAGGAGGATAATGTAAGAATACGTCGTCGGCGTCACCATGCTGAATTGGCTGACACTTGGCAATGCTCATTATTATGCTAGAAGGTAAAACTGTGCTCCCGAAGTTGATTGACCGTTTTGTTTCATCCCTGATTTTGCGATTGGATTTCACGCCCATTGGGTCTGCCAGATCAGCAAGCAGCAAACCCGCCTTGCTGCTTGCTGTATCGATACTGAGTGTACTGGCCTTGCCACTAGGCCTGCCCGGTGCTGCGCAGGCGCAAAAACGGCCTGCTGTGGCAGACTCACCCGATGATACTTTTATTCAGTTGCGTGAAGCCTCGCGTGCCAACGACTACGCCAAGGCCAGCCTGCTGGCGGCGCGCCTTGGTGATTATCCGATTCGTGCCTATGTGGAATATTTTCAGATCAAGCCGCGCATGTTTGATAGCACCGGCCTGCCACGCACCGATGCGCCCGATGCCGAGATTGCCAGTTTCATCCGCAAATATGATGGCGAAGCGATTGCCGACCGCATGCGCAACGACTATCTGCTGGTGCTGGGCAAACGTCGTGACTGGACTCAGTTTGACGCCATCTATCCACAGTTTGTCTTGAAGGATGATGCCCAGGTCAACTGTTACGCCATGGTGTCACGCGGTCTGCGTGAAGTGAATGATGGTCCGGACAAAAACGAAAAAAACGAGTTGCAGCGACAGGCCGCCCGACTGCTGCTGGAAGACAGTAAAAATGGTGTCGGTGATGGCTGCTCATTGCTGGCCGATACCTACTTTTCACTGGGACGTTTAAAACCCGCCGATATCTGGGACCTGGTACGGATTGCCTATGACGCCAACTATCTGACCGTTGGCAAACGACTCGCGCGACTGGTGCTCGACAACAATCAGGAAGCGCAACTGGAAGCCGATTCCGACAGCATTGCCGGCATTGTCAGTGGCAATAAAAATGACAATGAAATGGCCGCACTGAGCATTGTCAAACTGGCCCGTACTGATCCAGCCAAAGCGGCCGACCTCATGGACAATATGCCGCTGACGGCGCGCAGCAAAGGTGCGCTGTGGGGTATCGTCGCCATGAATGCCGCCAAAAAGCTGCTGCCCGAGGCCGCGGGCTATTACCGCAAGGTGGGCGATGTCAAACTCTGGGACGAAGCTTATCAATGGCAAGTCCGCGCCGCCTTGCGTGCCGGTGACTGGAAACAGGTGCGCCATGCGGCCGAGCGCATGAGCGCCGAAGCCCGCAAAGACCCAACCTGGACTTACTGGCTGGGCCGTGCCTACAAACAGGAAGGCCGCAAGGAAGATGCGTTTGAACAATGGCACAGGATTGCCGAGCAATACAATTTTTATGGTCAGCTCGCCAATGAAGAACTGGGTCGCGCCATTCCACTGCCACCACAGGCAACACCAAACACCGAAGCCGAACTGGCCGAGGCCGAGCAAAATCCCGCCTTTCAACGTGCCGCCAAGTTTTATGATCTGAACCTGCGCTTTGAAGGCAACCGCGAATGGAACTGGCCCTTGCGCAATATGAGTGACCGGCAACTGCTGGCTGCCGCCACCTATGCCAAAAAGATCGGTTTGCTGGATCGCACCGTCAACACGGCCGATCGAACCCGCGAAGAACATGATTTTTCGCTGCGCTATCTGACCCCTTATCGGGATGTCGTCAAACGCCAGTCCAATGCCATCGGCCTGGATGAAGCCTGGGCTTACGGCATCATGCGCCAGGAATCACGCTTTATCACCGTAGCGCGCTCCAATGTGGGCGCCTCGGGGCTCATGCAGGTCATGCCGGCCACCGGCCGTTTTGTGGCCAAGAAAATCGGCCTGATTGGTTTTGATGCGACCCAGCTCAGTGATATCAATGTCAATGTACAGATCGGCACCAATTATCTGAAAATGGTTTCCGATGATCTGCAAGGCTCGCAAACATTGGCATCTGCCGCTTATAACGCTGGCCCAGGTCGCCCCCGCCAATGGCGCTCGACCCTGCAAAAAGCCGTCGAGGGTGCCATCTTTGCCGAATCGATTCCCTTCAACGAAACCCGCAACTATGTCAAGAATGTACTGGCCAACGCAACTTACTATGCCATGCTGTTTGATGGCCAGGTCAGCTCCCTGAAAAGTCGTCTTGGCACGGTTCGGCCTGCCGACTTTTTACCGAGCGATTTGCCTTAGGACCAGTTGCCCTGCCAATGACCCAAGCAGCTTCATGATGGCGTACCAGAACCATCCTGAAGCTGCCGCAAAATTAAGGCACAATGCCAGTTGGCCTTATTTTTTGTGCTGCCATGAACTCGCCCACTCTGTCACCGACTGCCGCATCCCGTCCCCGCTCACATCTGAGCAAAATCTGGACCCTCATCAAACCTTATTGGGTTTCTGAAGACAAAAGGCAAGCCTGGTTATTGCTGTTTGGCGTCCTCGTCCTCACGCTTGGACTGGTCTACATCAATGTTCTGCTCAATGGCTGGAACCGTGATTTTTACAATGCGCTCGAACAGAAAAAGTTTGAAGCCTTTACTGCCGCACTCTGGCAATTCAGCTATCTGGCATTTGCATATATTACAGTGGCCATCTACAAAATTTATTTGAATCAGATACTGGAAATGCGCTGGCGTAACTGGCTCACACAACGTTATCTGGATCGCTATCTGGCCAGCAAGGCGTATTACCGTATCGAATACCGGCATGTCGATGGTGCCCATACCCTGACCGACAACCCTGACCAGCGAATTGCCGAAGACATCAAGATGTTGACCAGCAATACCCTGTTTCTTGGTCTTGGCCTATTGTCGAGCATCGTCACACTGGTGTCATTTGTCGGCATTCTTTGGTCGGTGAGTGGCCCGATCAGTTTTCTGCTGGGCACAAGCGAGATCACGATTCCCGGCTATATGGTGTGGTTTGCGATAGCATATGCAGCGCTTGGCAGCGTGATCGTCTACAAGGTCGCCAGGCCGCTGATCGGCCTGGAATTTGGCAAGCAGCGCGTCGAAGCGGATTTTCGTTTTGGCCTGGTTCGGCTGCGCGAAAATGCCGAAGGGGTGGCACTGTATGGCGGTGAAAAGGCCGAACGGCAAAGTCTGGATCTGCGCTTTGTTGAAATTCTCACTAACTGGCGTGATCTGATCAAATTCACCAAACGGCTCAATCTGGTCACTACCGGCTATGCGCAGTTTGCTATCATCTTTCCGATTTTAGTGGCAGCACCGCGCTACTTTGGTGGAGCGATCACCATGGGTGTGCTGTTTCAGATCAGCTCGGCCTTTGAAAAGGTGCAGGACTCGCTGTCCTGGTTCGTCAATGCCTTCGACTCACTGACTGCACTCAAGGCGACCATCGACCGGTTGACCTCTTTCAGCGCTGCACTGGACGAGGTTGAGATATTGAATCAAGATAAAACCCAGGTGCAGGTGGTACGCAACAATGTCGGTGCCATTCTGTTTGAACAGTTAAGCTTGTCTTTACCAGATGGCACACCCTTGCTTAGCCCCTTCAGCCATTCACTCATGCCCGGTACCCATACACTCATCACCGGCCCCTCAGGGTGTGGCAAGAGCACACTCCTGCGCAGCATTGCGGGATTATGGCCTTATGGTGGCGGCCATATTGAATTACCCAACCATAAACGGCTGTTCTTTCTGCCACAAAAAGCGTATCTGCCGATTGGCTTTCATCCGCCCAGAATTGATCCAGATGATCCCGAGCAACAGTTCACGCCCGGCAATGCCATCAGTCTGGCTGATGCATTGGCTTACCCAGCCAAAGCCGAAGACTTCATGCGGGTCTCGCTTGAATATGTGCTGGTGCTGGTCAATCTGCCCCAATTTGTGGATCAACTCGATCAATTTGATCTTTGGTCACAACGCCTGTCACCTGGCGAACAACAGCGTCTGGCCTGTGCCCGTGCGATTTTGCATAAACCTGATTATTTATTTCTTGATGAAGCCACCTCTGCACTGGATGCAGATTCGGAACAGCGCGTTTATCAATGCCTGCTCAAGGAGTTGCCGCATACGGCGATTGTGAGTATTGCGCATCGCGATTCGGTTGCGCAGTATCACACCACGCAATGGCATTTTGTCCATCGCGCTGATGGACAGGCTGGTCACGACATCATGGTTCAACCTATCAATGTGTAATCCACCATGAAATATTTATGGCTGCTCTGTTCAGGTCTCATTTTTGTCACCAGACTGGCGCTGGCACTGGACGTTGGCAAACCCGCACCCAACATTGAAAGCACCCTACTCAACCATCAACCCTTTACCTTGAGCCAGCAATTAGGGCAGGTGGTCATCATCAATTTCTGGGCGACCTGGTGCGGCCCCTGTCGCCAAGAGATGCCGGATCTGGAAAATTTTTATCAACAACATCGCGCCGAAGGTTTAAAGATTCTTGCCATCAGCATGGACGATCCTGCCGATGACAACAAGGTACGCGAAGTGATGCAGCAATACAGCTTTGATGCGGCATTCAGCCGCGATGTCAACTATAAAGGTCTGGGTAGAATCTGGCGCATGCCAATGACTTACGTGATTGACCGGCAGGGCATCATCCGCAAAGATGGCAGTGTGGGTGAACCCAAAATTGATTTCCCCACATTGGAAGCACTGGTGACCCCCTTGCTCAAGCAAGCTGCCAAAACACCCTGACCACCGTGACCATTACATGCTGTAGCGCAGCCCTAAAGAGAATGTGTAACGCGGTGCCAACTGATAGCCATTCACATTCTGATAAACCGGCAACTGAATAAAACCAAAGGCCTTGAGATCCTTGGTCACACTGACGGTGACACCAGGACTCAGATAAACCAGTGTGCCACCACTATTGTCTCGATCGGCGTTATCGCCACTGTCTCGTTTACCGGTCTTGGCATTGACCTGAATTTGTGGCACCACGGTGTCATTCAACAGATAACGAAAACCACCATTCAGATTCAACGATGTACCAGGTTTATAGGACTCGCGCTCATTGATGGCAAATTGCAGCATACCCTGGGCAAAGTAATCCCAACTTTGATTTAACACCCCAAAGTGATAAAGCCCCAGCAGCAGATCCGTAGTTCCAGTACCAGTCTGCAGACCCCGATCCAATGGATTACCGGCCTCTGGACCGGTTTTGAAAGTATCGTGAATACTGCCGGTGGCCAACTTCAGGCCAAACTGGATGCCTACATTCTTTTCATCGACGAAACCTTGGTAGCGGCCAACCACACGAATATCACCCAGCCCTGTGGTTTTTGAAGTGGACACGTCAGTCTCATTTTCTGTGATGGTGGAATGTGGCCGATGAATATAGGGAATTTGAATATTGATTCCCCAATCTTGATTAGGGTTGTAGTCAAAGCCCAATGTCAAATACTGATTGCGTGTACCCTCCTCAATTTCCCGATCTGCCGGATAAGTAATGGCGCCACGATCCACCTTGCCCGTTCCAGTGCGTAATTGATTTTGATTCAAATAGTCATAACGCAAGTCAAATCGCATGCCAGGCTTGACTGTGTAGCCCTGGCTATCCCAGTCCGAACTGAGCGTACAGCCACAACTGGAACAGGCATTGGCGATGCCGCTCACACTGCTCAACAGAGCTACAGCAAAGGCCATATAAGAAAGTCTTGTTTGGTTCATTATTACTCCGAAGAATTTAATTGATATCGTTATTTTGTAAATTTATACGAATGTTTCAACAATAAAAAACTTGCATCAGCCTCACCCTTCTTGCATTAGCAAGTCGATGACAAGGTCAACTTTTATGTTTCTAATCCGCAAGTAGATCCTCGACGAACAAGGAAATCACCTCTGGCGCAGATTTAACCTGGCAACACAGAAGCACTCAGAGACGATCAGGAATGGGTTGGAGGAGCTCGGGGATTGGCGACAGCCCAGGCAAACAGCGGGCTGTGCGAACGATAGAAGAGGAAAGGATAATCAGCATTGTTGGCGGGCACCATCAAAGCATTTGCCGCAACATCAACTGGCAAGCCAAAACTACCAGCATGCGTTAAACAATAAGGGCAATGCTCACCTGTCTTGGCCTGTGAATTATCAGATTGTCCAGTCTTGGAAGCAGCTTGACTCTTGCCAGCTTTACTACCACCAAGTTGATCCAGCTTGATCAACTTGCGGCCTTCGGTTGAACAGACTTCAATGACCAAAGGTGGCATGCCCGCCCACAAAGTCAGTGCATGTGCCACAGTCGGGACGAGCGCGTTGAGCAGGATAGCCAAGGTGGCAATCCAAGCGATCAATGCACGTTGTCGACGTGGGAACATGAAATTTTCGGTAAACAGGAATAGGCCAAACAGGCAGAATTATATACACGCTTTGCAAAAGTTCGACGATTCATATCAATTTAGTGAAATTAAATTCTAGTGAGCCTTATTTTCAAAATTGATCATGTACGCCCTGGATATCTGTGGATACATCGCCTCGGTGTGAGATGGTGCCGAATCAGTTATCCTTGTCACCATATTGATTTCGCTGCACTCTGCTCCCCCATGCTGCCATTCATCTTTCGCCGTGTTTTACAAAGCTTCGCCGTGCTGCTGGTCATGTCACTGCTGGTCTTTGTGGGCGTATTTGCGATTGGTAATCCATTGGAGGTTTTCATCGGTGTGCAGGCTGATCAAGCCGAGATTGTACGTACCGCTACCGCACTCGGGCTCGATAAATCACTCTGGCAACAATATCTGCTGTTTGTGCAACACGCCTGCTCTGGCGATCTGGGCAACTCATTTGCCTATGCCACACCTGCGTTGGGCCTCATACTGGAACGACTACCGGCCACCTTGGAGTTGGCCATCACGGCCATGCTGATTGCCCTCTTGATTGGCTTGCCCTTAGGATTACTCGCCGGTCTAAAACCACAATCCTGGTTAAGCAAAGCCATCATGACCGGTTCCATTCTAGGATTTTCATTACCCACCTTCTGGGTTGGATTGATGCTGATTTTATTGTTCAGTGTTTATCTGGGTTGGTTACCCGCTGGCGGACGCGGTGAGACACGTATGGTATTAGGTGTCCCGCTGAGTTTTTTGACCGTCGATGGTTTACGGCATTTATTATTGCCCGCACTCAATCTGGCTTTATTTAATTTGGCCCTGATGATTCGTCTGACGCGAGCTGGTACGCAAGAGGCCTTGCAACAAGACTATGTGCGATTTGCGCGCGCCAAGGGTTTGAGTGAAGCCCGTGTGATTGGCGTACATGTACTCAAAAACATCCTGATCCCCATCATCACCGTCATGGCCTTGCAGTTTGGCTCGGTACTGGCGTTTGCGATTGTCACGGAATCCATCTTTGCGTGGCCAGGCATGGGCAAGCTGATCATTGACTCCATCAATGTGCTCGACCGTCCGGTAATTGTGGCTTACCTGCTCTTGATTGTGCTGATCTTCATCACCATCAATCTGCTGGTCGATCTGATCTATGGCTTGCTTGATCCACGGGTTCGGCTTGGCGAAACGCGCAACACATGACTATGTCACTCACGCCCACGCCCCCCCAGGTTGAATCAAACCTGATCGACTCACCCATCAAGCGGCATTGGCAAGCCTATCGACAAAGCTGGCTGGCCGTGACTGCCTTGCTGGTGTTATGTCTCATCTTGCTCGTGGCGTTGTTGGCTCCGTTCATCGCACCACAGAATCCTTATGATCTGGCACAGGTTGAAGTCATGGATGCGCGCCTGGCGCCCGGCGAAAAGGCCATGAATGGCCACCCCTATTTACTTGGTACCGACGAGCAGGGGCGCGACATGCTATCCGCCATGCTCTATGGCTTGCGCATCAGTGTTGCAGTAGGTTTGATCAGCACTTTCGTGGCATTGGGCATTGGTTTGCTGTTGGGTTTATGGGCTGGCTATCAAGGCGGTTGGGTAGATACCTTGATCATGCGGCTGGCCGATCTGCAACTGGCCTTTCCACCGATTTTGCTTGCCTTGATGTTGCTGGCATTTTTGCACCAGGGCGTGCTCAACACCATCATCGCCTTAATCACCGTGCAATGGGCCACCTATGCCCGTACCGCGCGCAGCAGTGTGCTGGTTGAAAAACAAAAGGAATACATCGAAGCCGCGCAATGTCTGGCTTTACCAACACGACGCATCTTGCTGCATCACCTTCTACCCAATTGCCTACCGCCCTTGATGGTGGTGGCAACTGTGCAGATTGCCTCGGCGATCACCCTGGAAGCCACGCTCTCTTTTTTAGGATTGGGCGTGCCCATTACCGAGCCCAGTCTGGGCTTGTTGATTGCCAATGGCTTTCAGTATCTTCTATCGGGCAAATACTGGATCAGCCTGTTTCCCGGCATGGCATTGCTTGTCACGATCCTGGCCATCAATCTGGTTGCAGACCAGTTGCGTGATGTGCTCAATCCGCGGCTGGAAGGACGTTGAGCCGAACCATGAATACCGCACCCCAGCACAACACGACATTACTTGAAGTGCATCATCTGCGCACCGAGTTTACCCATCGCGATCACACCGTGGCACCGGTACAGGATATCTCGTTGACCTTGCAGCGTGGCCAGATCATGGGATTGGTCGGAGAGTCGGGTTCGGGTAAGTCAATGACCGCGTATTCACTAATGGGCCTGCTTGATCCTCCGGGTCAGGTAGTCGGCGGGACTGCCTGGTTTAGCGAAGCCGATGGCACACGGGTGGATCTGCTCAAGCTACCGGCACCGGCTTTGCGGCAACTGCGCGGTAACCGGATTGCCATGATTTTTCAAGATCCAATGCTGACCTTAAACCCGGTCTTGCGCATTGATACACAGATGATTGAAACCTTGCAGGCGCATCAAGCCATCAGCAAGACCGATGCACGCAACAAGGCACGCGCCGCATTAGTCAAGGTGGGAATAGCGGCGCCCGATGAGCGCCTGAACGCTTATCCGCATGAATTGTCTGGCGGTATGCGCCAGCGTATTGCCATTGCAATCGCACTCCTGAATGAGCCGAACCTGATCATTGCCGATGAACCCACCACGGCGCTGGATGTCAGTATTGCGGCGCAGATTTTATTTGAAATTCAAACATTGTGTCAGCAGCTTGGCACCGCCTTGCTTTGGATCACTCATGATCTATCCGTAGTAGCGCAACTGGCTGACACCGTCGCAGTGATGTATGCAGGCAAGATCGTTGAAAGTGGTACTACCGCCCAAGTGCTGCACCATCCCCAGCACCCTTACACCGCAGGCTTGTTGCAATCCATCCCATTCATTCACCAACGCGCTCACCTGCAATCCATCCCGGGTCAGCCACCGAAGCTGGATGATCTGCCACCCGGCTGTGCCTTTGCACCACGCTGCAGCTACGCGCAAGCTGACTGTGCCACACCACCAGCCTTGCAAAGCGATGTGCATGGACAGGCAGTCCGCTGTCTGCATCCGTTGATTGGTGCGCAACCATGAAGCCACCGTTGATTGCCTTGGCGACTGCCTCTAAAACCTTTACTCAACCCGGTATTGGTTGGGTTAAATTGCCCTGGCAATCTGCCATATCAAACCAGGGAATGCGCGCCGTTGATCAGGTATCACTCGCCATTGCTCAAAGTGAAGTGCTTGGTCTGGTTGGTGAATCGGGCTGTGGCAAATCAACCCTGGGGCGCATGCTGGTCGGCTTGCAATCTTTGTCCCAGGGACAACGACTGTATGAAGGCATGGATATGGCCAACATGAATGCAAGACAGTTACAGCAGGCCCAACTCGCCATGCAAATGATTTTTCAAGACCCTGCCGCCGCGCTGAATCCGCGCCTGCCCGTACGCGAGCTGATTGGCGAAGCACCCCGCGTGCATGGCCTGATTGCACGACAGGATCAAACCAACTATGTTGCCGACTTGCTGGGTAAAGTGGGGCTGGATGCGAGCATGATGCGGCGTTATGTGCACCAGTTTTCTGGTGGCCAGAAAGCCCGCATTGGCATTGCCCGTGCCTTGGCCGTACAACCTCGTTTACTGGTGTGTGATGAATCGGTCGCTGCACTGGATGTTTCGGTGCAGGCGCAAATTCTGAATCTGTTTGCCGACTTGCGTGACTCACTCGGACTGACTTATCTGTTTATCAGTCATAACCTGGCGGTAGTGCGGCACCTGTGTGATCGGGTAGCGGTGATGTATCTGGGACGGATTGTCGAGCAGGCTACCGTTGAACAACTGTTTAGCGCGCCACGCCATCCTTACACCCAGGGCTTGCTGGCCGCCGCACCCACGCTGACGCTGGGCAAACGCCAGTTTGTGGCCATCAAAGGGGAGATTGCCTCGCCGCTCCAGCCGCCGTCTGGCTGTCATTTTCATCCACGTTGCCCTTTAGCCAGCCAAGTGCCAAACCAGCGCTGCCAGAAAGAAGCACCCCGCTTGCAAACCCTGGCAGATGGCAGCCAGGTAGCCTGCCATCTGATACACCCATAGCACCAAACCAGCGCTGCCTGGCCACCAAGTCAGGATGAACTGTTACCCCAAGTGTGCAACGCTTTGTGCAATTCTGGCAAGATGGTCGCAAGTCGGTGTAGGATGGTGGTTTATTGATTCTGAAAAGTGTTATGTCTGCCGCAACAGTCGCCACTTCTGCTGTCCCAGCTTCACCCAATCCCGTCATCCTTGAACTGGTCGAACAACTGGTCGGCTTTCCCACGGTATCCAGCCAGTCCAACTTGGGGTTGATTGAGTGGGTACGCGATTACCTTGCCATTCATGGGGTAGCCAGCCAGTTTACCTACGATGCCAGCGGCAAAAAAGCCAATCTGTTTGCCACTTTAGGCGGTGGCGATAAACCCGGCCTGATTCTTTCAGGCCATACCGATGTGGTGCCGGTGGAAGGCCAACACTGGCATACCGAGCCTTTCCAGGCGAGCCTGCTTGATCACAAACTGTTTGGTCGTGGCACCGCCGATATGAAAGGTTTTATCGGCTGCGCCTTGGCCATGGTGCCCGAGATTCTGGATGCCAACCTGCCGGCGCCAGTGCACCTCGCCTTGTCTTACGATGAAGAAGTCGGTTGCCTGGGTGTACGTGGTCTGATTGCCGATTTGCAGGATCGGCAACTCAAGGTGGCAGGCTGTATTGTGGGCGAACCCACCAGCATGCAACCAGTGATTGCGCATAAAGGCACCAACCGGTTTCGCTGTTGTGTGCGTGGCCGCGAGGCACATTCTTCCTACACCACACTGGGCGTGAATGCGATTGAATATGCGGCCCGACTGATTGTGTTCATCAGCGATATGGCAACTCGACTGGCGCGCGAAGATAACCAGCACACCGGCTTTACCCTGCCCTACACCACCCTGCAAACCGGGCTGATTCGCGGTGGCATTGCCGCCAATATCGTGCCGCGCGACTGTGAATTCATGTTTGATATGCGCACCGTACCGAGCAACGACCCGCAAAGTCTGCTTGACGAAATCCGCGCCTACGCGGACACCTTGCTGCCCGTCATGCGCGCCATTGAACCCGATGCAGCCATCGAGCTGGAATGGCTGGCCAATGCGCCGGGATTATCAATGGAAGAAGACGCGGCGTTGACGCAACTGGTCAAGCAGCTGACACAAACCCGCCATAGCAATAAAGTGTCCTATGGTACGGAGGCAGGTTTGTTTCAGCAAGCGGGCATTCCCACCATTGTGTGCGGCCCTGGCAGCATTGAGCAGGCGCATCGGCCCAATGAATTTGTCGAGCTGTCGCAACTGGCCGCCTGCGAACATTTTTTACACAGCCTGATGCAGCGCGGCACCATCAGCTCTGCCGGACTTTAATATACTGACCCAGTGTATTAAAAATGATATCTTATTTAATGCACTCAAGAACCCTTGTTTTAATTAACACTCCATTAGAGTATCGGTTTTTTTGGCCGTTTTGCCGTCACGGATGATGCGAATTTTTAACCTGCGGCTGCCTCAATTCTTGCGTCAATCGGGCCAACGCAGCAGACTTTTACTGTTGAGCCTTGGCGCGCTGGGCCTGAGTCTGGGCACACTGAGTGGCTGTTCCACCATTGGCTATTACGCCCAATCCATCCACGGCCATTTTTCGATGTTGTCCGCTGCCAAGCCGGTGGATGAATGGATTGGCGACACCAGCACCGACCCCAAACTGGCCAGGCGCTTGCAACTCTCGCAACAGATTCGCAACTATGCCGTCAGCGAACTGGCGCTGCCCGATAACGCCAGCTATCGGCGTTATGCCGATCTGCAACGACCGTTTGTAGTGTGGAATGTATTTGCCGCGCCGGCGCTGTCATTGCAACTCAAGACCTGGTGTTTTCCAGTGGCGGGTTGTGTGAGTTATCGCGGCTACTTTGATAAGGCCGACGCCGAAGCCGCTGCACAACAACTTCATGCCGAAGGCTATGATGTTCAGGTCGCAGGCATTCCGGCCTACTCAACCTTGGGCTATTTTGATGACCCGCTGCTCAACACTTTTATCAGCTATCCGGCTGGGGAGTTGGCGCGCATGATTTTTCACGAGCTGGCGCATCAGGTGGTGTATGTACAAAACGATTCCACCTTTAATGAATCCTTTGCCACCGCCGTCGAAGAAGCGGGGGTGGAACGCTGGTTGGCCGAACCGGAGAACGCTCAGTTTGCCGCCAGTTATCGCGAGTTTGATGGCCGTCGCCAACAGTTCAAAGCCTTGCTGATGCACTATCGACAACAGCTTGATACGCTCTATCAAAGTGATTTGGATAATGCCAGCAAGCTGCAGCAAAAAATGCAATTATTTGCCCAACTGCAAACCGATTACGCGCAACTCAAGAGCAGTTGGGGCGGCTTTGCGGGTTATGACCGTTTTTTTGCCAGCGGCGTCAGCAATGCCCATTTGGGTGCGATCGCCACCTATACCGAACTGGTGCCCCTGTTTAAAAACATGCTCAACGAGGCCACGATCAATTCCGGCACCAATCAGCAAACCCTGCCCGACCACGCGGCCTACACACGTTTTTTTGCGGCAGTGCGCGAGCTGGCCAAGCAACCTCGTGACAAGACCTTATCTGCAGCAGCAACCCTATCAAAGCAGCAATAAGAATCCAGCATACTCTCAGCTGGCTTTGCTCTCAGACAAGCCTGAAAAAAAGTTTAAATTCTGAATATTGACTTGGTAACCTGCCCAAGGCGTTGAAGTCAAAACGCGATGTTACTGCATTTCGCTCAAATTGAAGGCATCTTCCACCATTGGAATAGCGGCCAGCACCAGTAAAGTCAATGACAAAGGCAGCGTGGAAATATAGCCCACATATTTAAACCCCAAAGCGCCAATCACACCACCGCCAAAAAAGGCCAGCACCAGCTCCAGCTGCAAACGCAGCTTGTCCCGATTGGCAAATACCGCAAAGTCTTGCGATGATTTATCGCTGTTGTTCCAATAGAGCATTTTGCCCAGCTCAATACCAATGTCGGTGACCAGGCCAGTCACATGGGTGGTGCGAATTTCAGCGCGGGAGATTTTAGTGATGATGGCATTTTGCAAGCCCATGATGAAGCACAGCAAACCCACCGTGACCGGCACAAAAAAGCCGATGGAAAAATGCAGATTGGCTCCCATCAAGCCAAATAGCAGGAGTAGTCCCGCCTCGACCAGCAAGGGCAAAGCATACTGACTGCGCTTTTGATGCAAACGCGCCCAGTTGATCAAAATGGCAGAGGTGGCTGCACCAGCCAAAAACAGCAGCAAAGCCATGAAGGCACCACCGGCATAGATAAACTCACCCAGTACCAGATCATCGGCCAGCGTCGAAACCACACCCGTCATGTGTGAGGTATAGCGTCCTACCGCCAAAAACCCACCCGCATTGACCGCCCCTGCAATAAAGCATAACGACACCCCCAGGTGACGATTGGCACGCAAGGTTCGTTCAGGCGCGGTCAGGCTGCGCAGATAGGCAATGGGCATGACGAGATGATGATGAAACTTGGCCTAGGGAAAGTCCTGAGTAAAGATGCACTTTTAAAATTTAAGCATGCATCCCAGATACCGTTAATGGGATAGAAACATTTTCCTGCAGACTGCGCCACTTTGCATTCGAAAACTTTACATAACAAGCGGGTTTATGGCGAAATGATGGTCTGCCGAAATAGCCCCCCGTGTTTACCCGATTCCCTTTATGGAGATGCTTGTCATAATGGTGCATTGCTCTTATATGAGGCCGATCACAAGGCCAACTCAAGAAGGAGACATCATGGATCCGCTCTGGCTTAACCACTACCCTGCCGACGTACCGCGCCATATTGATACGTCTGGCTATAGCTCTCTGACCGACCTGATCGACAAAAGCTGTATCAAATACAAAGAACGCGTTGCCTATATCAGCATGGGCGTGTCCATGACTTATGGCGAACTGGATGAATACTCATGCCAACTGGCCGCCTGGATGCAGTCACAAGGCATCGCGCGCGGCGCGCGTGTGGCCATCATGATGCCCAATATTTTGCAATATCCCATCACCATGTATGCGGCTTTGCGCGCTGGCTATATTGTGGTCAATGTCAATCCGCTCTATACCCCTCGCGAACTGGAACATCAGCTCAAGGATAGCGGCGCGCAAGCAATCGTGATTCTGGAAAATTTTGCCCATACGCTGGAGCAGGTCATCAGCCGCACTGCCATCAAACGGGTAGTGCTGACCAGCCTTGGCGACATGCTGGGTTTGAAGGGACATCTGGTCAATTTTGTGGTGCAGTACATCAAAAAACTGGTGCCGCACTACGTCTTGCCAGGCGCAACCCGCTTTAGCGATGCACTACGACAAGGTGCCAGCCTGCCATTTTCACGCCCGCAAATCGGTTATGACGATCTGGCCTTTTTGCAATATACCGGCGGCACGACAGGCATTGCCAAAGGTGCCATGCTCTCGCACAAAAATGTGCTGGCCAACACATTGCAGGCACAGGCCTGGAACCAACCTGCCATTGATCAGCCCTTCAAGGTATCGCCCTATACAACGGTCAGTGCATTGCCGCTGTATCACATCTACGCGCTCACCGTTTGTGGTTTGATGGCGCTTGCCAATGGTGCCACCAATCTCCTGATTGCCAATCCCCGTGACATTCCGGCTTTCATCAAGGAACTATCACGCAATACGATTCATTGCCTGCCTGCAGTCAACACGCTCTATAACGCCCTGCTCAACTCGCCCGACTTTGACAAGGTGGACTGGTCGCATCTGCGCATTGCCAATGCAGGCGGCATGAGCGTGCATCATGCCGTTGCCGAGCGCTGGCTGGCCAAGACCGGCACACCCATTATTGAGGGCTATGGCCTGACCGAAGCCTCGCCCACCGTCACCTGTAACCCAGTCACAGCCAAGGAATACAACGGCATGATCGGCCTGCCTTTGCCAGATACCGAGTTGTCGATTCGTGACGACGCTGGCCGCGAGCTACCGATTGGCGAAACCGGTGAGCTATGCGTACGTGGCCCTCAAATAATGGTCGGTTACTGGAATCGCCCCGACGAAACCGCCCAGGTGATGACCGCCGATGGCTTTTTGAAAACCGGTGATATTGCGGTGATGGACAGTCGCGGCTATACACGGCTGGTCGACCGCAAAAAAGACCTGATCCTGGTTTCGGGTTTCAAAGTCTTCCCCAATGAACTGGAAGATCTGATGACGCAACACCCCGAAGTGCTGGAAGTGGCCGCCATTGGCATACCTGATGAACATTCCGGTGAAGTCGTCAAGCTGTTCATCGTAAAACGCCATAGCGAGACCAACGAAGACAGCTTGCGTGAAGACATTTTTGCCTTTTGCAAAGAGCAGTTGACCGGCTATAAACGCCCCCGTCAGATTGAATTTCGGCGTGAATTGCCGAAAACGGCAGTAGGCAAAATTTTGCGCCGTGAGCTGCGCGATGCCGAGATGGCCAAATCACAACAGGGTAAGTCTGCCGTGAATGCCTAAAAGACGGCATAATTCGGGTTTTGACTATAGCCAGCAAATTTATGAGCACTCCTGAACTACCCGTGATTGAATTGAAGGCCAGCGACCTGCCAGCCCATTGCCCTAATCCTGCCATGCAGACTTGGAACCAACATCCACGCGTGTTTCTGGATGTGACCAAAGGCACGGTGGCCTGCCCTTATTGCGGCACCCGTTACAAGCTCAAGGACGGTGAAGTTCTGCATGGTCATCACTAAACCTTAGCATCCATGGTTTGTCTCGGATTACTTGCCAATCTGTGATAGATCGACCTGCATTTTGTTTTTCCAGAAAATATACTGATTACCAGTAAAAAAATTGACCTATATTTAACGCACTTAAGCTGGTTATTTTTGAGCATACCCCCTTAAATTAACCTGATTTAGTCGTTAAATGGGGTAACTGACTCATCACATTGCATTGATTGAAATGACCCATGGCCAGTTATCGTACCGGCAAGTCCTGGTCACCCCATCTGGCGGGTGATTTTCTGCAAAAGGCCGAAGGCCTGGCTGGGCTGATGCCTGCTGCGCGGCGAGCGATGACCATGGAAGCACGCTTGCAAAAGATTTTGCCACCCGGTCTGGCCGAACAGGTCATGATCAGCGTCAAAAATCCGCAACAGCCAGTCTTGTTTGTTCCCTCATCGGCAGTGGCCACCAAGGTGCGACAATTATTGCCAAGCCTCAATGCGCGGCTTGCCCAACAAGGAATAGTTTGCGAGAAACTGACTGTCAAAGTCAGTCGTAATCAGCACGTGGTGGCAGCACCCGTCAAACAGGCGGTGTTAAGTCAGCGCGGACTGGATGAATTGCAGCAACTGCATGCCTCCTTGCCGGAAGGCGCGCTTAAAGCATCAATTGCGGTGATGATTGCGCGGCACAGCCAGTAATATCACAGGACATTTCCGGCAATGCCATCTACTGTGCTCTGAAAATCAGGTCTTCGGGCGTCAGACTGATCCAACAGTTCCTGCAACACTTCGGTGTATTGCTCCATCTGCCTAGCCACAGTGAAGTAACCGACCTTATGTTGAATCGGTGCCAAAAACTGCGTCGTCTTTTCTGGATCATCAATAAACTGCATTAACTGCTCGGTCAGCTCACCTTCATTTTCAGGCTCAAATAACATTCCTGTTTGGCCTTCATCAATCATTTCAGGAATACCACCCCGCTTGGCTGCAATTACCGGAATACCATAGCTATAAGCTTCCATCACCACATTACCAAGCGGCTCACGCCACACAGAAGGCACGACCAATAAATCGATCTGCGGATAAAACTCTTGTTGCTGACATTGACCAAGATAGCTCACCTCGGCAAGTGGATAAGTTGCTTTCAGATGCTCAACATAGTCTTCTGCTCCGCGCCCACCAATCACCGCACGCCACTTGCCTTTAGGTAAGTGCTGCAATGAGCGCAACAGATATTCAATCCCTTTTTCAGGTTTAACCGCACCAATAAAACCGATGGACAATATATCGGGCTGCTTTGCCTTGGGCATCAGCTGTTCTGCCAATGCCTGAGGTGACAAAGAATTGAGAATCACGCGTTTGATTCGCGCATTTTTGAACATGCCGGACTTTAAATGCAGATCCAATACCGCCTGGCTCACACCGACCACCGCATCAACCTGCTGACTGCGCTCTGTTTTGCCCGTCGTGAGCAAAATACATGAACGACAACGCTGGGTGGGATCAATTTCATTTAATGAAGCTGGACCACCGCATGACTTGTTTTTGTGAAACAGCGCCGTACGAGAACAGAGCAGACCATAATCATGCAAAAAATGCACAATTGGCACACCGGCTTGTTTGGCTGCGTCCCAAATCGCCGGACTAAACCCCGTCAGATTATGGGTCTGCACAACATCAGGCTTAAATTCCTTAATTTGTTCATCCAGATATCGACCATGCCTGGCATTTTTAATATCACGCATATGCCAGAAGATTTTTGAGAGAAAGGAATGTGGCTTACCGTCAAAAGGCCAGTAACTGTTGTGATTAGAAACAAAATTGACTTCTACACGACCATCACGATCTTTTCGAACTTCGTTATCTGGTACGGTGGCAATAACCCGGACTGTATGTCCTAACTCCACCAAACCCTGGGCAAGCTTACGCACCGTATTCTCGGCACCACCGACTGAATACGGCGGGTACAGACAGGATACGATCAATATGCGTTTATTGCTCAGTACTGTGGGCCCCACTCAAGCTCCTTGCGAACTGACGAGTCACTACCTCACCAGATTTGTCTCTGTCTAAAAATCAACAGATTGTAAACATCTGCTGCAAAATCACTAAAGAACTTTTCCCTACTTTTCGTTAACGAGCTGTTAATGAATGTCGATTTAGGCTTTTCACTGAACGGTATTTACGATCCACATAGCGAGGACGCTTCATGCATGCCGCTCGAGGACTAAATCCGGTAATCCAGACCGTCTGACATCCCAGTGCCTTTGCAGCACGCAAATTTTCCAGAGAGTCTTCAACCAATACGCATTGCGATGGGTGCAAATGCAGACGGGCGAACAATTGACGCAACATGCTGGTCGAGGGTTTAGGGCGCAGCTTGCCATGCACCCACATCTGTTCGATTGCAATCTGCTCGGAAAAGTGCCGATGAATTCGCAAATGACGCACAATTTCATTGGCATAATGACTCGGCGCATTGGTCAACAAAATCTTGCGTCCTGGCAAACGCGCCAAACGCCTGGACAAACCTCGCTCCATCGCCATCAGGGCGGACACATCATCAAAATCATGCGTTTTTTGTAGAAAATCAGCAGGGTCGACCTGATGATGCTGCATCAAACCCAGCAATGTCGCTCCATAACGCTGCCAATAGACTTGTCGCAGACGATTCGCTGTCAGTTCATCGAGTCCGAGGCGTTCTTGCATATATACCGTCATGCTGCGATTGATCAATGGAAAAATCGCATAAGAGGTGTTATGCAAGGTATTATCAAGATCAAACAACCAAACTGGCATAAACCCTCTTTACAAATTGGCGATAGATCTGGGGGTATCTGAAACAGTGCCTTATTTTATATACTGAGACCAAGCAATTCTATCAATACTACCCCGCAGCATGATCAAATATGGATCCCATGCGCCATCGGGTATAACGCCCCGCGCACTCTAAAACGAGCCTGATTGATGCATCGCCCATCATTTTCTTGATTCGCCGCTGTTTTATTACCTCTTGAAACAGCGGTAGTACCCCCCATCCACTGGACGCCAATATTCAACAGAGATGAATACCATCTTGATGAGTTTTATCTTGCAAAAACAAATGAGAATTATTATTATTCGTATCGTACAATCTTGATCAAGCAGTCTTTCCATTCTGTTGATCGCTAAATATATAGCCAGCCAACTCCTATGGATAGCATGCTAACCCGGGTAGCCAGCAAGTCATCTTTCTTGTTTTTACCCGGGAGTGTTCATGAAACGCAAAAATATAAAACGGTGCACAAATCGCGTCGTTATCAGTCAATCGCCTAGCATTAAACCTGTTAGCAACCCCCGTCAGAGTGGCACTTTGCTACCACTTGGCGCCATGATGGCTGCCTGTTTGATGCCGATGAGTGCTTTGCATGCACAAACCACTGAAACCGAAACTGGCAAGACCAAGGCCGAAACCACCTTACCCACCATCAATGTCAAAGACCAACGCGACCGAACTCGTGAACAAATAGGTTATGGCGCCGACAAAACATCAGTAGGTAAAACCAGCCAAACCCTTCGCGAAATTCCTCAATCTGTCACCGTTATCACTGAGCAATTGATCCGCGACCGCAATGCCGATACCTTGAAAGAGGCGCTTAGGAATGTGGCCGGCCTGACATTCAACGCTGGAGAAGGTGGCCGAGTTGGCGACAATATTACCTTGCGTGGATATTCCGCCGTCGGCGATCTGTACCTCGATAATATTCGTGATATTGCTCAATACACGCGCGAAACCTTTAACTATGAGCAGATTGACGTACTGCGCGGTTCAGCCTCGATGCTGTTTGGCCGCGGCTCGACTGGTGGCGTAATCAACCAGGTCAGCAAAAAACCATTCCTGACTGATCGTAGCGAAGCCAATTACACCTTTGGCTCCTATGGCTACAACCGCGCGTTACTCGATCTCAATCATGTCACTGGCGAAAATGCTGCGTTGCGTATCAATGGCATGGTCACCGAAGCCAACAGTTTTCGGCATGGTGTCGAGACGCACCGATGGGGTTTGGCGCCGTCTTATCGTTTCGGCATTGGTACCAATGATGAATTCACACTGGCTTACTACTACCTGAAGAATGACAGCACACCTGACTACGGCGTGCCTTATCTAAATGGTCGCCCGCTCAATGTGCCAATCAGCCGCTTTTACGGTATCGCCAACAAGGATTACCAGCGCGAAGAAACCAATATGATCACGGCCACCCATGTGCATCGTTTTGACAAGGACACTTCGCTCAAGACCGTGATCCGCAACGCCTATTACCAGCGTGACCTGTGGGCCGTAGCCCCTCGGTTGCCCGCCAACACGATCAGCGTCACCGATGCCACCCCCATCAACCGGCAACGGCAGGCGCGCGGCAGCGAGGAAAACACCTGGTCCCTGCAGAGCGATCTCAATACCAAGGTAGAAGGATTTGGTCTGACCCATGTGATCCTGACAGGGGTGGAGCTATTGCATGAAGAGTCTTCGCGCTGGAATAATGTCGTCACCACTGCCAACCCGGCAACCACCGTCGGCAATGACAACCCCTATGTGACCAATCTGCCTGCGGCCTATGATGCCCGCAACAAGGTCTGGCAAGCCAGCTACAAGGGCAATACCAAGAGCGCCTATGCGCAGGACACCGTGCGGATAGCACCCGACTGGAAAATCATGGCAGGACTGCGCTACGATCATTTCAGCACCGACTATGACCGCCTGCCAACTGCCGCCGATCCTAATCCGCTCTATAGCCGCACTGACAAGCAATTCAGCAAACGAGCCGGTGTCATCTGGGAACCCGGCTTGAACAGTACCTATTACCTGTCTTACAGCAGTTCTTTCAATCCGTCAGCCGAGCTGTACCAGCTTGATCAGCGCACCGCCAATACCCCGCCCGAAAAGAGCCGCAATATCGAGCTGGGCAGCAAATGGGATCTGTTCGATGGCGACCTGTCTCTGCGCAGCGCCCTGTTCCGTTCGGAAAAAACCAATGAGCGCAATACCGATCTGGCGATGGCCGATGTGGCAGTGCTGTCTGGCAAGCGCCATACCGATGGTATCGAACTGGAAGCAGCCGGTCGTATCACCGCCGCCTGGGAAGTATTTGGTGCAGTGGCGGTGATGCGTTCCAAAATCGATGTGGCATCGGGTCAGCAGGCCAATACCCAAGACAAGATTCCACTCAACACGCCCAATTACACCTTCAGCCTCTGGTCAACCTATCGTCTCACTCCACACTGGCGCGTCGGCGCTGGTCTGGAAGCAGTGGGCAATCGTTATGCCAACAACACCGATACCAATCTGGTACCGTATTACAAACGGGTCGACTCACTGGTGGAGTACGCCTATGGCAATTATTCAGCCAAGCTCAATGTGCTGAACCTGTTCAACACCCGTTATTATGAAGGCGTCTACCAAGGTCATGTGGTACCCGGAACGACCCGTATGGCCCAGCTGACCGTGGGCGTCAAGTTCTAGAAAGGTTCATCATCATGCTCTTGCACGTACCCGAAGTTTTGAGCCGCGACCAGGTCGCCCAGATCCGTCAACTCATCGACCAGGCCGATTGGGCCGACGGCAAAATAACGGCGGGTACGCAATCCGAGCAGGTGAAAAATAATCAGCAACTGCCGGAAGGCTCGCCCGCTGCGGTGGCTTCCCGGCAGATCATCCTGGATGCGCTGGGCAAGCATGCCCTGTTTTTTACTGGCGCTTTACCCAAAAAGATTTTCCCACCCCTCTTTAATCGCTATACAGGCAGTGCCAATACCTTTGGCAATCACATTGACAACTCGGTGCGCACCTCTAAAGTCACCGGTGCTTGGGTACGTACTGACTTATCGATGACTTTGTTTCTTTGTGACCCTGACAACTACGAAGGGGGTGAATTGATCATTGAGGATACTTTTGGCACCCAGCGTGTCAAGCTACCGGCTGGCGATATGATTCTTTACCCTTCGTCCAGCGTACATCGCGTGGCCCCCGTTACCAGTGGCACAAGAACCTGTTCTTTTTTCTGGCTGGAAAGCATGGTGCGCGAAGATGAGCGACGGCGCCTGCTGTTTGATCTGGACATGGCAATCCTGGCCTTACGTGCCCAGCAAGGCGACAGTGATGAAGTCATCAAGCTGACCGGCTGTTATCATAACCTGATGCGCATGTGGGCAGAAACCTGAAATCGGTTCACCCTATTGAAAACCTTCTGGCCATAAAAAAACGATGGTCTTGATACCATCGTTTTTGATTTCAAAATTAACGACAAGCCAATTAATGGCTGCGAATCATCGTGCCAAAGGCTTGCTCAGTCAGTACTTCGAGCAATAACGAATGTTCAATCCGACCATCAATAATGTGCACGGTATTGACGCCCGATTTGGCCGCATCAAGCGCGGAGGAAATTTTGGGGAGCATGCCGCCAGAAATCGTGCCGTCGGCAAACATGTCGTCAATCTCGCGCGCCGAGAGATCCGTCAGCAATTTGCCGCTCTTGTCCTGCACACCGGCAATATTGGTCATCATGATCAGTTTTTCGGCCTTAAGAATTTCGGCCATCTTGCCAGCGACCAAGTCGGCATTGATATTGTAGGCCTTACCATCGTCACCAAAACCAATCGGTGAAATCACTGGAATGAATGCGTCGTCTTCCAGAGCCTTGACCACTGCAGGGTTGATGGTTTCGATCTCACCCACAAAACCAATATCCAGAAACTGGCCAGGATGATCTTTATCTGGCATCTGATATTTACGCGCCCGAATCAGACCGCCATCTTTCCCGGTCAAACCCACTGCCTGCCCACCATACTGATTGATCAACATTACAATATCCTGCTGCACCTCACCACCCAACACCCACTCCACCACTTCCATGGTTTCTTCATCAGTCACCCGCATGCCCTGAATGAAAGTGCCCTGTTTGCCGATGCGTTTAAGCGCATTGTCAATCTGTGGCCCGCCGCCGTGTACCACGACCGGCTTCATGCCGACCAGTTTAAGAAGAATCACATCACGCGCGAAACTATGCTTGAGATGCTCTTCGGTCATGGCATTGCCGCCGTATTTGATGACAATGGTCTTACCCTGAAATTTGCGGATATAAGGCAAGGCCTCGGCCAGAATTTCGGCTTTTTGGACAGGCGACAGCGTAGCGATATCGGTCATGTATGAAAGAAAAAAATTGAATGAGATAGAAGACGACTGCGAGTATTGCTACACTCGCAGCAGCAAATAATTTCAAAATTTTAACAAGAATCGCGCTGCCACAAATAGTCAATCACCATGACCAGCTCAATCCAGACACAATTAGTCGAACTGCGCCCCAAGTTGTTGCGTTTTGCACAACTCCAGTTGCGCAATCCCACTCAGGCTGAAGATATAGTCCAAGATACCATGATCGCAGTTTTGGAGCATCCTGAGCGCTTTGCCGGTCAATCCACGCTGGGTACTTATGTGATTGGGATCATGAAGCACAAAATTATCGACTTGCTACGCGTCAGCAAGCGCGAGGTGCAGATCAGCACACTGGAAGACCAGTCTGAAGAAGAAGCCTTTGATGCCTTGTTTGATAATAGTGGCCACTGGCGGGATGCTCCCAACGACTGGGCAGAGCCTCATACCCAGTTGGAACGCAAGGCGTTCTTTGAAGTTTTGGAAAAATGTCTGGAAATTTTGCCCGAAAAAACTGCCCGCATTTTCATGATGCGCGAGTGGCTGGAACTCGAAACGGAACAGATCTGTAAGGAATTGACGATTTCTACGTCTAATGCTTGGGTGATGTTGTATCGTGCCCGCATGCGCCTGCGCGAATGCCTTGATTTGAATTGGTTTGGCAAACAGGCGGCCTGACACTTTTGACGTGGAAATAATTTTGGTATGAAACTGCGCTATACCTGTAAAGAAGCCCACCACTTGATTGTGGAAGGCATGGATCGGCATATGAATCTGGGTGAAAAAGCCAGTTTGCGGATGCATTTGTGGGTCTGTAGCCGATGCACCAGTTTTTCCAAACAAATGTCGATCCTGCGGGGTGCAATAAAACAACTTCCTCTGGAATAGTACGTTTTCCGATGGTAAACCGCGTAGAATGAACCCATAAACATACTTATAAGGGAACAGCCATGATCCGCGGAAAACAGATTGTCCTTGTCGTATTTTCCCTGCTCGCGCTGGCTTTGCTCAAGAGCAACGATATCAAATCGGATGCGCCAGCCAATCAGCAGAATCTCAATCCACTGCATTTTTTAACGTTTGCATCAACGCGTTAATTCAATTTTCTTCAGCCGTTCTTGAGCATGACAAAGGCTGGCAACTTAATGGTTTGCCAGCCTTTTTATTTATCGACTGAGGGTTATCAACTTCGGGTTCTGGCTGAAAGCCATGCTGGCTTCTTCAGCTTACTTCTTGAGCTTCTGTAATTCATTCAGATTCATTTTGGGCATGTTGGGCATGCCTTTCATGATGACATCACCAGGCTTTTGTCCGGGCAGGCACGGCCCCATCCATTTGGCGTCGACTTTGGTGATTGACTCGGTCATCCCCATCATGGGGGGTGAATAAGTGCTCTGACTGGTCATGGTGTAACCCGATTTGTAATCACCAACCATCACGGCATGCGAGCTGACTTTGCTTTCACCAAACTTGCACACCGAATCCACCACCAAATTGCTACCTTGCGTGCTGATATCGGTCTTGGAACACATTTCCTTGGTCATTGACTCGCCTTGCTGACGCGTCAGGTCATCGGTTTTTTCATCAATACAAGTTTGCATGACCATGGGCTTACCGTTAGGCATGTTCTTGCTTTCGGTGGTCATGGTCATTTCCCACAAACCCGATTTGCGTTTGGGAATGTCCACCGCATTGGCCTGTGATGCCATGCTGGCTAATAAAATCAGACCGCCAGATAAAACCAGATGACTGCGCATGAAAGTCTCCCTCATATCGAATAGAAAATTAACTCGCATGACTTTAGCAGAGTTGGTCGTCAGATTGACGGTGAGAATGAACCAACCTTGACTGACATGGCCTTCCACACAAAAAAACTGGCGACATAGCTGGCAACACGTACTGGCTATCTTACTCGCCCTCTTTGTCAGACAAATTGTCTGGCAAATCAGCCTGCAGCAGTTTTTTAAGCTGTTGATTGGCAATCCGACGTTGTGCCGTTTCATCTGGTCCATGCCGTCCAGCCACACGCTGTTTGACTAACGTAGCTAAAGGATTACGTGGCTTGACACTTTCCAGACGGAAAGTATTTTTTTGCCGAGACTGTAAACCTTTACGCGCCATGATGAAGGGATCCGTTAACCACTCAATTAAATTACATCGCTAAAAAACAGATAAAAATAAGGGTGTATATTCAATTTACAACTGCTTAAGTGCATAAATAAAGGGGGTATAAAAATACCCCCTATCACTATTAATTATTGATGCCACTCAGGGTTTGATCTCACCAAGCGCCCGAACATCGGCATTGACTTCACGCTCGACCACTTTTTTATCGGCAGTTTCAAACTTGAGCGTCAAAGGGACCGGCTCGCCCTTTTTGATTTCTTTTTTCAGATCCATCAGCATCACGTGATAGCTGCCCGGTTTGAATTCAACCGTTTTACCTTTGGGCACATCCACACTTGGAATAGCGCGCATCTTCATGATGTCGCCCTCCATTTTCATTTCGTGAATTTCGGCAATGCCCGCCACTGGGCTGGACACGCCAACCAGTTTGCCACCTTCGGGTGAAGTGAGCTTCATGAAAGCACCGGTTGCTTTTTGGCCAGCGGCAGTACCGCGCACCCAGGCATCGGTCACTTCAACCTGCGCCCAGGCAGCAATGCCAAATGACATGGCGCTGGCAAACAAAACGGCTTTGATGATATTTCGCATTACTTTTCTCCTCGTGATCCATGATCACATATTCCTTAACGCTTGCCACCCAAAACGGGACGACAAGCCGCGTAGCCTTTCAATGATTCTAACTGTTTCGCTTAACGGCTGGTCGGCGAGTACGGGTAAATAACCAGATGCCCAGCAAAGCCACCACGGCATTACCCAAGGCAAAAATACCCTGGGCAAAATCGCGACCATCTTTGCCAACTATAGGTACCAGCCACTCCCATTTATGCAGATAGGCAAAAATCCAGCCCTGGGTACGTGCCTCGTCATTCAATACGGCAGCGATGACTCCTGTAGCGGGGTCGACATACACAGCCTGATGATCGGGTGTATCAAAAGCCACGCGTTCCACCGGCAAACGCTTGAAGATGAAACCGTAACCATCGCCAAATCTGACTATATGCTGCCGATTCAGTTCCTTGGCATCTTTGGTATCTTCCGACAAAGTGGTTTTAGCCAGTTTGCCAACCAATGTGGCCTCGATACTGTCAGGCGCATCATTGGCTTGCCATCGCCGGTTGGTCTGCACATCCACCCATAAAGCCATTGGTGCGGCCTGTGACGTTTTTGCTTCATGACTGGCATGATGATCATGCTCACTGGCTGCCTGCCCTGCAGCCTGGGTTTGCGGCGCAAATCGATACCAAACCTGGCCGTCGATAACCTGCATGGCCATATCACTGGCCATAAAGCCGGTGTCATGCAAAACAGTCAATGGACAAGTTCGAATCTGCTCGGCCTTGACGGTGACAGGATGAAACGCGGGTACCACTGTGGCTTCGGTATGATCCATCAATAAATGCCAGGCACCACTGCCCGCCAACATCAATAAAGCCAGTGAGACCAGTAAACCAATGCGGCGATGCCAGATACGCAAGCCCTGTTGCCTGCTCATCTTGCCCCAACGCACTCCATAGATCACCAAACCACCCATCGCCGTGATCAAGATCAGCCCCAGCAAGCTGCTCATGAACAGCAAACGCAAACGGGCATGACCTTCTGCATAAGTATGACTATGCATCCAACGAAAGATTTGCGACAACATGGCTTTGCGATCATCCACCATGGCACCCAGCTTGGCCGTACCGGTATCCACATAAACACGCATGCCATCGGGCCGGTCAAAATCAATGCGCCATACCGGCAATAGGCGATTGATATAGACGTACTCATCATCAAACTCGGTGATGATACGGCTGGCCTTGATGGCCGCTTGTTGATCACCCAGATAATGCCGTGCGAGTAGCGTTGCATAATCGGCATCCATTTGTGTGGAAGGCACGGGCGCATTGGTGGAGGTTGGCAGATACCGGCGCTCGGCCTGTTGCGGCAGGCTGATCTGATAATACGCCGCACCATCCGGCCAGCGCACCACCCGCACCCCATTCAGCTCATTGATGCTGGCATCACGCAAAGCCATCTGCAGCGCCACATGGTCACTGTCATGTGGCAAGTCCAGCACCTGTGCCGGTGGCATGAATTGCACCGGCCTGGGATTGAGGCGTGACATGATGGGATGCATCAACCCTGAAATACACCAGAGCAGCACACCCACACACGCAACGATGCCGATACGACGATGCCAGCGCATCAACCAGCCCGTCATTGTTGATTGATTCATAAATGTTTAACCATTAAATTTTAAAGCGTATGCCTGCATAGACACTGCGACCATCGCCAGGTAGAAACTGCGCGCCATCCACACCATTCATGGTGCGCACAACGCCGACACTGGCCGCATATTTTTTATCAGTCAGATTGCGCCCTTCCAAAAACCAGGACCAGTTCTGATTGATGTCCTGAATCAGTCGTACGCCAACAATCGAATAACTGTCTGCGGCAAAACTATTGGCCATGTCGACATACGTCTTGCTGGCCGTTTCAAGATTCATCGCAGCACGCAGGCCCGGGCCAAAACGATAACCGACTTCGGCACGAATCAAACTTTTGGGAATACCGGGCAAGGTGTTATTGCCATAAGTCTTGTCGCCGTCAAACTTGAAGTCATTCAGCAAGGCCGCAGCGCGCCAGTCAAACCCATTGCGATAGGTGCCATGCAAACCCAACTCCAGACCTTGGTGCACGGTCTTGTCGGCATTGATAGTGGTCGTCTGGCCATTGGGTGCCAATAGCGATAAATATTCGCCCTTGATCTGACTACGATAAAGCACCGCATCCCAGCCAATTTGCTCAAGCTGACCACGCGTACCAACTTCCAGTGTGGTGGCCTTTTGCGCCTGATTAAATATTACTGGCGTGATGCTGGTTTCACTGAATGTCGGTGGCTCAAAGCTGCCTGAAATATTTCCAAATACCTGTACGGCAGGACTGAGCGCATAGTTGACGCCCAGCTTGGGACTCCAGTGACTATAAGCCCGATCCAGGCTGGTATTGGCCTGACCAGGTGGCACAAACTGATCCACTTTTTTGCGCTCGGCACGGCTGTATTGGACGCCCGCAATCAGCGCCAGATCGGGACGCAGATAAAACTGGTCTTCAATATAAATATCTCTGTTGCTGGCAACCTGATAACTGGCATCCACTTGCGTTCCGCGAGTACCCCTGACGTTGACCCAATCGCGCTCGGTGGTACGACCACGGGTCGGTGAGAAACCCACTGTCAGCTGATTTTTATGACCGACCAGATCGGCTTGACTGATAAAACGCAAGTCAGCACCGTAATCAATGTTGTCTTGATCGATCACCTGAAAGATGGGATGAAACAGGTTTTTAGTTGAGTAGTAAGTCAGTAACTCAAAACGCGCATCCGCCAGTTTGTAGACGGTTTTGTTGGAATAGCGCTCGACCATCAAGTCACGCTTTTGATTGCTCGCAGCCGTGCCCGCATTGGCTTGTCGTGGATCAGCATTTAATTGTGCCTTGGTCAGGCTACCAGGCAATTCGGAATTACTTTCACTATGGGCAATATAAAAACGGGTTTCCAGTTGGTCATTGATGGCAATCCCAAAATTGGCCAGATTACGCTGTGCATCTTGTTTGGCATGGCGCCGAAAACCCAGTTGCCGAAAATCACTGGTGGATACATAAAAATCGACATTGCCAACCTGCGTGCCTGCCGCCAGATAAGTACGCCGATAACCATAGTTACCTGCTTCAAAACGCACATCCGCAGCAGGCCCGCTCAATCCTGTTGGGGTCACAAAATTGATCGCACCACCCAATGTGGTGGAACCATATTGCAAGGCATTAGCACCGCGCCAGACCTCAATATAGCGAGTACTGAGTGGTTCCAGAATCTGAAAGTCAAAGCTACCATCCGCTAAATTGACTGGAACGCCATCTTGCAGCACCTTGATTCCGCGACCATGAAAAGTGCGTTGCAGGCCCGAGCCACGAATGGACAAACGTGCTTCTTCGGCACCAAACCTTGATTGCACAAAGACGCCCGGCGCATAACCAAGCGCATCGGTCAGCGTCGACACCCGGCCATTTTTATAGGTTTCGGCATCGACCACATTGGCACCACCAGGAACGGTTTCAATGCGTGCCTTGGCGGTAGCGATATCCGGTTGGGTAGTGCTGCTGCGCAGTTTGGCAGCCTTGACCTGGACTTCAGGCAAACTCGCCGGGTTGGTTTCCTGAGCAAACAAGGTCGGGGTAAATAATAGGGATACAGCTAACGCAGTGGGTTGTAATTTGCAGGACATGATTTCTCCGTAAAACGATAGATCGGGCCAATCGTTGAAGCGATTGCCCAAAAATGACCCGCAATCAGAATTGCAGGCCAACCAAAGTCATTTCAGGAGAATTGCGGTGGTGCGCGGGGTGGCGCGAGTGTCCAACGAGATGATTGCGCACGAGGCGTGCTGATGATGGGAACTTGAACCGCTTGCCCTTGTGGCATAACCATTGGCCAGTCAAAGTTGACTGTCAGCGCTAAACCACCCTGCAAAGTACACATTGGGCAATGCTTGCCATGCAGCTTGTTGAACGTACCATTAGGGTGATCGGTTGATTTTGCTGATATTTCATTACCGGTCGCAGTTTGATCAATTGGCTGCTCCAGCAAAATCTTGCGGGTACCCCAAACCGAACAGACTTCCATCCAGACCGCAGGATTGGTACGTGACTCCCAAGCCGCCTTGGTCAGCGCCACCGTTGGCAATAGTGCTTGTACCAGCATAGCCAACAAGGCCAGCCGGCAGGCAAACAGCAAGCGCTGATAAGCAGAATGAGCGTGAGTTGAAAAAAGCATGCCGCATTGTATGCCACAGTACGGCCTGAGTTCAAATAGCTGTTTCTCTGTCTGAACTGGATTGACCTATCTCATAACAAAAAAGCCATATACTCCTTAGATGTATATGGCTTTTTAAGCTTGTTAAGTGCGTTTTATATAGGGCTATAGAGAAACTACTAATGAGTATTTTTGGACGTTATGGCTGGCGCACTGGCAACCTTGCCGCGAAACAGATTACCTGGCTGCACAAAGGTATGCACAATCAAACCACCCGGTTTGTACTCGTGAATACCAATCTGGCGTAAACCAAGCCCCATTAATTGAATCTGAATCTGATCTTTAGGATCATAGACATTACCGCGACGAGTCACAAACAAAACGGTATCGTGACCTTTGACTGCTTGCTTGAGTTTGCCCAAATCCTGGCCCAATACCGATGGCGTACATTTACCAGAAGGATAACGGGCCGTCAGGCCTGGGGCGGGAAACGCATCGGGAATACCGCTGATCGGCAAACTCATGTGCGCTTCTTCCAGTGCATGATTGAGTGGCAGGGACAACTCATTGGGCACCATCAGTACCAGCGGCTGACCGCCATTGGCACGGGCGTCGCTGACCATTTGCATGGCAATATCGTCCCAGGGCTCCTTGCGATCTTTTTGGGTCAAAATGGTCCAGGCAGGTACCAGTTGCAAGCAAGCCACTGCCAGTACGGCAATAACACGCACTCTGCGTTGTTTGAAGAACGCCAATGCCACCGCAATACCGATTGCAAAAGCTGGCGCGATACCAATAAATGCGCGCGCAATAAAAATCGGTTTGATGGTCACGCTCACCAGAAAGTTGATGGCTACCGGCAAAATAAACATACCGCCCAGCACGATGGCTTCACGGCGATGACCACGCCACCACAACAAACCTAATCCAACTGACCAGATAAAGGTGAGACACCACAAAATATTGAACGAACCCAGACCCACCACAAAACGCAACTCGTTACCGACACGCCAGCTATCTGGTTTGGGAATCCAGAAGTCAGAGGCAATACCTTCGGCTTGTTGCAGATAAGTTGGCAAATAAGGTAGCCAGAGAATGCCAATGATGATAGCGGCCACAATCAACGGACGAATCATGGGGCGCAAGCGCTGTTCCCGCAGCAATAGCCAAGCGGCAATCAAACCAAACGAGATAACACCAAAAATGGCCGTATTGTTGGTCCACAGCATGATCAGTGAGCCCGCAATCAGCGCACACCAGCCACGGAAATAAGCCGCCAGATTGCGGCCTGGGCCAGTCCGAAATACCCGAATTGCACCAAAAGTCAGGATCGCAGCACCCAGACACAATAAGGAGTAGGGTCGTGCTTCATGAGCAAATTCAATCTGAAAAGGGGCCGTCGCAAACACCAGTCCGGCCATCCAGCCGATCCGGTTGCTGATTTCACGACCCGTCAAAATGACAAAACCCGTGGCAACGACACTCGTTGCTGCAGAAAAGGCGCGCAAGGCAAACGAACTGTCACCAAAAACCGTGGACCAGATCTTGAGCATGAAGGGATACAGTGGCGGCAAGGGATCGCATTGCGGCACCAACCCCCAAATATCAGCAAAGGACTGGCTCGAATCCCACCAGGAATAGCCCTCATCCAGCCAGAGAGGCTCGCTGCCAAGCGCGTAAAAACGCAGCACTGCTGCGATCATGAGAATGAAAGTTCCCATCCACCAGTCTGCAGGACGCCACTCAAGATTTTGCAATTTACGGCCGAGCGCCAACAAATCAGCTGTTGTGGCATTGGCCCAACCTGAATTTGCTAAAGAATTATCTTTATTGATTTGCGGAACGCCCTGAAAGACGCGCCGATAAAATTGCCACTTCATTGGTGACACTCGACCCTGATTTAGTCTGCTAAGGAGCGAAGCATACAAGCTCCTACAGACAATCTAAAATTAAAAATGGATGGCAAAGTGCAATCCGTCACAAAAAAACAACTATTACCTGGGGATAACGGATCAACGTCGATCAGGTTGACTTACTTCGTCAAGACAACAGCAGGCAAACTTCATCTGATTCATGAAGTTTGCCTCTGAAGGTTGAATGCTGATTGAAGAATTTTCCAATCAATCGAATTGCAATCACCCTGAGGGCTTGAACCACAACTCGACCCTATCTATTCGCCAACTTAGCCACTATTGCGCAAACCAGCAGCCACACCATTGATCGAAATATGGATACCACGGCGTACGCGTTCGTCACTATCGCCGCGGCGATAACGCCGCAACAGTTCTATTTGCAGGTGATTGAGCGGATCCATATAAGGAAAACGGTTGCGAATTGAACGCGCCAGCATCGGGTTATCTTCGAGCAGATCTTTTTGTCCCGTAATGCTCAGAACCGATTGCCGGGTGGCTTCCCATTCGGCCTTGATGGCACCAAAAATGGTCGCACGCAAAGTCTCATCGACCACCAATTCGCTGTATCGCTGGGCAATGCCCAGATCGCTCTTGGCCAACACCATGGTCATATTGGACAGCAAAGCCTTGAAGAATGGCCAGGCTTGCACCATGCGCTGCAATTGTGGCAAACCTTCCGGATTTTCCTTCAGCCAACCTTGCACGGCTGAACCAAAACCAAACCAGCCTGGCAACATCACCCGACATTGGGCCCAGGAAAACACCCAGGGAATCGCACGCAGATCTTCAATGCGGTCCGATTGCTTACGTGAAGCAGGCCGGCTACCAATATTGAGATGCGAGATTTCTGAAATCGGCGTGGCTTCCCGGAAGTAATCAGTAAACCCAGGCGTCTCGTAAACCAAACCTCGATACGCTTTAAAAGCACGCAGGGACAGCTGATCCATGACTTCATAGAAACCCTGGGCGGGTTCCACCTTGTTTTCCAAGTCCAGTAAGGTGGCTTCCAGGGTGGCCGCAACCAACACTTCGAGGTTACGACGACAGACTTCGGGCGAACCATATTTGGCCGCAATCACTTCACCCTGCTCGGTAATGCGAATCTGGCCCGATACCGCACCAACCGGTTGCGCCAGAATTGCCTGATAACTCGGGCCACCACCACGGCCAACCGAACCACCGCGACCATGGAACAAGCGCATCCGCACTTTATGTCCGGTAAAGACCTTGGCCAGCTCAATCTCAGCCTTGTAGAGCTCCCAACCTGAAGTCAGAAAGCCGCCATCCTTGTTGGAATCAGAATAACCAAGCATGACTTCCTGCTCATCGCCGCGCGCCGCAACCAACGCACGATATGCTGGCAAGGAAAAGATGTATGCCATAGTGGCCGGGGCTTGCTGCAAATCTTCAATCGTCTCAAAGAGCGGGATGATATTCATGTCAATTGCCACGCCCCCTTTGCTGACGCGCAGCAAACCGGCTTCCTTGAGCAGCACCGCCACTTCGAGCAGATCGGACACACCATTGGTCTTGGAGATGATGCAGTTAGGCAAGACAGTCTGACCAAAACGGGATTTGAGATCACGCGCAGCAAAAAAGATGGCCAGCTCACCCGCCGTGTCTTCACTGTAATTTTGATATGGTGAATACAAGAGCCGTGCCGTGCTGATTTCCTCAATCAACAGGGCAATACGCTGTGCCTCATCCAGCGCCAGATAATCGTCGCAACGACCGGCCATCTGCAGCAGTTCGGCCACGGTGCGCTCATGCACATCCGAGTTCTGACGCAAGTCGACAGGAGCCAGATGAAAACCAAACACTTCCACTGCACGATATAAACGCCGCAAGCGTCCAGCAGCCAGTTTGGCACCACCATGGGCATTGAGTGAGGCGATCAGGACAGCCAAGTCCTTGAGCAAATCTTCGCTGACTGCATAAGCCTCCTGCCGATCATCAGTCACTTCATCAACACGCCCAGTCAAAGCCACTCGACTAGCCTGCAAACGCCCTAACATACCTGCCAAAGCCAATCGATATGGCTCATCGGCACGATGTGGCGAGGCATCAGGATTGCGTTGCGCCAAAGCATCCAGTTCTGCCGAGACCTTGACCAGTTGCTTGGACAAAGGCAATTCAGTACCCAGTGTTTCCAGTTCGGCCTGATAGTAGGCAAACACTTCGGCAGATTGCAACTGAACTGTTTCGCGCAATACTGGCGCTGTGACAAAAGGATTGCCATCACGATCACCACCGATCCAGCTACCAATCTTAAAGAATGGTGGCAATGACCAGTCAGGCCTGGCATGGCGCTCACGCAACATGTCTTCAAAACGGCAATAGAGTTTGGGCAACTCGGCAAAAAAGGAGGCGTTGTAATACGAGATACCGTTGCGCACCTCGTCAATCACCGCCAGCCGTTGGGGGCGCAACATACGGGTTTGCCAAAGCACCAGAATGGCTTCTTGCATTGCCTCGTCATTTTCCTGTTCTTCTTCCGGCGTCAGATGACGGCGATCGCGCTCATCCAACAAGGCGGCAATCTTATGTTGCATGGCCAGAATACTTTTACGCTGTACTTCAGTTGGATGTGCCGTCAATACCGGGCTGACCAGCATATGATCAATGCAAGATTGCAATTCGGTGGTGGACAAACCCACTTCATGAATCCGATCCAGCGCATGAACCAGGGTACCTTCGCGAGCACTGGGATGCGCCACCGCACGATCACGATTGCGACGGGTCAGATGCTGATCTTCGGCAATATTGGAAAGATGTAAAAAGTAAGAATAGGCACGCACCACCGATGCCATCGTGTCACGTGGCAAATCATTGAGCGTTTGCGCCATCAAGGCACCTGCCGCCTGATCCTGATCACGATTAAAACTTACCGAAGCCTGGCGAATTTTTTCTATCAGTTCAAATACCGTCAGGCCTTCCTGCTCTCTGACGGTGTCGCCAAGCAGGCGACCCAGCAGACGAATATCGGTGCGTAAGGGGGCGTCTTTATCAACGCTGGGTAAAGTGGGGCTAGGTGAACCAGACTCACGCTGATTCAAGGACAGGTCATTCATTACAGGGCTCGCTTATGGTTATTAAAAAATTGGGAAGCCCGATACAGTGCCGAGCCCCCTCAACATATCTTGCAAACTGGGCGGCAGTCTCCTTGCCGTTTTTGCCTGACGCCTAGCTGTACGCTGTACTTCAAACTTTAAAACAAATAATTAAATATCAAACATTAAACAAGAAATTCAAAACATCGCCATCTTTAACCACATACTCCTTACCTTCAGCACGCATCTTGCCAGCTTCCTTGGCACCCTGCTCACCTTTGTAGGCAATAAAATCTTCATAAGCAATCGTTTGAGCACGAATGAAACCACGCTCAAAATCGGTATGAATCACCCCTGCGGCTTGTGGGCCAGTTGCGCCAATTGGAATAGTCCAGGCACGCACCTCTTTAACGCCTGCGGTAAAGTAAGTCTGCAAACCGAGCAGTTTGAAAGCCGCCCGAATCAAACGATCCAGACCCGGCTCCTGCATCCCCATATCGGCCAAAAACACTTCCTTGTCGGCATCTTCCAGATCAGCAATCTCTGCTTCAATCGCAGCACAAATTGCCACCATCGGCGCATTGTGGGTCTTGGCGTATTCGGCCAATTTATCCAGCAAGGGGTTATCTTTAAATCCTGAATCAGACACATTACCTACAAACATCGCCGGCTTGGCCGTAATCAGACACAGTGGTTTGAGCAGACCGAGTTGTTCGGCATCCAGATTCATGGAGCGCACTGGTTTGGCTTCATTCAGATGCGCCAAGACGCGATCCAGCAAGGCCACCAGCTTGATGGCTTCCTTGTCGTTACCCGACTTGGCCGCCTTGACATAGCGCTGGTAAGCCTTTTCAACCGTAGCCAAATCGGCCAGTGCCAGTTCGGTTTGAATCACTTCAATATCAGCAATCGGATCGACCTTGCCAGCCACGTGAATGATATTGGGATCTTCAAAACAGCGCACCACGTTGACGATGGCGTCGGTTTCGCGAATATGCGCGAGAAACTGGTTGCCCAGACCCTCGCCTTTGGATGCACCGGCCACCAGACCGGCAATATCCACAAACTCCACCACAGCGGGCAGAATACGTTCCGGCTTGACGATATCAGCCAGACCTTTTAAGCGCGGATCCGGTACTTCAACAATCCCAACATTGGGCTCGATGGTACAAAAAGGGTAATTTTCGGCCGCGATGCCAGCCTTGGTCAGGGCATTAAAGAGCGTGGACTTGCCAACATTGGGCAAACCAACGATGCCACATTGCAAACTCATGATGGGCTTTCAGAAAAATTGGTAATTTTAACAGTGCCCTTCATGATTCTGTGGATTCCTCTTTCTATGGGCTTTCACCCCATCATCAACACTTATTCAAAAGCAATTTCGCAGTCCAGCGCGCCGCCCAGTGCCAGCGTCTGACCAACCCCCGCCAAAATGATCAGGTTATTGCCAAATGTCACGCTACCGCCCACCTTAGCGTTGGCGCGATAGGTGGCCAGCGTGTCGGTTGGCTCCACGCCCTGTTCGGCGGTTTCCTGATTGATGGTCGGAATCGGACAACGTGGGCAGGGTTTGACACCTTTCAACAGCACGCCATTGGTACTGGCAAAGATGTCAATAAAGTCTTCTTCAAAAGCGTCCAGACCATCGACCACGAGATTAGGGCGAAAACGATTCATCGGCAAGGCGGTCTGACCTTTGGCCAGCAGCCTTTGGTTTAAATCAGCCAATGAGGCTTCGCCCACCACCAAAATCGGATAACCGTCGGAAAAAGCATTGAGCGCTTCATGCTCGCCTGTCCATTGCGGGCTGGAGAGCCTGCGTTGCTGGGTATCAAAACGCACCAACCGGACATAATGCCCCAGAAAATCAGAAAACCATTGCGCCGCCAGATCGCCCTGATCATAGGCTTTGACCTTGTCGTGCCAGATGCTGACCTCGCAATGCTCACCTTCACTGCCATAGGGCACATTGAGTTCGAGCATGCCGGGCGCCTTGATATGCAAGGCATCCAGACCCAGGCGCGGTTGGATCAAGGCCATGCGTGGCAGGCTGCGTTGGGTTAAAAAATCGCCCGTTGCTTCATCGACTACGCACCATTGCCGGTCATGCTCAAAACCGGTTTCAGTCAATAACACTTTTTTTTGCGAAATCCCAGCGCACGATTTAATGGGATAAACAATCAGATCCGTAATGATGGCGGGCATGATGCAATGTCCAATAAAAATAATGCCTTGATTGTATAGAACCACGATGGCGATGGTCGTCACAGTGCCAGCCCCAAGTTCAAGACAACTGTTCGTTGACAGCAAGACTTGATCCGTATCAGATTGTCCCTGCAGACGGTGTCGTATTGCTGCGCTGATCATGCCCAGCCCCTTGATAAAGCTTTATCATGCTGCTTTTAGGATTTAAATACGTAGACCATGATTTCTTCAAGCAGTACCGCCGAATATGCGTTGGCTGTAGTGGGCGGTGGCGTGGCTGCCAAGGCGATGGCTTTGGGTGCGGCTCAAGCTGGCCTGAAGGTAGCGCTGGTTGGTGCCAAACCGATCCCTCGCGAAGACTTGCAGCAGGGCTGGGATCAGCGCGTCTATGCCATTTCACCTGGATCGCAGGCCTTGCTCGATCAGCTATCGGTCTGGCAGGCGATTCCGTCTGAGCGCATTGGTCCTGTGCATCAAATGAAAATTGCGGGCGATCGTGGTGCGCATCTCGACTTTACGGCGTATCAGGCGCACGTCGAACGACTTGCCAGCATCATGGAGCAGCGCGCCATTGAAGCCGCACTGGATGCCGCCCTACCTTTTATGAAGAATCTGAGCCGGTTTGAATCCAAAGCCACCGGCTTGAGTACCGATTCCGGTCACGCCACGCTCATCCTGGGCAATGATCATGGCACCCTGCTCAGCGCCATCACCGCACAACTGGTCGTGGGTGCCGACGGTGCCCGCTCCTGGCTGCGCGATGCTGCCAACATCAGCAGTACCAGCAAACCGTATGGCGTGACGGCGGTAGTGGCGCATCTGCAAACCAGCCAACCACACCAACAAATTGCCCATCAATGGTTTACGTCGCACGGTGTCTTGGCGCTGCTGCCACTGGCCGATCCTGTGCGCGTCTCGATGGTCTGGTCAGCACCTGAAGCCCTGGCCAGAGAACTGCTGGAACTTTCCTCGGCCGAATTAGCCCAACGGGTAAGCTTATTGAGCCAACATACCTTGGGTGAATTGAACGATGCCCAGGCAATTGGCGGCTACCCCTTGCAACTGCTCAAAGTTGAGCAGTTGACCAGCCAGCGGGTTGCCTTGGTCGGCGATGCCGCCCATGTGGTACACCCACTGGCTGGTCAAGGTTTGAATCTGGGTTTGCAAGATGTGCGTGATCTCCTGGCGGTGCTGGCTGAAAAAGAAAACTGGCGCGATTGTGGTGATGCACGGGTATTGGCCCGTTATACGCGCCGCCGTGCCGAACCGATTAAACTGATGCAACTCACTACCGATGGTTTGCATCACCTGTTTACCAATCCGCACCCCTTAGCGGGTTGGTTACGCAATACCGGCATGAGTTTGCTGGACCCCTTAGGGCCGCTCAAGCGCATGTTGATTGCCCACGCAATGGGCTGATTTTTGGAGTTTTACATGACATCATTTAGCCGCCGTGCGGCACTCGGTCTGTTGACCACTGCCAGCATCTGCATGGCACTTGCCACTTCGGCCCTGGCTGGCCCAACTGAAGACGCCATCGTCAAAAAGCTCAATGCCAAACTGGGTGCCCGCAGTAAAATCGACAGCGTTGTAGCCACACCTTATGGCGGCCTGTATGAAGTTCGTAGCGGCAACAACATCATCTACACTGACAAAGAAGCCAAATACCTGATCCTAGGTGAGATCATCGAAGTCAACAGCCGCAACAACCTCACCGCCCAACGCATTGAAGACATCACCAAAGTGCGCTTTGATGAACTGCCTTTGGACTTGGCCTTCAAAATTACCCGCGGCAATGGCAAGCGCACCGTAGCTGTTTTTGAAGACCCCAATTGCGGCTATTGCAAAAAGCTCGAAGAGTCACTCTCCAAATTGAATGATGTGACCATCTACATGTTTCTCTATCCTATTTTGAGCCCTGATTCAGCTGACAAATCCAAAGCCATCTGGTGTTCAACTGATCGCACCAAGGCCTGGTACGACTGGATGCTGGAAAAGAAAACCCCGACCGGCGCCAATTGCGATACACCGATCGACCAGATTGTCGACTTTGGTCAACGTCAAAAAATCAGCGGCACACCCACCCTGTTTTTTGCTGATGGCAAACGCGTGCCTGGCGTGATTCCCATTGAAAAGATTGAAGAAATGATGGCACAGGCTGGCCCTGCTCCTATGCCAGCGGGTACCACCAGTACCGTCAAAAAATAATTGGCCACGTCACCACCAGCGTCGCTTATGCTGCCAACCCACTGCCAGCCCTCAACAGGCTGGCAGTTTTTATTTTTAGTTGCTACCTTTACTTGCGACTTCTCCCACGCTTTTGCATGAGCCAATTTGACGTCATCATCGTCGGGGCTGGTGCTGCCGGGCTGTTTTGTGCTGGCGTGACCGGCCAACTCGGGCTCAAGGTTTTATTGATAGACCATGCCGAACAACTGGCCGAAAAGGTCAGAATTTCAGGCGGTGGGCGCTGCAACTTTACCAATATCAACGCGCAACCAGCCAATTATCTGTCGGCCAATCCACACTTTTGTCGTTCGGCACTGGCACGCTACACACCTGCCGACTTCATCAGCCTGGTCAAACGGTATCGGATTGGCTTTCATGAAAAACATCTGGGGCAACTGTTTTGCGATACCTCCAGCGAAGCCATCATCGACATGCTGGTCGCCGAATGCGCGCTGGGCAATGTGCAGTGGTTGCGACCTTGTGCCGTCAACGCCGTGCAACGCCAGGGCGAAAGCTTTATTGTTGGCACCGCCGCAGGTGAATTCAGCAGTCGTGCGCTGGTCGTGGCCACAGGTGGCTTGGCGATTCCCAAGATTGGTGCGACTGATTGGGGTTATCGGCTGGCCCGCCAGTTTGGCTTGAAGACGATTGAAACCCGACCAGCCTTGGTACCGCTGACCTTTGATGCCGCCTTATGGCAACCCTTTGTGCCGCTGGCCGGGGCTTCACTCAAGGCCGCGGTGCGCGCCCAGCCAGCGCCACTGTATGGCAAAAAGCCGGTGACATTTCATGAGGATTTGCTGCTCACCCATCGTGGCTTGTCGGGCCCGGCAATTTTGCAAATCTCCAGCTATTGGCAGCATGGTCAGGTGCTGACATTAAATCTGACGCCAGACATCAATCTGACTGAAGTGTTACTGGCCGATAAAAGTCAGAGCAAGCAGTCACTGGGCAATGTGCTGGCGCATTATTTACCGCGCCGTCTGGCCGAAGCATGGCTGACTCGACTGGGCCTGGATGAACATAAAAAGCTGGCCGACATGCCCGACAAAACCCTGCGCGAACTGGCTCAGAGCCTGCAGGACTGGCTTTTGCTACCCAGCGGTACCGAAGGTTATAAAAAAGCCGAAGTCACCCTGGGCGGCGTGGACACCCGTGAGCTGTCGTCCACCACGATGATGGCCAAGTCCATCCCCGGCCTGTATTTCATCGGCGAAGTGGTGGATGTGACCGGCTGGCTGGGTGGCTACAATTTTCAGTGGGCCTGGGCATCAGCCTACGCGGCAGCGCAAGGATTGGCTGCAGCAACGTTAGGCAACTAATATACCCCTAATAAGTATAAAATTAGCCCCAATAAAAACGCACTTATCCAGTCAATTATTGACCTTACTATCCCGGTGTATAGGTAAAACAGGCTCTGATGACAGCCATTGTCCCAATACAGCCTGCAACTCACTTGGTTCCACAGGTTTGCGTAAAACGAGATATCCAAGCTCCTCTGCTGCAACCAATTCGGTTGAGTCCAACTCACCACTGATCATCGCACCACTGGCATTTGGTAAACGCTCCAGCAGGACACGGAGTAATTCAAAACCATTTTCGCCTGAACGCAACCGCTGGTCGCAGAACACAGCATTTGGCCTATAACCGGTATCCAGCAGTCGAATCGCTTGCTCACCGGAGTCGGCACAGGCCACCTGCAAACCCCAGGATTGCATCAGCGTCTCCCAAGCACTCCGTACCATTGGATCATCATCGATTACCAGACAACGCCCCGACCAACGTGGCAATGGCTGGGGCAGGATCTGCAAGGGCAAGGACACACCTGCCTTTGCAGGTTGGGTAGTTGATTCAGTAGTCGCCAGACGGATCCAGAAACATGAACCCCGGCCTTCGCGAGAACGAAATCCATATTCGGCCCCCATCAAAGTGCAGCAACGAGCAACCACGGCCAAGCCTAGGCCATGACCGGCACCATCCATATCCCATGCATGCTGATGGCGAAAAAACGGCGAAAAAATATTGTCGCCATCACTTGTCGCTATTCCAATACCAGTGTCCCAAACTTCGCAACGCCAAGTAGTGTCCTGTTGACGCACGGCCAGCAAAACACCACCCTTATGGGTATAGCGCAAGGCATTGTGCAAAAGATTGCCAAGCATTTGCCGCAGGATTGTCGCATCGGCCTGTACTATCGCTTCCCCGCGGGGTAGGTGAATACGTAAGGTCAGTCCCCGGCTGCGGGCCTCCTCGCGAAAGATTGTCGCTACATTACTTACTACCTCGGCCAAATGAACTGCTTCGGTCTTGATCTGTACACGACCGCTTTCGATTCTGGATAAGTCGAGCAAAGCATTAAACATTTGCGTGGCCGAACGCACACTATGACGCAAATCGCTCAGCGCACCATCAAGCGCCGGATCGTGATTGCTCCGCGCAATCGATTCGACCAGAAAACCCATGGCATGCACCGGCTGGCGTAAATCGTGGCTGGCGGTGGTGAGAAATAGATTTTTGTCATATAGCGCTTTTTCGGCCTGCTCCTGAAGCACAATGTTTTTCAGAAAAAATCGATGCGAAATTGCCGAATGTCGGAGCATGGTCAAGGTATGCAGCAGCGTCAGCGGCAAAATATAGTGCCAATGAGCTGGAAAACTGAGCGGTACCAGGATTGTCACTCCACCCCAACCTGTCAGGAGAAAGCAACGGAAAACCGACAATACCGGCGACGAATGTACGGAGTTACCTGCAACAATGGCCGCCACAGACGCCAGGTAGATCAACTGAAATTCGAAAGTTGCATGGCTCGCGGTCAGAAGTGGCGGAACCGCCATACTCGTACCATAGACCAGCGCAATACCCTGAACCCTTGGCAACCAGCGCTGCCAGGTCTTTTCAGGATGCGCTTCGCTACGCTCGCACTGGTAACGTCGATACAATCCGCGAACAATGAACAGGCCGATTAAAAACCACGTTGTCCATAATAAGAGCCCTAGCGGATTCTGGTTGAGGTGGATATACCAAGCTGTAAAGGGCAGACCAACGATGACCATCGCCCCAAAACCATAATTGATACGGGAAAAGGCCACATCAATTAGCTCTATCCGTCCCTTCGGGCTAATGTCGGCGTAGCCTAATACCTTGTTATTACCAGCCTGACTTTGCTGATCATGCTCAGACATCAATCTGCCTTCCTTGCAACCGTGTAATCAACTCGATGCGATTCCGCGCGCCCAGTCTTTCCAGAATGCCACTGATATGGTCTTTGACAGTTTGCTCAGTCAAGGAAAGCATCTGCGCCACCCGTTTATTGGGCAATCCTTTGAGCATCAAGGCAAGTACCTCACCCTGACGTGGCGTCAACCCGAGTTCAGCGGCACTGATGGGTAGATAGCGCACTCCACCAACCTGATCTACCGGGCTCATCTCATCAAACCATGGCTCACCGCGTAACACACCTGCTATCGCCTGGGCAAACACCCCAGGTTCGGCATGTTTCAATAAAAAACCGTCTACCGGCAACCGCCGTACTTTGTCACGCACAGCTGGGTCATCATCGCCGCTCATGACCAATATACGCGTGGCTGGATATGCCTCTCGTAATTTCGCCAATACGGGCAGCGCTGTGCCATCCGACAGCCAAAAATCAACCAAGGCCAACGTCGGTGCGCCAAATTGTCCAATGTTGGTCCATAAATCGGCAAGCCGGCAAATCGCTTCAACTCGGCAAAAGCCACAATGTGTGCGCAGATAGTCAGCAATGCCACGGGCAACGAGAGGATGGTCATCCACAACCAAGGCCGAACTGGCGGTAGTTAGTGTCATATCGATAGAGTTATTCGGCTAGGGAATGGCTGCACCAGAGTCGTTAGTCAATCGCAGAGGATACCAAATCAAGCCCATATCATTACCCCCTACCTCGGTAGGGTTCCCCTTCACGCATCAGTAACGAACAATATGCCGACAAATACGATCACGTTTTATGCACATCCAGATGTTTGTACCGGATGGCCGCTTATACGTCATACCACTCAATTACAAGGACCTTCAATGAATTTGTTCCATTGCTTAACCGGCGCAACAGTCGCACTGGCACTTTCCGCTTGCGGCGCTCTTGATGGCGTAATGATGCCCAACCAGGGCAAACCTTATATCTACTCTCCACAAGAAAAAGCACCGCGTGTTGGCAGTCATGGTTATCAGGTTGGTGCCACTGGACAGGTTAGCTATTGCTCAACTGAAGGCAATATCTGGTTACTGAATTCTCGTAGGAAAAAGGCCCTGGATGCGATTGCAGAAGTCTGTGGTGGGGAAAATCAATATCAGATTCAGGGAGAAATTAGTGATAGAACAGCCCTCGGCGAAGGTGCCTGCCAACGTGGCACCAGCATCATTTTCAAATGTCTAGGCGTAGAACCAAAATATGACCGCAGCAAATAAATTATCGATATCTATGCCCAAATACTTAACTTATCGACAACTTGCAGGAATAACAGGTCTTAGCATTCTGATGCTGTTAGTTTCAGCCTGTGTCAGCACAGACAGCTTGCAGCCCAACCGAGGGGGCACAAGTTTTATTGTGCGCGGCAAAACCTACGAACAAATCTGGAATGCTGCCATCAAGGCCATGAGCACGGATATGCAGATTGTCGAAAGCCACAAACCCTCAGGAGCGATTAAATCGCGCGTGGGTTCGGCCCCAAATGGCAAGGTGGTCGGTTTTTTCATACAGCCAACCACACCCTCTGTCGATTACACGATTACAGTAGTCAGTAAGAAATGGGCGCTTCGAGAAGATTTGTCGGCTCGCGATTGGGAACCCTCCGTCATTGAGGACTTCAAAGATGCCCTGAACACCAAATAAGACCGGCTATATTATCTCCACCGCTTGTGCAAAGTTGGACATCTCGAGCAGCCTCCAAAAACGCTATCATTTTGAGAAGCCTCGGGCAATTTCATTGCTCTTGGCTATTGATTGAATGGTGTTCGACCTCATTGGTTTTCACAGTACCTGAACAGTCGCCACCTAAATTGCACCCATCCCACTCAGTCGGTCAATCCTGAATTGGCCAATATGCCTTGCTTTACCAACTAAATTAACGATATAACCCTCTTGTTTGGCGAAAATATTCGTGAGCTTTGTGACTACTGCTTCACAGACTAGGCACTAGACTAATTTTCTGTGCCATTCAATACAAATATCGTCCAGGTATTTAGCGATTGGCAAGGCGCGTGTCTGAGCCTACACTGAACAAAGCTGAATATGAGACGAACCGGGAGACAACCATGGCAGACGGCTTTGAATTTCTGAAAAAATTCTGGGAACAGGCAACCCAATCTACCAGCGGCAAAACGGGCACAATACCCAACAACCTGTTTGGTGGTGGTTTTGGACAAGGACTCTCCAACTGGGCAATGCCAACCTTGAGTGTGGAAGAACTCGATAAAAAAATCAGTGACCTGAAATCGGTCGAACAGTGGCTGACCGTCAACCTCAATTTGCTCCACTCCACCATCCAGGCGCTTGAAGTACAACGCGCCACACTGATCAATATTCAAAATTTTGCGGAAAAGGTCGGCGGTAATGTCAGCGACTTTTTCAACCATGCCAACGCCGCCAGTGAAGCAGTCAGCGAAACCGTCAAACACATGAGCGAAGCCCCCCTCAGCAGTTGGGCTGACCCGCTTGGCAAAAGTACCATGCAAGCTGAGGCAGCGACAGACGAAATAGTCGAACCCAGCCCGCCAGAAGTAACTGAAACCAACGAGGATATCGAAGCGGGTGTACCTACGGAGGAAAACGCGTCTGCAGCCAGCGCCAATGCAGCGCCCATGAAAGACTGGGCGACCAATCTGGCTGACGCTACGGTGTGGTGGAACCAACTGCAAGACCAGTTTCAGCAAGTCGCGAAAGCGGCCTTGACTGCCTCGGCCAGTGCGGCGGTTGAAGCAAAGTCCGATCCCGTTTCCGACATACCGGCCAGCAAAAAAAACCACAAGAGCAGTTCCACCAAAAGCGCCAGCAAAGCGCCAAAGGCCGCGGCAAGCAAGCCAGTAAAACCCCAAGCAGCCACCACAAATACAGCTTCACCCAAACTTGACACTGCTCGCAAAACCACCGCATCTGCCAAGAAAAAAGCAACCACCAAGGCGGCTACTGCCAGCACCCAACATCGGACAGATCTGCCAACCACACCCAAACCTGCCCGTCCGGCTTTTACGGTGGCACGCGCCCTGCGTGAAAAAAAATCACCCTGATAATCTGACAAAGAATCTGACAAAAACCATAAAACAAATAAAAACAAAGCCTGCCACCCGCAGGCACTTTTTTGAGGAAGATGACTTTCATGCTATTTCGCTTTGGACACGCCATGCATCCCGACTGGGCAGCGGCAGTCGAATTGTGTCTGGCTCAGATTGAAGGCCAAGTCCAGCTGTCCGGCTACGGCCAGGGTGGCAACTTGGGGTTTATGTATTTCACCGACTATCTGAGTAGCCATGTTGAACCCATGCTGGCGCTGCTCAAGCAACGTACCGGAATTGAACACTGGGTGGGCGGCGTGGGCATGGGTATCGCAGCCAATGGTGCCGAATATTTTGACGAACCGGCCCTGGCCATTTTGATTGGCGACTTTCCGGCCGACAGTTTTCGTACCTTTTCCGAGCTGACACCATTAAACGAAACCCTGCAACCGATTGCTGCCGTCACACCACAAATCAGTGAAGGCCCGGCTGCCGACTTCATTCGCAATCTGTTCAATCAGCCTGCCGATACCACGGTTCGGATTGACGACTTTTCACCCTATACCGCCCTGGTTCATGCCAGCCCGAGCCAGCCGCGCCTGCCGATCATCCTGCAATCGCTGGCCGATCAGGTGCAATCACGTTACCTGTTTGGCGGCCTGGTCTCGGCGCGCGGGCCGTCCTTGCATATTGCCGATGAAGTATTGTCACAAGGCTTTTCCGGCGTCGCCTTTGATGAACAGGTCAAACTGGTGTCACGCGTGACGCAAGGTTGCCAGCCAATTGCCCGCTCACACACCATCACGGCCTGCGATGGCAATCGAGTGATCGAACTCGATGGTCGTCCTGCTTTGGATCGATTGATTACCGATATGGGCCTGCCCTCACGCGATGGCAACAGCCCCATCAGTGAAAGTACCACCGACGCGCTGAGCCGGGTTTCGCGCGGCCTGTTTTGTGCCATTGGCCTGCCCGACGCACAAGCCCTGCTCCCCGCACACCATAATTCGCCTGGTGAGTTTGGCAGCGACTTTCTGGTGCGGCATATTTTGGGTATTGATGCCAAAGATCGCACCGTGGTCATTGCCGATAATGTGGCAGTCGGTTGTCAACTGGCTTTTTGCGTACGAGATACCAATGCCACCCGCGCCGATCTGATTCGGATTTGCGCCGAGCTGCGCGAAGAAATAGAACCCGAAGCCTTTTTGAGCGAAGCCGTGACTGGCGCCCCCGAAGCCTTGTCCGGGCTGCATCCAGGGCGCGGCATCAAAGGCGCCATCTATATTTCATGTATCGCCCGCGGCGGTGGCTCACTGGGCGAAGGTAATCCCAGCGGTCCCTCGGCCGAACTCAAACTAATTGCCCAACAACTCGGTGAAGTTCCACTGATTGGTCTGTTTGCCAACAGCGAAATTGCCTTTGATCGACTGTACAGCTATTCGGGTGTGCTGACATTGTTTGTGTAATTAAATTATTTAATTTCACAACATTAGCCAAAATGAGTGACATCAGATTCAATTGTCACTCAGTCTGACCGTCTGGCAAAAACGTCATTAACCGTGCACGGATTTCATCTGGCAGGGCTTCTGCCTTGCCGAGTGCGTGATTGCGCCAGACGATGACCGACAGGCCGCGTGCGCAGATGGCGTCTGGCGCATCGGTACGATACAGGGTGTTGCTGATGGTAAAGCTGCTGCGACCCAGTTTGACAAGTTGCTGGGTGATGGCTATTTCACCCGGCCAAACCAGCTCGCGGACAAAGTCGCATTGCGTGCTGGCGAGCACAAAGCCCTGGCCGGTGGGCAGTTGCAGGCCAGTGCGCAATTGGCGCAGCAGTACTAAACGAGCTTCCTGAATATATTCAAAGTACTGGATATTGTTGACATGGCCAACCTGGTCCATGTCGCCCCATCGCAAGGGCATGGTGACAGTAGTGATTTGAGCTGACATTGGGCACATTCCTGATAAGTCTCAGATACAACCTTATCACATGCAACGCCGTGAATCAGCCTACACGATGTGACGACGAGTTAGTTAACGAGCACGCCACTGGTTGGATCAGGCTCGACAAGCTGGCTCTCTTATTTTTGTGCGGCGCGCTTGAGCCAACGCATGGCGCTACCCAGCACCGGAACCTTCTCATAGAGCTGCTCGGCCGCATCCCAGTAGTCACGATGATAGACAACCCGACCGTCATCGGCAAACCGAACGTGACTCGCGCCGATGATCTGCTGTGTATCGGAATGCCAGCGTCTCATGCGAAAACTGAATTGCCAGGTGAGAAAGGCATGGTCGTCTTGCAGGAGGGTATGTGTGACGACAAAATTTGGTATGTCAACCTGTTCAAACATATGCCGAAAGATGCGCGTCACCGGCTCGATGCCGCGAACTTCATTGAAGGGATCTTTAAAGTAGGCATCCTTGGTATAGACGGTATCGATCATCGCCAAAGAATCGAGCGATAAATGCTCGAAGAAATGACGGATATTGGCTAGTGAATTATGATGATCGATGGAAGACATGCGTAATATTCAAAATATCAACAAACTACAGCCTGGTCGATTTGTGTAACTGATAGCAATACAGGCGATAGGATAAAAGTCGCATCAGTTTAACAACCCTGGTGAATCGGAGGGAAAAATGAATGTCAAATTTTCCGGCCGCCATTCCTCAAAAAAGCAGAACCAATCCCCATGGCAGGATTGGCCTTCTTTACCATGAGCAAGAAGAGAATGGCAACTCAGGTCAGGTGCAATGATCAGTTACGCCCACTACGATATAGCAGCCGATCGACTACCCGTTATTTCATTCATCAAATCAATCAGGCTGCGATTGACGCACTTGCCACAGCCACTCGTTTGTCATGCTCTATCAAGGCATAAGCAGAATGGTTGTGAATGGATTCAAAATTTTCAGATTCCAGTGTGTAGGCGATAACGCGTTCGTCCGCATTGAGCAGGAGTGCAATATCACGCACCAGGTCTTCAACAAACTTGGGATTTTCGTAAGCGCGCTCGGTCACGTACTTTTCGTCAGGCCGCTTCAGTAATCCCCAGAGTTCACATGACGCCGACATTTCAGCCATGCGAATCAATTCTTCAATGGTGATATCACCCACGACCTCAGCAGCGATGGTGATATGTGAGCGTTGATTATGTGCACCGTAATCAGAAATGTTTTTGGAACAAGGACACAAGCTGGTAACCGGCACCATCACCTGCTGAGTTAACTTGAGTACCCCTTTTTTGTATTCGGCACAAAACGCCACCTGATAGTCCATCAAGCTCTGCACACTCGATACGGGCGCCGTTTTTTTGACAAAGTAAGGCATGCGCAATTCAATATAACCCGCATTGGCTTCCAGCCGTTGCAGCATGGTACTCATCATTGTGGTGATGTTTCCCATTGAAAGCGGCGCATCATGTTGCTGCAAAATTTCAAGAAAGCGCGACATATGCGTCCCCTTCACATCCGAAGGCAAGGCCACATACATATCAATATTGGCAACGGTGTGTTGTACACCACCATCGGCCGTGGCAACGCTGATCGGATGCACAATGGATTTCACACCCACCCGTTGAATCGGCAAATTACGCTGATCAACATTTGACTGGACGTCAGGTAGAAATATTTTTTCAGGTGCGTTCATAACAATCCTCTTACGATCAGGGAAGGGTGCGAGATTGTTATACACAATCTCAAACTTAGCCTACGCTCGTTCAGGTCGCTCAGAACTAACCCAAATTCACGAAGAGAGCTGACCTTTCAATTAATCAACTCGTCACCCAGGCATCCGGCACCATTGCCAGCCTGCCTGACTGTATTTATTTCATGTTTATCTATTGATGCTTAACTAGCTACCACTCAATAACTTTTCGATCTGACCAACCAGCTCTTTGTCCGTCGGCGCGGTCATGCTGCCATAACTGGCGACCACCTTGCCATGCCGATCAATCAGATATTTATAAAAATTCCACTTAGGCTGTTTGCCAGTTTCTTTGAATAGCGCCTGATACAAGGGATTGGCAGCATCCCCTTTGACAGATGACTTGCTAAACATGGGAAACTTGACACCATAGGTGTTAAAACAAAAATCCGCGATCTGTTTGTCGTCCTTCGGCTCCTGATTAAAATCATGTGAAGGAAAACCAAGCACCACCAAACCCTGATCTTTATAACGTGCATAGAGTTCTTCCAAACCCTGATACTGGCTGGTAAATCCGCAATAACTGGCAGTATTGACGACCAGAGCCACCTTGCCACTGTACTGGCAAAGGTTTTGTGGCACCTCATCCTGCAAACGCTTGAAACTATGCTGCAAAATTGTCGGGCAAGCTGCGGGGTTGGTCGCCACCGAATCTGCCGCACACGCATGACCGGGTACGACCAACATGGCCACCACGCCGAGCAATACAGCAAATAACAGCTTGGGTAAATAAAATGGATACATCGTTTACCTCGCTTTCACAGTGCATGGAATCGCACGCCCCATTTTGGACAACCATTTACATACATAGTTTAAACATACTCGATAAACTTATTTCATGCAGGGTTATCTCAGCAAATTACCCAAGCAAGCTGCATGCGCACATTAAGGTGCATTAAACGGTTCAGGATCTCATTCAATTTAACTTCTCTGTCTTAGTCAAACTGATCGACGAAATTAATAATATTAATTAAACTCCTTTACGTCAATATTTTGTCCTGGACAAAATGAAAATATTGAAATGAACCTTTTTGTCACTTTTCTATCAGGCCTGTTATGAATGAGCGTATAGCATCGTCGGTCTTGCCCATGGGCATCACTGCCGTAGAACGGGAAACCGGTCTGAGCAAGGATACCCTACGCGTCTGGGAGCGTCGTTATGGCTTTCCACAACCCGAACGGGACGAATATGGCGAACGACTCTATCCAGTTCATCAAGTCGCACAACTGCGCGTCATCAAGCGATTGATGGATCAAGGCCACCGTCCTGGCAAGTTGATGGCCTTACGGGCGGAACAACGACAAGCTTTGCTGGCTGACCTGGCACACAACAACGCGTCCGCTCATTCAATGACAATGGATACCAGGCCCTTGCACTCTGCCGTGCCATCCTTGATGGCTTTACTCAAACAACACCATATTGCCGAAATGCGCCGCCAAATGCAGCAGGCACTGGTGGGAATGGGCCTGAAAGAATTTGTCATTGCCGTGCTTGCACCACTCAATCAAATAGTGGGTAAGGCCTGGATGTGCAATGACATTGAGATTTTTGAAGAGCATCTTTACACCGAATCGGTACAGATGATCCTACGCAATGCCATTAACAGCCTGGCGGGCCAGCACTTGCCCAGTCCCGCTCGACCCAAAATTTTACTGACCACCTTTCCACAAGAACCCCATGGGCTTGGACTGTTGATGGCAGAAGCATTGATGGCACTGGACGGTTGCTACTGCATTTCCCTGGGTGCGCAAACGCCCATCCGCGATATGGTTTTAGCTGTTCGAGCCAAGCAAACAGATGTGATCGCGTTGTCATTTTCAAGTTATATGAATGGTAATCAGGCCGTGGATGGTCTTCATGAGCTGCGTTTGGCTTTGCCGACTTCTGTGCAAATCTGGGCAGGCGGCAGTTGCCCCGTTCTGCAGCGCCGTCCACCAGAAGGGGTGACGGTATTCAACACGCTGGACGACATTGCCAGTGCTATTACCCACTGGCGGCAAGCGCACAACTAATCCCTCTCACCCCGTCAGAGCAAATCAGCAGCAATATAATAGTCCCCTGATGTATAAAAATAGAGTATTTATACAAGCACTTAATAAGCCAATTTAACGATATACCCCCATAAAAACGCCATTTTCCAATATACTTTTCGGCCACTCGCCCAGCCATGCCAAAGACGGCGCAACACTGTGAATACTGAACTATTGGCTTATCCCCCGCTCCAATAGATAACGGCTTTGGCACGACTACTCAACACCAGATTCGGCTTTTCAGATCGGCAATAATCATCAGTATTGCTTTACCTGCCCTATATGTGCTGCCCTTATCCAATGTCATGTCACGCACGACAGTAATTCATAAAACCTTCATAAATACAGAGGCTTATGGTCGGCCGATTTGCTAAAATTCGGTTTACATCGGATTTACACCGTAACGACACATACTTCGATAATTTAACGCCACGCAAAAAGGCTCTCTATGCTCTACCCAGAACTGTTCAAATCAATGGAATCAGTCCGCTGGAATATGGAGTCAGACATCCCCTGGGATCAGTTTGACGCCAGTCTGCTCACGGACGAGCAGGCACAAACCATCAAAATGAATGCGATCACTGAATGGTCGGCGCTGCCCGCAACGGAAATGTTTTTGCGCGACAATCGTCATGACTCCGACTTTTCCGCCTTCATGTCAGTCTGGTTTTTTGAAGAACAAAAACATTCGCTGGTGCTGATCGAATATCTGCGCCGCTTTCGCCCCGATCTGGTACCCACCGAAGCCGAGCTCCATGAAGTACGCTTTGAGTTTGACCCCGCACCGGCCATGGAAACACTGATGCTGCATTTTTGTGGCGAGATTCGCCTCAATCATTGGTATCGCCGCGCCTCTGAATGGCATACCGAACCTGTCATCAAAGCCATTTATAAAGTCATCTCGCAAGATGAAGCCCGCCATGCTGGCGCTTATCTGCGTTATATGAAAAAAGCGCTGACCGAAAAACTGGCCGATCAAACCCGCGCGGCTTTTGCCAAGATTGGCGTGCTGATGGCCTCTGCCCGTCGCACCGAAAAACCGCTGCACCCGACCAATCTGCACGTCAATGGCACGCTGTTTCCACGTGATACTGTGCAGTCACGCCTGCCCGACCCTGGCTGGCTGGAACGCTGGCTGGATAATCAGATTGATTTTGATACCGTTTGGGAAACCAAAGTCGTTGAGCGCATCTTGCACAATATGTCGATCCTGTTTGATCGCACCTTTAATAATGTGCAGGAATTAAATCGCTACCGCAAAGAAGTGGTCAAGCGCATTGCTGCAGCAACCGCCGCCTCGACCACAACACCCACCGATTCGCCATCACAAGCCTGATACAGATTGCCCACCTTGACCCAAACTGACGTACCAAAGATTCCTGCGTTTGAGCGCAAAATCTGCACTCGTGCCAACCTCGCTCAAGCACTGCAACAGCTGCCCCACCCTTGGGTGTTTACCAATGGGGTGTTTGATATTTTGCATCGCGGCCATGTCAGTTATCTGGCGCAAGCCAAGGCACTGGGCGGTAGCCTGATTGTGGCCGTCAATACCGATGCTTCGGTACGCACACTGAGCAAAGGGGATGACCGCCCGATCAATCAGGAAGCCGATCGCATGGCACTGCTGGCTGCACTGGAAAGCGTTGATCTGGTAACCAGTTTTGCCGAACCCACCCCCTATGAATTGATTGCTGAAATTCGTCCCGACATACTGGTTAAAGGGGGCGACTATGACATGGAAAAACTGGCTGAAACCGCTTTGGTAAAAAGTTGGGGTGGTCGCGCTCTGGCGATTGATTTTGCCCATGATCGCTCCACCAGCAAACTGCTCAGCAAGGTTCGTCAGCAGTCTTAACTCAACGCCTTACTAAAAAAGTGACACTTGTTCGTGCCCAACCAACCGGCAATTGCTCATTGTTTGAATCCCTCTTGCATGCTTGCTTACCCAATGTTTGCGCACTGTGTGGCAGCGTACAGGATCAGGTAGTGTGCCATGCCTGTGCGAGCACCTATTTTCAGCCGGTGTGCCGCTGCCATCAATGCGGCATTCGCATGGATCAGGCAAACACAACATCAACGACAAAACTGCGTTGTGGTCAGTGCCTGAAACAGCAACCTGCATATGATGCCACCATCGTGTTGGCCGACTATGTCGCCCCGATCAATCAATTGGTGATGGCCATGAAACACGCGCAAGGATTAAGCCTGGCGCCCTGGCTGGCTGCACAACTGGCCGATGCCTTGCAGGTACATGGTCGTCATGATCAAGATATCTGCCGACCCGATGTCGCACTACCGGTGCCATTGACTCAAATAAAGCTGGCGCAACGTGGTTTTAACCAGGCCTGGGAGATCACCAGACCATTGGCACAAAAACTGAATCTCCACACCTCGGCCCATCAATTGCAGAAAATCCGCGATACACTGGACCAGCACACACTCCCATTACGAGAACGCAGCAAGAATATGCATCAGGCTTTTGCCTGGTCGACTACTGCGGGAACAACCAAGACAATACAGGGTAGCCATATCGCAATCGTCGATGATGTGATGACCAGCGGTGCCACACTCAATGAGATTGCCCAACTACTCAAGCGGCACGGTGCCAGCAAGGTGACCAATCTGGTCGTGTGTCGCACCCCGGCACCGGAAACCAAACTTGGCGCCAATCCGCATCCATCGTTAACAGGCTGATCAGACCATGTTTCATGTTGTACTCGTTGAACCCGAGATCCCGCCCAATACGGGCAATATCATTCGTCTCTGCGCCAATACCGGCGTCGCGCTGCACCTGATTGAACCACTCGGTTTTCCTTTGGATGATGCACGTATGCGTCGCGCCGGACTGGACTATCACGAATACGCCACCATGCAGGTGCACCCGAACTGGCCAGCCTTTTTGGAGAAGGCCAATCCTGATCCGACCCGCTGTTTTGCATTGACTACCAAGGGCTCGCAACCCTTTGCCCAAGTCCGGTTTGAACCGGGTGACTGGCTCTTCTTTGGCGCGGAAACCCGTGGTTTATCAGAGTCGATTCGCAACTGGTTTGCCGAAACGCAACGGATCCGCTTGCCCATGCGTCCGGACAATCGCAGCCTCAATCTTTCCAATACCGTTGCCGTCGTCGTTTATGAAGCCTGGCGTCAGCAAGGTTATGCTGGCGGCCGGTGAAATAAACGAGTGCTATTATTGGCAAGTAATCGGCAAGTACGCTGCTGCCTCAACAGCTATAAATCATCGTGACAACGGATTGATGGCGTCAAACCCAATTAAATTGGTTCATACAGAGCGCAATCCGTTCATATTGATTTACAAGCCGTTACAGGTTGTAACAGGCCGGCTGAATAAGCAATTTTGCAAGTTTCGCGAAAGGTAGGCTTCTTACTCTTCGCCAGCTTTCATATTCCTTACAAATAATTTCATAGATAAAGGAGATTCCATCTCGTGGCCATTTTTGCACGCAGATCCTCATCCACGCTGATGTTTGTGCTGATGCTGACTGCCCTGCCCAGTAGCCAGGCGCAACAGCCTGACCGCGCAGTCTGTTCCACGCCCCTGGCATCATCGCTGACCATTGAAATTGCCGCGCAACGGCTGTTTGCCTGCAACGCCGATATTCTGCAGGCGCAACGCACTATTGAAGCAGCCCAGGCCGATGTGATGATTGCCGGGCAAGCGCCCAATCCCACCCTATCGCTAGGTGTTGGCAGCATCAACCCACATCTGGGCATCGGCAACGGCGGCTTGCGCAGCAAAACCGTCGATTCCAGCATCCGCGTCGATCAATTACTGGAACGCGGCAATAAGCGTGAGTTACGGACTCTCGCTACACAAAAGCTGGTCGCTGCAGCGCAAGCCGACCTCTCCGAAACAATTCGACAAAAAACGCTGGCACTGACCAGCCTTTTTTATGACACGCTGGCAGCACAAGAACGCAGCCGCCTGTTGACCGAAAACATGACGCTCTATCAACGCACCGCCGATCTGAGTCAAAAACGTCTGACCGCTGGTGATATTGCTCAAGCCGATGTATCCAGATTGGCTTTGGACGTCTTGCGTGCCAATAATGATTTATCACTCGCGCAATCCGATCAGACCCGCAACAAGTGGCAACTCGCGCAATTGCTTGGCTATAGTGGATCGGCTACCGCATTCACGCTCGACAATGGTCCAATCAGTGCCACCCCGCTACCTGATAACGATCAGATTCTGATTGATCGCGCCGATCTGAAAGCGCTCAAATCACGCGCCGAAGCCGCTGCCACCACGCGTGATCTGGCGCGCAGCCTGCAGACCCGCGATATCAGCGTTGGTGCACAATTTGATCATTACCCAACCTCACCTAGCAATACTCAGGGACAAGGTAATTTTTTCGGGGTTTCAGTCGCACTGCCCTTATTCGTTCGCCATCAGTATGAAGGCGAGCAGCAGCGCGCAGCAGCCGATTATTACGCTGCACAGGATGGTTATCAATTGGCCTTGGTGAGCGCCCGTAATGAACTTAAAGGCCTCATCGCTGATGTTGGCATGGCGCGCGAACGCTATGTCCGTTATCAAAACGAGATCGTACCTACTGCCCAGCAAGTCGCAGATCGGGCCGAAGTGGCCTATAACAAAGGTGCCTCATCGGTACTGGATTTGCTGGATGCACGCCGCGCCTTGCGCCAGGTACAGCTTGATGCTGTTCAGGCACGCACTGATCTAGCCCATGCCGAATGGAATCTCAAACTTGCCACACAAGTCACCTCAGCCCAACCCTGAGTCCTCACAAGGTTTTTATGAAGTTCAGTCACACGCCCACATTGCAAATCGTTACCAAGCTATTGACCAGCATGCTGCTGGTCTCGCTGATTGGTTGCAGCCACAAAGCCGCAGAAGAAAAAACCGATGGCGACCCTGTCGTCACGGGTGAAACCATTCGCTTTCCTGTTGTTGAGGGCGGACAGACCAATCTGCCGGTCGAACAACCCGCCGAAGACAGTGCCCGCAGCCTGTCCATTCCTGGTCGATTGGTCTGGAATGAAGATCATACCGTACGTGTTTTGACACCGTTTAATGGTCGCGTCATACAAGTGCTGGTTAATCAAGGTGATACTGTAAAAGCAGGCCAGCCCTTGGCGATATTGAGTTCTGCCGATTTTGGTCAGGCGCAGGCCGATGCCCGCAAGGCCGAAGCCGATGCCCGCCTTGCCCAGCAGACATTACAACGTCAGAAAGAACTATTCGACGCCGGCATCATCGCCAAAAAAGATTTGCAGCAGGCCCAAAATGATCTGGCGGATGCGCAGACTGAATTTGAGCGCACCTCGGTCCGTTTAAAACAACTGGGCGCTGATGCCAGTTCGGTCAATGAACGCTTTGCTTTAAAAGCCCCCATTGGTGGTGTACTGGTTGAGCGTCATATCAATACAGGGCAGGAATTGCGGACTGACCAGAGTGATACACCACAGTTTGTCATCAGTGACCCTGGTTCCCTATGGGCACAGTTAGACGCCACTGAAGCAGATCTGGGCCGCTTCCATCCAGGCACGTCACTCAAACTGCGCATGGTGGCGTACCCCAATGAAATCTTTCGCGCCACCGTAGAACTGGCCTCCGACTATATTGATCCGGTTGCCAGAACCATCAAGATTCGGGCAGTGGTACCTAATCCTGATCACAAGCTCAAAGCCGAAATGTTCACCAATGCCGAGATGATTTTGCCCGCCATTGCTGGCTTATCAATACCACCGAAGGCCGTCTTTCTGAAGGGTGATCAAAACTACGTTTTTATACAGACCGGTAAAGGTGAATACACTCGCAAAGCAGTCAAGATTGGTCAGGAATCGTCGGGCATGGTGCCCATTCTGGCCGGATTGGATACCCATGATCTGGTCGTCATAGATGGCTGCCTTTATCTCGAACAGCTGGTTGAAACCGCGCAATATGCCCCGGTCATCGACACTAAAAAAGGTGGCACAACGGCTACCACTCCCGCCAAATAACTGCAGCCGCTCATGATCAAACGTATTGTCGATTTTGCATTAACCCAGCCACTGATGGTCTGGCTGGCGCTAGCGTTGTTTATTGGTGGTGGTCTCACCGCTTTTCAGCAACTCCCGGTAGAAGCATTTCCTGATGTATCGGATACCCAGGCCAATATCATTACGCTCTATCCCGGCAGAGCTGCCGAAGAGGTGGAAAGACAGGTCACGATTCCAATTGAAATTGCCCTGTCCGGCTTGCCCAACACCGTGCGAGTGTTTTCCCATACCCAGTTTGGACTATCCTTCATCATTGTCACGTTCAATGACAAACCCAATGACCAGACTGTACGCCAGCAAGTATTGGAACGCCTCCGAGGTGCCGACTTACCGGATGGCGTGCAACCCGAGTTGGCACCACTCTCAACCGCGATTGGCGAAATCTTTCGTTTCCGCCTCCGTGGCGATCATCTGACAGCGCAACAGCTTCGCACCTTGCAGGATTGGGTTGTTGAAAAAAATATGCGTCAGGTACCCGGTGTGGCCGATGTAGTGACGATGGGTGGCTCGATCAAACAATACGAAGTAAATCCCAACATTGCCAAGATGCGCGATTACAAAGTCACCCTGGCGCAACTTTTTACGGCATTGTCGCGTGCCAACTCCAATGCGGGTGGTGGCGCCGTCGAGCAAGGTCGACAGCAGTTCCTACTACGTTCGCTCGGTGCTTTTCGCTCATCGGCTGATATTGAAAAGGTAGTGATCACTGAAAACAATAATGTGCCCGTATTGGTCAAGGATATTGCCGAAGTCAAAGTGGGTGGTGCACCACGTCAAGGTCTGGTCGGACAGGATGATACGGATGATATCGTCAATGGCATTGTGGTCATGCGTAAAGGTGAAAACCCTTCGCTGGTGCTGAAAGCGCTCAAAGAAAAAATTGAATATATCAATAATCAGGCTTTGCCCGGTGCCGGTGCCCGTGGCGTCAAGGTCGTTCCTTACTACGATCGCTCCTGGTTGATTGATCGAACCCTGCATACCGTGTTTTCCAATCTGACCGAAGGTGCTGGGCTGGTCTGTCTGGTGCTCTATCTCTTCCTGGGTAATCTGCGCGCGGCATTGATTGTGGCTTTGGTCATTCCTTTGGCCTTGCTATCCACCTTCCTGGGGCTTACCTTTGTGGGCATTCCAGCCAATTTGCTGTCATTGGGGGCCATGGACTTTGGCATCATTGTGGATGGCGCGGTCATTGTGGTGGAAAACATCTTCCGACGACTGGGTGAGCTGAGCGAAGACCAGATGCAGGATGGTAACGCCCGTTACCGCGCGGTACTCAAGGCCGCCACTGAAGTGGGACGACCCACCGTTTTCTCCATGGTCATCATCATCGCCGCACATATTCCCATCTTTACCCTGCAACGTGCCGAAGGCCGGATCTTTTCGCCAATGGCTTACACCGTGACATCGGCCTTGATTGGGTCACTACTCATTTCACTGACACTGGTACCGCTGCTTTGCAGACTATTGCTGAAGAAAAATATTGCCCATGAAGATAACTGGATTGTGCGTGCCTGCAAACGAGTCTATCGCCCAGCTTTGGTATGGGCTTTGGACAACAAACGCAAAGTCGTCGTGATTGCCCTGAGCGTATTGAGTTTAAGCCTGGTGGCTGCCACACAGCTTGGTACGGAGTTTTTGCCAGAACTGGACGAAGGTTCCATCTGGGTCAACGTGGATCTGCCCTCCTCGATCTCGGGCAGTGAAGCCAACCGTGAAGCCAAGAAGATCCGCGATACGATCCGGCTCACACCGGAAATCAATTCCGTGATTTCAAAAGTGGGACGCCCCGATGATGGTACCGATCCTAAATTGTTCAATGCCTCAGAAACATTGGTTGATCTGAAGCCGGAAACGCAATGGCGCGCAGGCATGAACAAGGCCAAAATCATCAAGGAAGTGGAAAGCAATCTGGCCAAACTGCCTGGCGTGGAAGCCAGCTTTTCACAGCCGGTACGCGACAACGTGCTGGAAAGCATTTCACAGATCAAAGGGCAGATCGTGATCAAGCTGCGCGGTGATGATATTAAAAAGCTGAAGGAATCAGGCCGTCGCATCATGCAGATCGTGGATGGTGTTCCTGGTGTGGTACGCGCCTTTGTGGATCGGGATGGTGAGTTACCTCAGTATGTGATGGACTTTGATCGAGCCGCCGCAGCGCGTTATGGTGTCAACGTCGGTGATGTACAGGATCTGGTAGAAACCGCCCTGGCCGGCAAAGCCACGACCGAACTGTGGGAAGGCGAAAAGCATTTCAGCGTGATTGTGCGTCTCAAGGAATCTGAACGCGAACTGCCCAATATTCCCAATCTGCTCGTCGCCACGCAAGATGGTGCGCAAGTACCACTCTCCCAACTGGTTGAGTTTCGGGCCACATCTGGCTCGATGAACATCAGTCGCGAAAACGGTCGTCGCGTCGTGGCAGTCGGTGTGTTTATCCGTGATCGCGATATGGGCAGCGTGGTCAAGGACATGAAAGACCGGATCGAGGAAAGTTTAAAAAATGGCAATCTCAAATTTGAACCGTCTGATGAACTGGCCTGGTCGGGCGAATTTGAAAACCAGGAACGGGCGATGGCGCGTCTTTCAGTCGTCGTGCCTCTGTCCATTCTGGTGATTTTCCTGCTGCTGTTCAATGCCTTTAATTCATTTAAAAATGCCAGCCTGATCATTTCCAATATCCCCTTTGCAATGATCGGCGGTATCTTTGCACTCTTTTTTACTGGGATACCACTTTCAGTATCGGCAGCCATTGGTTTTATTGCCCTATTTGGCCAAGCAGTATTGAACGGGGTGGTGATGGTTACCTACTTCAACCAATTGCAACTTGAAGGCCGCGATGCCCGTGAGGCGGTATTGGAAGGATCGATGGAACGTTTGCGTACCGTCTTGATGACCGCCCTGCTCGCCATGCTTGGCTTATTCCCCATGGCACTTTCGCACGCTATTGGTGCGGAGACCCAGAGACCTTTGGCTGTTGTTGTGATCGGTGGCCTGGTCACAGCAACTATTTTGACCCTGATCGTCTTGCCTTCCCTTTATTTGGCAGTCGCTGAGCGCTGGCAACAGCGCAAACAGCCGATCCCCTTTCATTAAGCGCTCAACTTAGCGCCAATCACCCGACAAAACCCCTAATCACTTTTTGGTGATTAGGGGTTTTTTGCATTGGTGGGCATCGGCTTTGCTCAATCATTTGCAAAATCAGTGAACTTCTTTTGATAGACTACGTCTTATTTATAAATCACAAACAGTTGTAACTAGATGTAACAGAAAATTTAATGGGGTTTAATTTTGAAGCGTAGAAAGAACGATGTCCTTTTTCATTCGGGCACAAAGCCATTAATTAGAAAAAATCGTTGGCTGGTAAGTGCACTGCTCCTTTGCCCTCCACTTTGGGTTTATGCCAATACCGATATAGCAGCACAAAGAGCATTGAGTCATACCCATAAAACAGCCGTTGAAAATAGTGCCACTTCCAAACCCGATCGTACTAAAGGTTTGCCAAAAGATTTTCAGCCTGACTCCGCCAGCGAAATCATGTCCAAGGCGAGTCAGCAAAATACTCAGGCCATGCAATATTCGCTGGCCCAATTGCTCGAGATCGCTAAACGTGAACACCCCGCTATCGCTGCCGCCCGCGCCCAAGCATTAGGTGCACGGGCAGCCATTACTACTGCCGGTGCTTATCCCAACCCCGAACTGGAATTACAGACTGGCCGCAATAATGCGCGCATCAGTGGGGCGGCTGAAGGCACGACTTCGGCATTTGCGATTGCTCAAAAGATCGAAAATCCATCCTTGCGCTCGGCACGTACCGCAAGCGCCGAGGCCGGAGCACGTGCCGCCAATATTGCCATCAGCATTGCGGAAGCCAATGTCATTGCCGAAGTCAAGGTACGCTACTTCAATGTCTTGCGCCGCGAACAGGAAGTGATTGCCGCGCGTGAAGACAAGGCCTTGACCGAACAGATTCGTGATCGGGTCAAAGTGCGGGTTGAAACCGGCGAGAGTGCCCGCTTCGATTTAATTCGCGCCGACACTGAAGTTGCCAATGCGGCTAAACAGCTTGATGCTGCCATCTTGCGACTTCTGCAAGCCAAGGCCATCTTGCGACAAGGCGTCAGCTTGAGTCTGGCGGATGACTTCTCGTTAAACACCGACCTGCCTAAAAGTCTATCCACCCCGGATTACAGTTCTTTAAAAAATGCCTTTGAAAGCAATAATCCTGAGCTGAAAAAAACGGAAACTGAAATTCGCCGGGCCGAACGCTTGGTCGATGTGGAACAACAATCGGTCATGCCCTCGGTCATCGTGCGGTTGGGGCAAGGACGTGAGCCGGATATTCGCAGCAGCCAAATTGGCGTGGCCCTGAGCATTCCCATTTGGGATCGCCGCCAAGGTCCCATTGCACAAGCCAATGCGGAGCTGGTTCGTCATCGTAATGAAGCCGAATTGCGCAAACTGGAACTGGGCACTGGATTCAGTGCCGCCTGGTCACAATATCAAGCCGCCGCAGGACAAGTCAATGCGATTGAAAACACCATTCTGGTATCGGCCAAACGCTCACTGGATATTGCCGAGTCGGCTTATCGACTTGGTGAACGCGGCATATTGGAATTTTTGGATGCACAACGCCAATTTCGCCTGACCCGCAATGAGCTGATCAACGCCCGTTATGAATTGCAGGTTGCTCGCGCCGAACTGGAACGACTGGCAGGTCGTGACCTTGTTAGCTATGAAGATATTAGTCCTGTTTCACATGAGAAAATCAATGAATAAGCCCTACCTGCACTTATCCTTACCCAGCTGTTTCAGCCTTGTACTGCTTGCTGCCGTATTGACGGGTTGTGGCAAAGAAGCCCCCGCGCCAGTTGCAGAAGAAACACCGCTTAAAGATCCCAATATCGTAATCGTGAGCCAACAGCTCGCCACACTCATTAAAGTTGATACCGCCAGCGAAGGCACCGTCAATGACATGATTCGCATTCCGGGACGTATGGAAGCGGATGCTCAAAAAACCGCTCGCATCGGTGCGCCAATTGCCGGACGAATTACCCAAATTCGCGCCCAGCCTGGCGATCAGGTTAAAACCGGTATGACGCTGGCCGAACTGAATAGTCCTGAACTTGGTAATGCCCAGCTGGCCCTGCTGAAGGCGCATTCAGCCGAACAGCTTGCATTGCGTGCAGTAGAACGTGCCGAGGTATTGTTGAAGTCAGATGTGATTGGCTCTGCCGAGCTACTGCGTCGACAAAGCGAGTTGTCCGTGGCCAGTGCCGAAAAGCGCGCAGCGGTTGATCAATTACGGGTACTGGGGGTCTCACAAGTAGCGATCAATCAGTTACTCAACAGCGGCGCAATTACTTCCAATGCGCCCATCACGGCCACCCTGTCGGGCACCATTCTCGAACGACGTGTGGCGCAAGGGCAAGTGGTACAACCCGCCGATGTACTCTTTGTGATTTCAGATCTGAGTACGATCTGGGCCGTGGCAGAAGTCCCCGAACAAGAAGCCTCCCTGGTCAGCAAAGGGCAAAAGATCGTCATTGAAGTACCCGCCCTGAGCGATGGTCAACGCGATGGCAAAGTCACCTACATCAGCGATGTGGTCTCGCCGGATACGCGCACAGTGCGTGTCGTCGCCTTGCTTGACAATCCGGACCGGCTGCTCAAACCCGCCATGCTCAGCACCATGTTAATTGAAGGTCATGGCCGCAAGGTGCCGCTGATTCCATCGACGGCAGTGGTTCGCGAAAACAACCAGGATGCCATTTTTGTTGAAGTCGGATCCAGCCAATACAAGCTCATGCCCGTCAGGCTTGGTACTGATCACAATGGCAAGCGACCACTGCTCGAAAGCTTGCCAGACGGACAAAGAATTGTGATTGAAGGTGCCTTTCATCTCAATAACGAACGCAATCGCATCAACCTTGGCGGACAGGAGTAAGGCATGATTCGTAGCCTGATTCGCTGGTCGCTGTCGCAACGTGTTGTCTTGGCCGTGCTATGTATTGCCCTGACGATTGCTGGCTTGTTGTCGCTCAAAGGTTTGTCAGTTGATGCTTTTCCGGATGTCACCAATGTGCAGGTTCAGGTCGCCACCGAAGCCCCGGGCCGTCCTCCTGAAGAAGTAGAGCGCTTTGTCACCGTGCCCATCGAGATTGCCATGACCGGCCTGCCCGGCTTGGTGGAAATGCGCTCATTGAATCGCAATGGCATCTCCGTCATTACGCTGGTGTTTAGCGACAGCACCGATGTCTTCTTTGCCCGCAATCTGGTACTGGAGCGACTCATTGAAGTAAAGAACAATCTGCCTGAAGATGTGGCCCCCGTACTCGGTCCGGTTTCAACCGGCCTGGGCGAGGTCTATCAGTACACACTGGAGCATCCGGATGATGGCAAACGTGCGCTGACAGTCGAAGAACTTACCGAGCGGCGCATCATTCAGGACTGGGTGGTGCGACCGATGATTCGCAGTGTGCCCGGCGTGGCTGAAATCAATAGCCAGGGCGGTTATGCCCGCCAGTATCATGTGCTGGCCAATCCTGATCGGCTACGCTATTTCCAACTCAGTATCAAGGATTTATACGGTGCACTGGCGCGCAACAATGCCAATAGCTCGGGCGGCGTCTTGCCGCAATATGCCGAGCAATATCTGATTCGGGGTGCCGGACTCATCAGCTCGGTGGAGGATATCCGCAATATTGTATTGCGCGAAAAAGATGGCACCCCGGTTTATGTGAAAGATGTCGCTGAAGTCACCCTGGGTACCGAAGGTCGGCAAGGCGCCATCATTCGCAATGGGGAGACCGAGGCCGTGGCAGGTATTGTGCAGATGATACGGGGTGGCAATGCCCGTGATGTAGTCACGCGCATCAAGCAGAAGGTTGCTGAAATCAATGAGAAGAAGCGCTTGCCCGGTGGTCTGCAGATCGTCCCTTTTTATGATCGCACTACGCTCATTGATTCAGCCCTGAGCACCGTCTCCAAGGTTTTGCTGGAAGGCATTATTCTGGTGGTGATTGTGCTGTTTGTGTTTCTTGGTGATGTACGTTCCAGTCTGATTGTCGTCAGCACACTGATACTCACACCACTGCTGACCTTTATGGTGATGAACCAGATCGGCCTGTCCGCCAACCTGATGTCCCTGGGTGGGCTGGCCATTGCGATTGGTCTGATGGTCGATGGTGCGGTAGTTGTAGTGGAGAATACCTTTGCGCGTATGGGCAATCCTGCGCATCAGGATGACAGCAAGGCGCGCATTATTTTTGATGCAGCTTCCGCCGTCAGCAAGCCCGTGCTATACGGGGTCGGCATCATCATCTTGGTGTTTTTGCCACTACTCTCACTGGAAGGCATGGAAGGCAAAATGTTTGCTCCATTGGCCTTGACGATTGCCATTGCACTGACGATTTCACTCATTCTGTCATTGACCATGTCGCCCATGCTATGTTCGTTCGTCCTCAAAGGTGGCTCCGAAGCAGACACACGTGTTGTCGCCTTCTTCAAGCAGCCCTATCTCAAGTTGCTGAGCTGGGCACTCGACAATGGCAAGAAGATTGTAGTGGGTGCGCTGGTAGCCCTGCTGCTCGCCGCTGGACTCACGCCGCTGCTTGGTACTGCCTTTATTCCGACCATGCAAGAGGGCTCCGTCACGCCGGTGATTGTACGGGTCCCCAAAATTTCATTGGATGAATCAGTAAAGATGGAAACCGCTGCCATGCAAGCCATCATGACGGTACCCGGTGTGGCCAAGGTTGTCTCACGATTGGGACGTGGTGAGTCCCCTGCCGACCCTGGTCAGCCACATGAATCGGATCCGATTGTGACACTCAAGGAGCGCGACTCCTGGCCCAATGGCTGGACACAGGAAGACATCGGTAATGCGATACGCGACAAGCTCCAGTTTTTACCCGGTGTTGAATTGTCGATCTCACAACCCATCGCGGCACGGGTCGATGAAATGGTCTCCGGAGTACGCAGTCAGGTGGCCATCAAGCTGTTTGGTGATGACCTGAACCAGCTGCGCGAAACAGGCGATGCCATTGCCAAGACCTTATCTGGCATTCACGGTGCCACCGACTTGCGGGTTGAACGCGTCTCCGGTCAGGAATATCTGACCATTCATATCAAACGGCAAAGCATTGCGCGCTATGGTTTCAATGTGGAAGACATCAATGATGTGATTGAAACCGCCATCAAGGGACGGCAGGCTTCCATCGTTTACGATGGTGAGCGACGCTTTTCGCTGGTGGTACGCTTTCCCGAAAAGTTTCGCAATAATCTGGAAGCCATCTCCAATATCACGCTGACCTCACCAGGTGGCGCCATCGTGCCATTGGAAGACTTGGCCGACATTCAACTGGCTGATGGTCCCGCGCAGATTTCGCGTGAATCGGGCAAGCGTCGGATTGTGATTGGCGCCAATGTCCAAGGTCGCGATCTGGGTGGTTTTGTTGAAGAAGCCCAGGCCAGAATTGCCCAGGAGGTCAAATTGCCGGAAGGCTATACCTTGCAGTGGGGTGGCCAATTTGAAAATATGGAACGCGCCATGAAACGGCTGATGATCATCATTCCCATCACCATTGCGGCCATCTTCTTTTTACTGTTTGTCCTGTTTAATTCGGCGCGCATGGCTGGGCTGATCATCACCGTGTTACCACTGGCCGCGATTGGCGGGATCATTGGATTACTGATCAGCGGCGAGTATCTGTCGGTCCCTGCCGCAGTCGGCTTTATCAATCTGTGGGGCATTGCGGTGTTGAATGGCGTCGTGCTGGTATCGGAAATTCGCCAACAGCGCGACAATGGTCTGCCCACTGCCGAGGCAGTGCGCATGGGTTGTGAGCATCGCTTTCGGCCCGTGATGATGACGGCGCTGGTGGCCATGCTGGCACTGATTCCCATGCTGTTTTCCAATGGCCCTGGCTCTGAAGTCACTCGTCCGCTGGCCGTCGTGGTGATTGGTGGCCTGATCAGTTCTACCACGCTCACCCTACTGGTGTTGCCAGTTATTTACGGCTGGTTTGAGGAAAAAGAAGTGGAAGCCTGAGGCCGACGAACGCCAATTGAACGGATTGCACCGGATGTGCAGCCAGAAAAATGGACAGTAATACTGAACAAGGTGACACCATGAAAGAAATCAAAGCGATTATTCGCCCCAATAAAATCGACAATCTGCAAGCGGCGCTGCGGCGTATTCCCAACTTTCCCGGCATGACTGTCAGTAAGGTCGATGGCTTTACTGCGCCGGCAGCATTGGTCAAACGCAGCGTCAAAGAAGATCTGACCGATTTTTCGCACAAGATTTTGCTGCATATCCTGGCACCAGAATCGGAGGTGGATCATATTGTCGACACCATCATTCGCGAAACCATGACTGGGCAGATCGGTGACGGTCTGGTGTGGGTGACACCCGTTGAAGTCATTCGCCGAATTCGTGATGGCACCCGGGTTTCTGGCATCATCCCGCCAATTGTTTAAGCCACAAAATAGTCCTGCATAGTATATTTTTTGAACCAATTAAAACGCACCTAAGCAGCCAATATAAACATATACACCCTAGGGGTATGGCATTATATGGGTTGATATACGCTATTAATCGCCAAATCATTTCCCTCGATAAACGATTCCCACCAGGGTTGGGTAAGATGACGTATTCCCAACCCGACCGCTTTTCGTTAATAGCTGCATGATCCTTTCCATCAGGCCAATACCGCGTGCGTTTACCTTCGCCATGCTGATCCGTCGCCCCCGCTTTTGGCTGGTGCTACTGGCATCGCTGGTGCTGCATCTGGTCGTCTGGCAGAGCAGCCGTCTAACAGTGCGCCCGCCGCCGGAACCAGCCCCGCAAGCCATTGCAGTCAGCGCACTGATCGACACGCCCACGCCCCCCAAACCGCTTGAGCTGCCTAAGGAAGTCGTGCGTGCGCCCAAAATCAAACCTGTTCAAACTGCCAGACCAACTGATAACACCGCGCCAGCAGAATCAAGCAATCCCAAACCCAGTACGCCGCCAATAGCGCATGATATTGCCCCATCGCCACCTGGCCCAACCGAAACCCCACCGCCAATGGCAAGCAGCAGCGCCACACCCGGCAATCTTGAAGAACCCGGCAATGGCTCGCTTGACGACCTGATTGCCTCTACCGGCGGGCCGTCAGCCAGCCCGCGCGATAAAGCCAAAGAAAGCCCCCCAGAAAAAGCCAGCGTCCCTGCCAGCGACGCACCGACCCGCTTTGATCCACCGCCATCGGCCAAACTGGAATATCAAATTGTGGGGCAATCCAAAGGCTTCAACTATAACGTCACCGGCACCAGTGACTGGCGGGTGGACAATCAGCAATTCAGCTTTACCACCCAGGCCAGCATGCTGTTTTTGTACTCGTTTGAATTCAAGAGTGTCGGACGGTTTGACCAATACGGCCTGGCACCCCTGCGCTATACCGAAAAACGCGGGCGCCGTGCCGAACAGGCTACCAACTTCAACCGTGATCGGCCCGACTCACCGCAGACCATTTCCTTTTCGTCGGCAACCCAGGAACTGCCCATGGTGGCAGGTGCGCAAGATCGCAACAGTGTGTTGATTCAATTGGCAGGATTGGCACGTGGCGAGCCTGACAAATTCAGCCAATCGGGTGCCCAGCAGGTTTATGTGGCAGGCACGCGCGATGCCGAATGGTGGACATTCAATATCTTGGGCTTGGAAACCATTGAAGTTGCGGGCAAGCCGCATCAAGCCTTGCACCTGAACCGCAAACCGCGCAAGGAATTTGATCAGACCATTGATGTCTGGCTGGGCAGCGACCTGGAGTGGTATCCCATCAAGATCAAATTTTCCGAAGTCAACGGTGACTTTCTGGAGCAGACACTTGCCAATATTGTGAAATATTAATAAAGCTGACATCAAGCAGGCTTTACTCTCGGAAAAAAACCCCGCTAACCCATTTATCAAGTACCCGTTTCAGCAACTTTTATAAAAGACACGCACAGATCTTGCATTAAAAAAATGGCAGCATGCAGTCAGTAGTCTATTGAAATCGGCGCAACACCCCTTAACTACGAGCAAGATATTTTGAAGGAGTGCTTTGATGAATATGATCTACAACAGTGCCAATTATTGTGTCGTGGAGTTCTCCGGCTATGAAGAACCCAACACAGGCGCCGGTGGCTTTGAAATCATGGACAAGTTCAGCAAGAAAGAAATCTTTCTGGATGGTGCCCTGGCAGAACATTTTCGCCAAAGTGTACAAAAGCTGGTCGAAAATGAACCGTCGATGGAAGAGGTCGATGACTTTTTAGATCAGTTTGGCAGCCTGATGCAACAGCCCGTGATTCTGCATTAAAGCACCGGGATGCTTCCCAACCTGCTGTGGTCAGCGGGTTTTGGGGGCGAGCATGGTGCCACGACATTTCTTGCTGCCACAATAGCAGGCGAATTCTTTTTTCAACCTGGCGGTGTAGCGCGCCTCGATCATCAAACCATAATCAAAAAACAATTCTTCGCCCGCCTTGATATTGCGTAGCGTCACAAAAAAAATCCGGCCATTGTCTTCCTCAGCTTCGCAATTGGGTTCGCAGGCATGATTAAACCAACGTGCGCTATTGCCATTCACACCACCATCAATCACGTTCTGATCATCGATATGAAAGTAAAACGTATGATTAGGCTGCGCTGGATCACGCGGATGACGGCGCAATGCTTCCGGCCAGTCAATCACTTCACCTTTGTATTCAATCAGGCGTACACCTTTTGGAATCGCAGTTTCCGCAAATACTCCACGCCCATGAACCCCCGAACTTCTTACGACAAACCGCCTCTTGTTGCCGACCTTGTCACCCTGCCTGCTGGTGTCAGACTTGCTCTTGGAAACTTTGCCTGAAGAAGCGATTGATGTCATGTGTGAAATAAAAAAAGTGAGTTGAGTAAAAACACTATTATGCAGGCAGACTGCGAATGCTTGGTGTATGGGATAATCAAATTCATTATTTTTTGCGCCGATTTACTTGCTTGCGGGCGCACCGGGATCTTCCCGCTTACAAATACAGCTAAGAAGGTCTTCTCTATCGACCCGATTGGCTGTTTGCTCATCGGGTTTTTTAATTATGGTTGTTGCAAACAAAAAGATTGATATCGGCTCTGTGGGTTTTGTGATGCCACAAGAGCAGCACTTTGCCGAACCGCTGGTTTTAAAGAGCGGCGCACAAATCCACCATTACACTTTGCGCTATGAAACCTATGGCACGCTCAATGCCGATCGGTCCAATGCCATACTCATCTGTCACGCCTTAAACGCGTCGCATCATGTTGCCGGCAGATATGCCGATGACGAGAAGAACATTGGCTGGTGGGACAATATGATTGGCCCTGGCAAGCCGATTGATACTGATCAATTTTTTGTGATTGGCGTCAACAATCTAGGCTCCTGCTTTGGCTCTACCGGTCCGATGAGTATTGATCCCGCAACTGGGGCACCTTATGGTGCCAACTTTCCAGTCGTGACTGTGGAGGACTGGGTCAACGCCCAGGCTCGACTGGCCGATATTTTGCAAATAAAGAAATTTGCCGCAGTGATGGGTGGCAGCCTCGGTGGCATGCAAGCGCTGGCCTGGAGTCTCCTGTATCCGCAGCGAGTTGAGCACTGCGTCGTGATTGCGTCCACACCCAAGCTATCAGCGCAAAATATTGCCTTCAACGATGTCGCCCGTCAGGCCATCATCACCGATCCCGACTTTCATGGTGGCAACTACTACGCACACAATGTGGTGCCGCGCCGTGGTCTGCGCGTGGCGCGCATGATTGGTCACATCACTTATTTGAGTGATGATGATATGGCCGAAAAATTTGGCCGCAATTTACGCCACGCCGATATTCAATACGGCTTTGGTGCGGAATTTGAAATTGAGTCTTATCTGCGCTACCAGGGCGACAAATTTTCCACCTACTTTGATGCCAATACTTATCTCTTGATTACCAAGGCGCTGGATTATTTTGACCCTGCCATGACTCATGGTGGTGACTTGACCAAAGCGCTGGCCGTCACCAAGGCACAGTTTCTGGTCATTTCATTTACAACGGACTGGCGCTTTTCGCCTGCCCGATCACGCGAGATTGCCAAAGCCTTGCTGGATAACAAACGTCCGGTAAGCTATGCCGAAATTGACGCACCACATGGTCACGATGCCTTCTTGCTGGATGATGAACGGTATCACCAACTGGTCGCCGCTTATTTTGAGAATATCCTGAAAGCACGCTCATGAGCATTCGCGCCGACTTTGCCATTATCGAAAAATGGATACGCCCGCAATCCACCATCCTTGATCTGGGTTGTGGCGATGGTGCCTTGATGGAACACTTGCGAGAGACCAAGCAATGCTCCGGTTATGGTGTCGAAATCAATGATCAAAACGTGCTGGCCTGTACCCGCCGTGGTGTGAATGTCATTCAGCAAAACCTCAATAATGGTCTGCAGCTGTTTGCCAATGACAGCTTTGAAACGGTGATTCAACTCAGCACCTTGCAAATGATTCATGGGGTAGAAACCATTCTGTCCGAAATCGCTCGGGTAGGCCATGAGGCCATTGTCTCCTTTCCCAACTTTGGTTATTGGGATCATCGTTGGCAACTGTTTCTTGGCCGTATGCCGGTATCCGAATCGCTGCCTTACGAATGGTATGACACACCCAATATTCGCTGCGCCACCATGAATGATTTTGAAGCACTGGCCAATAAATTGGGGCTGGAGCTCATTGACCGGATCAGCCTGCATCAGGGCAAGCCGGTCAACTTCATGCCCAACTTGTTTGGTAGTCTGGCGATTTTCAGGTTTCGCAAACAGCAGCATGGTTGAGTTGTCTCTCACAAAAAGGCCGATCTGGCGCGAACCCAAGTTTTTGATTTGTATCGCACTGGGCTTTTCTTCGGGTCTGCCCTTATTCATTCTCTACAACCTGCTATCTGCGTGGCTCAAGGCTGAATCGGTCAATTTAAAAGAGATCGGGCTGTTTACGCTGGTTGGCTTTCCCTACACCTGGAAGTTTATCTGGTCACCTTTGATGGATCGCTTCACACTACCGCTCGGGCGGCGGCGTGGCTGGATGCTGTTCACACAGTTGGTCGTCTTGTTGGCTGTGGCCAGTCTCGGCTATTTCACGCCACAGCATGACTTGCCTATCATCATGGTGATATGTAGCGTAATTGCATTTTTTAGTGCCAGCCAGGACATCGTGATTGACGCCTATCGTCGAGAAATACTGAACGAGGAACAGCAGGCATCCGGTACTGCGATTTTCGTCAATGCATACAAACTTTCAACCTTGATTCCCGGCTCATTGTCGCTGATTCTGTCCGACCATTTATCCTGGCTTTGGGTCTTTGCCATCACGGCATTATTCATGTTGCCAGGCATCACCACCACCTTACTCATTAAAGAACCACCACAGTATGGCGACCCACCAAAAAGTCTGCGCGATGCTGTGGTTTTACCCTTTCAGGAATTTTTACAACGCAAAGGACTCAAAGAGGCTTTACTGATTTTGCTCTTCATTTTTCTCTATAAGCTGGGGGATTCCATGGCCACTGCGCTGGCCACGCCCTTTTATATGGAGCTTGGGTTCACCCGCACAGAAATTGGCCTTGTGGCCAAAAATGCGGGCTTGTGGGCCAGCCTGGCAGGTGGCATTCTTGGGGCGATTTGGCTTGAAAAAACTGGCACCAATCGAGGACTCTGGATTTTTGGTGTTTTCCAGATGTTGGCCATACTTGGTTTTGCCATTCTGGCAAAAGCAGGGCTGTCCTCATCTTGGCTACTAGGTGCTGTCATCGGCTTTGAAGCGTTTGCCGTTGGTTTAGGGACGGCGGCTTTTACTGGATATATTGCCAAAACCACCGACCCACGATTTACCGCCACCCAGTTTGCATTATTTACCAGTCTGGCAGCGGTCCCACGTACATTTATCAATGCCAGTACAGGGTATATTGTCGACCATACTGGCTGGTTTAATTTTTTCATAATCTGTTTTTTTCTGGGTATACCAGGCATGCTGATGTTACCCAGAATTGCGCCGTGGAGACAATCACAATGACGCCAAAACTCAAACGTATCGCTTGCCTGCTCAGCTTGACCACCCTCGCAGTTTCATTTACCTGTAGCGCGCAGGAAGTCAGTGCCCCACCCCATGAAGGAATCAATGTAGGCGGCATGTCTGGCTTTCGTAAACTAGTCCCCGCCGAGGCGCTAGAACAACAGGCCGCACAACAGTATGAGCAGCTCAAGCAGGATGCCGCCAAACAGCAAGCGTTAGCCCCTGACAATCATCCTCAAACCATCAGGCTTCGCAGCATCGCCAACAAGATCATCCCATTTGCATTGCCATGGAATGAACGTGCCCCGCAATGGCAATGGGAGATCAACCTGATTGGCTCAAAGCAGGTAAACGCGTTCTGCATGCCCGGCGGAAAAATTGCGTTTTACAGTGGCATTCTTACTCAATTAAAGCTGACTGACGATGAAATCGCCATGGTCATGGGCCATGAGATTGCGCACGCACTGAGAGAACATGCGCGCGAAAGAAACGGGAAAGGCACAGCGCTCAATCTGGGGGCCAACCTGGTTTCCCAGCTTTTTGGACTGGGCAACCTTGGCAATGCCGTGCTTGGTCAAGGCGCACAACTGTGGATGCTGAAATTTTCTCGCGAAGACGAGTCAGAAGCTGACAGCGTTGGTCTCGACATTGCTGCCCGCGCTGGCTACGACCCGCGCGCCGCATTGGTCTTATGGCAAAAAATGAGTGCCAATAATAAAGGTGCTCCACCCCAATGGATGTCTACTCATCCGTCCGATGAATCCAGAATGAACGAAATTCGCGCTCACTTGCCAGAGGTATTACCCCTCTATGCGAAAGCCGTCGGAAAAAATGTGAATAATCTGCCCGAATACAAAAGTAATGTGCGCCTAACTGACAACACTACACAATAACGATCACCAATCACAAACCAATACTGCCGACCTTGATTTAAAAAAAATCATTAAAATCAAATACCTTTAAACATCAATTTTGGCAGTATGCTAATCAATGTTGCATCGCAGAAAATTTGTTACAGCCGCTCCACATATAAGGTAATAATTCCTGTCAGTTGTATCAATTTTCTTTTATCTTACATTTTGTCCTATAACTTTAGAGATCACACATGTTTCGCAGACTCTTCATTTGCTTGGTTACCGCCCTTTTGACCTCCGCCGCTCTTGCGCCAGCGCAAGCTGTTGCACAAGCTCAACGCGTTGACTCCAAAGCCGAATATATTATTGGCTCTGGTGACGGCATGAAAATTAACGTCTTTCAAAGCCCGGACCTTTCCGTAGAGGTACGAGTTTCTGAAAACGGCACCATCAGCTATCCACTGCTGGGGCAAGTTGCCTTGGGCGGCCTGACTATCACGGCAGCAGAGCAAAAAATTGCTCAGTTGCTAAAAGATGGTGGCTTTGTTAACAAGCCACAAGTCAACATCTTATTGCTGCAAGTTCGCGGCAACCAAGTGTCAGTTCTGGGTCAAGTCAATAAACCTGGCCGCTACCCACTTGAAATGGCCAATATGCGCCTCTCAGAGGTACTTGCAATGGCTGGTGGGATTTTGCCAACCGGTGAAGACTTTGTTGTAATTACTGGTCAACGTGATAGCAAACCAATACGTCTTGAAATTGATTTTGCTGGCATTTTCCTTTCAGGCAAAACAGAACGTGATATTGTGATCGCAGCCAATGACGTCATTTACGTGCATCGTGCGCCGCTGTTCTACATTTATGGTGAAGTGCAACGTGCTGGCAGCTATCGTGTCGAACGTGAAATGACCGTTCAACAAGCCGTGGCACAAGGTGGTGGCCTGACTCAACGCGGCACCGAAAAAGGTTTGCGCCTCTCCCGTCGTAATGCCAGCGGTGCCATCCAGACCATGTCACCAGACATGAATGAAAAAATCCAGCCTAATGACGTTCTGTACGTAAAAGAAAGCCTGTTCTGATGGAAGCCCATGCCAAGCAACTTGGCATGGTGCACAAGCATTAATTATTTGGAAGACGAGCATGACACTTAAACAACTCCTGATGGTTTTAAAAGCCAGAAGAGCCACTATTATTGGCACATTTCTGGTCATGGTCGCCGCGGCCATTGCGATCACCCTTGTTCTTCCAAAGCAGTACCTCTCATCAGCCACCGTTCTGGTTGATCTGAAGACCAATGACCCTTTAAACGGTGCCAGCGGTATGACCGAGCAGATGATGACTGCCTATATGGGCACGCAGATGGACATCATTACCGGTCAAAAAGTCGCGATGCGCGTCGTTAAAACGCTCAAACTGGCCGATGAACAAAAGTATCAGGAACAATTTTCTGAAGCACTTGGCGGTAAAGGATCATTTGATCTTTACTGGGCTGAAAAACTCCAGAAAAACCTGGATGTAAAACCATCCCGCGAGTCAAATATCATCAATATTGCGTATGAGTCCAATGATCCGGTCTTTTCTGCTCGCGCCGCCAATGCATTTGCCAAGGCTTATGTCGATACCTCATTAGAATTACGTGTCGAGCCAGCACGCGATTACACACAATGGTTTGATGAAAAAACCAAAGGTCTGCGCGAAAAACTTGAACAAGCGCAAGCTAAAGTCACCGATTACCAACGTCGAACAGGCATTACTTCTATTGATGAGAAGCTCGATGTTGAAAATACGCGTCTGATCGAATTATCCAGCCAGCTATCCTCCATTCAAGCTGCCTCGTCAGACACCATGAGTCGTCAGACTCAGGCCATGAACGGTAATCAGGATACGCTGCAGGAAGTCTTGAATAACCCCGTGATTTCTGGGCTGAAATCCGAATTGGTCAGAAAAGAAGCAACCCTACAAGATTTAAGTCAACAACTTGGCAAAAACCATCCCCAATATGAACGCGCTGTTGCTGAGATCAATGAACTGCGTGCCAAGCTTGAAAATGAAACTCGTCGAGTAGCAAACAGTATCAGCACATCGGCACGAGTCAACGTACAACGCGAAGGCGACGTTCGCTCTTCTTTAGCCGCACAGAAAGAACGTGTTTTAAAGCTAAAACAACAGCGCGAAGAATTGGCAGTATTGCAGCGTGAAGTAGAAAACGCTGAACGAGCCTATGAATCCGTCAATCAACGCCTGACTCAAAGCACGCTGGAAAGCCAAACCAATCGCACCAATATCTTGCAAATTGGTCAGGCATTGCCACCCAATAAACACAGCAAACCATCACTGACACTCAATACAATTGCTGCTGCTGTTTTAGGTACATTACTAGGGTTATTGCTTGCCTGGATTCAAGAGTTGCGCGATCGTAGGATTCGGTCCTCAGATGATCTGGAAATCTTGTTGGGCATGGAGCCTTTGGCCTCCATTCCAGCGCTTGATAAAAATGACAAAGCCCTGCCCAACAATCCATTGCTTAAACACCCATTGAGCATTGGCCAAGGCAATCGTCCTATGCTTGCAAACAGTTAGTAAGAGAAGATCACTATGAACGCTATCAATACTCAACTTGATCTGAGCCGCGCTCCCGATGAAGCCACCGTCAAGGACTTTTCTCTTGGCACTATTCTCATTCGCAATGGCAAGCTCAAACCCTCCGATGCAGAAACCATTCTCCGCCTGCAGCGCGAACAAGGTATGCGCTTTGGTGAAGCAGCCGTAGCATTAAAGCTGGTTACGCCCGAAGATATTCAGCATGCGCTTTCTCTTCAATATGAATTCCCGTATCTGACCACTCAAGATACCAGCGTCAGTCCTGACTTGGTAGCTGCCTATCATCCATTTTCAAAGACGGTGGAAGGTTTTCGCGCCCTGCGTAGCCAGCTCTCCATGCGCTGGTTTGGCAAGTCTGAACAAGCAGCCCTTGCCGTGGTCAGTGCTCAAGCAGGCGATGGTCGCAGTTTCATGGCAGCCAATCTGGCGATCGTATTTTCACAGCTAGGTATGCGCACATTGCTGATTGATGCCGATTTACGCAATCCCAAACAACATGCACTCTTTCATCTGGATAACAAAACCGGATTAAGCTCTTATTTATCAGGCCGCAATACCAACTCCCTGATCAATCGCGTCCCAAGTTTTGCCGATCTGAGTGTCATGCCATCAGGCCCATTACCGCCGAATCCACTCGAATTACTCAGCCGCCCACTCTTCTCAGAAGGCATCAGCATTCTCTCCAAAGAATTTGACGTGATTCTGGTCGACACCCCAGCGCTCGACAACAATACATTGGATGCACTTGCCGTTGCCAAAACATGCAAAGGCGCACTCTTATTGGCCAAAAATAACCAGACCAAGCAAAATCAATTACTCAGCGCAGCTAAAAAATTAGCAAGTGCGGACATCACCATCGTTGGTTCGGTCATCAACGAATTTAACTGATCAACAACTTATCTCAAATCCAATCGCATCCTGTTGTGACAATCGCTCTTTCCGATATCAATAGACACTTGGCACAAGTTGCCAGAAAACGCGGCGTTTTATCGGCCGCGATGGATAAGGCGTTTTCAGACAGGCTGGATTGGATCGCTCTGAACGTATTCATTTTGTATCTGCTGACTCTTATCTTTGAGTCACCAATGCGCTATGCATTAAATGCTGTTGGACTGGTTGGACTGGTTTATCTGCGTGACGTTGCCCTGATAGCCGTATCCCTGACCTATGTAGTACGAAAAGTACTTAAAGGTGATATTCCAAATGAATTCCTGTGTTTTAGCGGGATACTTGTTTGTCATTTCATCATTTCCCTATTTTTTATTAAGAATCCATCTCAGTCTTTATTTGCTGCCAAGTTATGGCTTCCCTTCTTTTTCGGTTTGATCGTTTCCGAAACCGTATCCCCCAAACTTGGCAAACTTAAATTTATTATTCTTTTTGCATGGATACTGCTTTGCATCTCGATTTTCATCAACTATTACACCAAGTTCCCCTGGGAGGGATTGAGCTATGATATTGGTGGTATCGCGGTTCAAGGTAATCGGGAATGGACCGCTGGTCAAGGTATCAGACGTATTGCCGGAACCACTCGTAGCTCTATTGAAGCCGCCATATTGTTACTTGTATGCATGACTTTTTTTCTGGCCTACTTCAGATCGATCTTGCTAAAAACCGTACTCTTTATTCTTACCCTCATCGCAGTAATGATCACCACGACCAAATCTGCGATTCTGGCATTCTTGCTCATCTTCGTTTACTTCCATTTGTTTCTCAACAAAAATCAATACGGTACAGTGGCTAGAATATGTCAGCTTGCTGTTTATCTGGTATTGATTGGGTTGCCTATTTATGCAGTCATATTTGAAGTTCATGATTTTTATATGAATTTTGTACAAAAACTTCTATTTAGTTCATTCATGGATCGCATGCAAAATACCTGGCCGGTCGCGCTTGAATTAGTAGAAAAAAAAGGCAACATATTTTTGGGTCGAGGCCTCGGCGGAATTGGTATTTCGCAAAGCAACTTTGGGGAAAGCTTTTTCTTCAATCCTGCAGACAATTTACTCGTTTATCTTTATGTCAGTTTTGGGATTTTTGGTTTGGTTTATCTGACTGCATTTCTTATTCTGTTAATGAATCAGCCTAAAACACTTAAAAACGAAACCCGCTTTCACATCACGGCTATAACAGGAATTATGGCAATTGGCTTTGCCATGAACTGCATTGAAAATGCGGCCTGCTCCATTTTCTTAGGTATGGCATTCAGTCATTTTGCGCGCAATTACTTTAGCAAGCCCAAATCAAGAATTACCCTGAACCGTAATCTAGCGTCAACGGAACAACGGCTAATGCAAAATAAATAAATGGTTCGAACTTATTTCTCAAAAACACTTGATGAGATCTTTTCTCAAATGCCCATCCTAATAAATTGCCGTCATACTCAGTGCATCATTTAAATGAGCACGCTTTATCGGTTACCTCTACTATAAGTTATGGACAAGCTTTCCAATAAATCCAAGATTCAGTTTCATCAGAATCATTCAATTGCCGGTCTTTTACGAGCGTCCATTGAGCCTGCTGTTATTGTTTTGACACTCTTCATCATCACCCTGATCAGTACCGGGACGATACGCGGTGCCGAATTGGTATTGGGTTTGATTGTCTTCTCGCTCTCTTATCCTGGTCAATTATCTTTGGCCAAGGGCATGGTGAGCGACTTTGTGGCCATTGTTGGGCGCTGGGCGCTCACTTTTATTTTGCTGCTGCTGTTTGGCTGGGGCACCAACTTTCTGCCCGCTTTTGATCAGGATGTCATCTGGCGCTGGGCCATCTGCGTGCCATTCACGCTTTACCTGGCCAACTTTGTGGTTGTCCTCTTCATGCCCAAATTGATTGCCATGGAACATCGCCGTGCAATTATTGTGGGCGCCAGTGAAGTAGGCAAGAAGCTGTCCGAACAACTCGCCGCAACACCTTATTTGGGTATTGAATTTCTGGGATTTTTTGATGACCGTCCACCAGAGCGCATCGGCATTGATGAATCCAAACTGATCGGCAATATGTCAGAAGTCGCCACATTTCAAAACAAGGAACATGTCGACGCCATCTATATTGCACTGCCAATGGGCTCCACGCCGCGCATCATGAAGTTGCTGGATGATCTGCGCGACACAACCGCTTCCATTTATTTTGTTCCGGATATTTTTGTTTACGACCTGATTCAGGCCCGTATTGATAACATCAATGGCCTGCCCGTCGTTGCTGTTTGCGAAAGCCCGTTTTACGGCATCAACGGCATCGTCAAGCGCCTGAGCGATATTGTTATTTCTGCGCTGGTTTTACTGCTTATTTCCCCCTTGCTGCTAGTCGTTGCCGCTGGCGTAAAACTCTCATCACCTGGTCCGGTATTTTTCAAACAAAAGCGTTATGGCCTGGATGGTCTGGAAATTCTGGTCTGGAAATTTCGCTCACTCAAGGCCATGGAAGATGGGAAGCAGGCTTTTCAGGCTGTCACACAAAAAGACCCTCGGCTCACACCATTTGGCTCATTCATTCGCAAAACCTCGGTAGACGAACTGCCGCAGCTCATCAATGTACTCAAAGGTGAAATGAGTATTGTTGGACCACGCCCGCATGCCGTGATGATGAACGAACACTATCGCAAACTCATCCCGGGCTATATGGTGCGCCACAAAGTGAAGCCGGGCATTACCGGCTGGGCTCAGGTAAATGGTTATCGAGGTGGTGACGATCTCGAATCCATGAAAATGCGGATCGAATATGATTTAGAATACTTGCGGAACTGGTCATTACGTCTTGACCTCTTTATCATCTTCCGCACAGTTGGCGTTGTAATGAGTGATAAAAACGCATACTGAGCTTCACATAACTATGGTGGTCTATCTTCATGCCTGCTTTCCGTTACGAAGCCATCTCGGCAGTCGGCAAAACTGATAAGGGCACACTCGAAGCTGATTCTGCCAAGCACGTTCGTCAAATGCTCAATGCACGAGCCTTGACACCCATTTTGGTTGAGCAGATTGATATCGGCAACAGCAATAACGCCTTTGGCATGAAGCAGGCCGCGCCGGGCACACCGGTCAAAGTACCTAAAAAATCGCTGTCTCGACAAGACCAGACACTTTTTACGCGTCAATTGGCAAGTCTGTTGACAGCGGGCCTGCCACTGGAAACCGCGTTGCAAGCCCTCGGCGAAGGCGCAGAGAAATCAAGCATCAAGGCACTGGTTGGCTCAATCAGAGCCGAAGTGCAATCTGGCTCCTCCCTCTCTACCGCACTGGGCCGTCATCCCAAAGACTTTCCCGACATCTTTCGCTCGCTTGCTGCTGCCGGTGAAGAATCGGGCAATCTTGCCCTGGTACTCAACAAACTGGCCGACTATGTAGAGGCCCGCAATAGCCTCACCCAAAAAATCACCCTGGCATTTACCTACCCCGCCATTGTCAGCACAGTTGCCCTGGCCATTGTGATCTTTTTGCTCAGCTACGTGGTGCCACAAGTGGTATCGGTATTTGCCAACACCAAACAGGCCTTGCCACTGCTTACCCGCATGATGCTGGGACTGAGCAATGCTGTCCGCTCGTATGGCTGGCTGGCCGCCATTGTGGTGGCACTGGTCGCCTTTGCAATCTACAAGCTGTTGCAACAACCTGCCTTACGTTTGGCATGGCATAAGCGCCTATTAAACCTGCCCCTGGTTGGCAAGCTGGTCAAAGGCTTCAATACCGCCCGATTTGCCAGCACCCTGGCCATCTTGACGTCTGCCGGCGTACCCATCTTGCGCGCCCTTGAGTCGGCCGCTGAAACCATGGGCAATCTGGCACTGCGCACCAATGTTGAAGATGCCATCGTCCGTGTGCGTGAAGGCTCGGGCCTGGCACGCGCACTGGCGGTGCAAAACCAGTTTCCTCCGGTACTCATCCATCTCATCCGCTCGGGTGAGGCAACCGGCCAGTTACCCCCCATGCTCGAGCGCGCCGCCAATGGCCAGGCGCAAGAACTGGAACGTCGCACCCTCACCCTCACCAGCCTGCTCGAACCCGCCCTGATTCTCTCAATGGGGCTGTTTGTATTGCTCATTGTTTTGGCCGTTCTGATGCCGATTATCGAAATCAACCAGATGGTGCGATAACAAGATAGATATTAGGTTTTGCTGTTGCGGAAAACAAACCACTACACTATGATCGAATCGTTATTGCCGGGAGAAAACAGATGAAACCATCTGATGCGTTAGACGCTCATCGTCTCGCCATTCGTTGCGTGGTTGAATCCCACCGCGCTAAAAACGTACGTGTATTCGGCTCGGTTCTGCATGGGCAGGACACAGAAAACAGTGATCTGGACCTTCTTATCGACCCCACGCCAGAGACCAGCCTATTTGATATTGGCGCAATACGTCACGAACTGCACCAACTTCTTGGTGTCCGGGTCGATGTACTGACCCCTCAAGCCCTGCCTGACAAATTTCGCACCCAAGTGTTAGCCGAAGCACGCCCTGTATGAGTCGTAACGAGCAGCGCCTTATCGACTATTTATTACACATTGCCGAAGCAATTGAACGCATTCATCGTTACACTGAAAAAATTGACCAGGCAGAATTTCTCACCAATCAAATGACGCAAGATGCCGTCATCCGCAATTTTGAAATCATTGGTGAAGCCAGCAACAACATTGAAAAACACTATCCACAATTTGCCATAGAACACCCAGAACTACCGTTGGCTCATGCCTACCAAATGCGTAATGCCATAACACATGGTTACTTTCAGATCGATCTCGAAATCGTCTGGCAAACCATCCAACGTGATCTGCACACCTTCTACAACCAGATTCAAGAAACGCTAAGCAAGCTTGACCAGCGTAGTTAAATCCTGATCAACCAAATGGTGAGGTAACACTTTTATGGTTATCCATAACGAGCCAGCCACTGCGATACCCGCTAACTTAGGTTAAACTTACGTCAGGCAGGCGTTTTGCTCTGTTATTGAAAGATGAGTAAACTGCAAAAGAAGAAGAATACATATACAGCCTGTTAACAGGCATTGAAAAGGCACAGAAAGAGTCATGACTTATTGTGTAGGGATGCTATTAGACGTTGGGATGATCTTTGCCAGCGACTCACGAACCAATGCTGGCGTTGATAACGTCGCCAGGTTTTGCAAAATGCGTGTTTTTGAAAAGGCCGGTGATCGGGTAATCTGCATCATGAATGCAGGCAACCTATCCATCACCCAGCACGCCATCAGCCTGTTGGAACAACAAGCCACCAAAGACCCCGACAAACTCAACATCTGGACAGCCACATCCATGTTTGATGTGGCAACCCTGCTCGGCGAAGCGCTGCGCGAAGTCCGCACCACCATAGGTGCTGCGCTGATTGCCAGTAATGTGGATGCCTCCGCCTCATTTATCATTGGTGGACAAATTGGCAGTGAACGGCAGCGCCTGTTCATGCTTTATGCCGAAGGCAACTTCATTGAAGCCACGGCTGACACCTGCTATTTTCAGATTGGCGAAATCAAATACGGCAAACCCATTATTGACCGCGTGGTACGTCGCAACTCCTCCATTCCCGACGCCATCAAATGCACCCTGGTTTCATTTGACTCCACCATGCGCTCCAACCTCTCGGTCGGCATGCCGATTGACCTGCTGGAATACCGCGCCAACACCCTCAAAATTGGCACCCAGACCCGCATTGATGAAAACGACGAATACTTCAGCATGATCCACAATACCTGGGGTGATGGCCTGAAAGAAATCTTCAAACGCCTCCCCGATCCAGACTGGGACGCCCTCAAACGCAACCGCACATTGCCGCAGCAACAGCAGCAACAAACCTTTTACCTCAAGCCCAATTTTCAGTTCAAATAAAGACCATATAGGTTACAACGCACATAGCAGCGTTGTAACCATTTCCCTTATCGGCTCAACCAATTGCGGGCTTGCTTCACAGCACAGGCTTTTCCAACAGAACTGGGTAATTTGAGCCAGACCTTGCTTGATGTCAGATTCACTGTATAAATTGTGTCAGGATAGAATCAAATGCTGCCAGACATTTTTTCAGGAATGTGAACAATGGGCAAAATAATCATTTATGAACCAATAGATGGCGGGCATGTTACCGTTCGGCTTGAAGGCGAAAGCCTCTGGCTGACCCAAGAACAGATGGCCGAACTGTTTGGCCGGGAGCGCTCGGTCATCACCAAGCATTTACGCAACATCTTTCTGGATGGCGAACTGGTTGAAGAAAGTAATGTGCAAATTTTGCACATTGCTGACTCAGACAAACCAGTCAAATTCTACAACCTCGACGCCATCATTTCGGTCGGGTATCGCGTTAACTCCAAGCGCGGTACACAATTTCGCCAATGGGCAACGGGTATTCTACGTGACCATTTGATGCAAGGCTGGACGCTCGATCGCGCTCGCTTCGAGCACAACGCCGCCGAACTGGGAGCAGCACTGGCGCTTGTCAGAAAGACAGCTCAATCACCCGACCTCATTGCCGATACCGGACGAGGATTAGTCGAGATCGTCAGCCGTTATACCCAAACCTTCTTGCTGTTGCAGCGTTACGATGAAGGATTACTGACCGATCCTGATGGAACAACAGGCGGTGTCATGCCATCTCTTGACGAGGTAAGGCTGTCCATCGCTGGTTTAAAAGCCGATCTCATGTCTCGCGGCGAAGCCAGCAATCTTTTTGGGCTTGAACGCAGTGATGCACTTGCGGCGCTTCTTGGCAACCTTGATCAATTTGTTTTTGGTGAGCCCGCGTACCCAACGATTGAGCGCAAGGCCGCACACTTGCTGTATTTCGTCATCAAAAATCATCCGCTAGCCGATGGCAACAAGCGTACCGGTGCCTTCTTGTTTGTCAATTTTTTAAACCGCAACAATGCACTGATACGCGACGGCCAACCTGTCATCAACGACATCGGCCTTGCCGCATTGGCACTACTGGTAGCTGAATCAGCACCCACACAAAAAGAAACGATGATCCGTCTGATTGAAAACATGCTGGTCGGTGTGCAGTAACCTGACTGGCAGCCACTTTACTGCTACTTCAATGAAACATGTGTCTGTAACTCATCATAAGGTGCATATAGGCCTTTGGCACTTTTTTCGATTAGTCCCAGTTCTTCCAGGACCGTAACATCCCCATGCACGTTTTTATAGTCCCGCCCCAGTGCTCTGGCCAGCTCCATGATATTGCCAACAGGGTGTTGCTTGAGGTGTCGCAGCAAGGCAAGTCGCTTCTCGGACAAGGTACTGACCAAGGCATCCAGTCCAAGAAAGCTCACGTTCCGTGACACCGTCATATCGCCCTGTTCAGCACGGTGCCATGCCAAGGTGAACCGCTCGCCCATGTCTTTCAGCGTGTCCACATGGAAGTCAATGACTTTGGTTGCTGGTTTCTTCATTGCGAATTCCTTTCTTTCTCAACATCGACCAAAAAGTCGGCAATCAGTTGCTCCACTGTCGTGAAGGTGTAGGGCGTTTCTGTCGCCCCCAAGTGTCGATGATCACCTTTGCCGCGTTCGTTATCGTAGCCAACAATCCGGCGCCCTTCGCACCCATAGAACAAACTATATTTCAGCCCGTGCGCCCTTTCTGGGTCTGGGCTGGGTAGTTGCCATATGCGCAACTCTATGATGCAGCCGTCAGGCAGTACGGCTTTGTCTGCATAAAGAAGCGTTGCTTTCGTAGAGACATTCATATGGTGTAATATGCCATAAATGATTTTGCCCCGTCAAGCTCTTACTTTGAGTCGGTGGTTCGAATCCCTTTCTCCTCATTGAGGCGACGGCGATGCACGTCCGCCAGTGGTTCGGCCAGAGCGTCGTAAATGTGCCGGTTAGCGCGGGTGATCGCCTCAGCGCAGAGGCGGCATTCGATGACGCCAGGCGTTGGAAGGAGAGCACTCTTCAGTGCAGCCTGCCCGCCAAAGTCGTGATCAGCACAATGCCTTGGCCGGTTTGCCATGCCAGTTCATCAAGGCTGTACACGCCGGAATGGCACATATAGCAGAGCCGCACGGGAAATCAAGGCATTGCGATTCTCGAAAATAGTTCCAGGAATTCAATTCATAAAAGCGCTGCACCCGTTGCCCTTGTCAACTCAGTAATCGGGATACCTGCTTCCCTTCATCGCTCTGGCAAGCAGCCAGAACCAAGCACGCACACTGCAAAAGACAAAAAACAATGGAGTATATTTATATTTTGCCCTGTTAAGTACGTATTTATTAAGTCAAAAATTTTACTACCCATTAGTATATAAACGTCAAACAACAACTCTAACAACCCGCCGCATAAACAAAAGCATGGCCTTGATCTTCCCCTGTAAAAGTTGGCGACTCAAAAACACATCGCCCTCCCACATAAAAGGCCATGGCTAAACCAACCTGACCAACTGATCAGCAATACCACCATATCTACCCACCATCACACCCACTAAGACACCCAACCCAATAAGCAAATAGCACAATCACCCCTTTTTATTTTGGGTATCCGAATTTTGATACTGGTTTGGTCTCTCGGGTCAGAACCACACACCCGTCTGAATTTGGCCTTTGGTGTTGTCTTTTGAAAATCGTCACTGTAAGATCAAATCGGATTTCACGTTGGAGATCACCCATGAAACCGTCTGCTGCCCTGCAAGAAAACCGAGCCACGATCCGCGCTGTCGTGGCTCGAAATCGCGCATGCAATGCCCGCGTCTTTGGTTCGGTGATCCACGATGATGACCAAGAGGGAAGCGATTTGGACATTCTGATTGACCCCACACCAAACACAACACTGATGGACGTGGCAAGGATTCAGGTTGAGTTGGAAACACTCCTGGGTGTGTCAGTCGACGTGCTGACCCCTAAGGCACTACCCGACAAGTTCAGGGGCCTGGTGCTGGCCGAGGCAGTGCCTGTATGAACAAGTCGCTGCGAGTACCCGACTACCTGGGCCATATTCTTGAGGCCATCGAGCGCATTGAGGAATACGTCTCCGACATGGACGAAACGGCTTTCCTGACTGGCCTGCTGTGAGTCAGCAGAATCAGTACTGATACAGCTTGCCAAAGGGATGACTCAAGGCGTGATAACAGAACTGTCTCAGGATTTGTTGCTGCACTGGGGTGAATCAGACAAAGACTCAACCGACGCAGGCTGAATACCTACCAACACGCTGAATAGCAACGAAGAAGAGCACAACTTCGGTGCCCATATTCCAACACACATTGAGCTGATCGAATCTGGCGGGCTATGAGGTTTCACCAACATCAAGATCCGGATACCCCTCAAAAACACATCGCCTCCCCACATAAATGGCCATGTCTAAACCAACCCGACCGACTGATCAGCAATACCGCCATATCTACGCAACATCACACCAACCGAAACACTGCCCTATACAAAACCAAATAAGCAGATAGCACATCTCCCCTTTTTGTTTTGTGCAATTGTTTACGCAATGCAAACTTTGTCACAAAATTTTGTTGCAACTGCACACTCCTTACAAGCCCAAACCAAGCGGTAAACGGGTTAATATAAACTCTTATTGTCATATCGACTGGTTTGTGTCTTTAACGACGCCAGTCTGCCAGTTTCAACCTTTGGAGTCTATCAATGACCTTTCATCAATTTCTGCTCATACTTAAATCACGCTGGAAGTTGATGTTTTTTATATTCTTTCTTGTAGTAGCCTCGACTATTGCTCTAAGTCTAATCCTTCCTAAACAGTACAAAGCGATCACAACAGTTCTAGTTGATCTTAAATCTGCTGACCCTATTTATGGAATCGTACCTCAAGCAATGGTTTCCACAGCTTATATGGCAACCCAAGTCGATGTCATTACAAGTGATCGAGTAGCACAAAGGGTTGTTAAACTTCTTAAACTTGATCAATTATCTGAAGCCCGAGTTCAATGGCAAGAGGAAGGCAAAGGAAAGGGCACCATTGAACAATTCCTTGCAAATGCCTTACAAAAAAAATTGGATGTAAAACCTTCTCGTGAAAGTAATGTTATTTCGATTGAATACAAGGGTATCAATCCAGATTTTGCCGCAGCAGTAGCAAATGCATTTGCTGAAGCCTATTTAGAAATTAATCTCGAACTCAAAGTAGACCCCGCCAAACAATATGCAAACTGGTTTAACGAGAGAACAGTTGAGCTTCGTAAAGAAGTTGAAAAAGCCCAAACAAAGGTTTCCACATATCAAAAAGAAAATGGCATCGTTGCTACCGATGAGCGCCTTGATTATGAGAATGCACGTTTGGCAGAACTCTCTACCCAGATTGCTGCAGCTCAGGCTGCAAAAGCAGATACCTCATCGCGCGAAAAACAAGCCTCAGGCAATACGTCAACATCGCAAGACGTATTGATGAACCCTGTAATTCAAGCACTACGAGCTGACATCATCAGACAAGAAGCCAAGCTCAAAGAATTATCCTCACGGTTTGGGCTGAATCACCCAGAATATCAAAGCGCCCTGAGCGAACTCAATGAACTGAAGAACAAACTTCAAACAGAAATGAAGCAAGTAGCCAACTCAATGGGCAGCGCCAATAATGCCAATACACAGCGCGAAGGTGAAATCAGGCAAGCTTTAGAAGTACAGAAAAAACGCGTCTTGGAATTACGTCAAGAACGTGATGAATTCTCAGTTCTGCAAAAAGACTTGGAAAATGCTCAGCGTGCCTATGACATGGTAACTCAGCGTCTGTCACAAACCAGCCTTGAGAGTCAGACACAACAAACCAACGTCATGGTATTGACCCCAGCAGATCCTCCAACAGAACATGCTAGTCCAAAACTGTTTTTAAATCTCGTTTTAGCAATATTCTTTGGAACTTTACTAAGCGTCGCATGCGCATTACTGATGGAATTGACCAATAGAAGGATTCGCTCTGCAGATGATTTTACACAGAATTTTGGCTTACCAGTTTTAGCTGTACTCCATAACAGCAAAATCATTACACACCGCAATAATCAGCAGAGATTAACTTTTTCGGCTACACGCTAACTGAGTCAAAAATGAATATGCCATTGCCAAATTTAGTCAAAGCACCAATCAGTCATTCCAATACGACAGAGTTTATGAGCCGCGAAAGATCAATAGGCACAATATTAGTTGAAGCCGGAAAACTTTCTGTTGAGGAAGCGGAACTAATTTTACAAGAACAAAAAGTTAAGGGCATGAAGTTTGGAGAAGCCGCTATTCGCTTAGGTCTGTTGACCGAAGCTGATATTGAACAGGCCATATCTCGTCAATTCAACTATCCATACTTACAGACAGGTGATACCTCTGTTAGTCAAGATTTAGTTGCAGCTTTTAATCCTCATCATAAAACTGTTGAACAACTACGTGCGCTCCGTAGTCAATTAATACTTCGTTGGTTTGATGGTGATGTTTCCCGAAAAATTTTGACTATTGTCAGTCCTGCTAGATGCGAAGGAAGAAGTTATTTAGCCGCAAACCTTGCGATCGTTTTCTCACAATTAGGTGAAAGAACATTATTGATTGATGCCAATCTGCGTAACCCAAGTCAACACCATTTTTTTAAATTAAATAATCGTACAGGCCTTACTAACATACTTTCTGGTAGAGCAGGCTCAGAAGCTATTGTGCGAATACCAGGCTTACTTGATCTATCAGTATTACCTTCTGGCACACTCCCTCCAAATCCTTTGGAGCTTTTAGGACAACCTTTGTATTTAAAGCTGCTAGAGGAAGCGAGTATAGTATTTGATGCTGTCATTATTGATACGCCAGCCGCACTTATTGCAGCCGATGCCCAAATGACAGCGGCACGAGCCGGTGCAACTTTGATGGTAACTAGAAAAAATTATTCTCTAACAGCTGACATTGAAAAAACCATTGCAATGCTTTCTACGGCAAAAGTTAATGTAATTGGTGCGGTAATTAATGAGTTTTAAATTTATTCATGGCCTATTCTATTAACTCGAATATCAGTGGACAAAATTATCTCCTTCCTTCTTTAGAGTGGTTAATAGCATTTTTAGGTTTACTCACTTTGTACATCCCAACTTTCTGGGATCTATCAAAAGGGTTATGGGCCACCGATCAGCAAGCTCACGGACCAATAGTATTAGGTATTGCTCTTTGGCTAATCTGGCGAAATCGGATACTTATTCGTATCACTCCCGTTAAACCATATCCACAGATTGGTTGGCCAATTTTTGGTTTTGGACTTTTACTATATATAGTAGGTCGGTCTCAAGGGATATTGTTTTTTGAAGTTGGTTCGATCATTTGGCTAATTGCTGGTCTAGTGCTTATTTTCAAGGGGCCCCAAACTCTTAGATTAATAGGGTTTGGGTTGTTTTTCATGTGCTTCATGATACCTCTTCCCGGACCATTTGTAGATGCGTTAACGCTCCCGATGAAGACTGCGGTCAGTTACGTTGTAGAGCAGATACTCTATGGTATGGGATACCCCATTTCACGAAACGGTGTGATATTAACTATTGGACAATATCAGCTCTTAGTTGCAGATGCATGTGCTGGCTTACATACATTATTTACCTTAGAAGCAATGGGCTTGCTTTATTTGAATCTAATTCGACACCATTCAATATTAAGAAACTTAATACTGGGTATATTAATAGTTCCAATTTCATTTCTCTCAAATGTGATTAGAGTAAGCGTACTTGTACTTATTACATTCTATTTTGGGGACTCTGCTGGACAAGGATTCCTGCATGGCTTTGCAGGAATGGTACTTTTTCTAACTGCACTCTTACTAATAATTGGGATTGACTCAGTTATCCGATTGAGCCTTCTATATATAAAAAATAGTAAAAAGGAACTGCTTGATGTCTAAGCAGATAAACACTGCAGTTCTATTATTATTTTTAATGGTGGGAGGCGTACTTCTCAGCGAAGCAATTAAGCCCAAGACGAAAATTATCGATCTGATTGGAAAATTAAACCTTGAATCAACTATACCAACACATCTAAGTAATTGGCAGGTAGAAGATACGTCTCCTACACTCATCATAAGTCCCGAGCAAGCAGAAACACTTTCCAGAATTTATAGCCAAATCATTACTCGCACATACATAAACCCCAAAGGTCAAAGAATCATGTTGTCTATTGCATACGGCGAAGATCAACGTGATGAGAATCAGATGCACTACCCTGAAGTATGCTATCCAGCTCAGGGATTTATCGTTAAATCACTCCAAAATGAGAGCATCGTTCTTTCTGAACAAACATTACCCATTAAGCGCCTTGAAGCCGACTTTGGATCAGAAAGACATGAGAATATTACCTATTGGACAACTATTGGAAATAAGGTCTCTACTCAAAATTGGAAGAAAAAATATTTTGAATTAAGTTATGGGCTAAAAGGCTATATTCCCGATGGTCTATTATTTCGAGTATCTACCATCGGTAAAAACAGTCGTGATGATTTTGAATTACAAGACGGCTTTCTTATAGAGCTTACTAATTCTATTGACGCAACATTTAAATCAAGAATAATTGGAAATTCTAGCAATTTAAGCAACAACAGTTTATTTAGCTACATGTCAAACTCATCTACCGATTTCAACAGATTCAATAAAGCTCAAGCTGCTTTAAGCGCACCTCTTCCAACTTTCTACGAATCGTTGTCGCAATGAGTAAACTTATTACCAACATTGCTTCACTGTATGTCATACAAGCAGCGAATTATTTATTACCGCTAATTACCTTGCCCTATCTTATTAGGACACTTGGCTTTGAAAATTTTGGTGTGCTTTCATATGCGGGAAACATCATTCAATATTTTGTGATATTCACAGATTTCGGCTTTAATTTAACTGCAACACGAGAGGTTTCAATAAATCGTGCTGACTCAATCAAGCTAAATGAAATAGTCTCATCTGTATTTGTTTTGAAATTTCTATTTCTGCTTTTGAGCTTTATTTTATTCTTATGTTTGATTAATTTTTTCTCCGAAGCGAAAGAACACGCAACGGTATTTCTTGCAAGTTTTTTATTAGTAATTGGAAATGTTCTTTTTCCAAACTGGTTATTTCAGGGTATAGAAAAAATGCCATTAGTAACCATCATGAATGTATTACCAAAGTTGATCACCGTTCCAGCAATATTCTACTTTGTAAAGTCACCTGGTGACATAGCCACTGCAGCGATCATTCAATCAATCGGCAATATTATCGGTGGGGCAATTGGATTGCTTTTAATCAAAGCCAACCTACCAAATCTACAATTCAAGATGCCGACCAGAGAAGTGCTGATAAGAATGCTAAATGATGGCAAATATATCTTTGCATCACAGCTTTCTGGGTTAATGGTTAATAGCTCACATATGCTGATACTAGGTTACTTCCACGGTGCGTACGCAGTGGGACATTACGCTGTAGCAGAAAAAATTATCAAAGCGGCAAATAATGCTCAGGTACCTATTTGTAATGCAGTTTATCCAAAACTAGCCGCATTGTTTGCTAAATCCAAGTCTGAAGGATTTGCGTTTATTCGATCTATGCTCAAGTGGTTATTTCCTCTGATGCTCACCGGGTCAATAGGTTTATTTTTATTGGCCAATTGGGTAACTTATCTTGTGAGTGGTGAACATAGTCGCGAAGTGACAATCATCTTGCGTATTATGTCAATAATACCCACAAGCGTGTTTTTAGATAATTTATTAGGCACTCAAGTGTTAATTAACCTAGGGTATCGCGCCCAATTTATGTGGGCTATTTTCATATCAGGCTTAAGTGGCGTTTTCATGGCACTTATTTTTGTACCAAAATTTGGCGCACTTGCATCAGCCTGGGTTTATCTTGGCTCACAAATCACAGTGCTGTTATTAATGTCTATATTTATTAATCGAAATATCAAGTTTTCAAGCTTTTTTAAATCATGAGAATCACCTTTTTGTTGCCTACCCCTGGAGATACACCAATTGGTGGCGTAAAAATCATCTATGAGCACGCCAATCGCCTCGCTGCCGATGGCCATGCCGTAACGGTAGTTCATACAATGACTGGGCAAACTCGTGATCGCGGCTTACTATTTTCTATTGCAACTTTTCTAGGCCGTCGCTTTGGTTTACGTGGAGGATTTAGTCCAAAAAAATGGATGCATGTCAATTCAAATATCAACTGCATTTGGGCACCGACCTTATCAAAACACTTTATACCAACTGGTGATGTAATTGTTGCCACAGCTTGGACAACTGCTGAGGCCGCAATTGAACTGCCAGAATCATATGGTATTAAATATTACTTTATTCAAGATTACGAATTTTTTATGACTGCGGCGGCAGAAATTCGCGAACGAATGGCAGCCACCTATCGTGGTGCGTTTAGAAACCTAGTCATATCACCTGCTTGCCGGGACATGGTTATTGATTGCGGTGGGGCCGTATATGCAGAAGTACCGAATGGGCTCGATCTTGATCACTATAAATTAACCGTTCCTATAGACTCACCCGAGAGAAAGTATATTGGCTTTCCAGCTAGATCCGAACCATTTAAGCGCACTGATGACGCAATAACAGCACTGACCCTTTATAAAGAACGCAATCCGAATTCGGATTATAAATTTTGGTGTTTTGGTGGAGTACAGCCTCAAAATCTACCTTCTTGGATCGAATTTCATCTACGCCCGACGGATTCAGAGCTCGTTGAACTTTATAACCATACCGCTATTTTCATAGTACCGTCCCAATATGAAGGCTGGGGGTTACCAGGTAGCGAAGCAATGTGCTGTGGGGCAGCACTAATTTCAACAGACAACGGAGGCGTTAATGCATATGCTATACACAATAGAAACGCACTTATTTGTCAAACAATGGAACCGAAAAATATTTTATATTTTTTAGAAAAGATCATTACCACCCCAAACTTACGTATCAACTTAGCCACCGAAGCACACACGCATCTTCAAAGCTTTACATGGGAACGCGCATTCTTTCTTTTTAAAGCAGTTCTAGATATATAAATATTAAACTAATGCGTAGCCTTACTTTATTACTCATAACATTAGCCGCGTTAATTTGTGGAGCTTCCATTGCGACGATGCTACCAAGCCTTACCTTAATTTTGCTTGCCACACTTGGACTAATGATTCTTTTATTTTGGCCCGACAATACACATTTTAATCAGAGGCTCATCCTCAATGGACTCTGCATGTATCTTATTATTTTTTCTATATGGCCTCAATTTTCCGCGTACAAAATACCAGGCGTACCTGCGCTTGAACCACAAAGAATACTTTACGCAGCTTTGTTAATATGGCTAGTTATCCTTACCTTTACAAATAATGTAGCAAGGGAATTATTAGTTATTCGCATTAAACAGGGTTCGATTCCGATCATATCGTTAGTGTTTTTATATGGAACCCATATATTTGTATCGCTATTTGGACTTACTCCGCTCCCATCTCTTTTTCTAGCGATAAGAGAATTAATAACAACGGCCCTCATTTTTTTTGTTGCACTAGTAGCCATCAAGAATGATGGTGATTTTGCAAAGATATTCTTCACATTAAGTTTAGCCACTATTGTTGTTAGCCTCATGGCGCTCGTTGAAAGCGTCCTAAAACATAATTTATTTGCTTCATGGGTACCCTTATCTTCAGACTATGCTCTTTGGGCAACAACCGACAGGATACGTGACGGTACATATCGAGCCCAAGCAACCTTTGATAACCCACTATTACTTGTTGACTATCTAATCTTACTGTTACCCATAGTTTTTTATACTGCAATCAATGACACACACAAAATTGGTCGCATCGTTGGTTTCTTAGCATCAATTCTTCTTCCGCTTGCCATATTTCGTACGGGATCACGCTCTGGTGTTCTTATATTCTTTATCGAAATTGGATTGATTCTAATATTGTGGATCGTAAGGAATTTGCGCTTCAGACGTCGACCAATGCTGACTTATTTTCTTGCCATTACAGTAGCTCTTATGGCTTGCATAGCTACATTTGGATTAAATTTTGCTAAAAATGTAATTATCGGAACTAGCTCAGAGGAAATGATGAGTTCCTCTGCTCGTCTCACTATGATAAGAAGAGCTTGGGAAGAAATCTCGGCAGGTCATCTATTTGGTTTTGGCTTTGGTAAAGCCGGTTCAATTATTGGCATAAGAACCGGTGAACCAGGAACATGGCTATATGTTTTAGATAACTACTTCTTAACGCTTTTACTTGATAGTGGCATCGTTTCTCTATTTGCCTTTCTTGTATTTTCATCTTGGATGCTCTATAGCAACTTATATATCGCTTTATCAAAAAATGACACCAAGGGTGCAATGGCATCTTATTTATTTTCTGCAACTATTGGATTCCTATCTATAAAATTAATTAGTTCTCAAACTCAAATATTTCCGATTTTTTTTATATTGGCAGCGGGCACACTGACATTACTTACATTTAAGGAGATGAAATAAATCATGAAATTTGTTAAATTTCTTTTATTCGGTTTTTTATTTTCCTGTGTACAAACGAACTCTGTTGCAGCATTTGTTTCTGCAACAGAACTAGGATCTTGGAATTGGAGCGGTTTTAATTTAAACGCAGCCAATTTAACGGATGAAGATGTGGCGGACATGAAAAAAGCCGGCGCCCGTGTTGCACGCTTTCATCTTGAGGCAACTAGATGCCCTACATGTTCAAAATATTCCGCTGATAAGGATGGTCTTATTCGATTACAAAAAATAGTAAATGCCGCAAAAAAGAATAATCTTAAAATAATAATCGTATTAGATCCTGCTCCAAGAGGTAGCTCTGCTGACTTCTGGGGTAATGAAGAGCGAATTCAAAGTCTATTGGATATTTGGTCTGATATAGCTAGTCACTATTCCTCAGAAGATACCATTGCAGCATTTGATTTATTAAATGAACCACAACCCCCAGACTCGGAGGGTTTCAACGCAAAAAATACTATGTGGACTGAACTTGCCCAGCGCATTATTAAAGTAATCCGAGCCAAAGCTAGAAATCAGGTACTCCTCATGGAGTCGTCACCCATTGCATTACCAGGTGCTTTTGCAAAACTTGAGCCGACTTCTGATACTAATGTTGTGTATTCTTTCCATTTCTATGAGCCACATCGCTTGACACATCAAGGACTTCTCGGTTTTCCGATTGGATTAGATTATCCCGGTGAAGTTCCGAATAGAGGATACTGGGACAAAAAAAGATTAAGTGAATATCTAGATCCTGTTCGTCAGTTCGTGAGTCGGTATCACGTCCCAGTTCAAATCGGGGAATTTAGCTTCATCCGATGGGCTCCTAACGGAGCTAGACAAAGATACTTAAGAGATTTCTTAGAGTTGGTTCGTATTGAAGGATGGGGCTGGCTTTACCACTCATATAGAGAATGGGATGGATGGGATCTCGAAGTAGTGACCAACGCACCTTTAGATCACAAAAGATCTACTCAGTCACCTGACTTTGAATTAATCAAATCTTTTTTAAGAAATTAATTAGTAATTTTAAAAACTTTAAATGAAATTTTTAATTAAAGGCTTCTACGGACGCTCAAATCTAGGCGATGATTTAATCCTTGCAAGATTTTTTGAATGGGCGACGATAAGTAATCATTCACTTATTTTTGCCGCCGAAAATACAAATGCATCTCTTATTGAGTTATTAAGTTGCTATACCAATGATCCGAGTTCTTTTATTAAGGATGATTTATTTTCTGCTATCAAGACTCTGCCCAATGTTGATGCTGTGATATTGGGAGCGGGTGGTTTATTTCCAAATGGGAATGTTAGAACTTTACTCACAAAGTTACTTTTACTTTGTTGTGCAAAACTATTAGGCAAACGAGTTGTAATGGTGGGTATTGGTGTCAATATCACTCATTCAATGTGGGCTAAAATTTCTTGGCGCATCTTCTATAAGCTGTGCGATTTCATCTCTACTCGCGACAAACGATCCAAAAAGAATATTATTTATGTAATGGGTCTTAATGATCCTGAAAAAAAGATTCATGAATGTGCTGATGTCGTTTTCTCACTTAACTTCACCCCTATTTTACAAAAGCAAGAGGAATTATCCCCTAAGAAGGAGCACCCCACCTGCCTTTATGCACTTGCAAATCCATGGTCGGAGCAAGAAAGACAGCAATCGCCAGATAGATACAATAAGTTATTGGATGACATCACCAAATCTATTCAATCAGTTATTGCTCAGGGCTATAAACCTGTATTAGCCCCATTTTATTTACCCGACGATTACAAATTGGCAACAGAAATTGCAGATCGATTTGAAAGCAATTCCATTAACGTCATATCTGAAACCTCGGCAATTAATCGCACCAGTCTGTTTAACGAGTGCGATATCGTAATAACGATGCGCTTTCATGGTCTAGTTTTAGCTACGTGCTTTGCTAAACCGGTTTCGGTTATTGCTTACGATCACAAGCTTGAAGTATTGACAGAAGCTTTGGATATAAAAGATCTTTCTGTCCGCTTTGGTATTCGCGAATCGGAATTCTTTTTAACAGTACAAGATATAGATATTGACGCTCTTCTAAAAAATCAGTCTTTTATATATTCGAATATTGAAATCTTAAAAAAGCAATTACTTGAAAAAGCAATTGCTTTAAAGTCAAGTTCTAATTTGAATTTTGGTCTATTAGATAAAGCATTTTCTAGCTCTGTACAAAAGTAATTTACACCGATGATTCCCCTTGATAACAGGTCTGTTGCAATAGTTTTAGTCAACTGGAATGGTGCGGATGACACAATCGCTTGCATTAAGTCCATTAATGCACTTAATCCAGTAAAAGCAAATTTATTGATCATTGTTGATAACGCATCCTCTGATTACTCCATTAAAAAGATAACAAGTTCATTAACTGAAGCTGGTTATACAGAAAAACAACTAAGTAATTTTTCCTCTCTCAGCAAAGAGATAAGCACAATCACTGCGTTTAGCGAAACTCTTGAGGAAAATAATCAAATTTTTCTAGTAAGCAATAAGTCAAACTTGGGATTCGCTGCAGCTAACAATATTGGCTACAAAGTAGCAAAATTTATAGAAGAAATTGACTATTTATGGTTTCTAAATAACGACACCGAAGTTGAGCCGAATTGCTTATCTAAACTACTTAATCGCATGAATCAAGACAGCACAATTGGTATTTGTGGAGCCACATTACTGCATGACAAAGTCAATAAAATTGTGCAAGCCTATGGAGGCGTAAAATATTCTTTGATTACTGGGCGCGGGAAACACATAGGCGCTGGAGATGTATTTAGCGAACCTAAAGATAACGCACTTATTGAAAAAGATATCTCATATATATCCGGTGCGAGTATGTTTGTTTCTGTAAAATTTATTGATTCTATCGGTCTTATGTGTGAAAAATACTTTCTTTATAACGAGGAAGTCGATTGGGCTTGGCGTGCAAAAAAGCAATTTAAACTAGGGGTGGAAACATCTGCAGTGGTTTACCATAAAGAAGGTGCATCTATTGGAACCGAAAGTAGAGAGCGACCAGCAAGTGTTCTTTCTGATTTTTATCAGACTCGTAACAAACTCCTCTTTGCCAAAGAATATACTCCATGGTTTCTTCCAACAATATGGATTTTTCTGATGATTCGCGCAGTTAAACGTTGGCATAGTGGACATAAAGCAAATGCCATGATTATGTTCAAAGTTTTGTTTGGTAAGCGTAAAGCAGATCCCATTTGGTTTTTGAAAAGACAATAAATGAGTCGGGAATTAATTAAAGTAGCCGTAGTAGAGCCCGTTGGAGGCCACGGTGGTTGTCACTATTACGACATTTCACTTTGTCGCAGTCTTCAAAACTTTGGCTTTGATCCAACTCTTTATACTTGTGACGAAACTGAGGTTACTGGTGATGAGGGCATCCCTATTGATCTAGTTTATAAAGGGATATATGGTAAAGCTCCTTCTTGGCAAAGAGGGCTGCTCTTTTTGAAAGCCAGCATAGCCACATTAACTAGAGCCCGCTTCTCTGGCACAAAAATAGCTCATTTTCATTTTTATCATGTCGGCTTTTTAGAGCTTTTCAATGTCTTATTTGCAAAACTATTATTGCTGAAGATTGTTATAACTGCGCATGATGTCGAAGCTTTTAAAGAGGGGCTGTCTATTAAATTGTTTGTTAAATGGGCATATGGTCTGGCAAATGCAGTAATTGCTCATAATCAAATTAGTCGACAAGAGTTACTTGATAAAGTTAGGCTGCCTGAAAATTTGATTCATGTTATTCCTCATGGAAATCATATTGACTATGTTAGGCATAATCTGACCAGAGCCAACGCGTGTAGTGCGCTTGGTATCAGTGAAAAAGATTTCGTGATCGTTTTTTTTGGCCAGATTAAAGAAGTAAAGGGCGTTGATTTACTATTAAAAGCGATGCCAACTGTTTTAAATAATAGCTCTCAGAAGATACGCTTAGTTATTGCAGGCAGGGTCTGGAAGGATGATTTTACGAAATATCAGAAATTAATTGATGAACTGGATCTTGCCGACAATATATCTTTATTTATACGTTACATCTCTGATGAAGAATTACCAAATTTCTATTGTGCAGCAAATATTATGGTTCTTCCTTACACTAGAATTTATCAGAGTGGCGTAGTTCTTATGGCAATGACTTTCGGAAAAGCGGTTTTGGTCTCTAATATTCCAGGAATGCTTGAAGTAGTCACTGATAAAAAGAATGGTTTAGTTTTTGAAACAGAGAATATTGAAAGTCTTTCAGAGCAGATACTCTGGTCTATAAACAATATAGAAGCGCTAGACGTTATTGCTCAGTCGGGTCAAGATTTAATGTTTACTGATTATTCATGGGAAAAAGTAGGTCAACTAACAACTAAACTTTACCGGCAAATACTCAGTACTTGATTAACCTACCTACTCTAATTTAAGTGAGTAGATTTTAAATAAGTTGTTTAAATTGAATGAAATTATACGATCACGAGCACCACTTAGACTTGGGCTCGCCGGCGGCGGTACAGATGTAAGCCCTTTTAGTGACGAACATGGGGGCTATGTACTAAATGCGACCATTGACCTTTATGCTCAGGTAATCATAGAACCTAGGTTTGATGGTAAGGTGAAATTTATTGCTTCTGACAGACAGGAATCTGTTGAGTTACCTGCATCCTCAGTATTAGCTGATGAAGAACCACTTAGGCTTCATAGAGGAATATACAGTCGTATAGTTCGACAATTTAATGGCGGGCGCCCCCTCTCATTAACACTCACAAGCTTCGCCGATGCACCTGCTGGCTCTGGATTGGGTACCTCATCTACAATGGTAGTAAGTATTTTACAAGCGTATGCCGAGTGGTTGCGACTAGGACTCGGAGAATACGAAATTGCAAGATTAGCTTATGAAATTGAAAGAATTGATTTAAGTCTAGCGGGTGGCAAACAAGATCAATATGCTGCTGCGTTCGGTGGCTTTAATTTCATTGAGTTTAATGCAAATGATCATGTTCTAGTTAATCCTTTACGAGTAAAGGATTGGGTTCTGAATGAATTAGAAGCCTCTACAGTTCTTTACTACACAGGACAGTCACGTGAGTCAGCGCAGATCATTCAACAGCAGATCGATAACACGATTAATAAAGAAACAAAATCTATTGAAGCCATGTTTGAACTTAAGCAAGAGGCTTTAGCCATGAAAGAAGCGATCCTACGCGGTGATCTTATTAGATATGCTGAAGTACTAGGACGATCATGGACCGCAAAGAAAAAAATGGCGCTCGGAATTACGAATCCTCAAATTGATGCCGTTTATGAGAGTGCAATAAGAGCTGGCGCACTTGCTGGAAAAATTTCTGGTGCTGGCGGTGGAGGCTTTATGATGTTCTTTGTACCTCCGGCTAAACGTATGGATTTATTAAGAACACTTATGGACTACCCAGGCAAAGTTATGAACTTTCACTTTACTCAAGTTGGGGCGCAGTCATGGAAGTCGATTTAACACAAATAGCCAAATTATGGCTATCTACCTCAATTGCAGTAAAACAATCATTACTTGAGGATCACCATCTATTTGAACAAATAATATTTGTATCAAAAACGTGCGCTGAATCCTGCAATGCAGGTCATAAAATTCTATTTGCTGGAAATGGTGGAAGTGCCGCAGACGCACAACACCTCGCAGGTGAGTTTGTAAGCCGCTTCAATTATGATCGCCCGGGTCTCTCTGCATTTGCATTAACTGTTGACACATCGGTTATCACGGCTATTGGTAATGATTATGGATATGAGCGCTTATTTGAGAGGCAAATCCAGGCTAATGCAAAAAAAGGGGACATCTTTATTGGTTTATCTACTTCAGGCAATTCGTCAAATATCATAAACGCATTACATCAAGCAAAGTCGATGGGTATTTTTACTGTCGGTTTTACTGGAAAATCAGGGGGACAAATGAATGACCTCTGTGATGTTTGTGTAAAAGTCCCATCCAATGAAACTCCCCGTATTCAGGAATGCCATATAACCCTTGGTCACATTGTTTGTGGATTAGTTGAACAACTTATTTTTCCTAAAAAATAATGTCTCTTGAAAATTACGATGTAATTATTCTAGCAGGTGGATTGGGGACAAGACTACGTTCCGTTGTTCCAGATTTACCTAAGCCAATGGCTCCAGTCGCGGGCAAACCATTTTTAGCACATTTGCTTAATCAATTAAGTAAAGAGAGTGTCAAAAGAGTAATTCTTTCCGTTGGTTATAAAGCCAATTTAATTTCGCAGCATTTTGGTAAAAACTTTGAACAGATTGAGCTCATTTATGCACAAGAAGAATCTGCCCTCGGCACAGGTGGAGCAATAGCTTACTCTTTAAAAAAGACAAAATCTGACTATGCTTTGGTACTCAATGGCGATACATTTCTTAAAATGGATTACGCTGATTTTATACATTCATGCATTGAATTTAATTCGCCACTAGGCGTAGCTATTCGATATGTACCTGATACCACTAGATATGGTCGATGCGAACTTACCAATAAACGGTTAACAAGCTTTAATGAAAAAACCAGCTGCCGACCGGGTTGGATTAATGGTGGCGTTTATTGCATTAAAAAAGACTTGTTTACAAATAATCCTGCCCACGAAAATTTTTCTTTTGAGCAAGACTTCATTAGTAACAATTTAGATAAGATAAAAATATTTGGTTATGAAACAGAAGGCTATTTTATTGATATAGGAATACCTTCTGATTACCAACAAGCACAATCTGACTTCCTCTCTATTTAAGTATAAATATGAAGAAATTAGTTGTATTTGATAGAGACGGAGTGATTAATCATGACAATCCTAACTATATTAGATCTCCGGAGGATTGGCATCCAATAGATGGTGCAGCAGAAGCAATAGCTAAAATTAGTGCCTCTAATATTTCAATTGCCATTGCGACAAATCAAGCTGGTATCGCAAAAAACTGCTTCAGCATGAGAACCTTAGAACAAATTCACCAAAAAATGATATCTCATGTTCGAAGCTTTGGTGGCAATATTGATCGCATCTATTTTTGCCCACACCAGCCAAGCGATCATTGTGATTGTCGTAAACCTAACCCTAAAATGTTATTACAAGCATGCAGTGATTTCAACGTTGAAACATCTACCACCTATTTTATTGGTGATTCTTTACGTGATACTCAAGCTGCTGTTTCAGCAGGCTGTAAACCTGCGTTAGTCTTAACAGGGAACGGCAAAGTTACTAGCATGCATCCTGACTTGCCAAAAGAGATTGAAATTTATTCTTCGCTGTTAGATTTTGCCGTGATGCTGTCATCAACATAAAACACATTGATGAAACAAATTAAGTCTATTCGAATACTTGGCATCCGCGGCCTCCCCGCCGCTCATGGTGGCTTTGAAACCTTTGCAGAGTACTTATCACTCTTTTTAGTAGCCCGTGGCTGGGAAGTCATTGTCTACTGCCAAGAAGATGGCGTTGGTGAAGTTCATACCGACGAATGGGAGGGTGTCAAACGGATTCATATTCCCGTCAATATCTCAGGCGCTAAGGGCACCATGTTGTTTGACTGGTTGTCCATTAAACATGCCACCCAATCAAAAGAACTTTGTCTGACGCTTGGCTATAACACGGCCTTGTTTAATCTTTTGCTGCGTATCAAAGGCATCCCCAATCTGATCAATATGGATGGGATTGAATGGGCAAGAGCCAAATGGAATTCATGGGCCAAGATCTGGTTTTATATTAACGAATGGGCTGGCTGCTGGTTAGGCAATCATTTGATTGCTGATAACCCAGAAATCAAGCGCCACCTTTCTACCCGCGTTAATGCCAACAAAATTACCACCATTGCTTATGGTGCCGAATCAGTTAGCAATGCAAGTAAAGAGCCATTAGCCGAGCTGGCATTAGAAGCCCGTAATTACTTAACACTGATTGCCCGCCCCGAACCTGAAAATTCCATTCTGGAAGTGGTGGAAGGCTTTTCTTTAAAACCACGGGGCAAAACGCTCGCTGTTTTAGGCCGGTTTGATTTTGATAACAATCCTTATCATCAAGCCGTCTTGGCTGCAGCCAGTTCTGAAGTCCGCTTTTTAGGTGCCATCTACAATAAAGAGATTGTCCAGGCAGTCCGTTACCATAGCCTTGCCTATGTACACGGCCATCAGGTGGGTGGAACCAACCCTTCACTGGTAGAGGCGCTTGGTGCGGGCAACCCCGTCATTGCCCATGACAATCGTTTCAATCATTGGGTAGCAGGTGAAGGTGCTCGCTATTTTTCCAACGCGATAGAGTTTTCAGATTGCCTTGATGCCACGCTTGATTCACCAGCGGCTCTGCAAGCAATGTCTGCTGCATCAAAGCAGCGTTTTGATGAAGAATTCACCTGGACGCACATTCTTGAACAATACGAACAACTACTTTGTCATTTTTTACCTGGGCAAGAGCAGGTAAAATAGCGCTATTCCTTGTGATTCAGCGGGTTTAGCTGAGTTACGCCAGATTTTTTAATCATCTCCTTCTCTTTTATGATCCTCGTCACTGGTGGTGCCGGCTTTATCGGCTCAAATTTTGTTCTGGACTGGGTTGCTGCAACGGGTGAGCCTGTTGTCAATCTGGATGTGTTGACCTACGCGGGTAATGTTGAAAACCTGGCCGCACTCAAGGCCGATTCGCGCCATGTGTTTGTACAGGGTGATATTGGTGATCGCGCTCTGGTGGATGGTTTGCTGGCACAGTACAAGCCGCGCGCCATTATCAACTTTGCGGCTGAAAGCCATGTGGATCGTTCCATTCATGGCCCGGCCGCATTCATTAAAACCAATGTGGAAGGCACCTTCAATCTGCTGGAGTCAACCCGTGCTTATTGGTCGGCCCTGCCGGAAGCAGAAAAAACGGCATTTCGGTTTTTGCATGTGAGTACCGACGAGGTGTTTGGCTCGCTCAGCCCGACTGACCCACAGTTTACCGAAGACAATCCTTTTCAGCCTAACAGCCCTTATGCTGCTTCCAAGGCCTGTTCTGACCATTTGGTGCGTGCCTGGCATCACACGTATGGCCTGCCGGTGGTGACGACCAACTGCTCCAACAACTATGGCCCGTACCAGTTTCCTGAAAAGTTGATCCCGCTGATGATTGCCAATGCGCTGGCCGGCAAGCCCCTGCCCATTTATGGCGATGGCATGAACATTCGCGACTGGCTTTATGTGGGCGACCATTGCACCGCCATCCGTGAAGTGCTGGCCAAGGGCCGCCTGGGCGAAACCTATAACGTGGGCGGCTGGAACGAAAAACCCAATATTGAAATCGTCGGCATCATCTGTGATTTGCTCGACGAGCTCAAGCCCTCTGCCGAAGGCAGCTACACCCGCCTAAAAACCTACGTCACCGATCGCCCCGGCCACGACCGCCGCTATGCAATCGATGCCCAAAAGATCGAAAAAGAACTCGGCTGGCGCCCCGCCGAAACCTTTGAAACCGGCATCCGCAAAACCGTCGCCTGGTACCTGGCCAATCAGGATTGGGTAACCCGCGTACAAAGCGGCGCTTACCGCGAGTGGATTGATGCGAATTATGCAGCACGGTAAATCAATTCATTGAAAGAAAAAGCCCGAAATGAACGAGCTAAACGATCAAAAAGAAATTCGTTGGGTAGGATCTGCTTACGATGATCTATTGACGTTTCCGAAAGATCCTCGCAAGGAAGCCGGTTTTCAGTTGGGAAAGGTTCAAGCCGGGCTGGAAGCAACAGACTGGACAAGAATCTAGCCGTTAAGTTATCGTATTGATAATTACATGGCTTTATTCCACAATCCCCTGTAAGTTCAAGGACTTATAGGGGATTTTTAATTGGCGAATGCCCGTTGCACGACATCAACAAGTTGCTCCCTAATAGCTGGCTTTTCGTTGAGTATTGGATAGCGCTTGCAAAGCTGATTGGACAGTGCATTTCCATTCTGTCGAATACTGCGAATGATACTGTCGAGTTCGTTGTCCGGCGCTTCCAGAAATTGCTTGATGCCGGTACGGGCTTGATCGTTGGCTTTTAAGAAATGGGCTTCTTTGCGCATTTCTTGCGTTAGCGTGGTGTCGATGATTTTGGCGAGGTATTCGGTGTGCGCCGTGAGGTCTGGGTAACGCCATGCAGGAAGTGCATCATCGTAAGCCCTGAAATGAAGATTGTATTCCACGCCATCTTCAGCAATGAGCTGTTCGCCAAAATGGTATTGGTCGGCATATTTGCGCATCAGTGGGCGCGAAAAACGCTCCAGGACTTTGTCGTAGGCAGCTAGCGCCTGGGTGCTGTTCGCGATAGTGGCCGATACGGGCAGAATAATCGGCGTGGGGACCAGCCCATCGCGTCGCAAAATGTCATTGATTAAAAAGCGCGAAATTCGGCCATTGCCATCTGCCATCGGATGAATATAGACAAAGCCGAAAGAAGCGACTGCTGCACGCACGATTGATGATTTACCTTGACTGCGCTCCAGAAAATGCGCCAGCCCAGAGAGGAGGGAGTTTGTTTGTTCCCAATGCGGCGCGATGTAATCAACAACCGCTTGATAATGAGCTGAATGCCCAACGTAAACAGGAGAGCGGCGCAATCCGTAGCGCAGAGCCATATCGCCCAAAATACCGCGTTGCAGTAAGCTCAAGGTTTCAGGGGTGAGTGGGTTGTCGTGTCGCCCGCACTCGTTTTCCATGACTGCGGCAAAGCGGCGAATACGGTCTTCTTTATCTTGTTCGCGCTCAATCATAAAACTGGCGCGGCTCTCTTTGACGGTTAACCAGACTGTGCTGCGCAAAATCAGATCAACGCCGAAATCCGCCTCCAGCTCAGCGAGTTTGGCTGACAAATTATAGGTCTCAGTCGCTTGAATGGCGGCAGTTCGACGAACGATAGGACAGTAATCGCGATTGCCTGGCAGATTGTCGCGAACACGCCAGCGCGGACAATTGATCGGTTTGCCGACCAGATACAGTTCGGAATCGAGTGCATCAATGTAGTTACCTCGCGTCAGATTGGGTGCATCCAGCGTGTCATCAAATAGCCATTCATATAGGAAGCAGGCACGGCGAGCATAACTTCCCGTTGGTTCTCGTGCAATCCATTGTTCCAACTCTTGTTTTACCGAAGCTTGGGAAAAGAGCCGAGCCAGAAATTCCAGATGGATGCCTTCATATTTGAAAGCAAAAGCCAGTTGCTCACAAAAAGTGTCAAGAGGTCGGTACGATTCTGGGTAAACTTCAAAACGTACATCACCGTCACTCGACGTGGAGCGGTTACGCCCGATTTCACTTTGTACGACCAACGGGTGTACCGTGTGAAGATTGTAGGTGATTGATAGCCATTGATACCCAATCTCAGCCATAAAATCGATTACTCCGCTATAAAAACAGTTACAAACTTAATATTTTTAATAAAAATGATTATAGTAGATGGATTATGGGTCGACAAGCTTTGTTAGTTTGTTTGTACTGCGGTGAACTAGAAGGGTGAAAAACTTTATGAAGTGGACGCCTTGATTCTGAAAAGGTATCCACTACAAAAGTCGGCTCTTTTTCAGTCGTTAAGAACCACTGAGTCTCTGCCGAGAACACCAAAATTTTTGCCGAAACTCGTTAGAGTGCCGTAGCTAATGCAAAAAAGGCCAAGAAATGACCATCGATACCAAAATTCATCATGTAACAAAGCCTGGAGCAAACCTGTTCTTGAAACTGGGCTTTACACCTGACGAGGCCAAGCTTTTACAAGCAACATCTCGGAAACAGATCAATGACACCCAGCTATTAAAACAACAACTGATGGAAGAGCTCACTACCTGGATTTCGGAACATCACCTGAAACAAGCCGATGTCGCCGAAATACTCATGGTCTCACGTCCACGAGTTTCTGACGTAGTAAACAAAAAGACTGCCAAGTTCACCATTGATACACTGGTAGAAATGCTCAGCCGCGTTGGCAAACCAGTTCGCTTGATGGTTGACTCACATCAATAAATAGGGTCAGAGTCAAATAATTCAAAGCGGCGCTTACCGCGAGCGGATTGATGCGAATTATGCGGCACGGTAAAAAACATTAATCGACAATAATCAGGGGGATAGCGATAACGCTTCCCCCCTTTTGTTTGTGGTGTAAGCAAACAAACCGGCGGATCAGATTTTTAATTCAGCGAGAAGCAGTTTATGACGCAACGTCAACAAAAGAACTTTCAATAGTCTGTTTTAGTTATTGCGACCATACGCCAATGGCGTATAATTGAGAAGATGGAATTTATAGAAACCCCGACATTCACTCGCCTGCTTCTCGATTTGCTTACCGATGACGAGTACGCTCGTCTGCAAAATGTTTTGGTTGAAAACCCGGAACAAGGTGACATCATCAAGGGTGGCGGGGGAATCCGTAAATTACGTTATGCGCAGCCTGGTCGTGGCAAGAGCGGCGGGGTTCGGGTGATTTATTACTGGCTCAGCGACGATCATCAGATTTACATGCTGCTAATTTATCCAAAGTCAAAAAAAGACAATCTAACTGATCGGGAAACCGCATTCCTACGTGAATTTGTGAAGGAGTTATGAAGATGGAACAGACATTATTCGATGACCTAGTACAAAGCCTGAAAGAAGCCAAGGCAATTGCTCATGGAGAAGCCGCTGCCTCGCGCCGAATCAAGGTAGCACCACCTGATGTAAAGGCCGTACGAGAACAAATCGGGCTGTCGCAAAGCGAATTTGCCCGCTTGATGCGAGTCAGTATCAAGACACTACAAAACTGGGAGCAACATCGGCGCAACCCCACGGGTCCTGCAGCTGCGTTGCTCAAGATTGTACTGACAGCGCCTGATGTTGCGCTAAAGACCTTGCACTCCTGATCTGGCAGAATAAACAGGGCTTGGGTCAAATTAATATAGAGCTTGATGCCAACAACCCAACATGATGTGAAACATTACTCGATGATAATCAGGGGATAACGATAACGCTTCCCCCTTTTGTTTGTGGATTGGCAAACAAACCGTTGTAATAAACAACAATAATTAGGGTCAGAGTCAAATTAATTAGAGCACCCTATTGTCAATCACTCACCCTTAGAAAGTCAGGCAATTCTCAATATCACGAGCTGTCAAAGTGGGATAAATTACTCCGCGTTACCATACTCCCCATCAAAATCCGCGCAATATCACAAAAAGTATGAATTTTCCTCATTTACTGGCCAGTACGTTTTCAGTAATGCCTCGTCTTATCGATAGAATGTGGCTTTCCTGTTTTAAGCATGAGTCTTGTTTGTGAACATACTGGTCAATGGTCGTTTTTTTGGTCGCGCCTCTACTGGCGTAGATCGCTTTGCATTAGAGACTCTTAAAGCAATCGACCAATTGCTGATTGACAATGACGATTGCGTCAAAGGTTTGACTTTTGAGATCCTGGTGCCACCAGGTGTTGTACCATCCATTACTTTTGCCAAAATCAGTTTTCGCTCTGTGGGCTCATGCGGTGGTCAGCGTTGGGAACAGACCGTCTTACCGTGGCAAGTCAAACAAGGGCAGCTGTTGTTGAGCCTGTGCAATACCGCACCCCTTATGCTGCGCCGTCAGGTGGTGGTGATCCACGATGCGACAACCGTCCGCATTCCAATTTCATACAGCAAGGCATTTCGAACCTGGTATCGCTTTTTGATGCCTGCCCTGGGCAAGATGGCGCGTCAGATCATGACTGTCTCGGAGTTTTCGCGTCAAGAAATAGCGCGGTGTTTTGGTATTGATATCAACAAGATCAGCGTGACACACAATGGTTGCGAGCATGTGCAGCGAGTTGCAGAGAGTCCGGACATTTTGACTCGCAGCAATTTGTCGCAACGGCCCTATGTGCTGGCGGTGAGCAGTATGGCCGCGCATAAAAACTTCAAGCTGGTTTTACAGGCACTGGCGTTGTTACCCAATAAGCAGTTTGATGTTGCCATTGCTGGCGGTGCCAATGCCAAGGTGTTTGGGTCGGCAGGGCAGCTTGATAACAATCAGGTTCACTGGCTCGGCTATGTGAGTGATGAAGAACTGAAAACCCTGTACAGCAAAGCCATGTGCTTTGTTTTTCCATCCCTCTATGAAGGCTTTGGTATTCCGCCACTGGAAGCCATGACATTGGGCTGCCCCGTACTGGCTTCAAATGCTGCCTCCATTCCTGAGGTATGCGGTGATGCTGCACGCTATTTTGATCCTCATGATGCACAAGGTCTGGCCGAACAATTGAACAGACTGGCAACAGATAGCGCGCTCCGGCAAACCATGTCAGAAAAAGGGTTGCAGCGTGCGGCACAATTTACCTGGTTGGACTCGGCTAGAAAAGTCGTGGCAACATGCAGAAAGGCTAGTGATGACTGATGCAATAAATAAAGTGACCGCTGACAAAGGTTGTCTGATTCTGCATTGCGCCGAAGTGGTCAAAGGTGGGACGGCCACTTATTTGCGTGAGCTGTTGCCTTTGCAACGCGCCGCTTTTGGGCCTGGCCGGATTCATGTGATTGTTCCAGAGTCTCATGCAGATCAACTGGTTGTGCCTGATGGCGTTGGTGTCACCATCTTCAAAGACTCGCCCAAACGGGCTATCCGTGCGTTTAAGCTGGCCGCGGTTGTCAAACAACTGGTAAATGAACTTAAGCCTCAGATTGTGCACATTCATAGTACCTTTGCCGGGGCAACTGTCAGGCCATTCCTCGCACTCACGAGCCATCGCCCAAAGGTGATTTACTGTGCTCATGGCTGGGCATTTGATCGCGCGATGTCCTCATTTGGACGCTGGGTTGTGATATCAGTGGAACGTTCTTTGGCTATGCTGTGCGACAAGATTGTCTGCATTTCCAATCATGATAAAAAAATCGCGATTGAAGTCGGCATTCGTACAGATAAGCTGGTTGTAGCGCGCAACGGCATTGCCCGGGAAATGCCCGCCTGCAGCGCACCTCAGCCAGTATGGAACAGCCCAGGATTGCGCGTGCTTTTTATTGGACGATTTGATCGCCAAAAAGGTGTTGATGTTTTTTTTGCGGCGATGAGTACCATGCAAAATGAAGTGACTGCCTTTGCCATTGGTGCCGCCGTGATTGATGGCACTGTCTTGCCGGCAACCCCACCCAATATCACCTGCCCCGGCTGGGTCAAACTGGAAAACATGCCGATTTATCTGGAAATGGCCGATGTGATCGTCGTTCCATCCCGCTGGGAAGGTTTTGGCCTGATTGCCGTTGAAGCCATGCGCGCCGGTTTGGCAGTGATTGCTTCACGCGTTGGTGGTTTGGCCGAAGTCGTGGAAGAAGGTGTCACAGGTTTTCTGGTTGAGCCAGACAAGCCTGAAGAGATCGTCAACATTTTACGCACGGTAACACGCGAGCAATTGCACGAAATGGGTAATGCCGGCCGAGAACATTTCTTGAATGAATTTACCAGTGATCGCCTCCATCGCGAGCTATGTGAGGTGTATGGTTTGCCAGTATCGCTAAACAGCTAACCATTTAGCAAAGTCCAGAATTTAAACTTCTCTGAAAATGACCATGACACAACGTAAAGGCATTATTTTGGCAGGCGGCTCGGGCACGCGCCTGCATCCGGTGACATTGGCGGTATCCAAGCAGTTGATGCCGGTCTATGACAAACCCATGATCTATTACCCGCTGTCGACGCTGCTGTTGGCGGGGATTCGCGATATTTTGATCATCTCCACCCCGCAGGACACACCACGTTTTGAGCAATTGCTCGGTGACGGCAAGGCCTGGGGCATCAATCTGCAGTACGCGGTGCAGCCCTCGCCCGATGGCCTGGCACAAGCCTTTGTGATTGGCGCCGACTTTTTGGGTGACAGCCCGGCCGCGCTGGTACTGGGTGACAATATTTTTTACGGGCACGACCTGGCCAAGCGGCTCAAGCTGGCGGGTGAGCAAACCACCGGGGCAACGGTATTCACCTACCCCGTGCTTGATCCGGAGCGTTATGGCGTGGCCGAGTTTGATGCCAACGGCAAAGTACTGTCATTGGAAGAAAAGCCCACCAAACCCAAGAGCCGTTACGCAGTGACTGGCTTGTATTTTTATGACCAGCAGGTGGTGCAGTTTGCGCGTGACCTCAAGCCATCGCTGCGTGGCGAGCTGGAAATTACCGATCTGAACAAGATTTATCTGGAACGCGACCAACTCAATGTGCAATTGATGGGGCGCGGCGATGCCTGGCTGGATACCGGCACGCATGACTCGTTGATTGAAGCCGGTCAGTTTATTCAAACGCTGGAAAAACGTCAGGGCTTGAAAATTGCCTGTCCGGAAGAAATTTGCTGGCGCTCTGGCTGGATCCGCAACGAGCAGCTTGAAATTTTGGCAACACCACTCAAAAAGAGCGGTTACGGCCAGTATTTGATGCGCCTTTTGGAAGACAAGGTATTTTGATGTAAGACTGTCACCAATCTGTGCGCTCAAGCCGTTGCAGAGTTTGCCGCACAGGTTGGTGACAGCAGCAGGCTGGCCGCATTAGCGCCACGCGCAAAGCAGTAAAATCCAAACATTCCCACATAGAATCATTCCCATCCAGGAAATTTCCTCATGAAGATCATTCCTACTTCAATTCCCGATTTGCTGATTATTGAGCCGCAGGTTTTTGGCGATGCGCGCGGTTATTTTTACGAGAGTTTCAACGAACGCACCTTCCACGAAAAAACCGGTGTGACGCTCAAGTTTGTGCAGGACAATCATTCGCATTCGGCCAAGGGCGTATTGCGCGGCATGCATTATCAGATTCAGCAGGCCCAAGGCAAACTGGTGCGTTGCACGCGTGGCGCGGTGTATGACGCTGCCGTGGATATGCGCAAATCATCCCCCACTTTTGGCCAATGGGCTGGCGTGGAATTGTCGGAAGAAAACAAACGCATGTTCTGGATTCCACCCGGCTTTGCACATGGCTTTGTGGTGATCTCGGACGAGGCCGATTTTCTCTACAAGGCCACCGACTACTGGGCGCCCGAACACGAGCGCAGCCTGTTGTGGAATGACCCAGCGGTGGGCATTGAATGGCCGCTCGAAGGCATTACCCCTTTGCTCAAACCCAAAGATGAAAACGGCATTCCCCTCGCCCAGTGCGAAACCTACGCCTGAGCCTGAGGACTATTGATGAAACCATCGATCAAAATTCTGGTGACTGGCCAAAGTGGACAGGTTGGGTTTGAACTGGCGCGCAGCCTCTTGCCCTTGGGCGAGGTGAAAATCTGTGGCCGTACCGAAGCAGACTTGAGTCAGCCCAATAGTTTGCCCGCACTGGTGCAATCTTTTAAACCCAATGTGATTGTCAATGCGGCTGCTTATACCGCCGTGGACAAGGCCGAAGAAGAAGAAGCCCTGGCGACCACCATCAATGGCACCGCACCCGCCGTATTGGCAGCCGAAGCCAAAAAGATTGGCGCGTTGCTGATTCACTATTCCACCGATTATGTGTTTGATGGCACCGGTGATCAGCCGCATCGTGAAGATGAATTGCCCAGTCCGCTGGCTGCGTATGGCCGTTCCAAACTGGTGGGTGATATGGCGATTGAAGCCGCCGGTGGCGACTGGCTGATTTTTCGCACCACCTGGGTTTATGCTGCCCATGGCAAAAACTTCATGAAGACAATTTTGCGCCTGGCCGCTGAGCGCGAAGAATTGAAAGTGGTGGCCGACCAATACGGTGCCCCGACTCCGGCACGGCTGATTGCCGATGTGACGGCTCAGGCAATTCAGATTGCGCTGCGCGAACGTGTCGCGGGTACTTTCAAATCGGACATTTACAACCTGTCTCCACACGGTGTGACCAACTGGCATGGCTTTGCCGAGGCAATTGTTGAACAGGCACGCCTGCAAGGTTTGGCACCTGAACCCAGGGTGAGACAGATTCTGCCGATTCCGGCGAGTGAATATCCCCTGCCCGCCAAACGCCCCGCGAATTCCCGGCTGGATCTGAGCGCGATTGAAGCCCGCTTTGGCTTTACCCTGCCCGACTGGCAAACCGGCCTCAAACTCACCCTGGCCGAGCTCAAACCTTAAAAAAACTCAAATTAGGGTCAGAGTCAAATTTCCGCTAATTATTTCTCGTTTAATTTGACTCTGACCCTAATTAATTTATTTAAGTGGATAATAGATAGTCCTATAGGGTATTTTTAGTGGGTCATATATTACGCACCTGAACAGGCAGAATGATCATATACCCTACATCAGTATCACTTGTGGGAGCATATTGATTGGTTGTTGTTGTAACCCGATTCATTGCTAGAAATCATCGCCTCACCGGCCATCATGCGGCAAATTATGGTTTGTGCCAAATTTGCCGTTAGATAGCCGTCAATCCGTCATCGCTAACTTGGTCTTGTAAGGCAATGGCTTGTCGGCTGATGAAAAAACTTTCGGTTGATGTGCCAAATTCCATTCTTTGACGAAGACTTACTGCGTACCATAGCGGCTCGAGTTGAGGATATGAAAAATGAATCTGGGAACCCTTTTTGATCGCACCCCGCAAGGCCTGCTGGAAATTCGCCATCGCAGCCGCACGCTGACCCAATCCGAGCGACAGGTTTTGATTTGGGTAAATGGCAAGCGCAATATCGGCGAGCTGTACAGCATGAGCAGCGTGATCAGGTCGGAACGGATCAACCTGGCGCTGGATAAACTGCTGAAAAATGGCTTTGTATATGAAATCATGATGGCCGAACCGATTGGCGAGCTGGACGAAGAAGTTTCGATCATGGCAGATGAGCCCAGCGTTGAAGAAATCGACAATTATTTGCGCAAAGATGCCAATGATCCGGTCACCATCATGGCCAACTCGGACTATCTGGAAGATCTGACGACACAGAATTTATCCGCGCCTGACGAAGCTGCCAATATCAGTTCAACTGCAACCGCCAGCGCAACCCGTACAACATCAACCACACCCACCACCTCGACCCAATCTGAAGCCAGTCCGTCCGTCAGCGCAGCGGCGGCCAAACTCGCAAGCAAAGATCCGGATCGCAAACGCTATGAAGCTTTTATTGATGCCGAAATTGGCAAGGCGCTAGACGCCTTGCGCGATAACGCGCATTTGGGCAAAAAGGACACCCGCAGCAAAGCCCCCAAAAACAGCTGGACGAAAACCTCGGAAGATGAACAGCTGTTTGGCAGCAGTGCCCTGTTGCCGCAACTGGATCAGCCAAGCCAAATGGAAGGTAGTGACCCACTGGTTCAGCCACGTTTGTATACCGAAAACACACCGCGCATCAATGAAGATTCATTCATGACCAAGTACATTGCGCCCTTATTGCAAAAGGTGCGCAAACTGTTTGGTTGATATTTGCTTGAATAAAAGTTGTACGGTAATTATTTAAATTTTAACTTGATAAGATTTTATAAAAACCGGACTGGCCAGTCCGGTTTTTTATTTTTACAAACGCTTGAGTAAGCTAGGCGACTTATATTTATTTTTCGACTACCATCAAAACCCTTTTCCAGGAATCCAGTTAGTCCCCGCCAAAGGTATGCCAGACATGGCGGCGGCCTCAATCGTCAAGGCGACCAGATCTTCGCGTTCCAGATGGTGCACATTCTGTTTGCCACAGGCACGGGCAATGGTGGTCAATTCCATATTGAGGGTTTTCAGATAGTTTTTGACACGACGCGCACCGACATCGGGTTGCAGGCGTTGCTCCAATATCGCATCCTGCGTAGTCACGCCGACCGGGCATTTACCGGTATGACAATGGTGACAAAAGCCAGGCGTAGTGCCAAGTTTGGCATAGTCTTCCACGGCTGAATAATGTTCACCATTTTGGACGTAGGTATCGCTATTGCAACCCAGCGCCATCAAAATGCCCTGACCAATCGCCACCGCGTCAGCACCCATGGCCAGCGCCTTGGCAACATCGGCACCGGTACGAATGCCGCCCGAGACGATCAGCTGCACCTGATCTTTCATATTTAAATCTTCCAGCGCTTCGACTGCTTGCTTTACCGCGGCCAAGGTAGGTATGCCCACATGCTCGATGAAGCAGCTCTGGCTGGCGGCCGTACCACCCTGCATGCCGTCGAGCACCACCACATCGGCACCGGAATGCACCGCCAGTTTGACGTCGTTAAAGGTACGTGATGCACCCACCTTGACGTAGATGGGGATCTGCCAATCGGTCAGCTCACGCAGCTCCTTGATCTTGATGGCCAGATCATCAGGGCCAGTCCAGTCTGGATGACGTGAGGCGGAACGTTGATCGACGCCCTCGGGCAAGGTGCGCATTTTGGCAACCCGTGGGTTGACCTTTTGGCCCAGCAACATACCGCCGCCGCCCGGTTTGGCACCTTGACCAATCACTATTTCAATCGCATTGGCCTTGCGCACATCATTGGGGTTAAAGCCATAGCGTGATGGCAGGCATTGATAGACCAGGAGCCTGGATGATTCACGCTCTTCGGGTGTCATGCCGCCATCGCCAGTTGTTGTTGTTGTGCCGACTTCGGTAGCGGCGCGGCCGAGGGATTCTTTTACGTTGGCCGATAAAGCACCAAAGCTCATGCCGGCAATCGTGATGGGGATATCCAGCTCAATTGGCTTTTTGGCAAAGCGCGTACCGAGGATGGTTTTGGTATGACATTTTTCGCGATAGCCTTCGAGCGGATAGCGCGACATGGAGGCGCCCAGAAATACCAGGTCATCAAAGTGCGGCAGCTTGCGTTTGGCACCAAGGCCACGAATTTCATACAGGCCGGTAGCGGCAGCATGCTGGATATAGTCGATCGTCTTGCGATCATATCCCCAGCTTTCTTCACGCGACAGATGTTGTGGATGCGCTGGGATAGGATGGATCTCAATGGGCTTGTTCATGATGGTTTCCGATGATTGACTGATGGTTTTCAGATTCGTTTTGCCAAGTCAGGGTTGATCGATATCTTGCTGTATACCCGCAGCATGGATAGCCAGATCAATATTCAAATTTCAATCAATACTCCTGATTGGCATCGGCATTCCAGTGATACAAGGTGCGTGCCGAAGCAATCCGCTTGAAGTCCTTGGCATCATGGTCAAGCCCGGCTGCCTTGAGCAGTTGTGCTACCGCGTCGTAATCTGCGGGTGTCATGGCTTCAAACTGCGCATCGGCACCCAACGATTTCACCGAGCCTTTGAGGTAGATGACTGCCTCATAGAGCGAGTCACCGAGCGCATCACCGGCGTCACCACAAATCACCAGACGACCGGCCTGGGCCATAAATGCCGAAAAGCTGCCGACTGAGCCGCCCACCACAATGTCACCACCCTTGAGTGAAATGCCACAGCGCAGCGATGCATCACCCTGAATCACCAGCAAGCCGCCGTGTGCCGAAGCACCCGCCGAGACGCTGGCAAAGCCTTTAACAACCACCTGGCCAGACATCATGTTTTCTGCGACGCCCGGGCCGGCGTTGCCCGTGATGGTGATATTGGCCAATTGGTTCATGCCCGCGGCGTAATAACCTGCATGGCCTTCAATGGTGACATCGACCTCACTGTTTAAGCCCACCGCAATATTGTGCGCCCCATCGGGATGGGTAATGCTCACACGCTTGGCGGGCATCTCGGCCTGATGCAGATATTGGTTGATCTCACGCAATGGCGTGGTTGCCAGATCAAAGGTCACCATGGACTCGTTGCTCATCACGTTATTCATCAATAGCTCAGCCATGAATGCTCCAGGAATAGATGTGTTCGGGCTTGGGTTCAAACAGGGTGGCATGTTGTACGCCCGGCAGTTTGGCCAGTGAGCGAAACTCCGAAGAGATGGCGACATAGTCATCCGTCTCGGCGACTACCGCCGGTTTGCAGGCAAAGGGATCACGCACCAGCGCCAGCTTGTCGGCAGTGCCCATCAAGAAAGTGTAAAAACCATCAAAGGCTTCAAAACCCTGATGCAAGGCGGCTTCGAGATCATCACCTTCACGCATGCGCCATTCGAGGTAGCGACAGGCGGCTTCGGTATCGCAGTCACCATCAAATTCAATACCGAGTGGTTCCAGTTTTTTGCGAATCTGATACGGGTTGGAGAGCGAGCCGTTATGCACCAGACAGAAGTCTTCACCTGCGGTATAGGGATGGGCGTTTTCTGGGGTCACCGCCGACTCGGTGGCCATACGAGTATGTCCAACCAGATGCGTGCCTTGCAGTTGGGTAAAGGCATAGCGCGCGGCGATATCGGCGGGCAGGCCGACGTCTTTGTAGAGATCAATCGCACTCCCCGTTGAGAGCACGTGCACAATTGGCTCGTTGTGCTTGAGCCAGGCTTTGACGCGGGCCGGTGATTGGTTGATGGTAAGCACAGCATGATTGCCGACCGTATCCATGGCGGCTCTGGCATCCACACCTTGTTGAAGGCGTGCGAGTAAAGCGGGCCAGTCATAACTCGCACCGACCTGGCCCTCGCCACTATAGAGCGAGAGTTTTTTATGACCACTGGCCACCGGCTCGGTAAAGACGGCCATGCCGGCTGAATCGGGGCCGCGCTCGGTCATGCCGATCAACATCGGCAACATCAACTCACCCAACTGCTCGCGCATGGCGGGCTTTTTAATCAACAATCCTACGATGCCACACATGGCTTTTCCTTTCACTGCCCGTCTTTCGACTTTTCAATCACAAAAAATATACTGATTGGATGTATAAAAATAGAGCCAATATTTACGCACTTAATAAGACATATTTAAATGGTACTAATAGGGAGTACCAATGAAATAAAGGATTAAAGGGCCTTTCATGAGTGCTGATAAAAGCGCTTGATTACACAACTTAACTGCTCAACTTAACTGCACAGATTGATTCGCCGCCTAGAAAAATTCCAGATAACGCTTTTGCTCCCAGTCCGACACATGACGGCTGTACTCGACCCACTCCATCCGCTTGATATTGATGAACTCGGCCACCAGCTTGTCGCCCAAGGCTGCCTGAATCACACTATCGGCTTCCAGTGCTGCAATCGCTTCGCCCAGGTTTTGTGGCAAGAGGCTGATGCCCTTTTCTGCAATCTGTTGTGGCGTCCAGGTGTAAAGGTTTTCATTGATGGGATCACCCGGATCAATCTGCTTGGCCACACCATCCATGCCCGCAGCTAAAATGGCGGCCGTGGCCAGATAAGGATTGCATGAGCCATCGGGCAGACGAAATTCAATTCGACCATAGGGGATGCGCACGCAGGCGGTCCGGTTGTTGTCGCCATAAGCTACATAAGCCGGTGCCCAGGTAGCCCCTGACAAGGCGCGGCCAACGACCAGGCGCTTGTATGAGTTGATGGTCGGTGCGCAGATGGCGGCCAGTGCGCGCGCATGCTTGAGCAAACCACCACTGAACCAATAACCCATTTGCGACAGGCCAAGACCATGTTTATCACTGGCATCGTGAAACAGGTTTTTGCTGGTTTGATTGGCCAATGAAATATGGAAATGCGTACCCGTGCCCGTACGATTGGAAAATGGCTTGGGCATGAAGGTGGCCACCATATTCATTTGCCTGGCAATCTCACTTGCAGCCATCTTGAAGAAGACCAGATTGTCGGCACTCTTCAAGGCGTCGGCATACGTGAAGTTGATTTCAAACTGACCATTGGCATCTTCATGATCGATCTGGTAAACATCCAGCCCGCCCGCCTTGCAGCCCTGGGTCAACCTGTCGAGATACTCGGCCTGCCGCAACAGGCCTTTGTAGTCGTAGCAGGGTTTTTCCAGATCATCACTGTTCTCGGCCGGGCCCAAGGTGCCATCGGGCTGGCGAGCCAACAGCATGAACTCTGGCTCCAGGCCGGTATACATGGTGAGACCCTGTTCTGCCAAGGCATCAAGCTGACGCTTCAAGACCACCCTTGAACAATATTCATAAGGCTGTCCCTTGACATGACCATAGCAGGCCATGCGTGCAAAGCCGGGCTGCCAGGGCATGGGAGCCAGCGTACTCAAATCACCAATGGCCATATAGTCGGGGCTGTTGGGTTGCATGCCCATACCCCACAAGGCAAAGCCTGCAAAACCGGCACCGTCGGTCAACACCATGTCAAGATGTTCAACCGGCACCGCCTTGCTTTTGGCGGCACCATGAATATCGACAAACTGCGCCAGAATGTACTTGATCTGGTGATCCTTGAAAAACTGCTGAGCCTGCTCTGGGGTCATGAATGTTCCTCCGTTAGAACATAAGTAGTCTTGTCAGGGACAAGACGGGTAACACGACAATCGGTCGTCAACCAACAAAAACCTTGCATTCAATCTTGCTGTGCCTGTGTCCATCATCAGATCACAACCCTATTTAAATTTTGACTAATCTCATTCAATTGCAACGACTCAGTCACCGTTGCTCAGTCACACTGAATCAGTCACAACGATTCACTCAAAATCTGCCGCCCTACTTAAATCAAGGCATGTTCCTGTAACGTATCCTGCATGACTTCACGCAAGGTTTTTTCCAGGTACACCGCAAGACTCGGATCACACACAACCTGATACGTCGGCTCATTGCCCTGGCCAGCGTCGTTGCTGCGCCCATGCAAAGGCAAAATGATGACCGACACACCGACCATGCTGGTCATAATCAAAGGTTGGCCGGTAATATCCCATGCCGCAAAATGAAAGCTGCACACTTGCGCCAATAAGACATGTGCCAGTGAACCACTGAGCTGTAACACCACATCATCACGACAGACTGGATACACGCCACCGCTGGCCACTTGCACACCCTTGCCCAGTAGACTTTGCAAGGTCTGGCTGGACTGGCGATTCACGTCATCAAAATAAAATTCGGTATAGGCCAGTCTGGCAATCACACCCTGCTCGCCAAATACACCATAGCAATTGGGCAAGGCGGGCACCGACACACCTTGATTCATAAGCCATTCGACCGAGCCCGCGCCCTTTAAACCAAAACAATGAACCGGCTTGATACTCAATGACAAGGACATCATGCAGCCTCCAATGTGTTGGTGGCGGTGAGGCTGGCTTCTTCCAATTTTTCACGCAATCCTTGTGGATCATAGAAGGGCGGCTTGGTGATCACCGCGCCAACCAGACGACCATCATCCAGACGAATCTGAAATACCTGACCGTCTTTGGCCAGTTGCGGCGCAATCAATGCCAGACCAATCACCTTACCCAATGACGGTGAATGACTGATGCTGGTAATGCGTCCGGCGATCTCACCCTGTTCAATAATCAAATGACAATCCTTGGGCATACCAGCACGCCCATCTTGCAAGACAAAACCTGCCAGCACTTGTTTGAGCACCTGCTTTTGCAATACTCGCAACGAGCGCTGTCCCACAAAAAAGGGCTTGTCCATGGCCAGCGCCCATTGCATATTGGCTTGATAGGGGTTGGTCAGACCATCGGTATCCATACCCACGATCAGATGGCCTTTTTCAAGCCGCAAGATACGCTGCGCCTCTACCCCAAATGGTTGAATGCCATAAGGTTTGCCCGCTTGCATCAACGCTTCCCAAATAGCCTGGCCATGGGTGTAAGGTACGTGGATTTCATAACCGATCTCACCCACAAAGCCCACGCGCATCAGGCGTGCTGACACGCCTTGCACGCTGGCTTCACGTACCGCCAGAAATGGAAAACCTGCATGTGATAGATCACAATCCGTCAATGTGGACAGCACTTTTCTTGACCAGGGTCCCGCCAGATTCATTGCCGCAAAATGCCCGGTCAAATTGACGATGCCGACATTGAGTCCCCACATGGTGTTGAGACGCGTCAATTCTCGATAGACAATCGCACTATTGGATGTGGTGGTGGTGAAGTAAAAATGATCGTCCGCCAGGCGAGCAATCACGCCATCGTCCATCAGCACACCCGAGTCATCCAGCAGCAAACCATAGCGAGTTCGGCCGGGCTTCATATTGGCAAACTTGCCGGTATAAACCCGCTCTAAAAATTGCGCAGCGTCCGGTCCATACAAGTCAATCTTGCCCAAGGTGCCCACATCAATCAGGCCGACCTTATTACGCACCGCATTGACTTCATCATGCACACAAGCCCATTTGCTTTTCCCGGACTGTTGATAAAACTCTGGACGCTGCCAGTTACCGGCACTCATCCACACCGCCTGTGCGGCATCATGCTGAGCACGCAATGGCGTGTCCCTTTCCACATGAAAGGAGCGTCCTGCCAGATGCCCCATCGGCACGGGATGAAACATGGGACGGGCCGTTGTACTACCCACTTGCTCAATCGGCTCATTGCGAATTTTGGCCAGCACTCGAATCGCATTCATATTGGCATGCTTGCCCTGCGATGGGCCCATACCGATGGTGGAGAAGCGCTTTAATAATTCAATATTGTCAAAACCTTCTTGCGCGGCGTTGTAAAAATCTTTGAGCTGCAGGTCTTCATCAAAATCGAGAAAGTTTTTATCTTTGGGATGAGCAATGATTGGGAAAGGATGGGAAGGCGCATTGTCACTGCCGATCAATCGTGCCACTGCTTGCGACTGCCCTGCCAAATAACCCACGATCATCTTGCCTGCGCGTTGACCATCCGCCATTCGGGATGCAATCCCATAAATGCCGTTGGCACGACCACAGGCCACCATACCTGTGGGCAACTTGTCTGGCACAAACTGCGAAAGCTGCTGGTCAAAGCGCATTTTGCAGCCTGCCTGGTAAAGTAATGGCAAGGCCGGTGCCCAGCCCACCGACATGATGACACCATCACAAGGAATGGTTTGAGTCTTTGTCTCTTGCCATTGCATATTGACATCAATTGGTGCAATCTTGACCGCAGCGACGCTGTCTTGTTGGCCCTTTAACGCTTCAACAATGGCATAACCCTTGTAATGCGTTATCTTTTCAAGACCGCTTAATCCATTTGGCAGACTGGCTTGTGCGCGCAGGTCAACAATCGCTTTAATGGTGATCCCGACATTTTGTAAGTCGGCAGCAGCTCGATAGGCATCGTCATTACCGGCCAATATCACCACCTCGCTAAATGGTTTAACCGCATAGGAACTGATCAATCGTTGTGCGGCGGATGCCAGCATAATGCCTGGCAGATCATTATGACGAAACACGGCAGGCTGTTCATACGCACCTGTTGCCACAATGAGCGCCTTGGCACGCAGCTTCACAATGAATTTGTCTGTGACAATGGGTAGCCAATGATCTGTGTAATAACCCGCCACATAGCTGGCCGAATAAATGCGAATGTTGGGATGACGTTTGACTTGCTCGATACTCTCTAGTAACACCTGCTTCAAGGTGGCATCCTGAGTCAATCCAAACAAGCCCATACCACCCAACTGCTGCTGCTCATCTATCAAAACCACTTGATGCCCCGCATTGGCCGCAGTCAATGCTGCCTGTAAGCCAGAAGGGCCGCCACCAATCACGGCGACATCAGCAAAATCATAGCGTTTGGCGGTCGGCAAATGTGGCGCATTGAAATCTACTTTACCCAAGCCGGTAAGATGGCGAAACATTTTTTCCCAGGTGGGAAACCACTTTCTGGAATGAAAGGCCTTGTAGTAAAACCCGACCGGTAGCAGTTTGGAAAACTTGTCCAACACGGCGGCTTTATCATGCAACAGACCACCAAAGGTGTTGGTTGCAGTCAAAATATCATTGGGCAAAACTGGCGTGATATCCCCACGCACATTGGGAATGGAGGCACGTGTTGTTTGCCGTTGCATCATGGCATTCACATCGTGATTGGCCATCGACAAAATACTACGTGGACGATGATATTTAAAGCTGTGGCCAATCACCTTGACACCATTCGCCAATAACGCCGAGGTAATGGTATCGCCTTCATATGCCTGATAAGTACGTCCTTCAAACTGAAACTGAAATGTCTTGGCGCGATTGATCCATTCGCCTGCCACTTGCTCAAGCCGACTCATGACTGCTTGCCCCAATCTGCATACAAAAAAGTGGAAAGGATGGCGTCCGTTGCGGTATTGCGCTGAGCAATGAACCAGACACCCGATGGACTGTGATACCACCATTCATGTTTGACTGCTGCCGAGCCTGATTTATTGAACACATAGTTGGCCCATTGTTCATCACTGGCTTGCTCCGGGTTGGGCATGTTTTTGAATTCACCCTGATAAATAAACTCGCTGACTGGTCGTGGTCCGTTGATGGGACAGATCATGATTTTCATAGTGACTCCTAATGACCGACCGAAGCCGCACCTTTTTCACCAGTCAATTGATATTGACTGAATCGATCCAGCGTAAAACCGGTAATCAGATCATGATTGCGATCATTGGCAACCGTATAGCTCATGGTTTTGCCGGCAACTGGCGTTGCCTTGAATCCCCAGGTTCCCCAACCGGCATCCAGATAAAAGCCCTCAACTGGCGTCTTGCCCATGATGGGCGCAAAGTCTGGCGTCATATCCGCCATACCAGCCCATTGACGGACAATTTTGACATCCGATAAAAAAGGAAACATGTCGAGCATATGACTGCACAAGCCCTCGACAAAATCGAGGGTTGAGCGTGTTGAATGCAATTCATAGGGATCCAATGCAGCCCCCATGACGAGTTCGCCTCTGGCGGTCTGGCTGACATAGACATGCAGCGAGCCTGAAACCAGAATGGCATCGAGCCAGGGCTTGACAGGCTCACTCACCATAGCTTGCAAAGGATGAATATAGATCGGGCTTTGCAGGCCAACCATATCCAAAATCCTCGGGGTCGATCCTGCCACTGCGCAAATGACTTTATTGGTAGCGATAAAGCCGCGATTGGTTTGCACGCCGACAACGCGACCACCCTCAACCTTGATGGATTGAACTTCTGTTTTTTGATGAATTTCGGCACCACGCATATCGGCACCGCGACCATATCCCCAGGCAACTGCATCGTGCCGTGCAATCGAGCCGGGCGCGTGATAAAGCGCCCCCATGATCGGCGCGTGACCAGCACATTCAATGTCCATTTGTGGGCAGGCACGATGGACGGCAGCAGCATCCACGACCTCACTATCCACACCATAATGCTTGTTGACCTCGGCACGCCAACGCATGGTACGCATGGCTGAGTCGGTATGTGCCAGGGTATAGTGGCCGCGATTTGAATAAAACAGATTGAGGTTGAAGTCTTGTGAGAGGTCTTGATATAGCTTGACACTCTCATCATAAAATTTAACACCTTCAGGTGTTAGATAATTGGATCGGATGATCGTTGTATTGCGGCCGGTATTGCCACCGCCGATATAACCTTTTTCCAATACAGCCACATTGGTGATGCCGTGATCGCGCCCTAAATAATAGGCGGAAGCCAGACCATGACCACCGGCACCGATGATGACAACATCATAGGACTGCTTCAATTTATCATGTTGTTTAAACATCCTTGGTTCAGGATGTGCTTTACTGAAGGCAAATTTAAGTAGTCCTATGGGCATGGCAATCGCTAACGGAACACAACGGTACGATGACCGTTAATAATGACACGGTCTTCGAGATGAGATTTCAAACCTCGTGCAAGTACCGCTTTCTCAACATCACGGCCATAGCGCACATAATCTTCTGCGGTATCACCGTGATCTACTCGTACGACATCCTGTTCAATGATGGGCCCTTGATCAAGTTCTTCGGTCACATAATGACAGGTTGCACCAATCAGTTTTACACCACGCTCAAAAGCCTGATGGTAGGGTTTGGCGCCAATAAATGAAGGTAGAAAGCTATGGTGAATATTAATAACTTTGCCTGGATACTTGCTGCACATTTCAGGTGACAGAATTTGCATGTAGCGCGCCAGCACAATCACATCGGCGGCAACTTCATCAATTCTCTGCATGACCTCGTTGTATGCCTGTATTTTGGTTTCTGGCATGACAGGAATATGGTGGTAAGGGATGCCATGCCATTCAACATAACTGCGTAGATCCGCATGATTGGAAATCACACACGGAATTTCAATATCAAACTCTTTGGCCTTCCAGCGATACAGTAGATCTACCAAACAATGGTCCTGCTTACTTACCAAGAGCACAACCCGTTTTTTCTGCAAAGAATCGACCAATTGCCAACTCATCTGAAACTGATCAGCAATCGCTTTGAACGAAGCACTGAACTCCTCCAAGCCTTGTTTCAGTGACTTACCCAAAATCACATTGCGCATGAAAAACTGACCCGAAGCAATATCCGAGTGATAGTTCGACTCAACAATCCAGCCTTGGCGCTCGGCAATGAATTGGCTAACAGCAGCAACAATCCCTACGCGATCAGGGCATGACAAAATCAAGGTAACGGTATGTTCGTTTTGCATTTTTCTTTACAGTGAAATGAAAAGGCTTTTATTATCCGCTACTAAGTTGGCTGATTTAATACATGTCATCGATTTCATTTCATGCATTGCTTAAATAAGTACTATGCTTTGGTAAAAGCAATTCCTGTTTCATGTGAAGCATCAATGTTTCTCATGATGAATATTTTATTCTTGCTTGTCAACACAATTTTTTATGAATGACGAAAAAAATAATCTCAGTACTCTGGATGCTCATTTAGGTTCGATGATTAAATCTCAACGGCTCAAGAATCATCTGACCATTTCGGATGTCGCTGAATTGGCCGATGTCAGCCGCGGTATGCTGTCCAAAATTGAAAATGGCCAAGTATCTTGTAGCCTCGACTCTTTGCAGCGAATTGCAAAAGCGCTCGGCATGAAACTTTCAACCTTGTTTAGCGAATTTGATGTACCGCAGAGTAAAGCTCAGCTGGTTAAAAAAGGGGAAGGAATGGAAGTGGTACGCAGAGGCACAAAGAAGGGCCATACTTACCATTTGCTAGCCTACGATCAAGGTCCAAAAAAGCTCTTTGAACCTTTTCTCATCAGCATGGATGATGAAAGTGAAGTGTTTCCGACATTTCAGCACGAGGGTACCGAGTTCATTCACATGCTACAGGGAAAGATCGAATACAGACACGGAGATCAGATTTATACATTGGAATCTGGTGATTCCCTCACCTTTGACGGCAATATTCCTCACGGCCCGGTTAAGTTGATCAAGATCCCTATCCGCTTCCTGTCAGTAACCTACTATGAACAAACTGTAGATAAATAGCTTCACCCCCGGAGCCGACTTATACAAAGTGAAAGGCAACATTCACTGGATATCGGAGAAGGGGAGCATGAAGGCGGAGGTAAGGCTATACGATCGTTTATTCAAAGTTGCGCAGCCGGATGGTGGCGGTCAGGACTTTCTGGCGCATCTCAATGAAGGCTCAAGGCGCATCATCCAAGCCTACCTGGAACCGAGTCTGAGCCAAGCGGTGGCAGAAACGCGCTACCAGTTTGAACGACACGGCTACTTTGTGGCCGACCGCATCGACTCAAAGCCAGGAAGCCCGGTTTTCAACCGCATCGTCACCCTCAAAGACAGCTGGGGGAAATAAACAACCCACCCCCTTTCAATCAGGCTTGCGCTACCTCACCAGCGTAGCGCAAAGCCCCTCATCAGCATCCAGCAAAAGTCCAATGCAAAAAGCCCTCACGGTGAGGTGAGGGCTTTTCAATAAGGAAGCCTGACGATGTCCTACTTTCACACAGGAATCTGCACTATCATCGGCGCTACGTCGTTTCACGGTCCTGTTCGGGATGGGAAGGGGTGGTTCCAACGCGCTATGGTCATCAGGCTAAGAAGGTTGACTGCTGCTTAGCGGGCAAGTCCAATTGGGAGTGTAGTAAATTTTACAGGTTGTGAGTATCACACTATGACACCAACTGATGAGGTGGTAATTTCGTTATAGGATCAAGCCTCACGGGCAATTAGTACTGGTTAGCTTAACGCATTACTGCGCTTCCACACCCAGCCTATCAACGTCCTGGTCTTGAACGACCCTTTAGGGAGATCGAGTCTCCGGGAAGTCTCATCTTGAGGCGAGTTTCCCGCTTAGATGCTTTCAGCGGTTATCTCTTCCGAACTTAGCTACCCGGCGATGCCACTGGCGTGACAACCGGTACACCAGAGGTTCGTCCACTCCGGTCCTCTCGTACTAGGAGCAGGCCCCCTCAAACTTCCAACGCCCACGGCAGATAGGGACCAAACTGTCTCACGACGTTTTAAACCCAGCTCACGTACCACTTTAAATGGCGAACAGCCATACCCTTGGGACCGGCTACAGCCCCAGGATGTGATGAGCCGACATCGAGGTGCCAAACACCGCCGTCGATATGAACTCTTGGGCGGTATCAGCCTGTTATCCCCGGCGTACCTTTTATCCGTTGAGCGATGGCCCTTCCATACAGAACCACCGGATCACTATGTCCTGCTTTCGCACCTGCTCGACTTGTCAGTCTCGCAGTTAAGCACGCTTTTGCCATTGCACTTTAGGCACGATGTCCGACCGTACCAAGCGTACCTTCGAACTCCTCCGTTACACTTTGGGAGGAGACCGCCCCAGTCAAACTGCCTACCATACACTGTCCCCAACCCGGATAACGGGCCAAGGTTAGAACCTCAAACAAACCAGGGTGGTATTTCAAGGTTGGCTCCATGAGAACTAGCGTCCCCACTTCAAAGCCTCCCACCTATCCTACACAGATCGGTTCAAAGTCCAATGTAAAGCTACAGTAAAGGTGCACGGGGTCTTTCCGTCTAGCCGCGGGTAGATTGCATCATCACAAACATTTCAACTTCGCTGAGTCTCGGGAGGAGACAGTGTGGCCATCGTTACGCCATTCGTGCAGGTCGGAACTTACCCGACAAGGAATTTCGCTACCTTAGGACCGTTATAGTTACGGCCGCCGTTTACCGGGACTTCAGTCAAGAGCTTGCACCCCATCATTTAATCTTCCGGCACCGGGCAGGCGTCACACCCTATACGTCCACTTTCGTGTTTGCAGAGTGCTGTGTTTTTATTAAACAGTCGCAGCCACCATTTTATTGCAACCCCTTCGAGCTCCGATCGCAAGGATCTTCACTCTACAAGGGCGTACCTTATCCCGAAGTTACGGTACCAATTTGCCGAGTTCCTTCTCCCGAGTTCTCTCAAGCGCCTTAGAATACTCATCTCGCCCACCTGTGTCGGTTTGCGGTACGGTCGTGTTAAGCTGAAGCTTAGTGGCTTTTCTTGGAAGCAGGGTATCAGTCACTTCAGCGGCAAGCCGCCTCGTCATCACGCCTCAGTTAAGCCCCCCGGATTTGCCTAAGGAGCACACCTACACGCTTAAACCGGGACATCCAACACCCGGCTGACCTAACCTTCTCCGTCCCCACATCGCACTTAACATCGGTACAGGAATATTAACCTGTTTTCCATCAGCTACGCTTCTCAGCCTCGCCTTAGGGGCCGACTCACCCTACGCCGATGAACGTTGCGTAGGAAACCTTGGGCTTACGGCGAGGGGGCTTTTCACCCCCTTTATCGCTACTCATGTCAGCATTCGCACTTCTGATACCTCCAGCATCCTTTACAAGACACCTTCACAGGCTTACAGAACGCTCTCCTACCATCACTAGAAATGAATCTAGGATCCGCAGCTTCGGTTATATGCTTAGCCCCGTTACATCTTCCGCGCAGGACGACTCGATCAGTGAGCTATTACGCTTTCTTTAAAGGATGGCTGCTTCTAAGCCAACCTCCTGACTGTTTTAGCCTTCCCACTTCGTTTTCCACTTAGCATATATTAGGGACCTTAGCTGGCGGTCTGGGTTGTTTCCCTCTTGACGTCGGACGTTAGCACCCGGCGTCTGTCTCCCAAGCTCGCACTCATCGGTATTCGGAGTTTGCAATGGTTTGGTAAGTCGCGATGACCCCCTAGCCATAACAGTGCTCTACCCCCGATGGTGATACTTGAGGCACTACCTAAATAGTTTTCGGAGAGAACCAGCTATTTCCGGATTTGTTTAGCCTTTCACCCCTACCCACAGCTCATCCCCTAACTTTTCAACGTTAGTGGGTTCGGGCCTCCAGTGCGTGTTACCGCACCTTCACCCTGGCCATGAGTAGATCATCCGGTTTCGGGTCTACACCCAGCAACTGAACGCCCTATTCGGACTCGGTTTCCCTGCGCCTCCCCTATTCGGTTAAGCTTGCTACTGAATGTAAGTCGCTGACCCATTATACAAAAGGTACGCCGTCACCCCTTACGAGGCTCCGACTGTTTGTATGCATACGGTTTCAGGATCTATTTCACTCCCCTCCCGGGGTTCTTTTCGCCTTTCCCTCACGGTACTGGTTCACTATCGGTCGATTACGAGTATTTAGCCTTGGAGGATGGTCCCCCCATGTTCAGACAGGATTTCACGTGTCCCGCCCTACTTGTCGCAAGCCTAGTTCCACACCGGTGTTTTCGCGTACGGGGCTATCACCCACTATGGCCGGACTTTCCATTCCGTTCCACTAACACTGATGCTAAATCTTGCAGGCTGTTCCAATTTCGCTCGCCACTACTTTCGGAATCTCGGTTGATTTCTTTTCCTCTGGCTACTTAGATGTTTCAGTTCACCAGGTTCGCTTCAACTTCCCTATGTATTCAGGAAGAGATGACCCAAAGGGCCGGGTTTCCCCATTCGGAAATCTGCGGATCAAAGTGTGTTTGCTCACTCCCCGCAGCTTATCGCAAGCTACAACGTCCTTCATCGCCTGTAATCGCCAAGGCATCCACCATATGCACTTATTCGCTTGACCCTATAACGAAATCGTCTCTTTCGAAACAACCCCATCATAAGTTTTGAGTGTCACGTTGTGCCGTATTCCTTTAGTTAAGTCTCTAAATCTTTGAGAACTACTTTAAAAAGAATAGGTTGATACAATCACAACCCGTGGTCAACAATGTCGCTTTCGCTCATCGTTAACACACATTTACTACTACTCCAAATTGTTAAAGAACATGCACAGCCTTTCTGACAGCAGTCAGATGTCAGCACTCATTAAGCACTGACATCTAACAACTATTCCCATCACCAAATAAATGGTGGAGGTTAACGGGATCGAACCGTTGACCCCCTGCTTGCAAAGCAGGTGCTCTCCCAGCTGAGCTAAACCCCCGTATTTCTCACGCACCCATTCACGGGACCGCTTGATTTACTATGGTGGGTCTGGTTGGTCTCGAACCAACGACCCCCGCCTTATCAAGACGGTGCTCTAACCAACTGAGCTACAGACCCATGGCTGTAACACTGAACTAACCGATAAGTGTGGACGCCTTACTTTCATGCTGACTCTAGAAAGGAGGTGATCCAGCCGCACCTTCCGATACGGCTACCTTGTTACGACTTCACCCCAGTCATGAATCCTACCGTGGTAATCGCCCTCCTTGCGGTTAGGCTAACTACTTCTGGTAAAACCCACTCCCATGGTGTGACGGGCGGTGTGTACAAGACCCGGGAACGTATTCACCGCGACATGCTGATCCGCGATTACTAGCGATTCCGACTTCATGCAGTCGAGTTGCAGACTGCAATCCGGACTACGATCGGTTTTCTGGGATTGGCTCCACCTCGCGGCTTGGCAACCCTCTGTACCGACCATTGTATGACGTGTGAAGCCCTACCCATAAGGGCCATGAGGACTTGACGTCATCCCCGCCTTCCTCCGGTTTGTCACCGGCAGTCCCAATAGAGTGCCCTTTCGTAGCAACTATTGGCAAGGGTTGCGCTCGTTGCGGGACTTAACCCAACATCTCACGACACGAGCTGACGACAGCCATGCAGCACCTGTGTCCACTTTCTCTTTCGAGCACCTAATGCATCTCTGCTTCGTTAGTGGCATGTCAAGGGTAGGTAAGGTTTTTCGCGTTGCATCGAATTAATCCACATCATCCACCGCTTGTGCGGGTCCCCGTCAATTCCTTTGAGTTTTAATCTTGCGACCGTACTCCCCAGGCGGTCTACTTCACGCGTTAGCTGCGTTACTAAGAGGTTACCCCCCCAACAACTAGTAGACATCGTTTAGGGCGTGGACTACCAGGGTATCTAATCCTGTTTGCTCCCCACGCTTTCGTGCATGAGCGTCAGTGTTATCCCAGGGGGCTGCCTTCGCCATCGGTATTCCTCCACATCTCTACGCATTTCACTGCTACACGTGGAATTCTACCCCCCTCTGACACACTCTAGCTATACAGTCACCAATGCAGTTCCCAGGTTGAGCCCGGGGATTTCACATCGGTCTTATATAACCGCCTGCGCACGCTTTACGCCCAGTAATTCCGATTAACGCTTGCACCCTACGTATTACCGCGGCTGCTGGCACGTAGTTAGCCGGTGCTTATTCTGCAGGTACCGTCATTAGTTCGCGGTATTAACGCAAACCGTTTCGTTCCTGCCAAAAGTGCTTTACAACCCGAAGGCCTTCTTCGCACACGCGGCATGGCTGGATCAGGGTTGCCCCCATTGTCCAAAATTCCCCACTGCTGCCTCCCGTAGGAGTCTGGGCCGTGTCTCAGTCCCAGTGTGGCTGGTCGTCCTCTCAGACCAGCTACAGATCGTCGCCTTGGTGAGCTTTTACCCCACCAACTAGCTAATCTGACATCGGCCGCTCCAATAGCGCGAGGTCTTGCGATCCCCCGCTTTCCTGCTCACAGCGTATGCGGTATTAGCTACGCTTTCGCGTAGTTATCCCCCACTACTGGGCACGTTCCGATGTATTACTCACCCGTTCGCCACTCGCCACCAGGATTGCTCCCGTGCTGCCGTTCGACTTGCATGTGTAAGGCATGCCGCCAGCGTTCAATCTGAGCCAGGATCAAACTCTTCAGTTTAATTCCTGTTTGTAGATGGTTAATCTACGTGAATCTCTTGCGAGATTCATTACTCACTCAAAATACTGACAGGTCTTTATTACTAAAAACCTTGTACATTACTTGGTGTGAGCGACTTTATTGACTTTAGTTGACCACTCTTGCGAGTGGCCGGCATTTCCATAAAGCGCCCACACTTATCGGCTGTTCAATTTTTAAAGATCGCTCGCTTGACTTGCTTTCGCTTCGTTTCGCGTCGCTGCATGTGCAGCAGAGAAACGAGATTATGGACACTTCTATTAAAACCGTCAAGCACTTTGTGA